>NZ_JADWPD010000059.1 GCF_017308975.1 Amycolatopsis sp. MtRt-6 | reverse complement strand
TAATGGATCACGTGGGGCCTCTGGAACTCTAGGATTCGATCTTCGCAAATCCAGTCCTACCAGGGGCCCCACGCCTCATCCCACGCCAACACGCCCACCCGAGCCCAGCCCTACTGAGAAAACCTCATTGGGGCGCTTGGGGGCCGGAGCGGGGGCACGCTCTAACCTTGACCGCGTGAACAGCACGCAGCAGCACCGGTTCGAGCCCGTCACCGACGCCGACCGCGAGATCATCGCGGAGCAGCTCGGACGGCCGCCGCGGGCGTTGCGCGCCATCGCCGCGCGGTGCCCGAGCGGTCATCCGTCCGTGGTGCAGACCAGCCCGCGGCTGGAGAACGGCACGCCGTTCCCGACGCTCTACTACCTGACCTGCCCGAAGCTGAACTCGATGATCGGCACCATCGAGGCGTCCGGGATCATGAAGGAGATGACCGAGCGGCTGACCACCGATCCCGAGCTCGCGGCGCAGTACCAGCGCACGCACGAGGTGTACCTCGCCGAGCGGGACGCCATCGAGCCGCTCGGCCACCAGGTCACCGCCGGCGGGATGCCCGGCCGCGTCAAGTGCCTCCACGTCCACGTCGCGCACTCGCTGGCCGTCGGCCCCGGCGTGAATCCGTTCGGTGACGAGACGTTGGCCCTGCTTACGGCCAACGGGTGGCCCTCCGGGGACTGCGCCGCGTAACACTCGCGCAGTGTGAAGAGATAATTGGTCTGGGTGAGCGAAAACCTCGATCACGTCTCTCGATGGGCTGAAACCTTGCCGCGGGTGCGGCAGGCTGTCCCCCGAGAGTGGTGACCGATCCGGCCAGGAGGGCTCTGAGCATGCGTGTGCGGCGGCTGCCTGACGCAGTCGGGAGCTACGCGCGAAGATTCGGGATCCGCCACCGCACCGCGTACCCCGTCATCACCGGCATCCTGGCCGTGGTCCCGGCGCTGGTCGCCGGCGGCGGCACCCTCGGCTGGCTCGGCGGCAGCGCCGACCACGGCCGCGACGCCGCGCTCGGCCAGGGCTACGACCCCGGGAACGCCGCCCTCCAGCAGATCGCCGTCGACGGCACCCTTCCCGGCGCGCCCACCCCGATGCCCCTCCCGGCCTACGAGCTCCCCGACGGCCCGCTCGGCATCCCGGCCACCGCGCTCGCCGCGTACAAGAAGGCCGCCGACATCCTCGGCCGCGAGCTGCCCGCGTGCCACATCGACTGGGCGCTGATCGCGAGCATCGGCCGGATCGAGTCCAACCACGCCCGCGGCGGGTACGTCGACGCGGCCGGGACCACGCGCGAGCCGATCCTCGGCCCGCAGCTCAACGGCCAGGGCAACTTCGCCGCGATCCCGGACACCGACGGGGGCCTGCTCGACACCGACCCGGTGTGGGACCGGGCGGTCGGGCCGACCCAGTTCATCCCGGGGACCTGGAAGGGCTACGCCTCCGACGGCAACGGCGACGGCAAGTCCGACCCGAACAACATCTTCGACGCCGCGCTGGCCACCGGCCGGTACCTGTGCTCCGGCGGGTTCGACCTGGCGAAGCCGGACCAGCTGCGCGGGGCGATCTACCGGTACAACAACTCCGACACGTACGTGAACACGGTGATCCTGTGGGCGGACGCCTACCGCAACGGGATCATGCAGGTGCCGGACAGCACGGTGCCGATCGGCGCGCCGAACGCGGCGCTGGCCCCGGCGCCGCCGTCGATCCCGCCGCCTCCGGTCCCGCCGACGGCTTCTTCTTCGGCGCCTCCGCCGACGACGGGCACGTCGAAGCCGCCGACCACGTCGTCGCCGCCGTGCGCGTCGCCGACGACGACGGTGACCACGAGGACGGTCATCAGCGTCACGACCGTGCCGGCGCCGTCGAGCACGCCGACACCGACTGGCGAGACCTCACCGAGCCCGACCCCGACCCCGACGCCGACCTGCGGGGCCGTGATCACCTCGGTCACGACGTCGACCACCCTGACCACGACCACGGTGCCGCCGACGTCCGGTTAGGGTGGCGGCATGCCTCGTGTTGCCGCGATCGACTGTGGGACCAACTCCATCCGCCTGCTCGTCGCCGAGCTGACGCCGCGCCACGACGGCACGGTCGACCTGCGCGACCTGCACCGCGAGATGCGGATCGTCCGGCTCGGCCAGGGCGTCGACGCCACCGGTGAGCTGGCCCCCGAGGCGCTCGAACGCACCCGCGCCGCACTGGCCGACTACACGATCGCCGCGCGGCGCAAGGGCGTGGAGAAGGTGCGCATGGTCGCCACGTCCGCGACCCGCGACGCGAAGAACCGCGACGACTTCTTCCGCATGACGCGCGAGACGCTCGGCGTCGAGGCCGAGGTGATCAGCGGCGACGAGGAGGCGCGGCTGTCGTTCACCGGCGCGGTGGGGGAGCAGGACCCGGACGACGGCCCGTTCGTGGTGGTCGACGTCGGCGGCGGCTCGACGGAGCTGGTCCTCGGCACCTGGGACGGCAGGCAGGCCGAGGTGGTCGCGGCGAAGTCGGTCGACATCGGCTGCGTCCGGATCACCGAGCGCGCGCTCAAGAGCGACCCGCCGACGGCCGACGAGATCGCCGCCGCCCGCGACCTGGCCGGCAAGGTGCTGACGGACGCGTTCGACGTGGTCGACGTCGCCCGCGCGCGGACATGGGTGGGCGTGGCGGGCACGGTGACGACGCTCTCGGCGATCGCGCTGGGGCTGCCGGAGTACGACAGCGACCGCGTGCACCTGTCCAAGCTGAGCCCGGCGGACATCGACCGCCTGGCCACCGAGCTCCTGCAGAGCGACCACGCCACCCGGGCGGCCAACCCGGTGATCCACCCGGGCCGGGTGGACGTGATCGGCGGCGGCGCGGTAGTGGTCCAGACCCTCGCCGAGCAGCTCGCGGCCCGCGGCGGCCCGACCGAGCTGGTCGTCAGCGAACACGACATCCTCGACGGCATCGCGTTGTCCCTCGCCTGACCGTGCGCCGAGGGGCATCTCGCGTGATCAGCGGGGCATCATGCGTGCGCCGAGGGGCATCACGCGTGTCTGGCCGGGCATCACCGTGATGCCCCTCCAATCACGCGAGATGCCCGCCCAATCACGCGAGATGCCCGCTCAGTCACGGGTGATGCCCCTCCGGTCTCTGCCTGGCTGACCGACCGTTCGGCCGCCCGAAAGGGCTTGTGCCGCAACGGAACCGAGGGTGAGCGGGTGATGACCACCTGTCCGCGCTAGGCTGTCCGGAGTATCCCGATTCCTACGTTGGTTGTGCTCCAACCAGGTGGTCCAGACGGTCGTCACACATTTGCAACACCGCAGTCCTGTGATCGGCTTCACCGGCCCCGATAGCGTGCGTCTCACCTTTCGGACACACCGGATTTGGAGGGGATCATGCGTCGTTCGCGCAGGCTCTGGGGACCCACGGTGGTGATGACCTCGCTGGCGCTGGCGCTCACCGCGTGCGGTGGCGGCTCGGGCAGCTCCACGGGTGCCGGCGAGACGGACCCGGACGGCACCGTCAGCGTCTACGGCACCGAACCGCAGAACGCACTGGTCCCGACCAACATCAACGACCTGGGCGGCACCAAGGCCCTCCAGCCGATGTTCTCCACGCTGGTCGGGTTCAACGGCGCCGACGCCAAGCCCTTCAACCTGATGGCGGATTCGATCACCACGACCGACTCCAAGGTCTTCGACATCAAGATCAAGCAGGGCTGGAAGTTCCACGACGGCACCGAGGTGAAGGCGCACAACTTCATCGACGCCTGGAACTACGGCGCCTACGCGCCGAACGGCCAGCTCAACACCGACTTCTACGCGAACATCCAGGGCTACTCCGACGTCCACCCCGCGGACGAGAACGCCAAGCCGGTCACCGACAAGATGTCCGGGCTCGTCCAGAAGAACGACTACGAGTTCCAGGTGACGCTCAACGCGCCCTTCTCCGTCTTCGACATCAAGATCGGCTACCAGGCCTTCGCGCCGCTGCCCGACTCGTTCTTCAAGGACCCCAAGGCCTTCGAGCAGCACCCGATCGGCAACGGCCCGCTCAAGTTCGTCTCGCGGACGCCCAACCAGGACATCAAGCTCACCCGCTACGACGACTACAAGGGTGACGACAAGGTCAAGTTCAAGAACCTCGACATCAAGATCTACGCCAGCCAGGAGACCGCCTACCAGGACCTGCTGAGCGGGCGGCTCGACTTCATGGAGGCGCTGCCGCCGTCGGCGGTCTCGGGCGGCAAGTACAAGAACGAGCTCGGCGACCGGCTGGTGACCGGCCACCTGCTCGGGATCAGCACCATCAACATCCCGTACTACGTGCCCGGCTACAACAACCTCGAGCTGCGCAAGGCCATCTCGATGGCGATCGACCGCGCGCAGATCACCAAGACCGTCATGAACGACACCTACGTGCCGGCGGACGGCTACATCTCCCAAGGCATCCCGGGCGCGCGGCCCGGCGTCTGCAAGTTCTGCAAGTTCGACCCGGCCGCCGCGAAGGAGGCCTTCCAGAAGTCGGGCTTCCAGGGCAAGCTCACCATCGCGTCCAACGCGGACGGTGGCCGCAAGGAACCGCTGGTCGCGGCGTGCAACAGCATCAAGAACACGCTCGGCGTCGAGTGCGACTTCGTGCCCGCCACCGACTTCGGCCAGTGGCGCAGCATCGTGACCGGCCACAAGCTCACCGGCATGGGCCGCTCCGACTGGTCGGCGGACTACCCGTCCATCGAGAACTTCCTCAACCCGATCTTCAAGACCGGCGCGTCCTCGAACGACTCGACGTACTCGAACCCGCGGGTCGACGCACTCCTCGCCCAGGCGGACTCGACCGTCGACAAGGACACCGCGGTCAAGCTGTACCAGCAGGCCGAGGACCTGGTAGCGCAGGACCTGCCGACGATCCCGGTGTGGGACGAGAAGGGCACCGCGGCGAAGTCGAAGAACCTCAAGTCCGCGGGCCTGGACTTCCGGCGCATGGCGGACTACCCGTCGATCGAGGTCCTGAAGAAGTAGCTGCCGCACCCACCACCACGCCGTCGTGAGTGGTAATTCGGGTTCTGACCCTAATTACCACTCACGACCCCCTGCGCTGGTTTGTGTCTCGTTTCGTCCCCCACCCCCCCCCCCCCCCCCCCCCCCCGGCCGGCGCGCACTAGGAACTCTTGATGACCCGCTATGTCCTGCGACGGCTGCTGCAGCTGATCCCGGTGTTCTTCGGCACCACGTTCCTCATCTACGTCCTCGTCTGGGCCGTGCCCGGCGACCCGTTCTCCGGCAAGTGCGGCCAGGCCGCCTGCCCGGCGTCCTACGTCGCCCAGATGACCGAGAAGTTCAACCTGAACGACAACATCTTCGTCCAGTACGTCAAGTACCTCGGGAGCCTCTTCACCGGCGACTGGGGCGAAACCTTCAACGGCACGTCCGTCGGCGAGCTGATCGCGACGTCCTACCCGATCACGCTGCGGCTGGCGGTGATCGCCGTGATCATCGAAGCGGTCATCGGCCTCACCGCCGGCGTGCTGACCGGCCTGCGCGGCAAGGGTTTCCTCGACAACCTCGTGCTGGTCTCGACCACGTTCCTGATCTCGCTGCCAGTGTTCGTCACCGCGATCGTGCTGCAGCTGGTCCTGGGCTCGGGCGGCCTCGGCTGGATCGAGGCGAGCGTGTCGGACGACCCGGGCATCGGCGAGCTCATCGTGCCGGGCATCGCGCTCGGCAGCCTGTCCATGGCGTACGTGGCCCGGCTGGCGCGGACGAGCATCGCCGAGAACCGCCGCGCCGACTACGTCCGGACGGCGATCGCGAAGGGCCAGCCGCAGAGCCGGGTCGTGCTCGTCCACCTGCTGCGCAACTCGGTGATCCCGGTGCTGACGTTCCTCGGCACCGACCTCGGCGCCCTGATGGGCGGCGCGATCGTCACCGAAGGCGTGTTCAACATCAACGGGCTGGGCGGGCTCATCTTCCGCGGCATCCAGAACCGGGAGAGCGCGACCGTCGTCGGCGTGGTCGTCCTCCTGGTGCTGGTGTACCTGCTGATGAGCCTGGTCGTCGACCTGCTCTACGCCGTTCTCGACCCGAGGATCCGCTATGACTGACCCGAACCTGGTGGGCGGCGGCGGGGCCGACGCGGCCGAGCTGTCCCGGGTGGACGACTCCGCCACCGGCCCGCAGAAACCCCGCAGCCTGTGGAGCGACGCCTGGCGCCAGCTGCGGCGCAAGCCGGCGGTCATCGCCTCGGCGGTGATCATCCTGCTCATCGTGCTGATCGCGATCGCGCCCGGCCTGTTCAGCTCGCGCGAAGCGGGCTTCAGCGACCTCGCGCACGCGAACGAGGGCCCGTCCGCGGACGCCTGGTTCGGCTACGACAACCAGGGCCAGGACGTCTACGCCCGCACCATCTACGGCACCCGTGCCTCGGTGCTGGTCGGCGTGTTCTCCACGCTGGTGACCGTGCTCGTCGGCTCGGTGATCGGCATCATCGCCGGCTACTACGGCCGGTTCGTCGACAGCGTGCTGTCGCGCTTCGGCGACATCTTCGCCGGCCTGCCGTTCGTGCTCGGCGCGATCGTCATCCTGACGACGTTCAACGCGCCCGGCGCCAACCCGGGGGCGGTGACGATCATCGTCCAGGTGGTCTGCTCCATCGCGGTGCTGAGCTGGCCGGTCGGCATGCGGATCATGCGCTCGGCGACGCTGGTGGCCAAGCAGCTCGACTACGTCAAGGCCGCGCGCGGTCTCGGCGCGAGCACCCCGCGGATCATCTTCCGGCACCTGCTGCCGAACACGATCGCGCCGGTGCTCGTGTACGCCACCATCGCGCTCGGCGCGTTCATCGGCGCCGAAGCGACGCTCGCCTACCTCGGCATCGGCGTGCGCCCGCCGGTGATCTCGTGGGGCGTGCTGATCGCCGACTCGCGGGACTACTTCCGGAACGACCCGCACATGCTGCTGTTCCCCGGCGCCTTCGTCACCCTGACCGTGCTGGCCTTCGTGATGCTCGGTGACGGCATCCGCGACGCGCTCGATCCGAAGTCGAGGTAAGTCCTTGTCCGACAACGAACTGCTGCTCGAAGTCGAAGACCTGCACGTCGAGTTCCGGACGGCCGACGGCGTGGCCAACGTGCTCAACGGCGTCGGCTACTCGGTGCACGCGGGCGAAACGCTGGCCGTGCTGGGTGAATCCGGCTCCGGCAAGAGCGTCACCGCGCAGACGGTGATGGGTATCCTCGACATGCCGCCCGGCGTGATCACCGCCGGTGCCGTGCGCTGGCGCGGTGAGGACCTGCTGACCGCGTCCGAGGACCGCCGCCGCGAGGTGCGTGGCAGCGAGATCGCGATGATCTTCCAGGACGCGCTGTCCGCGCTGAACCCGGTGTTCACCGTGGGCTTCCAGATCGAGGAACAGCTGCGCGTCCGGCTCGGGATGTCCAAAAAGGACGCCCGGAAGCGGGCGATCGAGCTCCTCGACACCGTCCGCATCCCGGCCGCGGACCGCCGGGTCAGGGACTACCCGCACCAGTTCTCCGGCGGGATGCGCCAGCGCGCGATGATCGCGATGTCGCTGGCGCTCGACCCCGACCTGCTCATCGCCGACGAGCCGACCACCGCCCTCGACGTCACCGTGCAGGCCCAGATCATGGACCTGCTCGGCGAGATCCAGGCCGAACGCCGGATGGGCCTGGTCCTCATCACCCACGACCTGGGCGTGGTCGCCGAGGTCGCGGACCGGATCGCGGTGATGTACGCGGGCCGGATCGTCGAGCAGGCCGACGCCGTCGAGCTGTTCCGCGCGCCGGCCCACCCGTACACCGCCGCGCTGATGGACTCCCTGCCCCGGCTCGACCTCAAAGGACAGACTCTGGAAACCATCAAGGGCCTGCCGCCCAGCCTGCTGGACATCCCGCCGGGCTGCCCGTTCCACCCACGGTGCAAGCGGGCCGAAGCGAAGTGTTCGGCAGACGTCCCGCCGCAGCACGCCATCGGTTTCGGCCGCACGAGCGCGTGCCACTTCGCCGAAGAGGTGGTGAGCTCCCGTGCCTGAACCCATCCTCGCCGTCCGCGACCTGCGGAAGTACTTCCCGGTCCGCACCGGGATCCTGTTCAAGCGCACGATCGGCCAGGTCAAGGCCGTCGACGGCGTCTCGTTCGACCTGATGCCGGGCGAGACGCTCGGCGTCGTCGGCGAGTCCGGCTGCGGGAAGTCGACCCTCGCGCAAGTCCTGATGCGCCTGGAGGAACCGACGGGCGGCACCGCGAAGTTCGAGGGCCGCGACATCTTCGCGATGCGCGGCGCCGAGCTGCGGAAGCTGCGGCGCGAGATCCAGATCGTGCTGCAGGACCCGTACACCTCGCTCAACCCGCGCATGACGGTCGGCGACATCATCGGCGAGCCGTTCGAGATCCACCCCGACGTCGCCCCCAAGGGCTCGCGCGCGGGCAAGGTGCGGGAACTGCTCGACGTGGTCGGGCTCAACCCCGAGCACCTCAACCGCTACCCGCACCAGTTCTCCGGCGGGCAGCGCCAGCGCATCGGCATCGCGCGGGCGCTCGCGCTGCGGCCCAAGGTGATCATCTGCGACGAGCCGGTGTCCGCCTTGGACGTCTCCATCCAGGCCCAGGTGATGAACCTGCTCGGCGACCTGCAGGGCGAGTTCGGCCTGTCCTACGTCTTCATCGCGCACGACCTTTCGGTGGTGCGGCACCTGTCCAACCGGGTCGCGGTGATGTACCTGGGCAAGATCGTCGAACTCGGCACCGACGAGGAGATCTACGAACGACCGTCCCACCCGTACACCCAGGCGCTGCTGTCCGCGGTGCCGGTGGCGGATCCGGCCGTGCGCGGGCGCCGCCAGGTGATCCGGCTGACCGGCGACGTCCCGAGCCCCCTGGATCCCCCGTCCGGGTGCCGGTTCCGCACCCGGTGCTGGAAGGCCGCGGACCGGTGCGCCACGGAGGTGCCGGAGCTGGTGCCCAGGACGGACGGGCACTTGTCAGCTTGTCACTTCGCCGAGCAGAAGTCGGTTGTTCCATAACGTACGTTTGGCCGTTGTACACACATTGTCCGATCTATACGGTGCAGGAACCGCTTTCCGCGAGGAGGAGAAACGTGAAGAGACCCAGGCTTCTGGCCGCGGTGCTGGCCGTGCCGCTGTTCGGCGCGGTTTCCGCCGTCGCGGTCCCGGCCGCGTCGGCGCAGCCCGCGCTGTCCGGCCCGGCGACCGAGTTCACCGTGCTCGCCAAGGACGTCCAGAGCATCGGCAGCGCCCAGCAGGCGATCAAGGCCGCGGGCGGCACGGTCCTCGAGACCAACACCGCGGTCGGCCTGATCAAGGCGAGCGCGCCGGCCACCGGCTTCACCGAGCGTATGGCCGCGAACCGCGCGGTGTTCGGCGCGGCCAAGGCGCAGGCCATCGGCTCGGTGCCGAAGAGCGGCAAGAAGGTCAAGAGCGACGCCGCCGTCGAGAAGGAAGGCCGCGGAGGCGCTTCTTCGTCGAAGAAGGCCGCCGCCGCTCCGGTGGGCATGGACCCGCTGGACGACCAGCTCTGGGGCCTCAAGTCCGTCCGCTCGGACCTCTCGCGCACCAAGCAGCCGGGCAGCAAGCAGGTCAAGGTCGGCGTAATCGACACCGGCATCGACGGCACGCACCCGGACATCGCGCCGAACTTCGACCTGGCCGCCTCGCGCAACTTCACCGTCGACATCCCGACCGACGTCAACGGCGGCGAGGTCGACGGTCCGTGTGAGTTCCGCAGCTGCGTCGACCCGGCCAACCACGACGACGGCGGTCACGGCACGCACGTCGCCGGCACCATCGCCGCCGCCGCGAACGGCTTCGGCGTCTCCGGCGTCGCGCCCAACGTGACGCTGGTGAACATCCGCGCCGGCCAGGACTCGGGCTACTTCTTCCTGCAGCCGACGGTCGACGCGATCACCTACGCCGGCGACGCGGGCATCGACGTGGTCAACATGTCGTTCTACACCGACCCGTGGCTCTACAACTGTGCCGCGAACCCGGCCGACTCGGCCGCCGAGCAGGCCGAGCAGCGCACGATCATCGAGGCGACGCAGCGCGCGCTGAACTACGCGCACCGCAAGGGCGTCACGATGCTGGTCGCGCTGGGCAACCAGCACACCGACCTCGGCGCGCCGCAGCCGGACGCGACCAGCCCGGACTACCCGGCGAACAGCGCGCACCCGCGCACGATCGACAACTCGACTTGCCTCAACCTGCCGGTCGAGGGCAACCACACGATCGGCGTGAGCTCGTTCGGGCCGTCGCAGAAGAAGGCGGACTACTCGAACTACGGCCTCGAGCAGATCTCGGTCTCCGGCCCGGGCGGTTTCTACCGCGACTACTTCGGCACGCCGTGGTACCGCACGGTCGAGAACCAGATCCTCTCGACGTACCCGAAGAACGTCGGCATCGCCGAGGGCAACATCGACGCGGACGGCAACATCACACCGGCCGGCGTCACGGCGGGCGTCAAGAAGGCCACGGCCGCGGACGGCCGCGTCGGCTACTACCAGTGGCTGCAGGGCACGTCGATGGCGACCCCGCACGCGACCGGCGTCGCGGCGCTGATCGTCTCGCAGTACGGCAAGAAGTCGCGCGGCGAGTTCGGCATGGACCCGGACAAGGTCCAGCGGGTCATCGAGGGCACGGCGCGCGAGATCGCCTGCCCGGTGCCGCGGACGGTGGACTACCTGAAGGAAGGCCGCGACGCGACGTACACGGCAACCTGTGAGGGCACCCCGTCGTTCAACGGCTTCTACGGCCACGGCGCGGTCGACGCCTGGTCGGCGGTGACGCGCGGGTCGCAGTACCTGAAGTAGCGCATACCGGCGAACCGCCCCGGGAAGGCAACCTTCCCGGGGCGGTTCGCGTGTACGACGGGGACTGGGGGTCCGTGCTGGCGTACCTGGTCACGGCCGTCTTCCTGCAGCTGCTGAGGTGGGCGGACGTCCGCTATCGGTACCGCCGGCTGCCGTTCCGCTGCTACGGCCGGTAAACCTTTCCACCGCTTCGCGCGTGTAGCGCGGGAATGGGGGAGGTTCGATGGTGACGGAAGCAGCGTGGACGACGCTCGCCGAGAGACAGGGCGCGCGGGCGTGGCTGGCCCGCCGTGGGGTGGAAGTGGCCGAGCCGACGCCGCTGCTCGCGGTGCGTGCCGGGGCCCGGGAGCTGGCCTCGCGGTCCTACCCGGCCTACATCGTGCTTTCCCCCGTGGTCTGGATGGCCGCCTTGCTCCCGCCGGTCCCGGTGCTCGCGCGGTTCCTGGTGTTCGCCGTGGTCTGCGCTGCTTTTCCGCTGCTGCAGTGGCACCGGGTGCGCCGGGCCGATCGCGCCGCGGCCCGGCTGGTTCCCCCGGGCGCCCGGCCGTCGTTCCGGGAGGTGGCCGGCCAGGTGGGCTGGTGGTACTTCGCCGCGGTGGCGACGACGTTCGGCGGCGGCGTGGTCCTGTGCGCGGTGTTCGCCGCCCACCCGGCGGGCTGGGCGGCCGCGCTGGTGATCGGCGCCGCGAGTGTGACGTCGGTCCTCGGCCGGGTCCTGCGTGCGCCGGTGATCGCCGAGGACGATGCTTCCCTCGCCGTCGACGCGGCCTTGCGGGCCCACGACGCCCGGGCGTTCGCGGTGCCGTTCGCGTTCCTGTTGCTCGCTTGGATCGACCTGTCCACCAGCTGGCCGTGGCCCCCGGCGCGGTTCGTGCCCGCGATCGGGTACTTCGTCCTGGTGGCGGCGGTCCACGTCGGCGCCGCGAGGGAGGCCCGGCGTTCCAGCCTGCCGCCCGGCCGCTACGGGACGGTGCCCTCGTGAGCCCGACCGACGCGGAGCGCGCGGCAGCCGGCCGCTGGCTGTTCAAGCACCGTGTCGACGTGCCGACGATGACCGACCTGCTGGCCCTGCGGCTCGGCTTCCGCGCCGGTGCCCGCCCGCCCGGCACGTGGCGGTGGGTCGGCGTGGCCGTCCTGGGCTTCACGGCCGCCACAATCGGGTTCGAGAGCCTGACTTTCCTGCCCGGCGTCCCCGGCGCGGACCTGGTGGACAGCTCGTACGCCTTCTTCCTCGTCATCGTCCAGCACCTCGGCTACTGGCTGCCCGCCCGGGCCCGCGACCGCCAGGCGCTGGCGCGGTTCGGGACGCTCGGGGGCCCGCCGCGCACCGAGGTGACCAGCTGGTTCCTCGCCGTGCCGCTGGTCACCTTCGGTGGCGGCGCCGCGCTCGCCGTGACGATCTTCGCCACGACGCCGTTTCGCACGTACGCGGCGAGCTGGCTCCTCCTGCTGTTCCTGGGCGCGGCGGTCACGGCCGCGATGGTGACGGACGTCTTCCGCCGGCCCGTCATCGCGGAGGACGCGACGTCCCGGGCCGTGGACACCGCCGTGCGGCTGCACGACCTGCTCCTGGCCATGCCCGGGATTTACGCCGTTCCCGTGCTGGTCGAGCCGCTGTTCGGCCACGCCCAGCCGCCGGAGTGGCGGCCGTGGCTGGTCGGCTACGCCCTTCTCGCGCTGGCGGCGCAGGTCGTCGTGGGTGTCGTCCAGTGGCGGCGGCTGCGGGCCGTGCTCAGCGGTTCGACGCCTTCTTGACGAACTTCGCCAGGTCCTTCGACTGCTGCACCCGGGTCGGCTCGTGGACGTACATCATGTGGCCGGCCGGGTAGTACGCCGTGTCGATGTTGTCGCGCAGTTCCTCCGGGATCTGCAAATGCGCCAGCACGTGCTCGGCCGCGTAATAGGCCGTCGCGCCGTCGTAGTGACCGAATGCCACGTGGACCTGCAGGTGCGGGTTCGCGCGCATGGCCGCGCTCACCGAATCCACCACCGAAACCGAGCGGCCCTCGAAGTCCGAATACGACCACGCCTTGAACGTGTCCTCGCTGATGATCTCGTACGGCAGGTCGTTCTCGTACCCCAGCTCCGCCCGCACGTAGTGGTTGAACGCCGCCGCGTACGCGCCGACCACGCGGGAGATCGACGGGTCGTCGCTCATGTGCTCGCGGCCGCCGTCCGGCTCCCACGTCGTGAAGCGGCCGTCCATCCGGCCGACCACCAGGCCGCGGTCGCGCAGCAGCTCGGTGAAGAACCGGACGTGCTCGATGCGCAGGTTCACCCGGTCCACATAGGACTCGGTGAGGCCGGTGAGCGACGCCAGCGTGGCCACCGCTTCGGCCCTGTCCTGAGTGGACAAGCGGGCGCCGCGCGAAAGCACGTACGGCAGGTCCTTCGCGGCGAAGTCCTCAGCGTCGGCGAGGACGTCGTCGAGCGGGCGCTCGCCGTGCAGCCCGTGGTAGTGCGCGATCGCCGCGTACGTCGGCACGTACAGCGAGTACGGGAGGTCGTTGCCCTCCGTGAACCGCAGCGTGCCCAGGTCGAGCACCGACGAGATGAGCAGCAGGCCGTTGAGGTACAGCCCGTGCCGGTCCTGCAGGTGCGCGGCCAGCCCGGCGGCGCGCAGCGTGCCGTACGACTCGCCGGCCAGGAACTTCGGCGACAGCCAGCGCTGGTGCCGCGACACCCACAGCCGGATGATCTCGCCGACCGACTCGATGTCGCCCTTGAAGCCGTGGAAGTCCTTGGTCTCGCCGCCTTCGGACGCACGCGAGTAGCCGGTCGACACCGGGTCGATGAACACGAGGTCGCTGTGCGCCAGCAGCGTCTCGGGGTTGTCGGCCAGCCCGTACGGCGGCGGCACCAGGTCGTCGACGTCGCCCGAGAGCACGCGGCGCGGCCCCAGCAGGCCCATGTGCAGCCAGATGCTCGACGAGCCGGGGCCGCCGTTGAAGGCGAACGTCACCGGCCGGGTGCCCGGGTCGGCGTCGTCGAGGGTGTAGGAGGTGATGAACACCTCCGCCTTCGCCTTGAAGCCCTCGGACTTGCCGTCCTTGACGATCTCCTTGCGGAGCACGATTCGTCCCGCTTTAGCCGTGTACGCGAGTTTCTTCCGCTTCACGGTCAGCGTGTGCTGCGTGGTGACGATGTCGTCGGTGGGCTCGGCCGGGATCTCCGTGGTTTCCGGAGCCTTCGGTTCGGCAGCCGCTTCGGGGGTGGTGTCCGCCATGGACCCAACTTAGTCGGCGGGCCCCGGCGCCTGTGGCAGGGTGACCTGGTGCACACCCAGGACTGGCCGTCGACGATCGAGGAGGCGCTCGCCGTCCAGGAACGGCTCCGCGGCCGGGTCGAGCTCGCGGACGACTGCCCCGAGCTGCCGCCGACGGTCACCGGCCTCGACGTCGCCTACGACGACGCCGACGGCATCACCGCGGCCGTGGTCACCCTCGAAACCGCCGGGCTCACCGTGGTCGAGGAGCGGACGCACCGCGCCAAGGCCGTCTTCCCGTACGAACCGGGCCTGTTCGCCTTCCGCGAGCTGCCGCCGCTGCTCGCCGCGCTCGAGCGGCTGGAGCACGTCCCCGACGTCCTGGTCTGCGACGGCCACGGCCGCGCCCACCCGCGGCGCTTCGGCCTGGCCTGCCACCTCGGCGTGTTGACCGGGCTGCCCGCGTTCGGCGTCGCCAAGACGCGGTTCGTCGGCACGCACGGTTCGCCCGGGGCCGCCCGGGGGTCGTCGGAGCCGCTGGCCGACGCGGGCGAGGTCGTCGGCGCGGTGCTGCGGACCCAGGACGGCGTCAAGCCGGTGTACGTCTCGGCCGGGCACCGGATCGACCTGGCGCACGCGTGCCGGCTGACGCTGGCCCTGACCCCGCGCTACCGCCTGCCCGAGACCACGCGGCACGCCGACCGGCTGTCCCGGGCGGCGCCGCGATGAGGTCGCTGGCCGAGCTCGACGCGGCTGTGTCGGCATGCCGGGCCTGTCCGCGGCTGGTCGCCTGGCGGGAGGGCGTCGCGGGCACCAAGGCGGCGTTCCGCGGCGAGGAGCACTGGGCGCGCCCGGTGCCGGGGTTCGGGCCGCCGGACGCGTCGCTCGCCGTCGTCGGCCTGGCGCCCTCGGCGCACGGCGCGAACCGCACCGGCCGGATGTTCACCGGCGACCCATCGGGTGATTTCCTCTTCCGCGTCCTGCACGAGGTCGGGCTCGCCTCACAGCCGACGTCGACGGCGATCGGCGACGGCTTGGAGCTGTACGGCACCAGGCTCGTGTCGCCCGTGCGGTGCGCGCCGCCGGAGAACAAGCCGACGCCGGCCGAGCGGGACACCTGCCGCCCGTGGCTGGCGGAGGAGCTGGCACTGTTACGTCCGACACTGCGGGCGATCGTGGTGCTCGGCGCGTTCGGCTGGCAGGCGTTACTGCCCGTGCTGGACGCGGCCGGCTGGCCGGTGCCGCAGCCGCGGCCGGCGTTCGGCCACGGGACGGTGGTGGAGCTGGGCGACCTGCGTCTTTTCGGCTGTTATCACGTATCGCCACGGAATGTCCAGACACACCGCGTGACCCACGCCATGGTGGCCGACGTCTTCCGCGCCGCGACCTCGGTGACAGCGCCGGACTGAATCGTTACGGAAACCGCAGCGACGCTGGTCACAGCCGGATGGGGCCCCCGAGCGGGGTCGCGGCGAAGGTGTCACCATGAGGACATGGCTGCTGCGAAGTCGAAGTCGGAACCGACTCGGATCCTCGTCCTCGGTGGTGGGTACGTCGGGCTCTACACGGCGTACGGCCTCCAGAAGATGCTCCGGGCCAACGAGGCCTCCGTGACCGTCGTTGACCCGCAGCCCCACATGACGTACGCGCCGTTCCTCCCGGAGGCCGCGGCCGGCGCGATCGAGCCCCGGCACGTGGTCGTGCCGCTGCGGCGGGTGCTCAAGCGCTGCCACGTGCTGACCGCGCGCGTCACCAAGATCGAGAACGAGAAGAAGTCGGTCACGGTCGAGGCGGCCGACGGCCACATCGAGCAGCTCGGCTACGACATCCTGGTCGTCGCCCTCGGCGCCGTCGCGCGCATCCTGCCGATCCCGGGCCTGGTCGAGGAGGGCATCGCCTTCAAGACCATCGGCGAGGCGATCTACCTGCGCAACCACATCATGACCAAGCTCGACGAGGCGGCCAGCACGCTCGACCCCGAGCTGCGCAAGCGCCTCCTGACGTTCACGGTGGTCGGCGGCGGCTTCGCCGGCATCGAGGCGCTGGCCGAGCTCGAGGACATGACCCGGTTCGCGGTGGAGAACTACTACCCGAACATCAAGACCTCCGACATCCGCTGGGTCCTCGTCGAGGCGGCCGGCCGGATCCTGCCCGAGGTCCGCGAGACCCTGGGTGTGTACACGGTCGAGCAGTTGGAGAAGCGCGGCATCGAGGTCTACCTGTCGACGGCGGCGAAGTCGTTCGAAAACGGCCACGTCGTGCTGTCGGACGGCACGGAGTTCGACACCGACACGATCATCTGGACCGCGGGCGTGAAGGCCAACCCGGTCCTGGCCAACTCCGACCTGCCGCTGGACAAGCGCGGCCGCCTCGAGGCCACGGCGGCGATGCAGGTCGTGGGCCACCCGGAGGTCTGGACGGCGGGCGACAACGCGGCGATCCCGGACCTGTCCCGCACGGAGGAAGACCCGACGGCGACGTGCCCGCCGAACGCCCAGCACGCGGTCCGCCAGGCCCGCCTCCTGGCGAAGAACATCATCAAGGTCCTGCGCGGCGGCAAGCCGAAGGACTACTTCCACAAGAACCTGGGCGCGGTGGCGAGCCTCGGCCTCCACAAGGGCGTCGCGGACGCGCTGAACCTGAAGATCAAGGGCTTCCCGGCGTGGCTCTTCCACCGCGCGTACCACCTGAAGGCCATGCCGACGTGGAACCGCCGCATCCGCATCCTGTTCGACTGGATCCTGGGCGGGCTGTTCCGGCGTGAGGTGATCTCGCTCGGGCAGATCAACAACCCGAAGGACGAGTTCGCGCGGGTTTCGAAGTCCTGACGTTCCTCTTTGCCGAAGAGCCCCCGGTCCTGGTGACCGGGGGCTCTTCGGTTGTGTGTCCTGGACACCGCGCCGAGGTCATCGCCTAGAGTGTGCGGTGCCCCCGTAGCCCAATCGGCAGAGGCAGTCGACTTAAAATCGATCGAGTGCGGGTTCGAGTCCCGTCGGGGGCACCACGCAGACCATTATCACCTGACCGCGCCGCAGACTCGGAGTCGTGCTGCGACAGCCTCATCGCGACCCGCGAGCGTGTGCCAGCGAACGCGTTCTGTCCATCGTGGACAAGGCGGTCACGGTGGCACCGCGGCTCTGAAATCCGGTCGCCGGCCTTCCTCTCAGCCGAGTGGCCGCAGGAGCTGCTCGACCAGCCGCCGTTCGAGTTCCGCATCTGGTGCGACCGCGCGGCGGAACGAGCGGGCGGCCACAAACGACATCAACGACCACGCAAAGGCCTCCGCGTCGAGGTCCACGCTCAGCTCTCCCGCCTCCTGCGCGCGCTGCAGCATGCTCGTGACGCCCCGGGCGAGGCGCTGGACGGCGGCCGCGGCAGCCTCGCGGACGCGGGGGTCGGCGTCGGACGCCGTTCCTTCGGCGAAGAGCACCCCCAGCGATCCGGGGGCGTGGAGCGCGTCGAGGTGCTCGGGGGACAGCAATGCGCGCAGGACGCTCGGGACCGGCCCGCCGTCGAACGAGCTCAGGAGTTGCTCGGCCGTGTCGGACGCGCGCTCTATGACCGCCGCGAACAGGCCTGCCTTCGAGCCGAAGTTCTGGAACACCACCGGCTCGCTGACCCCGACCCGGGCGGCGATCTCGGACGCTTTCGCGCGCTGGTAGCCGCGTTCGGCGAACACCGCCGTCGCTGCCGTCAAGATCGTCTCGCGGCGCTGCTCGGCGGTCAGGCGGGTTCGGCCGGTCACCCGCTCATCGTAGTGCCCTTGCCAGCTTTCTTAGTCGCGGCTAAGTTGGTGGTGTAACTTAGTCGTCACTAAGTAGTGGGGTGTGGGATGAACCTGGGACGCGTGTTCATGCACGGTGGCGAGCGGGTGGACGGTGCGCTGATCACCCGGCCGCGGTTGTACGAGGCGGCCGGCCGGCTCGTCTTCGTCGGACGTGGACGCTGGTACCGCGAACTGGTCCGGCTGGCCGGGGTGCGGCCGGGCGATCGGGTGCTGGACGTCGGCTGCGGGAGCGGTTACCTCACCGGGCTGGCGGCTGAGGCCGGCGCTTCCGCGCTGGGCATCGACGCCTCGGCGGCGATGGTCGGCTTCGCTCGGCGGACTGTGGGCTCGGAGTCCTGCCGGTTCGAGGTCGGCACCGCGCAGGCTCTGCCCGTCGGGGACGGCGAGTTCGACGTCGTCCTGACGAGCCTGGCGCTGCACCACGTGCCGGACGCCGATCAGCCGGCCGCCCTGGCCGAGATGCGCCGGGTGCTGCGGTCCGGTGGACGGCTCCTGCTGGCCGACTTCCGGCCGCCGCGGTCCCGTGTCGCGCGGCACTTCGTCGGTGCGGTGACCGGCCCGCGGATGCTCGACGACCCGCACGCGCGGCTCGCCCGGCTGGCCGAAAGCGCCGGATTCACCTTGACCGGCCAGGGAAATCTGGGGTTTCTCAGCTACGTCTCCGCCGCGAAATGAGGCTCAGAACGGCGTGAGCAGCAGGCTGAGCGGGGTCGCCAGCACCGTCAGCACGGTGGCCGTGACGAACGCCGGCAGCACGCGCGGGCCGGCCGAGGGTGGGCGGCGGAGCCGGTCGATCCGGTACGTCGTGGCCGCCGCCGCGCCGAGGGTGCCGGGTGGGGCCGCCGCCGCGCCGTGCGCCCGGAACTTCTCCAGTGCGGTGGCGACGGTGTCGCGGCCGTGCCGCCGGGCGGCCCGGTCGTCGGCCCGCATCTCCAGCAGGAGGTGGATGTCCGCGCTCAGCCGGCGGCAGCGGGGGAACAACCGGGCCAGCGCGGCGAACGGGGCGAGCGCGATGTCGTGGCGTTCGCGCAGGTGGGCGTGCTCGTGGGCGAGGACGGCGGCCAGTTCGCCGTCGGTGAGCAAGGTGCGGGCCCCGGTGCTGAGCACGATCTCGGCCGTGCGGCCGGGCACGCAGTACGCCACCGGCAGCGGGTGATCCAGGAACAACGCGCCATCGCGTGCTTCGGCGAGCAGCGCGAGGAGGTCGCGGTGCCGTGCGCGCTGCCGGGCGACCCGGATCGCGCACCACAGCTGCTGCCCGGCGAGCCCGGCGGCCAGCACCAGCCCGGCGGCGATCGCGAGCGCGCCGAGCGGGTCCGGCTCGGCGGTGGCGAAGGTGAGCAGGCCGGGCACGATGCCCCGGCGCAGGGGCATGAGCCCCAGCGCGAGCAACCCGCTGACGGCCGAGACGGCCACCGTCAGGGCGATCGCCTGCCACAGCGCCACCGCCAGCCGCGGTCGCAGGCTGGGCCACCGCGCCCGCCGCAGGTAGCCGGCCGCGACCCCGGCCAGGACCAGCGCGGCGACGTGGTGCAGGACGTAGATCATGGCCGGCGCTTGCGGGTGAGTGCCTTGCGCAGGACGTCGGCCTCCTCGGCGCTCACCGCGCGGGCGAAGTGCGTCAGCGCGCCGTCGCGGTCACCGGTCTCGCCGAGCGCCTCGAACATCAGCTCGGCGACGTACTGGTCGCGGCTCGCCGCCGGGGCGTACCGCCAGGCCCGGCCGTCGCGCTCCCGGACCGCGAAACCCTTGTCCGCCAACCGGGACAGCACCGTCATCACCGTGGTGTACGCGAGCCCGCGGTCGGCGAGAGCCTCGTGGACCGCGCGCACGCTCACGGCGCTGTCCCGCACCCACAACGCGTCCATCACGGCGCGCTCCAGCTCGCCGAGCTTCCCCATCGGCCCTCCGTTCGCCACGACACAGCGTAGTAGACAAGCACGCGTCGCGTGTAGTACTACTTCGCGTAGTACTACAAGTCGTAGCAAAGGAGGGCGCGATGCGGCGGCCGCTGGTCGTGCTGACCCTGGTGGCGGGCTGTCTCCACGGCTGGGGGCTGTTCCGGGGCGGGACGCACTTCTACTACAGCGCGGCGGTGCGCAGCATGAGCACGAGCTGGTCCGCGTTCGTCTTCGGCGCGGTCGACCCGGCGGCGAGCATGACGGTGGACAAGCTGCCGGGCGGCCTGTGGATCCAGGCGCTCTTCGTGCGGGTGCTCGGCTTCCACCCCTGGGTCCTGCTGCTGCCGGGTGCCCTCGCCGCGACGGCCACCGTGCCGCTGCTGTTCGCGGCCGTCCGGCGCTGGGCCGGGACGCGGGCCGCCGTGATCGCCGCCGTCGTGCTCCTCGCCTCGCCGGTGGTTTTCGTGACCGCGCGGGTCAACCTGGTCGACCCGCTGCTGGTGCTGTGCCTGGTCGCGGCCGCCTACGCGCTGACCCGGGCCCTCGACGACGCCCGATGGAGCTGGGCCGCCGGAGCTTTGGCCGGAGCGGGGTTCCAGATCAAGATGGTCGAGGCGTGGGTCGTCCTGCCCGCGCTGGTGGCCGCGTGCCTGGTCGCTCCGGGTCCCCGGCTGCGGCGGGCGGCGGTCCTCGCCGGGACCGCGCTCGCGGTGTCGCTGGCCTGGCTCGTCGTGGTCGGCTTCGTCCCGCGCGGCGAACGCCCGCACGTCGACGGCAGCCGGGGCGACACGTGGTGGGAAATGGTCTTCGGCTACAACGGCCTCGGCCGCGGTCTCGCCGGCGGCGGCTCACCGCTGTCCGCGACGGCGGCACCCTACGGCGGGCCACCCGGGCCGCTGCGGCTGTTCGACGACCAGCTCGGCGGCCAGATCGGCTGGCTCCTCCCGCTGGGCCTGGTGCTCCTGGCCGCCTGCTGGTGGCCGCGTCGCCGCGATCCTCTGTGGACACTCTGGGGCGGCTGGCTGCTCACGGCCGTGCTGGTGCTGAGCTTCCTGCCGGGCCTGCACCCGTACTACGCGACGCTGCTCGCCCCGGCCCTGGCCGCGGTCGTCGGCGCCGGCGTGCCGGTGGCCTGGACGTGGTGGCGGGACCGCGGCCGCCTCCGGTGGGTGCTGCCGCTCGGTGGTGTCCTGTCCGCAACGGCCGCGGTCGTGGTCGTGGTTCGTGCGGGCGGCCCGGGCTGGCTGGTGGCGGTCGTGGCCGTGGCCGTCCTCGGGACGGTGCTGCGCGGCGCCCGCCGTGAGGTCGCCGCGGCAGGCGCGGTGGTGCTGCTGGCGGGGCCGGTCGCCTGGATCGCGATCACCCCCGCCGTGCCGCCGAACTCCATGCACACGGCCAATCCGGTCGCGGGGCCGCAGACCGCCGTCGCGGTCTTCGGCGTCGCCGATCCCCGCATCACGTTGGCCCGCATCCTCGGTGTGCCGCCGACCGGGCCGGTGCCCGCGATCGACGCGCCCCTGCCCGGCTCCGCCGTCGACCCGGTCCTGCTGGATCACCTGCGGGCCCGGCACGCGGGAGAGCGGTTCCTGTTCGCGACCGGGGACGCGAGCACCGCGTCGCCCTATCTCGCCGCCGGCCACAGCGTGCTCCCCATGGGCGGGTTCACCGGCTTTTCGCCGTATCCCGAGCCGGCCGAGGTCGCCGAGCTGGTCCGAACGGGACAGCTGCGGTTCCTCTACCTGACCGCCGTGCCCGGGCTGCCGGGTGTGCTCGGCGAGCGCGCGGCGTGGGCGCGTGGCCACTGCGCACCGGTCCCGCTCCGGACGCCGAACGGCATGACGCTGTTCGACTGCGCGCCCGGAGTTGACACATCGACCCCCTAGCCGGCGGCCGGTGCCCTGATGTCCACCGAACACTGTCCGAGATGGACAATTCCACACTGTCCTCTGTGGAGCGCTGGGCCGAACGGCTGCCGGACCGCCGGGTGGCGTGCGTCGTCCGGCGTAATCCTGGTTCGGGTATTGCCGTTTCGTGCCCTTGATCGCTAGTGTCCCCGATCAGTCCGGATCGGACGCGGTGTCCGGTTCGTCCTTGGGGGGAACGTCATGGCGAGAGCTGCCCTTTTTCGCGCGCGCAAAAAGAGAAGCGGGCTGGCCGTTCTGGCCGTGACGCTGACGGCCCTCTGCGTGGCCTCGGAGTCGAACGCGGCGTCCGTGGCGAACAGCCCCGCGCCGGCCGCGCAGCAGGCCGAGACCCCCGGTTTGCGCTCGCCGCTGGGCACTCAGGCGAGGACCGACCGGTGCCGGGTCGGGCTGGTGATGCACGCCGGCGGCCCGCAGTTCAAGGCCACCGCCGGCGCGGCACTGGCCGGTTCGGACGCCGACCTCCGTGCGGCGGCCTACGGCCTGGAGTTCGAGCTCGGCACGATCGGTGACGCGTACCGCCGGGACGGCGAGGCCATCGTCGCGGAGAACGAGGCGTCGGCCAACCAGCACGCGGCTTGGGAAGCGGTGCTGAAGCCCTATTCGGGCGCCCTCATCCCGCAGTTCGAGTCGGACCTCCTCGACTACAAGAACAAGCGCCAGGCCATGGCCGACGCCGCCGTCCACGCCGACCTCGTGGCGCGGGCGGGTCAGCCGGCGGTCGACGCGGCCACGGTGGTCCTCGACCGGAAGAAGGAAGCCGGCGACCCGGCCGTCTTCTACTTCGGCGACATGGTGGTCAACGGCCGGTCCGCCGACGACATCCGGCAGTTCCTCCAGTACGGCGGCTTCGCCACGACCGCCTCGGTGCCCGCGTCCGCGGAGTTCCGGATGGAGGTCGAGGCGCTCAAGATCCGGTACGCCGGCTGCGACAGCGAAAACCCGGCGGACCCGAACCAGGTGCTCGGCGCCGTCGTCGCCGCCGCCAACACCGAGTGGGACGCCGAACTCGCCGCGCAGGCACCGCAGCGGGCCGCCCTGGTCGCGGCGGAACTGCAGGCGTCCAAGGACCTCGAGTCGGCCACGAACGCGATGATCGAGGCAGTCGGCCAGGCCGCGATCGTGAGCAAGCTGCTCGACTGGCAGCGGAGCTGGCCGGCACCCGGCGACCCGCGCTACCCCTCGCAGGCACTGCGCACCCGGGCGGCCAATGACATGGCGACCGCCAAGAGCCGGGTCGCCGCGCAGGTCCCGGTGGCGCAGCGGGCGGCGGACTCGGCGAAGGCGCAGGCGGACAACGCCCGCACCGCGCAGGCCCAGGCGGCGGCCATCGCCGCGGCCAACGGCACGCCGTACGGCCGGGGCCTGGCCTACGCCCAGCAGTCCGCCCAGGTCGCCGCGGCGTCCGCGGCCGCCGCGCAGGCGTCGGCGTCGGCGGTGCAGACCGCGCTCAACGCCAGCAAGGCCGCGGCCAGTGACGCCGGCGCGTTGTGGTCCAGCGCCTCCGCGCAGGCGCACGCCACCCAGGCGGCGTTCCGGCAGGCCGCCGCGAAGCAGGCCGCCGACCAGGCGCACGCGGCGGCCGCGGCCGCCGCGACCCAGGCCGCGCAGGCCGCC
The DNA here is from genome assembly GCF_017308975.1 of Amycolatopsis sp. MtRt-6. GTDB lineage: Bacteria > Actinomycetota > Actinomycetes > Mycobacteriales > Pseudonocardiaceae > Amycolatopsis. The sequence continues at coordinate 16 of NZ_JADWPD010000059.1, read as the reverse complement.
GCCGCGGCGGCACGGG
>NZ_JADWPD010000058.1 GCF_017308975.1 Amycolatopsis sp. MtRt-6 | reverse complement strand
CTCATCTGCCTCGCCCGCCGCCGCTGCGACGTCCTCTACGCCATGCTCCGCAACGGCACCCACTACCGGCATCCCGAACCCGCTCCGGCCCCCACTGCCGCTTGACAACCACATAGGGACACCCCCCGTCTCGACACTATCGCGCGGCGCCGACGATTTCGGGGCTGTGGCGGGGAAATCCACCGGGTTGTCCACAGGCTTGCCCCGATGTGGACAACCGGCCGCCGGAGACCGCCGAATCGGACATCCGGTGTGGGCGGCGCGCTACGTTCGTCGGTGAGCGCCCTCCGGGGACGCGGACTCCGGGAAAGGAGGGATACGACGACGGGTTCGCGTGAAGGTGAGGGTGCGGGCATACGGGCGGAAGCCCAGATCGCGATACAGAGGGAGGGCACCTGCGGATTTCGGATGATTGAGCACCGGGTACACGACGGCTTCGCGAGCGCCGGCGTGGTGGGCCGACCGCAGCGCGGCGAGGCACACCGCGCGGGCAAGGCCGGCGCGGCGGAACTCCGGCAAGGTTCCGACGGGCTCCAGCTCGCCGACGCCATTGCGCTCGTCGAGCCAGATCAGGCACTGGGCGGCGAACCGGCCGTCGGGTGCCTCGACGACCCAATCCAGCCCGGCCCGGTACGGCCAGGCGGCCATCACGGCCCGGTAGCTCGGTTCGGTCACCCTCGACGGGTGCCAGACCGTGCGGTGCACGGACACCCGGCGAGCCAGATCGTCGGGACCCACGGACCGGACGGTGAAACCCCCGGGCACGACCGGCTCGGGCAGATCCACGAGGAGGCGAGACATATACGAGTGGAAAACAGGGCTTTGCCCAAGCGCGTAACCGCGACGCTCCAGCGCGGCGACGACATGCTCCTCGGCGTCGAGCACGGTGACAGCGAGCTCGGCCGCGGAGGCGGTGTCTTCGAACCAGGCGAGCACCTCGGACGCGAGTTCGGGGCGCGCGGGATCCACGAGCAGCGCCAGTTCACCGGGTAGCGAAACCCAGCCCCACGCAACGACTTCGCCACCCGCTTCCCACAGCACGGTCGGCCACTCGGCTTCCCGGCCGGCGTGCTGGAACCGCTGCCACGCGAGGTCTCCGACGTGCAGCGAACTCGACTTCGACCAGATCCGCTGGGCCAGGCTCTGCATGGCTCGCAGGTCGGCCGGACCGGTGTAGTCGCGGCGTGTGACGGCGGGCATGGGCAGAATCGTCTTGTGCCGCGCCGGCCTTCGCCAAGCGGTTTATCGCGGAGGTGGACGTGGACGTCGGACTCCTCTGGCGTGCGGCCGCGATGTTCGCGGTGACGAACGCCGACGATCTGGTGCTGCTCGCGGTGTTCTTCGGCCAAGTGGCCGGACGTCGCGGCGAGCTCAAGGTCGTCGCCGGGCAGTTCCTCGGCTTCGCCGCGATCTTGGCGGTTTCGGTCGCGGGCGCGCTCGGAGCCGGCCTGCTGCCGGACGGCGCCGTCCGCTGGCTGGGCGTGCTGCCGATACTGCTCGGGCTCCGCGCGGCGTGGCAGGCGTGGCAGCAGGACGACGACGAGCCCGCCCCGGCGGCCGGCGTGGTCGGGATCGCGACGGTGTGCTTCGCCAACGGCGGCGACAACGTCGGCGTGTACGTCCCCGCGTTCGCCGCGACCGGGCCCGCGGGCCTGGTGGGCTACGTGGCGGTGTTCCTGGCGGGCGTGGCGGTGTGGTGCCTCGCCGGCCGGTTCCTCGCGACCCGCCCGGGCGTCGCCCGTGTGCTCGCGCGGTGGGGTCACGTGCTGCTGCCGGCGGCGCTGATCGCGCTCGGCGTGCTGATCCTGATCGGCGCGTTCTAGCGGAGGCCGGAGGGGAGGGCAGGGCTCCGTCCGAGCAACCAGGCTCAGCCGGGTCTAGCGGCGGGTTCGTCCGTCGCGAATGACTCATTCGGGACCTCCGAGGTCCCCAATGAGTCATTCGCGGCACCGGCGACGGCTCCCTGGTCACTCGGCGAGGGAGCCCGGCAAGCGACTTTGCCGGAATCCTGGGAGGGGAGGGGGTGGGCCCCGAGAGGGCACGGTGTCCGCCGCGGCGGAATGGTTGCCGCGGCAAGCATCGCTCGAGGTTGCGTCGCTGTGGCGTATCCGACTGTGGCCCAGCCGGCCGCCGGGGTGAGGCGTGGTGGGGGCATGAAACTGAGAACCAGGGTTCTTGCCGTTATCACCTTCTCCCTCTCCGCGGTCGTCGCCGTGGCCGCGCCGGCGCCGGCTGTCACCGGTGCGCAGACCGTGGCACTCGCCGCTCCGGCCGGGAGTGGGCTGCCGGCTTACGTGGCCGTCATCAAGCCCGTCACCGCCGAGCGGCTGGGGAACAGCTGGCGTGCGGGGTGTCCCGTCGGTCCTGAGCAGCTTCGGCTGATCAACCTGAACTTCCTCGGCTTCGATGGTGCCGTGCACCGGGGCGAACTGGTCGTCAACGCCGATCGGGCGACCGAGGTCGCGCGCGTCTTCGCCGACCTTTATTTCGGGCGGTTTCCCGTCGAACGGATGGAAACCGTCGAGAAGTACGACTCCGACGACGACGCTTCCATGGCCGCCAACAACACCTCGGCGTTCAACTGCCGGGCGATCACCGGCGGGACCGCCTGGTCCAACCACTCCTACGGCCGCGCGATCGACATCAACACCGTGCAGAACCCGTACGTCTCCGGCAGCGGCAAGGTCTACCCGCCCAACGGCGCTCCCTACGTCGACCGGACGCAGGACGCGCCCGGCATGATCCACGCGGGCGATGTCGCCGAGCGGGCCTTCACCTCCCGCGGCTGGACCTGGGGCGGCTCCTGGGACACCCCGATCGACTACCAGCACTTCGAGAAGCCCTGACCAGCACTTCGGGGAAGCCCGGACAGCGGCCAAGAACGCGCAACCCGGGATCGTCGCCGAGCGGCGGTCCCGGGCCTAGTCGCGGCGGGCGTTCTGCAGGGCGAGGCCGCGGGGTGTCGCCGCGCGGGTGATCAACGCGAACGCGCCGTCGCACAGCAGAGCCAGCACCACCGCCGCCAAGCCGCCCGCGAAGATCGCTCCGTAGCCCTGTGCTCCGAGCGCGAAGCCGTCGACTATGTAGCGGCCCAAGCCGCCGCCGTCGTTGACGATCGCTCCGATTGCCACCGTGGCGATCAGCTGGAGGAACGCCACCCGCGCGCCTGCCAGGATCACCGGGGAGGCCAGCGGGAGCTCGAGACGCAGCATGATCTGCCACTCCCGGTAACCCGTTCCGCGGGCCGCGTCGATCGTCTCCTGCTCCAGGGACACCACGCCCGCGTACGTGTTCGTGAACAACGGGGGCATCGCCAAGGCGACCAAGGCGAGCAGCAACGGCCAGAACGCCGTGTCCAGCTCCCAGCGGCTCGCCAGGAACCAGAACAGGATGATCAACCCGAAACTCGGGATCGCCCGGCCGATGTTCACCGCGCTGCTGGCGAGGAACGCGCCGCGGCGGTAGTGGGCCAGCCAGAGTGCCGCCGGGATCGTCAACGCCGCCGCGATCGCCAACGCCAGCAGGGAAAACCTGAGGTGCTCCAGCGTGCGGTACGGGACGCCGGCCTTGTCGGTCCAGCTCCAGCGGTTCGGGTCCGCGAGCCACGCGTTCAGCTGGTCGAGGAAGCTCATCGCGCCCGCACCTTCCGCGACCAGGGTGCCAGCACGCGCTCGCTGAGCCAGAGGACCAGGTCGACCGCCACCGCCAGTGCCACCGACAGAACTACTCCGACGATGATCATCGTCGGGTTGGGGGTTGCCGTCTGGATGCCCGCGCGGATGAAATAACCCAAGCCGCCGAGGCCGAGCATCGAGGTGACCGTCACCAGGCCGATCGTCGTCACCGCCGCGACGCGCAGGCCGGCGATCACCACCGGCAGGGCCAGCGGCAGCTCGATCTGCCAGAGCAGCCTGCCGCGCGTGTACCCCATGCCGACCGCGGCCTCGCGGACCTCGTTCGGCACCTGGTCGACGCCGGTGACGATGTTGCGGACCAGGATGAGCAGCGTGTACGTCGCGAGCGGGATCATCGCCGAGACGAACGTCAGCCCGAAGAAGGGCACCAGGACCGCGAACGCGCCCAGGCTCGGGATCACGTACAACGCGCCCGCCGTGCCGAGGATCACCGGGTACGACCAGCGGTACCGCAGGGACACGACGGCCAGCCCGATCGACACGACCAGGCCGATGCCGAGCGCGGCGCCGGTCAGCGAAATGTGCTCGACCAGGCGCTGGACGATGTCGTCGGCGTTGCGGTCCACCCACTTCCACTGGAAGATCGGGGGCCCGCTGTCGGCGGCCCGCGGCGTCACCGTGGTCACGTGCACCGGCCGACCCTACCCCGATCGGGCCCAATTATTCCGCTGAGTGGGAATTCTGGAGGCTTCCTCCCACGATGTGGATTCCTGTCGGAGGTCGAGGCTAGGGTCCTTTCGTCTGTTCGAGTGACGAAGGAGTGGGGATTCGTGCGCTGGTTCCGGAACGCGTCCGTGGTGGCGGTGGCCCTCGCGGCCACGCTCGGCTTGACCGCCTGCGGCGGCGACAGCGGTGACAAGCCCGCCGCGCAGAGCAAGGGTGGCGCGCCGATCGTCGTCGCGTCCTTCAACTTCACCGACAGCCAGATCCTCGCCGAGATCTACGCGCAGGCGCTGGAAGCCAAGGGCTACCCGGTGACGCGCAAGCTGAACCTCGGCTCGCGCGAGCTGATCTACCCGTCGCTGAAGTCCGGTGAACTGCAGTTCATCCCGGAGTACCAGGGTGCGGCGATCACCACCGGCTTCGGCCAGGAGGCAGGCAAGACCGCGCAGGAGGAGCACGAGCAGCTGGCGAAACTGTTCGAGCCCAGCGGCGTCGCGCTGCTGAACTTCGCGGCCGCCGAAGACAAGAACACCTACATCATCAAGTCCGACCTGGCCAAGGAAAAGGGCATCGCGTCGATCAGCGACCTGAAGAAGCTCGACAAGGTCGTCATGGCCGGCCCGCCGGAGTGCGAGAAGCGCCTTCCGTGCTTCAAGGGCTTCACGGACGTCTACAAGCTGACCAACATCAGCTTCCAGACCATCCAGGAAGCCGGCCCGCGCGTCCAGCAGCTCAAGTCCGGGGCCGTCACGGTCATCCCGGTCGACTCGGTCAGCCCGCTGACCGGCGACCCGGCCTACACGGTGCTCAAGGACGACCTCAACATCGTGCCGACCGAGAACGTCGTGCCCGCGGTGAACAAGAAGGTCCTCGACGAGCGCGGTGCCGACTTCGCCAACGCCGTGAACGCGGTGAGCGCGAAGCTGACCACGGACATCATGCGCGACCTGAACAAGCGCGTCGACTCCGACGGCGAGAAGGCGGCGGACGTCGCCAAGGACTGGCTGGCGCAGGCCGGGCTCTGAGCTACGCGGTCCCGCTGACGACCCACGCCCGGGCCGTCAGCGGGATCGAGCCGTCCGGGTTCGCCGGGAGGCGGCCGCGCAGCAGTTCGCGGATCCGGTCGCGGTCGGTTTCCGGCAACGTCGCCAGGTACGACGGCGCCGGGCCCTGCGCGCCGAGGAACGGCTGCCAGTAGTCGTCGAAGTCCGCGAACACCGTCGGGATCTTGATCTCGCCGACGGACACCGCGGTGAAACCGGCGTCCGTCCACAGCCGGCCCAGCGGCTCCGGGCGGCACAGCGTGAACCGGCGGCCCTCGTCGAGCTCGGCGGCCGCCGAGGGGTCGAGCTCCGCGGCCGCGTCCCAGAAGCGGCGGATCAGCTCCATGCCTTCCGCCAGGTCCCAGAGGTAGGTGGCGGCCACCCCGCCCGGCACGGTCACCCGCGCGATCTCCGCCGCCGCGCGGGCCGGCTCGGGGACGAAGTTCAGGACCAGGCCCGACACCACGACGTCGAACCGCTCGTCCGGGAACGGCAGCGAGCGCGCGTCCGCGAGCGTGAACGACGCCCGCGGATCGGTCACCCGCGCGCGAGCCGTCTTCAGGAACCCCTCCGACGGGTCGACGCCGACGACTTCCGCCGGGTCGGCCGCCGTCAGCACCGCCGACGTCAGCGCGCCCGTGCCGCAGCCGACGTCGAGCCAGCGCCGGCTCGCCGGGGCGTCGAGCCGGCGGACGAACGTCTCCGCGATCCGGCGGCTCCACCGCCCGATGTAGGCCTCGTAAGCGTCGCCTGACTGCCACATGTCCCCGAGTACAGCACAGAAACCGCTGCTCAGCCGCCTGTCAGCGCGCCGGTCGCGTCCTGTCCCGCCGCCGTCGCGCGGCGCAGGAACCCGGCGATCAGCGCCAGCTCCTCCTCGCTGTAGTCCGCGCACAGCTCGTCCATCGCCGTGTTCATCCCCGCGTAGAGCCGGAACAGCTCCCCGTTGCGGCCGCGGACCGCCCGCACGGCCACCGAACGCCGGTCGGCCGCCTCCGGATCGCGTTCGCGGACGATCCAGCCGCCCTTCTGGAGCCGGTCGAGGATGCCGGTCATCGTCGCCGGGTGCAGCCCGGCCCGGCGGGCCAGCGCGCTCGGGCTGAGCGGGCCGTGCCGGGCGATCAGCTCCAGGCACTCCAGGTCGACGTCCTTGAGCGCGATCTGGGCGCTGACCTGGTGGTTCAGCAGCGCGAGCTGGTTGCGCAGCTCCCGCAGCGCCTCCTTGAGCGCCACGGTGGCGCGCCGACGGCGGACGGCGTCCGATGTGGCACCCATGGCGCCAGCCTAACGCGGTGCGCGGGCCCCGGACCGGTGGTGGAATCGTGGAGCCGTATCGGTACCCCGGGTAAGGGAGTGAAATGGGAAAGGTCACGGCCACCGCGGAGCGCACCATCGACGCCCCGGCCGACAAGGTCCGCGCGCTCGTCGCCGACTACGCCGAGACGCGGCCGAAGCTGCTCACCGAGCACTACCGCGACTACCAGGTCACCGAGGGCGGCGTCGGCGCCGGGACCAAGGCGAGCTGGAAGCTGCAGGCGACGTCCAAGCGGGTGCGCGACGTGGCCGCGACCGTCACCGAGCCGCGGCCGGGGACGCTCGTCGAGACCGACGCGAACTCGAGCATGGTCACCACGTGGACGGTCACCGAAGCGGGTGAACGCAGTGTCGTGAAGATCGAGACGACGTGGGACGGTGCCGGCGGCATCGGCGGCTTCTTCGAGAAGACCTTCGCGCCGGGTGGGCTCAAGAAGATCTACGACGGTGTGCTGGAGAAGCTCGCCGAGATCGTGTGACGCCTCACAATCGGAATCTGCGCCCCGGTTAGCTGGTTACATCGGGTGGAATCCGGGGCGCTTGCCCCGCTTCGAGACTTGGAGGAGATCCGACGATGAGCACGGCGACCGAGATCCGGCTGGCTTCGCGCCCGGAAGGCGTTCCGGCGCACGACAACTTCGAGATCGTCGACACCGAGGTGCCGACGGCGGGTGACGGTCAGATCCTGGTGCGCAACCTGATCATGAGCGTCGACCCGGCGATGCGTGGCCGGATGAAGGACGTCAAGTCCTACGCGCCGCCGTTCCAGGTCGGCGAGGTCATGTCCGGCGGGGCGGTCGGCGAGGTCGTCGAGTCGAACGTCGACGACGTCAAGGTGGGCGACCACGTGCTGCACCAGGCCGGCTGGCGCACCCACGCCGTGCTCGACGCGGGCCGGTACGTCAAGGTCGACGGGGCCGCGGCGCCGCTTTCGACGTACCTCGGCGTGCTCGGCATGCCGGGTCTCACGGCCTACTCGGGCCTGCTGGAGTCGGCCGAGTTCAAGCCGGGCGACACGGTGTTCGTCTCGGGCGCGGCCGGCGCGGTCGGCTCGCTGGTCGGGCAGATCGCGAAGCTGAAGGGCGCCAAGCGCGTCATCGGCTCCGCGGGTTCGGCGGAGAAGGTCCGGCACCTGATCGACGACCTCGGCTTCGACGCCGCCTTCAACTACAAGGACGGCCCGGTCGTCGAGCAGCTGCACAAGGCGGCGCCGGAGGGCATCGACGTCTACTTCGACAACGTCGGCGGCGAGCACCTCGAAGCGGCGATCGACGCGATCACCCTGCACGGCCGGATCGTCATCTGCGGGATGATCTCCACGTACAACGCGACCGAGCCGACGCCGGCGCCGCGCAACCTCGCGCAGGTCATCGCCAAGCGGCTCACCATCCGCGGCCTGCTGGTGATCGACCACTGGCACCTGCAGCAGCAGTTCGTCACCGAGATCGCGCCGCTGGTCAGCTCCGGCGAGATCAAGTACTCGGAGACCTTCGTGGACGGCATCCGCAACGCGCCCGAGGCGTTCCTCGGCCTGCTGTCGGGCGCCAACACCGGCAAGATGCTGGTCCGCGTCGCCGACTGATCAGAGGAGCTCGGCCAGCTCCGGCAGGGTCGACGCCGTGTAGGTGGGCGCGGGCGAGCCGGGCAGCGGATGGACGCCGGGACGGGTGAGCAAGGCCGTCTCGAGCCCCGCCGCCTGGGCGCCCGCGACGTCCCAGTCGTGCGCGGCGATCATCACCGCGCGCTCGCCGGGATAGGCGGCCGTGACCTGCCGGTACGGCTCGGGCGCGGGCTTGAGGCGGCCGACCTGCTCGGCCGAGAAGATCCGGTCGAGCAGCGGGGCGAGCCCGGCGTTCTGCAGCTGCGCTTCGGCGGTGGCGAGCGGCGAGTTCGTCAGGGCGACGAGGGTGTGGCCCTGTTCGCGGAGCTTCGCCAGGCCGGGTTCGACGTCCGGGTGGGCGGGGAGGCTTCGCAGTCCTCCACCGACCTTCGCGAGGTCGATTTCGCGCCCGTGCCGGGCGGCGACCTCGATCGCGGCTTCCCCGGCGATGCCCGCGAAGTCGCGGTAGCCGCCGGTCGCCGTCACGGTCAGGACGGTGTGGATGGCCAGGCCGAACCACTCGCGCCGCAGCTCGGGGCCGCCGATGACGGGGTCGATGGCGGTGAGGTCGAGCAGCGTCTCGTTGACGTCGAACACGCACAGCACGGGGACCTCCGGAGGTTCGATGGTGTTCGTACCTCGCCGAAGGTACGACCTCGGCACGGGTGCTGTCGGCCCTGGCTGACGCGCACCGCCGCGAAGTGGTGATGGTCGAGCTGTTCCGCAGGGACGGCGGCGAGCGGGCGTGCGTGTCGTTCCCGCTGCCGGTCGCCGAGTCGACGGGCACCTGGGATGAGTTCGACGCGCGGTTCCCGGGGCTGCTCGACGTCGTCGCCGGGATCAGTACTGCTGGTTGAGCGCCCGTTCGTTGAGCCTCGCGTCCAGCTCCTCCGCCGAGACCGGCAGCGCCATCTGGTCGCGCATGATCGTGCCCAGCGAAGGCAGCGTCGAGCGGTCCGGCCACGTCTCCGGCTTCCACAGCGACGACCGCAGGAACGCCTTCGCGCAGTGCATGTACAGCTCTTCGACCTCGACGACGACGGCCAGCCGGGGCCGCTTTCCCTTGACCACCAGCGAATCGAAGAACGGCCCGTCCGAGACCAGCGTCGCCCGGCCGTTGACCCGCAGCGTCTCGTTCATGCCCGGCACCAGGAACAACAGCCCCGCGTGCGGGTTGTCGACGATGTTGCGGAAGCTGTCGATCAGCTTGTTGCCCGGCCGGTCCGCCAGCACCAGCGTCTTCTCGTCGAGCACCAGCACCGAGCCCGCCGGGTCGCCCCTCGGCGAGACGTCGCAGCTGCCGTCCGGTGCCGACGTGGCCAGCAGGACGAACGGCGAGTGCGCGATCAGGTTCCGCGCGTGCTCGTCGATGCGGTCGATGACCTTCTGCTGCGTCAGCTCGGCGACCTCGCCGATCACCGCCCGCAGGGCCTCGTGTGAGTCGATGATCCCCATGCGCCCAACCTAGCGGTCACCACCGGCGATCCGGCCCACGATGGCGGCGCGCGCGGCCTCCTCGGACTTGCGCACCACCAGGTCCGTCGAATACCCGTGCTTCACGAAGACGCCGTCGAGCTGGAACGTGCCGTAGCCGTGGGCCTGGGTGAAGAGCTGCTCCATCAGCTCCAGCGCCGTCGCCGGGTCCGGGGCGACCGCCAGGCAGCGCAGCACGAACTCGTCCGTCAGCCGCCGGGTCTGCTCGTGGAGGCCGGTGTGCTCCGGGCCGTGCAGGCCGTCGGCGTAGATCACGTTCATCCCGGCCCGGCGCTCGATGAGGTACCGGGTGTACGCGCCCGCGGCCGCGGCCAGGGCGTCCACCGGGTCGGCGTGCTCGCCGGCCGCCGCGGTGACGCGGTCGGCGAGCTGGCAGGCGATGTTGCCCGCCACCTCGGCGAGCAGGCTCTCCCGCGAGGCGAAGTGCCGGTACGGGGCGCCGGGGCTCACCTTCGCCCGGCGCGCGACCTCGGCGACCGAGAAGCCGGCCAGCCCCTGCTCCGCGATCAGGTCCAGGGATACGCGCACGAGCTCGCCGCGGAGGTCGCCGTGGTGGTACTTGCCGCCCATGACCCGGATCACATCTCTCGTTCGAAATATGTAAGAGGGCTCTTACGTAGAGATGTAAGAGACCTCTTACGAGGCCAACGGTACTTGAACTTGGAGGGTTCCATGAGCACGACCACGCACGCCATCGCCGCTCCGGCGCCGGGCGCGCCGCTGGCGCCGACCACGATCGAGCGCCGTGACCTGCGTCCCGACGACGTGCTGATCGACATCGCCTACGCCGGCATCTGCCACAGCGACATCCACCAGGCCAAGGAGGACTGGGGCCAGGCGATCTTCCCGATGGTCCCGGGCCACGAGATCGCCGGCGTGGTCGCCGCGGTCGGCTCGGCCGTCACGAAGTACCAGGTCGGCGACCGCGTCGGTGTCGGCTGCATGGTCGACTCCTGCGGCGAGTGCGAGTACTGCCTGGCCGGCACCGAGCAGTTCTGCGTCAAGGGCAACGTCCAGACCTACAACGGCGTCGGCTTCGACGGCGAGAACACCTACGGCGGCTACAGCAACCGGATCGTCGTGAAGGACGCCTTCGTCTGCCGCATCCCGGAGGGCATCGACCTCGACGTCGCCGCGCCGCTGCTGTGCGCGGGCATCACCACCTACTCGCCGCTGCGCCACTGGGGCGCCGGCCCCGGCAAGAAGGTCGCCGTGATCGGCCTCGGCGGGCTCGGCCACATGGCCGTCAAGATCGCCGCCGCGATGGGCGCCGAGGTGACCGTGCTGAGCCAGAGCCTCAAGAAGCAGGAAGACGGCCTGAAGCTCGGCGCGACCGACTACTACGCCATCAGCGATGAGGCGACGTTCGACGTCCTGCGCGGCAAGTTCGACATCATCCTCAACACCGTGTCGGCCAAGCTGCCGGTGGACGCCTACCTCGGCCTGCTGCGGGTCGGCGGCGCGATGGTGAACGTCGGCGCGCCCGGCGAGCCGCTGTCCTACAACGCCTTCTCGCTGCTCGGCGGCAACAAGGTGCTGGCCGGCTCGATGATCGGCGGCATCGCCGAGACCCAGGAGATGCTGGACTTCTGCGCGAAGCACGGCATCGGCGCGGAGATCGAGACGATCCCGGCCGACAAGGTCAACGAGGCCTACGAGCGCGTCGAGAACTCCGACGTGCGCTACCGGTTCGTCATCGACGCGTCGACGATCGGCGCGTGACCCGCGGGGCACGGCAACCGCGTCAGAACACCACTGTCCGGTTGCCGTGCACCAGCACGCGGTTCTCCAGGTGCCACCGGAGGCCGCGGGCGAGCGTGACCTTCTCGATGTCGCGGCCCTTGCGGACCATGTCCTCGACCGAGTCGCCGTGGTCGACGCGGATGACGTCCTGCTCGATGATCGGGCCCGCGTCGAGGTCCGCCGTCACGTAGTGGCAGGTCGCGCCGACCAGCTTGACGCCGCGCGTGTGCGCCTGGTGGTACGGCTTCGCGCCGATGAACGACGGCAGGAAGCTGTGGTGGATGTTGATCGCGCGGCCCGCCCACTCGCGGCACAGGTCGGGGGGCAGGATCTGCATGAACCGGGCCAGCACCACCGCGTGCGGGTCGTGCTCGTCGACGAGCTTGCGGACCTGCTCGAACGCTTCCTGCTTGCCGTCGGCCGGGAACGGCACGTGGTGGAACGGGATGCCGTGCGCGCGGGTGATGTCGGCCAGCGAGTCGTGGTTGCCGATCACCGCGGCGATGTCGACGTCCAGCTCGCCGGAGGCGACCCGGCCGAGCAGGTCGTACAGGCAGTGCCCGGCCTTGGAGACGAGGATCACCGCCCGGCGCCGCTCACCGGTGTCGCTGACCTGCCAGCTCGACTCGGCGGACAGCTCCGCGGCCACCTCGCCGAAGCGGGCCCGCAGCTCGGCGGCGCCGAAGGGCAGCGAGTCGGCCCGGACGACCTGGCGGGTGAAGAACCAGCCCGTGTCCGGGTCCGTGTGGTAGGCCGCCTCGACGATCCAGCCGCCGTGCTCGGCGAGGAACCCGGAGATCCGGGCGATGATGCCGGTGCGGTCGGGGCAGCCGAAGGTGATGACGTAGCGGTGTTCGGGAGCGGTCACGCCCGGCATTCTCCCTTGCGCTGGTCAGCGGGCCGGGAGCCGGTCCCCGCTGCCGCACCCGGCCGAACCCGGCAGCACGGCGGCGCAAACGATTTCGCCGGCCCACTGGGTGAACTCGGTGGGCAGACGCGTCGGCGCGGGCCGGGCGAGCGCGGATTCGGCGTCGAGGCGGTGGATCGCCGTGGCGTGGGCGAGCCGGGGTGTCCACGGCGATCCCGGATTTCGCACCAGGGCTTCGCGCAGGGCCAGGCGCTGGCCATCCCACCACCCGAGGACGTCGTCCCAGCCCGGCGGCGGGGACGGCTGCAGCGGCCGGTCCAGCACCAGGCCGATTACCGCGCAGTGCAGGGAAGCGATGTGCGTCACCAGGTCATGAACAGTCCAATTCGGACAATTCGGCACCGGGGTCGCCGGGCCGGCGGTCAGCGCCGCCCGCTTCAGCGCGTCGGCGTGGACGTCGATCGCTTCGAGCATGGGCCGACCGTAGCCGCCGTCCGGTTTCGATGGCGAAGACCAGGCCCAGGCCGAGGCTGAAGGACAGCAACAGCCCCTTGGCCGGTTCGTCCGCGAAGGCTGCTCCGCCGGCGAAGCCGATCAGCACGCTGTACACCGCCCAGATCGCCGCGCCGGCGGCGTCGAGGGGCACGAACCGGTGCAGCGGGTAGCCGAGGCTGCCGTTGGCCAGCGCGCTGGCGACCCGGCCGCCCGGCAGGTAGCGGGCCGCGATGATCAGCAGCCCGCCGTTGCGCCGCACCTGGTCACGGGCCCACTCGTAACGACGCCGGCCGTCGGGGCCGCGCCGCAGCCGCGCGATCGCCCGCGGGCCCGCCTTCCGGCCGACGGCGTACCCGAGGCAGTCACCGGCCCACGCACCCCCGGCCGCGACCACGGCGAGCACGGCGAGCCGCGCCGGATCGGGCCCGAGCAGCACGGCGACCGTGACGACGGTGGTCTCGCTGGGCATGAACGGCAGCAAAGCGTCCAAACCGGACACGGCGAAGACGAGCACCCACAGCCACGGCGAGCCGAGCGCGTCACGCAGCAGCTCGGTGACCTGCCCCAGGAGTTCCACGGCTCAATGGTGATCACCGCAGGTCACCGCCGGGTGACGCAGCGGGGGTGCGCCGGTGAACGTTCAGGCGGGGGCGACCGCGGACCAGGGGACCGTCAGCTCACCGAGACGGACGCGGGACGGCGGCCCGAGCACCGGCCAGCCCCGGGAAACCAGCAGCCGGACCGTCTCCAGCCAGCGGGACCGCACGCCGAACGCCTGGTGCGGGGCCGCCGTCGCCCAGCAGGTGTCGAGGGCCGACAGCAGCGCGTGGACGCGCTCGCCGGGCACGTTCCGGTGGATCAGCGCCTTCGGCAGCCGCTCGGCGACCGTCGACGGCTTTTCCAGGCCCGCCAGCCGCATCGAGAGCGTCAGCGAGACCGGGCCGGACCGAGCCACCAGCACCCAGGACGACAGCCGGCCGATCTCGTCGCACGTGCCCTCGACCAGCAGGCCCTCGGCCGGCATCGAGTCCAGCATCAGGCCCCACGCGCCCGCGACCTCGTCCTCCGCGTACTGCCGGAGCACGTTGAACGCCCGCACCAGCACCGGGTGCGTCCCGGCCAGCTCGAAGCCGCCGCGGCGGAAGTCCAGCAGCGGCCGTGCCGCGGCGGGGAGCGCGGCAGCCACGCGATCCGGGTCCAGCTCCAGGCCCAGCACGCGGACGTCCGGCCGGACCCGGCGCAGCCAGCGGGCCAGCTCGACCGTCGTCACCGGGGAAGCGCCGTAGCCGAGATCGACCACCAACGGCGTGTCCGCCGCGCGAAGCAACCGCGAAGTGCGCGGCGACGAGGCGATCCAGCGGTCGACCCGGCGCAGGCGGTTCGGGTTGGTCGTACCGCGGGTCGGCGCGCCGACCGGGGTCAGTTTGCTTGCGCGAGCCACTTCGCCGTGAATTCGGCTTCGTGCTCCAGCAGCTTCGTGACCTGCTCGGCGATCACGTTCTCCAGCTTCCCGCCGAACAGCGGGATGCGGACCGTGACCTCGCCGCTGATCCGCAGCACGGTCTGGTCGCCGTCGGCCAGCAACGCGGTCCGCGCGGCGATGTCGCCCGGGACGCCGCCGACCTCGACCGTGGCGTTGCCCTGCCGGCCGGTGCCGTCCTTGCTCACCCGCCAGGTCTGCGTGCGCGTCACCATCAGGTCGCCCTTGTGCAGCGTCCGGACCGCCTGCGGCAGCTTGTCCGCGCTGATGCCCTGCCGCAGCTGGTAGCGCAGGTCCGTGCCGGACACCTCGTACGCCAGCAGCGCCGCGTCGTGGCCGCCGAGCTCATCCAGGCGCGCCCGCAACGCCGCCTCGCCCGCGACGGCCGCGTACGTGGACGCGACGTCGGCGGCGAACTCGGCACGGTGCTCGATCCGGGATCCCATGAGCCGGACAGTACCGTCAGACGCGTGAACTCCGCCCGAACTCCCGCCCTCCCGAAGCTCGCCGCGTACACCACGCTGCGCCTCGGCGGCCCGGCCCGCCGCTTCGTCAGCGCCGTGACCAGCGAAGACCTCGTCGCGGCCGTCCGCGAGGCGGACGCGGCGGGCGAGCCCGTGCTGCTGCTCGGCGGCGGCTCCAACCTGGTGGTCGGCGACGCGGGGTTCGACGGCACGCTCGTCGAGGTGGCGAACACCGGCTGGCGCCGCGACGGGGACGTCGTCGAAGTCCAGGCCGGTCAGAACTGGGACGCCTTCGTCGCCGCGCTGGTCGAGGCCGGGCTGGGCGGGCTCGAATGCCTTTCCGGCATCCCCGGCAGCGTCGGGGCGACGCCGATCCAGAACGTCGGCGCGTACGGCTGCGAGGTCGCCGAGTCGATCGTCTCGGTGGAGCTCTACGACCGCGGGACGCGCGAAGTGCGCACGCTCAAGGCCGGCGAACTCGGTTTCGCCTACCGCACCAGCGTTTTGAAGGGCACGGACACCGGAGTCGTCCTTTCTGTCCGGTTCGAGGTCCGTGCAGACGGCCTCTCCGCGCCCATCCGCTACGCCGAACTCGCGCGCACGCTCGGCGTCGAGATCGGCGTCCGCGTCCCGGCCGCCGACGCGCGCGAAGCCGTCCTCAAGCTGCGTCGCGGCAAAGGCATGGTGCTCGACCCGGCCGACCACGACACGTGGAGCGCCGGCTCGTTCTTCACCAACCCGATCGTCCCGTCGGCCGACGCGGCGGCGGTCGTGAAACGGATCACCGAGAGCGTCGGCACCGAAGTGCCGCAGTACCCGGCCGACGGCGGCGTCAAGCTGTCCGCGGCCTGGCTGATCGAGCGCGCCGGCTTCGCCAAGGGTTACCCCGGTCCGGGGAACCGCGTTTCGCTGTCGACGAAGCACACCCTGGCGCTGACCAACCGCGGCGACGCGACGACCGAGGACCTGCTCGCCCTGGCCCGGGAGGTCCGCGACGGCGTCCACGAGCGGTTCGGCGTCCGGCTGCACCCCGAACCCCTGCTGATCAACTGCGTGATTTGAGCCGAACCGGGCAACCCGCACGTGTGTAGGACGTCTTTGTCGACAAAGACGTCCGCCACCTGAACGGTTGGTTCTTGCCTGCCGGCGGGTAACGTCGGCTGGGCCACCAGCGCTAAAGGCGTGTGCCCGCTGGTCGGCGGGGGATTCCAGGAGGTTTCGGTGATCGAACGGCGTACGGTCTTCAAGGCTGCTCTGGCGGCTGGAGCCGCACTGGTCGCCGCCGCGTGTTCGAGCGAGAACGGCGGCAACGCGCTGCCCACCGGAGCGGCCGGTGCCGATGGTGAGGGCGGGCAGCCCGTGGCGAAGATCACGGCCGAGCCCGCCGCCGACGCCAAGGACGTCCCGGTTCTCAAGCCCGCCGTGCTGAAGGTCGCCGACGGCAAGCTCACCGAGTGCAAGCTGAGCGCCGACGGCGGCAAGACCGTCAAGGGCGACCTCTCGCCGGACGGGCTCACCTGGACGAGCTCCGAGCCGCTCGGCTACGGCAAGACCTACACCTACTCGGCCAAGGCCACCGGCTCCGACGGCAAGCCGGTCGAGTTCACCGGCAAGTTCACCACCATCACCCCGGCCAAGCAGGTCCGCGCGACGCTGAACCCGGCCGACGACCAGACCGTCGGCGTCGCCATGCCGATCAGCGTCAAGTTCGCGTCGCCGGTGAAAGACCGCAAGGCCGTCGAAAAGGCCCTGTCCGTGAAGACGGACAAAGAGGTCGAGGGCGCGTGGGGCTGGCTGTCCGACAGCCAGGTCGACTACCGGCCGAAGGAGTACTGGCCGCAGAACATCACCGTGAACGTCGAGGCGAAGCTGTACGGCGTCGACCTGGGCGGCGGCGCGTACGGCAAGGCCGACGTCACCACGAAGTTCAAGATCGGCCGCAACCAGGTCGTCAAGATCAACACTCCCGAACACCAGATGCACGTCTACCGCGGCGGCTCGAAGGTCAAGAGCTACCCGTGCGCGAACGGGCTGGACGCCGAGGTCGACCGCAACACCCCGAACGGCACCTACATCATCATGAGCAAGGAGCCGTCGGCGATCTTCGACAACGCCCGCTACGGCTACACGAACGTCAACAAGAAGTGGGCCTGCCGGTTCTCCAACCACGGCGAGTTCATCCACGAGAACCAGGACAACGCGGCCAACATCGGGAAGACCAACAACTCCCACGGCTGCGTCAACCTCCTGGAAGCCGACGCCAAGGACTACTTCGACTCGGCGATCATCGGCGACCCGGTCGAGATCACCGGCTCGAAGCTGTCCCCGCCGATGAACTCGGACGTCAAGGACTGGAACTTCAGCTGGGCGGCCTGGCAAGGGCTGGGTGCGAAGTAACCCGTGCGCACCGAAGTCGTCGGGCACGGCGGGGTCCGGCTCGGCCTGCGGGTCGAGGGCGAGGAGAACAGCAGGCCGATCGTGTTCGTGCACGGCTGGGCGCAGTCGGCCGGCTGCTGGGCCGCGCAGCTCGCCGACCCGGCGCTGACCGAGCGGTTCCGCCTGGTCGCGGTGGACCTGCGCGGCCACGGCGCCTCCGACGTCCCGGTGACCGGCTATGACAACCCGGAGGCCTGGGCCGACGACCTCGCCGCGGTGCTCGACTTCGCCGGCCCGGACGCGGTCGTCGTGGCCTGGTCCTACGGCGGCCTGGTGCTGACCGACCACATCCGCGTGCACGGCACCGCCCGGCTGCGCGGGCTCGTGCTCGTCGGCGCCATCACCGAGATCGGCCGCGACCGGCCGGGCGGGCGCGTCGGCCCGCTGATGCGCGAGCACATGCGGGCGATGCTTTCGGACGATCCGGACATCGCGGTCCCGGCGCTCACCGCGTTCAGCCGCGGGATGGTCACCGGCCCGGTGCCCGGCGCCCAGGTCCAGGCCCTGCTCGGCGCTTCCCTCAGCGTGCCGCCGTCGGTCCGCTCGGCGTTGTTCCGCCGGGACGTCGGCAGCGCGGACGTGCTGGCCGGGATCGACAAACCGACGCTGGTCGCGCACGGCACGGCCGACCGCGTGATCGAGCCCTCGGCGGCCGAGCACGCCCTCGGGAAGATTCCGGGTGCGGTCGGGCGTTGGTTCGTTGACGGGGGGCACGCGCCCTTCGCCGAGTCCGCGGCCGAGTTCGACGCGGTGCTCCGGCAGTTCGCCGAGGAATGCTGAAGTACGCAGGAGACGTGACCAGGTGACCAGCAACATCCGGAGGTTCCGCGCTGCGCCGCGCCGGATCGCGGTGCTGTCCGTGCACACCTCACCGCTCGAGCAGCCCGGTACGGGCGACGCCGGCGGGCTGAACGTCTACGTCAGCCAGACCGCGACCGAGATGGCCCGCCGCGGCGTCGAGGTCGAGGTGTTCACCCGCGCCACCGCGTCCGGCCAGCCGCCGGTGGCCGAGCTGGCGCCCGGTGTGACCGTGCGGCACGTGCCGGCCGGCCCGTTCGAGCCGCTGGGCCGCGACGAGCTGCCCGCCCAGCTGTGCGCGTTCACCTCCGGCGTGCTGCGGACCGAGGCCTTCCACGAGCCCGGCCATTACGACCTCATCCACTCCCACTACTGGCTCTCGGGCCAGGTCGGCTGGCTCGCCCGCGACCGCTGGTCCGTGCCGCTCGTGCACACCGCGCACACGCTGGCCAAGGTGAAGAACGCCGCGCTCGCCGAGGGCGACAAGCCCGAACCGCGCACCCGCGTGATCGGCGAGGAACAGGTGGTCGCCGAGGCCGACCGGCTGGTCGCCAACACCGCGGTCGAGGCGCGCCAGCTCATCGACCTCTACGACGCCGCGCCGGACGCGGTGCACGCCGTGCCGCCGGGCGTCGACCTCGAGCGCTTCACGCCCGGCCCGAAGAACCTCGCCCGCGCCGCCCTCGGGCTGGCCGCCGACGACGTCGTGCTGGCCTTCGCCGGCCGGATCCAGCCGCTGAAGGCGCCGGACGTGCTGCTGCACGCCGCGGCGGCCCTGCTGCGCCGCCGTCCCGGGCTGGCTTCGCGGCTGGTCGTGCTGATCGTCGGCGGGCCGTCGGGGACCGGCCTGGAGCAGCCGCAGGCCCTGCGTGAGCTCGCCGTTTCCCTCGGCATCGAGCGGCAGGTCCGGTTCCTGCCGCCGCAGCCGGGCGAGGCGCTGGCGCAGGTCTTCCGGGCCGCCGACGTCGTCGCGGTGCCCAGCTACAACGAGTCGTTCGGCCTGGTCGCCCTCGAGGCGCAGGCCTGCGGGACGCCGGTGGTCGCGGCGGAGGTCGGCGGGCTGCCGGTGGCGGTGCCGCACGGCGTCTCCGGGCTGCTGGTGCCCGGGCACGGCGCCGAGGAGTGGGCGGACGCGCTGGCGGCGGTCGCGCTCCGGCCGGACCGCCGCGCCGAGCTCGGCGCGAACGCCGTCGTGCACGCGCGCCGGTTCTCCTGGCGCCGGACGACGGACGCCCTCCTGGACATCTATGCTCAGGCCACCAGCGCCTTCTCCCGCGCGCTGGACGTGCGCGCGGAGGTGGCGGTGTGAGCCTGGACGAGCTGATCCGGTCTACTTTGGACTCCGCGGAGCTGAAGTACGACAGGCGCGGGCCGGGCAAGTACTTCGTCACGCTGCCGGGGACGAAGAAGCTGCAGACGAACGCGTGGCTGGTCGACGGCGACCACGCGTTCTCCGTGGAGGCCTTCGTCTGCCGGCGCCCGGACGAGTCCCATGAGGACGTTTACCGGTTCCTGTTGCAGCGCAACGCGAAGCTCTACGGCGTCCACTACACAGTGGACAGTCTCGGCGACATCTACCTGGTCGGCCGGTTCGGCAAGGAGACCATGAGCGCCGACGAGCTCGACAAGGTGCTCGGCCAGGTGCTGGAAGCGGCCGACGGCGACTTCAACACGCTGCTGGAAATCGGCTTCGCGACGTCGATCAGGCGCGAGTGGGACTGGCGCGTCTCCCGCGGTGAATCACTGGCCAACCTCCAGGCGTTCAAGCACCTCGTCGCGCCCGAGCGGCCGCACGAACCCGGCTTGACCGAGTCGTGACCCGGACCGTGCAACGGCCCTGAACCGGACATCCGTCTCCTCGCCAGGCGAAACTGGAGGGAGAAGCAGGATGCGGACTCGATGGAGAGCCGGGCTCGCGGCCGTGGCCGTGGCGTTCGTGCTGGCCGGCTGCTCGGCGGCTCAGGAAAAGGGGATGTCCACGGCGGACAGTGCCGGTTCCGGGCCGGTTCCGGCCGCGCCGCCGCAGCAGGGCAGCGGCAAAACCGGCCAGGAGAAGGTGACCGCGCCGCAGCCCGGCGCCACCGATCGCAAGCTCGCGCGCAGCGCCCGGCTCGAACTGACCGCCACCAAGGTGACCGACGTCGTCGCGCAGGCCCGCGGGATCGCCCAGGGCGCCGGCGGCTACACCGGCCAGGAGAGCACCGGCGAAGAGCTGGCGACGCTCAGCCTCGCCGTGCCCGCCGACAAGCTCGACGGCGTGCTCGACCAGCTCTCCCACCTGGGCAGCGGCCTGGTGAAGCGGGAGCTGAACACCCAGGACGTGACCGAGCAGGTCATCGACGTCGAAGCCCGGCTGGCGACGCAGCGGGTGTCCGTGGAGCGGATCCGCGCGTTGCTCGCGAGGGCGACCTCGGTGTCCGAGATCGCTTCGGTCGAGAGTGAGCTGACCAGCCGCGAGGCGACGCTCGAATCGCTCCAGCAGCAGCGCAATTCCTTGGCCGGCAGCGTCGCGATGGCCACGGTGGCGATGACCATCCGCACCGTCGCCGCGCCGCCACCGCCCGCCGAAGACCGCGGCGGGTTCCTCGGTGGCCTGGCCGGCGGCTGGGACGCGTTCCTCACCTTCGGCGGCGGCCTGCTGACGGTGCTGGGTGCGATCGCGCCGTTCCTGCTGTTCCTCGCGCCGCTGGGCTGGCTGGGCTGGTGGTTGCACCGCCGTCGCCGGGTGCCGGCTCCGGAACCGAGCGAGACCTGAGCGGAACAGGCGGGACGGCTCGAGGGAGGGGGAGTCGCGATCTCGAGCCGCCCCGCTGAAGTTCCCGCCGATCAGGACCCGGTGGCGAGGGGGGTGCCAACGGGGCCGGCGGGCCGCGGCTCGGCAGGGGGGAGACGAGCCGCGGTCAAAGCCCGATCGGGCCGGGGAGTGCGTGGAATCCGGCCGCTCGGGACCTAGCCAACCTGTCAGATCCCGCCCGGTAATCACAAGGCTACTGGTTAGCCCGTTCGAGTGAACTTTTGAAATGTCGATAACGGTGTGCAGCCGATGGCCGGGATCTTGCGCGTTGTTGGCGGCCCGACTTGTCGAAGAGTGAGGTGTTACTGCTCGGTAACACACTCTGGGTAGGACGGCCGCTGCGGCAGAGGTCACCACTCGGGTGCGTGGTGTGTTCTGGCAGGCTGTTGGCCATGGCCGAGATTGGGACGTTGGTGCTGCTGCGGCACGGGCAGAGCACGTGGAACGCGGAAAACCTGTTCACCGGCTGGGTGGACGTACCGCTGTCGGAACAGGGCGAGGGCGAAGCCCGCCAGGGCGGGGAGCTGCTGGCCGACGCCGGGCTGCTCCCGGACGTGGTGCACACCTCGCTGCTGCGCCGCGCGATCTCCACCGCGAACATCGCGCTGGACGCCGCGGACCGGCACTGGATCCCGGTCAAGCGCGACTGGCGGCTCAACGAGCGCCACTACGGCGCCCTGCAGGGCAAGGACAAGAAGCAGACCCTGAACGAGTTCGGCGAGGAGCAGTTCATGCTCTGGCGCCGCTCGTACGACACCCCGCCGCCGGCGATCGACCCGAAGGACCAGTGGAGCCAGGCCGGCGACGCCCGCTACGCGAACCTCGGCGACCAGGCCCCGCTGACCGAGTGCCTGAAGGACGTCGTCGAGCGGCTGCTGCCGTACTGGGAGTCCGAGATCGTGCCGGACCTGCGCGCGGGCAAGACCGTGCTGGTCGCCGCGCACGGCAACTCCCTGCGCGCGCTGGTCAAGCACCTCGACGGCATCTCCGACGCCGACATCGCGGGCCTGAACATCCCGACCGGCATCCCGCTGCGCTACGACCTCACCGAAGACCTGCGGCCGGTGCGGCCGGGCGGCGAGTACCTCGACCCCGAAGCCGCCAAGGAAGCCGCCGCCGCGGTGGCCAACCAGGGCCGCTGAGCTAGGTCGCGGTGACCGGCCGCACGGCGGTCACCTTCCAGCCGGCCCCTTCGCGGACGACGTCGAGTTCGGCCGTGAAGGGGCGGCTGGTCAGCTTGCCCGTCGCGTCGGTGACCTGCAGCGTCGTGAAGAACAACACGACCGCCCGCCCGCCGGTGAGCGCGACGGCCCCGGCCATCGGGGCCGGGCCGAGCGCCACCTTCGTGCCGCTGGCGCGGATCGCCTCGACGTAGGACGCCTTCTTGGCGCGGTAGTCGGCCAGCAGCGGCCCGGCCGTGACCGCTTCCGCCCGCGCGTAGCTGCCTTCCGGATCGCCGCTGTCCGTCGTGAACAGCGCACCCGCCGCCGCGCGGGCACCCGCCAGTGCCGAGTCCCGCGCCCCACCCGCGCTGCCGTCGTCCGGCTGCGGTGCGGGCGGCGGCTGCGCCGGATTCACCACGATGTCGGAGAGCCGCCAGCGCCCGCCCTCCCGGACCGCGGTGAACGCGACCGCGGCCAGGCCCTTCGAGGTGCCGCTGTCCTGCTGGAGCACGGCCAGGTCGCGGAGGCGGTCGCCGGTGAACTCGAGGGCGGCCGCCTGCCGCACCCGGGTGACCAGGCGCACCGGCCGCGTGCTCTTCCTGATCGGCTCGAACAACGCGGTGAGCTGCGTCTTCGCCGCCCCGGTGACGTTCGCGGCGACGGCCTGGTCGAAGGCAGCCGGGTTCGCGGAGTCGTAGCTGAACACCGCCTCGGCCGCCGCCTTCACCGCGTCGAGGGCCGCGCCCGTCCGGTGGGCGTCGACCAGCGCGAGGTTGCCGCCGACCGGCACGGCCGTGCCGGTCACCGCGCACGCGGACGTCAGCAGGACCAGTGCCGGCAGCGCTCGCCTCACAGGAGGCCGGCCTCGCGGGCGCGGGCTCCGGCCTGGAACCGGGAGGACGCGCCGAGCAGCTCCATCAGCTCGGCCACCCGGCGCCGGTAGGTCCGCAGGCCGACGCCGAGGGTGCGGGCCGCCGTCTCGTCCTTGCAGCCGGACGCCAATTGCTCCAGGATCTCCCGCGCGGCAGGCTCGGTGAACCGGGCCCGGTAGGACTCCAGGTCGGTGGCGCCGTGCCAGGCCGCTTCGAACAGCGACTGGATGCCCTGGACCAGGTCCGGGCTGCTGATCACCGTGTAACCGCGCACGCCGCCGACGTGGTCGCCGGCCACGATGGCGATCCGGCGGTCGAGGATGATCGTCTCGTTGATCTCGCGCTCGGTGATCCGGATCCGGGCGCCGTTGGCGGCGATCTGCCGCAGGTGCTCCGCCAGCTTCGGGTCGAACAGCACGCCGGGCAGGTACACCTTGCGCACGGTCAGCCCGAGCACCGACCGCTCGCGCGCGGGCGCGCTCGGGTGCGCCATCGCCCAGGTGTGCAGGTCGCGGGCCGCGCAGGAAATCTCCGTCGCGAGCTCGAAGAGGTGCGCCGTCCGCTCCAGCAGCTCCGCTTCGCCGCGCACCACGACGACGTCAGTCACCTTCTCCACGCATTCCAGTGTGGCAGCAAGTTGCCAAAACCGGTGGTCACGGGGCCGCGCCGGAACGCTGGAACCATGACCGCGAACACCACCACCACCACCACCCCCGCCGCCGCGGCGGGCACCTGGCAGCTCGGCTCCTTCGAAGTCAACCGCCTCGGGTTCGGCGCCATGCGCCTGATGTCCACTTCGGACGGCGGCATCCGTGCCCGCGAGACGTCCCTCGCCGTGCTGCGCCGGGCCGTCGAGCTGGGCGTGAACCACTTCGACACCGCCGCCTTCTACTTCGCCGGGCCGCGCTCGGCCAACGAACTGCTCAACACCGCGCTGGCGCCCTACGACGACCTGGTGATCACCACCAAGGTCGGCCCGGGGCGCGACTACGAGGGCACCTTCCACACCGCCCGGCCGGACCAGCTGCGCGCCCAGGTCGAGGAGAACCTGCGCGAGCTGGGCCTCGACCACCTCGACGTCGTCAACTACCGGATCGGGCAGAGCCTCGACCGCGGCACCGGCTCGCTCGCCGAGGGCTTCGGCGTGCTCGCCGAGCTGCGTGAAGCCGGGCTGATCCGCGAGCTGGGCATCTCCAACGTCGGCCCGGAGCACCTCACCGAGGCCCTCGGGATCGCGCCCGTCGTCTGCGTCCAGAACCAGTACGGCCTCACCGCCCGCCGCGAGGACGACGAACTCGTCCGGATGTGCGCCGACCGCGGGATCGCCTTCGTGCCGTTCTTCGCCATGGCCGGCGGCTCGGCGGCGGAGACGCGGGTCGCCGAGGTCGCGCGCCGCCACGACGTCACCCCGGCGCAGGTGCGGCTCGCGTGGACCCTCCACCAGGGACCGAACGTGCTCGCCATCCCCGGCACCGGCGACGTCGGGCACCTCGAGCAGAACGTCGCCGTGGCGGCGCTCGAGCTGACCGACGAGGACCTGGCCACCCTTGGGTGAATTCACCCGGTATGTCTCGCCGGGGAATCGGCCGGGTGAACGCCGCCTGAAGCCCCGGCGAACATGTGCTCCGCAGGTGTCGCGGTGCTCACGACAAGGCGGACAACGCTAGGCCGAAGGGCCACTTCTCAGCTTACGATCGGGCCGTGACCACGCCTGTTTCACTCGCACTGGCCATCGGCGCACTGGTGGCCGGTGCGGTGGTCGGCTACCTCCTGGCGCGGGCGCGCACCCGCCGCGAAGAGGCCCGGCCGCCGGGCCCGACCGTCGCCGAGCTCCTCGAACGGCTGGTCCGCTCGTCGAACAACGGCATCGTCGTGCTCAACCGCTTCGGCGACATGGTGCTGCACAACCCGCGCGCCTACGAGCTGGGCCTGGTCAAGGTCAACCAGGCCGACCCGCGGGCCCGCAAGGCCGCCGAGCAGGTCGCCGAGACCGACGAGCCGCTGGAGATCGACCTTTCCCCGCTCGAAGCGCGCGGCCGCCAGCCGGAAGCGGTCCTCGGCCAGGTCCGGCCGCTCGGCGACGGCTTCACCGTCGTCGAGGCCGTCGACCACTCCGAGGCCATCCGGCTGGAGGCCGTGCGCCGCGACTTCGTCGCCAACGTCAGCCACGAGCTCAAGACCCCGGTCGGCGCGATCGCGCTGCTCACCGAGGCCGTGCTCGACGCCGCCGAGGACGTCGACGAGGTCCGCCGCTTCGGCGGCAAGATCCTGCGCGAGTCCACCCGGCTCGGCCAGCTCGTCACCGAGCTGATCGCGCTGTCCCGGCTGCAGGGCGCCGAACGGCTGCCCGACCTCAACGTCGTCGAGGTCGACGCGGTCGTCCGCGAGGCGCTCGGCCGCACGACGCTCTCGGCGGAGTCCGCGGACATCCGCATCACCACCGACAACCCCAGTGGCCTGCTCGTCGAGGGTGACCGGACGCTGCTGGTCACGGCGCTGTCGAACCTGCTGGAGAACGCCGTCGCGTACTCGCCGGCCGGCAGCCCGGTGTCGATCTCGCGCCGGCTGGCCGACGGGATGGTCGAGATCGCCGTCACCGACCGCGGCATCGGCATCGCCGAGGACGAGCAGCAGCGCGTGTTCGAGCGCTTCTACCGCGCCGACAAGGCCCGCTCGCGCGCCACCGGCGGCACCGGCCTCGGCCTGGCGATCGTCAAGCACGTCGCGGCCAACCACGGCGGCTCGGTCGGCCTGTGGAGCCGTCCGGGCACCGGCTCGACGTTCACCCTGCGCATCCCCGCGCACGTCAGCCCCGAGCCGGCCCCCGAACCGGCGCGGGCGGCCAAGACCTCGCCGGCACCGCGGCAGGAGAAGACCCCCGAGCGCACCCCCAGGCTCGTGGTTACCGGGCAGGACAGCCCAGATCATGGAGGAAACCTGTGACCAGGGTTCTCATCGTCGAGGACGAGGAGTCGTTCGCCGACCCCCTCGCCTTCCTGCTGCGCAAGGAAGGGTTCACCGCGGCCGTCGCCGGGACGGGCCAGGCCGCGCTGGAGGAGTTCGACCGCAACGGCGCCGACATCGTGCTGCTCGACCTGATGCTGCCCGGGATGAGCGGCACCGACGTCTGCAAGCAGCTGCGCCAGCGGTCGGCCGTGCCGGTCATCATGGTGACGGCACGCGACAGCGAGATCGACAAGGTCGTGGGCCTGGAGCTGGGCGCGGACGACTACGTGACGAAGCCGTATTCGGCGCGTGAGCTGATCGCCCGGGTCCGGGCGGTGCTGCGCCGCGGCGGCGAGCCGGGCTCGGACGGCGAGCTGGCCCCGCTGGTGCTGTCGGCGGGCCCGGTCCGGATGGACGTCGAGCGGCACGTGGTGACGGTGGACGGCGCCGAGGTGTCGCTGCCGCTGAAGGAGTTCGACCTGCTGGAGTACCTGCTCCGCAACGTCGGCCGGGTGCTGACCCGCGGCCAGCTGATCGACCGGGTGTGGGGCGCGGACTACGTCGGCGACACGAAGACCCTCGACGTCCACGTGAAGCGGCTGCGCTCGAAGATCGAGCCGGACCCGGGCTCGCCGCGGCACCTCGTCACGGTTCGCGGGCTGGGCTACAAGTTCGAGACGTAAGTCCTGTTCGGTGCGGTTTCGCCCCGGTGGAGGCGCGCCGGGGCGAGGCCGCACCGAGTGTTTTCGGTTACATGTTCGAGACCTGGGGCTGGGGCCGGTACCCTGGACCCCCGTGCGCCTAGGGGTACTCGACGTCGGTTCCAACACCGTCCACCTGCTCGTGGTCGACGCCCACCGTGGCGCCCACCCGACGCCGATGCATTCCGAAAAATCCGTGCTGCGGCTGGCCGAGCGGATCACCCCCGGTGGCGAGCTCTCCAAGGCCGGCGCCGACGAGCTGGTGACCGCCGTCGAGTCCGCCAAGGAGTCCGCCGCGCGGCTCGGCTGCGAAGAGGTGATGGCCTTCGCCACCTCCGCGGTGCGCGAAGCGAAGAACTCGGCCAAGGTCCTGGCCCGCGTGGCCGAGAAGACCGGCGTCGAGCTGCAGGTCCTTTCGGGCACCGACGAAGCGAGGCTCACGTTCCTCGCCGTCCGGCGCTGGTACGGCTGGTCGGCCGGGCAGCTGCTGGTGCTCGACATCGGCGGCGGCTCCCTCGAGGTCGCGATGGGCCGCGACGAGGAGCCGGTGCTCGCCGAATCCCTGCCGCTGGGCGCCGGCCGCACCACGCGCACCCGCTTCAAGCACGACCCGCCGACGCGCTCCGAGCTCGTCGCGACGTCCGCGTGGCTGGACGACCAGCTCACCGACCTCGCGCGCAAGGTCGCCAAATGGGGTGAACCCGACCGGGTCGTGGCGACGTCGAAGACGTTCCGCTCGCTGGCCCGGCTGACCGGCGCCGCCCCCTCGGCCGCGGGACCGCGGGTGCGACGTACGCTCACCGACACCGCATTGCGCCAGCTCCTGGCCTTCATCTCGCGGATGCCTTCGGCCGATCTCGCGCAGCTCGAAGGCGTCAGCTCGAGCCGAGCGCACCAGCTGGTGGCGGGCGCGCTCGTCGCGCAGGCCACGATGCGGGCGCTCGGCGTGCCGGAGCTCGAGATCTGCCCGTGGGCTCTGCGAGAGGGTGTCATCCTGCGGCGGCTGGACCATTCGAACGGCGCGGATGAGACTGGAGCCGCCCTCGTGGGGCGCTTCGGCGCACAGGAGGACCGGTGAAAGCACGCGGCTGGACTTCCCGGACGGATAACGGGCACGGTGGAGAGGTGACGGACATGCAGAGGTCGGTGTACAGCGCGCGCGGCGCCGCCGGTGTGCCGTCAGAGACCGCTCCGCCGAGTGCCGAGAACCCAGAGCGCGCAGGGGATCACCAGGTATGACGGACCAGACCGGAGGCGACCAGCCGCAGAAGACCGTGGCTGAGCTGCTCGCCCAGCACGGTGCCCAGGTCGACGGCGGACGCCGTCGCCGTCGGCGTGCCGCCGATGACGACGACGAACCCGGCACTCCCGAGGCCCCGCCCGGCGCGACCGGTTCGCACCGGCGGCCGGGCGTGAGCGACACCGGCCCGCAGGCGATCATCGACCGGGTGGCCGCCGAGGGCACGCCGCCGCCCGCCCCGCAGGGCCGGCCCGCCGGGCGCCGCCGCGCCGAGCCGCCGTCC
>NZ_JADWPD010000057.1 GCF_017308975.1 Amycolatopsis sp. MtRt-6 | reverse complement strand
TCGGAGTGTTTCGGTGGTTATAGCGTCAGGGAAACGCCCGGTCCCATTCCGAACCCGGAAGCTAAGCCTGACAGCGCCGATGGTACTGCAACCGAAGGGTTGTGGGAGAGTAGGACACCGCCGAACTCAACATGAAGTGGAAGGCCCCGGTCGAGACGGAAACGTCTCCCGGGGCCTTCCGCATACCCACCCCCAGCCATGCCCCCCAACCACGCGCGCCGACTGCCCGAGCCACACCCGGCCGGCCGCCGTGATGCCCCACAGAACACACGTGATGCCCCACAAATCACGCGAGATGCCCCTCTACTCACGCATGATGCCTCCCGGATCACGCGCAAGACCTCAAACCGACCCCGGCCGAACCACCGAACGCCTCCGCAACGGCGACGACAACACCAGCGACGTGTTCGTCTCCCCATACCGCTGCACCTTCTCCAGAAGCGCCTCCAGCTCCGCCGTATCCCGGCACAGCACCCGCAGCACCCAGCACTCCTCACCGGTCACGTGATCCGCCGTCACCACCTGCGGCAGCGGCAACACCGCCGCGCGGAACCGTGGCGTGTCCAAACTCCGGACCCGCGCCCGCACCAACGCCTCGATCGGCAACCCCAGCTTCGTCGTGTCGATGCTCGCCGCGTAGCCCGTGATCACGCCGCGCTCCTCGAGACGGCGGACTCGCTCCGTCACCGCCGAGCCGGACAGCGATACCCGGCGGCCCAGCTCCGAAAAGCTCAGCCGGCCGTCCGCCTGGAGGAGCTCCAGCAGGCGCCAGTCGACGTCGTCGAGGTGGTCCACCGCAACTCTCCCGGGTTCGCAGGGCCAGAACAGGGAAATCCCCGGCCGATCCGGGCTTCCGCCCCGATTCTGCCCTGTCCGGAAACCCGCCTTCCCAGCAGGATTTACCCCATGACACGCACGCTCGCCTTCCCCGCCGCGACACCCGAAGCCGCCGTCGCGTACTTCGCGGCCGAACTCGGCTTCGAGGTCGATCCCGACGATCTCGTCCAGGACCTCGAGGCCGGACGCACCGATGGCTACGTCGTCGTCGAAACCCGCGCTCCCGAAGCCTTCGCGCACGCCCGCATCCCCGGTGCGATCAACCTGCCCTACCGGGACATGACCGCGGAAAGCACGCATCACCTCGACCGGGACCTCGTTTACGTCTGCTACTGCGAAAGCACCGTCTGCAACGCCGCCACCAAGGGCGCGCTCAAGCTCGCCCAGCTCGGCTTCAAGGTGAAACGGCTCTCCGGCGGCATCACCGCCTGGATCGCCGCCGGCTACCCGATCGAACGCGACGTCGAAGGCGACAAAGCCGGAGGAATTCGCTGTGCCTGCTGACCTACCCTGGACTACGTGACCCGAATCCTGATCGTCCAGCCGGACACGTCGGACCCGCTGGGCCCCCTCGGCGACTGGCTGACCGAGGCCGGCGCGGAACTCGACGTCCGCCTGCAACCGGAACAAGACCTGCCCGACCTCGTCGGCTACCGGGCCGTCGTCTGCCTCGGCGGCGGCATGGGCGCGGAAGACGACGCCAAGCACCCGTGGCTCGCCGACGTCCGGCGCCTCCTGTCCAAGGCGGCGGCGCGGAACCTGCCCACCCTGGGCATCTGCCTCGGCGCGCAGCTGCTGGCCGTCGCGACCGGCGGCCGCGTCGAGGTCGCCCCGGACGGGCCGGAGGTCGGTCCGCACCTCGTCAGCAAGAAGGACGCGGCGTGGACCGATCCGCTGTTCGCCGACCTGCCGCTCGTGCAGGACGTCCTCCAGTTCCACACCGACGCCATCACCCGGCTCCCGCCCGGCGCCGAACTGCTCGCGTCCTCGCCGCGCTACGCGCACCAGGCCTACCGGCTCGGGCGTTGTGTCTACGGTGTCCAGTTCCACATCGAGACGACGCCGGCCGTCGTCGAGAGCTGGGCCGCGGAATGCCCCGGAGAAGCCGAATTCGCCCGGCCGGGCGCACTCGAGCACGAAACGTTGGTCACCGTGCACGCCGACATCGCGGAAACCTGGCGGCCCTTCGCGCACCGGTTCGTCAAGCTGGCCGCCGGAGAACTCGAAGCCGCGGTCGCCAGTCACCGTACTTTGCCGTTGGCTTAACGACGGAGGTCACAACCAGCAACATCCTGTTAACGCCGGGCGTACCCGTCAGGTACCTTGCGGGAGGAGTCCCCACAAGGGTGCGGAGGTCGGGGTGCAACCCTCGTTGCTGGTCGTGGTCGTCGTCGTCACGGCCCTCATTTTCGATTTCACGAACGGGTTCCACGACACCGCGAACTCGATGGCCACATCGATCGCCACCGGGGCACTCAAGCCCCGCGTGGCCGTCGCGGTCTCCGCGGTGTTGAACCTGGTCGGCGCGTTCCTGTCGGTCGAAGTCGCCAAGACGATCTCCAGCGGTCTGGTCGACGACACGAAGATCGGCCCGGCGATCGTCTTCGGCGGGCTGGTCGGCGCCATCGTCTGGAATCTCCTGACGTGGTTCGTCGGCCTGCCGTCGAGCTCGTCGCACGCCTTGTTCGGCGGGCTGATCGGCGCCACCTGGGTCTCGGCCGGCGCCGACTCCGTCCACTTCGGAAAGATCGTCGAGAAGGTCCTGGTCCCGGCCGCGGCCAGCCCGGTCATCGCCGGGCTCGTCGCGATGACCGCCACCTACCTGGTCTACCGCTTCCTCGTGCGCGGCCGCCCGGCCACCCGTGGGTTCAAGGTCGGGCAGATCGTCTCGGCCTCCCTGGTCTCGCTCGCGCACGGCACCAACGACGCGCAGAAGACGATGGGCATCATCACGCTCACCCTCGTCACCGCGGGCAGCCTCCCCGCGGGCGCGCCGCCGCCCGTCTGGGTGATCGTCAGCGCCGCGTGCGCGCTGGCGCTCGGCACCTACCTCGGCGGCTGGCGCATCACCCACACCCTCGGCAAGGGCCTGACGGACATCGAAGGCCCGCAGGGCTTCGCCGCCCAGACGAGCTCGGCGCTGGTCATCCTGGTCTCCTCGCGACTGGGCTTCCCGCTGTCGACGACGCACGTCTGCTCGGGCGGGATCGTCGGCTCCGGCGTCGGCCGCCGGGACGCGCCGGTCCGCTGGCGGATGGCAGGCCGGATGGTCGTCGCCTGGCTGTTCACGCTGCCCGCGGCCGCGATCATCGGCGCGATCTCCGGCAAGATCGCTTCGCTCGGTGACGCGGGCACGATCGCCGTCGGCGTGGTCGGGGCCGGGGTCGGCCTCGGCATCTACCTGCTCTCGCGGCGCAACCCCGTCACCGCGCACAGCTTCCAGGTGCCCGAGCCGACGCCCGCCGGGACGGAGCCGGGCCGGCTCGCGGCCTGAGCCGTGTTCCCCGGCTACGGTGGTCGGTGATGGCAGACCGCGCGCGAACGACCGCTTCGGCGGCGAGGTACGGCTTCACCGATCCCCGTGCCGAGGGTCAGTTGCGCGCGGCCGGCTGGTGGGCCGACGCCGGCCCGGTCGAGACGGCCGCCGACGTGCTCGCCGCGTTGTCCCGCACCGCCGACCCGGACCTCGCGTTGCGCGGCCTGGACCGGATCCGCGAGGCCGACGCCGCCGAGTGGGCCGCCCTCGAAGCGCAGCTCCGCACCCACCGGACCTTCCGCGGCCGCTTCCTCAGCGTGCTCGGGACGTCGAGCGCGCTCGCCGACTTCCTCGCCGCCAACCCGGACCAGTGGCGCTCGCTCACCGCGGACAAGTGCACCGATTCCGCCTGCTACCGCGAAGCGCTGCGCACGGCTCTCCTGGCCGATGACGGTTCGGTGCTCACCGGGCTCAAGGCCGAGCAGGCGCTGAAGGTCGCCTACCGCGGCCAGCTGCTCGGCATCGCCGCCGCCGACCTCGGGCACGTCGTCGAGGCCGGGCTCGAGCACCCGGGCTACGCCGAGGTCGCGGCGCAGCTGACCGTGCTCGCGGAGGCCGCGCTCGCCGCCGGGCTGGTCGTGGCCGAGGCCGAAGCCGGCGCCTCCGCCGAAGGCACCTTGGCGGTCATCGCGATGGGCAAGTGCGGCGGCCGGGAGCTCAACTACGTCAGCGACGTCGACGTCATCTTCGTCGGCGAGGGCGACCTCGGCCTCGCGACGCGGCTGGCGAGCACAATGATGCGCGTCGTCGGGAAGGCGTGCTTCGAGGTCGACGCGGCGCTGCGCCCGGAGGGCAAGGCCGGCGCGCTCGTCCGCACGGTGGACAGCCACCACGGCTACTACCAGAAGTGGGCCAAGACCTGGGAGTTCCAGGCCCTGCTCAAGGCGCGGCCGGTGGCGGGCGACGCCGAGCTCGGGCGCCAGTACGCCGAGATGGTGGCGCCGCTGGTGTGGTCGGCGGCCGACCGCGAGAACTTCGTCGCCGAGGTGCAGCAGATGCGCCGCCGGGTCGAGGGCCACGTGCCGTCCGAGCACGCCGAACGCGAGCTGAAGCTGGGCCGCGGCGGCCTGCGCGACGTCGAGTTCGCCGTGCAGCTGCTGCAGCTCGTGCACGGCCGGGTCGACGCGAACCTGCGCTCACCGTCCACCATGGACGCGCTCGCGGCGCTCGGCGAAGGCGGCTACGTCGGCCGTCAGGATGCCGCCGAGCTGGGGGCGTCGTACGAGTTCCTGCGGATGATCGAGCACCGGCTGCAGCTGCGGCGGCTGCGCCGGACGCACCTGTTCCCGGCGGCGGCGGACACCGACGAGCTCCGCATCCTCGCCCGGGCCAGCGGGATCAAGGCGAGCGGCGGCAAGAGCCAGGGCGAGGCGCTGCTCGCGGAGTTCCGCCGGCACGGCAAGGGAATCCGGCGGCTGCACGAGAAGATCTTCTACCGGCCGCTGCTGCAGTCGGTCGCGAACGTGCCGGCCGAAGCGCTGCGCCTGACCACCAAGCAGGCCGCCAGCCGCCTGGCCGCGCTCGGCTACACCGCGCCCGACGGCGCGCTCCAGCACATCAAAGCCCTCACCGCGGGCGTCTCGCGGCGCGCGGCGATCCAGCAGGCGCTGCTGCCGGTGCTGCTCGACCTCTTCGCCGACACCCCCGACCCCGACGGCGGGCTGCTGTCGTACCGGAAGGTGTCCGAGGCGCTCGAGGAAACCCCGTGGTACCTGCGGGTGCTGCGCGACGAGGGCACGGTCGTGGAGAACCTGGCCTTCCTGCTCGGGACGTCGCGGCTGGTGCCCGACCTGCTGGTCCGCGCGCCGGAGGTGCTGCAGCTGCTCGGCGATCCGGCCCGGCTGCTGGGCCGCACGCCCGCGGAGGTGGCGAAGTCGCTGCGGGCCGCCGTCCGGCGTCAGCCCGGGTTGAACGCCGCCATCGCCGCCGCGCGTTCGCTGCGGCGGCACGAACTCCTGCGTGTCGCCTCCGCGGATCTGCTGGGACTGCTCGACGTGCGCGCGGTCTGCGATGCGCTGTCTTCGGTGTGGGTCGCGGTGCTGCAGGGCGCGCTGGCCGCGGCGTTCCGCCGGCGGCAGACCGAACTCGGCCGGACGCCGGCGCGCATCGCCGTGATCGGGATGGGCCGGCTCGGCGGCGCCGAACTCGGCTACGGCTCCGACGCGGACGTGCTGTTCGTGTGCGAGCCGTCCGAAGGGGTTTCGGACGCCGACGCCGTGAAGTTCGCTTCGTCGGTCGCGGAGACCGTCCGGAAGATGCTGGGCGCGCCGAGTTCGGATCCCGCGCTCGTGGTCGACGCCGACCTGCGGCCGGAGGGCCGCAGCGGGCCGCTGGTCCGGACGCTCGAGTCGTACCGCGCCTACTACGCGCGGTGGGGCGAGGTGTGGGAGGCGCAGGCGTTGCTGCGGGCCCGGTTCATCGCGGGCGACGACGACCTCGGCGAGCGTTTCAACGCGATGATCGACCCGATCCGCTACCCCGAAGGCGGCCTGGACGCGACGAAGGCGCGCGAGATCCGCCGCATCAAGGCCCGCGTCGAGACGGAGCGGATGCCGCGCGGCGCCGACGCGACGCTGCACACGAAGCTCGGCCGCGGCGGCCTCGCCGACGTCGAGTGGACGGTGCAGCTGCTGCAGCTCCAGCACGGCCACGAGGTCGAGGGCCTGCGCACGACGTCGACGCTGGACGCGCTGGCGGTGCTCGCGGAGGCGGGCCTGGCCGAGCAGGCCGAGGCGGACTCGCTGGCCGAAGCGTGGCTGCTGGCGACCCGCGTGCGCAACGCGGGGATGCTGGTGCGCGGCAAGGCGGTCGACCAGGTGCCGGGCTCGGGCCGCGACCTGGCCGCGGTGGCCAGGGTGCTCGGCCAGTCGGCGGGCGACGACCCGGGCGAGTTCCTCGACACGTACCGCCGCATCACCCGCCGGGCGCACGCGGTGGTGGAGCACTTGTTCTACGAAGCCTGACCTACAGTGGGCTGGTGACCGATCGCGAGCCGTTCCGGACCCGGATCAAGGTCCGGCACTACGAGCTGGACACCCTGGGCCACCTCAACCACGCCGTGTACCACTCGTACGGCGAGGTTTCCCGCCTGGAGCTGCTCGAAGCGGCGGGCGCGCTGAAGGGGCTTCCCGGCGTGGCCGCGGTGCTGCTGGAGACGCACGTGGTGTTCCGCCGCGAGCTGCGCGCGGGCGACTCCGTGGACGTGACGTGCGACGTGAAGTTCGGCACCGGCAAGACGTTCAAGATGGACTCGAACATCATCAAGCTCGACGGCGCGCTGGCCGCGGAGATCACCTGCACGCTGGGGCTGATGGACCTGGACCGCCGCAAGCTGGTGGAGGACCCGCGGGGCCGTTTCGAGGCGGCGGGCGCGGACCTGAAGCTGCTGTCGACCTCGGAGTAGAAGAAACGCCGGTGGCGAGGGCTCTTCGCACCTCGCCACCGGCGTGTCCGGGGGCGTCCTAGCCGATCACACGTCGTAGGTCTGCCATGACCCGGCCTCCACCTGCGGGCTGATCGTCGGCACCCCTCCTGACCTGCTGGTTGTCGGTCGTCGTTGGTCGTTCTTGGTCAACTCTGGCGGACGTCTGACGGCCTGGAGACGGCCTGGCGGCCCACGACCACACCACCCCCTCATCCCGACATGAAGCCCAAGAACGCGGCCGGTGGCGCCGGGTCAAGGCACGCTTTCCCGCCTTGACGCGGTGCTGCCGGCCGTTGTCACGATCAGGCGTCGGGGAGAGGGAAGCGCTCTGGATCGATAAGCCGGGCCTCCGTCACGAGGTAGAGAGCAGCTGGCCCGTGGTTGCTCTCCACGTACGCCCGCACGGGCGCTCCCGGACGCAGCTCGATGTTCTCAAGCTGGGTGTTCGTGAATAGGAACGGCGGTGCGTGGCCCGAGCTGTAGAGGGGCAGGTCGCGGTGCGTCGGCTGTCCGGGAGTAGGCATGCGTCCACGGTAGGACGCGGCACCGACACTCTTGGGAGCGTTGTCGCCCCGGTGCGCCGCTGATGGCTGGTGACGCCGAGCGCGCCGGGCGGGTGCGCCGCGCGGCCGGTGGGCGGAGCGGAGCGGCAGCCCGCCGTGTCGCAGGCGGCGCACCCGCCGAGCGCGCTCGGCTGTCGTCAAGCCGCACCAGCGCGCCGCCATCGGCGGCGCGCCTTGATCCCATAGAGCCAACTTCGGCACCAAGCTAGGACTAGGTGAGTGTGCAGTTAAGTCGGGCGAGAGCTGTGCAGTGTCCCGTAAGAGTAGGGACAAAGGTCAGCAACACTACGACGAGTCTTAGAACCTGTGTCCAGTTATCTTCTTGCGTGCGCCTAGACGTTAAATTAGCCAGCCTGTGTTTAATTGCTGCTTTGGAGCTTTGCTGCTAGGCTGTTAAAGCTGCAATCATGCAGAGGGGTGGGACTAGGTTGCCTCTAGTCCCACCCCAAGAAGATTATCGACTAAAGATGTCGATAATCTTTGCGATCAGTCTTGCTACTTGCGCAATACTGTTAGCGGTCTCCGGCGGGATAAAGGACCTAACCTTCGTCTGCCGGAGTTCTGACTGGCTGCCAGGCTTGCTACCAGCTGTTTTGTTGAATCTCACCACTGCTGTACCTCGGTTGTTGCTGGTTCTGCCTCGGGGTGACCCCCTGAGGATCAGGCACCTGTCGGCCTGATGCATCACGGCCGAAGGAAGGTGACGCTGTGGTGTTGCCGTCGCTGGCTGCGGCGACTTCCATATTCTCCTGCGAATCGCTCCGGTTCGTCAAATGGTGCAATATCGTTGATCTTGGTGTTTTGCAACCGAAAAATAGGGTATGTATGTAGACATTCTGGGCGGTTGACCTCGTTCTATGGGGCGGCCTGCCGATCAAGAAATGCGGCGCCGCCTGTGGTCTAAATCACAGTCAGAGTGCTCGCTGTCGGACGTACGTACGCAGCGGCGGGCTATCGACATACGGCTGCAAGGCCGACAAGACTGGCGGTGATCGCATCTGCCTTCGCGGCGCGAAGGTGTTTCTGCTTGCCGATCTTGTTCGCGTACCCGATCGATCGAACCTCGGCCGCACGTGCGGCTTGGATGTCGCTGACCGAGTCGCCGATGAACACGGACTCGCGACGATCGACGCCGAGGGCGCCGATGGCCTGGTCCAGCAGGGCACTGTTCGGCTTGAGCAGTGTGGCGTCTGGACTAGTCCGTCCGGCGACAAAGTCGACCGAACGGCGGAGGTCGTAGAGGTCGAGGTAGGCGTTGATTGCTGGAGTGCTGTTGTTGCTGACAATGGCGAGTGATCGCCCGGATGCGTGCCAGGCTCGGATGAGGTCGTGAGCGCTCTCGGTTGGGGAGGCGCTGGAGATGGCTTCGACCTCATGTGCCGTGAACGCGGCCTCTGTGTACCGGGCTTCCTCGTTGCCGAGCGTGGCGGCGTACCGGAAGACGTCGAACGGGTCGGCGCTCATCGCCACCTCCTCGGGGAGATCAGCATGTCCCCCGTCGGCGAGGACGTCTCGAAGTTGATCGGCAACCGTCGTCGCGGGGATGCCCGCGAAGACCGAGCAAACCGGCCCATCGAAGTCCAGCAGTAGTGCGCGGGCGTGAGCGAGGACGTCGATCGGTGTCATCGCTGGTAGTCCTTGGCGACGCTGTTCCAGAGGCTGTCGAACCAGGTCTTGGCCTGGTCGACGTACTGCGAGCCGGTTGACGTGTCGTCGTCGTTGATCGAGTGGTGGAAGAGGATCGCGTCCTTGCCCATCAGGTCGTAGATCGCCTGGGTCTCGCCGCCGAAGTTGATGACGTGCTCGCGGACTGGGTAGAAGCCGAAGAACGTCTCTTCGTTGTTGATCAGGTAGAGCTTGAACATCGGCGGCGCCGGGTGGACGCGGACCTGGGCGGTGGCCTTATTGACCAGTCCCAGCTCGGCGAGTTCGGTCACCGAGTCGACTATGGCCAGGGTGTGGCGTCGCATGATCTCTTCGGCGCGCTTTCGGAACAGCGGGCTGTCGGCGTGCTCGTCGACGGTGACTGGCAGGGACCACGGCTGGGTTGGGTCCGGCACCAGTAGGCGGACGGTGATCGACTCGGGCCGGAGCCGGCCGATGCGGATCTTGTCCAGTGGTTCGGCGATGACGCCGTGCAGGGTCTCGCCGGAGAACCCGGCGAAGTCGATCGTGACGTCTTGGGCCTCGAAGGCTCGTTCGATGTGCGGCCGGAGTCCGACCGGGCGTTCGGTGCGCTCGCGCACGAAGACTCCGCTGCCCTGCCGCGAGACGATCAAACCCTCGTCGCGGAGTTCGCGGATGGCGTTCTGCACGGTCATGGGCGCGACGTTGTACGTCTTCGCTAGCTCGTTCCGCGATGGCAGCTTGTCGCCTGGCGTGAACTTCCGCGTCAGGATCGCTGCGCGCAGCGCGTTCGCCACCTGCACGTAGGGCGGCCTCGGGTCGTCCGGGTCCAGTGCCACGGCGCCTCTCCGTTCTTTGACATCCAGGGTGGCTGGTTGTCAAACATTGTCGCCGACCATGACGCAAGCTGTCTAGGCGACCTAGCAGCCTAGGCATTTCTCTGCTTGCTTGACTTGGCTAGCCAACCTGGCTAACCTGACCATGTCAGCCACGATAGGCAGCGCCGAGTGAGGCGCCTGACCAGGGAGAACCGACATGGCAGTACCGCGCGGAACGCGCTTCGACATCGACCACGACGCCGTGTTCCCGGCCGGGGCAGCGATCGTTGGCCCCGTCACGCCGGACATGGAGTACGTCTCCAACGAGGACAAGGCCCGGGGCAAGCAGGCCAAGCAGAAGATCGACGAGCAGACCGGCCTTCCGCAGTGGAAGGTCACGGTGACCGACCCGTCGGCGGAGAAGGACCGCGACAAGTCGGCCACGGTCACCCTGCTCGACCGGGTCCAGCCCGTCCCGCCCCCGGCCGCAATGCAGGGGTTCGACTTCCGACCGGTCGTGTTCGAGGGCCTGACGGTCGAGCCGCGCGTCATGGGCGAGAAGTTCAAGTACCAAGGCTGGGCACTGCGGGCCACCGGGATGCGGGAGCCGGGTAGTGGTGCTGGCTCCAAGCAGGCCGCCGCGAAGACCCCGGCCGGCCAGAGTGGTCAGCAGAAGGCCGCGTGATGGCGGGGCGGCCGTCGCGTGAGGCGGTCGCTCGGTGGAACGAGGCGTACGCGGAGCAAACGTCCGCACTGTTCGCTGCGATGAGGTCGGCATCTGACGATCTGGCGGCAGTGCGGCGTCTTGCTCACGCCTACCACGCGGTCGCGGTGGCGTGGCGTGCCTTGTCTGCCGATCTCGCCGCTCCGTTGTGGGCGCGGCACGCGTCGGCCGTGGCGGCTGAGGAGTTCGAGCGGCGGGCGCGCATGGAGTTCGACCGCGCCGAGTCGGCCCAACGACCAGGGGAGATCACATGAGCCGGTGGGAGCGGGTGCGAGCTTGGGAGCTGGCCTACACGCGCTACGCGGGTGCGTCGGACGTCGACGTGCCCCAGGTGTCGCGGGCGGTTGCCGCAGCTTGGCGTGATCTTGCGGCCGAAGTTCCGTTACCGGCCTGGGCGCGCGCGGCCGTCATCTCCGCCGCTGAGGCATTCGAGATTCAAGCCGACAAGTGGGACACCCGCCTTCGGCATGGGGAAAGTGTTCAGGGACATGGCGCACGACGAGAAACAGAACGCGGCGGAAGCTGGGTGGGACGGGTTCGGCGTGACGTGGATCGTCGGGTCGGAGGCGGAACTGGCGGTCGAGGAGACTGGTTGGGAGCCGACGCATCCGCCGATGCTGGTGCTCGCGGGGGCGCCGTGCGTGGTGATGCTGCGGCCGCCGGACGACCCGGCGATGTGGCCGGCGTGCGTGACGTTCCTTCGCCAACTCCGCGACGGAGCGGAGGACCTGGCGGCACTCCTCGAAGCCCGCGCGACGGATCGGTTGGCGCGTGATGGCGAAGTCGGCTGAGCCGCGCACCCTGCGGGACGCGCACGAGATCGCAACGGAGCGTCTTCCGGCGCCGGACGCGAACCCCGCAGTGTGGCTGGCATTCCGGCAGGCGAACGCACGGATGTACGAGAAGGTTGCCGACGTCGACCGGGGGCATCACCACGAGGCTTTGTACTGGGCGGGGTATGAGCGGCGGAAGGCGGGGGAGGTGGCGGCAGAGATCCAGGCCAGCAAGTCGAAGTCTGAATAGTCCCGTGTAGACACACCAACAGTCAAATACTGCAACGAAAAACGCGCGCTATGACGTGCGGCGATGAAACGCGTCCTCGTGCGGGTGACGCGGAACCGTAAGGCGCAGAAGCGGAAACTCGGCTACCAACCATGCCGCTCCTGCGCTGTCCACAACCGTGGGGTGTGAACAATGCAGACGCTAGACGATGGCAACAACCGCGCGCCAGTGGGGGTCACCCGCTCGCGCTGCGCGGAATGCAAGCGGTTCGCTCGGCTGCTGCCGGGTGAGACCAAGTGCGCCCCGTGCCTGGGGGCGTTGCCGCTGGATCTCTCGGCGGTGCTGGGTGGTGGTCGGCGATGACCTCTCCCGGAATGCTCGTGATCGCCCTGGCTGGGCTCGGTCTCGGCGTGTGGGTGCTGGCGAAGATCGGGCGCGCCTTGGCGTCGATGGCTGAGGCGCTGGCCGCCATGGTCGTCGTGTTCGTCGCCCTGTGGTGGGCGTGCAAGGTCGTGTTCTGGCTGTTCTCGCAGGTAGTGATCCACTGGCGCACCTCGTTGACCGTGATCGCGGTCTACCTGTGGTGCGTCTGGGTCGGCTGGGTCTGGCTCGTGGTCAACCTCGGCGGCCTGGCGCTGATCCTCGGCGTGTGGCGGCTGCTCGATGTGACCTCGTTCGATCAGTGGTGCGGCCGGCCGTTGCGGTCGTGGTGGCTGCGCTGGGCGGTCTATCACCTCAAGCTGCCGGGCTGGTTGCACGCCTGTGGCCTGAGCGTGCGGGATGCCGCGCTGCCGGTGGAGGTGACCGTGAACCTGGTGGGTCGTCGGAAAGCCTCTCGGGCGACGGCCCGGCAGTCTGGGGTGCAGGTGCCGAAGGTCCTCGGCGTCCGCTCGGGCCCGTCGTGGGATGAGGTCCGGGTTCGGCTCGTTCCCGGCCAGAAGCCGGAGGACTTCGACGACGCGGCCCGTGCGCTGGCCTCGGCGCGGAAGGTCGCCCGGTGTCAGGTGCGGGAACTGGAGCCGAACGTGGTGTCGGTCGACTTCCAGCGCCGGGACCAACTGGCGTCGGTTGTGCAATCCCCGGCCGTTCCCGAGCTGGTCACGGTCGAGGAGTCCGCGGTGGACCTGCGGCGGGTGTGGGCGGGTCGGACCGAGTACGGGCACGACTGGCGGGTGCCGCTGCTCGGCTCCGGTGCGCACTGCTTGACCGCTGGAGCCTCGGGTGCGGGAAAGAACAGCGTGATGTGGTGCCCGCTGGTGTCGGCTGCTCCGGCGATCCGCTCGGGTCTGGTGCGTATGTCCGGGATCGACCCGAAGGGGATGGAGCTGGCCTACGGGCGCGGGATCTTCACTCGTTACGCGGTGTCGGGGAAGGACGCGCTGGAGGTGCTGGACGGCCTGGTGGAGGAGATGGAGTCCCGCAAGCGGGAGTTCGCCGGGCGAGTCCGCACGATCCCGCTGTCGACGGAGTACCCGCTGGAGCTGCTGGAGTTCGACGAAATCGGCGCCCTGACCAAGTACACCGACCGCAAGACCCGGGAACAGATCGTCGAGCGGGTGGCGCTGCTCAACACCCAAGGCCGCGCGCTGAACATCTCGGTGCGCGGCTATGTGCAGGAGCCGACGAAGGACACCGTTCCCGTGCGGGAGCTGTTTACCCGCCGGGTCTGCCTGCGGGTGACCTCCAAGACGCACGTGCCGATGGTGCTCGGTGATGGCGCTTATGAGCGGGGCGCGTGGGCCAACCGCATCGGCGACTCCGAGGCCGGTGTCGGGTTCGTGTGGGGCGAGGGCATCCGCGAACCCCTGCGCATCCGAGCGGGCTGGGTGTCAGACGAGACCGTGAAGGCGCTGGAGCACTACGTCACCAATGGCGGTACGGCTCGTCCCGCGCTCGGCGGCGAGGGGGTGGCGGCGTGAACCGGCTGATGGTCTTCCTCGACACGATCCGGGACCACCTCGACCTGCACCAGCTCCCGCCGGTGGCGACGCTGACCGTTCGGACCTGGTCGGACCCGCTCACGGTCCAGCTCGACGCCCACCAGCTCCCCGACATTGCCGGGGCCTTGCTGACCTGGGCGAACACGCTTGATGACGTGTCGGCCTCGCTCTGGCGCACCCCGGACGGCAACTCGGTACACCTGTCGATCAGGGGCCGGACTCCGTGCGGCATTCCCGTGGAGGTGTACAGCGGCGTCGCCTACGCCCCGGCGGTGTTCCCAGACCTGCCCGCCGGGGCCCGGCAGGACATGCCCGTGTTCCAGCTCCGGCAATGGTCCTGCCCCGGGGAGGCGGCCGCCTAATGACCGACCAGCAACAGACCCAGCCGGCCGCTGCCGGGACGCGGGCCGAACGGATGCGTACACCTCTCGCTGCTGACGTCATTCGTGCGACGGCGGAGAAGCACGGCGTCTGCGTCCGCCCGTTCACCATGGAAGTCGGCGACACCGAGACCGGCGAACTCCGCTACGTCCCGGTCCCGTGCGGCTCCACGGTGGAGTCGGTGTGCTTGCCGTGTGCGCGGAAGGCGAAGGCGCTTCGGCAGGCCCAGTGCCGCGAGGGCTGGCACATGACCGAAGAACC
This sequence comes from Amycolatopsis sp. MtRt-6, assembly GCF_017308975.1. Lineage (GTDB taxonomy): Bacteria > Actinomycetota > Actinomycetes > Mycobacteriales > Pseudonocardiaceae > Amycolatopsis. The sequence continues at coordinate 15,428 of NZ_JADWPD010000057.1, read as the reverse complement.
CGTCCTCACCGCCGAGCCGCCCTCGGAGGATCACAAGGAGCTGCTGACCTACCGGGCGGACCTGGTAGCGGCTTACCGGGAGGTGGTCGAGCACGACCAGGCGGAAGCGGAGGAGCTGCGGGAGGAGGTTGCCGGGGTTGATGCGGAACTTCGGCAACTCGGGATGCGCGGTCGGCTGCCTGCCCTCGACGTGCCGACCAAGCGGGCGGTGAAGCGGTCGACCCGTCGTCGGCAGGACGCGCCGAACCTGCCCCGGCGGAAAGTCGCCAAGACGACGGTCGGGCGCGAGTTCGCGGGGAAGTTTCGGCCGTCGATGTTCGTCACGCTGACGTGCGACACCTACGGCCCGGTCCGGGGAGACGGCTCCCCGGTCGACCCTGCCCGGTATGACTACCGGCGGGCTGCCCGGGATGCCGTGCACTTCTCAGCGCTGGTGGATCGGTGGTGGCAGAACCTGCGGCGAGTCGTGGGATGGGATGCGCAGTACTTCGCCACGGTCGAGCCGCAGAAGCGGACGGCTCCGCATCTGCACGCGGCGATCCGCGGGGCGATCCCGCACGACGTGATCCGGCAGGTCACCGAAGCCACCTATCACCAGGTCTGGTGGCCGTCGCACGACCAGATCGTCTACGGGGAGCGGCTGCCGGTCTGGGACCCGGACACCCGCGCGTTTCTCGACCCGGACACCCGGGAACCGCTGACCACCTGGGACGACGCCGTAGAAGAGGTGGAGGACCCGGCGCACGTGGTGACCTTCGGGCGACAGGTGCACTCGAAGGGCATCCTCGGCGGCACGGAGGAGGCTGGCCGCCACATCGGCTACCTCACGAAGTACCTGACCAAGTCCACCGGTGAGGTGGTCGAGGCGGACACGGCGCGGCTGCGGGATCACCACGACCGGCTCCACGCCGAACTGTCGGTGACGCCGTGCTCGCCGCGCTGCGCGGTTTGGCTGCTGTACGGGGTGCAGCCCAAGGGCGCGAGCAGTAAGACCACGCCGGGGCACTGCAAGGGGCGGGCGCATCGGCGGACGACGCTCGGGCTGCCGGGACGGCGGGTGCTGGTCTCGCGCAAGTGGTCGGGCAAGACCCTCGACGACCACAAGGCCGACCGGAAAGCCTTCGTCGCTCAGGCGTTGGCGGCGATCGGGATCGAGAAGCCACAACCGGACCCGGCCCGGCTGATCTGGCGAAAGGTCGAACCCGGAGACCCGCAGGTCCCGCCCCGCCCGCACCTGGTCATGCGGGCAATCGCGGAGCGGATCACGTGGAAGGCCGAGTACGACCGGGCCCTACTCGCCGCCGCCGGACCACCAGGGGACGTTCCGGAAACTTCGGCAACTCAGCTCGCGGCCTGATCTCGAAGGGGGAGGGGTATGGACAAGGTGACGAGTATTGAGCGGCTTTGGACGCTCGATGACGTAGCGTCTTTCCTGCATGTATCGGTCGAGACGGTCCGAGCGTGGCGGAAGCGTGGATACGGTCCGCCGGGTCGAAAGATGGGTAAGCATCTTCGCTATGACCCCGTGGCAGTCCGCAATTGGTTCGCTGACGCGGCCTGAATCTTTCTGAATTCGAACAAGGGGAGAGGTCTGCCATGGGGCACATTCAAGATCGCTGGTATCGGCCGAAAGTCGACCCGGAAACCAAGAAACCGGTCCTCGACGCCAAGGGTAAGCCGGTCAAGGAGAAGTCCGACCTGTACGGCGTCGGCCTGCGGTACAAGGTGCGTTACCTGGACCCGGACGGGCGCGAGCGTTCCAAGATGTACCCGGACCGGCAACTGTCGGCCGCGCGCACCTTCCTGTACAAGGTCGAGAACGACAAAACGCAAGGGACCTACCTCGACCCGGAGGCCGGCCGGATGACGTTCCGCGAGTTCGGCGAGAGCTGGCTCAACTCCCAGACGTTCGACGAATCGAGTCGAGAGGGAACTGAGTTTCGGCTCAAGCTGCACGTCTATCCGACGCTCGGTGATAAGGCGCTGCGCGATATTCGGCCGTCGACCATTCGTGAGTGGGATCGGGCTCTGCAAAAGAAAGGGCTCGCCGAGACTTATCGTCGCACGATATTCGCCAATGTTTCGGCAATCTTCGCGGCGGCGATCGACGACGAACGGATCAACAAGAACCCCTGCAACGCCAAGTCGGTCACCAAGCCGCGCGGGGAGTACCCGAAGGTCGTCCCGTGGCCGGAAGCGCGGGTGCACACCGTTCGTCGGACGCTCGGAGACCGGTACGGCGTCATGGTCCCGCTCGGCGCTGGCTGCGGGCTCCGCCAAGGGGAGGTGTTCGGCTGGTCACCGGACGACATAACGACCGGCTCGGACATGCTGCGGGTGGAGCGTCAGGTCAAGATCGTTCGCGGGCGGATGGTCTTCGCGCTGCCCAAGCACCGCAAGACGCGGGAGGTGCCGTTGCCGACGGAGGTGCGGACGGCGATCGAGGAACACATGGAGCGGTTCCCGCCGCTGGCCGTGACGCTGCCGTGGGAGGTTCCGGACGGCAAGCCGGAGACGGTGCGGCTGCTGGTCTACACCCGAGAGAGCAACCAGCTTCACCGGCACTCCTTCAACCACCACACCTGGAAGCCTGCGCTGCGGGCGGCCGGGGTGGAGGCGCCGGTCCGGGCGGACGGCTTCCACGCGCTCCGGCACTTCTATGCCTCGGCGCTCCTGGACGCAGGAGAGAGCATCCGGGCACTCGCCGAGTACCTGGGGCACGCTGACCCGGCGTTCACGCTCCGCGTCTACACGCATCTCATGCCGTCAAGCTCGGAGCGGACGCGGCGGGCCATCGATGAGGTGTTCCGCCGAAGGGACGCCGCGTGAGGCGACGCATATATAAGGAACGGGACGGCGGTCGGGGTGTTCCCCTCGACCGCCGTCCCGTGTCTGGTGGGCCGTCACCTGGTGACCTTCACGGCCTGGTGACGGCCTGGCGGGGACTCGGCCCAGTGAAATACCTGGTCAAAGCCCCGCGCCGATCAGACGTCGTAGTACAGAGCGAACTCGTACGGGTGCGGGCGCAGGCGCAGCGGGTCGATCTCGTTCTCGCGCTTGTACGAGATCCACGTCTCGATCACGTCCGGGGTGAACACGCCGCCCTCGAGGAGGTAGTCGTGGTCCGCCTCGAGCGTGTCCAGCACCGTGCCCAGGTCGCCCGGGACGAGCTTGACGTCCTTGGCCTCCTCGGGCGGGAGCTCGTAGAGGTCCTTGTCGATCGGCTCCGGCGGCTCGATCTTGTTCTTGATGCCGTCGAGGCCGGCCATCATCATCGCCGAGAACGCCAGGTACGGGTTGCCCGACGAGTCCGGGCAGCGGAACTCGGCGCGCTTGGCCTTCGGGTTGTTGCCCGTGATCGGGATGCGGACACAGGCCGAACGGTTGCGCTGCGAGTAGACCAGCGAAACCGGGGCCTCGAAGCCCGGGACCAGGCGGTGGTAGGAGTTCACCGTCGGGTTCGTGAAGGCCAGCAGGCTCGGCGCGTGCTTGAGCAGGCCGCCGATGTAGTGGCGCGCGGTGTCCGACAGGCCGGCGTAGCCCGACTCGTCGTGGAACAGCGGCTGGCCGTCCTTCCACAGCGACTGGTGGCAGTGCATGCCCGAGCCGTTGTCGCCGGCGAGCGGCTTCGGCATGAACGTCGCCGTCTTGCCCGCCGCGAACACCGTGTTCTTCACGATGTACTTGAACAGCTGCAGGTCGTCCGCCGCGTGCAGCAGCGTGTTGAACTTGTAGTTGATCTCGGTCTGGCCGGCGGTGCCCACCTCGTGGTGCGCGCGCTCGATCTCGAAACCGGAGCCCTGCAGGTTGCGGACGATGTCGTCGCGCAGGTCGGCGAAGTGGTCGACCGGCGGGACCGGGAAGTAGCCGCCCTTGAACTTCGTCTTGTAGCCCTGGTTGCCGCCGACCTCGTCGGCGCCGGTGTTCCACCAGCCCTCGATCGAGTCGATCTCGTGGAACGAGGCGTGCTCGGCGGAGTCGAAGCGGACCGAGTCGAAGATGTAGAACTCGGCTTCGGGACCGAAGTAGACGTTGTCGGCGACGCCGTACTCGGAGATGTACTGCTCGGCCTTGCGCGCGATGTTGCGCGGGTCGCGGCTGTACGCCTCACGGGTGAAGGGGTCGTGCACGAAGAAGTTGAGGGCGAGGGTCTTCGCCTTGCGGAACGGGTCGATCCGCGCGGTCGCCGCGTCCGGCAGCAGCAGCATGTCGGACTCGTGGATGGACTGGAAGCCGCGCACCGAGGAGCCGTCGAACGCGAGACCTTCTTCGAAGACGTCTTCGGTGAAGGCCTTGGCGGGGACCGTGAAGTGCTGCATCACGCCGGGCAGGTCGCAGAACTGGACGTCGATGACTTCGACGTCCTCATCGGCGATGAGGCGCTGGATGTCGTCTGGAGTAGTGGGCACCCTCGGTGACTCCTTCTCGTTCGAGCTCGTACGGCAGTGCTCTCTTCGGCTCACGCTAAAAGTGCGGTGTTGCCCGACCGTCACCCGTATGTTTCGCCGGTGTTAACGGGTGGTCGATATCGGGTATCCGACCAGGTCGGATGTGGTCCGCGCCACCGGCATACCCTAGACGGGTGGCGAGATGGACCGGCGAATGGCTACCCGGCACCGGCGACGGTGGCCAGGGCACTGATCAGCACGGCTCGCGCTGGCCTGGCGAGAAGCTCGGTTTGCCCGAATCGGGCGTCGGCTCGGCGGCGAGCGGGGGTGCGCGGCTGCTCGGGCTGATCGTCGACCTGGCCGTCGCGGCCCTGGTCACGGCCATCTTCCTGCACCCCAGCCTGCAGGACCCGGCCGCGATGCAGGAGTTCAACCTCTGGTCCGGCGGCGTGTGGGCGGCCATCTCGGTGATCTCCGCCGGCTTCTTCGGCTTCACCCCGGGGATGGCCGTGGTGGGCATCCGCGTCGCGCGGCTCGACGGCGCCGCGCTGGTCGGCCCGTTGCGCGCGCTGGTCCGGGCGGCGCTGACGTTCGTGCTCATCCCGGCGGCGGTCCGCAACGCCGACGGCCGCAGCTGGCTCGACCGGCTGACCGGCACCGTCGTCATCCGGATGCGCTGAAGGGGCGCCTGCGACGCGCGGTTCGGCGCCGCTGTTGCCCGCCGGCGCGGATCCCGGTGCGGCCGGCCGCCCGCGCTGTCCGGGGCGCCGCCGCCCCCCGGCGCCCGTGCCGAGCGTGAAAAGGCCCCCACCCGGGATCCGGGTGGGGGCCTTTTCACGCGCGAGGGTCAGCGGCGGCGGATCGTCCGCTGGACGTTGCGCATCTTCGCGCCGGCGGGCATCGGGCCCTTGGGCAGCGCCGCGCCGCGGTTGCCGAGGGCGGTGAGCTTCGCCTCGAGCGCGTCGACCTGGGCCGGCTTGAGGTTGCGCGGCAGCTTCATCAGGTAGCCCTGGAGCTTCTTCAGCGGGATCTGCTTCTCTTCGTGCCCGATGATCACGTCGTAGATCGGCGTGTCGCCGATCAGGCGGGCGACGCGCTTCTTCTCCTGGGCGAGCAGCGTCTTCACGCGGTGCGGCGCGCCTTCGGCGACCAGCACGACACCCGGGCCGCCGAGGACCCGGTGCACCGCGTCGAGCTGCGTCGTCGCCGCGACGGTCGGCGTCACCTTCCAGCGGCCGCGGAGGTTCTCCAGCGCCCACGCCGCGGCGCCGGGCTGGCCGTCGGCCTTCGAGTAGACCGTCTTCTGGACGCGCCGGCCGAAGATGATCATGGCGAGCAGGGCGCCGAGGATCAGGCCCAGTGGCAGCAGCACCCACTGCACGTCGAAGAAGAAGCCGATGCCGAACGCCACGCCGGCGACGACGACGATCGCCCCGAGCATCCACGGGATGAGCCAAGGGTCTTCCTTGCGCTGCATCTTGAAGGCCTCGAAGAGCTGGCCACGGCGCGCCTTGCTCGCCGCGCGCTTCTCCTTCTTGGCCTGCTTGGCCGCTTCCTTGTCCTGCTTACCCGCCATATGACCAGGATACGGCCGCGTGCCCCTGCCCCGTTTCCCCGTCCCCCTCTGCGAGGATGCCGGACGTGACCGGCGTACTTTCACCCAGGAGCCTGAACCGTCTGCTCGATGGCCTCGACCCCGAGCAGCGCGCCGCCGCCAGTGCCCCCCGGGGGCCGGTCTGCGTGCTGGCCGGCGCCGGCACGGGCAAGACGCGCACGATCACGCACCGGATCGCCCACTTGGTCCGGTCCGGGCACGTTTCCGCCGGTCAGGTCCTCGCTGTCACGTTCACGACGCGCGCGGCGGGGGAGATGCGGACGCGGCTGCGCGGCCTCGGCGTCGACGCCGCGCAGGCGCTGACGTTCCACGCCGCCGCCCGCCGCCAGCTCCGGTACTTCTGGCCGCGCGTGGTCGGCGACCGGCCGTGGGACCTGCTGGAGAACAAGCTGCGCTACGTCGGCCAGGCCGCGAACCGGGCCAAGCTCGGCACCGAGGTCGAGGTCCTGCGCGACCTGGCGAGCGAGATCGAGTGGGCGAAGGCGTCGCTGATCAGCCCGGACGACTACCCGGCCGTCACCGCGCGCGCCCAGCGGGACATCCCGGCGCCGGCGGCGCAGGTCGCCGAGGTCTACCGGACCTACGAAGAGCTGAAGAACGCCGCGCAGGTGCTCGACTTCGACGACCTCCTGCTGCACACGACGGCGGTGCTCGAGGAGCACGGCGCCGTCGCCGAGGAGTTCCGGGACCGCTACCGCTGCTTCGTCGTCGACGAGTACCAGGACGTCACCCCGCTGCAGCAGCGCCTGCTCGACGCGTGGCTCGGCGGCCGCGACGACCTGACCGTCGTCGGCGACGCCAACCAGACCATCTACTCCTTCGGCGGCGCGTCGCCGCGGCCGCTGCTCGAGTTCACCCGGCGCTACCCGGACGCCACGGTCGTCCGCCTCGAGCGCGACTACCGGTCGACGCCCGAGGTCGTCGCGCTGGCGAACCGGGTGATCGGCGCGGCGCGGGGCCGCCCGGCGGGCTCGCGGCTGAAGCTGATCGGCCAGCGGCCGCCGGGGCCGGAGCCGCGGTTCGCCGAGTTCGACGACGAGGCGGTCGAGGCCGAGGCCGTCGCCCGCCGGGTCCGCGACCTGCTCGACGGCGGCGTTTCGGCGAGCGAGATCGCGATCCTCTACCGGGTGAACGCCCAGTCCGAGGCCTACGAGTCGGCGCTGGCCGACGCCGGCATCCCGTACCTGGTCCGCGGCGGCGAGCGGTTCTTCAACCGGACGGAGGTCCGGCAGGCCATGTCCGCCCTGCGGGCGGCGAGCGGCGACGGCAGCTCCGACCTGGTCACGACGGTGCGTTCGGTGCTCGCGCGGGTCGGCCTGACCGAGTCACCGCCCGCCGGTGGCGCGGCGAAGGAGCGCTGGGACGCCCTCCTGGCGATCGTCGAGCTGGCCGAGGAGCTCGCCTCGACGGTGACCGACGCCGACCTGCCGCGGTTCTGCGCCGAGCTCGACCAGCGCGCCGCGGCCCAGCACCCGCCGACGGTCGAGGGCGTGACGCTGGCGTCGCTGCACGCGGCGAAGGGCCTGGAGTGGGACGCGGTGTTCCTCGTCGGCCTCGCCGAGGGCACGATGCCGATCCTGCACGCCGACGGCGACGAAGCGGCGATCGAGGAGGAGCGGCGGCTGTTCTACGTCGGCGTCACCCGGGCCCGCGAGCACCTGTGGCTCTCCTGGGCGCTGGCCCGCACGCCGGGCGCGCGCCGCAACCGGCGGCGCAGCCGGTTCCTCTACGGCCTGGTCCCGGAGGACCACCCGGCCGCGCGCGTCGCCCGGTCGCAGCAGAAGCCGTCGACGCCGGTCAAGACGCGCTGCCGCGTGTGCGGCGGGCCGCTGCTGGAGACCCTCGACGTCAAGCTGGGCCGCTGCGGCCGCTGCCCGTCCACAGTGGATGAGGACCTGCTGGAGCGGCTGAAGTCGTGGCGCGCCGACCGGGCTCGCGAGCTCAAGGTGCCGGCGTTCGTCGTCTTCACGGACGCGACGCTGATGGCCGTCGCCGAGCAGCGCCCGGCCGACGAGGCGGCGCTGGTGTCGATCTCCGGCATCGGCGCGACGAAGCTCGAGCGCTTCGGCGCGGAGATCCTCGGCGTCGTCCGGGCCTCGACGGAGTCTTGACCGCGTCCAAACCATGATCGACGCGGCGAACCCGCTGCTCAGCGGCGATCTTCGTAACTTCGAGGATTTTCCCGTTAATTGAGTTGCACCGGTGTGGTGGAGAGCAATAACCTGCCAGTACCGAGCCCGAAGGGCTCGACTGGGGATCAACTGGAAGCGCCGCCCGGCGGACGCGTGCGCAGAGTACAGAAGGAGGTGCCGGTGAAATGACCATCAACATGACGCTCACGAACCCGGGCACCCGTCTGTCCTGCGCCGCCGAAGTTGTGGCTGCTCAGCGCCCGGGCACTGGTGTGTCCGTGAGCGCTCACGAGATCCGTGGCACGCGGCGCGTCTCGCGTCGTTGGGCCACCGGTGTCGTCGTCTTCGGGACGCAGGGCGTTCTCGCCGCGTACCCGCAGGCCGATCTGCCGACCATCAAGCAGTTCCGTGTTCCGTTGTCGATACGGGAGCGAAGTTCCTGACCTAGTCAGGACTCAAGGCTCACGAAGGCCGCGGAACCGGATAACCCGGATCCGCGGCCTTCGTGTTTTTGGCTGCACAACCCAAGAGGAACCAGCGTTGCCCAGCTCCAGCACCCAACCGAAAACCCGTACGGCACAAGGAGGAACCACCATGTCTTCGGCCATCGCCTACACCTCCGGTGAGGCAATATTCGCCGACCTGCTCGACCCGATCGCCGTCCCCGACGTCGCGCTGCCCTGCCGTTCGGGCGACGCGGACCTGTGGTTCGCGGAGTCCCCGGCCGAGCTCGAGCGCGCCAAGGCGCACTGCGCGGACTGCCCGGTCCGCGAGGCCTGCCTGGCCGGCGCCCTGGCTCGCCGCGAGCCGTGGGGCGTATGGGGCGGCGAGATCTTCGAGCGCGGCGCGGTGATCGCCCGCAAGCGGCCCCGTGGCCGTCCGCGCAAGAACGCCACCGTCGAGCCCGCCGCGGCCAAGGCCGCCGGCGATCACCGGAGCGCCGCCGCATGAGCGTCGAGCCGGTCACCACGAGGGATTACGAAGCCCACCCCCGCAGCGAGCAGCTGCAGTTGACGAAGACCGAGATCGAGGAGATCAGCGAGATGTTGCTTTACGAAGAACTGTCGAGGGCCCGAATACGGGACCTGGAAGAGGGCGTCCGCGCCCAGCGCGCCCGGGGTGGCGCGCGTGCGGTCCGCCGCTGGACGCGAGTAGCCCGATGGGCCACCCGCCGGGCGGAGCGGTACCAGGCACAGGACTGAGCGCAGGCCCCTGCCGCCCCTTCCCGGGCGGTGGGGGCTTGCGCTTTGCCGCAGGGTCCGGAGGCCGACAGGGGGTGGCTCGCGCCCGCCGGGGTGGTGGCTGGAGCCCGTGTTCGCTGAGAGTTGGGTGCGGGCTGGTGTGCTCGTGTTCGTGCCGCCGGTGCGGTGGCTGGAAACCGTGCCTGCCGGCGCGCGCGTGGCTGAGGGTCGATGCCGGCTGCGTCCGCGCGGGCTCGTGCCGCCGGGTGGGTTGCCCGTGCGATCGAGGGCGCCTGCGGGTTTGCGGGCGGGGCGCGCCGGTGCGCCGACCCCCGGCTAGTGGTCGTGCCGATCCCCGTGTCGCCCGGATCGTCGGGGCCTCCTTCGGGTGTCTCGGTGTTGAATGGGGTGATGTCCGGACACAGCCACGATGACATCGACTGGGCGGACCGCCTGGCCCAGTTGCGGATGGCCGACGCCCTCGATGCCGAGGCGCTCGCGCCCGTCGCGCGGCGGCTGCTCGGCTCGGTGGCCGAGCGGCCGACCGTTGTCGACGTCGGGTGTGGGGCTGGGGGGATGAGTGTGCTTTTCGCGCGCGAGCTCGGCCGGGCTGCCGGGGGCACCGTTGTGCTCGTCGATGCCACTCCGAAGCTGCTCGCCGAGGCGGAGCGGGCCGTTGCCGAGGCGGCCGGCGGCTCCGTGGAGGTTGTCAGCCTGCTCGGGGACCTCACCGATCCGACGCTGGCCGTGCCCGGCGCCGATCTCGTGTGGGCTTCCGGCGTGGTGCACCACGTCGGTGACCAGCAGGCCACGCTGCGCGCGCTCGCCGGGCTGCTGCGTCCGGGTGGGATGCTCGCCATCTCCGAGGGCGGGCTGGAGATGCGCTGCCTTCCGTGGGAGCTCGGCGTCGGCCGGCCCGGGCTGGAACAGCGGCTGCTGGCCGCGCGGGCCTCGTGGTTCGCGCGGATGCGGGCCGGGATCCCGGGCAGCGTCGCCATGCCCTACGGCTGGCCGCGCGCGTTGCGCGAAGCCGGCCTCGAGGACGTCGAGTCGTTCGGCGCGCTCATCGACCACCCGATGCCGGGCTCGGACCTCCTGCGCGAGTACGTGGTGCACCGCGTCGGGTGGTTCGCGCAGTCGGCCGGGGAGTGGCTCGACGCCGACGACCGCGCCGCGGTTGCCGTGCTGACCGACCCGCGGAGCCCGGACTTCCTCGGCCACCGTGACGACCTGTACCTGCTCGGCGCCAAGGTCATCCACAGTGGACGGTCCCGGTGAGCGCGCCGGAACCGGTGACGTGCACGCGCTGTGGCCGCACCCGCACCGACGACGACGATCCCGCTACGGCGCTCGCGTGGGTTGCCACCCGTGAACGGGGCAGGGTGCAGTGGCTGTGCCCGGACTGCGCGCGCCGGCACGCGCGCGACATCGAAGGCAAGCTGCCGGACGAGTATTGGTGATCATCGCTCTCCCGGTTCGGTGAAGGCGGGCGGGTGCGCCACGGGTATGGCGGATCGGTGGCCCCGGGCCGCGTCTCGCGTGATTGAAGGCGGTACTCGCGTGATTGGGGCCGTATCTCGTGTGACTGAAGGGGTATCTCGTGTGACTGAAGGGGTATCTCGCGTGATTGGCGGGGTATCTCGCGTGATTGGAGGGGCATCTCGTGTGATTGGGGGGTCGACACGCGGGTGGTGGGGCCGGGTTGTGGTCAGGCGGCGTCTCCGGTGGGTGTCATCGGGACCGCTCGGACCTTCGGGCGGGGTGCGCGGGACGCTTCGCCGAATGCCCTGGCCAGCTCCTGGGCCACCTCCTTGGGGACCTGGCGCAGCTGCCGCACCGTGCACCTGACCAGGACGATTCCCGTGGCCGCCAACGCCAGGTGGCTGAAGCCACCTCCGTGGCCCGGGCTGCAGCGGTACTGCCAGGCCAGGCCGATCTCGTCCCACCAGGCGTCGGCCTCGCCGAGGCGGCGGCCGCGGCGGTCGCAGATCGTCAGGTCCCAGCTCGGTGGGGGGAGCGGGGCCAGGTCCAGCACTCGCGTCGCCAGGCCGTGGGCCTGGATCGGGCCCTCGTCGAGCTCGCGGAGCACCTTGCGGACCGTCGCCGTGCCGCGTTGGGGGCCCTGTTCGAGCTCCGTCAGCAGCTCCTGCCGGTCGCACAGGCCCCAGTAGAGCGGCAACGTCAGCAGGTGGCGGAGGTGCGCCGGGTCGGGTTCGGACCGGGCGAGGTCCAGCGTCGCGCGGGCCGGCGGGGCGAACGGCAGGCCGTCGACCAGCACCGGCTCCGGTAATCGGGCCGTTCGCGCCAGGCGTATCCCTTCGCACGCCACCACCCGGCAGTGGTCGGGTACCAGCAGCTGGATGTCGCTCGGCGCCGGGCACTTGACGCCGTGGGCCTGCAGGGCGTCGGCACCGGTGATCACCACCCCCGGCCCGTAGCGCACCAGCGCGGCGTGCAGCAGCTGCTGCCGCGTCGGGGCCGTGTTGCGCAGGAGGACGACACCGGGGTGCAGGCGGCGCCACGGCCCGCCGGGGCCGCAGAGCCGCCGGGTTCTTCGGTCGGACACCCCGGCCCGGCGTAGCTGTTCGAGGTTCATCACCTCGCCCCCACCGGGATTACGAAGGGCGAGCGGATCGGTGCACTGAGTAGCTGTCATGCTCCGAGCATGGCGGCTCGGCCAACCGGGTGGAACCCCCTCCACCTCAGCTGTGGACAACTCGGCCGAATCCGTCCGTTCGCACCCCCGCCTGTGGACAACCTCAGGCGGCGAACCCCGGCTGCCAGCGCTCCACGATCCCGCGGGCCGGGATCTCCGCGTCGAGCTGGCAGAGAATGCCCGTCGACCCCGCCGTCACCCGGTGGATCATCAGGTACTCGGGCGGCAGGTTCAGCAGCCGCCCGACCCGGAAGTCGTTGCCGCGGCTGTCGCCCACCCGCCCCGCCTGCTTCTGCATCCAGCGGCGGGTGAAGTGGAACGTCGGCGCCGCCAGCGGCTCGGTGAACGGCGCGAGGTAGGCGAGCACCTCGTCCGCGGTCAGGTCGCTGTCCGGCCGGATGAACCGGTTCTCCCGCAGCAGCCGCATCAGCCCGGCGGACTCGCCGTCGAGGGCCAGCCGCGTCATCTCGCCCAGGTGGCGGGGGATGCCCTCGGGCAGCCGGGCGACACCGCCGAAGTCGATGACGCACAGCCTGTGGTCGCCGGTGATCATGAAGTTGCCCGGGTGCGGGTCGGAGTGCAGCAGGTGGACGCGCTCCGGCGACGAGTAGTGGAACTCCGCCAGCAGCCGGCCCGCCAGGTTCCGGGTCTCGCGGTCGCCGTCCGCGATCACCTTCGACAGCGGGATGCCGGTCGCCCACTCCGTCACGACGACCTTCGGCGCGCTGGCCACGACCCGCGGCACCAGGATGCCGGGGTCGCCGTCGAACGCCTTCGCGAAGGCGCGCTGGTGCTGGGCCTCGGCCTGGTAGTCGAGCTCCTCGTTCATCCGCTCGGCGAGCTCGGCCAGCAGCGGCTTGACCTCGGTGCCGGGCACGAACGCCTGGAACAGCCTGCTGAACCGCTGCAGCTGCCGCAGGTCGCTGCGCAGGGCCTCGTCGGCGCCCGGGTACTGCACCTTGACCGCAACCGCGCGGCCGTCGTGCCAGACCGCGCGGTGCACCTGGCCGATGCTCGCGGCCGCGGCCGGTTCGTCGTCGAACGACGCGAACCGGCTGGTCCAGGTCCGGCCCAGCTGCTCGGCGAGCACCCGGTGGGTCTGGCGGGCCGACATCGGCGGCGCGGCGGCCTGCAGCTTCGTCAGCGCTTCGCGGTACGGCTTCGCCATGTCGTCCGGCACCGCCGCCTCGAACACGCTCAGCGCCTGGCCGAACTTCATCGCGCCGCCCTTGAGCGTGCCGAGCACCTCGAACAGCTGCTCGGCGGCCTTCGCCGACAGCGTCGCGCTCACCTGTTCCGCGCTCTGCCCCGCGAGCCGCTTGCCCCAGCCCCCGACCGCGCGCCCGGCGATGCCGAGCGGGAGACTGGCGAGCTTGGCGGTACGGGCGGCACCCTTGCGCGGCATCGCGGTGTCACGATCGGCTGGGTCGCGGAAGTCGGTCACACCGGCGATTCTGCCTTGCGGCCTCGGCGGCGCGCAGCCTGCGAGCGACGTCTTGCCGGGCTACGTCGCCTGGATCACCTCCTGCGCGCCGCAGCCGCATCTCGGGTGCGGCGGCCAGGCGCGGTGGCGGATCCGGCCGGCGAAGGCGTCGATCTCGAGGGTGGCGTTCCACACCGGTGGGGCCGGCGCGCCGGGGGAGAGCAGCCGCATGGCCTGGGCGACGGCCAGTGACGCGCAGGACTGGACCGCGCCGAGGTCGGGCCGCTGGTGCCGCCCGGCGAGCTGCCCGGCGACGCGCGGCCAGCACGGGTCGAGTTCCGTGCGGTGCAGGTCGGCGCAGCGCAGGCACGAGCTGCGGCCCGGCACCACCAGCGGCCCGACGATGGCCGTGCCGTCGCGGACGCGCGCCGCCAGGTGCGGGACGCCGTCCGCCATCAGCTCGGCGACGAGCTCGGGAGCGGGGACGACGGCGTCGGTGAGCAGGGCCAGGTCCGGGTAGCGGTCGTGCAGGCGGGTGACGCGCACCTCGGGATCGACCCGGCGGAGCAGGTCGGCGAGGGCTTGGCGCCGGGGCCGGCCGAGGTCCGCGTCGGTGTAGCCCGAGCCGACGTCGTGCTCGGTGACCGTGCCGGGTACCTGCAGCTCGACGTGCCCGATGCCGGCGTTGGCCAGCAGGACGGCGGCCGCCACCGCCACCCGGCCGTCGCCGTGTACGGAGACCGCGGCGGCGCGCCGGCGGCCCGCCATGGCCGGCTGGTGGTGGCGGGCGCGCAGCGACCAGAGGCCGGGCTCGCCGCGGAAGCCCGGGCCGTCGGGCCGGCCCGCGTCGGTGACCAGGCCGAGCGCGGTCAGCTGCCGCAGCAGTGTCCGCCACTGGCCGCGGTGTTCGCTCTCCGCGAGCAGAAGCCGTTCGACGTGCTTGCTGCCGTCGAGGGCGCGCAGCTTCGCGGCGAGGCGCGGGGAGAGGTTTTCGACGATCACGCCGTGGCGCGGGTCGAGCCCGATCTGGATCTCGCGCGGGCCGCGTTCGAGCACGGTGAGGCCCGGGAGCAGGGCGGGGTGGGCCGGCAGCAGGACCGGTGGCATGTCCGCGGTGTCGAGGATCATGTCCGCAGGATGGCACCCGGCGGCGACCGGAAGGCCGCGGAAGGCGCCGGAACGGCCGAGTTGTCCACAAGTGGAACCGGCTGTGGACAACTCGGGTCTGTGACCTCAAGACGCTCGGAGTTGTCGGTGCCTGGCCTTACCGTTGTCGGGTGGTCGAAGCACGGATGCCCTCACTGAGAGGCCGGGGGGAAACGAACCCCCCGTCGGACACACCCGGACACAAGGTCGAAGTGCGGCGCAGCCAGCGCCGGCACCGGACGGTCACCGCGTATTGGAACGACGACACGCTCGTCGTGCTCATCCCCGCGCGGATGACCAGGGCGGAGGAGAAACACTGGGTCGCCGAGATGGAGCGCAAGCTGCAGCGCTCGGAACCACGTCGGCCGGCGTCCCCGAAGACGTCGGACGAAGCCCTGCTCGCGCGCTGCGCGCTGCTGTCGGGCAAGTACCTGGGCGGCACCGCGGTGCCGGCGAGCGTCCGCTGGGTGCCGCCGATGCGCACGCGGTGGGCGTCCTGCACGCCGGTCGACGCGACCATCCGGGTCAGCGAACGGCTGCGGAAGGTGCCTCCGTGGGTGCTCGACTACGTGCTGGTGCACGAGCTGGCGCACCTGCGGGAGCCCGGGCACGACGCGGCCTTCTGGGCGCTGGTGCAGCGGTACCCGAAGACGGAACGGGCGATCGGGTACCTCGAGGGGTTGTCGGCCGCCGCCGGGTGGGGGATCTCCACCGAGGACTGAGCGGGTGATGGCCGCCGGGGTGGCCTGCTTCGGTGGGTCGCCGCTGCGGGAGGGCGCGAGCGTGGTCGTGCACGCGAAGCCGTCGTACTTCTTCGGCCGCGGCACGATCAGCCTGCGCGCCGACCAGATCCGCGCCGTCGGCATCGGTGAGCTGCTGGCCCGGAT
>NZ_JADWPD010000056.1 GCF_017308975.1 Amycolatopsis sp. MtRt-6 | reverse complement strand
CCATCGCCTTCACGATCAATAACCGGCCCCGCAAGATCCTCGGCTGGCGAACCCCGGCCGAGGTCTTCGCCGAGCAGCTACGCTCATTACAAACACCCGGTGTTGCATCGACCGATTGAACTCGCCCTGCTCGCTCCCGAAGAGCTCTTGTGCGAGGCGGCCGGCATCGAGGGACACGGTGCGCGCCACCGCGCTGTCGAGGGCGCTGCGGATCGCGCTCTGTTCAGCGAAGCGGATTCCGGTGTCGACGATCATCTGCCCGGTGGGGACCTGGGTGGTGGACAGCACGGCGAGGGTCTTGTCCGCCGACGCCGCCTTGAGGTTGACCGGATCGGTCCCGACCAGCGAGTCGCAGATCAGGTACAGGTCGCACGATCCGGCGCGGAGCTTCGGGGAGGACTCCGACGGCGTGGCAGTGAACTTGAGGTCGGAGACCACGGCGCCGCCCTTCTGGGCCAAGCCGGTCTGGTCGAGGCTGCGGACCGCGCGGCCGTCGATGGCCGCGGCGGTCGCGATGATCTGGGCGACGGTGACCACTCCGGTCCCGCCGATCCCGGTGATGCGCATCGCGAAGTCGTCCGGGTCCGCCTGGATGGTGGGCGCGGGGATCGCGTCCGGTCCCAGGTCCGCGACGGCCGTCCGCTTGGCCTTGACGGTGCCGGGTGTTACCGCCACGAACGAAGGGCAGTCGCCTTCGAGGCAGGAGTAGTCGAGGTTGCACGAGGACTGGTGGATGCGGGTCTTGCGGCCGAATTCGGTCTCGACCGGGTGCACCGACATGCAGTTGGACTTTTCGCCGCAGTCACCGCACCCTTCGCATATGCGCTCGTTGATCACGATCCGTGTCGTCGGTGTCGGGGTGAGGCCGCGCTTGCGCTTGCGGCGCTTTTCGGCGGCGCACTCCTGGTCGTGCACCAGCACCGTCACCCCGGGGACCTGGGCGAGCTCCTCCTGAAGGGCGAGGATGTCACCACGTTCGTGGACGTCCACTCCCGCGGGCAGCAGCCGGCCCGGCACGCGGTTCCGGTCCTCGGTCGTGATGACCACTTTGGACACGCCCTCGGCGAGAAGCAGCTTCGCCACCTGGTCCAGGGACAGGCCGCCGGCGGGGTCCTGGCCACCGGTCATCGCGACCGTGGCGTTGTAGAGCAGCTTGAAGGTGATGTTCTCGCCCGAGGCGACCGCGGCGCGGATTGCGAGGCTTCCGGAGTGGGTGAACGTGCCGTCACCGAGGTTCTGGATGAAGTGGTTCTCGGCCAGGAAGGGCGCCATGCCGAGCCACTGCGCGCCTTCCCCGCCCATCTGGGTGAGGCCGATGACATCGCCGGCGTGTTTGCCGTCCATCATCAGGACCATGGCGTGGCAGCCGATGCCCGCGCCCACGAGCGTGTCCTCGGGCACCTTGGTCGAGGAGTTGTGCGGGCAGCCGGAGCAGAAGTACGGCGTGCGGGTCAGCAGGGGAAGTGTCGTCCGGCTCGTGACCGGGCGGCGTTTCCAGGCGCGCGCCGACTCGATCCCGTGCACGTCGCCCAGACGGCGGCTCAGCGCGGCGGCCACCTGGTCGGCGTCGAGTTCCCCGACCGGACTGACCAGTTCGCGGCCGTCGGTGTCGGTCTTGCCGAGCACCATCGGTGCCCGTAAGACGCCGTACAGGATTTCCTTGATGGCGTTTTCGAGAAAGGGTCGTTTTTCCTCGACGACGATGACTTCGTCGAGTCCCGCGGCGAACTCGGTGATCACCTGGGGGTCGAGCGGCCAGATCATGCCGATCTTCGCGACCCGGATGCCGTAGCGGCGCAGCCTTTCGTCGTCGAGCCCCAACGCGTCCAGCGCCTCGCGAAGGTCGAGGTAGGTCTTTCCGGCGGCCATGAGGCCGATGCGGTCGCCGGACGAGCGGGTGACGATGCGGTTGAGCTTGTTGATCCGGGCGTAGGAGAAGGCGCGGGGCAGTCGTTCGGAGACGATGCTTCGCTCGAGGCGCAGCAGGGCCGGGCCGGCCAAGCGGGCGTCGGGGGTGAAGGTGCTCTCGGGAAGGTCGCCGTAGGTCGGCAGGACGCGGTCGGGGTGGACGGTCGCGGTGCAGGCGGCGTCGGCCACCGCGGTGACGATCTTGAGCCCGGACCACAGGCCGGTGAACCGGGAGAGGTAGGGCGCGTGGAGGCCGAAGTCGAGCACGTCCTGGGAATCGGCGGGGAACAGGGTGGGGATCGAGAGGTCGGCCAACGCCACCTCGGAAGAGCAAGCCAGCGACGAGGATTTGCCCGCGGGATCGTCACCGACGAGGGCCACGGCCCCGCCGCGGGGATCGGTGCCGACCAGGTTGGCGTGCCGGATCGCGTCCGAGGCACGGTCGAGGCCGGGCGACTTGCCGTACCAGTACCCGGTCACCCCGTCGTACTTCGGAGTGCCGACGCGCGAGGTCAGCTGCGAGCCCATGACCGACGTCGCGGCGAGTTCCTCGTTGACGCCGGGACGGTGCACGACGTCGAGCTCGTCCAGCATCTTCTTGCGCCGGGCCAGCTCCAGGTCGTAACCCGCCAGCGGCGAGCCCTCGTACCCGGAGATGAAGGACGCGGAGGACTGCCCGCGGAGCCGGTCGAGCCTCGCCCGGTCACGGACCGTCCGGACCAGCGCCTGAATGCCCGTCAGGTAGATGGCGCCCTCGTCGAGCCGGTACCGGTCGTCCAGGGAGAAATTCATGCGGGGGATACCTTTCGAGGCCGGATGGAAGTCATTCGGGGGCGGGCCGGCCGCCGGTGCGGAGGACGAGCTCCGTCAAGCCGGAGCTGGCCCGGATGGTGCCGAGCAGGGCGTCCTCCGCGGCCTGAGCGGTGACGCAGGCGTCGGCGACGGCCGGAAGATGCTCGAAGGGCACCACACAGACGCCGTCGGCGTCGGCGACGATGTAGTCGCCGGGACGGACTGCGGCACCGGCGATGGTCACCACGTCGTTGATCGCGACGGCGTCCACTCGGTAGCGAGCTGCTCGCGGAGACCGGTTCGCGCTCCACACCGGGAGGCCGGAGCCGACGATTGTGGCGGTGTCGCGGACGGCGCCGTCGACGAGGCAGCCGGCGACTCCGGCCTTGCGTGCCCATTCGGCCGAGAGCCCGCCTGCCACGGCCCAGTCGCGGTTGCCCCCGCAATCGAAGACCGCCACATCCCCGGGACACGCCACGCCGTACAAGTCACGGTCGGCGACGGCCAGCCGGGTTCCGGCCGACCGGACGACCGCCGGATCGGCGTTCGCCCGGACATAGCGCAAGGTGACGGCGGGACCGCAGACCCGCATGTCCGGCGCCAAGGGCGCCAACGCGTCGGTGGTGAGTACTGCACCCACCCCGAGCTCGTCGAGCGCGTCGGCCACGGCCGAGGCCAGGTCCGGGAGATCGAGCAGCTTCGCCGCCACGGCGGCGTCGTGCCGCGGTACGTCCACCGTCTTGATCCGGGAGAGGGGCACTCGCCCGGTCAGCCGGTGCCGGACCGCGTCGGGAATGTCGTCCGTCACGCTACGACCTCGGGACGGATGACTTTCGGCATCGACGCGCGGCGGCGGGTTTCGTACCTGGTGATGTCGTCGTCGTACCGCATGGTCAGCTCGATCTCGTCGATGCCGTTCAAAACCCGCCACCGGAAATCGTCCGGGTACTCGAACGTGAACTCGTGGTCGGCGACGGAGACGATCCGGCGCTCGAGGTCCACGGTCAGCGGCGTCCGCGGCTCGGCTTCGATCTGCTCCCACAGCGCTTCGATCGCCCGGCCGGGCAGCGTGGCGGCGACGAGCCCGTTGTTCGCCGCGTTCGCGCGGAAGATGTCGCCGAAGCGCACGGAGAAGATCACCCGGAAGCCGTAGTCCGCCAACGCCCAGACGGCCCACTCACGAGACGATCCGGTGCCGAAGTCCGGACCGGCGACGAGGACCGAACCACCCGCGTACTCGGGCTTGTTGAGCACGAAGCCCGGGTCCTTGCGCCACTCGCCCATGAGCGCCGCGGCGTGACCGGTCTTCGTCATGCTTCCGGTGAGGAGGGCCTGCGCCGGGTAGATCTGGTCGGTGTCCACGTTGGACTTCCGGAGCGGCACGGCCGTGCCGGTGTGGGTGCGCAGCGGCTTCACGCCCGGACCTCCAGGTCGCTCGGTTCGGCGAGGTGGCCGAGCACCGCACTGGCCGCGGCCACGGACGGGGAGACGACGTGCGTGCGAACGCCGGGCCCCTGCCGTCCCTCGAAGTTCCGGTTGTTCGTCGACGCGGTCCGGGTCCCGGCGGTGAGGCGTTCGCCGTTGATCGACACGCACATCGAACAGCCGGAATTCCGCAGCGGGACACCTGCCGCCTCGAACACGCGGTCCAAGCCCTCGGCGACCGCCTGCCTGCGCACCGTCTCCGATCCCGGGACCAGGTAGACCTGCATTTCCGGGGAGATCCGCCGTCCTCGCCAGACCTCGGCGACCTCCCTGAGGTCTTCGATGCGCCCGTTCGTGCACGATCCGATGAACACCGCGTCGATCGGCACCGTCTTCATCGGCGTCCCGGGCGTCAGGTCCATGTAGGCGAGCGCTTGCTCCGCGGCGAGCCGCTCGACCGGATCGGCGATCTCCGCCGGCGCGGGCACGACCTCGTTCAGCCCCACGGTTTGGGCGGGGTTCGTGCCCCAGGTCACGTGCGGGGCGAGCAGGGAGGCGTCGAGCCGGACTTCCTTGTCGAAGACCGCGTCCTCGTCGCCGGCGAACGTCTTCCAGTACTCGACCTCTTCGTCGAACGCGGCGCCCTGGGGTACATGCGGCCGGTTCCGCAGGTACTCGAAGGTCACCTCGTCCGCGGCGACGAGGCCCGCGCGAGCACCGGCCTCGATGCTCATGTTGCACAACGTCATCCGGCCTTCCATCGACAGGGCGCGGATCGCCGGTCCCTGGTATTCGATGACATGCCCCTGTCCACCGGCCGTGCCGATCTCGCGGATCATGGCCAGCGCGAGGTCCTTGGCCGTGACGCCGGGTGGGAGTACTCCGTCGACGGTGACCCGCATGTTCTTCATCCGCCGCATCGGCAGCGTCTGGGTCGCCAGCACGTGCTCCACCTGGCTCGTGCCGATCCCGAAGGCCAACGCGCCCAGGGCGCCGTGCGTCGTGGTGTGCGAGTCGCAGCAGACGATCGTCATGCCCGGCTGGGAAAGACCCAGTTCCGGGCCGACCACGTGGGCGATGCCCCGCGATCGGTGACCGAGACTGAACAGTTCGATACCGAACTCCTGGCAGTTGCGGCGCATCTCGGTGACGTACCGCCGGGTGAGGCTGTCCGCGATGTCCCGGCCGCCGATCGTCGGCGTGACGTGGTCTTCGACGCCGAGCGTGAGGTCGGGCCTGCGGACAGTGCGGTTCTTCTCCCGCAGACCGGCGAACGCCTGTGCGGTGTTGGCCTCGTGCAGCAGGTGGAGGTCGAGGTAGACGAGGTCCTGCCCGCCGTCGTCCGCCCGGACGGTGTGCGCGTCCCAGATCTTGTCGGCCGCCGTTCTGGCCATCTGCCTTCCTTTCCCCGTGGGCCCTGATGTCGAAGGCGCGTCAGGCGCCGCGCTGTGTCACCGGTTCGGCGGTGGCACGGTCTCCGGTACCCGTCACGGCTTCCAGGCTGCGGCCGTTCGTCCGCGGCCCCATGACCGCGAGATCGAGACAGGTGATCGTGATGATCACGGCGGCTGCCACGAAGACCTGCGTCGGCCCGAACTGGTGAAGGATGGCGAGTGCCCCGAAGGGCAGGAGACCGGCCGTTAGGCGCGAGAACGAGTACGCCACCCCGCCTGCCGTGCTGCGCACCTGGGTGGGGAACAGTTCGGCCTGGTAGACGTGCCAGGCGCCGGAGACGATGCTGTTGGAAACGGTGATCACCGCGCCGGCGGTGACGATGACCGCGGTGCTCGTCCCGTTGCCGAAGACGATGCCGGCGATCCCGATGACGGTGAGGCCGCCGATGACCAGGAACTTCCGTTCCACGCGCTCGACCAACGGCACGGCGAGGAGCGCCCCGACCGGCGCGCCGATGAACGACAGCGCCGTGTAGAGCAGCGAGGACGGGACGGTGTGCCCCTTGCTCACCAGGATCAGGGTCGCCATCGACGCGAAGCCGTACTGGCCCACGGTCTGGGTGATCTGGAAGATCCACATCATCACGGTGCGCTTCAGGTACGGTGGGCGGAACATCGAGCGGAACCGGATCTTCGTCACGGGTTTGTAGGCGACGCCAGGGACCTCGGGCAGCTCGCGGCCGGTCTGCCGCTCCACCGTCCATTCCACCTCGGCCACTACCGCTTCCGCTTCGTGCGGCCGGTTGCGCTCCGCGAGCCAGCGCGGGGACTCGGGGAGATTGCGGCGGAGCGCGAACACCCCCAGCGCTCCCAGGCCGCCCCCGATCATCATCCAGCGCCAGCCGTCGATCAGGAAGTGCGTCTTGACGATGAGCAGCCCGCCGAGACCCGCGACGACCGGGGCGGCGAGGAAGCCGATGGCGTAGGCGACCGCGATCAGGCGACCGCGGGCCTTCCGCGGCATGAACTCGCTCAAGTACGTGTCGACCAGCATCAGTTCCGCGGCGAGGAACACGCCGGAGACGAGACGCAGGGCGATGAGCATCGCCACGTTGGCCGAGAACGCCGACGCGACCGCGAGCAGCGAGTACGCGGCGAGGTTGTACATGAACATCTGCCGCCGCCCGAAGCGGTCGGTGACCATCCCCAGGAAGATCGCGCCGAAGATCATCCCGAAGAACGGCGCCCCGACCAGCAGCGGCTGGGTGAAGGAAGTCAGGTGCCACGGCTTCGCCAGCACACTGCCGAGGACGCCGCTCATGTAGATCTCGTAGGAGTCGAAGAACGTCGTCAGGCCGACCAGCAGGACGAGCTTCCAGTGCCAGCGGGACACCGGGAGGCGATCGAGTCTCGCGGCGACCTGGAGCGGCCCCGAGCCGGTCAGGTCGTGTTTCAGGTCTGTCATCGTGCGGTCGTCTCCTCGGCAAGTTGATCGACATTGATCCACTTCGCTCGCCGGCGTCGGGCAGCTTTACCCCGGTCGTGCGGCGAAACACCAGGTCAGAGCCTGATATATCTTGAATACTTCTCTGATGCGCTCAAAGTATGCTTCTGGTCCACTTGTTGTCAACGACGTGATACTTTGGCGTGACCAGTCAGCTCGCCGGGCAGGAGACGAGGGCAGTGAGCAGCAGCGAACCAGAGCCGTCGGGGCGCGACCCGCGCTTGTCACTGACCGAGCGGACGCACGCCCTCATCAAGGAGGACATCCTCACGGCCCGCCGGCTCCCCGAGAGCATGCTCGTCGAGCACGAGCTCGCCCGGGAGTACGGGGTCTCCAAGACGCCCATCCGCGAGGCCCTGCGGCTGCTCGCCCACGACGGCTGGGTGCTGGTCCTGCCCCGCAAGGGCTACCTGGTGCGTCCTCTCCGCTTCGAGGACGTGCGCGAGATCTTCGCGCTGCGGCAGATGATCGAGCCGCCGTTGGTCGTAGAGGCGGCCAAGCGCAGCAGCCCCGAGCAGCTCGACGCCCTGGAACGGCACATCGATGACCAGGCGGCGGCGGCTTCCACGGAGGCCGCGCTGAACGCGGCGACCGCCTTCCACCTGGACATCGCCAGGTTGTCCGGAAACCGGCGCGCCGAACGCATCATGCTCGGGGTGACCGACGAGGTCCGCCGGATGCACTACCTCGCGCCCAACCTGCGGAGCAGGCTCACCGAGGACGCCGAAATCCGGGACCACCGGGACCTGGTGTCGGCCATGAGGCGGCTCGACATCGAGCGGGCCTACGAGATCATGGACCGGCACTCCCAGGAGTCGTTGCGGCAGAAACTCGAAGGCCTGACCACGATCTGACGACCCTGGGGTGGGCCCGACAGTCGCGCTGCACGCCGACAAGGCCTACGACCAGCCCCCGCCTGCGGCGCCGGGTCCGCGACCGCTGGCCGGCGGCCAAGCAGCGTCATTTGACCTTGATGACAACCTTGCCCTTCGCGCGTCCTTTGTCGACGTACGCCATCGCCTCGGCGGTCGATTCGAGGGGGAAGACCCGGTCCATGACCGGCTCGATGACCCCGGAATCGACGAGGGCGGTGATCTGGCGCAGTTGGTCCCCGCTTGCCCGCATGAAGAGGAACTTGTAGCCGACCTGACGACGCTTGGCCGCCGTCCGGGTCCGATAGCTCAACAGCCCCATGATCGGTCGCAGGATCCACGGCTTGCCGAGCTCCCGCGCGAAGCCGGGATCCGGCGGGCCGGAGATCGAGATGAGCTTTCCGCCCGGCTTCAGGACCCGCAGGGACTTCTTGAGGGTCTCGTTGTCCAGGCTGTGCAACACCACGTCGTAGTCGTGCAGGACGGCTTCGAAGTCGTCGTTGCGGTAGTCGATCACGACGTCCGCGCCGAGGCGCTTGACCAGATCGGCGTTGGCCGCGCTGGTCGTCGTGGCGACGGTCGCACCGAGATGCTTGGCCAGCTGGATCGCCAACGTGCCCACGCCGCCGGAGCCTGCCTGGATGAAGACCTTCTGGCCGGCTCGCAGGCCGGCGATTTCGACCAGGGCCTGCCAGGCGGTCAGTCCGACCAGCGGGATGGCTGCCGCTTCCTCCATCGTGAGCTGTTCGGGCTTCGGGGCCAGGTCGTCTTCGGCGACGGCGATGTATTCGGCGAAGGCGCCGATCCGGTCCTTCCCGGGTCGCGCGTAGACCTCGTCGCCGGGCTTGAACTTCCGCACGCCCGGCCCGACGCCGGCCACGACGCCGGCAACGTCGTTACCCAGGATGAGCGGCAGGCGGTAAGGAAGGATGAGTTTGAACTCGCCGTCCCTGATCTTGGAATCCAGCACGTTGACGCCGGCCGCGTGGATCTGGACCAGCACGTCGTGCTCGCCCACCTCGGGCACCGGCATGTCGCCGACCCGAACGTTGGTGCCGTAGCGATCGACGATGGCTGCCTTCATGGCGTAACTCTCCTCGAAACCCTGCTTTGCATTATGGTCATAATACCATAAGCAGAGTGGACACCTTGAGGCAAGAGGTGGAACGCGTTCAGATTATGATCGTACTAACATGGGTGATGGGCAGCCCGTTGAGTGAGCGGAGAAGCGCGTGGCGCGGTATGGGAAAGAGCACAAGCAGGCGACGAGGCAGCGGATCATCGAGATGGCGGGTCGCCGGCTCAAGCGTGACGGGATCGACGGCTCCGGGGTCGCCACGCTGATGAAGGACGCGGGCCTGACCAATGGCGCCTTCTACGCTCACTTCGAATCCAAAGAGGACTTGGTCGCCACCGCGGTCTCGGAGCAGCTGCGCGGCCAGCGGGAGTGGCTCACCTCGTTCCCGCCCGGACGCGACGGCGTCGAGCTGATGGTGCGCACCTACCTTTCGCCCGAACATCGCGACAATCCCGAGGAGGGCTGCCCGTCCGCCGCGCTGCTGGATGAACTCGGCCGCTGTACGGATCCGACCAAGCAGACTTACACGGGCAGCGTGCTGGCCGTCATCGACGACATCGCCGCCCGCCTGGCGCCGGGCGATCCGCGGTCGGCGCGCACCAAGACGCTCAGCATCTACGCCCTGATGGTCGGGACCCTGCAGCTCGCCCGCGCGCTGGCCGATCGGCAACTCTCCGACGACATTCTCGAGCAAGGGATCCGCAACGCCTTGACGGTGCTGGACGCACCGGAAGTATGAGTCGCTGCGCCACACCTGTTGCCCTCGGGCTGTAACGAAGTTACATTGCCGTCATGAAACGAGACTTGGCAGGTCGACGGCTGGTTGTGACGGGAGCGGCCCGCGGGATCGGGGAGCGGGTGGCCCGGCTCGCTGCCACCCGGGGCGCGCGCCTCGCCTTGATCGGGCTCGAACCGGAGAGGTTGCGCGCCCTCGCGGGGGAACTGGGGCCTGCCGCGGTCTGGCGAGAGGCCGATGTGCGAGACGGTGCGGCCCTGAAGGCGGCGATCGACGGCTGCGCGCAGGCCATGGCCGGCATCGACCTCGTCGTCGCCAATGCCGGGGTCGCGGCCTACGGGACGGTGCGGCAGATCGACGAGACGTCGTTCGAGCGGGTCCTGGACATCAACCTGAACGGCGTCTTCCGCACCTTGAAGTACGCGACACCGCACCTCGAGCGTAGCCGGGGTCACGTGACGGTCGTGGCGTCCGCGCTGTCGTTCATGCCACTGGCCGGGATGGCCGCCTACGGCGCCGGCAAGGCCGGAGCCGAACTGCTCGCTCTGACCTACCGCCAGGAGGTCGCGCACCTCGGCGTCACGGTCGGCGTCGTCCATCCGTCGTGGATCGACACCGACATCGTCCGCGGCGCCGACGCGGACCTCCCGTCCTTCCGGCGCTTACGCGACCGGTTGCCTTATCCGGGCAATGTGACCACGAGCGTCGACCGGGTGGCCACCGCGATCGTCGACGGACTCGCGCGGCGACGCAGCCGCGTGTATGTGCCGCGGGCGGTTGTCGTCGCCAACTGGCTGAAGGCGGGCCTCAACTCGCCCGCGGCATGGCCCTGGACGAGGCGGTTCGCGGCCCACGCGGTTCCGGCCCTCGAGCGCGAAGTCGAGGCACTGGGGCGGAACGACCAGCTCGTCCCCGGCGGGGGCAACGCCGAAGCGTCCTGACCGGCTAAGGCGTGCCGTGGCCGCGCAGGGCCACCTGGTGTGAGTTCTCGGCGTCTTCCCGGCTATCGCCGAGCGCGACAGCGAAGTTCACCCCCATGGGCAGCAGCACCTGCGTGACCGGATCGGTGAACTCGACGAAGTGTTCCGCCAGTTCGAGGGTGATGTAACCGTGGACGAAACTCCAGAGCTGGGCAGCCGCCACCGCGGGCTCCTGGGGCTCGAACCTGCCGGAGCGCACAGCTCGCGCGCACACGTCGGTGACGTGTGCGTAGGCATCGCGGAAGGCCGCCGAACGACCACTCGGCCGAGAGGCCGACTCGGCCGGCGGCCGGTAGGTCGCCCGGGTGGACAACCCGAACATCAGATCGTAGAGGTGAGGGTTCCCGCGGGCGGCCCGGCGGCAGGCCAACGCCATCGCGAAGAGGTCGGCGACCGGATCGTCCGTCACCGGCACCCGGGAAAACGCCCGGCCGAGCTCGGCGAAGCCGTAGTCGGCGACAGCGCGGACGAGTTCGACGATCCCGCCGAAGTGGTGGTAGACCGACGTCTGCGACAACCCGACCGCGGAGGCGACGGTCCGCGCCTTGATGGCAGCCGGTCCCTGCTCGGCCAGCAGCGCGATCGTGGCCTGGATCAGCCGCTCCGGCACACCGCTGCCCGGCGTCACGTCCTCTGCCCTGTTCCTCACGGTTCCCCTCACCTTCCGGCCGGCTCTTGCCAGCTCACTATAACTTGGTTACATTCGAATGTAACTTCGTTACAACCATTCGACGGAAGCAGACGTCATGGCAAACCCAGAGCAAGGCCACCTCGATGTGGAGGACCGTGGAGCCGTCCTGATCGTCCGTGTCGACGGCGGCCCCCGTGGTTTGTTCGGTCTCGACCTCGCCCAGCAGCTCGAGGAGCTGGTGGACCGGGTCGACAGCGACCCCGGAGTGCGCGCCGTCGTCTTCACCGGCGCGCATCCGGAACGGTTCGTCAGCCACGCCGATGTCCGGTGGCTACAGGAGGGCGGCGCCGCTGTTCCCTCGCTCGGCCGGCGCGGCGCCTCCGCGGTGGTGCGGATGGCGCGCGGGGTGGACCGGGCCCGTGCCGTGGAGCCGGTGGTCCGGCGAACCCCGTTGCGGGGCGCGCTCGAGCTCGACCGCCGGCACGCCACGTTCCTGCGGATGAATTCCAGCGGCGTCATCTACGTGGCCGCCCTCAACGGTTCGGCACTCGGACTCGGCGCGGAGTTCGCCTGGGCGTGCGACTTGCGGGTCATGGCCGACGGGGACTTCTTCATCGGCCAGCCGGAAATCCTCCTCGGGATCATGCCGGGCGGCGGCGGAACCCAGCGCTTGACCCGCCTGGTCGGCACCCACCGGTCCCTGGTCGCCATCCTCGAAGGCAAGCCCTTCACCCCCGAGGAAGCGCTCGCCGACGGCGCCGTCGACGACGTCGTCCCCCAGGACGAGGTGGTCACGCGCGCGACCGAGCTCGCGGAGCACTTCGGGTCCCGGTCGAAGACCTCGATCGCGGCCATCAAGCGGGCCGTCTACCTCGGTGGCTCGATGTCACTGGTCCAAGGTCTGCACGTCGAACGCAGCGAATTCCTCGTTCAGGACCAGTCCGCGGACGGGCAGCAGCTGATGCTTGACTACCTGGAAGCCACCGAGGCCACCGGCGAACTCCCGCTCTACGACCCGGACGTCTACGAGCAGGCCCTCGCGACCGGCAGCGTTCCCCGCCGATCGGCGGTGCCACAGTCATGACCGCGTTCACCCGGCACGACGTCTCCTTCCCTTCCGGCGAGACCACCTGCGCCGCCTGGCTCTACCTCCCGTCCGGAGTCCCGTCACCCCCGGTCGTCGTCCTCGGACACGGTCTCGGGGCGACCCGCGAGATGCGGCTGGACGCGTTCGCCGAGCGGTTCGCCCAGGCGGGATTCGCGGCGCTGGCCTTCACTTACCGCTACTTCGGCGACAGCGGCGGCCGGCCCCGGCAGCTGCTGTCCATCCGGCGGCAACTCGCCGACTGGGACGCCGCGATCGCCCACGTCCAAGCCCGGCCCGACGTCGACGGCTCGCGCGTCGCGGTCTGGGGCAGCTCCTTCGGCGGTGGCCACGCCATCACCGTCGCAGCACGACATCCGGAGCTGCGCGCGGCGGTGGCCCAGTGCCCGTTCACCGACGGTCTCGCCTCCGCGGTCGCGCTGGGCCCGGTGGGTTTCCCTCAAGCTGGCGCCGGTCCTCGCGCGGGATCTCGTGGCCGCGGTCCGCGGCACCGAGCCGGCGATGATCCCGCTCGCCGGCGCTCCCGGTTCGCCGGCGCTCATGACCGCTCCGGACGCGCTGCCCGGCTACCAGGCGCTCGTCCCGGCGGGGACGGCTTTCCGGAACGAGGTCGCGGCCCGGGTCGTGCCGGCCATCGCCGGCTACCGGCCCGGGCGGGCCGCGAAGAAGATCACCATCCCCATCCTCTTCTGCGTCAGCAACACCGACACGGTCACCCCGCCCGCCCAAACTCTCCGCTACGCGCGGACCGCGCCCCGGGGCGAGATCAAGACCTACGACGCCGGTCATTTCGACTTCTACCTCGGTGAGCCCTTCGAGGCCTTGGTCCGCGACCAGACGGAATTCCTCACCCGGCAGCTGAACCCGGCGTCGGCAGGCCGGTCATGAACTTCGCTTCGCTGCCCGACCGGCGCGCCGAGCTGGACCCCCACGGCCCCGCGGTATCCGACAGCACCGGTTTTCTCACCAACACGCAGTTGCTCAGCCGGGTCCAGGCGACCGCGTCGCACCTCCACGACCTCGGCATCGGCCCAGGCGACGTCGTCGCGCTCGAACTGACCAACCGCCTCGAGTTCGTCCTCCTGCTGTTCGGAGCGTGGCGGCTCGGCGCCACCGTCACGCCGGTGAACCCGAGCCTGACCGACGCCGAGGTCGCCCGGCAGCTCGACGACTCCGGTGCGCGCCTGCTCGTCGTCGAAGACGGCGTGAGCGGAGCCGGTGACGTCCCCACACTCGCCGTCGGTGACCTGCCCACCGAGCCCGGCGGCCCGGACCACGCACGGGATCCGGACCCGTCCGCGCTGGCTTTGCTCATCTACACCAGCGGAACGACCGGCGTCCCGAAGGGCGTGATGCTCGACCACGCCAACCTCGACGCCATGACCGACATGGGCCGCCGCGCCCTCGACATCGGACCGGCCGACCGATGCCTGCTGATCCTCCCGCTGTTCCATGTCAACGGCATCGTGGTCAGCGTCCTCATGCCCTGCTCGCCGGCGCGAGCGTCGTCATCGCCGACCGGTTCTCCCCGCACACCTTCTTCGACGTCGTCGAGCAGCACCGCCCGACCTACTTCAGCGCGGTACCGACGATCTACGGCATGCTCGCCGCGCTGCCCGCGGACGTCCGGCCGGACACCTCGTCCCTGAGGTTCGGGATCTGCGGCGCGGCGCCCGCATCAGCCGATCTGCTGGCCCGGTTCGAGGCCAGGTACGGGTTCCCGCTCATCGAGGGATACGGGCTGTCAGAAGGAACGTGCGCCTCGACCATCAACCCGGTCGCGGGACCCCGGCGACCGGGAACCGTGGGAATCGCCTTCCCCGGACAGGAAATCCGGATCGTCGACCAGGACGGCGCCACCGTTCCGTCCGGTGTGGACGGTGAGGTCGTCGTCCGTGGCCCGAACGTCATGCGCGGCTACCTCGGCCGCCCGGACGACACCGCCCGGGCCGTCGTCGACGGCTGGCTGCACACCGGCGACGTCGGCCACCTCGACACCGACGGCTACCTGACCCTGGTCGGCCGCTCGAAGGACATGATCATCCGTGGCGGCGAGAACATCTACCCCAAGGAAATCGAAGACGTCCTCACCGGCGACCCGGCGGTCCTCGAAGCCGCCGTGATCGGCGTACCCGACGAAAAATGGGGAGAAGTGGTCGTCGCCTACGTCCAGCCACGACCCGGCCGGACCGTCGACCCCGCCGTGCTGAAGGCTCGCTGTGCGCACAGCCTCAGCGGATACAAACGACCGACCGAGCTGCTCGTGCTCGACGCCATCCCGAAGAACGCGGTCGGCAAGATCGACAAGCCGGCGTTGCGGGCGGGCCACGCGGCCGCCGCTGGGTCAGCAGCCGAGGAACGGGGCTAGTCAGGCCGGGCGAGAGCATCGGCGGCGTCCCGACGGTCGAGAGTGCGAAAGTCAGGGCGGTCCTCGCTGGACGCGTCGCCTGGCGAGGACCGCTCTGTCAGCGGGGTCACTTCATCTCGGTCGCCCCTTCGGCTCGCACCCCTCATTGAAGTATGGTCATAATATAAAGCATGACGACCTACACGGCTGACACCCTCGAGAACCACACCACCGCCGGACCGTCCGCGGTGTTCACCTACCGCCGCACCGGCCCGCGAGGTGGTGTGCCGCTGGTCCTGCTGATGCGCTTCCGCGGCACCATCGACTGGTGGGACCCGGAGTTCGTCGACCGGCTCGCCGCGGACCGCGACGTCATCCTGTTCGACAACGTCGGCATCGGCTACACCGGTGGCGAGCCGCGCGACACGTCCGAAGGGTTCGCCGACGGCGCGATCGAGTTCATCGAGGCGCTCGGCCTGACGCAGGTCGACCTGCTCGGTTGGTCACTCGGTGGCATCGTGGCGCAGCACGTCGCCCTCCGCCGGCCCGACCTCGTGCGCAAGATCGTCGTGGCGGGCAGCAGCGGGCCGGGCGTGGCGCCGGGGACGCCGGAGATGAGCGAGCGGGTCCTGTCCATCATGGCCAAGCCGGACGCGGACGCCGAAGACCTGCTCTACCTCTTCTACCCCGAGACCGAACAGGCCCGCGCCGCCGGACTCGAACACCTCGCGAAGGTCGCCAAGCGCCTCGAAGGCGGCGGCCCCGCGGTGACGGAGGACGCCGCCCAAGGCCAGCTCGCCGCCGTCGGACGGCTCCTGGCCGTGGAATGGGACCAGCTGAAAGCCGAGCTGCGGTCGATCAGCCAGCCGGTCCTCTACGCCAACGGGATCCACGACGTGATGATCCCCGCCGTCAGCTCGTACAAGGCGGTCGAGCAGGTCCCGGACGCCACGCTCGTGCTCTACAGCGACGCCGGGCACGCCTTCCTGTTCCAGCACATCGACGAGTTCGTCGCGCAGGTCAACCTCTTCCTCGGCCACTGACACCCACACAATCAACCGAAAGGCAAAACCATGAGCAGCGAAAAAGAATCCCGCGACCGCGTGATCACCTCTTACCAGGACGCCCCGACCCGCACCGTCTCCACCGGCGGCGTCGACTTCGCCTACCGCGAACTCGGCCCGAAGACCGGCGTCCCGGTGGTCTTCCTGACCCACCTGGCCGCGGTACTCGACAACTGGGACCCCCGGGTCGTCGACGGCATCGCCGCGAAGCACCGCGTCATCACCTTCGACAACCGCGGCGTCGGCACATCCACCGGCACCACCCCGAAGACCATCGAGGCGATGGCGGCCGACGCCGTCACGTTCATCCGCGCCCTCGGCCTGACCGAAGTGGACATCCTCGCCTTCTCCATGGGCGGCATGATCGCCCAGGTGATCGCCCAGGACGAACCGGAGCTGGTCCGCAAGCTGATCATCGCCGGTACCGGGCCCGCGGGTGGCGAGGGCATCAAGAACGTGACGTGGATTTCCCACCTCGACACGATCCGGGCACTGCTCACGCGCCAGGACCCCAAGCAGTTCCTCTTCTTCACCCGGACGCCGAACGGGAAGCGGGCGGGCAAGGAGTTCCTGGCCCGCCTGAAGGAACGCAAAACCAACCGGGACAAGGCGATCTCCCTCAGGTCCTACGGTGCCCAGCTCACCGCCATCCACCGCTGGGGGTTGGCGCAGCCGTCCGACCTCTCCGTCATCCACCAGCCGGTGCTCGTCGCGAACGGCGACAACGACCGGATGGTCCCGACGAAGAACACCTACGACCTGGCGCGCCGCCTGCCCGACAGCGAACTGGTGATCTACCCCGACGCCGGCCACGGCGGCATCTTCCAGTACCACGGACAGTTCGTGACGAAGGCACTCGAATTCCTCGCACGGTAGTGCCGGACTCGGCGACGGCCTCGTCAGCCGCGACAGCGCCGCCGGCAACCTCCGTCACCCGGGCCAGACCTGGAACCTGGCCAGGTCCCCACCGGTCCACTAGTACGCTTCTCAGTTCACCAGCAGCTTCCGATGGACCTCTCCGCCGGCACCGTCCTCGTCGCCGGAGCCAACCGCGGGTTCGGCCAGGCAACCCGATACCCGTACGCTCGACGGACACCGGCGCTCCCGCAAAATCGCGGCGCGGGCCCTCCCCAAGGTCTAGCGGGCAGGTGCGCCCGCCACGCGGAGTGGTGCGCTCACCTCGTGCAAGTGCTGCAGGACGTAGTGGTAGGTCTTCAGCAGCCCGCACTGGGCGTAGTCGATTCCGTGCTCGGCGCAGAACGCGCGCACCAGAGGCTGCGCGCGGCGCAGGTTGGCCCGCGGCATGCTCGGGAACAGGTGGTGCTCGATCTGGTGGTTCAGCCCCCCGAGCGTGAAGTCCACCCATCGGCGGCCTTGGACGTTGCGGCTGCTCAGCACCTGCTTGCGCAGGAAGTCGAGCTCGGTCTTGTCCGTGTAGGTGGGCATGCCCTTGTGCCCCGGCGCGAACGAACAGCCCATGTACACGCCCCACAGTCCTTGGTGCACGGCGATGAACGCCAAGGCGACCGGCGGGGACAACACCACGAACACCGCCCCCAGGTACACCACGACGTGCGCGGACAGCAGCACCGCTTCGAGCCACCGGGTCTTGACCTCCCCGCGCCACACCGCCTGGATGCCCGCCCAGTGCAGGCTCAGGCCTTCCAGCAGCAGCAACGGGAAGAACAACGCCGCCTGGTGCTTCGACGTCCAGCGCACGAACCCGCTCTTGTGCTCCGTCTGCCCGCGGGTGAAGGCCAGCAAGGGGATGTCGATGTCGGGATCGTCGCCCTCGTGGTTGGGTTGGCGTGGTGGCGGGTGTGCTTGCCCATCCACCAGCCGTAGCTCATGCCGACGATCCCGCCGAACGCGTAACCGGCGCGGTCGTTGGCCCGCCCGGTGCGGAAGACCTGGTTGTGCCCGGCGTCGTGACCGAGGAACGCGACCTGCGCGAACATCACCGCGAAGAACACCGCCGTGACCAGCTGCCACCACGAATCGCCCAGCAGCACGAACGCCGCACAGCCGCCGGCGAAGGCCAGCAGGGTCAGGCTGATCTTCACCGCGTAGTAGCCGTAGCGCCGGTCAAGCAGGCCTTCATGCCGCACGAGGCGGCCGAGAGCGCCGAAGTCGTTGCGTGACGCCGCCCGGAGGCCGGCGCCCTCGCTCACCGAAGATACGTCCATGGGAGTCCTTCCCCGAGTCCTGCGGGCGCCGGGGACTGGGGCGGCCACTCGATACCCGATCCGGATTCCCGGCCGCGCCGCTGATCAAACCAGGCCGACCGGCGTCTCAAGCGCTCGGGACGGACTTCCGGCCCCACTCGGTGATGGTGGCCAGCCCGGCGTTGAGCAGGCGCACGACCTGGGACCGGGACCAGCCCGTCTCCGCGGCGACCTCGGCGATCGGCCGGTGCCGGACCGCCACCGACCAGACGGTGAAGCGCTGGCGAGGGGGCAGGAGCACCAGTTCGTCCCGCGCCACAGCGTCGGCCAGGGCGTCGTCGAACACCGCCGGGTCACACCGACGGCTGCGGGCCCGCACGGCGGTCGCCACGGCGACCCGGCCACGCCGCGCCGCGGCCAGGCGGTGACCGGGGGAATCCGGCGCGCCGGCGGACGAGACCACCAGTTCGGGGACCAGGCGGGTGCACAGCCGAGCGGCGGCACCGGGCGACCGGCCGGTGCGGCGCGCGAGGAAGTACACCATCTCCAGGATGCGATCCACGTCGCCGACCTCGGCGCCGCGGACCCACGGAGGTTCGGCGGTGTGATGGTCCCCCGCCCCGGTCACCGGCCCGGCCCGGCTGGGACGCAGCAGGCGATCCCCGCGGCCCCCAGCGCCTTCCTCAGGTCCTCGTCGGCGGTCAGGATCAGGATGCCACCCCGGTCCCGGCCGTCCCGGGTGAAGGCGGCCCGCACGCTGCCGACGACGTCCACGGCCGGGAGCGTGCAGGCCGACACGTCGACCAGGACGACGCCGCGGCAGAGTTCGGACGCCTGCCGCAGTTTTTCGGTCAGCGCCTCGGCCGCACCGGCCCGCGCCCCGCCGGTGGCGGTGACCAGGATCGTCGCATCCGCGACGACCGTCCGCACGACCATCGGGGCGGCGTCGGCCACCGCGTCGTCCAGGCGGCGGTGCACGGTCAGGAGCCGGTCCACCCCGGTGAGGTGGATCGGCCGCCACGAGGCCCGTGAGCCGGCGACCACGGCGAAGCGAGTCCGATCACCCGTCAGCTGATGCGCCGCGAGGAGGACCGACAGGCCGGCGCAGGCGAGGAACGTGGTCGGAGTGAGGTCCACGACGAGCGTCGGTGGCCGCTGAGCGATGGCGTCGGCCAGCGATTCACTCAGGGCGGGGGTCGTGGACAGGTCGATTTCGCCGGCCGCGGTGAGGACGAGGACGTCTCCCCGGCGCATCGACGCGAGCCGCAGCAGCGGCCGGGAAACAGAGGTACTCGAGTGTGGTCTGAGGCCATGGCCAGATTCGGAGTGGTTCACGATCAGCTCCTACGCTGACCTCCGCGGCGCGGAACACGGCCAGCTGTCGATCGGCGATCGTCGCGAGCGCGTGGTCTCGGCCCTCCCGGCGCGGTACCCACAGGGTAAGCCCTCACCGGCGGCTCGGCAGGCCAGCCGGCGTCGGCGGCCCGGCGGTCACGCGCATGCCGTTCGCCTGGTACCCGGCGGAAGGGCCGAAAGCTGCCCGATCGGTGACCAGCGGCCCTTTCTCCGGCGGAGCCGGACCGGCGAGGCTCGGCAGTCCGACCGAAGGACGGAGCCGGGCCGTGGACGCGCGACTTTTGCTGCCGGAGGGTGACGCACTCACCCTCGGCGTAGAGGAGGAATTCGTCCTCGCGGACCCCGTGACCGGCGCGGTGGCGCTCGCGGCGCCCCGCATCCTGGAACTGCTCGACGGTGAATCCGCGGTGATGCCGGAGTTCCTGCGCTTCCAGATCGAAACCGCCACCGGCATCCACACCGGCCTCGACGAGCTCCGGACGGAGCTGCTCGGTTTGCGCGGCCTCGTGGCGGGCGCGGCCGCCGACGCCGGGTGCCTGCTGCTGGCGTCCGGCACACCGCCGTGCGGCGACCTACCGGGCCTGCCCGCTGTCACCGCCGAACCGCGGTACCGCGCGCTGGCCGGCCGATTCCCCGCTCTCCTCCCGGAAGCGGGCACGTGCGCCTGCCACGTGCACGTCGGTATCTCCTCCCCGGCGCTCGGCGTCCGGGTCCTGGCCGGGCTGCGTCCTTGGCTTGCCCCGCTCCTCGCGATCAGCGCGAACTCACCTTTCGCCCACGACGTGGACTCCGGGTGGGCCAGCGGGCGGTACCCGCTGTGGTCGCTCTGGCCGACCGCGAAGCCCCCGCGGGACTGGCCGGACGCGGCCGCCTACGCCGCGAGCGTCGACGACGTGGTTCGCCGTGGTGATGCGTTGGACGACCAAGGCGTCTACTTCTACGCCCGGCTCTCCCCGAACCACCCGACGGTCGAGGTCCGCATCGCGGACGTCGGGCTGACCGCCGAGGACGCCGTGCTGCAGGCGGGACTGGTCCGCGCCCTGGCCGTCACGATCCTCGCGGAGGCCCGGGCGGGCGTCGCACCGCGGCCCGTCCGGGCTCCGCTGGTGGCCGCGTCGCTCACCGCCGCGGCGCGTGCGGGTTACCCCGGCCTCGGCATCGACCCCTTCACCGGCGAATTCCTCTCGCAGGAGGTACTCACCGACCGGCTCCTGGAGTACGTCCGGCCGGCCCTGCGAGCCACCGGGGACCTTGCGGCAATCGACCGTCAGCTCGCCGTGGTGCGGGCGGGCCGAACCGGCGCAGCGCGCCAACGCGCGCTGTTCGCGGGAGCCGGCTCGCCGGCCGCGTTCGTGGCGGAGCTGGCAACGGTGACCCTCGCCGGGGCAGCCTGGCCCGGCTCGCCGCCGGTGCCCCGCCCCGCCGCCGTCCACGACGGCCGATCGGCGCCGGCGACCGGAGCGCGAACCGGAAACACCGCTTCTCCCGGGTGACCCATCCGGGGGATTCCCGGCCGGTGAACAGTGGACAACGCCTAGGCTGACCGGACCGCCCCGGACCCCGGCGTGCCCGCGGTTCCACGTAGCCCGTGGAACCACTCCCACGGCCGAGGAGCAGACGATGACCTCCGGGCAGCCGGACCCCAGCGCGACGGCGGGCCCCGGCTTGCCCTTCCCGCCTCGGCGGCAGATCGCGTTCAGCGTCGGCAACTGGCGCGTCACCTACGCCGGGACGGATCCACACTCGCCGCGGACCGGCACCCTGGTCGGGCCGCCCGAGTTGGGCCCAGGGGGAGGCCGTGTCCCGGTCATCGCCGACGGCGGGGACACGGCCGCGGTGCGCTGGCTGGACGTCCAGGACGTCATCGCCGTGACCGCACCGCCGGCCGGGGAACCACCGGCTTCGCGATGCCCTCCGACAGGTGAGAGCCGGCATCCGTGACACGGAACCGGCGCCCACCGCGGCCGGTTCCTCCTCAAGCCGGGCCGAGGATGCCGCTGGCGGTCAGGATCAGCACGGCGGAGCCGCTCGCGTCCGGCGCGGTGGCCGCTGCCAGCGCTCGCTCCGCCGCGGGGGCAGCGGCGTCGGGTGGCACCACCAGCAGGGTCAGCCGGCGGATGCGCGGTCCGATGACGACGATCGTATGCCGGTCCAGGCCGAAGAACCCCGCCAGCTCCACGAAACCGGATTCGAGCGCGAGCTTCCCGGGGGGCAGATCCCACATCGCCGGGTTGAAGCCGATCCGGTCCACCGGGCCCGAATCCACGGCGAGCGCGGTGACCAGGGCGCTGAATTCCGCCACCGGTTCTCGGGAGCGCGGCCACCAGGCGCCGTCGAAGCAGCCCTTGACCGCACCCGGCGTTTTCAGCCGCAGCCGCCGGTCGAGGGCCGGTGAGCCGACCACGGGACCCGCGGCGTCGTCCGGCGCAAAAGTCATGCCCGGCGCTCCTTCCGCGACGACGGCCGGACGAACCGGCCCGCGGGTTCCCCGAAGGCGTTCATGACGAGCCCTTCACTTCGCGACCCGCATCGCCGTGGTCACCGCGGCGTCCGATGCACCAGTGCACACGCATCCGCGGTGGAACCCGCCCGCCTGCGTCGCCGTGCAGAACCGGCGCGCGATCACATCGTGCGATTCCGGGGAATGGGGGCACACCGCGCAGGCGGTCGCGGCCGGATCGCCGATTTCCGCGGCGGCGGCGCCGGTTTCGAGATCGAGGGACGACATGCCGGATCTCCTTCTGCCGGTGCTGATCATCCGGGCGCGGGACCGATGAGCAGCCGGGACTCGCTCGAACTTCCGGCTTCGGACCCGGCTCCAGCGAACACGCCGAGGTCCGGGGCGATACCGCCACCTTACGCCCGTGCCGGCCTGACCACCGGCCGGAGAATCACTCGCCCGGGCGAACCCTCCCGGCGCTTCCCCGCCTAAACTGGATGACCGCGCCCCGGACCCCGGCGATCGATGACGTGCACCCCGAGTGCACCGTGAGCGAAGGCGGCGCCGGTGGACGACGAACAGACCGACCGGCCGTCGGTCGGGCACGCGTACCGCGACTGGCCCACCCGCCACGGCGGTGCCTACCCACCCGGCTGGCTCGTCCGCTACCGCAGCCGCGTGCGCCGGACCGGGTCGCCGTGCGCGGCCCCGGTGTGGTGCGAGAATTTCGGGACCGTCACCGGGCACAGCCTGCGCGACGAACACACCAGCACGACCTGGGTGCCCGTCCGCCCGCAGGGGGCTGCCGCCGATGCACCGGCCGGCCTGGTGCGAGCCACCGACATCCTCGACGCCCACCCACCGCGCTCCGGCGCTTGAGGCCGGAACCGGACCGTCGCCGGCGAGGGGCGAAGCCCCGTGGCGTGGCCGATCGAAGGAGACGGATGACCGCAACGGCAACGGTTTCCCGGGCTGCGCGGCCGGGCCGGTGGCCCGGTTGCGACGATCCCCGGGGCGCGGCGCACCGAGCCCGCTGAGGACGGTCACGAGCCGGCGTGCCCGTCCTGGTGCCGGATGGAGTCCCCGCCCTTGCGGTGATCCGTCCGGCCGTACATGCTCTCGAGCACGCTCTCGAGTTTGTGCACCGCACCCCGGCACGCCTCGCCGACCGAACCCGCGTGATGGCTGACGGCCACCGTCCGCCGCCCCGCCGGCCGGGCTTCGAGCACGCAGCACCGGTCCTTCCCGTCGTCGGCGGTTTCCTCGCTGAAGTGGGCGTCCAGCCGCGTGATGTGGTCGCTGAACCGCGACAGCCTGGTGGCGAGCTCCACCTCGAAGTGCCGGATCAGCGCCTCGTCGCCGTGCACGGCCTGGTCCGTGCCGATCTGGATCAGCATGCGTGGTTGTCCCCTTCGACGGCCGGCCCGGATGAGCGCGAAGTGGCGTTCCGGTAGCCACCACCTTGCTCGTCCGGGCCACGACTGCCCAGGGTCACACGTCATCTGCCGGGGGGCCGAAGGAACCTTTCGCCGCGCACGAGGTGTGGATGACCAAGGTTTCGCGGAGCCGGACGAGCCGCCGGCTCCTGACTGTCCTCAACAGACCTCAGGCGCGGCGTGCACGTCATCGGTCGCCGGGTCCGGGGCCCGGTCGTCCGGATCGGCAGGATGAGCGGTTCCCGCAGGCGAGTCGCTCTCCGGCCGGGTGGTCAGGCTGCGCACGCCCGAGCTGAAGACGGCGAGCAGCGGGACGGCCAGCAGGGCGCCGACGATCCCGGCGGTGACGAGCCCGACGGCGAGGGCGAGAACGACGGCCAAGGGGTGCAGCCGGACGGCCCGCCCGAGCAGCAGTGGTTGCAGGACATGGCTTTCCACCTGCATCACACCGACGACGACGGCGAGCACGATGACGGCCGTCCAGACGCCGTTGGCCACCAGGGCCACGAGGACGGCGATCCCGCCGGCGAGCACCGAGCCGATGACGGGGATGAACGCGCCGAGGAAGACGAGCGTGCTCAGCGGAGCCGCCAAGGGGACCCCGAGGATCACCAGGCCGAGGCCGATGCCGGCGGCGTCGACGAACGCGACGGCGGCTGTCCCGCGGACGTAGTGGGCCAGGGTGGTGAACCCGCTGCGCCCGGCGATGTCGACGCGCTCGCGCAGCCGGGTGGGTACGCCCCGGATGAGGAACGCCCAGATCGGGTTTCCCTGGGCGAGGAAGAAGATCAGGCAGAACACCGTGAGCAGGGCTTCGGCGAGCAGTTCCCCGACGGTGACCGCGGTGGTGAGGGCGCCCGAGGCGATCACGGACTTGTTCCGGCCGAGCATGGCGGTCAGATTGCCGAGCGCTTGGTCGAGCTGGCCCTGGCTGAGGTGCAGGGGGCCGGCGCGCAGCCAGGTGTGCAGGTCGGTCAGGCTCACGGTGACCTGGTCGATCAGCGCGGGCATGCCCACGGTGACGGTGATGACGACGAACGTCACGACCCCGCCGGCCAGCGCGATGCCCACGATCAGCACGATCGCGGTGGCCAGTGCGCGCGGGACCTTCCTGGCCGCGAGCCAGGTGACGGCGGGCGAGAACAGCCCGGCGAGCAGCAGCGCCACCGCGACCGGGACGACCACCGAGGCCAGCCGGGTGGCCACGAAGCCGAGGACGGTCAGGGCCGCCGCCACGACCAGCAGGCGCCACGAGACCGCGGCCGCGACGCGGAGCCCGTACGGCACCGGAGAGGCCCCGGGGCCGCTCTGCGGATCAGCGCGTGGTGCTGAGGGGGAATTCATGAAGAACCTGCTCCTGGCGATGACCGGGCACGAGACCGGTCGGGGTGAGAGCGGGGTCTGGGCGCTGTTTCCCGAGCATACCGCCGGCTGGATGCCCCCGCGGGCCGGTGAAGAACCACGGGAGCCGGACCGCGGTCAGCCGTTCGGGGCGTCGCCGAGGTAGGGCCGCAGCCGCTCGGCCAGCACCCGGCGGGACACGTCGGCGGCCGGTCCGGCCGACGCCTGGCCGGGGGGACGGCCGGCGGCGGTGTCGGCGACGAACCGGGCCACCGCGTCCGGGGCGGGGACGAGGTCGTCGCCGTGGTGCGCGAGGACGACCGCGGCCGCGCCGGGGTCGGTCTCCACCGCGAGGGACCACCCCCGGCGTTCGTTCCAGACCAGCATGACGTCGTGGCCGGGCCGGCCGGGCCACCGCCGCGGCAGCCCGAGGTAGGCCGTGGCGGTGTCGCTGATCTCCACCGTGGTGCCTTCGGCCGGGACACCGACCGCGGCCGCCACCGCCCGCACGTACTCGCCGAGGGCGCGCTCGAGCGTTCGGGCGTCGGGTTCGGGGTGTTCCATGACCGCCACGCTAGAGGGCCGCCGGCCGGCGTGCCGGATGGGCCCGGGCCGGTCGGCCTGCGAAAGGGCACCTGCACGGGAACGATTCCGGCGGCTCGTGCGTCGTAGATATTGGTTGCTCCGCTCATGCAGCGGGCAGGACGTTCCGGCAACCTCCACCATCCCCCGGTTTAGGCCGCCGTCAGCGGGCTACCCGGAATTTGTTCGCCCCGGACCCTGGCGGCCAGATACGTCACGGAAAAGAGCGATCGATATGACACAGACGCTGCAACGGCCACCCAACACCGCGGAGCCGATGCTCGCGGGCGAAAAGTCCCGCACCGAAACCTTCCTGGTCAAGCTGTTCGCGGTCGTGCCGCTGCTGGCGCTGGCCGCCGCGGTGCCGTTCGCGTGGGGCTGGGGCCTCGGCTGGACCGACGTCGCCCTGGCCATCGGGTTTTACTTCCTGACCGGCCTGGGAGTCACCATCGGCTTCCACCGCTACTTCACCCACGGCGCCTTCAAGGCGAACCGCGGCCTGCGGATCGCCCTCGCCGCCACCGGCAGCATGGCCATGCAGGGCCCGGTGATCGGCTGGGTCGCCGACCACCGCCGCCACCACGCCTTCGCCGACCGCGAGGGTGATCCGCATTCCCCGTGGCGTTACGGCACTTCGGCCGCCGCGCTCGCGAAGGGTTTCTGGCACGCTCACATGGGCTGGCTGTTCGACCGGGAGAAGACCAACGCGCAGCGGTTCGCCCCCGACCTGCTCGCCGACGGCGACATCGCCCGGATCGACCGCTGGTTCCCCGCGCTCACCGTCGTCACCCTGCTGGCCCCGGCCGTGATCGGCGGGCTGGTGACGATGTCCTGGTGGGGCGCGCTGACCGCGTTCTTCTGGGCGAGCCTCGTCCGGGTGGCCGTGCTGCACCACGTCACCTGGTCGGTGAACTCCCTGTGCCACCTGATCGGTGACCGGCCCTACGCCGCCCGCGACAAGTCCGCGAACTTCTGGCCGCTGGCCATCGCGTCCATGGGCGAGTCGTGGCACAACTCCCACCACGCCGACCCGACCGGCGCCCGCCACGGCGTCCGCCGCGGCCAGCTCGACATGTCCGCGCGCTTCATTTGGCTGTTCGAAAAGGTCGGCTGGGCCACCGATGTCCGCTGGCCCAAGCCGGAACGCCTGGCTCGCAAGCTCAACCCCGGCTACTCCGCGGCACCCCGCGGCTTCGGCAGGCTGGAGCGCGGTCTGCTCACCGAGACCCCGGACCGGAGCCGGTCGTGACCACCGTTGGTGACGAGGTCCGCCTGCAGCTGAAACCGGCCGCCGGCGGCGGGTACGTCGACGGCGCGTGGTGGCCGCGGTCCCGCGACGCCCGCGTCGAGTTCCCCGACGTCCTCGCGGCGGTGCGCGACCGGGTGGGCGAGGTCGAGCGGATCAGCTACCCGCTGGGCGACGGCTGGGAGATCGCCCACCGCAAGCTCGTGGTGGACGGCCGTGTCGTCCGGCTGGAAGGGTTCCACTCGATGCAGGCGCACACCGTCGCGCTCATCGGCACGCAGCGGCGCCTGATCCTGCTGGTGGTGGCGCCGGACACCGCGCGCGACGCCGCCACCACCGCCCTGCGGACGGCTGCTGACCCGGACACCACGGCCGGTGCCGAGGACATCCTCGCCGGGGCGGGGCATGCCGGCAGCGATCCCGCGCCGTCCTTGACCACGTGAAGCCATCAGGGCACCCGGCCGGGTACGCTCGGTGCACGCAGCCGCGGCAGCGGTGCTGATCCGGGCCCGGTGTCCGTGTTGGTGTGGCGATCACGAACACCGACCCGGAAGGAACCGGATGCCGGAACGCGGAGCTCGCCGGTGGTGGGTTCGCGGTGGCTGAGGTCGAGGACCTGCGCGCGAGCGTGCTGGCCGCGCTGGGCGAGGACGGGACCGGCAGCGGGGTCGACGTCGTGGGCCGGGTGTGCCGGGCGTGCGTGCGCCTGTTGCCGGTGGACGGCGCGGCGGTGTCGGTGGTGGCCGGCACCGGGCACCGCGAGATCGTCTACGCCAGTGACGCGGTGAGCACCGCGCTGGCGGAGCTGCAGTTTTCCCTCGGTGAAGGACCGTGTTTCGAGGCCCACGCCGCGGGTGGGCCGGTTCTGGTGCCCGATCTGGCCGCCGGGCCGCCGCCGGCGTGGCCGATTTTCGCCGCGGAGGCCGCGGCGCAGCCGGTGGCCGCGTTGTTCACGTTCCCGGTGCAGATCGGGGCGGTCCGGGTGGCGACCCTCGACACCTACCGCTCGACACCGGGCTCGCTCGACGCCACCGAGCTGTCGACGGCGTTGCAGGTCGCCGACATCGCCGCACTCGCCTTGTCGGGGCTGCGGGACGGCGGCGAGCGCTGGCTCGACGGTGACGGGCGCTGGATGGAGGGCGCGGGGATGCGGTTCCGGGAGGTGCACCAGGCCACCGGGATGCTGATCGCGCACCTGGACCTGCCCGCCTCGGCCGCGCTGGCCCGGCTGCGGGCCTACGCGTTCGGCCACGGGCGTTCCCTGCGGGACGTCGCGGCCGACATCGTCGCCGGGCGGCTGCGATTGGACGAGGAGTTCCGGTGAGGATCACCATGAAGGCAGCTGACGATTCAGGAGATGGTGGGCATGCCCGACCGTGAACGACAGGTGACGCGCGCGTTCGTCGCACTCGCTGACACGCTGGTCGACGACTACGACGTCGCGGACCTGCTGCACACCCTGGTGGTGCAGTGCGTGGAGCTGCTCGACGTCGCGGCGGCCGGGCTGACCCTGGCCGACGAGCGGGGCGGGCTGCAGGTGCTGGCGTCGTCCACCGAACAGGCACGGCTGCTGGAGC
This sequence comes from Amycolatopsis sp. MtRt-6, assembly GCF_017308975.1. GTDB lineage: Bacteria > Actinomycetota > Actinomycetes > Mycobacteriales > Pseudonocardiaceae > Amycolatopsis. The sequence continues at coordinate 4,343 of NZ_JADWPD010000056.1, read as the reverse complement.
TGTTCCAGCTCGACATCGACGAGGGCCCGTGCGTCGAGTGCTTCACCACCAGCACACCGGTCCTGGTGGCCGACATCGCCGCACAGGCGGCACGGTGGCCGCGGTTCGCGGCCGAGGCGGCCAGGGACGGGTTCGCGTCGGTGCACGCCGTGCCGCTGCGGCTGCGCCGGCAGACGATCGGCGCGCTGAACCTCTTCGGGCACTCCCCGGGTGAGCTGTCGGCGGACGACGTGGCACTGGCCCAGGGGCTGGCCGACACCGCGACCATCGGCATCCTCCACGAACGAGCCTTCCGCCAGGGCGAGCTCCTCTCCGAGCAGCTGCAGACCGCGTTGAACAGCCGGGTGATCATCGAACAGGCCAAGGGCGTGCTCGCCGTCAGCGGGCAGCTGAGCATGGACGCGGCGTTCACGGCCTTGCGCGGCTACGCCCGGCGGAACAACCGCCGGCTCAGCGACGTGGCCCGCGCACTGGCCGACCGCACCCTCGCGCCCGCGGTCGTGCTGGCGCCGTCCACGGTGCGCCACTCGCGCTGAGAGTCCTTTATGGACTGTCGAGCAAAGGTGCCGAACGGTCCGCTGGTGGTGACCAACGGCCCTCCCGCCCGCGGTCGCGGTGCGGTCATGCTGGGAGACGGCCGACCGGCTTCCGACGGCAGGAGTGCCCCATGCGGTTCCGTGATCGCCGGGAGGCGGGCGAACGGCTGGCCCTCCGCCTGCGCCCGCTGCGCGGCGACCGGGCGGTGGTCCTCGGCCTGTCCGAGGGCGGGCTCGTCGTCGCCGCCGAGATCGCCGACGTCCTCGGGGCGCCGCTGGACATCCTGCTCACTGCCCGGATCGAGGCCGCCGGACCACCACCGGTGCTACTCGGTGCCGTCGGTGAGGGCGGCCTGGTCGTCTGGGACCACGGCGCCATCCGCCGGTTCGACATCTCGGCGGACGAGCTCACCCGGCTCGCCGATCAGGCGCGGGGCAGTCTGGCCCGGCAGGTCGCCGTCTACCGGCGCGACGTCGCGCCGGTGCCGATCGCGGGCCGGACGGTGGTGCTCGCCGACGACGGCGCCGCCACCGGCACGACCGCGCACACGGCGATCCGCGTCCTGCGAGCCCGCCAGGTGCGCCGGATCGTGCTGGCCGTCCCGGTCGCGCAGGCACCGGTTCTCGACCGGCTCGCCCGAGAGGTCGACCAGTTCGTCTGCCTGCACCCGCTGCCCTGGCTGCACGCGGTCCGCAACAGCTACCGGAAGTTCCCGGCGGTCGCCGACACCGACGCGCTCGAACTGCTGCACCGCGAACCCCGCCTGCCGACCGAGGTCCCGCGGTGACGTCCATAGTGGACTGACAGGTGGCCGGCGGCAGGCTCGACGGGGTCGCCGGGACCGGGGTGGTGATCGCGCCGGGAACGACGGCGGGCCTGCACCCCGGACGGGATCCGGGTACACCTGCACGCCCGCCTCGACGCCCCGCCGCCCGGATCCGGCGGCGAAGCGACGGAGGACGGCTACGCGCCGGCAGGTCCCGCTTGGGCGGGGAGCCGGCCGCCTTCGACCTCCCAGCGCTGCACCGCTGTGTCCTCGTCAAGGGCGGCGAGCAGCGTGTCGACGGTGTCGTCATTGCCCCGGCGCGCCGCGGTCAGCAGCGCGTGGCGCGCGAGGTCCGGATCGGCGTCCGGCGGGATCACCAGCAGCGTCAGCCGGTGCCGCGGGCCGATCACGGTCAGGGTGGCGGCGTGCGGCGACCGGAAGCCTTCGAGCCGGACGTCGCCGTGCTCGTCGCCGGAACGCAGCCGGCGTGGGGTGGGCGGCCAGGCCGCGAGGTGGTAGGTGACCCGTTCGATCCGGTCCAGCCGGGCGGTCAGTGCCGGGAGCAGCGACGGCAGTTCGGCGGTCAGGTCCAGGGAGCGGGGCCACCAGGCGCCGTCGACCCAGCCGGTGGTGGGTGCTTCCGGCTTGAGCCGCAGTCGCGGCGCGTGGTGGCGGAGTTCTTCGGCCGCCTGGGCGACGCGCATGGCGTGGGTGGTGTGCGGGACCGACTTCATGCCGGTGCTCCCGTCCCCGGCCGGAGGACACCGGCCGGACTTGAGGCCGAGAACGACGCGGGCTTGATCGCCAGCGTGCGAAATGCTCTCGGACAATGTCCATTCTACTCCGGGGAAGGGGCGTTTCGTTCCGCGGCAGCGGGCTGTTCGCACTGCAGTCCCGGCCGGAACGGAATGCCCAGCGCCGCGAAAACGCCGAGCATTTTCGCGTTCTCCGCGCCGGTGTCGGCGACGAGCATCCGCACGCCTTCGTGTTCGGCCGAGACGACGAGCTGTTCGAGCAGCAGGGCCGCCACGCCGAGCGTCGGGCCGTGGCCGTCGACCACCAGCGCGACCGCCGCTTCGGCCGGGTCGGCCAGGATGTCGTAGCGGGCGACACCGGCCAGCCGGGAGTGCACGAAGCAGCCCACGGCGGTGTGCCCGACGCCGGAGCTGTGGGACAGCTGCGTCGAGAGCTCGGCCAGCCCGGCCACGCCGAGACCGAAGAACCGCACGTGCCGATCGCGCCCGGAAAGCCGGGCCCGCAGCGCGAGGACCGCGGCGGCATCCCCGGCTTCCAGCTTGCGCACCCAGGCGGCTTCGCCGTCCGGGAGCAGGACTTGTACCGGCGGGGTGGCGGTGGTCATGATGTCTCCTCACGGATCCGGTGCGCGGCCCGGGTCCACAGTGCTCTGTCCTTTTCGCACAGAACACTGCGGAGTCCCGGGGGCCGGCGGCGGTCAGCGCTCGTCGGCCCTGGTGCCGTTCACGGCCGCGGACGGCGGCACGATCGCGGCGGTGGCGGCCGGTTTCGGCTGGGCCGCGGCGGCGCTCTCGCGGGCCAGGAACGAGCCGAGTTCGCCGATGGTGCTCATCAGCGGGGCGGGGAACACGACGGTGGTGTTCTTGTCCACGCCGATCTCCACCAGGCTCTGCAGATTGCGCAGCTGCAGCGCGAGCGGGTGCGCCATCATCGTGTCCGAGGCGTCGCCGAGTGCGGCGGCGGCGAGGGATTCGCCTTCGGCACTGATGATCTTGGCGCGCTTTTCGCGTTCCGCTTCGGCCTGCCGGGCCATCGCCCGTTTCATCGTGTCGGGCAGCTGGATGTCCTTCAGCTCCACCAAAGTCACTTCCACGCCCCAGTCGAGCGTGGTGCCGTCCAGGATCCGGCGGATGTCGAGATTGATGCTGTCGGTTTCCGACAGGGTTTCGTCCAGCGTGTGCTGCCCGACGACCTTCCGCAGCGTCGTCTGAGCGATCTGGTCGATCGCGGCGTAGACGTTCTCGATCGCGACGACCGACTTCACCGCGTCCCGCACCCGGAAGTAGGCGACCGCGGACACGTCCACGCTCACGTTGTCACGGGTGATGATGCCCTGGGACTGGATCGGCATCGTGATGATCCGCAACGGCACCCGGCGCAGGACGTCGACGACCGGGATGATCAGCCGCAACCCCGGCTCGCGCACGCCCACCACCCGGCCGAGCCGGAACAGGACCCCCTGTTCGTACTGCTTGACGATCCGCACCGCGGACGCCAGGAGAAGCAGCAACGCGGCGGCGATGACGATGATCACGAAAACGTTCATGGTGCTCCAGAGGTCGCGGCTCGTGCCGGGGCGGAGGCTCAGCCGGTGAGCTGCACCTGGTTGTCGACCGCGGTCACGCCGGGGGCGAACCACGCGGTCTGCTCGGCCGACCGGCGTTCGGCCGGGGTGGGGACGGCGCCGGTCAGGGTGACCTGGCCGTCGTCGACGGCGACCTCGACGTCTTGGGCGGACCCGGGCGCGTGCCGGGCCAGCGCCGCGAGGATCTGTGCTTTGGTCTCGGCCGCGGTGGCTCCCGGCGCGGGCCGCAGCGTGATCAGGTTCCGCACGCCGCTGACCCCGGGGAGCGCGGCCACGGCCCGGCGGGCGGCTTCGCGCTCGTGGTGCCAGTCCACTGACCCGCGCAGGGTGATCACCTGGTCGCGCACGTCGACCTGCACCGAGTTCTTGGGCACGAGAACCGTGCGGCGGTCGAACACGGCCATGGCTTCGCGGGCGAGGTCCACGTCGGCCGGAATCGCGTGGCCGTGCCGGACGAGGATCCGGTCCACGGTCGTGGTCACGCCGTGCACCCGGGTCGCGGCGCGCAGGGCCGCTTCCTTCTCGGGATACGTGCCGACGTGCCCGGCCAGCGTCGCGGCACCGCCATCGACGCTCACGGCGATTGCTTCGGCGTTGACACTGGGAGTCCAGGCGAGTTCGTCGGTGACGGCCGTCTTGAGGTGGTGGTCGGGCCGGTGCTGGATCTGTGTCATTCCTCCAGGGTGGTCCGCCCGCGCC
>NZ_JADWPD010000055.1 GCF_017308975.1 Amycolatopsis sp. MtRt-6 | reverse complement strand
GTTCAAGAAAACCGCAGGTCAACCACCCCTCAACGCCCGGCAACGGGTCCACAACATGCTGCACGCCCGAGCCCGGGCCCTGGGTGAACGCGCCATGGCCATCCTCAAAACCCGCTGGCAGGCATTGCACCGCATCACCCTCTGCCCCCACCGCATCGGCCACATCGTCCAAGCCGCCCTCGTCCTCACCCACCACGAACACCACGGACGCTACTGAGAAAACCTCAATGTGGCCTTGGTTGCGTTGAACGCACCGAAGGCCACATTGGGGCGCCGAACCACCCGCGCGGCGAGCGTCTTCGGCGCCACGAGGCGATCAGCCCGGCGCACCGCCCAAGATCAATCAGCCCGGCCGTGAACCGTGCGTAGTCAAGTCACCTCTTCGGGTGACTTTAGATCGAGGTTGGCTGCACTTAGGGACCCCCTGCCACCGTCGAAAAGGCAAGAAGCGAACCGTCTTCTTCGAGGAGCTTGCGTATGGGCGCGATCTGGGGGCAGAACCGCCGAAACGACCCGCAGGAAGCCTTGGCATTCCTCGAGGCGTTGCTGATCGGCTGTGAGGCCGGTGCGGGCGAAACCGTCCTGGTCGGTGGTGGACCGGCCAGTGGCAAGACCCAGCTGCAGAACCAGGTGGTGGCGAGTGCCCGGGAACTGGGCATCCTCACCCTCACCGCGACCGGGGCCGCCGACGAGCAGGACGTGGCGGGTGGGGTGATCGACCAGCTGCTGGCGAGCCCCGCGCTGCCGGGCGTGCTGACCGAACGCTATCCCGGCGACGGCACCGACGACGGGATCGCCGGGCTGTGCAGCGCGGTGCACCGGCTGGCCCGCGAGCGCGCGGTGCTCGTGGCCGTCGACGACCTCCACCACGTGGACGAAACCTCCGCGCGGCTGCTCCTGCGCCTGCAGCGCCGGACGCGGTCGGCCGGGTTGCTGCTGGTGTTCAACCACGCCGACTCCTGGTACGGGGGCGGTGGGCAGCCGTTCGCCGCGCAGCCGCACCGGCACGTGCAGCTGACGCCGCTTTCCGTGCGGGCCATCGCGGAGCTGGTGGCGGCGGAGGACCAGGACGTAGTACCCGAGCAGATCCACGAGCTCAGTGGTGGAAACCCGTTGCTGGTCAACGCTCTTCTCGACGCCCACCGCGGCAGCGCGGACACCGGCTCGGCGTACTCCGAGGCCGTGCAACGGCTTCTGCACCACTACGACTCGCCGCTGCGCGAGGTGGCGACGGCGATCGCGGTGCTGGACACCGATGTCACCACCGACGCGGTGGCCCTCGTCGCCGGTGTGGACCCGCTCGACGCCGAGACGTCGGCCGGCCGGCTCGCCGACACCGGACTGATCGCGGGTGTCCGGTTCCGGCAGCCGCCGGCCGCGGCCGCCGTGGTGGGTGGGCTGCGCGGGCCCGAGAAGGTGCGGCTGCACGCGCGAGCCGCCGAAGTGAAGCACGCGCGAGGGCTGCCCCCGGCCGATGTCGCCCGGCACCTCGTGGCCGCGGGTGAGGCGAACGCCGAATGGGCACTGCCGGTGCTGGTGGCCGCGGCCGAAGAGGTGATGCTCGCGGACGACATCGACTTCGCCACCCGCTGCCTGAAGCTCGCCGCGTCGGTGGCGGCGGCGCGGTGGGAGCAGCAGATGATCTCGCAGCTGCTGGCCAAGATCACCTGGCGGGTGAACCCGGCCGCCGCCGCGCCGCACCGGCAGTCGCTGCGCGACGCCGGTGACTCGCTGGACCAGGCCGACCGGATCGCGCTCGCACGACAGGCGCTGTGGCTCGGCGAGCGCGACACTTTCGAGGGCGCGTTCGGCGCGCTCCGCGACGACATCGAGCCGCTCGACCCGCGCACGGCCGCCGAGTTCGGCCTGGCCGGGCACTGGCACTACGGCGTCTCGGCGGCTTCGGCCGAACCGGACGATCCGTGGCTGCGCACGGCCAACGCGCTCGCCGCGGTGTGGCACACCGGCGGCACCGAAGCGACTTCGGCGTGCGCGGAACGGATCCTGCAGAACTGCCGGCTCTCGGACACCTCGCTCGAGGCACTCGCCACCGCCATCCTCGCGCTGGCCCACGACAACAAGGCCGACCGCGCCGAAGGCTGGTGGACCTCGCTCAGCGAGGAGGCCGAGTACCGCGGCGCGGTGACGTGGAAGGCGATGCTCGACGCGGTCGGGGCGAGCCTGCTGCTGCGCCGGGGCGACGCCGCGGGCGCGGCGGAGCGGGCGAAGGCGGCGCTGGCCCTGCTGGACGCGCCGAACTGGGGCGTCGCGATCTGCCACCCGCTGGCGACACTGCTCAGCGCGCACACCGCGACCGGGGCGTTCAAGGAAGCGGCGGCGGTACTGCGGCACCCGTTGCCGGACGCGGCGATGACGACGCTGGGCGGCGTCCGGTACCTGCGGGCGCGGGGGCACTTCCACCTGGCGACCAACCGGGGACTCGCCGCGGTCAGCGATTTCCAGCAGTGCCAGCGGATCCTGCGCGAGTGGAACCTCGAGCTGCCGACGATCGTGCCGTGGCGCACCGATCTCGCCGAGGGCAACCTGCGGCTGGGCAACCCGACACTGGCCGTCGAGCTGGCCCGGCAGCAGCTCGCGTGCGCCGCACCGACCGACGCCTACTCGCGGGGCGCCGCCCTGCGGGTGCTGGCGCTGGCCGGCGACGCCGCGGCGCGTCCCGGGCTGCTCGGCCGGGCGGCCGAGGCCTTCAGAGGGTCCGGCGACCGGCTGGAGCTGGCGAAGACCATGCGCACGCTCAACCAGCTCGGCCAGCGCGCGGAACGCGCCACGGGCCTGGTGAAGCCGGTTCACGTGCCGCGGCAGGCCGCCCGGTCGCCGCTGGCCCGCCCGCCGGCCGCGGCCCGGCCCGCCCTCGCGCGCCCGGAACCCGCTTCGGCGTCTTCGGCGCTGAGCGAAGCCGAGCTGCGGGTCGCCGAGCTCGCGGCGGAGGGTCACACGAACCGGCAGATCGCCCAGACGCTGTACATCACGGTGAGCACGGTCGAACAGCACCTCACCCGCGTGTACCGCAAGCTCGGCGTCGCCGGACGCGCCTCGCTGGCCTCCGAACTGACCCCCGTCGAAAACCCCCGAAGCCATTTCTAGCGGTTCTGTCAGGGGTGCCCCGCCCACGGCTAGGGGTGGGGTGCGCCCCGCGCTCGCTCGTAACGTACCGCGCCGACGACCATGTGACTCAGGAGAAGGTCTGCATGAACAAGTCCGACGACAAGCTGGTTCACGCCCTCCGTGTGTCCCTGAAGGAAACCGAGCGTCTTCGCGCGCAGAACAAGAAGCTCAGCGAGGCCGGTCACGAGCCGATCGCCATCGTCGGCATGGCCTGCCGGTTTCCCGGCGGCGTGAGCACGCCGGAGGAGCTGTGGCGGCTGCTGGCCGACGGCGCCGACGTCGTCGGCGAGTTCCCCACCGACCGCGGCTGGGACACCGACCGGCTTTACGACCCGACCGGCGAGCGGCCCGGCGCCAGCCGCACCCGGTACGGCGGGTTCCTGCACGACGCTCCCGAGTTCGACGCCGGGTTCTTCGGGTTCGGCGAGCGCGAGGCGCTCACCATGGACCCGCAGCAGCGCCTGCTGCTGGAGACCACCTGGGAGTCGTTCGAGCGGGCCGGCATCCCGCCCGCCTCGGTGAAGGGCAGCCCGGTCGGGGTGTTCACCGGGGTGATGTACCACAACTACCCGGGCCACTACGGTTCCTCCGCGGTGGTGTCCGGCCGGCTCGCCTACGCGTTCGGCCTCGAAGGGCCCACGGTCACCGTGGACACCGCGTGCTCGTCCTCGCTGGTGACCCTGCACATGGCCGTGCAGGCCCTGCGCCAGGGCGAGTGCTCGCTCGCGCTCTCCGGCGGCGTGTCGGTGATGGCCTCCCCGCAGACCTTCGCCGAATTCAGCGTCGACGACACGCTGTCCGTCGACGGCCGGTGCCGGTCGTTCGCCGAGTCCGCGGACGGCATCGGCTGGTCCGAAGGCGCCGGGATGCTGTTGCTGGAACGGCTTTCCGACGCGCGCCGCCACGGCCACCCGGTGTTCGCGGTCGTCCGCGGCAGCGCGGTCAACCAGAACGGCGCCTCGAACGGGATGATGTCGCCGCGGGGCCCGGCCCAGCAGCGGGTGATCCGCCAGGCGCTGGCCAACGCCCAGGTGCCGGGCGACCAGGTCGACCTCGTGGAAGCGCACGGCACGGCGACCCCGCTCGGCGACTCGGTCGAGGCGCAGGCGCTGCTGGCCACCTACGGGCAGGACCGGCCGGAAGGACGGCCGCTGTGGCTGGGCTCGGTCAAGTCGAACCTCGGGCACACCCAGGCCGCCGCGGGGGTGGCGTCGCTGCTCAAGGTCGTGCTCGCGCTCCGGAACGAGCTCCTGCCGCAGACACTGCACGTGGACGAGCCGAGCCACCGGGTGGACTGGGCCTCCGGCGGCGTCGCGCTGCTCACCGAACCCGTGGCCTGGCCGCGCGGCGAACGGCCACGCCGGGCCGCGGTGTCGGGGTTCGGCATGAGCGGCACCAACGCGCACGTGATCCTGGAGGAGGCACCCGAGCCCGAGGAAGTCTCCGCGGAGCGGGAAATCCCGGCGAGCACGCCGATCCCGTGGGTGCTGTCCGGCCGGAACCCCGAGTCGCTGCGCGCGCAGGCGGCGCGGCTGCTGGAGCACGTCCGCGGCAACCCCGAGCTCGACCCGCTCGACGTCGGCTACGCGCTGGCCACCGGCCGGTCGGCGTTCCCGTACCGGGCCGTGGTCACCGGGACCGGCCGCGAAGACCTGCTGAGCGGCCTGGCCGACGTGGCCGTGGGCGAGTCCTCGGCCGCGGTCGTGCACGGGGTGGCCCGCGGGGAGATGTCGACGGCCTTCCTGTTCTCCGGCAACGCGGTTCCGGGCAGCGGAGAGCTGGCCGCCACGTTCCCGGCGTTCGCCGCGGCCCACGAAGAAGCCCTCGCGAAGCTCGCCGAGCACGGCGACGGGGGGAACGGCACCGCGTTCGCCGTCGAGGTGGCGTTGTTCCGGCTGCTGGAATCCTGGGGGATCACCCCGGACTTCGTCACCGGGCACGGGGTGGGCGAGCTGAGCGCCGCCCACGTTTCCGGGGTGCTGTCGCTGTCGGACGCGGCCGCGCTGGTGGCGGGGACCGGCACCGACGTAAACAAGATCGCCGAAGGGCTGACCTACACGGCGCCGCACATCCCGGTGCTGCCGGGCGGCGGCGCCCAGCCGGCCACCGACGAGGAGTTGTGCACGCCGGCCTACTGGGTCCGGCGGCTCGCCGCGAAGGCACGCTTCGCGGACGGGGTCCGGTACCTCGAAGCCCAGGGCGTGAACCGGTTCGTCGAGTTCGGCCCGGCGGGTGCGCGGGAAAGCCTGACGGGCAACGCCCTCGTGGTGTCCGCGACGAGCGGGGACCGGTCCGCGGAAACCGTGACCACCCTGGCCGGAACGCTGCACGCGCACGGGGTCTCGCCGGACTGGCGGGCGTGCTTCGCCGGCCGTGGCGCGCGTCCGGCCGACCTGCCCACGTACGCCTTCCAGCGGAAGTGGTACTGGCTGCAGTCGGCCCCGATCTACGGCGACCCGGTCGCCCTCGGCCTCGAACCGGTGGATCACCCGCTGCTGGGTGCGGCCACCGTGCTCGCGGACTCCGAGGGCGTCGTGCTGTCCGGGCGCGTCTCCGCCGGCACCCATCCCTGGCTGACCGACCACGCGGTGGGCGGCTCGATCCTCTTCCCCGGCACGGCTTTCGTGGAACTGGCGATCCGGGCGGGGGACCGGGTGGACTGCTCCCGGCTGCGGGAACTGACGCTGCACGCGCCGCTGGCGTTGCCCGACGGCGGTGGCGTCCGGATCCAGGTGAGCGTCGACGCCCCGGACGGATCCGGGGCACGCGCGTTCGCGATCAGCTCGCGCACCGACGACCTCACCGGTGACGGGACGTGGACGCGGCACGCCGCCGGCGTGCTGGTCGCCGCGACCGGCACGACGTCGTTCGCGCCGGCCTCCTGGCCACCCGCCGGGGCCGAGCCGCTGGACCTCACGGGAATGTACGAGGAGATGGTGGAGCGCGGCCTGGACTACGGGCCGGTGTTCCGTGGCCTGCGAGCCGCGTGGCGCGGTGCGGACGAGGTCTTCGCCGAAGTGAGCCTGCCCGAACGGGCCCGGCGGGACGCGGCGGGCTTCGGGCTGCACCCCGCGGTGCTCGACGCGGCGCTGCACGCGCTCGGTTTCGCGGGTGACGCGGAGGGCGTGTCGGTCCCGTACGCCTGGTCCGGGGTGGAGCTGTTCGCCTCGGGTGCCGCGGCGGCGCGGGTGCGGTTGCGGCGCACGGACACCGACGTCGTCTCGCTGGACCTCGCCGACGTGGCCGGAAACCCGGTCGCCGCGGTCGCCTCGCTGAAACTGCGGCAGCTCTCCGAGGAGCAGCTGGCCGCCGCCCGCGGTGCCGCGGCGGTGCGCCGGGCACCCGCCCGGGCACCCGCGCCGGCCGCCCCCGAGGCCGACCCGGACTCCTTGCGGGGCAAGCTGCTCGCGCTTCCGGCCACCGAACGGCTCAAGGCCGTGCGGGGGTTCGTCCTCGCCAACGTCGCCGCGGTGCTCGACCAGGACTCGGCGGACCTCATCGACGCCGACCGCGTGTTCAACGACCTCGGCTTCACCTCCCTGCTCGCCGTCGAGCTGCGCAACCAGCTCGGCGCGGCCACCGGGCTGTCCCTGCCGCCCACCCTGGTGTTCGACTTCCCGACCGCGGCGGACCTGGCCGAGCACCTGTACCAGGCACTGCTCGGCGAGCTGGGCGCCAGGCAGGAGCCGGTCGCGCCGACGACCGTCGCCGGTGACGAGCCGATCGCGATCATCGGGATGGCGTGCCGGTACCCGGGAGAGGTCGGCAGCCCGGAAGAGCTGTGGCAGCTCGCGGCCACCGGCGGTGACGGGGTCTCGCCGTTCCCCACGGACCGGTCCTGGGACATGGACTACTGGCTCGGCCTCGTCGAGGCGAGCGGGCGGCAGCCGCAGGGCGGGTTCGTGCCCGGCATCACCGGCTTCGACGCGGCCTTCTTCGGGATCAGCCCGCACGAAGCGGCGATGATCGAACCGCAGCAGCGGATGCTGATGGAGGCCAGCTGGGAGGCGCTGGAGCGGGCCGGGATCGACCCGGTTTCGCTCAAGGGCAGCGACACCGGGGTGTTCGCCGGGGTGATGAAGTCGGACTTCGACCCCGGGCCGGCCGGCGACATGGCGACCAACGGCCTGTTCCGCAGCACCGGCGTGCTCGGCAGCGTGGTGTCCGGCCGGGTGTCCTACGCGCTCGGCCTGGAGGGGCCGTCGGTCTCGATCGACACCGCCTGCTCGTCGTCCCTGGTGGCGCTGCACACGGCGAGCCACGCGCTGAACCAGGGCGACTGCTCGCTCGCGCTGATCGGGGGCGTTTCGGCGCTCACCTCGCCGAGCCCGTTCGCCCACTTCGATTCCGGCGGCACCGCCGCCGACGGCCGGTCCAAGTCCTTCTCCGCCGACGCGGACGGCATCGGCTGGTCCGAAGGTGTCGGTGTCCTCGTGGTCGCCCGGCTTTCGGACGCCCTGCGCGACGGCCGCGAGGTCCTCGCGGTGATCCGGTCGAGCGCGGTGGGCCAGGACGGCGCGTCCAACGGGCTGACCGCGCCGAGCGGTCCCTCGCAGGAACGCGTGATCCGCCGGGCTCTCGCCGTCGCCGGGCTGCGACCGTCCGATGTGGACGTGGTGGAGGCGTCCGCGACCGGCTCGACCCTGGGCGATCCGATCGAGGCGCGCGCCCTGCTGTCGGTCTACGGGCAGGACCGGCCGGCGGACCGGCCGCTGTGGCTGGGCTCGGTCAAGTCGAACATCGGGCACAGCCAGGCCGCCTCCGGGGTCGCCGGCGTCATCAAGATGGTGATGGCGCTGCGGCACGGGCAGCTGCCGATGACCCGGTACGCCGGCAACCCGACCGAACAGGTCGACTGGTCGGCGGGGCAGGTCAGGCTGCTGGCGGAGACCATCCCGTGGCCCGGCCACGGACGTCCGCGGCGCGCCGGTGTCTCCTCCTTCGGGTACAGCGGGACCAACGCGCACGTGATCATCGAGCAGGCGCCCGCGCCGGAGAAGCGGGAAGAACCCGCCACGCCCGAGCGGGACGGGCCGCTGCCGCCGCTGCTGCTGTCGGCGCGCAGCCGGGAAGCCGTGCCGCTGCAGGCACAGCGGTTGCTGTCCCGGCTGACCGCCGGTGACGCACCCGACCCGCACGACCTCGCGTACTCGCTGGCCACCTTCCGGACCGCGGCTTCGCACCGCGCGGCCGTGATCGGCGAGGACCGGCAGCAGCTGCTCGACGGGCTCGCCGCGCTGGCGAAGGACGAGCCCGTCGCGACAGTGCTGCGCGGCAGCGTCCGCGCGGGCGCGAAGACGGCGTTCCTGTTCTCCGGCCACGGCGTCGTCCGGCCCGGCACCGGCGCGGACCTCTGCGCGGCCTTCCCCGCGTTCGCCAGGGAGTTCACCGAGGTGAGCGAGAGGTTCCGGGCATACCTGGACCGGCCGCTGACGGACGCGCTGTTCGCCGAGGAGCACTCGGCCGGTGCGCAGCTGCTCGACCGGGCGACGTTCGCGCACGCGGCGTTGTTCACCGTGCAGGTCGCCCTGTTCCGGCTGCTCGAGTTCTGGGGGCAGCGACCGGACTTCGTGCTCGGCCACTCCGGCGGCGAGGTCGCGGCCGCGCACGTGGCGGGCGTGCTGTCGCTGCCGGACGCGGTCAAGCTCGTCGCGAGTCGCGCGCAGCTGCTGGAAGAGCTGCCGGGCGGCGCGATGGTCGCGGTCGCGGCGAGCGAGGACGAGGTCCGCCCGCTGCTGAGCGCGAAGGTGGCACTCGCCGAGGTCAACGGGCCGGATTCCGTCGTCCTGTCCGGCGACGAGGAAGCGGTGCTCGAGATCGCCGCCCACTGGGCGGAACGGGGCCGGGAGACCCGGCGGCTGTCCGTGCGGCAGGCCGCGCATTCGCCGCTGGTGGACGAGGTGCTGGACGAGCTGGCCGAGATCGCCGCGGAGCCGGCGTACGGTGCCGCGCGCATTCCGGTGGTCTCGACGGTCACCGGTGCCCCGGCCGGGGCCGAGCTGGCCGAGCCCGCGCACTGGGTGGCCACCCTGCGGCAGCCGGTCCGCTTCCTCGACGCGGTCCGCAGTCTGGAGGCGGCGGGCGTGAACCGGTTCGTGGACCTCGGCCCCGGCGGGGGGCTGGTGGCGCACGTGCGGTCCGGCCTGACCGGGCCGGGCGAGGACGTCACCGCCCTGACCGTGCTGGCCGGCGACCACGCCGAGACCACCGCGGTGCTGCGGGCGGCCGGGCAGCTGCACGTGGACGGCCTCGGCCTCGACGGCACCCGGCTGTTCGCCGGGCAGGAGGTGCGGCGGGTGCCGGTGCCGCCGTATGCGTTCCACCGCAAGCGGTTCTGGCCGGACCTGGACATGGAGGCGATCAGGGCGAGCGGCGACCTGGCCACCACCGGGCTCGAGTCGACCGGGCACCCGCTCGTCGGCGCGGCGATGTGGCCGGCGGACTCGGACGGCCTCGTGCTCAGCGGCAGGCTCTCGCTCGCCACCCACCCGTGGCTGGCCGAGCACACCGTCGGCGGCGAGATCCTGGTGCCGGGGGCGGCGTTCGTCGAGATCGCCGTCCGCGCCGGCGACGAAGCGGGCTGCGGCCGGGTCGAGGAGCTGACCGTGCACACGCCGCTCGTGCTGCCGGAGCGCGGAAAGGTGCAGGTCCAGGCCGTGGTCGGCGCGCGCGACGAGGCCGGGGCCCGGACGCTGACGGTGTATTCGCGCGCCGACGACCCGATCGCCACGTGGACCCGGCACGCGACCGGGCAGCTGGCCGGCGGCGGAACGGTCAAGCCGGCGGGACTGGCGGAGTGGCCGCCCGCCGGGGCCGAACCGGTGCCGGTGACCGGCCGGGACGCGGCGCTGGCCGCCGCGGGGCTCGGCTACGGCCCCGCGTTCCAGGGCCTGCGCGCGGGCTGGCGCCGGGGTGCCGAGGTGTTCGCCGAGGTGAGCCTCGGTCAGGAGGCGAGCCTGCAGGCCGACCGGTTCGGCCTGCACCCGGCCGCGCTGGACGCCGCGGTGCAGGCGTTCGGCCTGCGCCCGGGCGGGCAGCCGGGGCTCCCGGTGGCCTGGACGGGGGTCGAGCTGCACGCCACCGCGGCGTCGAAGCTGCGGGTGCGGCTGACCCCGCTCGGTGCGGACGCGGTCGCGGTGACGCTGGCCGATCAGGCGGGCAAGCCGGTGGCCTCGATCGAGGCCGTGACGGTCCGCCCCGTCGCCGAGGTGCGGGAAACCGCAGGCGCGCCCGCGGAGACCACCAGGACCGGACGACGGGGACCGGCGCCGGCACGGCGCGCGGCGAGCCCGGCCGTCGCGGCCGACCCGGCGGCGCTGCGCAAGCGGCTGGCCGGGCACGGCCCGGCCCAGCGGGAGAAGCTCCTCCTGCGGATCGTGCTCGAGCACACCGCGGCCGTGCTCGGCTACGCGGACCCCGACGCGGTCGACCCGAACCGGCACTTCCTCGAATCGGGCTTCGACTCGGTCACCGCGGTGGGCCTGCGCAACAGCCTCAACGAGGCCACCGGGCTGGACGTGGCCCAGACGGTCGTCTTCGACCACCAGACCCCGGTGGCGCTGACCGCGCACCTGCTGGCCGAACTCGACGCCGTCCCCGGCGCCGCGGATCCGGCGTCCGACGGGCTGAAGCAGCTGTTCACCGAGGCCGTCCGCGCGGGGCAGACGGAGGAAGGGCTCGGCCTGCTGAGCGCGGCGGCCCGGTTGCGCCCGGCGTTCCGGTCGGCGGCGGACATCGACCAGCTGCCGGCACCGGTCCGGCTGACCGAGGGAACACGGCGGACGCAGCTGTTCTGCCTGGCCACCCCGGCGGCGATGGGCGGCGCGTACCAGTACGCGCGGCTGGCCACGCACTTCCGTGGCGTGCGCACGCTGTCGGCGGTGCCGATGCCGGGCTTCCTGGCGGGCGAGCGGCTGCCCGAGTCGGCCGAGGCCATCGTGGACGTGCTGACCGAGAGCATCCACAAGGCGATCGGCGACGAGCCGTTCGCGTTGCTCGGTTATTCGTCGGCGGGGATCCTCGCGCACGCCGTCGCGGGCCGGCTGGAGGAGTCGGGCACCGGCCCGGCCGCGGTCGTCCTGCTGGACACCTACGCCGCCAGTGGCGAGGACGTGCGGCGCAGCGACCAGGAGGAGCGGGACAAGGCCACCCTCGGCCTGGTCTCGGGGCTGCTGGACAACGAGGAGCGGTACGGGCCGTACGACCGGACCAAGCTCACCGCGCTCGCCCGGTACCTGGACATCCTCCCCGAGATCGCCCTGCCCGAGATCGCGGCGCCGAGCCTGCTGGTGCGGCCGGAGGACCGGTTCAGCGTCGGCGAGGCCGAGCCTTCGGACTCGGAGGCCTGGCGAACGGCGTGGAGCCTCGCCGGCACGGACGTGGTGGTCCCGGGCGACCACTTCAGCCTGGTCGAGGCCGACGCGGCGACGACGGCACAGGCGGTCGAGGAGTGGCTCGGTTCGTGAGTTCTCCGTAATGAACACCGCGAACCCCGCGCTACGGCGCGGGGTTCGCGGTTTTGGTGGTCGGGTTCGGGGTGGCGGGACAGCACACAGCACTGTGCCGCCGACCGCGGCTGCGGTCGGCGGCAACCCGAAGTGCCTTCCCGGTCAGCGGCTCCCGGCACCACGGCGGTCGGCGACGACCGCGGCGATGATGTCGTCCAGGGTGCGGGCCGGCGCGAAGCCGATCTGCCGGTTCGCCCGCGTGCAGTCCGGGATGCGGCGCTGCATGTCCTCGTAGCCGTCGCCGTAGGCCTCCTCGTACGGCACCTTCGAAATCGTGCTCGAAGACCCGGTCGCGGCGATCACGCGCTCGGCGAGCTGCGAGATCGTCGTCTGCTCGGTGCTGCCGAGGTTGAACACCTTGCCGTACGCCGTTTCGTCGGCCAGCAGGGCCACCAGCGCGGGCACGACGTCGTGGACGTGGCAGAAGCAGCGCGTCTGCTGGCCGTCGCCGAACACCGTGATCGGCTCGCCGGCCAGTGCCTGCGTCACGAACCGGGGGATGACCATGCCGTAGCGGCCCGTCTGGCGGGGGCCGACCGTGTTGAACGGGCGGACGATCACCGTGCGCAGGCCGTGCTCGACCGCGTACAGGTGGGCGAACGTCTCGTCCAGTGCCTTGGCCTCGGCGTAGGACCAGCGGTTCTTCAACGGCGAGCCGATGATCCGGTCGGCGTCCTCGGTGAGGCCGTCGGCGGTGTTCTTGCCGTAGATCTCGCTGGTGGACGCCACCAGGATCGGCACGTCGTGCTGCAGCGCGGCGTCCAGCATCGTTTCGGTGCCGTGCAGGTTGGTGCGGAGGC
Organism: Amycolatopsis sp. MtRt-6; assembly: GCF_017308975.1. Taxonomy (GTDB): domain Bacteria; phylum Actinomycetota; class Actinomycetes; order Mycobacteriales; family Pseudonocardiaceae; genus Amycolatopsis. The sequence continues at coordinate 30,998 of NZ_JADWPD010000055.1, read as the reverse complement.
TCTCCATCGTCTTGTCGAGGATGGTGAAGACGCCGACCGCGGCCGCGAGGTGGAAGATCGCGTCGACGCCGGGCATGCACCCCTCGACCGCCGCCGGGTCGGTCACCGAGCCGCGCACGAACCGGAACGCGGGGTCGTCCCGGTGGGCGGCGAGGTTGTCGAGCGTGCCGGTGCTGAGGTTGTCGAGCGCGACGACCTCGTGGCCGCCCCGCAGGAGGTGCTCGGTCAGGTGGGAGCCGATGAAGCCGGCACCGCCGGTGATGAGGTAACGCACGTCGGAAGTCCTCTCAGTTCGCAAAAAGCGCGGAATCGAAGCGATAGGTGGCGTCGATGACGACCTCGCACCGCGCGAGCCAGTCGTAGCCGTGGCCGGGCTGGATGGTGTGGATCAGGGCGACGTCCCAGTCGCCGCCGTCCGGCTCGGTGACGCTGTCCAGCGCGCCGCCCGTGACGCGGATGTTCGGCACCAGCGGGTCGTAGTAGCCGACCTTCGCGTCCTTCGCCGCCAGCAGGTCGATGATGTCCAGCGCGGAGGAGGACCGGACGTCCTGGACGCCGGGCTTGTACGTCACGCCGACCACCAGCACCCGGGCGCCCGCCATGCCCTTCCCGTTGCGGGACAACGTGTTCACCACCCGCTCGACGACCTGCTTCGGCCGCTCGGCGATGGCGTGCATGGCCTGGGTGACCAGCGGCGCGTTGTTCTGCGTCGCCCGCAGCTGCCACAGCAGGTAGTGCGGGTCGCACGGGATGCAGTGGCCGCCGACGCCGGGGCCGGGGTGGAAGGCCATGAAGCCGTAGGGCTTGCTCGCCGCCGCGTCGATCACCTCGATGGGGTCGATCGAGAAGCCGTCGCTGATCTCCGCGAACTCGTTGGCCAGCGCGATGTTCACCGCGCGGAACGTGTTCTCGTACAACTTGGTCAGCTCAGCCGCTTCGGCGGAGCTGACGCAGTGCACCCGCGGGGTCAGCAGGTTGATCACGCGCTGCGCCATCGCGGTGCAGGTCGGGGTCACCCCGCCCAGCACGCGCGGGGTTTCCTGCTGCGTGTGCGTGACGTTGCCGGGGTCGATGCGCTCGGGGCTGGACGCGACGAAGATGTCGCGGCCGACCTTGAACCCCTTGGCGATCAGCGGCTTGACCAGCAGCCGCCCGGCGGTGCCGACGTAGCTGGTGGAGGTGAGGATCAGGGTCTGGCCGGTCCGCGCGTGCGCGATCAGCGCCGCGCAGGCGCTCTCCAGCGGGCCGAGGTCGGGCATCAGGTACTCGTCGAGCCCGGTCGGCACGCACACCAGCACCGCGTCGGCGCCGGCCATCCGCGCCGAGTCGGTGGTGAGCTGGAAGTCCTCCTGGTGCACGGCCTTCTCCAGCCGGCGGTGGTCGGCGTCGATCAGGTCGACCTCGCCGGCGCGGATCGCGTCGAGGCGGTTCTGCGAGAGGTCGATGCCGATCACCTCGACGCCGTTCTCGTGCAGGCCGAGCGCGGTCGGGAGGCCGACGTAGCCCATCCCGATCACCGCGACCGAGGTCAGCTTGTTCAGGTCGGCCAGGGTTTCGTATTCAGCGACAGTACTGGTCATTCCGGTTCACCCGTCTCTTGCGCGGTTCGAAGTGGTCTGAGGCGAATTCAGTGCACGATCCGGACGATCTCGAACGCTTCGGCGAGACCGGAGGAGATCTGCGAACCGCGGTATTCGGCGAGGGCGCGGACGCCTCGTTCGCTCCGCGGGTGGGGCCACTCTTCGAGTTCCTTGCCGTACGCGCGAAGCGCTTCGATCTTGCGGTCGACGTGCGTTTCCTCGAGGCGCTGCCAGCAGTTGGGGCGAAAGGTGACCGGCAGCCCGGAGGCTTCGCCGACGTCGGTGGCCGAGCGGATCTCGAACGTCCGCACCTCCTGCACGCTGCCCTTGCCCGGCCGGCCCGCCACCCGCGCGGCGCGGCTGACCAGCGCGTGGTCGGTGCTCAGGTCGCACATGCTCGTGGTGAGGATGGTGTCGGGCTCGAAGTCGCGGACCTCGTTTTCGACGACCCGGTTGAGCTCGAGGTGGCTGACCGTGTCGAGGCGGTTGTCGCCGAACTCGTTGATGCGCACGCGTTCGATGCCCAGCGTCTTCGCGGCCAGCTCGATCGCGGCGGTGCGGTTGACGACGCCGGTGCCGGTCGGCGACCGCGAGCCGTCGTCGTTGGTCAGGATGCAGAGCGCCACCGTCACGCCCTCGTCGGCGAGCCGGGCGATGGTGCCGCCCGCGCCGAGTGTCTCGTCGTCGCCGTGCGCTCCCACGACCAGGAGCTTGCGTATTTTCCTGTGCATACCGATCCCCAGCCCTAGGCGCCGAACACCGTGGCGAGCACGGCATAACGGAGGTGAATGTATTTCCGGACGTGACGGAAATCTGTCATCCGCGGGCGACGACCGACAACCCCTAAAGACGGTCTAAAGCGGACCTTGGCCCGCGCGGCGCGTGGGGTAGGGGCGCCGGTTCCCGGCGCGGTTCCGGGGCCGTTAGGGGTGGAAAGTGCCCGGTACGCGCTCGTATTCTCGTTTCCGGGGGCCGGTGTCGCCGAAAGGCGGTCAATCCCCGGTTCGAGAAGCTTCGAGGAGGGCGGCGATGCCGTCGAGGACGCGGTCCAGGCCGAATTCGACGTCCGTGGCCGTCGGGTACTCCCGCCGGGTCGCGAGGGCGGCCACGTGGGGATAGCCGCGGTCGGCGAGCAGGGGCCGGAGGAACGCGCGGACGCCGTCGGCGTGCGCGGGGAAACTCGCGGAGTCCGGGTCGACGCGGGCACGCAGGCGTTCGGCCGTGCCGCGGGTGAAGTCCGCCACCAGCCTCGCGCAGCCGAGCGCGTCCACATCGGACAGACCGGCGGCGGACAGCGCCGCCAGCAGGACTTCCGTCCAGCGCAGCAGGTGCGGGGTGACGGCATCGCCGCGGACCGGGACGTCCAGCAGCCAGGGCCGGGCGCGGTAGCGGTCCAGCGCGGCCTCGGTCCAGGCCCGTGCGGTGGCCCGCCACCCCGGGCCGCCCAGCGGTTCCGGGGGCGGCCCGAACCCGGCGTCCGCCAGGAGGACCAGCAGTTCGTCCTTCGAGCCGACGTAGCGGTACAGCGCGTTGGTGGTCAGCCCGAGCGAGGCGGCGATGTTGGGCAGCGACGCGGCCGCCAGCCCGTCGGCGTCGGCGAGTTCGACGGCGGCGGCGACGATCTGCGCCACGCTGTGCGACGGCTTGGGACCCCGGCGGGGCCGCGGTGGGGTGCCCCAGGCAGGCGCCAGCCCGGGAGGCAGCTCCGGCTGGCCGGTGGCATCGGGCTCGGTCGTCATCTTTCGCTCCGCGGTGTCCTCAAGTAAACTGTGCAAGGCATACACTAATCAAGCCGGAGGGCTAAGGCTGGAGGGCCGGGAAAATGGTTGTGGCGCTGCGGGCGCGAGGTGAGGGCGCATGAGCGCGGCCGGCCGGGTCACCGAGCTGGACCGGAAGCTGGCGGCCACCGAGATCGAGCACATCCGCTCGACGGGCGAGTGCGACGTCGCCGAGGCGGCCCGGCGACTCGCCCTGGTCCAGACCGCGACCACGCACGCCGCGCTGCGGGTCGCGGTCGACGGCCGGGCCGGCGACGCGATCCCGCCGGCGCTCGAGGCGGCGCCGCGGATCGCGACCGCGCTGTGGCTGCTCGTCAGCGCCGTCCATGTCGTCATCTGGCTGGTGACCGGCGTGACCGGCGGCGACTGGGACCCGTGGCCGCTTTGGGTGCTGTTCGGCGGCGGCGTGCTGGTGGCCGGCGTGTGGGCAGCTCGCGAGTGGGACCGCCGCCTGCGCTCGGTGGCGCGGGCGGGCTGACGGGGCCGGGGTGGCCAAGGCCACGGGCGGCCGTTAAACTGTGCAAGGTTTACACAGTTATCCTGCCAACCCGATATGGGGGACCTCATGCCGGAAAGTATCGACCAAGCCCGGTCCAAGAGCGGCCTCGCCCGCTCGATCGTCACGATCGTGTGGGCGGTCGTCGGCGGCGCCCAGTTCGTGATCTGGCTGCTCATGTGCCTGATCAGCATGAGCTTCAAGGCGCCGTTCTGGCTGTGGACGGTCGTCGTCGGCGGAGCCGTGCTGCTGGTCTGGTGGTACGCCGACCCGGCGCGGCGGACCCGGGAAGGATCGGTGTGAGCGACGTGCCTGCCATGACCTCCCTCGAGTCCCCGGTCCAGCTGGACTCGGTGCGCAAGACCTACGGCTCCGGTGACAGCACGGTGGAGGCGCTCGCCGGGGTCTCCGTCAGCTTCCCCGCCGGCAGTTTCACCGCGGTGATGGGCCCGTCGGGGTCCGGCAAGAGCACGTTGCTGCACTGCGCGGCGGGTCTGGACAAGCCGACCGCCGGCAGCGTCCGGCTGGCCGGCACCGACCTGAAGGACAAGAGCGAGACCCAGCTGACGGTGCTGCGCCGTGAGCACGTCGCGTTCGTCTTCCAGTCGTTCAACCTGATGCCCGCGCTCACCGTCGAGCAGAACGTCGCCCTGCCGACGCTGCTGGCCGGCGGCGAACCGGACCGGGCGTGGGTGGACCAGGTGATCGCGCGGGTCGGGCTGGCCCAGCGCGTGAAGCACCGTCCCGGTGAGCTCTCCGGCGGCCAGCAGCAGCGCGTCGCGATCGCCCGCGCGCTCGCGGGCCGGCCCGCGGTGGTGTTCGCCGACGAACCGACCGGCGCGCTCGACACGAACACCGCGCTCGAGGTCCTGAACCTGATGCGCGAACTGGTGCAGGCCGGGCAGACCATCGTGATGGTCACGCACGACCCGGTGGCGGCGTCCTTCGCGGACAACGTGCTGTTCCTGGTGGACGGCCGGATCGTCACCCAGCTCGCGTCGCCGGGCGTGGAGGCCGTCGCCTCGATGCTGGCGCAGCTGGGCGCGCAGGCCAAGGCACGGAGGCAGCGGTGAGCTCGCGGCGAGTGGTGCTCAACCTGGCGCTGGCCAGCCTGCGGTTCCGCGTGGCGGCCTCGCTCGCGTCCTTCGTCGCGATCCTGATCGGCTGCGGCTTGCTGATCGCGTGCGCCGGGCTGTTCGAGACGGCCATCGTGCTGCAGGCGAAGCCGCAGCGGCTCGCGGCGGTGCCGGTCGTGGTCGGCGGGTCGCCCGGGTTCAAGCTGCCCGACGAAGAGTCGGAGGTGGTCCCGTACGCCGAGCGTGCCGGGCTGTCCGAGGAACAGGTCGCCCGGATCGCCGCGGTGCCGGGCGTGGGTCGCGCGGTGCGGGACGTGTCCTTCCCCGCCGTGCTCCTGCGTGACGGCTCGCCGCAGCTCGCGGCGGCGCCGGTGCTCGCGGGCCACGGCTGGGACTCCGCCGCGCTCGGCGGCTACACCGTGCGCGAGGGTGCCGCGCCCACGGCGCCGGGTCAGGTCGTGCTCGACCCGGCCACGGCGAGCGCGGCCGGGGCCGCGACCGGGGCGACGGTGGAGCTGGTGGTGGACGGCAGGCCGCAGTCCTTCACCGTCGCCGGGATCGCCGAGCCGGGCCAGGCCGTGCGAGCGCCCGCGTTCTTCTTCTCGGCCGCCGACACGCAGCGGTTCGCCACCCACCCGGGGCGCGTCGGCGCCGTCGGCGTGTTCCCCGCGGACGGCGTGGACGCGGGCGAGCTGGCCGCGCGCATCGCCGGAAACGTCGGCGGGGTCAGCGTGCTGACCGGCGACGACCGCGGTTCGGCCGAGTTCCTCGGCGTGACCGCCAGCCGGCTGCCGCTCATCCTGCTGGCGGCGGTGTTCGGGTCGATGGTGCTGGTGGTGATGGCGCTGGTCGTCTCCGCGACGATCGGCCTGACCGTGCGGCAACGGCAGCAGGAGATCGCGCTGCTGCGGGCCACCGGCGCGACACCGAAGCAGGTGCACCGGATGGTCGTCGCCGAGACCATGGCCGTCGGGGTGATCGCCGCGGTGTGCGGCGCGTTCCTCGGCAGCCTGCTCGGCGACCGGATCTTCGCCACCAGCGTGTCGCTCGGCATCGTGCCGCCGGAACTGGTGTTCGCCCAGGACTTCATCGCGTTGGGCGCGGGCGTGGTCGCGACGCTCGCGATCACGTTCGCCGCCGCGTGGTTCGCCGCGCTGGCCGCGTCGCGGGCCCGGCCGATCCAGGCACTGGCCGAGGCCGCGATCCCGAGCGCGAAGGTGAACCCGCTGCGCCGGATGGGGGCGCTGGTGTTCGCCGCCGCGACCGTGCTGCTGGCCGCCACCACGATGTTCATGCCCGCCGACACGGCCGCGGCGATCGGTGGCCCGGCGCTGCTCACCGGCGCCGTCGCGGTGGCGCTGGTCGGCCCGGAGATCATGGCCTACGTCGCCGACCGCTTCGGCCCGGTCATCCGGCGGGTCGCGGGCCGGGACGCCGCGCTGGCCGTGATCAACTCCCGGACGCGCGCGGTGGCGTTCGCCGCGGCGCTCACCCCGATCACGCTCGCCACCGCGGTCGCGCTCGGCAACGTGTACTCGCAGACCACGGCGCAGCGGGCCCAGGTGTCGGCCTACGCCGGTCAGCTGGTCGCCGACGCGGTGGTCGGCACGGACACCGGCGGCATTTCCCCGGACGAGCTGACGCGGATCCGGGGCACGGCGGGCGTCGGCACCGCGTCCCCGCTCGTCACCAGCTCCGGCTGGATCGAGCGGCCCTACGACGGCAACGGCAGCGACCCGCTGCGCCTGCTCGGCATCGCCGCCGAGGACCAGGGCGGCTCGGTGCTCGCCACCGAGGTCACGCAGGGGTCGCTCAAGAACCTCAGCGGGGAGGCGGTCGCCCTGCCCGAGAGCGTCGCCGGGGACCTGGAGATCAAGCTAGGCGACCGGATCACCATGCGGCTCGGCGACGGCGCCGAGGTGGCGGTGAACGTGGTCGCGCTGCTCGACAGCCCGTCGAGCTATCCGAGCATGGTGCTGCCCGCCGACCTCCTCGCGGCGCACACCACCGCCGGCCGGCCGGCCCAGGTGCTCGTGAAGGCCGCGGCCGGGCAGGACGCGGACGCGCTGGTGGCCGCGCTCACCGAGCGGCTGCGGGCCTTCCCGGGCACCACCGTCGGCGACGACGGGGCACTGGTGCGGAACTTCCAGGCGGGCGCGGACGTCGAGGCGCTGATCAACTACCTGCTGGCCGTGCTCGCGATCGCCTACGCGGCGATCGCGGCGGTGAACACGCTCGCGGTGGCCGTGCTCGGCCGCCGCCGGGAGTTCGGGGTGCAGCGGCTCGCCGGCGCCGATCGCCGCCAGGTCCGGCGGATGCTGTTCGTCGAGGGTGGCATCGTCGCGGTGATCGGGCTGGTGCTCGGCATCGTCATCGCGCTGTGCACCGTGCTGCCGATGGCGATCACGACCGGTCAGATCGTCCCGTCCGGGCCGATCTGGGTGTTCCTCGCGGTGGTGGCCGCGGTGTTCCTCATCGTCTGGCCGGTCACCGCGCTGGCCGCGCGGCTCGCCATGCGCCGCAGCCCGATCGAGGCGGTGACCCTGCCCGGGCAGTGAGCAATAGGGGTACTGGGGCATCTCCGGCGTGGTTAGTCTCGAATCAACCAACCGCGCCGGGGGTGCCCCGGTTTCCTTTCTGGAGTGGATTCCATGCGTGTGCTCATGGCCGCCCCGTCATCGCCCGCCCGGCTGCACAATCTCGCCCCGCTCGCCTGGGCGTTGCGAATGGCGGGCCACGACGTGAAAATCGCCGGACGCCCGTCTTTCGTCGAAGAGATCCTCCGCACCAGTTGTGTCGCGGTCGAGCTGGAAGGCGGGGACGAAGCCTCGCTCGCCGAATCCGCGGCCCTGGTCGAGTTCGCCGAGCTGTGGCGGCCCCAGGTCGTGGTCTCCGACGCGCGGGCGCCGGCGGGCACGGCCGCCGCGCGGGCGGTCGGGGCCCTGGCCGTCCGGGTGCTCGGCGCGCTGGACGAGGCGGACCCGGCAACCGCGGGGTGCGCGGACATCACGCTGGACACCGTGCCGCCTTCGTTGCGCGCCGGGAGCGGTTCCGCCCGCGCGGTGCGGCACGTGCCCTACTTCGGTCCCGTCGTGGTGCCGAACTGGTTGCGCCGCAAGGCGAGGCGCAGCCGCGCGCTGCTGTCGCTCACCGGCGAAACGATGTTCGGCGCGGTGTTCGACGCGGTCGCGGAAGCGGACTTCGAGCTGGTGTGCGCGGCCGAGCCGGCCCGCATCCCGGCCGGGCTCGCGATGCCGGCCAACGTCCGGCTGGTCGACTCCGCGCCACCGGCCGCGCTGCTGCCGACGTGCGCCGCGGTCATCCACGACGGCGACGCGGCACTCGCGCTCGCGGCGGCGGCGCACGGGCTGCCCCAGATCTCCCTGACCGAGTCGGCGATCGCGCCGCGGATCGCGGCGGCCGGCGCCGGGAAGACCGGTGCCGGCGAAGGAATCCGCACGCTGACGGCCGACGCGGAGCTTTCCCGTGCCGCGCGCGCGTTGCGGGAGGAAATCGCCGCGCTGCCCGCCCCGCGCGCCGTCGTGGCCGAACTGATCCGCTGATTGCGGGGGCGGCCCGGCCCGGTTAGGGGTAGGGCCGGGGAAAACAACTGGGTAGCGTTTTTCGCGGAATCACCATCGCGGCAACTTCCTGAGGCGGTCGATTACGTGAGTGCCATTTTCTGCTCCGCTGGTGCCGGAACGGGGGTAATGACGTGAGCACGGAAAACGAGGGCAAGCTCCTCGGTTACCTCAAGCGTGCGACCACCGAGCTGCGCGAGGCGAAGCGCGCCCTGCGGGAGGTCCGGGAGGCCGAAGCCGAGCCGATCGCGATCGTCGGCATGGACTGCCGCTACCCCGGTGGGGTCGGCTCGCCGGAGGACCTCTGGGAGCTGGTGGCGTCCGGGACCGACGCGGTCGGCCCGTTCCCGGCCGACCGCGGCTGGCCGCTGGCGGCGCTCTACGACCCGGCGGGCGAGCGGCCCGGCACCACGAACACCCGCGAGGCGGGCTTCCTCCACGACGCCGCCGAGTTCGACCCGGAGTTCTTCGGCATCTCGCCGCGCGAGGCGCGCGCGATGGACGCCCAGCAGCGGCTGCTGCTGCAGACGTCGTGGACCGCGCTGGAGCGGGCCGGCATCGTGCCCGAGACGCTGCGCGGCAGCGACACCGGCGTGTTCGCCGGCGTGATGTACCACGACTACCTCGGCCACGCGGCCGCCGGCAGCGTCGTCTCCGGCCGGGTCGCGTACGCGCTCGGGCTGGAAGGCCCGGCGGTGACGGTCGACACCGCGTGCTCGTCCTCGCTGGTCGCCCTGCACTGGGCCATCCAGGCGCTGCGCCGCGGCGAGTGCGCGCTGGCCCTCGCCGGCGGCGTCACGGTGATGGCCACGCCCGGGACGTTCGTGGACTTCGCCGAGCAGCGCGGCCTGTCGGACGACGGACGCTGCAAGGCGTTCGCCGCGGGCGCCGACGGCACGGGCTGGGGTGAGGGCGTCGGCGTGCTCGTGGTCGAGCGGCTGTCCGACGCCCGCCGGCTCGGCCACGACGTGCTCGCCGTCGTGCGGGGCAGCGCGGTGAACTCCGACGGTGCCTCCAGCGGGCTCACCGTCCCCAACGGACCGGCGCAGCAGCGGGTCATCCTCCAGGCACTCGAATCGGCCGGACTGTCCACATCGGACGTCGATCTGGTCGAAGGGCACGGCACGGGCACGAAGCTGGGCGATCCGATCGAGGCGCAGGCACTGCTGGCGACCTACGGCCGGCGCCGTGACGAGGCCGAGCCGCTGTGGCTCGGCTCCCTCAAGTCGAACATCGGGCACGCGCAGTCCGCCGCCGGGGTCGGGGGCGTGATCAAGGTCGTGCAGGCCATCCGCCACGGCGTGCTGCCGAAGACCCTGCACGTGGACGCGCCGTCACCGCACGTCGACTGGTCGGCGGGCCGCGTCGAGCTGCTCACCGAGTCCCGCGCGTGGCCCGCGGTGTCCCGGCCACGCCGCGGCGCGGTGTCGTCGTTCGGCATCAGCGGCACGAACGCCCACGTGATCATCGAGCAGGCGGTGGCGGAGCCGGCCGAGCCGGTGACCCCGCCCGCGCTGCCCGTCTTCGCGTGGCCGGTGTCGGCCGACTCGCCGGACACCCTGGCCGCACAGGCCCAGCGGCTCGCGGACCACGTCGACACCGCCGCTTCGCCGGCGGACATCGGTTTCTCGCTCGCCACGACCCGTTCGGCGCTGGACCACCGGGCCGTCGTCGTCGGCGCCGACCGCGCGGAGCTGCTCGCCGGGCTGACCGCGCTCGCCACCGGGGCCGGCGCGCCCGGCGTGGTGCGCGACCGCCGGGGCAGCGGCCGGACGGCGTTCCTGTTCACCGGCCAGGGCGCCCAGCGCCCCGGGATGGGGCTGGCGCTCGCCGGGCAGTACCCGGCCTTCGCCGCGGCGCTCGACGCCGTGGCCGCCGAACTGGAGCAGCACCTGGACCGTCCACTACGGACGGTTCTGGCCGACGAAGACGCCTTGGCGCAGACCGGGTTCGCCCAGCCCGCGCTGTTCGCCGTCGAGGTCGCGCTGTACCGGCTGCTGGAGACGTGGGGCGCGCGGCCCGACTTCCTCCTGGGTCACTCGATCGGCGAGCTGGCCGCGGCGCACGTCGCCGGGATCCTGTCCCTCGAAGACGCGTGCACGCTGGTCGCCGCGCGGGCGAAGCTCATGCAGGCCCTCCCGGCCGGGGGCGCGATGATCGCACTCCAGGCCACCGAGGCCGAGGTGACGCCGCTGCTCACGGCCGCGGTGAGCATCGCCGCGGTCAACGGCCCGGACGCAGTGGTGATCTCGGGCGCCGAGGCGGACACGGCCGCCGTCGCCGCCCGGTTCCCTGACCGCAAGACCACGAAGCTGCGTGTCTCGCACGCCTTCCACTCGCCGCTGATGGAGCCGATGCTCGCCGGGTTCGCCGCCGTCGCGAAGAAGCTCACCTACGCCAAGCCCGCGATCCCCCTCGTCTCGACGGTCTCCGCCGACGCCGACCCGGCGACGCCGGAGTACTGGGTGCACCAGGTCCGGGCGGCCGTCCGGTTCCACGACGGCGTGCGCACGCTGGCCGACGCGGGTGTCCGGACGTTCGTCGAGGTCGGGCCCGGTGCGGTGCTCACCGCGGCCGCGCGGACCGCGCTGGACGACAGCGCGCTCACGTTCGTCCCGGCGCAGCGTAAGGACCGCGCCGAGGCGCACACCGTCGTCACCGCGCTCGCGACCCTGCACGCCCGGGGCGTGCCCGTGGACTGGGCGGCGTTCAACGCCGGTGCCCGCCGGGTCGGGCTGCCCACCTACGCCTTCCGCCGCACCCGCTACTGGGTGCCCGCCACCACGGTCGCCGGTGACGCCGGGGACCACGGCCAGCAGCCCGCCGGGCACCCCGTGCTCAGCGCCGTCGTGCGGGATCCGGAGTCCGGCTCGCTGGTGCTCACCGGACGGCTGGCCGCGGACACCACGCCGTGGCTGGCCGACCACGTCGTCCTCGGCACGATCCTGCTGCCCGGCACGGCTTTCCTCGAACTGGCGCACCGCGCCGCCGACGAGGCCGGCTGCCCCCGGATCGAGGAGCTGACGCTGCAGGCCCCGCTGACGCTGGCCGACGGCGCGGGCGCGGCGGTCCAGGTGTCGGTGGCCGCCGAAGAGAACGGCCGCCGCCGGCTCACCGTCCACTCGCGGCTCGACGGCGAGGACGCCTGGGTCCGGCACGCCGAGGGGTTCGTGAGCGCCGAGGCGGACGCGCCGCCGTTCGACCTGGCCGAGTGGCCGCCCGCGGGCGCCGTCGAGGCCGATCTGGCCGACCCGTACGCGCGGCTCGCGGAGCTGGGCTACGACTACGGCCCGGCCTTCCAGGGCCTGCGGGCGATGTGGCGGCGCGGCGACGACGTGTACGCCGAGGTCGCCCTGCCCGACGGCGCCGACGCGGCCGGCTACGGCCTGCACCCGGCGCTGCTCGACGCCGCGATGCACGCCCAGCTGCTCGGCCCCGAGACCGGTGAGGGCGAAGCGAAGCCGATGTTGCCGTTCGCCTTCACCGGTACCACCCTGCACCGGGCGGGCGCCGCGGCGCTGCGGGTGCACGTGTCGCCGAGCAGCGCCGACACCATCACGCTGCGGATCGCCGACGACACCGGCGGGCCCGTGCTGTCGGTCGAGGCACTGGCCGCGCGGCCGGTCTCGCTGGACAAGCTGGCCCCGGGCCGGGACTCGCTGTTCCGGGTGTCCTGGGAGCCCGCCGCCCCCACCGCCCCCGCCGGGACTGCCGGCGCCGCGAAGGTACTGGAAGTGTCCACTCCGGACGGTCCGGTGCCCGTGGCGGCGCGCGCGGTCACGCGGCAGGTGCTCGCCGCGGTCCGGGAACTGCTCGCCGAGGAGGGCGAGACCCGCTTGGCCGTGGTCACGCGCGGCGCGGTGTCGGTCGGCGGCGAGGACGTCGACCCGGCCGTCGCGCCGGTGTGGGGCCTGGTGCGCGCGGCCGAGGCCGAGAACCCGGGCCGGTTCGTCCTCGTCGACGTCGACGAGGACGGCACCGCCGAAGCCGCGCTGGTCACCGGTGAGCCCGAGGCCGCCGTCCGCGACGGCCGGGTCCTCGTGCCGCGCCTGACCCCCGCGCCGCCGCGGGCGGGGGAGCCGGCCTGGAACCCCGGCGGGACCGTCCTCGTCACCGGGGGCACGGGCGGGCTCGGCGCCGTGGTCGCGAAGCACCTGGTGACGCGGCACGGCGTGCGCCGCCTGCTGCTCACCAGCCGCCGGGGCGCCGACGCCCCCGGCGCGGCCGAGCTGCGCGAAGAGCTCCGGCAGCTGGGCGCCGAGGTGACGATCGCGAGCTGCGACGTCACCGACGCGGTGTCCGTGCGGTCGCTGCTCGACGCGGTTCCGGCCGAAGCGCCGCTGACCGCCGTCCTGCACGCCGCCGGCGTCGCCGCCGGCGGCCGGGTCGAGGCGCTCACCGACGACGAGCTGGACCGCGTCTTCGCCCCCAAGGTCGACGGCGCGTGGCACCTGCACGAGCTGACCCGCGACCTGGCCGCGTTCGTCCTGTTCTCCTCGGCCGCGAGCACCGTGCTCGCGGCCGGCCAGGCCGGGTACGCCGCCGCGAACGCCTACCTCGACGGGCTGGCCCAGCACCGCCGGGCCCGGGGGCTCGCGGCGATCGCCCTGGACTGGGGCGCCTGGGCCGAGGCCGGGGGCATGGCCGGCGAGCTCGACGAGGCCGACTTCCGCCGGCTGCGCCGCCTCGGCACGCCGCCGATGGCCACCGGCGAGGCCCTCGCCCTGCTCGACGCGTGTCTCACCGCCGAGGACGCCGTGCTCACGCCGGTGCGGCTCGACGTCGCGGCGCTGCGTGCCCGGACCGATGCGCTTCCGCCGGTCCTGCGCGGGCTCGTCCGGCCCGCGCCGGGCCGCCGCCCGGCCGCCCGCTCCGGCGGCGCGGTCGCCGCCCGGCTGGGCACGGTGCCCGAGGCCGAGCGCGAGGCCTACCTCCTGGGTGTGGTGTCCGAGCAGGTCGCGGCCGTCCTGGGGTTCGCCTCGGCCGCGTCGGTCGAGCCCGGGCGCGCCTTCCAGGAGCTGGGTTTCGACTCGCTCACGTCGGTGGAGCTGCGCAACCAGCTCGGCGCGCTGACCGGCCTCAAGCTGACCGCGACCATCGTGTTCGACCACCCGACACCGGCCGCGCTCGCCCGCCGGCTGCACGAGCTGCTCGGTCCGGGCCGCGGCGCCGCGGAGCTGCTGCTGGCCGAGATCGACCGGCTCGAGGCCGTGCTCGGCGCCGCCGGCTCGCTCGACGGCTCGGCCGCGAAGATCACGGCCCGGCTTGACGCCTTGCTGCGCAAGTGGACCGGCGCGCACACCGGCCATGACACGCCGGCGGCCGATTTCGGCACCGCCACCGACGACGAGCTCTTCGCCGTGCTGGACGACGAACTGCGCATTTCCTGACCTCCGGCACCGAGGGAGTTTCGATGAAGGGGACAGCCATGGGGAACGAGGACAAGCTCCGCGACTACCTGAAGCGCGCGACGGCGGACCTCAAGCAGGCCAGGCACCGGCTGCACGAGCTGGAGACCAGGGACACCGAGCCCCTCGCGATCATCGGCATGAGCTGCCGCTACCCCGGGGGCGTCGCCACGCCGGACGACCTCTGGGACGTGGTCGACGCGGGCCGGGACGTGATCGGCGAGTTCCCCGCCGACCGCGGCTGGGACACCGAAGGCGTCTACGACCCGACGCCCGAGCGGCCCGGCAAGACCTACACGCGCCACGGCGGGTTTCTCTACGACGCCGCGAACTTCGACGCGGAGTTCTTCGGCATCAGCCCGCGTGACGCCCGCCGCGCCGACCCCCAGCAGCGGATCCTGCTCGAAGCCTCCTGGGAGGCCATCGAGCGCGCCGGGCTCGATCCGCACGCGCTGAAGGGCAGCCCCACCGGCGTCTTCGCCGGCGTCATGTACCACGACTACAGCGGTGGCAGCCCCGAGGGCAGCCTGGTCTCCGGGCAGGTGTCCTACACCCTCGGGCTCGAAGGACCGTCGGTTTCGGTGGACACCGCGTGCTCGTCGTCGCTGGTGGCCCTGCACCTGGCGGCGCAGGGCCTGCGCCGCGGCGACTGCACGCTCGCGCTGGTCGGCGGTGTCGCCGTGATGGGCACGCCCGAGATGTTCGTCGACTTCTCCGGCCGCCGCGGCCTGGCCGCCGACGGCCGGAGCAAGTCGTTCTCCGACGACGCCGACGGCACGTCGTGGGCCGAGGGCGTCGGCGTGCTCGTGCTGGAGCGCCTCTCGGACGCGCGCCGCAACGGGCACCGGATCCTCGCGCTGCTGCGCGGTTCCGCGGTCAACCAGGACGGCGCGAGCAACGGCTTCTCCGCCCCGAACGGCCCCTCGCAGGTCCGGGTGATCGAGGCGGCGCTGGCCGACGCCGGGCTTTCGGTGTCCGATGTGGACGCCGTCGAGGCGCACGGCACCGGCACCGCGCTCGGCGACCCGATCGAGGCGCAGTCGCTGATGGAGACCTACGGGCAGCGCACCACGGGAGAGCCGCTGCAGCTCGGCTCGATCAAGTCGAACATGGGCCACCCGCAGGCCGCCGCCGGGGTCGCCGGGGTGATCAAGATGGTGCAGGCGCTGCGGCACGGCAGGCTGCCGCGCACGCTGCACGTCGGCACCCCGTCGCGGCACGTCGACTGGACGGCCGGTGCGGTCGAGCTGCTGACCCAGCCGCGAGACTGGCCCGAGGTCACCCGCCCGCGCCGCGCGGCCGTGTCCTCGTTCGGGGTCAGCGGCACCAACGCGCACGTGATCCTGGAACAGGCGCCGCCCGAGGAGCGGGAAACCCCGCCGGCGCCCGTGGTCTGCCCGCTGGTGCTGTCGGCGAAGACCCCGGCCGCGCTGGCCGCGGCCGCCGGCCGCCTGGCGTCCCATGTGGACGAAGACCTCGTCGACGTCGCCCACACCCTCGCCACCGGTCGCGCGCAGTTCGACCACCGCGCGGTGGTGCTCTCGGCCGACCCCCGGCAGGCTCTGGAGACGCTGGCCGCGGGCGGGTCCCGCCCCGACGTCGTCACCGGGACCGCCGACGTCCGTGGCAAGACCGTGTTCGTCTTCCCCGGCCAGGGCTCCCAGTGGACCGGCATGGCGACCGAGCTGCTGACCCAGTCGCCCGTGTTCGCCGCCCGGATGGCCGAGTGCGACGCGGCGCTGTCCGAGTTCACCGGTTGGTCGGTCGTCGCCGTGCTCCACGGCGAGCCCGGCACGCCGCCCGCCGACCGGGTCGACGTCGTCCAGCCGATGCTGTGGGCGGTGATGGTCTCGCTGGCCGCGCTGTGGCGCGCGCACGGCGTCGAGCCGGACATGGTCATCGGGCACTCCCAGGGGGAGATCGCCGCGGCCAGCGTCTCGGGCGCCCTGTCGCTCCAGGACGGTGCCCGCGTGGTGGCGTTGCGCAGCAAGGCGATCGGCGACGTCCTCGGCGGCCGTGGCGGTGGCATGCTCGCCGCCGGCCTGCCCGCCGCCGAGCTGTCGGCCCGCCTCGGCGCGTGGGACGGCCGGATCTCCCTGGCGGCCGACAACGGCGCCACCTCGGCGGTGCTGTCCGGCGACGGCGACGCCCTCGACCAGCTGCGCGACCAGCTCGTCGCCGAAGGCTTCCGCGCCAAGCGCGTGCCGGTGGACTACGCGTCGCACTCCGCGCACGTGGAGCACCTCGCCGACCGCCTGCTGGCCGACCTCGGCCCGACCGCCCCCGGCGCCGGCAGCGTCGCGATGACGTCCACGGTCACCGAGGAACCCGGGGCGACCATGGACGCCCGGTACTGGTTCACCAACCTGCGCACGACCGTCCGGTTCGCGCCGGTGGTCGCGAAGCTCGCCGAGGCGGGCTACACCCGGTTCGTCGAGATCAGCCCACACCCGGTGCTGGCCATGAGCATCCAGGAGACCCTCGACGAAGGCGGCCACAGCGGTTCCGTCACCGGCACCCTGCGCCGCGACGAAGGCGGCATGACCCGGTTCGCGACGTCGCTGGCCGAGCACGCGGTCCGCGGCGGCGCGGCGGACTGGGCTTCGCTGGTTCCCGGCGGCCGGATCGCCGACCTGCCGACCTACCCGTTCCAGCACAAGCGCTTCTGGCACGAAGAGGAAGCCACCCCGGCACCCGTCCTCCAGACCGATCAGGACTTCTGGCAGGAGGTCACCACCGGCGACGTCGCCGCCCTCTCCGCCCGGCTCGGCGTCGAAGCCGCCCCCCTGGGTGAAATCGTCCCGGCACTGGCCGCCTGGCACGGCCGCCGCACCGAGCTGTCCACAGTGGAGTCCTGGCGCTACCGCGTGAACTGGGCACCGGTGAGCGTCACCGGCAGCTTGACCGGCACCTGGCTGGTCGTCGTCCCGGCCGGCGTCCCCGAGGCGGCCGAGCTGGCCGACGCACTCGCCGAGCAGGGTGATGTCGTCCGGGTGATCGCCGAGCACGGGGAACTGGCCGAGGTGCTCACCGAAGCGACGGCGTTGCGGCCGTTCGACGGCGTCCTCTCGCTGCTGGCCCTCGACACCCGCGAACACCCGGAGCACCCCGCGCTCAGCACCGCGGTCGCCGCCACCATCGCCCTGCTGCAGGCCCTGCGCGACATCAACACTCCGGTGTGGGTCGTCACCCGCGGCGCGGTCGCCGTTGACGCCTTCTCCGGCGCCGACCCGGCCGCCGCGGCAGTCTGGGGCCTCGGCACGGTCGCCGCGCTCGACCAGCCCGCCACCTGGGGTGGCCTGGTCGACGTCGACGGCCCCGCCGACGCCGTTCGCCTGGCCGCGATCGTGTCCGGTGTGGACGGTGAAGACCAGGTCGCGATCCGGTCGTCCGGGGTGTTCGCCCGGCGCATGGTCCACGCCCCGTCGACCGGCACCGCCGAAGAGTGGTCGCCGCGCGGGACGGTCCTGGTCACCGGCGGCACCGGCGCGGTCGGCGCGCACGTCGCCCGCTGGCTGGCCGGCCGCGGCGCCGGAAAGATCGTGCTCACCAGCCGCCGCGGGATCGACGCCGAAGGCGCGCGGGACCTGGCCGAAGAACTCGGTGCCACGGTCGTGGCCTGCGACGTCTCCGACCGGGCGCAGCTGGCGGCCCTGCTGGCCGAGCACCCGCCGACCGCCGTGGTGCACGCCGCCGGGGTGCTGACCGCCGAGCCGGCCCTGGCCGACGTCACGCCCGCGGAGTTCGCCGCCGCCACCCGCGCCAAGATCACCGGCGCGGCCCTGCTCGACGAGCTGCTGGGCGACACCGAGCTGGACGCGTTCGTGCTGATGTCCTCCGGCGCCGCCGTGTGGGGTACCTCCGGCCAGCCCGCCTACGCCGCGGGCAACGCCTACCTCGACGCGCTCGCCCGCCGTCGCCGCGCCGCGGGCCGCACCGCCACCGCGATCGCCTGGGGTTCCTGGGGCGGCGGGGGCATGGTCGACGCCGAGGCGAGCGACCTGCTGCGGCGCATCGGCCTGGCCGAGATGGCCCCGGAGCTCGCGGTCGAGGCACTGGGCCAGGCCCTGGACCGCGACGAGACCCACCTGGTCGTGGCCGACATCGACTGGGCCGTCTTCGCCCCGGTGTACCAGCTCGCCCGGCCGCGGCCGCTGCTGCGCGCGCTGCCCGAGGTCGGCCGGGACGAGCCCGGCCCGGTCGAGGAGACCGGCGACCTGAAGGGACAGCTGGCCGCGCTGACGCCCGCCGAACAGCAGCGGACGCTGCTGGAGCTGGTCCGCGGCCAGGTCGCCGTGGTCGCCGGCTACGACAACGGCTCGGCGGTCGAACCGGCCCGCGCGTTCAAGGAGCTGGGGTTCGACTCGGTCACCGCGGTCGACCTGCGCAACCGGCTCGGCGCCGCCACCGGGCTCAAGCTCCCGGCCACCGTCGCCTTCGACCACGTCAACCCGCAGGCGCTCGCCGAGCACCTGTGGACGCAGCTGGGCGGCGGCGAAGCGGCGGTCTCGCTGGAAGCCGAACTCGACCGGCTGGACGGCATCGCGTCCACTTTGGACGCCGCCGAGATCGACCGGTCCCGGATCGTCGCCCGCCTGCAGGCGATGGTCACCACGCTGCACAAGACCCTGTCCGGCACGAAGACCACCGAAGTGCTGGAGACCGCGACCACGGATGAGCTGTTCGCCCTCATCGACAACGAGCTCGGCGCCTGAGAGGTATCCCACGATGTCTGACGAAAGCAAGCTGGTCGACTACCTGAAGCGGGTGACCGCCAACCTGCAGGAGACGCGGGAGCGGCTGCGCGAGGTCGAGGCCGCCGAAGCCGAGCCGATCGCCATCGTCGCGATGGGCTGCCGGTACCCGGGCGACGTCCGCTCCCCGGAGGACCTCTGGGAACTGGTGGCGCAGGGCCGCGACGCGATCGGGCCGTTCCCGGCCGACCGCGGCTGGAACCTGGACACGATGTTCGACGCCGACCCCGACAGCCCGGGCACGAGCTACGTGAGCGAGGGCGGCTTCATCCACGACGTCGCCCAGTTCGACGCGCCGTTCTTCGGCGTCTCGCCGCGCGAGGCGCTCGCCATGGACCCGCAGCAGCGCCTCACGCTGGAGCTGGCGTGGGAGACCTTCGAACGCGCCGGCATCGCGCCCCACGCACTGGCCAAGCAGCAGGTCGGCGTCTTCATCGGCAGCGGCGACCAGGACTACTACGACGAGCTGCCGCCGGCGGTGCTCGCCGGTGAAGTGCAGGACTACCTGAGCACCGGCAACGCCGGCTCGGTCATCTCCGGCCGGATCGCCTACGCCCTCGGCCTGGAAGGCCCGGCCATCACCGTCGACACGGCCTGCTCGTCGTCGCTGGTCGCCCTGCACCTGGCCGTGCAGGCGCTGCGGCAGCGCGACTGCGCGCTCGCGCTGGCCGGCGGGGTGATGGTGATGTCGCGGCCCGGCCCGTTCGTCGCGTTCAGCCGCCAGCGCGGCCTCGCCGCCGACGGCCGCTGCAAGCCGTTCTCCGACAGCGCCGACGGCACCGGCTGGGCCGAGGGCGCGGGCACGCTCCTGCTGGAGCGGCTGTCCGACGCGCGCCGCAACGGCCACCAGGTCCTCGCCGTCGTGCGCGGCACCGCGGTCAACTCCGACGGCGCGTCCAACGGCCTCACCGCGCCCAACGGCCCGTCCCAGCAGCGCGTCATCCGCCAGGCGCTGGCCAACGCGCGGCTCTCGGCGTCCGATGTGGACGCCGTCGAAGGGCACGGCACCGGCACCACGCTCGGCGACCCGATCGAGGCGCAGGCCCTGCTCGCCACCTACGGCCAGGACCGCGACCGGCCCCTGTGGCTCGGCTCCATCAAGTCGAACATCGGCCACGCCCAGGGCGCGGCCGGCGTCGGCGGCGTCATCAAGATGGTGCAGGCGCTGCGCAACGGCGTGCTGCCGAAGACCCTGCACGTCACCGAGCCGAGCACCGAGGTCGACTGGACCGCCGGGAACGTCTCGCTGCTGACGGAGGAGCGGCCGTGGCCGGCGGGGGAGAAGCCACGCCGCGCCGGTGTCTCGTCGTTCGGCGTCAGCGGGACCAACGCGCACGTGATCGTCGAGGAAGCCCCCGCCGTCGAGGCCGGGGAAACCACGCCGAGCTGGCCCGCGGAGGTCCCGGTCCCGTGGCCGCTGTCCGGGCACGGCGCCACCGCGCTCCAGGCGCAGGCCGCGAAGCTGCTGTCCGTCGTGGACGGCGTCTCGCCGCTCGACCTCGGGTTCTCGCTGGCGACGTCCCGCTCGCCGCTGAGCCACCGCGCGGTGGTGCTCGACGGCAAGGCGGGGCTGACGGCCCTGGCGGCCGGCGAGCTGGTCACCGGCACCGCGGTCGAGGGACTCACCGCGTTCCTCTTCTCCGGCCAGGGCGCGCAGCGCGCGGGTATGGGGGCCGGGCTGGCCGCCGCGTTCCCGGTGTTCGCCCAGGCACTGGACGAGGTCTGCGCCGAGCTGGACCCGCACCTCGACCGTCCACTGAAGACGGTCGTGTTCGAGAAGCCGCGCCTGATCAACCAGACCGGCTACACCCAGCCCGCGCTGTTCGCCATCGAGGTGGCGCTGTTCCGGCTGCTGTCCTCGTGGGGCGTCAAGCCCGACTTCCTGCTCGGCCACTCGGTCGGCGAGCTGGCCGCCGCGCACGTCGCCGGTGTGCTGTCGCTGGCCGACGCCTGCACCCTCGTGGCGGCCCGGGCGAAGCTGATGCAGGCGCTGCCCACCGGTGGCGCCATGGTCGCCCTGCAGGCCACCGAAGACGAGGTCACGCCGCACCTGACCGACGGTGTGAGCATCGCCGCGATCAACGGCCCGGACTCCGTGGTGCTGTCCGGCACCGAGGAGGCGACCGCCGCGGTGGCCGCCCGGTTCGAGGACCGCAAGTCCTCGAAGCTGAAGGTGTCGCACGCCTTCCACTCGCCGCTGATGGAGCCGATGCTGGCGGAGTTCGCCGCCGTCGCCCGCACGCTCACCTACCACCAGCCCGCGATCCCGCTCGTCTCCAACGTCTCCGGCGCGCTCGCCGGGGACGAGATCGCCACGCCGGAGTACTGGGTCTCGCACGTCCGCGCGGCCGTCCGGTTCCACGACGGCCTCACCGCGCTGGGCGCCCAGGGCGTCTCGCGGTTCGTCGAGGTCGGGCCGGACGGCGTCCTGTCCGCCCTCGCCCGGCGCGCCTTCGAAGGGCAGAACCTCGACGCCGTGGTCGTGCCGGTCCTGCGCAAGGACCGGCCCGAGCCCACCACCGCGCTCACGGCGCTCGCCGAGCTGTTCGTCAGCGGCCTCGTCCCGGACTGGGCCGCGGTCTTCGCCGGCCGCGGTGCGCGGCGCGTCGACCTGCCGACGTACGAGTTCCAGCGCAGGCGCTACTGGCTCGACGCCCGCGCCAACCGCGACGAGGTGACCGCGGCCGGGCTCACCTCGGCCGGGCACCCGCTGCTCGGCGCCGCGGTCGCCCTCGCCGACACCGACGGCGTGGTCCTCACCGGCCGGCTTTCGGTGGAGACGCACGCCTGGCTGGCCGAGCACCGGCTCGGCGACGTCGTCACCGTGCCCGGCACGGCGTTCCTGGAGCTGGTGGTCCGCGCCGGCGACCAGGTCGGCAGCGGCCGGATCGAAGAGCTCACGCTCAGCAGCCCGCTGGTGGTGCCGGAGCGGGGTGGCGTGCAGGTCCAGGTGACCGTGGGGGCGGCGGGCGAGCACGGTGCCCGCGCCGTGACGGTCCACTCGCGAGCGGAAGGCGCCGACGGCGAACCGTGGACGCCGCACGCGAGCGGCACGGTCGCGCCCCCGTCGCGTCGCGGCGGAGTGGCGCTGGCCGAATGGCCGCCCGCCGGTGCCGAGCCGGTCGGGATCGAGGGCGTGTACGACGACTTCGCCGACACCGGCCTCGCCTACGGCCCGCTGTTCCGTTCGCTGCGCGCGGTCTGGCGCCGCGGGCGCGAGGTGTTCGCCGAGGTCGCCCTGCCCGAGGACAGCGATGCCGGGCGCTTCGGCCTGCACCCGGCGGCCCTCGACGCCTGCACCCACGCCCTGCGCGTCGCGGGTGGTGGCGACGGCGGGGTCGGCCGGGTCCCGTTCTGCTGGACCGGTGTCGAGCTGCACGCCGCCGGTGCCTCGGCGCTGCGGGTGCGGTTCACCCCGACCGGCGAGGACGGCTTCGCGGTCGCGCTCGCCGACGCCACCGGGGCGCCCGTCGCCACCGTGGCCGAGACCGTGTTCCGTGCGTTCACCACGCCGGTCGCGGCGGAATCGCCGCTCTACCGGATCGAATGGCAGCGGATCCCCACCGAGGCCACAGTGGACGTCTCCGCGGCCGAAGTCTTCCACTGCGCCGGTAAATCGGGCACCGCGGAGGAGACCCACGTCCTGACCCACGGCGTCCTGGGCGCCCTGCAGGTCTGGCTCGCCGAGGAGCACCCGGACGACGCGCGCCTGGTCGTGGTCACCCGCGGAGCCGTCGCGGCCGGCGGCGGTGTCACCGATCTTGCCGCCTCCGCCGCCTGGGGCCTCGTCCGCTCGGCGCAGGAGGAGAACCCGGACACGTTCGTGCTGCTGGACCTGGACGCCGAGGCCGAGCTCGACGAGGTCCTGCCGCAGGTCCTCGCCACCGGGGAAGCGCAGGCCGCGGTCCGCTTCGGCACGGTGCTCGTGCCGCGGCTCGTGCGCACCGCGGCCGACCCCGAACCGGCGTACTTCCACCCGAACGGCACCGTGCTGATCACCGGCGCGTCCGGTGCGCTCGGCGCCACGCTCGCCCGGCACCTCGTCGGCGAACACGGCGTCCGCCGGCTGCTGCTGGTCAGCCGCCGCGAAACGCCCGAAATGCGGAGCCTGGCCACCGAGCTGGGCGTGCACGTCGACATCGCGCTCTGCGACGTCGCCGACCGCGCCGCGCTCGCGGAAGTGCTCGCCGCGATTCCCGCCGAGCACCCGCTCACCTCCGTGGTGCACGCCGCCGGCGTCCTCGACGACGGCGTGCTCACCGCACTCACCCCCGAGCGGATCGACACCGTGCTGCGGCCGAAGGTCGACGGCGCGCTGAACCTGCACGAGCTCACCCGCGACATCGCGCTGTCGGCGTTCGTGCTGTTCTCCTCGGTCTCCGGCGTGCTCGGCGCGCCCGGCCAGGGCAGCTACGCCGCGGCGAACGCGTTCCTCGACGCGCTCGCGTCGCACCGCCTGTCCCACGGCCTGCCCGGTGTGTCGGTCGGCTGGGGCCTGTGGGGCGAGGCCGGCGGCATGGGCGGCACGCTCTCGGCGGAGGAGGTCACCCGGCTGGCGGCGAGCGGCATCGTGCCGCTGTCCACTGCGGACGCGCTGGCGCTGTTCGACCGGGCCCTCGTGGTCCGCCAGGCGACGGTCGTCCCGGTGAAGCTGGACCTGCCGGCGTTGCGCCGGCTGGACCGGATCCCGAAGGTGCTGGAGGAGCTCACCGGACGGCCGGCCCGGCGCGCCGCGGCGAGCGCGGCGGCGGCCGCGGAGGACTCCTTCGCCGGCCGCCTGCTGGCCCTGCCCGAGGCGGACCGGGCCGACGCCGTGCTCGAGCTGGTCCGCGGGCACGCCGCCACCGTGCTCGGCTACGGCGGCGCGCACGAGATCGAGCCGTCGGCCCAGTTCCAGGCGCTCGGCTTCGACTCGCTCACCGCGATCGAGCTGCGCAACGGCCTGACCGCGGCGACCGGGCACCGGCTGCCCGCGACCCTGATCTTCGACCACCCGACGTCGGCGGCGCTGGCCGGGCACCTGCTGGCCGAGCTGGCCGGGGCCACGGACGAGGTCGTCACGGCGGCTTCGGCGGCGTCCGACGAGCCCATCGCGATCGTCGGCATGGCCTGCCGCCTGCCCGGCGGGGTCACCTCGCCGGAGCAGCTGTGGGAACTGGTCGCCGGCGGCGGCGACGCCATCGGCGACTTCCCCGCCGACCGCGGCTGGGACGTCGACGGCCTGCTCGACCCGACCGGCCGCCGGGCCGGCACCACGTACGTGGCCCGCGGCGGATTCCTCTACGACGCCGGGGACTTCGACCCCGGGTTCTTCGGGGTCTCGCCCAAGGAGGCACCGGTCATCGACCCGCAGCAGCGGCTGCTGCTGGAGGCCTGCTGGGAGGCCCTCGAACGCGCGGGCATCGACCCGTCCTCGCTCAAGGGCAGCCCCACCGGCGTCTACGCGGGCGTCCAGTACCACGACTACGCGGGCGCGAACAGCGCCGGCTCCATCGTCACCGGCCGGGTGTCCTACACCCTCGGGCTCGAGGGCCCGGCGGTCAGCGTCGACACGGCGTGCTCGTCCTCGCTGGTCGCGATGCACATGGCCGCCCAGGCACTGCGCGGCGGCGACTGCACCCTGGCCCTGGCCGGCGGCGTGACCGTGATGGCGACCCCGGAGACGTTCGTCGAGTTCAGCCGCCAGCGGGGGCTGGCCGCCGACGGCCGCTGCAAGGTGTTCTCCGACGACGCCGACGGCACGACCTGGTCCGAGGGCGTCGGCGTGCTGGTCCTGGAGCGGCTGTCCGAGGCCCGCCGCCTCGGCCACCCGGTGCTCGCGGTGCTCAAGGGCAGCGCGGTCAACCAGGACGGCACGTCCAACGGGCTGACCGCGCCCAACGGCCCCGCCCAGCAGCGGGTGATCCGCGCGGCGCTCGCCGACGCCGGCGTCACCGCGGCCGACGTCGACGCCGTCGAGGCGCACGGCACCGGCACGAAGCTGGGCGACCCGATCGAGGTCCAGGCGCTGCTCGCCACCTACGGCAAGGCGACCTCGGCCGAGCGGCCGCTGTGGATCGGCTCGGTCAAGTCGAACATCGGCCACACTCAGGCCGCGGCCGGCGCGGCCGGGGTGATCAAGATGGTGATGGCCATGCGCCAGGGCGAACTGCCCGCGACGCTGCACGTCGGCCGCCCGTCCACCGAGATCGACTGGTCGTCCGGCGCGGTCCGCGCGCTGGTCGAACCGGTGAAGTGGCTGCCCAACGGGCACACCCGCCGGGCCGGCGTCTCGTCGTTCGGTGTCAGCGGCACCAACGCCCACGTGATCCTGGAGGAGGGCGACCGCCGTGAGGTGACCGGCGGCGGGCCCGACCACGACGGTCCCGTCGCGTGGCCGGTGTCCGGCCGCGGTGCCGCGGCCCTGCGGGCGCAGGCCGAGCGCCTGATGTCCTATGTGGACGAAGAGCCCGAAGGAAGCCTCGCCGACATCGGCTTCTCGCTCGCCACCACACGCGGGGCGTTCGACCGCCGCGCGGTGCTGATCGGCCGCCGGTCACCGCAGTTCGTCCGCGGTCTGGCCGCACTGGTCGACGAAGAGGAGGCACGAGGGGTCGTCAGCGGCATCGCGACCGCGGGCGGGCGCACGGCGTTCCTGTTCGCCGGCCAGGGTTCCCAGCGCGCCGGCATGGGGGCGCGGCTGGCCGGGCAGTTCCCGGCGTTCGCCGCCGCGTACGACGAGGTCTGCGCGGAACTGGACCGCCACCTCGACCGCCCGATCCGCTCGGTCGGCGAGGAGCTGGACGAGACCCGCTACACCCAGCCCGCGCTGTTCGCGCTGGAAGTCGCGCTGTTCCGCCTGGTGCGGGCGTGGGGCGTCAAGCCGGACGTCCTGCTCGGCCACTCCATCGGCGAGATCGCCGCGGCCCACTGCGCCGGCGTGCTTTCCCTCGCCGACGCGGCGAAGCTGGTCGTCGCCCGCGGCGCGCTGATGCAGGCGCTGCCGAGCGGTGGCGCGATGGTGGCGATCGAGGCGACCCC
Organism: Amycolatopsis sp. MtRt-6; assembly: GCF_017308975.1. Lineage (GTDB taxonomy): Bacteria > Actinomycetota > Actinomycetes > Mycobacteriales > Pseudonocardiaceae > Amycolatopsis. The sequence continues at coordinate 5,305 of NZ_JADWPD010000055.1, read as the reverse complement.
CGAGCAGGTGCGCGAAGCCGCCGGGGACACCGTCGACATCGCCGCGGTCAACGGCCCGAACGCCGTCGTCGTCTCGGGCGCGGCCGGCGCCGTCGCCGAGGTCGCCGCGAAGTTCGAGCGCACCAAGCGGCTGAAGGTGTCGCACGCGTTCCACTCCCGCCTGATGGACCCGATGCTCGACGAGTTCCGCGCGGTCGCCGCGGCGCTGACCTACGCGCCGCCGCGGATCCCGGTCGTTTCGACGGTCGGCGAGGCCGCGGACCTGACGTCGCCGGAGTACTGGGTCCAGCAGGTCCGCGAAGGCGTCCGGTTCCTCGACGCGGTCACTCGCGCCGCCGCCGACGGCGTCACCCGGTTCCTGGAGCTGGGTCCGGACACCACGCTCGCCGCGATGACCGCGGGCTGCCTCGACGAGCAGCCCGAGGCGCTGGCTTCGCTGCTGCACAAGGAGGACGACGAGGCGGTGGCCGCGCTGACCGGCATCGCGCGGCTGCACGTCAGCGGCGTCGACGTCGACTGGGCGGCGATCTACGAGCCGACGGGCGCCCGGCCGGTGCCGCTGCCGACCTACCCGTTCCAGCGGCAGCGCTTCTGGCTGGAGAGCACCACCGGCGCCGCGAGCCAGGAGGACCACCCGCTGCTCGGGGCGGCCCTGGAACTGGCCGGCCGCGACGGGCTGCTGTTCAGCGGCCGGCTTTCGGTCGGCACCCACCCGTGGCTGGCCGACCACGTCGTCGGCGGCTCGATCCTGTTCCCCGGCACCGGGTTCGTCGAGATGGCGATCCGGGCCGGCGACGAGGCCGGCTGCCCGCGCCTGGAGGAGCTGACCCTGGAGTACCCGCTGGTCGTCCCCGACCGGGCCGGTGTCCGCGTGCAGTTCGCCCTCGACGCGCCCGACGGCGGCGGCACCCGGACGTTCAGCGTGCACTCCCGGGCGGAAGGCGACGGCGCCGCCTGGACGCGGCACGCGACCGGCAAGCTCGCCAAGGCGGGCAAGGCCGGGAAGTTCGAGCTCACCGAGTGGCCGCCCGCCGGCGCCGAGCAGGTCCGGCTGGAGGGCACCTACGAGGAACTGGCCGCCGACGGGCTGGTCTACGGTCCCGCGTTCCGCGGGCTCGTCGCGGCCTGGCAGCGCGACGGCGAAGCGTTCGCCGAGATCCGGCTCCCGGCGTCGGTGTCCGATGTGGACCGGTACGGCGTGCACCCCGCCGTGCTCGACGCCGCGCTGCACACGATCGGCGTCTCGGGGGCGGCCGGGGCCGAACCGGCGCTGCCGTTCGCCTGGGAGGGCGTCCGGCTGCACGCCGTCGGGGCGACGACCCTGCGGGTCCACGTCCGCCCGGCCGGCTCCGGCGCGGTCTCCCTCGACGTCGCCGACGGCGCCGGTGCTCCGGTCGCGTCGGTGGAATCCCTGCTGCTGCGCCCGATGTCCGCGGTGCCGCAGCCGGTGCCGGCCGGCGGCGGCGACGCGCTCTTCCGCGTCGCCTGGGAACCCGCCGACCTCGACGCCGTCGCCGAGGTCACCGACTGGACCGTGCTGGGCCCGGACGCCTTCGGCCTCACCGAAGCCCTGGGCGCGAAGGCGGCCGCGGAGGCGACCGGTCTCGCCGTGCTCCCCGCCGGTGGCGGCGACCTGCACGCCGAACTGCACCGCGTGCTCGGCGAGCTGCAGACCTGGCTGGCCGGCCCGGGCGAGTCGCTGATCGTCGTGACCCGCGGTGCGGTGGCCACCGAACCGGGGGAGAACCCCGACCCGGTCGGCGCCGCGGTGGCGGGCCTGGTCCGCTCGGCGCAGGCCGAGCACCCGGGCCGGATCACCCTCGTCGACCTCGGCGCGGGCACCCCGGCGGGCCGGACGCTCGCCGCGGTCGCGGCCTCCGACGAGCCGCAGGTGGCACTGCGGGCCGGCGCGGTGCTGGTCCCGCGGCTGGCCAAGGCGGCCGACGCGGTCGCGGCCCCGGTGTGGGACGCGGGCGGCACGGTCCTCGTCACCGGCGCGACCGGCGCGCTCGGCTCGGCCGTGGCGCGGCACCTGGTCACCGAGCACGGCGTGCGGAACCTGCTGCTGGTCAGCCGCCGGGGCGCCGACGCTCCCGGCGCGGCCGAACTGCGGGCCGAACTGGGCGCGCTCGACGCCGACGTCACCCTGGCCGCGTGCGACGTGGCCGACCGCGACGCCGTGGCCGCGCTGCTGGCCGGCATCCCGGCGGAGGCGCCGCTGCGGGCCGTCGTGCACGCGGCCGGTGTCCTCGACGACGGCGTCCTGACGTCGCTGACGCCGGACCGGCTCGACACCGTGCTGCGGCCGAAGGCCGACGCGGCTTCGGTGCTCGACGAACTGACGCGGGATGCCGGCCTCGCCGCGTTCGTGCTGTTCTCCTCGGCCGCCGGCGTGCTCGGCGCGCCGGGGCAGGGCAGCTACGCCGCGGCCAACGCGTTCCTGGACGCGCTGGCGGCCCGGCGGCGCGCCGAGGGCCTGGCCGGCACCTCGCTGGCGTGGGGCCTGTGGGCCGGCGGCATGGGTGCGGCACTGGAGGACGCGGACACGCACCGGATCGGCGAGACCGGCATCACCGCACTGTCCACAGAGGACGGCCTGCGGCTGCTGGACGCGACGGTGGGCGCTGCGGAGGCGCTGCTGGTGCCGATCGCGCTGGACACCCGCGTGCTGGCGGCCGGCGGCGACGACCTCCCGGCCGTGCTGCGCGGCCTGGCGGGGACACCCGGCCGCCGCGCGGCGCAGGACGTGGCCGAGGAAACCGAGTCGCTGGCGGCGAAGCTGGCGGGCCTGCCGGTGAACAAGCGCGTCCCCTTCGTGCTCACCCTGGTGCGCACGCACGCGGCCGCGTTGCTCGGCCACGCCGGGACGGAGGCGGTGGAGCCCGACCGCTCGTTCAACGAGGTCGGCTTCGACTCGTTGTCCGCCACCGGGTTCCGCAACAAGCTCAGCCTCGTCACCGGCACGAAGCTGCCGGTGAGCCTGATCTTCGACTACCCGACCCCGCGGATCCTCGCCGAGCACCTGGCCGGCGAGCTGGCACCCGCCGACGGCGCCGACGACGTCGCCGTCGGCGGGGAAACCGGCACCGAGGCAGGGTTCCGGGCGGCGCTGGCGGACATCCCGCTGGAGAAGCTGCGCTCCGCCGGGCTCCTGGACGGGTTGCTGGAGCTGGCGGGCGTGCGCCTGCCGGAAGCCGAAGCCGCCGCCGAACCCGAAGCAGTGGGGGCGGCGACGATCGACGACCTCGACGCCGACGCCCTGATCAGCATGGCGATCGGCGGTGGCGACGACTGACCCCCGCGCCCCAATGTGGCCTTCGGTGCGTTGAGCGCACCGAAGGCCACATTGGGTGCGTTGAGCGCACCGAAGGCCACCTTGGGGCGCAAGCGGCGGGAACCCCTAACCCCGCCCGACCCGGCCCTTGTTGCCGCCGCCGAACCGGCCGTGGCCCACTGGAACCGAAAGGTCCTCAGGATCTTCACCCGAACGAGGAGAGATAACCGATGGTCACCGGCTACGCAATCGAAGCACGGGGGCTGCGCAAGTCCTATGGCGACGTGGACATCCTGGAAGGCGTCGACCTGACGGTGCGGCGCGGCACGATGTTCGCGCTGCTCGGCCCCAACGGCGCCGGGAAGACCACGACGGTGCGGATCCTGAGCACCCTCCTGGAGGCCGACGGCGGCACCGTCACGATCAACGGCCACGACCTCGCCGGCCCCAAGCGGAAGGTGCGCGAGCAGATCGGCCTGACCGGGCAGGACACCGCGGTCGACGAGCTGCTCACCGGCCGCGAGAACCTGGAGATGATGGCCCGGCTGTTCCACCTGGGCGTGGCCGAGGCGAAAACCCGCGCCGCCGAGCTGCTCGCGCAGTTCGACCTCGTCGACGCCGCCGGCCGCCAGGTCAAGACCTACTCCGGCGGCATGCGCCGCCGGCTCGACCTGGCGATCAGCCTGATCACCTCGCCGCCGGTGCTGTTCCTCGACGAGCCCACCACCGGTCTCGACCCGCGCAGCCGCTCGGCGATGTGGGACGCGATCCGCGAGCTGCTCGACGGCGGCACCACGATCCTGCTCACCACCCAGTACCTCGAGGAGGCCGACCAGCTGGCCGACCGGATCGCGGTGATCGACAAGGGCCGCGTCGTGGCCGAAGGCACGGCGGCCGAGCTGAAGCGGAAGGTGGGGACCGAGCGGATGAAGCTCACCTTCGCCACCGCCGCCGAAGCGGAGCGCGCCCACGGCGTGGCCGGCGGTGTGCTGATCGACCACACGGTCAGCGTCGCCATCGACCGGCCCGGCCAGGTGCGGCAGGTGCTCAACCAGGTCGCCGACGCGGGCCTCGAGACCACCGGTCTCGAGCTGTCCGAACCGACCCTGGACGACGTTTTCCACAGTCTCACCGGAACCGGAACCGCGGGAGCGAAGCGATGACCCAGACCCTGTCCAGGGAGCTTGAGGGGACGCAGACCCCCGCCGCTCCGAGCCGTTCGCCGTTCGCGCTGGCGCTGTCCGACTGCCGGGTGCTGGTCGCGCGCAACGTCAAGCACATCGTCCGCAACCCGGAGATGCTGATCCAGGCGGTCTCGCTGCCGATCGTGCTCCTGCTGCTGTTCCGCTTCATGTTCGGCGGCGCGATCACCGTTCCCGGGATGGCCTACATCGACTACCTGGTGCCCGGGCTGGTCGCCGTGAGCGTGGGCTTCAACTGCACGACCACCGTGGTCGGGGTGGCCGCGGACCTCACCCAGGGCCTGGTGGAGCGGTTCCGCTCGATGCCCATGCTGGGCTCGGCCGTGCTCGTGGGCCACGTCGTCGCCGGGGTGCTGCGCAGCCTGCTCTCGCTGGTGGTGATGGTCGGGATCGGCCTGGCCCTCGGCTTCCGCCCGGCGGGCGGGGTGCTCGGCTGGCTCGGGGCGATCGGCCTGCTGACCCTCTTCGCGACCGGCGTGTTCTGGCTCGCCACGCTCCTGGGGGCGACCGCCAAGACCGTCGAGGGTGCGGGCGGCCTCGGCATGGTCTTCGTCTTCGTGCCCTACGCCACCAGCGCGCTGGTGCCCACGGCGTCGATGCCGCCGGTGCTGCGGGCGGTCGTCGAGAACCAGCCGGTGACCGTGCTCATCGACGCGGTCCGCGCGTTGCTGACCGGCACGGCCGCGGGCTCGAGCGGCTGGCTCGCACTCGCCTGGTGGACCGGGATCACCGTGCCGGCCGCCTACTTCGCGATCCGGAAGTTCCACCGGCGCGCCCAGCGCTGAGCACGTCCGGACCGAAGGCGGCCCGCGTTTCCGCGCGGGCCGCC
>NZ_JADWPD010000054.1 GCF_017308975.1 Amycolatopsis sp. MtRt-6 | reverse complement strand
TACGCCGCCCATCCAGCAACAGCCCCCGCAGATACGTCTCGCCCTTGGCCCGCTGATCCGACCGGGCCAAAGGAGCGAACACCTCCGCCGCAAAGGACTCAAGACATTGCCGGACATGGACAAGCTCGTCAGGAGTCACCGAAGCATGAAATCACCCAGCCTGCTCCACGTCCCCACGACACGCCAAGACCTAACAAAGTACTACTAGAACGCGTACTCGAAGGTGTAGCCCATCTTGTCCTCGCCGAGCGCGCCCCCGGACGTGCCGCTGCCGGTGATCCCGGCCAGCTCGCCGGTGCCCGAGCCGGGGACGACGGTGAACGTCGAGGCCATGCCCTTGGCATCGAAGGTGTACTCGTGGCGGATGATGACCGTCCCTTCGCGACCCTCGACCTTACCCTCGAAGCGCTCGAAGCTCGGCGACGTCGTCTCGCCGCTTTCGTACCCTTCGCCCGCGTAGTACAGCAGAAGGTCGCAGGTCGACTCGCCCTCGATGACACCGCTGTACGCGAAGGTGGCGCGCGCGTACGCCACCCGCGGGCCCCCTTCGCTCCCGCTGACGATCTTCTCTTCCCAGTTCTTCGTGGTGAATGTGTTCATGGGGACCACCCTGCCGGGCATACCTGTCAGCTCGTGTCAGGTATTTCTGCCAGAATTCCGGCCATGCGTGCGAGCCGCCTCCTGTCCGTCCTCCTGCTGCTGCAGAACCGCGGCCGGATGACGGCCGAGGAGCTGGCCGAAGAGCTCGAGGTCTCGGTGCGCACGGTCTACCGGGACATCGACGCGCTCTCGGCGTCCGGCGTCCCGGTGTACGCCGACCGCGGCCGGACCGGCGGCTACCGGCTGGTCGACGGCTACCGCACCCGGCTCACCGGGATGACCGAGGAAGAGGCCCAGTCGCTGTCGCTGGCCGGGCTGCCGGTGGCCGCCGCCGAGCTGGGCCTCGGCACCGTCCTGGCGGCGGCGCAGCTCAAGCTGTACGCCGCGCTGCCCGCCGAGCTGCGCGACCGCGCCGGCCGCGTCGCCGAGCGGTTCTACCTGGACGTCCCCGGCTGGCACCGGGGCATCGAAAGCCTGCCGGCGCTGTCGGCGATCGCCGACGCCGTGTGGTCGTCGCACCGGATCCGGATCCGCTACGAACGCTGGGGGCAGCGGGTCGTCGAACGGGAGCTGGAGCCGCTGGGCCTGATCCTCAAGGCGGGCAACTGGTACCTCGCGGGCCGCTGCGAAGGCACCGACCGGACCTACCGGATTTCGCGGGTGCTGGAGCTGACCGACCTCGGCGAGGTGTTCGAGCGGCCGGCCGGGTTCGACCTAGCGCGGTACTGGCAGGAGTGGTCCGAGCAGTTCGAACGCCGGATGTTCCCGCGCGTGGCGGTGGTGCGGCTTTCGCCACGGGCGCAGGCTCTCGTACCGTTCTACGCAGGTTCCGTCGGCGCCCGCGCCCTGCGCGACTGCCGGAACGAGCCCGACGCGGACGGCTGGCTCACCGTGGAGCTGCCGGTGGAGCCGGGTGAACCGGCCATCGGCGAGCTGCTGCGCTTCGGGCCGCACCTGGAGGTCCTGGAACCCGCGGACCTGCGGGCGGAGCTGGCCGAAGCGATCGAGGAGATGGGCGCGTTCTATGGGTGAGCTGAGCGGCATCGCGATCGGGGTCACGGCCGAGCGGCGGGCCGGCGAATTCATCGCGGCCCTCGAACGCTACGGCGCCGACGTCCGGCACGCGCCGACGATCACGATCGTGCCGCTGGACACCGACCCCCAGCTGCACGAAGCCACCCTGAAGGTGGTGAAGTCGCCGGTCGACATCACGGTCGTCACGACCGGCGCGGGCTTCCGCGGCTGGCTGGAGGCGGCCGCGGGCTGGGGCCTGCGGGAGCAGCTGGTGGACCATCTGCGGGAGTCGCGGATCTACGCCCGCGGGCCGAAGGCGGTCGGCGCGGTCCGCGGCGCCGGGCTGCGGGAGACGTTCTCGGCCGCGTCGGAGTCGAACGCCGAACTGTTCGAGGCCGTCGCCGCGGCGGGCGTGCTCGGGCAGCGCACGGCGGTCCAGCTGCACGGGACACCGCTGCCGGAGTTCACCGCGCCGCTGGTGGAAGCCGGCGCCTGGCTGACGGAGGTGCAGCCGTACCGGTGGACGTCGCCGCCGGACGTCACGCCGGTGTACGACCTGATCGACGCGGTCCTGGTGGGCGAGCTGGACGCGCTGGCGTTCACGAGCGCCCCGGCCGCGGCGAACTTCCTGACGCTGGCCCGCACGTCCGGCCGCTACCCGCAGCTGCTCACCGCCCTGCGCGGCGGCCCCCTGGTGGCGTGCGTCGGCCCGGTGACGGCGGCACCACTGGCGGCGGCGGGAGTCGAGACGGCCCAGCCCGACCGCCAGCGGCTGGGCGCGCTGGTGAAGCTCCTGGTCACGCGGCTCGGCAAGGACCCGGTGGAGTAGACCCGCGCCGGGCTTTGGGTGCGCCGGACGCACCGAAGGCCACATTGGGTGCGTTGAGCGCACCGAAGGCCACATTGGGGCGCTTGGGCCCGGGCGGTCAGTCCTCGTCCGCCGGCAGCTCGCCCGCCTCGGCCGCGCGGACCGCCTCGCGGCCCGCCGCCTCCTCGCTGATCCCCTGCCGCCAGTAGCCCGTGAAGCAAATCAGCCGCTTGTCGACCTCGCGCTCCCGGACCAGGTGGCGCCGCACCGACTTCACCACGCCCGCCTCGCCGGACACCCACGCGTACGGCGTCCCGCCCGGGAACGCCGCTCCGCGCAGCGCCTCGACCAACGCCTCGCCCAGCGGCCGCGCGCCGCGCAGCACCCAGTGGACCTCCACCGTTCCGCGCGTCTCGAACGCCTGCCGATCCGCGCGGTCCGCCAGCTCGACGTACACCGACGCCCGCGTGCCCGCCGGGAGCCGCTCGACGATCGCGCCGATCGCCGGCAGCGCCGTCTCGTCGCCCACCAGCAGCTGCCAGTCGCTGCCGTCGGGGGGTGCGTACAGCCCGTGCGGCCCCAGGAACGCCACCCGGTCACCCTCCCGCGCCCGCGACGCCCACGCCGAGGCCGGCCCGGAATCGCCGTGCAGCACGAAGTCGACGTCGAGCTCCGCCGCGTCGGGGCGGTGGGCCCGGACCGTGTACGTGCGCATCGGCGGGCGGACGTCGTCCGGCATCGCCAGGTACGTCCGGTACCAGGACAGCACGTCGGAGCCGGTCTCCGGCAGCACCGGCGCCTCCTGCCCGGGCAGCGGGAAGAACACCTTGACGTACTGGTCGGGCGCCCCGGCCGGCACCTCGCGGAAGCTCTCCGCGGCGAACGTCACGCGCACCATGTGCGGCGTGAGCAGCCGGACAGCGGTGACCGCCGCCCGGTGGTACGTCAAGGCCGGGCTCTCCACCTGAGTCGTCATTAGGCGAGGCTAACCTAAATATTCGGTTTTAGAACAGCCCTTCCGGTCCGTGGTCCTCCTCTCCTTCCGGCTTCCACCGGTACTTCCGCAGGTCGACGCGCTGGCCGTCGGCCAGCACGCCTTCGGCCCGCAACCGCTCCAGCTGGTCGTGGACCAGGTGCGGGGCCGGGGTGCCGTTCGCGCGCAGGATGCGGTGCCACGGCAGGTCGTGCCCGTCCTCGGCCAGGATGGCGCCGACCATCCGCGGCGACGGCGCGCCCGCGAGGGCCGCGATGTCGCCGTACGTCGCCACCGTGCCGGCCGGCACCGACTCGATGATCTCCCGCACGCGCTCGTGCAGAACGTCGTCCATGTCCCTACTGTGCCGCACGGGTACGACACTTTTCGCAACCATCCACCGCACCGCCGGGCACCTTCACCGAACGCGCGCTCGTTAAGGCGTGCCGGTGCCGCACCCGTTACTCCGGTCGTGATTCCATCGCGGGGTGAACGGGAGGCGAACGGCGCAGGCGGACGCGCGGCTGGTGCGCACGCCGATCACCGCCACACCCTCGTTCACCTGGGACGAAAGCGCCCGGCGGCTGCTCTCCGCACCCGGCGGGTTCCGCCGCGTGCTCGGCGGCCCCGGCACCGGCAAGACGGCGCTGCTGGCCTCGGCCGCCACCCGCCGCATCGCCGAGGGCGCCGACCCGGAGAGCGTGCTCGTGCTCACCACGTCCCGCAGGTCCGCCGACGCGCTGCGCGCCGACATCACGCGCCGGCTCACCGCCGACCCCGAACAGGCGCGGCCGCTGCCCCGGACCGTCCGCGAACCGCTCGTGCGCACCGTGCACTCCTACGCCTATTCCCTGCTGCGGCTGGAGGCGATGGCCGGGGAACTCCCGCCGCCGCGGCTGCTCGCCGGCGCCGAGCAGGACGTCGTCGTCCGCGAACTCCTGGCCGGTGACCTCGACGAAGAAGCCGAGTACTGGCCCGAGTCGCTGCGGCCCGCCCTGATGGTCCCCGGGTTCGCCGAAGAGCTGCGCGACCTGCTGATGCGCGCGGCCGAGCGCGGGCTCGGCCCCGAAGACCTCGCCGAGCTGGGCCGCCGCCGCGGCCGCGACGAATGGATTGCCGCCGGGCAGTTCTGGGCGCAGTACGAAGAGGTCACGCAGCTGCAGGGCGCGGGCGGCAACGCGCTCGGCGTGGCGAGCGCGCCCGCGCTGGACGCCGCCGAGCTGGTCACGTCCGCCCTGCTCGCCCTCGAGGACGACGACGAGCTGCGCGAACGCGAGCGCACCCGCGTCCGGCACCTGTTCGTCGACGACGCCCACCACCTCGACCCGCTGCAGACCAGCCTGGTGCGGGTGATCGGGCACACCGCGGCCGAGTTCGTCGTGGCCGGCGACCCCGACCAGAACGTGTTCTCCTTCCGCGGCGCCGACGCGAGCCTGTTCGCCGACGCCGACCCGGACGGCAGCCGGACCGTCACGCTCACCACGGCGCACCGGCTGGCCCCGGCCGTGCGCCTGGCCGTGGCGAAGATCGGCGCGACGCTCCCGGGTGCGTCGCCGCACCGCAAGATCGTGCCCCCCAAGGGAGCCACCGGCGGGAACGTCCGCGTCCGCGTGATGCCGACGCCGGCCGCCGAAGCGAGCTGGATCGCCGACCAGCTCCGCCGCGCGCACCTCGTCGACGGCGTGCCGTGGTCGGAGATCGCGGTGCTCGTCCGGTCGCCCGCGCGGACTTTCCTTGTCCTGCAACGCGCCTTGCGCGCGGCCGGCGTCCCGATCGGGTCGGCGACCGAGGAGCTGCCGCTGGCCAAGCAGCCCGCGGTGCGGCCGCTGCTGGCCGTGCTGAAGCTCGCGCCGTCGCCCGACCTGCTCGACGTCGACCTCGCGGAGATGCTGCTTTCGTCGTCGCTCGGCGGCGCGGATCCGTTGGCGCTGCGGCGGTTGCGGCGCGGTCTGCGCCGGCTCGAACTGGCCGGCGGCGGGCAGCGCTCGAGCGACGAACTGCTGGTGGAAGCGTTGCGCGGCGGCGACATCCTCGCCGGGCTGGCCGACGCCGAGGCCGAGCCGGTGCGGCGTGTCGGCGGGCTGCTGCGCGTCACGCACCAGGCCGTGGCGCGCGGCGAGGGCGTCGAACAGGTGCTGTGGCAGCTGTGGCGGGAAAGCGGGCTCCAGGACAAGCTGCTGAAGCAGGTCGAGCGCGGGGGTTCGCTGGGGGCGCAGGCCGATCGCGACCTCGACGCCGTCGTCGCGCTGTTCGACGCCGCGGGCCGGTACGTCGACCGGCTGCCGCGCGCGAGCGTCGCCTCCTTCGCCGATTACCTTGGTGCGCAACGGATCGCGGGCGACACCCTGGCGCCGGCGGCTGTGCCGTCCGACGGCGTCTCGCTGCTGACCGCGCACGCCGCCGCCGGTCGCGAATGGACGGTCGTCGCGGTCGCCGGCGTCCAGGAGGGCGCGTGGCCGGACCTGCGGCTGCGGGGATCCGTGCTGGGTGTGGAGCGGCTCAAGGACCTGATGGCCGGGGTCGACGACGACGCCGTCTCCCAGACCGCGCCGATCCTCGCCGAGGAGCGGCGCCTGTTCTACCTCGCGATGAGCCGGGCGAAGCAGACTTTGCTGGTCACGGCGGTGTCGGGGGAGGACGAGCAGCCGTCCCGGTTCCTCGACGACCTGGAGGAGAACGGCGCCGACGACGGCGGGCTCGACTCGCGGATGAAGCCGCCGGGCCGCTCGCTGGTGCTCGCCGAGCTGGTGGGAGAGCTGCGCGAGGTCGTCTGCGACGACAAGGCGGAGCCTGCGCGGCGGCGTCGTGCGGCGAAGCAGCTGGCGCGGCTGGCCGAGGCTCGCGTACCCGGCGCGCATCCCGCCACGTGGTACGGCCTGCTGCCGGCGTCCAGCGACGAGCCGGTGCACCCGCCGGGCGACCTGATCCGGATCTCACCGTCCACAGTGGAGATTCTGACGAAGTGCCCGCTGCGCTGGATGATCGAGCGCCACGGCGGCAGCGACCCGGCCCAGCTGGCGGCGGTGACGGGCACGCTGGTGCACGGGCTCGCGCAGGCGGTCGCGTCCGGCAGCACGGACGCGGAGCTGCAGCGCGCGCTGGACGAGGCCTGGGTGCGCGTCGACGCGGGGGCGCCGTGGTTCTCGCGGCGGGAGCGGCGGCGGGTCGAGCAGATGCTGCGGAACTTCACGACGTGGCTGGAGCGCAGCCGGGCTGAGCTCAAGGAGGCCGGGGTCGAGCAGGACATCGAGGTCGAGCTGCCGTCCGGGGATTCGGACGACGTCCGAGTCCTGCTGCGCGGGCGGGTCGACCGGGTGGAGCTCGACTCCGAGGGCCGGCCGGTGATCGTGGACATCAAGACGGGCAAGGTCCCGGTGTCGGGCGCGGAGGCTGAGGCGCACCCGCAGCTGGCGGCGTACCAGCTGGCGGTGCTGCTGGGGGCGATCGAGGGCCGGACGGAGGCGGGCGGCGCGCGGCTGGTGTACGTCGCGAAGGCCAACAACAAGACGGGGTCGACGGAGCGGTCGCAGCCGCCGCTCGACGAGGTCGGCGGCAAGCAGTGGCTGGAGCTGGTGCAGAAGGCGGCCGCGTCGGCGGCGGGGCCGGACTACCAGGCGCAGGAGAACCCGGACTGCGACCGGTGTCCGGCGCGGGGGTGCTGCCCGCTGCGCCCCGAGGGGCGGCAGGTGCCGGGGCCGTGAACTATCTGGTGAGTTCGCTCGGTGGTGTGGGGAAGTGGGCGGGCGCCGGGTTTGTGAACTACCCGGTGAGTTCAGCAGGGTGGCGGCCGGGGAGCCGATCGGGCGCCGGGCTTGTGAACTATCCGGTGAGTTCGCTCGGTGGTGCGGGGAAGCGATCGGGCGCCAGGCTTGTGAACTATCCGGTGAGTTCCTTCCCCGCGCGCGGCCCGCGTCTCCGCGAGGCGCGCCCGTGAGCCCGCTCGTCATCGCCAACCCCGTCGAGCCCGCCGAACTCGCCGACGCCCTCGGGCTGCACCGGCCCACGCCCGAACAGGCGACCGTCATCGCCGCGCCCGTCGAACCCTCGCTCGTCGTCGCCGGCGCCGGGGCCGGGAAGACCGAAACCATGGCCGCGCGCGTCGTCTGGCTCGTCGCCAACGGCATCGTCAGCCCCGATCGCGTCCTCGGCCTCACCTTCACCCGGAAAGCCGCGCGCCAGCTCGGCGAACGCGTCCGCGCCCGGCTGCGCCGCCTCGCCGGCTCCGGCCTCCTCGACCGCCTCGACCCGACCGGCGGGCTGCGGTCCACCGTCGTCGCCGGCGAACCCACCGTCCTCACCTACCACGCCTACGCCGGGCGCCTGCTGTCCGAACACGGCCTGCGCCTCCCGGTCCAGCCCGGCGTCCGGCTGCTGTCCGAGACCTCGTCGTGGCAGATCGCGCACCGCGTGGTGTCCACTTGGGACAACGAGCTCGACACCGACCGCGTCCCGCCGACCGTCACCGCCGATCTCCTCGCCCTCGCCGGTGAGCTGGGTGAGCATCTCGTCTCCACCGAACAGCTCGCCGAGTACACGTCGTGGCTGTGCCGCGTCATCGAGAACGCCCCGCGTGCCAAGGGACAGCGGGCCGCGCTACCGCAGAAGCTCACCGAAATCATGGCGGCGCAACACTTCCGGCTCGCGCTGCTGCCCCTGGTCGACGACTACCACCGCCGCAAGCGCAACGAAGGCGCGCTCGACTTCGCCGACCAGATGTCCCTCGCCGCCCAGCTGGCTGGCGGGTACCCGTCGGTCGTGCGCGGCGAGCGCGAGCGCTACGGCGCCGTCCTCCTCGACGAATACCAGGACACCGGCCACGCCCAGCGCGTGCTGCTGCGGGCGCTGTTCGGCGGCGTCGAAAACCCGCCGATGCCGGTCACTGCGGTCGGCGACCCCGCGCAGGCCATCTACGGCTGGCGCGGCGCCAGCGCGGCCAACCTGCCCCGCTTCACCACGGACTTCCCGCGCTTCGACGGCGAACGGCTCGTCCCCGCGCACGAATTCGGGCTGCTGACCAGCTTCCGCAACCCGCCGGAGATCCTGGACCTCGCGAACGCGATCGCCGAACCGCTGCGCGCCCGCGGCCTCGGCGTCGAACGGCTGCGGGCGCGGGAAGGCGTCGGCCCCGCGGACATCGCGTGCGCGCTGCTGCCGGACATCCGCGCCGAGCGCGCGTGGGCCGCCGACGCCCTCGCCCGCCGCTGGTACGCCCACCAGGAGGAGACCGGCAAGCCGCCGACCGCGGCGGTGCTGGTGCGGCGCCGTGCCGACATGGCGCCGATCGCCGCCGAGCTGCGGGCGCGCGGGCTGCCGGTCGAGGTCGTCGGGCTCGGCGGGCTGCTCGACGAGCCCGAGGTCGCGGACCTCGTGTCGACGCTGAAAGTGCTCGCGGACCCGCTGTCCGGGAGCGCGGCGGCCCGGCTGCTGACCGGCGCCCGCTGGCGGCTCTCGGCCGCCGACGTCGCCGCGCTGTGGCGGCGGGCCGGCGAGCTGTCCAGCCCCGAGAAACCCGACACGCCGGAGCTGGTCGTCGAGCGCGTCGAGCAGGCCGGGCTGATCGACGCCATCGACGAGCCGGGCGACCCGGCGCGCTACTCCGAAGAGGGGTACAAACGCATCCGGCGGATCGGCTGGGAGCTGGCCGCGCTGCGGCGGCGGCTCGACCAGTCGCTGCCGGAGCTCGTCGCCGACGTCGAACGCACGATGCTGCTGGACGTCGAATCCCTGGCCCGGCCGGGCTCCGCGGGGCGGGCGCACCTGGACGCGTTCGCCGAAGTCGTCACCGACTACGCCGAGACGGCGCCGACGGCGACTCTGCTGTCCTTTGTGGACTATCTGAACACCGCCGCGCACGCCGAAGACGGGCTCACCCCGGGCGAGGTCGAGGTCGTGCCGGACCGGGTGCAGGTGCTCACCGTGCATTCGGCGAAGGGCCTCGAGTGGGAAGTCGTCGCGGTGCCGCACCTGGTGCACGAGGTGTTCCCCGGACGGCGGCGGTCGTCGTCGTGGCTGCGGACGGCGACGTCGCTGCCGGCCAAGCTGCGCGGTGACGCCGAGGACCTGCCTGCGTTGCACATCGCGGAGGGTTACGACCGCAAGGAAGTCCAAGAAGGACTGGAGCTGCACGAAGCCGGGTTCGTCGAGCGGGAGCAGGCGGAGGAACGGCGGCTCTGCTACGTCGCGCTGACGCGGTCCGAGCACGCGCTGATCGTCTCCGGGCACTGGTGGAACGAAAGCAGCAGCCGGGCGAAGGGGCCGTCGGAATTCCTCACCGAGATCGCCGACGTGCTGCGCGAGACCGGCGTCGGGCAGCTCGCCGAGTGGGCGCCGGAGCCGACCGAGGACGACGAAAACCCGCTGGTCTCGGACTCGCGGGCGGCGCGCTGGCCGGTCGACCCGCTGGGCGACCGCCGCACCGGCGTGCAGACCGGCGTGGAGCTGGTGTCCGAGGCGCTGGCTTCCGTGCCTTCGGCGGAAGAAGAGGACGACGATCCCGACGGCTGGGTGACCGACACCGACGTCCTGCTGGAGGAGTGGGCGCGCAAGGACGATCACGTGCACCGGGTTCCGTTGCCGTCGCGGCTGTCGGTGAGCCAGCTGGTCGCCCTGGCCGACGACGCCGCCCGGCTCGCCGGCGAACTGCGCCGGCCGCTCCCGGTGGAACCCAACAGCTTCGCCCGCCGCGGCACCGAGTTCCACGGCTGGCTGGAGCGCCGGTTCGCGGGCGACCAGCTGATCGAGATCGACGACCTCCCGGGCGCGGCCGACTTCGGCGAGGCCCCCGACGCGGACTTCGAGGAACTGCGGACGGAGTTCGAGAAGAGCGAGTGGGCGGCGCGGGTCCCGGTGGCGGTGGAGGTGACGTTCTCGGCGGACGTCGAAGGCATCACCCTGCGCGGCCGCATGGACGCGGTGTTCGCCGACCCCGACGGCGGCTGGACGGTGGTCGACTGGAAGACCGGCGCGGTCCCACCGGAGTCCCGCATCCCGGCGCTGTCGGTCCAGCTGGCGGCGTACCGGATGGCGTGGGCGGCGCTGAAGGACGTCCCGGTGGAGCGGGTCCGCGCGGCGTTCCACTACGTCCGCGCGAACCGCACGGTCCGGCCGGCGGACCTGCTGGACCCGGAAGGCCTCCGCCGGCTGCTCCGCGACCTCCCCGAGGCGTGATCCGAGGGGCATCTCTCGTGATCAGAGAGGCATCACACGTGATTGAAGGGGCATCACGCGTGATCAGGCGGGTATCGGGCTGATGCCTCTCCAGACACGCGTGATGCCCGCTCAGACACGCGTGATGCCCCGCTGATCACGGGTTACGCGTTGTCGCGGACCTTCAGGGCCCACGCGATCAGCGGCCACTGCAGCGGCAGCCGGGCCCAGGCGATCGCCCGCTGGGGCGTGGTGCGCGCGTCCAGCGCCATCTTCACGTTTCCCGGGAACACGCCCAGGAACAGCAACGCCGCCGCCAGGCCGCCGAGACGGCGGGTGCGCGGGGCCGCCACCGCGGCCGCGACCGCCAGCTCCGCCACGCCCGATCCGTACGTCCAGGCCCGCCGCGACCCCGGCAACGACGCCGGGATCAGGCCGTCGAACGGCTTCGGGACCGCGAAGTGCAGGACGCCCATGAAGCCCAGCGCGGCCGCCAGCAGGTGCGCGGGCCGTTGCGAGGTTGCCATGAATGCATCGTTTCACGCGGCGGCGTGGTGTCCGGTTCGGCTATCCTCCGGGCGTGAGTGACGCTCGACACCTGCCGCTGGGAGCAGGTGCATGAAGGCCCTGAAGCGGTTGCCGCTGGGCAGTCTCACCGATCGGCCCGATCACGAGCTCGTCGGCATCCTGCGGATGCCCGAGCTGACGATCAGCCCGCTCCGCTCGATCGTCAAGCGGATCATCGGCGCGACGCTCGCGCTGCTGGCCACGGTGATCATCGTCTACCTCGACCGCGACGGCTACCGCGACGCGAACGGTGACGGCCTGTCCCTGCTGGACAGCCTGTACTACGCCACCGTCTCGCTGTCGACGACCGGCTACGGCGACATCGCGCCGGCCACGTCGTCCGCCCGGCTGGTGAACGTCCTGGTGATCACCCCGCTGCGGGTGCTCTTCCTCATCGTCCTGGTCGGGACCACGCTCGAAGTGCTCACCGAGCGCTCCCGCCAGGCGTTCAAGATCCAGAAGTGGAGGACGAAGGTGCGCGACCACACGGTCGTCGTCGGGTTCGGCACCAAGGGCCGGTCCGCCGTCAACGCGCTGCTCGGCGACGAGAACATCGCCCCGGGCCAGATCGTCGTCGTCGACACCGACCAGCAGGCCCTCGACGCGGCCAGCGCGCTCGGTCTCGTCGCCGTGCACGGCTCGGCCACCCGGTCCGACGTCCTGCGCGTCGCCGCGGTGCAGCACGCGCGCGCGGTCGTGGTCGCCCCGAACCGGGACGACACCGCGGTGCTCGTCACGCTCACCGCCCGCGAGCTGGCCCCGAAGGCGCACATCGTCGCGTCGGTGCGGGAAGCGGAGAACGTCCACCTGGTCAAGCAGTCCGGCGCCAACCAGGTCGTGGTCTCCAGCGAGACGGCCGGGCGGCTGCTCGGCATGGCGACGTCGACGCCACTGGTCGTCGACATCATGGAGGACCTGCTGACGCCCGAATCGGGCCTGGCCATCGCCGAGCGGGCGGTCGAACCGTCCGAAGAGGGCGGGTCGCCGCGGCACCTGGGCGATCTCGTGCTCGGCCTGGTCCGCGACGGTGTCCTCTACCGCATCGACGCCCCGCAGGCCGACGCCATCGAGCCGGGCGACAAGCTGCTGTACGTCAAGAAGGTGACGCAGGCGGAGAAGATCGAGCGCTGACCAGGGCGCCTGGGTTTTGCCCGCGGGATCTGGAACCATGGCCGGGTGCCCCCGCGATCCCTCGCCCTCAAGTGGCCCACGGTGGCGATCCCCGCCGCGGCGGGCGTGCTCGTCGTGCTGCTCGCCTGGCTGGCCGGGCCCGGGCTGTTGGGGATCGGCAACGACGTCCTCGGCGCGCCGGTGCAGGCGGAGGTCACCAAGCCGGCGCCGTGCGGGGCGTCGGACGCGAAGGAGACCGTGAAGTTCACCGTCACCGGGAAGACCCACGAGGGCACGCTCGACGGCTGCGGGCACGGCCAGGGCGAACGCATCGAGGTCGCCGTCCCGGAGACGCTGCCGGACCAGGGCCCGGTCGCCGTCACCGTCGCGGACACGTCGATGGGCTCGTCGGACGCCCGGCGCCCGCTGGGCCTGGCGCTGCTGGTGTTCGCGTGCTTCTCCGGCGGGATGTTCGTCTACCTCTGGCTGAGCATCCCGCTGCGCCCCAAGGCAGCCCGGCCCGAACCGGCTAGCTGACCTCGGACGACGGCGCCGCGAAGGTGTTGCAGTCGGCGATCCGGTTGCTCGTCGCGCCCGCCCGCCACCAGGCCGCGTAGTGCGCGTTCGTGCCGTGGTCGTGGCTGCGGGACGTGTTGTCGCCGCGGGTCTCCTGGTCGTTCCAGGCCTTGTTGTACATGTCGCGGGTGATCGTGCCGCCCTGGTCGACGTGCGCGCCGAGGAACATGCCCGAGAAGCACTGGGCCTGCAGTTCCTTGCGGCGCGACATCTCGAGCCCGGCCGGGCTGTTCTGGCCCGCCTCGTAGATCTTCTGCCAGGCCGCGTCCATCAGCCCGGCGACCTCCTGGACGTGGTGGCCGTACTCGTGGGCGAACAGGGCCAGGTAGACGCCGGGGTTGTTGCCGTACTGGTCGGTCTGCAGGCCGCGGAACGGGACGTACAGGTTGTTTTCGCAGTAGTACGCGGCCGTCGCGATGCCGACCTGGATGGTGCCGCACTCGGTCTCGAAGCTCGCGCCGGTCGGGAAGTGCAGCGACGGCGGCGTGAACGGCAGGCGGTAGGCCTCGAGGAAGGGGCCCCACGCGGCGTCGAGGCACTTGCTGGCGGCGGTGAAGAACGCTTCCGCGCCCGCCTGCGTGCTCTGCCAGGGCGGCAGCGTGCAGACGCGGTTCTGCAGGCCGGCGTTCGGGTCCTGCAGGATCGGGTGGTCGGCGAGCTTGAGGATCTTCTGCGGGCCGGTCGCGCTGGGCTCGGACGGCTCGGTCGCCGGGTTCGACGCCGAAGCCGGGGCACCGGCGCCACCGGGCGGCAGCGGCGCGGGACTGTCCTGGGACGACGGTGCGTCACGGAAGTTGGGGTTGGCCAGCGGGGTGTTGCCGCGGTTGAGGGCCACGATGGCGACCAGGCCGAGCACCAGCACGGCCACCGCGCCCAGGCACACGCCGATCACCGCCGCCGGCGAACGGCGCTTCGGCGCGGACACGGTGTGCGGGCGGCCCAGCCACGGGAGATCCGGTTGCGCATCCGGCACCGGCGGCGGCTGGACGGTCCCGCGAGGCGGTACCTGGCCGGGGGGCGGTTGCGTCACTAGGCAGTCCCGAAGGGTCTCGGTACGGACCGGGGGTACCCGATCCCGCCATTCAGCATATCGGGGGAATGGGGCGTCTCGCACCCGTCCGTGCGCGCGGTGTCACGGCGCGCGGACGTCACCCCAGGTCTGGCCGGGTGCAATCGGCTCTGAGAGAGTGTTGCCAACCAGGTACTGCAGGCGAGGGGCTTCGATGACAGACACCGGTGGCGCGCCCGGCGGCGAGTGCGCCGACACGCCGACTCCGAGCCAGGGCGTGCCCCCGGCTGCCGCCCCCGGATCGGGTGAGCCGAAACGGCCCGAAGATCACGCCGCGTCACCGGCGACGCCGCCGCGGGGCTGGCAGGCGCCGGACGCGCAGGCCACGCCGCCGGCGCCGCCCCCGGGCTGGCAGCACGGGCCCACCCACCAGCCGGGCGGGCTGCCGCCGTTCACCGGGCAGCAGCAGCCGCAGTACCCGCAGGCGCCGTACCAGCCGCCGCGCTGGAACCCGAACGGGCTCGGCAAGCCGGGCGTGATCGCGCTGCGGCCGCTCAACATCGGCGACATCCTCGACGGCGCGATCACCGCGATCCGCCGGCACGCGCTGCTGGTGCTCGGCATCGGCGCGGTGGCGTCGGTGCTCACCGCCGCGATCACGTTCGTGCTGCAGAAGTACATCCTCACGGACCTGGCGAGCTTCGCCACGACGGCCCAGCTCGGCCCGGCGGCGACCGATCAAGAGCTCCGCGACGCCCTCCTCGGCACGTTCGGCGACCTGTTCCTCGTGCTGATCTCCTCGTCGCTGATCACGACGTTCCTGCTGACCGTCACGACCGGCCTGATGGCCGCGGTGATGGGCCGCGCCGCGCTGGGCCGCGAGGTCAGCTTCGGCATCGCCTGGCGCGAGGTGCAGCCGCGGCTGCTGCCGCTGCTCGGCGTGGCGTTCGTCTACTCGCTCCTGAGCACCATCGGCATCATGCTCTGCATCATCCCGGGCGTGCTCGCCTGGACGTTCTGGGCGCTGGCCGCGCCGGCGCTCGTGCTCGAACGCGGGACGTTCCGGACGGCGTTCGCGCGGTCGGTCAAGCTGGTCTCCGGCGCGTTCTGGCGGGTGCTCGGCGTGCTGCTGCTGGCCAAGATCATCGAGGGGTTCTTCCAGAACATCATCTCGCTGCCGTTCACCATCGGCACGGGGACGTTCAGCCAGCTGTTCAACCCGGCCAAGGTGACCGTGCCGAGCACCGGCGACCTGCTGCTGGCCTCGGCCGGCCAGGTCATCGCCGGCACGATCTCGATCCCGTTCGTCGCGCTGGTCACCGTGATCGTCTACCTCGACCAGCGGATGCGCCGCGAAGGCATGGACATCGAGCTGGCCCGTGCCGCGGGGGTCCAGCCGCCGCAGGCGTGGTGACCTTCCGGCTCACCGACGTCCCGGTCGACATCGACCGGGACGCGGCCCGGCGCGCGGCCGAAGCGGAGCTCTCGGACCCGAAGTACCGGGACGCCCGGCCGAGCTTCCTGCAGGAGATCGGCCAGTGGCTGGGGGAGCAGCTGGAAAAGCTGCTGAACAGCCTGGCCTCGGACGTCCCCGGCGGGATCTTCGGCGTGCTGCTGGTCCTCGCGCTGCTGATCGTGCTCGCCGTGGTGATCCGGCTGCGCACCGGCAAGGTCGCCCGCGCGGCGCGGGCCGATCGCGTCGTCTTCGGCGGGCAGCGCAGGAACGCGGACGACTACCGCCGGTCGGCCGCGGCAGCCGCCGCCGCGGGCCGGTTCGACGACGCCGTCCGCGACCGCTTCCGCGCCGTCGTGCGGGCCCTGGAGGAACGCGCGCTGCTCGACACCCGTTCCGGCCGGACGGCCGACGAGGCCGCCGCCGAGGCCGGGGTGCTGCTGCCGAACGTCGCGGACGACCTGCGGCGGGGCGCGCGGCTCTTCGACGACGTCCACTACGGCGGCCGCGAAGGCACCGAAGCCGCGTACCAGGCGCTGACCGAGCTGGACGAACGCTGCCGCCGTGAGCGGCCGGTCGCCATGGCGGCCTCGTGACGACCTCGGTTTCGCCGGACGTGCGCCGGGTCTGGCGCGGCGCCCGCGTCCCCCTGGCCCTGCTCGCCCTGATCTTCCTCACCGGCGCCCTGCTCCTGCTCGGCCGCGGCGAACAGGCCTACGGCGCGCTCGAACCCGGTTCGTACGAACAGGGTGGCGCGCACGCCCTCGCGGCCCTGCTGAAGGACCAGGGCGTCGACGTCCGGGTCGCGCACACGATCGCCGAAGCGGACGCCGAAGTCGGCGACGACGCGACACTGCTGGTGACCGCCCCGGATCTGGCCCCCGCCAAGCGGTTCGACACGCTGCGGGAGCGCGCGGCCGACGTCGTCCTCGTGACGCCGGGGGAGGCGACGCTGCGTGATTCGCTGCCGCTGGTGCACCCGGCCGGGCACAGCGACATCGGCACCCTCAAGCCGCAGTGCACGGTCGCCGCGGCGGTCGCGGCCGGCGAGGCCACGCTCGGCGGGATCGGCTACGCCTCGCCCGGCGCGCGCTCGTGCTACCCCGGCGAGGACGGCGGTGGCACGCTCCTGCAGCTCGCCGAAGGGGACCGCACGACGACGCTGCTCGGCACGCCGGCGCCGCTGACCAACGCGCGGCTCGCCGAACAGGGCAACGCGGCGCTGGCGCTGCGCCTGCTCGGCGCGCACCCCAAGCTCGTCTGGTACCTGCCGACGACGTCGGACCCGGCGCTGGACGACTCCCGCCGGTCGATCTTCGACCTGATCCCGGACGGCTGGTACTACGGCGCCGCGCAGGCGTTCGCCGCCGTGGCGCTGCTGGCGCTGTGGCGGGCCCGCCGGCTCGGCCCGGTCGTCACCGAGCCGCTGCCGATCGTCGTCCGCGCGGCGGAAACGGCCGAGGGCCGGGCCCGGCTGTACCGGCGGGCGAAGGCCGCCGGGCACGCGGGTGAGACGCTGCGGGAGGCGGCCCGCGGCCGGCTGCGGACCGCGCTGGGGCTGCCGCGCGACGCCGACGCGCAGGCGCTGGTGGCGTCGGTGAGCACGCGGACCGGCCGGTCGGCGAACGACGTCGGCGCGGTCCTCTACGGCCCGCCGGTGCCGGACGACCCCGCGCTGGTCCGGCTGGCGGACGAACTGGACAGGGTGGAACGAGAGGCAGGGCGAACTTGACCAGCGGTACCGAGAACGCGACCGGGGCCCGCGACGCGCTGATCGCGTTGCGCGCCGAGGTCGGCAAGGCCGTCGTCGGCAACGAAGCCGCGGTCACCGGGCTGATCCTGGCGCTGCTCTGCCGGGGGCACGTGCTGCTCGAAGGCGTCCCGGGGGTGGCGAAGACGCTGCTGGTGCGGGCGTTGGCCGCGGCACTGGACCTGGAGACCACGCGGGTGCAGTTCACCCCGGACCTGATGCCCGGCGACGTCACCGGCTCGATCGTCTACGACGCGCACAGCGGCGAGTTCTCCTTCCGCGAGGGGCCGGTGTTCACGAACCTGCTGCTCGCCGACGAGATCAACCGCACGCCGCCGAAGACACAGTCGTCGCTGCTGGAGGCGATGGAGGAGCGGCAGGTCTCGCTCGACGGCAAGTCGCGGCCGCTGCCCGACCCGTTCATCGTGATCGCCACCCAGAACCCGGTGGAGTACGAGGGCACCTACCCGCTGCCGGAGGCGCAGCTGGACCGGTTCCTGCTCAAGCTGACCATGCCGGCGCCCTCGCGCGAGGACGAGATCGGCATCCTGTGGCGGCACGCGCAGGGCTTCGACCCGCGCAACCTCGCGGCGGCGGGCCTCAAGGCGGTCGCCGGCGCGCCCGAGCTGGCCGCCGCGCGGGAAGCCGTCGCGAAGGTGACGGTCGGGCCCGAGGTGATCGGGTACGTCGTCGACCTGTGCCGGGCGACGCGGTCGCTGCCGTCGGTGCGCATCGGCGTCTCGCCGCGTGGCGCCACGGCGTTGCTCGCGGTGACCCGGGCCTGGGCGTGGCTCGCCGGCCGCGACTACGCGACCCCCGACGACGTCAAGGCCCTCGCCCGGCCGGCGCTGCGGCACCGCCTGGACGTCCGGCCGGAGGCGGAGCTGGAGGGCGTCACCGCGGACGGCGTGCTGGACCGCGTGCTCGCGTCCGTGCCCGTGCCGCGCTGACATGGCGGTCACCGGAAGGCTCGGGGCGCTGGCGCTGTTCGGCGCCCTGGTGGTCGGGCTGCTGCTGCCGTCCACGACCGGGATCCTGGCGGTCGGCGCGGTGCTGCTGGTGCTGGTCGTCGTGGATCTCGTGCTGGCGGGCGGCGTCCGGTCGCTGACGTTCGCGCGCTCGGGCGACACGTCGGTCCGGCTCGGCGAGCCGTGCGAGGTGACGCTGGTCGTCGCGAACCCCGGCCGCCGTCCGGTGCGCGGGCAGCTGCGCGACGCGTGGCCGCCTTCGGCGGGTGCCGCGGACCGGCACGCCCTGCGCGTCCCGGCGGGCGAGCGGCGGGCCCTGGTGACGGCGTTGCGCCCGACGCGGCGCGGAGACCGGACGGCGGCCCGGGTGACGGTCCGCTCGGTGGGGCCGCTGGGCCTGGCCGCCCGGCAGGGTTCGCACGCGGTGCCGTGGACGGTGCGGGTGCTGCCGCCGTTCCACAGCCGCAAGCACCTGCCGTCGCGGCTGGCGCGCCTGCAGCAGCTCGACGGCCGCAACGCGGTGCTGATCCGCGGCCAGGGCACGGAGTTCGACTCGCTGCGCGAGTACGTCATCGGCGACGACGTCCGGTCGATCGACTGGCGCGCGACCGCCCGCGCGGCGGACGTCATGGTCCGGACGTGGCGCCCCGAGCGCGACCGGCACGTGGTGCTGGTCCTCGACACCGGCCGCGTCTCGGCGGGCCGGGTGGGCGACGCGCCGAGGCTCGACGCGGCGATGGACGCGGCGTTGCTGCTGGCGGCACTGGCTTCCCGGGCGGGGGACCGCGTCGACCTGCTGGCGTACGACCGCCGGTTGCGGGCGGCGGTGCAGGGCTCGTCGGGGGCGGCGTTGCTGACGTCGCTGGTGAACGCGATGGCGCCACTGGAGCCGTCGCTGGTCGAGACGGACGCGCGCGGGATGATCGCGGAGGTCCTTCAGCGGACGCGGCGGCGCGCGCTGGTGGTGCTGCTGACCGGGCTGGACGCGGCACCGCTGGAGGAGGGGTTGTTCCCGGTGCTGAGCTCGCTGACCGGCCGGCACGAGCTGGTGGTGGCGTCGGTGGCGGACCCCCGGGTGGCGGAGATGCTGACGGCCCGCGGCGACGCGGAAGCGGTCTACGACGCGGCGTCGGCGGCGCGCACGACGGCCGAGCGCAGCCGGATGACCGAGCGCCTGGTGCGGCACGGGGTGAGCGTGGTGGACGCGGTCCCGGAGGAGCTGCCGCCGGCGTTGGCGGACCGGTACCTGGCCCTGAAGGCCGCCGGACGGCTCTGAGTCAGGCGGCTTCGGGCAGGGCGTCGCCGGCGTCTCGGGCGTCGAGGTCGCCGGCCTCGCCGTCCTTCGCCGCGCGCCTCCCGAGCGTGTACACGTAAACCAGGAAGGCCACTTCCGCCACCACGCCGATGCCCACCCGCAGCCACGTCGGCCAGCCCGACGGCGTCACGA
This sequence comes from Amycolatopsis sp. MtRt-6, assembly GCF_017308975.1. Lineage (GTDB taxonomy): Bacteria > Actinomycetota > Actinomycetes > Mycobacteriales > Pseudonocardiaceae > Amycolatopsis. Next base: position 24,251 of record NZ_JADWPD010000054.1, on the reverse strand, counting down.
ACGCCTCGATCACGCCGGTCACGAACAGCACGCACGTCAGCCCGAGCGCCATCACCACCACCGAACGGCCCTGCTCGGCGAGCGCCGCCGTGCGGGACCGGCGGCCCGGGTCGATCACCGTCCAGCCGAGCCGCAGGCCCGTGCCCGCCGCGACGAACACCGCCGTCAGCTCCAGGAGGCCGTGGGGGAGCAGGAGGCCGATCATCACGTCGCCGCGGCCGGCCGCGCTCATCGCGCCGATGATCACCCCCGCGTTGAGCGAGTTCAGCCAGAGCGCGCCGATCACCGGCAGGCCCAGCGCGACGCCGAGGAACAGGCAGGTCGCCGCCACCCACGCGTTGTTCGTCCACACGCGGGCCGCGAAGGACGCCGCCGGGCCGGTCGAGTAGTAGCTTTCGGCGTCGCCGCCGGGCCTGGTCAGCTCGCGCAGCTCGGCCGGGGTGCCCAGCGACGCGCGCACGACCGGGTCGCGCGCGACCCAGACGGAGATCACCGCCATCACCGCGATCGACACCAGCGCGGCCGGGATCCACCAGCGCCGCGACAGGTAGACCGCGGCGGGGAACCGGCGCGTGAAGAACAGGCCGACTTCGCGCCAGGCCGGGTTGTGCGACCCGGAAACCGCCGACCTGCCCCGGGCGACCAGATCGGACAGCCGGCCGAGCAGGGCCGGGTCCGGCGCGACCGACCGGACGATCGACAGGTGCGTCGCGGTCCGCTGGTAGAGCGTCACCAGCTCGTCGGCTTCCGGCCCGGTCAGCTTGGTGCCGCGCTTGGTCAGCTCGCCGAGCCGGTTCCACTCCGCCGCGTGCGCAGCGACGAAGACGTCCACATCCACGCCGACCACCCTATCCGGTCTATACGCTGGTCCTCGTGCACGAGGAATCGGAACTGGTCACCGGCGAAGCGGTCGTGCTGGACCTGCGCGTGGCCAAGCTCGCCAGCCGCGCGCTCGCGATGGCGCTGGACGTGCTCGTGCAGTTCGCGCTGCTGCTGGGCGCTGTCATGGTGCTCACCTTCACGGTGCCGTTCGCCGACGAAGCCCTCTTCCTGACGCTGATGCTGGTGTTCGTGGTGCTGATCATGGTCGGCTACCCGGTGACGTTCGAGACGCTCTCGCGCGGCCGCTCACTCGGCAAGATGGCGGTGGGGCTGCGGGTGGTGCGCGTCGACGGCGGCCCGATCCGCTTCCGGCACGCGCTGGTGCGCGGGCTCGCCGGCTTCGTCGTCGACTTCTGGGCGCTCGGGCTGTTCGGCGCGGTCGCGGTGATCGTGTCGCTGTGCTCGTCGAACGGCCGCCGCGTCGGCGACTTCCTGGCCGGGACGCTGGTGATCCGCGAGCGCGTCGCGGAGGGGCCCGCGTACGCGGCGATCGGCATGCCACCGGGCCTCGAGGGCTGGGCGGCGCAGCTCGACCTGACCCGCCTCCCGGACGACCTCGCGCTGGCGAGCCGCCAGTTCCTCGCCCGGTTCCGCGAGCTGCGCCCGGAGGCGTCGCACGCGCTGGGCTGGGGGCTGGCGCAGCAGGTCGGCAACGCGCTGGGCACGCCGGTGCCGCCCGGGGTACCGCCGTGGGCGTTCCTGGCGGCGGTGCTGGCGGAGCGCCGCAACCGCGACCACGCCCGCGCGTTCCAGGCGTACGCGGCCCGGCCCGGCTTCCCGCCGCAGCCGCACCCCGCCCAGCCCTTCCCCGCCCAGGCGGCTTCGCCCTGGTCACCGGCGCCGGGCGTCCCGGCCGTGGCACAGCCGGATCCGCCGACACCGCCGTCCGGGACGCCGGTGCCCGCGGAGAACCCGTTCACCCCGCCGAGCTGACCGGCGCTACGAGCGCCCCAATGTGGCCTTCGGTGCGTTCAACGCACCGAAGGCCACATTGGGTGCGTTGAACGCAACCAAGGCCACATTGGGGCGCTTGGGCCGTCGCTACGAGACGTCGCCCGGCGGCGAGAGCCACGTGTTGCACTGCTGGTTGCGGTTCTTCGTCGCGCCGTGCTGCCACCAGCTGATGTTGTGCTTGGCGCTGCCGTGGTCGCGCTTGCCGTTGCGGGCGTAGTCGTCGCCGCGGTCCTGGGCGTTCCAGGCCTCGTTGTAGATGTTCTTGTCGACCGAGCCGCCGGAGACCGACGCCGAGCCGAGGAACATGCCGGAGAAGCACTGCGCCTCGAGTTCCATGCGCCGCGACAGCTCCAGGCCGGTCGCCGAGTCGGCGCCCGCTTCGTAGCGCTGGTCGGCGAACGCCTCCGTGATGCCGGACAGGTTCTGCACGTGGTGGCCGTACTCGTGGGCCAAGATCGACAGGTACGGCCCGGGGTGGTTGCCCCACACGTCGATCTCGATGCGGTCCATCGGCATGTAGATCGTGTCGTTCGCCGAGCAGTAGAACGGCGTGACGCCGGTCGTCGTGCCGCCGCTGCCGCACGGGGTCGACGATTCCGACATCGACCGCGGCACCGCCAGCTTCGGCGACCGGAACGGCAGGTCCACCGCGCCGAGCATGCGCGACCACATCGCGTCGAGGCAGCCGATGCCGGACTGGAAGAAGCGCTGGACGCTGTTCTGGTCGGTCGCCCAGCGGCTCAGCGAGCACGGGATGTTCTGCAGGCCGTAGTCCGGGTCGCCGAAGAGCGGGTTGTTCCCGGTGGCCGCGACCGAGCGGGGGCCGGCCGGGGGCCGCGACGTCGGTGTCTGCCGCGCGGTGGTGCGGGCGGTTGTCGTTTCCTCGGTGGTCGAGGAGGTGGTTTCGGTCGTCGCCTCGGTGGTGGTCTCGTCGGCGGTGGTGCTCGGGTAGGTGCTGGAGTAGCCGGCGTCGGCGACGTGCTGCTTGTGGTTCCCGGACAGCGCAACGGCGGCGACGAGCCCACCCACGACGGCCACGATCGCGAAGAGGGCGACCGCGACGATGGCGCCGGCGTTCGACTTCTTGGCGACGTAGGGCGTGTACCCGGGCGCGAACCGCGGCCCGAAGGCGGGCGGCCCGGCATAGCCCGGGGCGACGACGGGAGGGGCGGCCGGCGGCAGCGGGGCTCGCGCGGGCGGTGGCAGAGGGCGGCCGAACGGCGGTGCGCCCGGCACTTGGCCCGGGAACGGCGCCCCGGGCGGCTGCTGTGCGGGGGTGCCGAACGGGCTGGGCGGGCCGTGCACTGCGGGCGGCCTGGCCTGCCCGGGAGCGGGTGGCTGCTGTGCCGGGGGCCCGAACGGATTCGACTGCCCAGGGCCACCGCCGGGAGCGGGCGGCTGCTGCGCGCGACCCGGGAACGGCCCACCCTGCCCAGGGGCACCACCGGAAGCCGGCGGCTGCTGCCCCGGCCCACCGCCCCGGTTCGGCGGCCCACCCTGGCCCGGCAAGGGCCGCACCCCCGGCGGCGGCAGCGGCCTCATCCCCGGCGGCGGCAACGGCCGGCGCGGGTCGTGCGGATGCGGACCAGGACCCTGCGGACCATGACCCTGCGGGCCGTGCGTCATCGAGTGGAACCCCCCGTGCGATTTCCCCGTCGGAAGCGGCGTACCTGCGGTGATCGCGCCGTTCCGGGCGTCAGCATAGATCGAGTGCTCTAGGGTGTGGTGCTGTGTCGATGAAATGGGGGACCGCCGTCGCGGTCGCCGCCGCTGTCGTCGTGCTGGGCGGGGGGAGCGCCGCCGCGCAAGGGCCCTCCGCCGGGCCCGTCCTGCCGAACCTGCCCGAAGACCAGAGCAAGAAACCGCAGCTGCTCACCGGGCAGGACGTCCAGCCGCCCGCCGGTCCCACCGCCGATGTCGCCCTCAAGGTCCTGCGTGACGGCAGCCTCGCCGTCACCGAACGCGTCACCGTCCCCGGCGGGCAGCAGCTCGTCTCGCGCGTCCCGCTGAAAGTCCCCGCGAGCGACGACCAGGACCGCGTCTTCGCCGTCCGGGACGTCAAGACCGAGGGAGCCACCAGCCAGCTCACCGGCGACCAGCTCGTCCTGACCTTCCCCGCCGGTACCAGTAGCGTCACCTACACCGTCGACGGCGCCGTCGCCGACCAGAACGGCCGCCAGCAGGCCCGGTGGCAGGTCGCGAGCGGCTTCGACACGCCGCTGACCAAGCTCACCGCTTCCCTCATCGCGCCGACGCCGCAATTGTCCCCTGTGGACTGTTTCGCCGGACCCGTCGGCTCGAACCAGCGCTGCACCCTCGCCGAGCTCGACCACACCGGCGCCGTCCGCCTCGAGCAGAACGACGTGCGCCCCGGCGACCGCGTCGACCTGCTCGTCGGCCTGCCCGCCGGCACCGTCCCGGCGAACGCGAAGTTCGCCGACATCGGCCTGCTCGCCAACGCCTTCGCGCTGACGCCGCTGACCGGCGTCGCCTTCGCCGTCCTGCTCGCCCTCCTCGGCGCGGCCGCCGTCTTCGTGTGGCGGCGCCGCAAGCAGGACGCCGGTGCGCTGCGCACCGCCACCGGCCCGGTCGAGGTCCTCCTGCGCGACGGCGACCGCGTCTTCTTCGCCAGCCCCGACGGCGTGCTGCCCGGCCAGGTCGGCACGGTCGTCGACGAGACCGTCGACGTCGTCGACATCAGCGCCACCGTGGTCGACCTGGCCGTCCGCAACTACCTGTGGCTGGCCGAGGTCCCGGGGCCCGACTGGCAGATCGCCCGCCGCAACCCGCCGGACGAGCACCTCCACGACTTCGAACGCGCCGTCTGCGAAACCCTGCTGCCGCCGGGCACCGACGCCGTGCTCGTTTCGCAGCTGAGGGCCCGCGGCGGGCTCGACCTGCGCCGGATCAGCGACGCCATGTACGCCGACGTCGTCACCAAGCGCTGGTTCTCCCGCCGCCCGGACACCGCCCGCGGCCGGCTGACCTGGCTCGGCGCCGGCGTGTTCACGCTCGGCCTGGTCGCCACCGCGGTGCTCACGTTCACCGCCGGGTACGCCCTCCTCGGCGTCGCCGTCGCGCTCGCCGGGCTCGCCGTCGTCGCGGTGGCCGCGCTGCTGCCGTCCCGCACCGCCCGCGGCCGGGCCCTCGCCGGCCAGGTCCGCGGCCTGCTCGACTACCTGCACACCGCGCGGGCCGACGACATCCCGCCGGCCGACCGCGAACTGGTGTTCTCCCGCTCGCTGCCGTACGCGGTCGTGCTGGGCGACACCGAACGCTGGCTCGGCGCCTTCGCCGCGCTCAATCCGTCGGCGGACGGCTCGGCCGGGCTGTACTGGTACGGCGGCATGGAGGCCGACCCGGATCTGCGCCGGTTCGGGGCGCGCTTCCCGTCCTTCCTGACCGCGCTCGACGGCGTGCTCACCGCCGCCGCGGCCCGCTGACCGTGCTCGCGGGAGCGCTGCTGGCGCTCGCGCTGGCGGCCGGCCCCGCCGACGAGCCGCCCCTGCCCACCGTGCCGCAGAGCGCGGAGATCCAGCTCAAGGTCCAGCGCGACGGCTCGCTTTCGGTCGTCGAGGCGATCTCGGTCCCGGAAGGCCTCACGATGGACCGCCGGGTCGCCCTGCGGGTGCCGGCACCCCACAACCGGGACCGCGTCTACGGCGTCCGCGACGTCGTCCTGGAAGGCACCGGGACGGCGACCGTGGACTCCGGCGCCTTCACCGTCCACCTCACCTCCGGCACCTCGATCGTCCGGTACACAGTGGACGGTGCGGTCGCCGGCGACACGGTCACCTGGGAGCTGGCCGGTGGCTGGACCGCCCAGCTGAAGTTCCTCCGCGCCTCCTTCGCGGCGCCGAAGATCCCCACCGCCGTCGACTGCACCGTCGGCGATCTGCCGTGCGGGGCCGCGCAGATCGACCACGCCGGGCTCACCCGCTTCAGCCAGCAGAACCTCGCCGCCGGTCAGCAGATGACCGCCATCGTCGAGCTGCCCGCGGGCACCGTTCCGGCCAACGAGGTCCTGGTCCCGGCGAAGACGCTCGGCGGCGCGTTCGTGCTCACCGCGCCGGTCGGCTGGGCCTGGGCGGGCTTCGGCGCGCTCCTCCTGGCCCTGGCCGCGCTGGTCTGGGCGGCTCGCCGCCGCGACGCCGATGCGGCGAAGCCGGCGAAAGCGAGCCTGCTCGCCGCGAACGGCGAGTTCGCCTCGCCCGCCGGGGCGCTGCCGGGCCACGTCGGCCTTCTCCTGCGTGGGCGGTCCGGGCCGCTCGACCTGGCCGCGACCGTGCTCGACCTCGCCGTCCGCAACTACCTCTGGGTGAGCGCCGAGGACGGCGGCTGGCGGCTGGCCCGCCGCAACCCGCCCGACGAGCACCTGACCGGCTTCGAGCGTGCGGTGTACGAGGCCGTCGTCCCGGACGAGCCGGTGACCCTCGCCGAACTGCGGCGACGGCACGTCGAGCTCCCCCGCACGGAGCTGGCGGCCGACGTCGTCCGGCGCGGCTGGTTCGCGACGCGCCGGCTCCGCCGGGCTGGGATCCGAATCGTCTGCTATGGCGTGTTCCTCACCGTCCTGCTGGCCCTGACCGTCGGGTACGCCCAGCTCGGCGTCATCCTCGCGCTGGCCGGGGTCGTCACCGCCGGGGCCTCGGCGGCCCTGCCCGCGCGCCGCCGGGCGGGCGCCGACGTCGCGGGCCGGCTTCGCGGCGTCGCCGCGACCCGGGCGAAGGACTTCGACAAGCCGCAGCGCGAGCAGGTCTTCTCCCGCGGCCTGCCGTACGCGCTCGCTCTGGGCGAACTGGCGTCGTGGGTGGCCGCCTTCGATCACCTCAAGCACCCGCCGTCGATCTACTGGCACGCCGGCGACGTCACCCCTGACCAGGCCGGATCGTTCGCGACGGCGCTGGCCGGGACGTTCGCCGCCGCGCGCCGCGCCCGGCTGCTCGACGCCGCCGGCCGGGACACCACTTCTCACCAGCCAGTCGGGACGCATGCGACCGCCGAGCCGTCGTAGGGTGGGGCCATGGCCGATCCCGAGCTCGTCCGATACACCCTCGACAACGGTCTGCGCGTGGTTCTCGCCCCCGACGCGACCGCGCCGGTGGTCGGCGTCAGCGTGCACTACGACGTGGGTTTCCGCTCCGAACCGGAGGGGCGCACCGGTTTCGCGCACCTCTTCGAGCACCTGATGTTCCAGGGCTCCGAGAGCCTGGAGAAACTCGCGCACTTCCGGCACGTGCAGTCCAGCGGCGGAACCTTCAACGGGTCCACCCACCCGGACTACACCGACTACTTCGAGGTGCTGCCCAGCGCCGCGCTCGAACGCGCGCTGTTCCTCGAAGCCGACCGGATGCGCGCGCCCAAGCTGACGGCGGAGAACCTGGCGAACCAGATCGACGTCGTCAAGGAGGAGATCCGGCTCAACGTGCTGAACCGGCCGTACGGCGGGTTCCCGTGGATCACCCTGCCGCCGGTGCTGTACTCGACGTTCCCCAACGCCCACAACGGCTACGGCGGCTTCGAGGACCTCGAAAGCGCCACGGTCGACGACTGCGCCGCGTTCTTCGACACCTACTACTCGCCGGCGAACGCCGTGCTCACGGTGGCCGGCGACTTCGAGGTCGACAACGCCAAGAACCTGATCGAAGACCACTTCGGCGACGTCCCGCACCGGCCGGCGCCGGAGCGGCCGTCCTTCGCCGAGCCGCTGCCGACCACCGAGCTGCGCGGCGAGATCGAGGACGCGCACGCCCCGCTGCCCGCGCTCGGCATCGGCTACCGGATGCCGGACCCGATCAACGACGTCGACAGCTATCTGGCCTACCTCGTGCTGGCCGGCGTGCTCACCGATGGCGACGGCTCCCGCCTGCAGCAGCGGCTCGTGCACAAGGAGCCCCTGGTCGTCGACATCGGCGCCGGCGCCGGGCTGTTCGGGCCGTTCGAGGCCCGCGACCCCGACACGTTCACCATCACCCTGATCCACCCGCACGAGGTGCCCCGCGAGCGCGTGCTCGCCGCGCTCGACGACGAGCTGGAGAAGCTCGCCGAGACCCCGCCGAGCGAGGAGGAGCTGCGCAAGGTCACCGCCCGCTGGACGGCGAGCCTGCACTCCGAGCACGACAGGCTGGTGTCCCGGACTCTGGCCCTCGGCTCGTTCGAGCTGCTCTACGGCGACGCGTCGCTGGTGTACCGGCTCGCGGACCGGATGTCCGCCGTCACCGCGGAGGCCGTGTCGGCGGCGGCGAAGGCGCTGCGCCCGGACGCGCGCGCCGTGCTGGTGGTCAAGCCCGCTTCGGAAGGGAACAACGAGCAGTGACTTCAGCAACGCACCGCAGCGCGGAGGAGATCGGCCGCACCGCGCGGGGGCCGCGGCCGCTGCCGCCGCTCGGCGAGCAGCGGGCCGCCGCCGACCTGTCCCATGTGGACACCACGCTGGCGAACGGCCTGCGCGTGCTGGCCGTGCGCAAGGCGACCGTGCCGATGGTCGAGGCGCGGCTGTGGATCCCGTTCGCGGGCGACGACGCCCTGCACCCGGCCACGGCCGAGGTGCTCGCCGAGACGATCCTCACCGGCACCGCCCGCCGCAACCGCATCGAGATCGACGCCGAGCTGGCGCTGATCGGCGGCGACATCGGCGCCGGCGTCGACCCGGAGCGCCTGGTGCTGACCGGGTCCGCGCTGGCCGGCAAGCTGCCGACGTTCCTCGACGTGCTCGGCGACGTCCTCACCGGGGCGACGTACGCGGACGAGGAGATCGCCCGCGAAAAGGAGCGGCTGGTCGAGCGGATCGCCGTCTCCCGCACCCAGCCGCGCACGATCGCGCGCGAGGCCCTGCAGAAGCACCGCTACGGCGACCACCCGGCGACCCGTGAGGTCCCGCGCGCCGAAGACGTCGCGGTCGTGACGCCGGAGCAGGTCCGCGCGCTGCACCAGGCGTCGGTGCTGCCGCGCGGCTCGGTGATGGTGCTGGTCGGCGACCTGGACCCGGCCGGAGTGATCGGGGAGCTGGAGAAGGTGCTCGGCGGCTGGGCGTCGGACCGCTCCGCCGTGCGGCTGCCGCCGTTGCCCGACCTGACCGGGCCGAGCGTGCTGCTGGTGCCGCGCGCGGGTGCGGTGCAGTCGCAGATCCGGCTCTCGGCGCAGACGGTCCCGCGCACGGACCCGGGTTACGCGGCGCTGCAGCTGGCGAACCTGGCTTACGGCGGGTACTTCTCGTCGCGGCTGGTGGAGAACATCCGCGAGAACAAGGGGTACACGTACTCCGCGCACTCGGGGTTCGAGTTCACCGACGGCACGGCGGTGGTCAACGTCGACGCGGACACCGCGACCGACGCGACCGCCCCGGCGCTGCTGGAGACCCGCTACGAGCTGGGCCGCCTCGGCCAGGTCCCGCCGGCGGGCGACGAGCTGGAGTCGGTGCGGCAGTACGCGATCGGCTCACTGCTGACGTCGACGTCGTCGCAGGCCGGGCTGGCGGGCCAGGTGCTGGCGCTGGCGTCGACCGGGCTCGGCCTGGAGTGGCTGAACGAGCACCCGGCGCGGGTGGCGGCGGTGACCGCCGACGAGGTCGCCGAAGCGGCGCTGAAGTACTTCGCGCCGAAGCGGTTCACGGGCGTGGTGGTCGGCGACGCGGCGGTGCTCGAGCGCAAGCTCCTGGCGCTCGGCGACGTCGTCGTGGGCGAGCCCGCCTGATGTCCGTCCCGTTCACCCTCGGTGCCCTGCCGACCCTGTCCCGGTCCACAGTGGACCGCCAGGAAGGCTTGCGCACCAACCCCGCGCGGCTGACGTCGCGCTGGGCCGACGCCCGGGTCGTCCTCCTGGACGACACCGGGCGCACGCCGGTCGTCGAGGGCACGTCGACGCTGGCGTTCCGCAAGGCGGTCGACTTCGGCGCGTCGCCGCCCGCGGACGCGGTGTTCCTCGGCGAGTGGCAGGACGTCGACTACTGGTCGGTGCCGGGCGGGCCGTCGGGCGAGGCCGACACGGTCAAGATGGCGGGCAGCTGGGGCTTCGTGGAGGAGGTCCCGCGCGCGGACGGCGAGGTCTGGGTCGAGCTGCGCGGCTACGGCGACCTCCTGGACGACACGTCGGCGGGGCTCTTCACGACGGCGCAGGCGTTGCGCTTCTGGCGGCGTCAGGCGAAGTTCTGCACGCGCTGCGGGAGCGAGACGGACCTGGTCCAGTTCGGCTGGGCGAGCAAGTGCACGGGCTGCGGCCGCGAGGAGTACCCCCGCACGGACCCGGCGGTGATCTGCCTGGTCCATTCTTTTGAGGGAACGAACGGTTCGCACGTACTGCTGGCGCGCCAGCCGATCTGGCCGGCCGGGCGGTATTCGGTGCTGGCGGGGTTCGTCGAGGCGGGGGAGTCCCTCGAGGCGTGCGTGGTCCGGGAGATCCGCGAAGAGGTGGGCGCTTTGGTTTCGGACGTCCGGTACCTGGGCAGCCAGCCGTGGCCGTTCCCACGGTCGATCATGCTGGGGTTCGCGGCCCGCGCGGACCGGTCGCTGCCCCTGACCCCGGCGGACGGCGAGATCGAAGAGGCGCTGTGGGTGTCGCGGGCCGAGGTCCGGGCGGCGTTCGAGAACAGCGCGGGCCGCGCTGCGAAGCCCACGCCGATCGCCGACGGGGCGGCGGAGATCATCCTGCCGGGCAACTCATCGATAGCCCGCGTGATGCTCAAGGCCTGGGCGGACGCGGAGGAGTAGGCCCGAGCGCCCCACGGTGGCCTTCGGTGCGTTGACCGCACCGAAGGCCACCTTGGGTGCGTTGAACGCAACCAAGGCCACATTGGGGCGCTTGTTGCGGTGCCTTCAGCGCAGGTCGGCGAGTTCGGTCACCGAGCGGGTCGGCTTGCCCGTGAAGTCCACCGGGCCGCCGTACGCCAGGTTCAGGGTGTCCAGCCGGTAGCTCCAGTCGCTGCCGCACTCGCAGGTCGAGCCGAAGCGGTAGTTGATCTGCCAGCGCAGCCACTCGCCCGGCCGGAGGTGGACCGGTTCCGGCCGCCACTCCCGGTTCGGCCAGCTCATCGCGGCCGGCTCCACCTGCACTGACAGCCCGGTGGACGCCTCCCGGAGCAGGACACCGCCCAGCTCGGCAAGAGGCCGCACCCTGAACCGCGGCTCGAAGCCGGTCGACTCGTCGGCCTGCACCTCGTGCAGCCCCACGCCCGGCGGCAGGGGAAACGCGACCGGCACGCGGTGGCGCACAGCCGCTGCCGGGCCACCCCGGGACCGCTTGGTCCAGGTGGTCCGCACCCGCTGCGCCACGACGTCCACGAAGACCAGCATCCCCGGCGCCGCAACCCGAAATTCGCTGACCGGCCGGGAAAGACCGGCGCAAATCGTTCACTGGTACGCCCGCTACCTGGCCCAACGCCCGCTCAAGCGTTACCTCGCCGTTTCACGAGACCGTTGACGGCTGTGCCCCGGCTCACTACAGTCGCCGGAAACCGTCTGTAAAGTATCCTAATTAAGTCCGGGAGGGACGCGTGCGAGCCGGTAGCCCGCGGATGCTGCGCGAGATCAACGACCGCGCCGCCATCGAGGTCCTCCTGCGGGAGGGCCCCCTGACGCGGGCCGAACTCGAGCTCGCCATCGGGCTCTCCAAGCCCGCCACCGCCCAGCTGCTCACCCGGCTCGAACAGGACAACCTCGTCATGAAGGCCGGCGTCAGAGGTGGCGGCAGGGGACCCCGCGCCCAGCTCTGGGCGGCCAACGGCGGCCTCGCCTTCGTCGCCGCCGTCGATCTGACGCCGCACGTGGCCGACTTCGTCGTCGCCGATGTCGCCGGGGTCGTGCTCGCCGAGTACCGGACGCCGCTGCCCGTGCACGCCGGTGCCGACGTCGTCGGGGCCTTCGGGGACGCACTCCAGAAGGTCGCCGAAGAAGCGGGCATCGAACGGCAAGACCTGGCCCACGTCGTGATCGGCGCGCAGGGGGCGTTCGATCCGCGGACCGGGCTGCTCTCCTCCGCGCCGCACATCCCCGGCTGGCTCGGCTTCGACGTCCCGCAGAAACTCAGCGACGAACTCGGCGTCGACGTCCTCATCGAGAACGACGTCAACCTGGTCGCCGTCGAGGAGATGACCGTCGGGATGGCCCAGGACGTCGACGACTTCGTCATGGTCTGGCTGTCCGAAGGCGTCGGCGGTGCCGTCGTCATCGGACGGCGGCTGCTGCGCGGCGCCACCGGCGGGGGCGGCGAGATCGACTGGATGCGCGTGCCCGATCCCGCCACCAAGGACACCGGTGACGTCTGGCCCGAGGCCGGCGCCCGGTTCGGCAACCTCGTCGACTCACCCGCCATCTGCCGGCTCGCCGCCGCGCACGGCATCGAAGCCGCCACCGCCTGGGACGCCGTGGCGAAGACCGAACCGCACCACCCCTTCCGGCACGACCTCGCCAAGCGGGTCGCCGGTGGCGTCGCCAACCTCGTCGCCGTCGCCGATCCGCAGCTCGTGCTCCTCTGCGGTGACACCAGCCGGGCCGGCGGCGAGGAGTTCGCCGCGCTGGTCCAGGAGAAGCTGCACGAACTCGTCCTGCCGCGCACGCCCGTCGGCTGCGCTTCCGTGCAGGGCAACGCCGTCCGGGCGGGCGCGCTGCAGTCCGCGCTCGCGACCACCCGTGAGGACGTCTTCGGCGTCGTCACCCCCACGCTCCTCGGGTCGCGCCGGCCCGAGGGCGACAGCACCCGTCCCCGATCGACCAGCCCCGACCGATGAGGAGGAGGGCCATGCCCCCGACCACCCGGACCCGCCGTGGCGCACTGCTCGTGGCCGCCGCCGCGGCGTCCGTCCTGCTGACCAGCGCCTGTTCCGGCGCCGCCGCCCCGAGCGGGGGTGACGCGGCCGCCGCGCCCGGCAAGGACGACAAGCTCACGCTCACCGTGTACTCCAAGTTCACCGACCGCGAGTACGGCGTGGTGACGGCGGGCCTCAACAAGCTCAAGGCCAAGTTCCCCAACATCGAGATCAAGCACGAGGGCAACCAGGACGACGACAAGCTCACCCAGTCGATCCGCGGCGGCAACCCGCCCGACGTCGCGATCTCCTTCTACACCGACAACCTCGGCGCCTGGTGCTCCACCGGCAGTTTCCAGGATCTCAAGCCCTACATCGACCGCGACAAGATCGACCTCAACCAGATCCCCGAGGCGGTCCGCAACTACACCGAGTACCAGGGCAAGCGGTGCGCGATGCCGATGCTCGCCGACGTCTACGGGCTCTACTACAACAAGGACATGTTCGCGGCGAAGGGCATCACCTCGCCGCCGAAGACCACCACCGAGTGGTTCGAGGACGCCAAGAAGCTCACCGAGTTCAACCCGGACGGCTCCATCAAGGTCGCCGGCTTCCTGCCCTCGATGCCGTTCTACGCCAACCAGGCCCAGTACTGGGCGCCCAACTTCGGCGCGCCGTTCCTCGGCCCGGACGGCAAGTCGGACCTCGCGAGCAACCCCGGTTGGAAGGCGATGTTCGAGTTCCAGAAGAAGATGATCGACTTCCTCGGCGGCCACGACAAGGTCGAGCAGTTCAAGGCCGGCCTCGGCGACGAGTACTCCGCCGACAACGGCTTCCACAAGGGCAAGCTGGCGATGATCTACGACGGCGAGTTCCGCACCGCGTTCCTCAAGGACCAGGCGCCGACGCTCAACTACGCCACCGCGCCCGCGCCGGTGCTCGACACCATGGCCGACCACTACGGCGGCGGCTTCACCACCGGCACGATCATCGCGATCCCCAAGGGCGCCAAGAACCCCGGCGCCGCCTGGGAGCTGATCAAGCAGGTCACCCTGGACACCGACACCCTGGTGGACATGGCCAACGGCCTGAAGAACGTGCCCAGCACCAAGGCGGCGCTGACCTCGCCGCGGCTGGACCTGCAGCCACAGTTCAAGACGTTCCTCGACATCTACGACAGCGGCAAGCTGGTCGCCAACCAGACCACCCCGATCGGCGACGCGCACCTCAAGGCGGTCAACGACTTCGCCGAGAAGTGGCAGGCCGGTGCGGTGCCCGACCTGACCGCGGGCTTGGCGAAGGTCGACGCGCAGGTCAACGACGAACTGAAGCAGAAGGGCGCCGGCGGATGACGACGCTCGCCGAAAAGGCTTCCCCGTCCGCACCCGCGAAGGTGCGGGCGGGGGCCCGCCGGGCCAAGCGCCGCCGGACCGTCCTGTTCTTCATGGCCCCGGCGTTCCTCGGGTTCCTCATCTTCTTCGGCTACCCGCTGATCGCCACCGTCTACTACTCCTTCACCCGCTACGACCTGATCAACCCGCCGCAGTTCATCGGCTTCGACAACTACGTCCGGATGTTCACCACCGAGCCGCTCGTCGGCACGGCCGCGTACAACACGCTGTGGCTGGTGGTCGTGCTGACGGTCTGCCGCGTGGTGTTCTCCCTCGGCATCGCGTCGGTGATCTCCCGGCTCAAGTCGGGTGTCGGCCTGGTCCGTACCCTCTGCTACCTGCCGGCGCTCGCCCCGCCCGCCGCCGCCACGCTGGCGTTCGTCTTCGTGTTCAACCCGGAGTTCGGCCCGGTCAACCGGTTCCTGCGGCTCGTCGGCGTCGACGGCCCGCTCTGGTTCAACAGCCCGGAGACGTCGAAGCCCGCGCTGACGCTGCTGGCGCTGTGGGGCTCCGGCGAGCTGATGATCATCATCCTGGCCGCGCTGCTGGACGTCCCCGCCGAGCAGTACGAGGCCGCCGAGCTCGACGGGGCCGGCCCGATCCGCCGGTTCTGGCACGTGACGCTGCCGTCGATCTCGCCGGTGCTGCTGTTCGGCGTGGTCAACTCGATCATCTACGCCCTGCAGTTCTTCACCCAGGCGATCGTGGCGGCCTCCGCAAGCGCGGGCACCGCGGACGTCGCCGGCAACTCGAAGCTCATCGGCGCGCCGCAGAACTCGACGCTGACCTACCCGATCTGGCTGTACGTCCAGGGCTTCCGCTACTTCAACATGGGTTACGCGGCCGCGATGGCGGTGCTGCTGTTCATCGTGTCGTCGGGTTTCACCTGGATTCTCGTGCGGCAGCTGCGGAAGTCCCAGCACCAGGAGGAGGGCGCATGACCGCCGTGGCCGAAGCGCCGCAGCGTGCGGCGGGCGTACCGCCGAAGGTGCGGTTCAAGCGGAACTGGGACAAGCGGCTGTCCTTCATCGCCACCCACGCGATCGGGATCGCGCTCGGCGTGATCTTCCTGCTGCCGCTGCTGTTCGTCTTCCTGACCGCGGTGATGAAGAGCGACCAGGCCATGACGGCGAGCCTGTGGCCGACCGAGTGGCACTTCGAGAACTTCGTCAAGGTGTTCCAGAAGGCGCCGCTGCTCGAATACTTCGGCAACAGCCTGCTGTATTCGGCGCTGGCGACGGTCGGTGCGCTGCTTTCGGCGATCCCGGCGGCGTACGCGCTGGCGAAGCTCAAGTGGCGCGGGCAGAACCTGTTCTTCATGCTGACGGTGGCGGCGATGCTGCTGCCGCCGCAGGTCACCGTCGTCCCGCTGTACGACCTGTGGGTGCGGATGGGCCTCACCGGCACGCTGGTTCCGCTGATCGTGCCCTACTTCTTCTTCGACGCGTTCTCGATCTTCCTGCTCCGCCAGTTCTTCTTGACGATTCCGAAGGACTACCTCGAAGCGGCGAAGATCGACGGCTGCACCGAGTTCCAGGCCATGTACCGGGTGCTGATCCCGATGGCCAAGCCCGGCATCGCGGCCACCGCCATGTTCTGCTTCCTGTTCACCTGGAACGACTACTTCGGGCCGCTGCTCTACACCGGCGAAAACCAGGACCACTGGCCGCTTTCGCTGGCCATCGCGTCCTTCCGCGGCATGCACCACGTCGAGTGGAACATGACGATGGCGGCGACCGCGCTGATCATGGCGCCGGTGATCGTACTGTTCGTCTTCGCGCAGAAGTCGTTCGTCAAGGGCATCACATTCACGGGGGTCAAGGGATGAAGCTGGCAGTCGTCGGTGGCGGGTCCACCTACACGCCGGAGCTGATCGACGGGATCGCCGGCCGCCGATCCACTTTGGACGTCGACGAGATCGTGCTGGTCGACCCGGACGCCTACCGCGTCGAAGCCGTCGGCGGGTTCAGCCAGCGGTTGCTCGACCACGCCGGCCACCGGGCGCGAATCAAGACGACGCAGTCGCTCGAAGAAGGCGTCGACGGCGCGTCCGCGGTCCTGATCCAGCTGCGCGTCGGCGGGCAGCGGGCGCGGCGCTCGGACGAGACGTTCCCGCACGCCTGCGGCTGCGTCGGCCAGGAGACGACCGGCGCGGGCGGGCTGGCGAAGGCGCTGCGCACGGTGCCGGTGGTGCTGGACATCGCCGACCGCGTCCGCAAGATCGCCGGTGACGACACGTGGATCGTCAACTTCACCAACCCGGTCGGCATCGTGACGCGGGCGCTGCTCAACGAGGGCCACCGCGCGGTCGGGCTGTGCAACGTCGCGATCAACCTGCAGCGGCAGTTCGGGAAGCTGCTGGGCGTCGGCGCGGACGACGTCAAGCTCGTCCACACCGGGCTGAACCACCTGAGCTGGGAGCGCGGCGCGCTCGTCGACGGCGTCGACCGGCTGCCGGAGCTGCTGGCGGAGCACCTGGACTACCTGTCCCGCGAGGTCAGCGTCCCGGAGCAGTGGCTGCGGCGGATGAACGTCGTGCCGTCGTACTACCTGAAGTACTTCTACGCGCACGACGAGCAGGTGACCAAGCAGCGCACCGAGCGGCCGCGCGCGGACGTCGTCTCCGACGTCGAGGAAGAGCTGCTGAAGATCTACCTCGACCCGGAGCAGGTGACCAAGCCGGAGTCGCTGGAGAAGCGCGGCGGGGCGTACTACTCCGAGGCCGCGGTGCAGCTGGTGCACGCGCTGACCGCCGGCGGCCCGGCCGAGGAGCACGTGGTGAACGTCCGCAACGACGGGACCTTCCCGTTCCTGCCGGACGACGCCGTGATCGAAGCCCGGTCCACTGTGGACGCCAAGGGCGCCACGCCGATCCCGCAGCCGCCGGTGGAGCAGCGCTTCGCCGGGCTCATCGCGGCGACGACGGCGTACGAGTTCCTGGCCCTGGAGGCGGCGCTGAAGGGCGGCCGCGACCGCGTGGCCGACGCCCTGCTCGCGCACCCGCTGGTCGGCCAGTACGCGAAGGCCGACACGCTCGCCGACTCGCTGGTCCAGATCAACCGCGAGTACCTGCCCTGGGCCCGCGGATGAAGCCTGCAGTCATCGCGATCGACGGCGGCAACAGCAAGACCGAGGTCCTGGTGATCTCGGAAGACGGTGTCGTGCTGGGGTCCTCGCGCGGTCCCGGCGCGTCGCCGCAGAACATCGGCGTCGCCGGTTGTGTTGCGGCGCTGGAAGAACTGGTGCTGGCGGCGTATCCCGCGTTCGGAACGCACCCGGAAGCGGCGCACACCTCGGCGTACCTGGCCGGCCTCGACTTCCCCCGGGAAGAGGAGGTGCTGCACGCGGCCCTCGCGGCCCGCGGCTGGAGCGACACGCTGACGGTCGGCAACGACACCCTCGCACTGCTTCGGGCGGGCAGCGCGGGGGTGGGTGTCGCGGTGGTGTGCGGCGCCGGGATCAACGGCGCCGGCGTCGGCCCGGACGGCCGCGTGCACCGTTTTCCCGCGCTGGGCAAGATCTCCGGCGACTGGGGTGGCGGCTACCGGCTCGGCGAAGAGGCCCTGTGGTGGGCGGTCCGCGCCGAGGACGGCCGCGGCCCCGCCACCGCCCTGCGGCCCGCCGTGGCGCGCTACTTCGGGCAGCCGACGCTGCTGGACGTGGTGCAGGGCCTGCACTTCGAGGAGATCGACCCGGCGTCGATCCACGGCCTCTGCCCGCTGCTGTTCGAGGTGGCCGCGGCGGGCGACGAGGTCGCGCAGGACATCGTGACGCGGTTCGTCGAGGAGGTCAGCGTGTTCGCGGCGGTGATCCTCCGCGAGCTGGACCTGACCGGGGACGCCCCGGAGATCGTCCTCGGCGGCGGCGTGCTGACCGGCGTCGGCGCGCCGGTGATCGCGGAGATCGAGAAGCGATGCCTCAAGGTGGCGCCGCGCGCGGTGGTCCGCGTCGTCGACGTCAACCCGGTGGTGGGCGCGGCGTTGTTCGGGCTCGACACGCTGGGGGCGCCCGAGGCCGCGAAGGCGGCGCTCAAGGCGGCGACCCAGCGCGGCTGAAGACTCTGGCGGGACCGGCGCCGAAGCGGCGCGGGGCCGGTCCCGCCAGACCCCCCTCACGGGACCAGGACTTCGCCGGTCTCCAGCAGCGACTTGAGGTCGGAGAGGATCCAGGCCCAGCCGCCGCCGGCGTTGTCGCCCGGCCCGGCGTTGACGTCCTCCATCTGGCCGCTGACCAGCGCGGCGGTGTTCGGGGCGCCGGTGACGTCGTGGGTGACGGTCAGTCTGGTGCCCGCGGTCTTCGTCTCTTCGATGTCGTAGGTGATCGTCGTGTAGGGCTCGGCGGCGACCTCGGGGCCCATCAGCAGCTTCCAGGTGATGACGAGCTTGCGCGGCGGGTCGACCTCCAGGACCTCGCCGTCGACGAGGTCGCCGGTGAACCCGGCGTCGATGAAGTCCTGCGTCGGCCGCGTGCGGTGCTTGCCGCCGGGCTTGAGGTCGTAGTCGACGAGCCCGGAGTAGCCGTACTTCTGCGTCCACTCGGGCTTGGTGATGGCCTCCCAGATGCGTTCCGGGGTGGCCTTGATGTAGACGCGGTGGACCTGCACGGTGTTCGTCACGGTTCTTCGCCTTCCAGTTCGGTCTTGAGCTCGAGGAGCGCGGTCACCTGGCGCTCGGTGTACTTGTCGATCCACCGGTCGTGGATCTCCCGGATCGGGACGGGGTTGAGGAAGTGCCGTTTCTCGCGCCCTTCCTTCCGGGCGACGACGAGCCCGGCTTCTTCGAGGAGCTTCAGGTGCTTCATGACGCCGAAGCGGGTCATCTCCACCTGGGTCTCCAGCTCGGTGAGCGTGCGGCCGTCACGCTCGAAGAGCAGGTCGAGCAGGAACCGGCGGGTCGGATCCGCCAGCGCCTTGAACACCAGGTCGTCGTCGGGCACGTCAGCGAGAATAGGTGACCAAATGGTCACATGTCAACGGTGCGAAAAAGCCGCCACCCCGGCGGGGGTGACGGCCTGTTCGTCGTGCCGCGGCTAAACGACCAACGACAGCGGCAGGATCAGCGCGATGGCGACCACCGAGATGAGCGTCTCCATCACCGACCAGCTCTTCAGCGTCTGGCCCACCGAGAGGCCGAAGTACTCCTTGACCAGCCAGAACCCGGCGTCGTTGACGTGCGAGAAGAACAGCGACCCGGCGCCGATCGCCAGCACCAGCAACGCGCTCTGCGACGGGTCCATGGTCGCGGCCAGCGGCGCCACGATGCCCGCCGCCGAGACCGTCGCGACCGTGGCCGAGCCCGTCGCCAGCCGGATCGCCACCGCGACCAGCCAGCCGAGCAGCAGCGGCGACAGGTTCGCGTCCTTGGCCAGGCCGGTGATGACGTCGCCGACACCCGCGTCGACCAGGGTCTGCTTGAACCCGCCGCCCGCGCCGACGATCAGGACGATCCCGGCGATCGGCCCGAGCGAGTCACCGACCACAGTGGACAGTTTTTCGCGGCCGAGGCCGGCCGGGCGGCCGAGCAGCACCATGCCCACCAGGACCGCCGCGAGCAGCGCGATCAGCGGGTCACCGGCGAAGTCGAGGATCTTGCGGACCTGGCTGTCCTTGGCCAGCAGGATGTCCGAGAGCGCTTTCGCCAGCATGAGCACGACCGGCAGCAGCACCGTCGTGAGCGTCGCGGCGAAGCTGGGCCGCGGCTTGCTGGTGTCGGCGCGTTCCGGGATGAGCCGCTCGGGTGCGACGGCGTCCGGGACGAGCTTGGCCGCGAGCTTGCCGAACAGCGGGCCCGCGATGACCACCGTCGGGAGGCCGACGAGCAGGCCGAACGCCAGCGTGACACCGACGTTCGCGTTGAGCGCGCCGGCCGCGGCGAGCGGACCCGGGTGCGGCGGGACGAGCCCGTGCAGCACCGAAAGCCCGGCGACGGCGGGAATCCCCAGCAGCAGCAACGGTTTCCCGGTGCGCTTGACGGCCAGCAGCACCACCGGGATCAGCATGACGAGGCCGATCTCGAAGAACATCGGCAGCCCGATCAGCGCCGCGACCAGGGCCATCGCCCACGGCAGGCTCTTGTCGCGGGCCTTGCCGAGCACGGTGTCGACGATCTGGTCGGCGCCGCCGGAGTCGGCCAGCAGCTTGCCGAGCATCGCGCCGAGGGCGATCAGGATGCCGACCGAGGCGACCGTGCTGCCGACGCCGGTGGTGAAGCTTTTGAGCAGCTTGTCGACCGGCATCCCGGCGGTCAGCCCGAGTGCGAGCGAGCCGAGCACCAGCGACAGGAACGGGTGCAGCTTCACCTTCGTGATCAGCACGACGATGACGGCGATGGCGACGACGGTCGCGATGATCAGGCGGGTCGAGTGGCCGGTCCAGCCGGCGGCGAGGACGGCGTTCACGCGCGCTCCCGGAAGGCGGTCAGCGCGGCTTCGGTGATCTCCGCGGGCGTCCGGCGGATGTCGAAGATCGCGCCCGGCTCGTCCGGCTGGAGGGGTTCGAGGTCGGCGAGCTGGGAGTCCAGCAGCGACACCGGCATGAAGTGGCCCGAGCGCGACTGCATGCGTTCGGCGAGGATCTCGCGGTCGCCGTGCAGGTGCGCGAACCAGACGTCGCCACCGCCGCGCAGGACGTCGCGGTACCGGCGCTTGAGCGCGGACGACGTCACGACGCCGCCGGTGGCCTGGTGCTCGCGGATCCAGCCGGCGATGGCCGCCAGCCAGGGGGCGCGGTCTTCGTCGGTCAGCGGTGTGCCCGCGGTCATCTTGTCGATGTTGGCCTTCGGATGGAACGTGTCCGCTTCCGCGTACTCGACGCCCAGGGCCTCGGCGAGCGCCGTGCCGATCGTCGTCTTCCCGGAGCCTGACACCCCCATCACCACGATGACGGTCATCCGCACCTCCCACTTCGTTGTGCCCAGGTGAGTGAAACTCAAAAGTACTACTTATTCAAGATGAAGTACTACTTAATCGAGTCAGACGGATAGCCTGCGGGGGTGAGGCACGAGGAAGTCCTGGACGCGCTGGGCGCGGAGATCGCGAACGGCTCGCTGGCGCCGGGCACGGTATTGCGTTCCGAGGAGTTGCAGGAGCGCTTCGGCGCTTCGCGGACCGTGGCGCGCGAGGTCGTCCGCGTGCTGGAGACGATGCAGCTGACCAGCAGCAAGCGCCGGGTCGGGGTGACCGTCCGGGAGCCGTCGGCGTGGAACCACTACGACCCGCGGCTGATCCGCTGGCAGCTCGACGGCCCGGCCCGCCCGGCCGCGCTCGCCACGCTGAACGAGCTCCGGTCGGCGATCGAGCCGTGCGCGGCGCGGTTCGCGGCCCTGCGCGCGACGCCGGAGGAGCGCGGCCGGCTGGGCGCGCTGGGGGAGCGGCTGGCACGGACGGCCCGGGCGCGCGACCTGCCGGCGTTCCTCGGGTTCGACATCGCCTTCCACGACCTGCTGCTCAGCGCGTCCCGGAACCCGATGTTCAGGCAGCTGTCGGACGTCGTCGCGGAGGTGCTCACCGGGCGGACCGGCCACGGCCTGATGCCGCCCGAGCCGCAGCCGGAGGCGGTGGCGTTGCACGTCGAGGTGGCCGCGGCGGTGGCCGCCGGGGAGGCGGACCGGGCGGAGCGGGCGATGCGCGACATCGTCGTCCAGGCCCGCGACGAGATCGCCGCCCTGGTGGCGGAGGGCGGCCCGGAGGGCGAGTAGCCTGCCCCCGGGAACTGGACTTTCTTCCGCCGGGGGGCACGGTGAGCGCGGCACGCGCGATCGGACTGGTGTTGGGTGTGGCGGCCGACGGCGTCCTCGGCGACCCCCGGCGGCGGCCCCCGGTGACGGCGTTCCGCGGTCTCCCGCACCGCTCGGGCGTCCTGGTGGCGGGCGCGCTGGTCGTGGGCGGAGCGCTGCTGGAGCGCGCGAGCCGCGGCAGGCCGCTGGCGCAGGCGTCGGCGACGGCGGTGACGACGTGGGCGGTGCTCGGCGCGGCCGGTCTGGCCCAGCAGGGCACGGAACTGGCCCGCGACCTCGAGGAGTGCCGCTTCGAGCCGGCCCGCGCGACACTGTCCGAACTGGACCCCCGGGTGACCGAGGGGTTGACCGCCATCGCGTTGTCGCGGGCGTCGGTGGAGACGTTGGCGGAGAACACGTCCGACGCGGTGGTGGCCCCCCTGGTGTGGGGCGCGCTGGCGGGCGTGCCGGGCCTGCTGGGAGCGCGGGCGGTGAGCCTGCTGCGCCGATCGCGCCCGGGGCACCGCGGCCACTGGGTGGTGGACCGCCTGGACGAGCTGGTCCACCTGCTGCCGACCCGCGTGGCGGCGGCGCTGACGGTGCTGGCGGCGCCGGTGGTGGGCGGGTCGGCCGGTGGGGCGTGGCGGGCCTGGCGCAGGGACACGATCGCCCACCCGAGCCCGAACGCGGGCCGCGTGGAGGCGGCGTTCGCGGGAGCGCTGGAGGTCCGCGTCGGCGGCCGGACGGTGTACCCGCACGGAGTGGTGGAGCTGCCGGTGCTGGGGGTCGGCCGCAACCCGGACGCGGGCCACGTGACGCGCGCGGTGGAGCTGTCCCGGGTGGTGGGCTGGCTGGCCGGGGCGACCGCGGTGGTGGCGGCCGCGGCGGCGGGCCTGCGGCGGCGCTGAGACTCGCTGTTTGTCCACAGGGCCGGTCGGTTGTGGACTGCTGCGCCGCTCTGGTTGCTTTTCGGCGGGTTTGTCGCCTGGGGTCGATAGAATGGACTTGGGGACGCCCCCCCAGAGGAGGCGGTTTCTAGGGGTGGTTGCAACACTGCTGCTGGTTGTGGGTGGTGAGTAACTGTGTCATGCGTTCGGCGGGTGTGTCCCAGTCGAGGGTCATCCGGGGCCGGTCATTGAGCTCGATTGCGACCGTGTCGAGGTGCTCGGCGGTGTGGGCGCTGAGGTCGGTGCCTTTGGGGAAGTACTGGCGGAGCAGGCCGTTGGTGTTCTCGTTGGATCCGCGTTGCCAGGGGGCGTGCGGGTCGCAGAAGTAGACCGGCATGTCCGTGCCTTTGGGGAAGTACTGGCGGAGCAGGCCGTTGGTGTTCTCGTTGGATCCGCGTTGCCAGGGGGCGTGCGGGTCGCAGAAGTAGACCGGCATGTCCGTGGCCGCGGTGAACTGGCCATGCAAATGCATCTCACTGCCTTGATCCCAGGTCAGGGACCGCCGCAGGTGGGTTGGCAGGGTCTGGATCTTCGCTATGAGGGCATCCCGGACCAGGGTTGGGGTGTAGCCCTCGGGCAGGTGCAGCAGCATCACGTAGCGGGTGTTGCGTTCGACCAGGGTGCCGATTGCGGAGCGGTTGTGGGCGCCCATGATCAGGTCGCCTTCCCAGTGCCCAGGCACCGCCCGGTCCGCGACTTCGGCGGGTCGGTCGCTGATCATCATCATCGGGGTGGCCATCCGCGGCCGGCGTTGATCCGGGCGTACGTGCGATCGGCGGGCGATGCGGCCGGTGCGCAGCCAGCCGGCGACCTCACGCCGCAACCCACCCCGGGCCTGCACATACAGGGCTTGGTAGATGGTTTCGCAGCTCACATGCCACTCCGGCCGGTCAGGGTAATCGCGGCGAAGCCGGCGGGTGATCTGCTGCGGACTCCACCGGGCATCGAGCCCATCCTGCACGACTGCCCGCAAGGCCGGATCCGCGGTCAGTTTGCCGACCTTCGGGCGAGCCCGCCGCTCGGCGGCCCGCTCGTGCGCGGCGTGCGGTTGATAGGTGCCGTCGGGTTGTTGGTTGCGGCCGAGTTCGCGGCTGATGGTCGACACTGGCCGGCCCAGCTCGGTCGCGATCATCCGCAGCGAAATGCCGGGCTGGTGGAGGCGGTCGGCGATCCGGATCCGCTCGTCCAGGCTCAGAAACCGCGAGGACACCTCGGCCGGTGCCGGCAGCGGCGTCGCCGCGACTTGGGCTGCCTCGGCGCGCCAGCGTTTCGCAGTCCGGTAGTTGACCCCGACCTGCCGGGCCGCTTCCCTGCTTCCACCAGGTCAAAGTAGGCCGCTCGTTCGGCGGTCAACGCCCGGCCAGGCCGACCCGGACGGCGGGAGAGGAAGTCGGGGACACGATCCCGATCCCGTCTGGACACGAAGCAACTCCTGAACACTCAGGTGTTGCAACCACCCCTAGAAACCGCCGGAGGGCGGGGTTCCGGCAAAGTCGTGTCGGTGCAGGCAGGCACGGCTCTCGGTGGTGATCATGTGGTTGTCGAAGCCCATGATCTGTGAGAGAGCCGTGCCTGCTGTTGCATCTTCTCCCATCCCGGCTGTGCTGACCCGACTGGCCTCCGCCGA
>NZ_JADWPD010000053.1 GCF_017308975.1 Amycolatopsis sp. MtRt-6 | reverse complement strand
CAGGAACAGCTTTCCCCAGAACTTCGTCATCCGGCGGTAGCGGTCGTTCCCGGTGCGCACCCAGGCCGTCTGCATCCCGGCGACCAGGAACGACAGCCCGATGGTCAGCGGGACGAAGATGAAGTGGTAGACGGTGGTGATCCCGAACTGCCATCGCGCCAGGTCGAGGTTGCTCATCGGTTCTCCTGCTCACGCGGACGCTGTTGCCACGGAAGCATCGGGGCGGGGGGCCGTCCGGCGAGAGGGTCCTTGGTCACTTTCCGAACGGTCTCGGGTCCCTGCCGCCAAGGGCCCCGCGGTCGTACGCTGATCCCTGTCGAACCGTTCTCAGGAGGTCGGATGCTTCGGGTGTTTCTCGTCGATGATCACGAGGTCGTCCGTCGAGGGGTCGCCGACCTGCTGGACGAGGACGAGAACCTCACCGTGATCGGCCAGGCCGGCAGCGTGTCGCAGGCGCTGGCCCGGATTCCGGCGTTGAACCCGGATGTCGCGGTGCTGGACGTCCGGCTGCCCGACGGCAACGGGATCGAGCTGGCCCGGGAGCTGCGGTCGAAGCTGCCGGAGCTGAAGTGCCTGATGCTGACCTCGTTCACCGACGAACAGGCCATGCTGGACGCGGTGCTGGCCGGCGCGAGCGGGTTCGTCATCAAGGACATCAAGGGCATGGACCTGGTCTCGGCGGTGCACGAGGTCGGCGCCGGGAAGTCCTTGCTGGACGCGCACGCCGCGGCGGCGCTGATGGCCAAGCTGCGCGACAGCCAGACCAAGAAGGGACCCCTTGCCGACCTGTCGGACCAGGAGCGGAAGCTGCTGGAGCTGATCGGCGAGGGCCTGACCAACCGGCAGATCTCGGAACGGATGTTCCTGGCGGAGAAGACGGTCAAGAACTACGTCTCCCGGCTGCTGACCAAACTCGGGATGGAACGCCGGACCCAAGCCGCGGTCCTGGCCACCGAACTCCGCAACCAGGGCGAGTGAATCCCTCCGGCCGCGGCCGTCGGCGGACTTCACCTGATCGGGGTCCAGCAGGCCGATCGAGGTGATGGCAAGGTCCTGGTTTCCCCGCGGTGCCGGGGGCGGGCACACTGTCGTACGGGTGGCTCACCGGCGGTGCGGCCGGGACCGGTGACGCGGAGGTTGGAACAGGGTGTCGGCTGACGAGTTCGGAGATCCGGCGGCGGACGGCCCCGGTCCGCGGCGGATGGCGGGCACGCTGTCCGGGCTGCGGCTGCGCGAGGTGCTGCGCGACCTGCAGGACCGGATCGAGCTGCTGATCGGCACGCGCGACAAGATGGACGGCCTGCTCGACGCCGTCCTGGCCGTGGCCTCCGGGCTGGAGCTGGACACCACGCTCCGGCGGATCGTGCAGGCCGCGATGGAGCTCGGCGAGGCCAAGTACGGCGCCCTCGGGGTGCTCGCCGAAGACGGTTCCATGGCCGAGTTCATCTACCTCGGCATCGACGACGAGACCCGCCGGCTCATCGGTGACCTGCCGACCGGCCACGGGGTGCTGGGTGTGGTCATCGACGAGGCCAAGCCGCTGCGGATGGAGGAGATCTCGTCCCATCCCGCGTCGGTGGGCTTCCCGGCCCACCATCCGCCGATGCATTCGTTCCTCGGGGTGCCGGTGCGGGTGCGCGACGAGGTGTTCGGCCGGCTGTACCTGACGGAGAAGAAGAACGGGGAGCCGTTCACCGACGACGACGAGGTTGTCGTGCAGGCGCTGGCCGCGGCGGCGGGGATCGCGATCGAGAATGCCCACCTGTACGAACAGGCGCGGGTGCGGCAGCAGTGGCTGGCCGCGACGAGCGAGGTGACCACCGAGCTGCTGGGCGGCACCGACCCGGCCGAGGCGTTGACCACCATCGCCAGCCGGGCGCTGGAGCTGACCGGCTCGGACGTCACGATGCTCGCCCTGCCCAACTCGGGGCGCCTCGACGTCGACGAGGACTGGGGCGACGAGGTCGACGACCTGACCGTGACCGTCAGCGCCGGCGCCCGGGCCGCGGAGCTGTCGGGCCTGCACATCGAGCTCGAGAGCAGCGTGCCGGGCGCGGTGTTCCGGGACCGCACACCCCGCAGCGTTCCCGAGCTCCGGCTGGGCGAGCACCGCTTCGGGCCCGCGCTGGTCGTGCCGCTGCGGGCGGGGGACCGGACGACGGGTGTGCTCATCGCGATCCGGGAATCCGGGGCCACGTCGTTCGAGTCGACCCAGCTGCCGGTGGTGGCCTCCTTCGCCGACCAAGCCGCGCTGGCGCTGCAGCTGGCGGCCCAGCAGCGAGCCGCCCGCGAGCTGGACGTGCTGGGCGACCGCGACCGGATCGCCCGCGACCTGCACGACCACGTCATCCAGCGGCTGTTCGCGGTGGGGTTGTCGATGCAGAGCACGCAGCGGCGGACGAAGTCGCCGGAGCTGCAGAAGCGGCTCGGGGACAGCATCGAGCAGCTGCACGAGATCGTGCAGGAGATCCGCACGGCGATCTTCGACCTGCACGGCGGCGTCGCGGGGGAGACGGGCCAGCGGCTGCGGCACCGGCTGCACGACGCGATCGCCGAGCTGACCGACGACGCCCCGGTGCACCCGACGGTGAGCATGTCCGGCCCGCTCGACACGGTGCCCACCCAGCTGGCCGAGCACGTCGAAGCAGTCGTCCGTGAAGCGGTCAGCAACGCCGTCCGGCACGCCGAAGCCGCGACGTTGTCGGTATCGGTCGCGGTGAAGGACGACATGGTCCGTGTCGTGGTGGTCGACGACGGCAAGGGATTGCCCGACGACGTCTCGCCGAGCGGGCTCGGCAACCTCGGCGACCGCGCGGAGGTCGTGCGCGGGCAGTTCTCCGTCGACGCCGTCCCGGCGGGCGGCCTGAAACTGGAGTGGTCGGCCCCGGTCGGCTGACGGTCGCGCCCACCCGGCGGGTTCCGGTGACGAAGGTCCTCGGAGTTCGGGCAGTCCGGCCGCGTCGCGGCAGCCGGTGCCCGAGGTCTCCTTGTGGTGCGACGCCCGTCGTCGCCGAGAGGAGAAAACAATGAGCGTCGAGGCGGGCTCCCGGGCCCTGCTCGCGGACGGCGACGTGGTGCTGGTGCGCCCGTTGCACCCGGCCGACACCGCCGAGGTGCTCGCCCTGCGCACCAGGCTCACCGAGCAGGACACCTACTTCCGGTTCTTCGGCGCCCGGCCGTCCGGTTTGGACAGACTGGCGGCGGTGCGGGAGCTGCTGCTGAAGGTCAGCCGCCTGGCCGAGCTGGTGCCGGAGCTGGCCGAGCTGGACCTCAACCCGGTGCGCGTGCGCTCGGACGGCTGCGTGGCACTTGACGTCCGCGCCCGGTTCGAGCCGGATGTGTCCGCCGACCCGTTCCTGCGCCGCCTGCGCGACTGAAACCGGA
Organism: Amycolatopsis sp. MtRt-6; assembly: GCF_017308975.1. GTDB lineage: Bacteria > Actinomycetota > Actinomycetes > Mycobacteriales > Pseudonocardiaceae > Amycolatopsis. Next base: position 41,305 of record NZ_JADWPD010000053.1, on the reverse strand, counting down.
GGAAACCGTGCGTGTCCTGACCCTGAACCCGGGCTCGTCGAGCATGAAGGTGTCGCTGGTCGCCGGCGGTGCGGCGGTCGGCTGGGCCGCGTGGGACATGGCCGTTCCCGGCGTGGTTGCCCAGGCGGTCCGCCGCTGGTCCGATGTGGACGCGGTCGCCGTCCGCTTCGTCCACGGCGGCTCGCAGAAAGCGCCCGCGCGGGTCGACGACGTCCTGCTGGCGAACCTCGAACGGCTCACGCCACTGGCACCGAACCACCAGCCGCTGTCGCTGTCGGTGACCCGCGAGGTCCGTCGCCTGCTGCCGGACGTCCCGGTCATCGCCTGTTTCGACACCGCTTTCCATGCCGGGATGCCGGAAGCGGCGGCCCGGTATCCGCTGCCGCGGGCGTGGACCGCCCAGAACCGGTTGCGCCGCTACGGTTTCCACGGCCTGTCATGTCAATACGCGCTGCGTCGCACCGGTGAACTGCTGGGCCAGGCGCCGCAAGACCTGCAGCTGGTTTGCGCCCACGTCGGGGCCGGGGTGTCGGTGACGGCCATCCGCGACGGCCGCGGCGTCGACACCAGCATGGGCTTCACCCCGCTCGAAGGCGCCATGATGGCCACGCGGTCCGGCTCGGTCGACCCGGGCCTGCTGCTGCACGTGATGCAGACCGCGCCGATGAGCGCGGCCGAGCTGGCCGACGCGCTGTTCCACCGTTCGGGCCTGGCCGGGATGACGGGCACCAACGGCGATCTGCGGCGCGTGCTGGCCGCGGCCACCCGCGGCGACGCCGACGCCTTGGTGGCCCTGGACGTCTACCGGCACCGGCTGTGCCGCGAGATCGGAGCGGCCGCGATGAGCCTGTCGCGGCTGGACGCGCTGGTCTTCACCGGCGGCGTCGCCGAGCACCAGCCCGGGCTGATCACCTCGGTCGTCGACCGGCTGGGAGTACTCGGTCTGCGGGCCGGGGACACCCCGCACACCGAAACCGACCGGGTCGTCACGACACCGGACTCGCCGGTGCCCGCCCTGATCGTCCTGCCCCGGGAAGACCTGGAACTGGCCCGCGGCGCCGAAGCGGCGCTCGCCCGAGTGCCCGCGATGTGACCCCATGCACGTCCTCCTGACCGAATCCGCCTTCGGCGACTCCGGCTTCCTCGTCCAGCCCCTGCGAGACGCGGGCTGCCTGGTCAGCCGGTGCCACAGCCGCGCCGGGGTCCGCCGCGCGCCGGCGCCGGGTGGCCGCTGTCCGCTCGACGAGCCGTTCGCCCAGCCCGACCTCGTCTGCGCGGTCCGCGACCACGTGCCCGTCGCGCTGGTGTCCCCGGACGTGTGCGTGCGGGCCGAGGTACCGCCGGGTCTGGAGAACCGCGTCACCGTGGTCGACGTCGACGGCCTCCTGGCCACCTGCCGGGCCGCGTCGGGAGAACTCGGCGTCCTCGGATGATTTCGCCTGCGTTCCGGTGGGACCGCTCGTCGCGTGCCGTCCTCGGCGACGCTCTGGTGCGGCTCGGCCCGAACCGGTGCGTCGCGGAGGTCCGGCCGGACGAGATCGCCCTGACCGAGCCTTCCGCCCGCCGCGAGCGAGCCGGGAGGGCCGCGTCGCTCGGATGCGGTGCGGCCCTGTCGACGGTCTGGACCGTCGTGCGGGTGCTGGGTCGCGAGCCGGTGGTGGCCTTCCCGGACGACCCGGCCCGCCCCGACGTCGTGGCGGTCGTCCGGGTCGCCGGCCCGCGTGGTCCGTCCAGCGGCGAATGGGCGCGGTACGCGGCGCTGGGCAAGCTGGGCGAGCCCGGCCAGGGCAAGCCGTGGCGGCCGGTCAGCCTGGCCGTGCTGGACGCGCTGGCCGGTACAGGCTTCTGGCCGGAGACCGACGTCCGGATCGTGCGCCCGGAGTGGGCACCGACGCTGACGCAGCTCGGGGCGGACCTCACCGGCCAGTCGTCCCTGCTGGTCACCACCCCCGGCGACAGCCGCCGCCACCAGGTCCTGGCCGGTGCCGCCCTGCACGCGACCCGCCTGGCCGCGGCGGTCCGCGGCTTCGCTTCCCACGAGATTCCGCTGCCGGTCCAAACGCCCGCGGAACGGGCCCGGTACGTCGAAGAATCGCTGCTACCCGGCATCCCGCAAGGACTGCTGCTGATCGGCCTCGCCACGCCGAAGCGAAGGAACGCGGGATAACCACGCACCTCAGAACCGGCGGTGCCCCGGATTCAGGCCGGAGCCGGCCGGTGGGCGGTCTCCGGGGTGATGACCACGACCGGGCACCGCGAGTACCGCACGCACTCCCGCCCGACGCTGGCCGAGCACCAGGCCCGTCAGCGCACCGCCGCGGTGGGTGCCGAGGACGAGCAGGTCCGCGTCCGCCGACGCGGTGACCAGTTCGGTCGCGGGGTCGCCGTGCACCGTGCGGGTCTCCAGCTGGGCCGCGGTGTCGATAGCCAGGTGGGCGACGTGCTCGTCCAGCGAGTAGCCGGCCTCCGGCACGCGACCGTGGGGCTGGATCGCGAACGACGTCCCGGGCAGGAGCGTGTCGCGCGGCCGGACGAGGATCGCGCGGACCGTGTCGCCGGCGTGCCAGCGGGTGAATCCATGACCTGCCTTCTTTCCTCCGGTCTTGTCTCGATCGTGCGGCGTGGCAGGCGTGCGTCGGTAGGGGACGAATTCCGCCGGACCGAGGGCCGTTGTGCTCCGGTGCCGGTCATGTCGCCGCGGCGACCATGAACCGGCGGAGCGTCCGGCTCCGCGACGGGAGGGATCGCGATGACCACCGCCACACCGGCCGCACTGACCACCGAGCAGCTCGGGTTCCTCGCGCGAGCCGTGAGCCGCGCGCCGTCGGTGCACAACAGCCAGCCGTGGCAGCTGCGCGTCCGCGGCACCGAGGTCGACCTCGCGGTGCGGCCCAGGACCGCGCTGCGCCGCCACGACCCCTTCGGCCGCGATCGGCTGCTGTCCTGCGGTGCCGCGCTCACCGACCTCGAACTCGCCGTGCGCGCGCTCGGCCGGGACTGCCACGTCGAGTACCGCGACGGTGGAGATGTGGTGGCCACGGTGACGATCGGCCGTCCCCGCCCGGCTTCGGCCCGGGACTTCGCGCTGTACCACGCCATTCCCCGGCGCCGCAGTCACCGGCGCGCGTTCTTCCCCGGCCGGGTGCCCGGCGGCGTCCGCGCCGCGGTGACCGTGGCCGGCGAGGCCACCGGCGTGCACCTCGTCGAACCCGGCCGCCTGGACAAGCTGGCCGAGCTGTTCGGCTTCGCCACCCGCGTGCTCCGTGACGACCGCGGCTACCAGCGGGAGCTGGAGCTGTGGACCGCGCACACCCACGGCGGGAACGCGGTCGGTGACGGCATCCCCGAGGACGCGCTGAGTCCGGAAGCCCTGCCGGTGGCCGGCCTCGTGCGCACCGCTACCCCGGTCCCGGACGACGTCGTGCTCGCCGGCCGGCCGGCCGCGGAAAACCTCCTGATCGTCTGCACCGACACCGATACCCGCGCCGACCACCTCGCCGCCGGCGCGGCCCTGCAGCGCGTCTGGCTGACCGCGACGGTCAAGGCCCTCGTCGGTTCGGTGATCACCCAGCCGCTGCACCTGACCGGCTTCCGGGCGCGGCTGGCGTCGGAGCTGGCCCTGCCCGGCGTGCCGCAGGCGATCTTCCGGTACGGACACCCCGCCGGTCCGGCGGCGCCCTCACCACGGCTCCCGCTGTGACCGCACTGGGCGCCACCGGCGAATTCGCCGGTTCGGCAGGCGCCGGCCCGGGCGACCGCACGCGTTCGCCCGGGCGTGGCCTGCTGTGACGGGGTCGAGCATCGCACGGATCGGCCGAAACCCGTCCCAGCCCCGGGCACGCGAAGGTCTTTGGTCCCTCCGGCTCGTGACGCGTGGCTGTCGCGGGCGGACGCCGGCGCCGGTGATGCTGGGTGTGTTCGTTCCCCAGGAGACCGGAGCCGACGATGAGCCGACCACTGCCCGGTGTGTTCGACCAGGCCCTCGCCTCGGCCGTGCGCGCGCCGTCGCCGCACAACACCCAGCCGTGGCGGTTCGTCGTCGAGCACGACGTGATCGAGGTGTGGCTGGACCGCGAGCGCCTGCTCACCGTGGCCGATCCGCACGGGCGGGAGGCGCGGCTGGCGTGCGGTGCCGCCGCGTTCAACCTGGTCATCTGCCTGCGGGCCAACGGGCTCGCGGTGCAGGTGCGGATGTTGCCGGACCCGGCCGAGCCCGATCTGATCGCGGTGGTCCGGCTGGACGGCAACCAGAAGTCCACCGCGGCCGAACGCAAGCTCGCCGAGGCCGTGTTCCGCCGGCACACCAACCGGCGCCCGATGCTGGACAAGGACGTGCCGTCCGCGGTGCGGTCGGCGCTCAAGTCCGCGGCGCTGCAGGAAGGCGGCCAGGTCGAGTACCTCGACGCGTCGGGCCGCTACACGCCGGTGGCGTCGCTGGTCCGGCAGGCGGAGGCGCTGCAGGCGGAGGACTCGGCGTTCCGGGCGGAAGCCGCCCACTGGACGCACCGCGAGGCCGACAGCCCCGACGGCGTCCCGAAAACCGCGTCTGGGCCGCCGCCGCACGGCCATGGCGTCGTCTCGTTGCGGGCGTCGCACGAGAACGAGGACCTGCCTGCCCGCGAGTTCGAGCGAGAGCCGTTGCTCGGCGCGGTGCTGACCCGTGACCGGGGGCCGCACGCGGAGGTGCGGGCCGGGATGGCGATGCAGCGGGTGCTGCTGACCGCGACCGCGGAAGGCCTGGCGACGTCGTTCCTGTCGCAGCCGTTCGAAACCCCGCGCACGCGGGCGTCGCTCGACCGCCTCTTCGCCGGGCTCGGGCAGCCACACACCCTGCTGCGCATCGGCTACGGCTACCCGACGCGGCTCACGAGCCGCCGGCCGGTCGAGGACGTGCTGACCCACCGCGCCGGGTCGGACGTGCCGGCGGAATGAGACTCAGGCACGGCCGGACCAAGGCCTCTTCGAACGGTCTGGGAAATCGCTGATCCTTGCGGTACCAACGACTTCCGACCGGAGGGCCAGGAGGATGAGCGCGTCGTCGAAACCGATGCGGATGTGGCGCACCATTCTGCCCGGCCGCGGCTCGGTCGCGCGGGCTTCGGACCGGTTCCAGGCCGGCGTGGGAGTCTTCGTGGTGCTGCTCGCCCTCGCCGCGCTGCCGGTGGCCGCCGGCTTCGGCTCGGAAACGTACGTGCGGCAACAGGTGCGGTCCGCGCAGCAGCTGGGTGAGCGCACCCGGGTCACCGCGACCCTGCTCGCCGACGGACCGCCCATGGCGGCCAACTCGCGCGCCGGCGTCGTCGGCAGCGGTCGAACCACCGACGCGACCTGGGTGCTCGCCGACGGAACCCGGCGCGTCGGCCAGGTGGCCGCCGCCCGGGGCACGCTCACGGGCGAAACGTCGACGATCTGGGTGGACCGGACCGGCAACCCGGTGGATCCGCCGCTGAGCAGCGCCGGTGTGGTCATCGAAGCCGTCGGCGCCGAGCACTGCCTGCGCGAGGCGGGCTGCCCGGTCGTCGTGATCCCGGCGCGAACCGTCCCGGAGCCGGACAAGGAAACGGCGCCGACGCCGGAAAGCGGCCACCAGCCGAATCGGACGGTGGTCGCTTCCACGGGGTGTCAGTCACGTTCTTGATCCACCTTCATTTCTTCTCCCGGTCTGGACAGCCGGAACGCGGGCGCCCGTGGGTGGGATCGCTCTCAACGCAGCCACTTGCGGTCGCCGACGATGGCGGCCCAGCGGTGGCCGAGGCCCCACGTGTTCCCGGCCGCGGCGGCCGCCAGCACGATGAGAACCAGGGCGTAGATGATGTGGTAGTCGACGATCGGGTTGGTGGAGCGCGTCGCCTCGCCGGTGCTGGTGCTCAGGGCGAACGGCCATTCGGCGGCCCACATCATGAGCATCATCAGCGCGCCCGCGGCGGCGCTCAGCCGCAGGCCGATGCCGGCGACGACGGCGATGCCGATGGCGCCGAGGCCGAGCATGAACAGCCAGTTCGCCCACCAGGTGCCGGCCCAGGCGTGGAACGTCGACTCGAACGGTCCGACGTGGACGCCGCTGAGGAAGCCCTTGGTGGGTGAGCCACCGTTGATCCACGCACCCTTCGCCGGGGTGGCGTAGCCCAGGCCGAACAGCTTGTCGAGGAACGCCCACAGGAAGACGAACCCGGTGGCGATGCGCAGGGCGGCCAGGGACTTCCCGGCGACGGTGGGGCCGGCGACGAAATCGGGGACGGCCGTCGGTTCGGGGGCCCGGTGGCCCGCGGTGGCCTTCTTTGCATCCGGTCGGATGGACATGGGGAAACCTCCGTTCTTTCGTTGTTGCCCTCAGCTTCTGCCGTCGCGGCGGCGTGGGCTGGGGTCGAAGGTCCCCGGCCGCGAGGCCCTTGGACGCCCGTTCGCAGGCTGGATCGGGTTCAGCACTGGTGGTCTGCGCTGGTCCGTTCGCCGCAGTGCGCGTCCGGCGCCGGGACGCCGTCAAGCGGCTCCGCCGGTTAAACCCGGGTCCCGCGTCGCGCGTGCGCGGGGAGCGCCCTTGCCGCAGTCTTCGTTTCCGGTCTGATCGGTTCGGCCCTGGTGGTTTCCACCGCGCCGGCGTGGGCGGTGACGGCGAGCTGCGGCAAGTGGAAGATCGCGGAACAGGGCGGTGCCACCTGCACCGGCTCCGGCGGCCAGTGGCGGCTGTGGCTCGACTGCCCCGCCGGTTTCGACTACCGCTCGAACTGGATGACGCTGAGCAGCACACCGACGAGCGTGCAGGGCACGTGCGGCTGCCGAGCCCGGCCTCCCGAGCTCGGTGTCGCCGGGCATGCCGCAGCCGAGCCGGGTCAGGGGCAGAGGAGCGCGCGCAGGCCGGGCTGGTGGATCCGTGACATCAAGGTGGAGAGGATTCGATGAACTGGGCCCGTTTGCTGGACGACCTGCGCGCAGCGGCGCGCGATCGGGGCGTTCAACGCGATCCTGATCGAGCACGCCGAGGCCGTCGTGGCCGGGGCGGAGCTGTGCGGGCTCCCGGTGGTCCTGCAGATCTCGCAGAACGCCGTCCGCTACCACGGTTCGCTCGCGCCGTTCGCGGCCGCCTGCCTGCGGCTGGCGGAGACCGCGACCGTGCCCGTCCTGGTCCACCTCGACCACGTCGAGGACGAGGAGCTGATCAGCGAGGGGCTTGCCCTGGGCATCACGTCGGTGATGTTCGACGCCGCCGCGTGCCGTACACGGAGAACGTGACCCGGACGAAGGCCGTGGCCGAACGCTGCCACGCGGCGGGCTGCCGCGTGGCGGCGGAGCTCGGCGAGATCGGCGGCAAGGAGGGCGCCCACGCCCCCGGCGTCCGCACGGACCCATTCGATTCGTCCACGGTGGCGGCGTTCGAACGGCAGGCGGCGCTCGTCGACAGCCCCGGGCTGACGCCGGAGACCCCGCCGGCGGAGCTGCCGTTCGGCTTGCCCGCGTCCTCTGGCTCGACCTGCGCGGCTACGACCCGGTCGCGGCGACGGTGGCCCTGCCGGTGCCGGTCTTCCTCGGCCAGGGCGGCCGCGACTACCCGGTGACGGCCCCTCGACCCCGGCCGGCTACGCCCGGCCCGGGCACGTCGACGCCGCGGTGGTCTCCGATGTCGCCGAGTGGCCGGCTCGCGTGGGCTGATCAGGGCTCGGTGCCCCAGGCGAGGGTGCCGGCCTGGTAGGCGGTGGCGGTGGCGAGGTCGGAGAACGCCGTCGCCGCGCGGTAGCTGTGGTCGTCGGCCTGGTTGAACGGGGACCAGTCGGCCTTGGCCACGCGGATCTGGAGCTCGCCGGTGTTCGCGCCGGCCGCGAGGGTGCCGCCGCTGAAGGCGACCTCCACGTACGCGTCGGCGCCCGGGCGTGGCGTACTGAGCTTCACGACGCGCAGCGTCACGTTGCCGCAGCCCAGGACCGCGTAGTCGCACCAGATCTGATAGCCCGGGTTGGTGGCGTCGCCGGTGAACCAGTAGCGCGCGGTGACACCGGTCAGGGCGACCGCGGTGCTGCCCCGGTTGACGATCTGCAGGCCGGTGCGGATCTGGTTGCCGGTGGTGCCGCTGCCGGAACGCTGCTGCACGGCGAGCGAACCGGTGCCGGGGTTGCCGCCGCCGGTCGTGGTGGTGACCGATACCGGGCCGCCGGCGGCGGACAGGTTCCCGGCGGCGTCCCGGGCGCGGACGGAGAACGTGTACGCGGTGGCCGGGGTGAGACCGGTGACCTGGTAGCCGGTGCTCGTGGTGCTGCCGATCGTCGCGCCGGCCGCGTCGAGGACGTCGTACCCGGCGACGCCGACGTCGTCGGTGGCGGCGGTCCAGGTGAGGTTGACGCCGGTGCTGCCCGGGGTGGCGGTGACCCCGGTGGGCGCCGACGGCGGGGTGGTGTCCCCTGTGGACGGTCCTGGCGGGGTGCCCCACAGCACGGTGGAACCCTGCGCGAGCACCAGCCGCGAGGCGTCCGCCGGTGCGCTGCCGCTGGGCGCGAGGCCGGTGCGGGACCAGTCGTCGGCGGGGTTCCACGTGCCGGTGCTGGTGATCCGGAACTGGATTTCCTTGCGGTAGCGGGACTGGCCGCCGGGCGCGACGCCGCCGGAGCACGGCACCTCGACGTAGTAGACGGCGCCGGAGAACTGGCGCACCGCCGGCGCGTCGCACTGGTTGTACGCCGACGTCACCGAGATCTGGCCGGGCGTGGTGGCACCGTCGAGGGTGAAGTAGTAGCGCAGCGAGCCGGTGAACGTGCGTGCCGGCCACGCCGACTTGTTGAGCACGTAGGCTTTCACCTCGGTGAACGAGCCGCCGTCGGGCTGGTTGAGCGCGCCCTGCGCCAGGATCTCCGGGCCGTCCGGGGTTTCCCTCGGCGGGAAGGCGGTCAGGGGCGTCCCGCCGTACTCGCCGTAGAGGCGGGCCAGCGCGCCGGTGAAGCCGGCGTTGTAGTCCAGGGCCACCTCGTTCATCGTGTAGTTGCCGCGGTCGTCGGTGTAGGCGTCGTTGGCCGAGCTCGGGCCGCCGACGAGCGCGCCGTACAGCGTGTGCCGGTTCAGCGCCGGCTCGGTGATGGTGTCCGCCCAGGAGCCGTGCGCGGTGCGGTGGTGCGGGTTGCGCGGCGGGTTGACGCCGAACCCGACCACGAAGCTCGCGCCACGCGGGTTGTCGCCGAGCGCGTAGTCGATCTGCCGGACGGCGAAGTCGTGGTACCTGGTGGCACGCGCGGGATCGGTGGCGCGCAGCCAGTCCGAGTAGGTGAGCGCCACGAAGGCGGTGTTCGCCGCGTAGCGCAGCGAACCCCACTGGTCGAGCACGGCCTGGCCGCCGGGGGAGTAGGGCACGCGCTGGCCGTTGACGCCGGTGGTCCACCAGTCCAGCCAGCGGTTGGCGTCGGCGAGGTATTCGGGGTCGCCGGTGAGCTGGGCGAGCAGGACGTAGGCGCCGTAGGACTTGTCGTCCCAGGCCAGCGTCCAGCGGTAGGAGCGGGTGGTGGTCTGCGGCTCGGTGGCCAGCTTCTGGTACGCCGTGCGCGCCTTGGTCAGGTAGCCGGTGTCGCCGGTGGCCTTGTAGAGCCAGATCGCGCCCCACACCAGCTCGTCCTGGTAGCCGCTCCAGGACTTGTAGAAGTTCTTGGCGTCGGTGATGCAGTCGGAGTAGACGCCGCGGTAGTTGTCGGCGAAGGCGTACAGCTGCTTGGCGTGGGTGAGCAGCGTGGCCGCGTACGTGGGGTCGTCGGCCTGGAACACCATCGAGCCGGCGGCCAGCTGCGCGGCGGCCTCGCCGGCGAGGTCCGAGCCGGGGCAGGAGGTGTCGACACGGAAGGCGGGCCGCGCCATGGCCATCGTCTCGGCCGGGCCCCACCACTTGTGGTCGTCGTCGCCCCGGCCGACCTGGCCGTAGAGCACGTTCGGCTGGGGGTGCGCCTTGAGCAGCCAGTCGCCGCCCCAGCGCAGGTTCGACAGCAGGTGCGGCCACTGCCCGGAGTTCTGGTAGGCGGTGCGGTTCTCCAGCGCGCCCCAGGCGAGCATGGTCATGCTGAACTCGAACGGCAGCCCGAACTTGACGTGGTCACCGGCATCGTAGAACCCGCCGCTGAGATCGAGGCCGACGTCCTTGCCGTCATCGAGCGCGGACGGCCCGCGCCAGTACACCCGGTTGGCCGAGGGGAGGGCACCGGAGCGCTGGGCGTCGTAGAACCAGATCGACTTCTGCAGCGCCTCGCCGTAGTTGAACTTCCCGGCCGCGCTCGCGGGTGCTCCCGGGACCGCCAGGCTCAGGCCGAGCACCAGCAGTGCCACGACCGCCCGGGAAATCGACTTCGTCGTCGAAGTGCGCACTCCGCCTCCTCGGATCTGGGAGCGCTTCCAGAGTGAGGGTAAAGAGCCGAGACCGGTGAAGCAAGGTGCCGTTTGGGAGCGCTCTCAACCAGCCCCGTCGATCAGCCGGTCGAAGATCCGTCCTGCCGTGGGTAGCCTCGGCTCATGGTGTTCGACTCGACCCGGTTCGACCTCCGGCCCTACACCGGCTTCGAAACGGAACGCTTCGTCCGGCGGACGTTCTGCAGCTGGGAGGACGCGGGCTGGCGCTCCCTGCTCGTGCAGCGGTTCGAGCACCTCCCGGTCGTCGAGGACATGGCGCTGCCCGCCGCGGCCGACCTGCACCTGGTGCTCCCGGTCGCCGGGCAGGCCGAGCTGGAGACGCGTGACGGCGGCCGGGCCGTGCGCGATCGGTGGCTTCCCGGGCAGGGCCGGCTGGGTATCCCGCACCAGGCCACCGTCCGCCGCTACCGCGGGGACGCGGACATGCGCAGCATCCAGGTGCACATCCCGCGCGACACCGTCGATTCGGTCGTGGCGCGCCTCGGCGGCGACGTCCCGGACTTCGAGGCCATGGCCGCCTCCGTCGCCGCCGGCGATCCGCTGCTCGAGGAAACGGTACGGGCGCTCGGCTCCCCGGGCGCGGCCGACGACCTGTACGCCGAGGCAGCGGCCGCCTTCCTGGCCACGCATCTGCTGACCCGGCACGGGCGGCTCCGAGCCGGCCGGCCGCCGGCCCGGGAGGACGCCCGCGTGCGCGCCGCCGTCGCGTTCCTGCGCGAGCGGCTGGCCGAGCCGATCACCCTGGCCGACCTCGCCGACGAGGTGCACCTGTCGGTCTACCACCTCGTCCGGGTGTTCCGGGCCGCGACCGGACAGACCCCGCACCGGTTCCTCACCGAACTGCGGGTCGAAGAGGCGAAGCGGCTGCTCCGCGAAACCGGCCTGACACTCGATCGGATCGCACCGCGATGCGGCTTCACCAGCCCCGGCGCCCTGTCGGCCGCGTTCGTGCGCCACACCGGAATCCGCCCGTCGGCCTACCGCAATTCCTGACCGGCACACCGCAATCGCGGGTCTGGGCACGTGATCGGCACCGGCCCTAGCCTGCCTTCATGCAGTCCTACGACGTCACCGCCGAATCCGCGGCACCGCCCGCGGCGATCTGGGCGCTGTTGCTCGACCCCCGCAGCTGGCCGGCCTGGTCCCGCATCGACGCCCTCGAGACCACCCAGTCGGCCGGTCTGTCCCCCGGCGGCCGGGACGGCGTCGGCGCGGTGCGCGCGTTCCGGACCGGAAAGGTCGTCACCAAGGAGCGCGTCACGGAGCTGGAGCCGGAACGCCGATTCGCCTACGAGGGCGTCGAAAACCCGCAGCTGTCCGGCTACCGGGCAGCGGTCGAACTGGTGGCGCTGCCCGGCGGCGGAACGCGGATCCGGTGGCACGGCACCTATTCGGCCCGCTGGGGGATGCGCTGGTTCCTGCAGCGCTACCTGCGTCGCTTCATGCAGGACATGGCGACCGGGCTGGCCGGCCACGCCGCCGGGGCGGCCTGAGCCGGGGGCGAGCCCGCTCAGCGCGCGCCGGCCCGCGGGGATCGGGATCGCAGCAAGCAGGCCCTCGCGCTCGTCGCCGTGCTGTTCGCGCTGCGGCTGGGCCTGCAGTTCGGACTGTCGAAGCTGACCGGCAGCGCAGCGCCGCTGCACAGCTACACGCACCTGGTCCTCGGCCTCGTGATGCTCGTCGTGACCACCGCCGGCGCCTGGTTCGACCAGTGGCTCATCCTGCGGGTCGTCAACCGGCGGGCGTGACGCGACCCGTGTCATGCCCGCGGCCACCCGAATCCGGAGTATTTGCGGGCAGCGTCACCGCGTGGCTCCGCCGAGCGGCCTGCCTCGCGGCCATGCTGAGGAGCAACGGATGGTGGCCCCGCCCGTTCCGGCCGCCTCGATCAAGGAGAATCCCGAAGAATGCACATTGGAATCGGCCTGCCCAACCAGGTCCGTGACGTCGACCCCCAGCCCGGCCGCGCTCGCTCGTGCCGCGCGCGAAGGCGATGGCTACATCGGTGGTTCCGTGCCGGTCGAGATGGTGGGCCAATCCTTCGACGCCGCTCGCACGGCCTGGAAGGAGGCGGGGCGGGAGGACCCGCCGCGGCTGGTCGGCATCGCCTACTTCGCCTTCGGCGACGTCGAGCGGGGCCGGGCCGGAGTGCGCGACTACTACTCCTTCATGGGCGACGACACCGCGTCGATGATCGCCGGCACCCTTTCCGGTGGAACGGATGCCGTCCGCGCGACGGTGAAGGCGTTCGACGAGCTCGGTGCGGACGAGCTCGTCCTCAACCCCACGGTGGCCGACCTCGACGAGGTCTCCCGCCTCGCGGATGCCGTGCTGTAGCGGTGTTTCACAAGCTGGACGGCCAGCACGGGCGTGCTTGCGTTTGACTGGCAGCCGAAGCACGCGCACTCGTTCGACATCGTCGGTCTTCGCCTGGACGGCGGGCGTCAGACCGAGGGTGAATCCGGCGATTACCGCCGCCGTCAGCTGCAAAGAGATACCGGGCCTCTGCCGGGAATGATCGAGACGCGGTGTCAAGATCACTGGCAGAGGCCCGGCCCATTCCTGGAACCAGCATCTAATACAGGCTTTGGCCGGCTATCCCCTCACGAGATCCGGCCTGGATCAGCAGTGGCGCATCTGGTAGACGCTGTCCCGCATGGGGTCGACCGGTGTGCGGACGTAGACGCTCGAGACCCAGCCGTAGGCGCCGGTGTCGTCGGTCTGTGCCCAGTACCAGATGTTGTTCCGGCCGTTGTAGGCGCCGTCGCTCCAGCAGTTGAAGAAGCTGAACGACGAGGTGACCCGGCCGACGATCTGCGAGTCGAACGTGGCTCGTGAGTACGCCGGGATGTTCGCGATGTTCTCACACCACATGCCCCAGTCGCCTTGGGTCACGTAGCACGTCGCCGCCACCTTGGTCTGGGCCGCGTCGGCGCTTGCCGGAATCAGTGTCATGACGCCTGCCGCGATGGCCGCGCCCGCGAGTGCCTTTGCCTTCTTCACTGGAAACCCCCGAAGTCGTTTGTGTCTGAAGTGTTGTGGTTCCGGCCCGACCGTCCGCGCCGGTTCAGCTCACCTGGACCGAGATCGTGCGGTCGTTCGCGGTGGAGCCGACGTTGGAAACGTCGCCGGTGCCTTCGAGCAGGAGGGCGTCGGACCAGCATCCGGGGCGCGAGTACAGCTTCCACCTCGTGTTGGACTTGACTGAAGAAATCACGTTCACGAAGTAGGTTGGGAGGTTGTAGCAGTGGGTCGGGCCATTGAGGTAGATCGAAGAGCAACAGAAACCGGCGTTGTCGAAGAACTCTGCATAGGTGGCCGAGGTGGTGGCCTGGGCCGAGGTTGCGGGCATGAGTGCCGTCGCTGCCACTGCTGCCGCGGCTGCCGCGAATCCCTTGGCGCGAGAAATCATGATTGCTCCCCTTGTTGTCGGAAAAATCGCGTCGGAAATGGCCGGCAAGAAATGCCGATTGGGCGTCATGTGGAACCGGTGTTTGGGCAGGAAAGATCAGTGTCCGAACCGGACACCCCTGCCGGCAGACACGCAGCCGTCGACCTGTCAGTGACGGTCAGTGATCGACTGCGGCTGATTTCGTTCGAGCGCGACTGTGCACGATACCCCCATATCAACGCGACTTGGCGATCATGGCAGCGGGAGTTCCGATAGGTCAACCGGAACGTGTCGTGATCACTCGTTTGTCCGAACTGACCGGTTGTGCACAGGTGGACAGCCGAGCCGGCAAGCGATCGGGCGCGAACGGCGCACGCGCGGCGCGGGCTGACAGGTGCTGCTGAACACGGCCCCGGGTGCCGTTGGTGAGCGACCCGATAGCTGGGCCCGCGATGATCCGCTCACCGGCGCGACGCCGGTAGTCCGCGGGCGGCGTTCTCGGCGCCGGTCGTCGTCTGGGCGGTTCGCGGGGTGCATCCCGACCGCATCGCCGAGCACTGGGGCGACCGCCGCCTTGACGAGCTGACCTTCGTCGGAGATCAAGCAGCTGGGTGAAATACGTGAAGGTCAACGTCGTGGCCCGGCGCAACGCTCGCGGCGCAGGCGAGCACCGGCACGCCGAAAACGACAAGCTGATCGACGTGGCCGACAACCCGGCCGGCAAGGTCGCCGCGCCCCGCCGTCTACCTTCGAGCCGGCGTGCGGTGAGGCGGTGTGCTCGCGCTCCGGCCGCAAGACCTCGACCGACCAGTGCCTGATCTTCCGGCAAGAGAAGGGGCGAGACGCTTCGCCGGCAGCCGGCCTCACCGACGCTGATGGCGCTGCGGTATGCCGACGGCCGGCCGATCACCACCCGCCGCTACGACCACCTCCGGGGTCGGCTCGGCAAGCACCGTACGTACGGGCCAGCAGCCAGGAAGTCGCTGCCGTGGGCCGGGAAGGTATCGAGTCATGTCGAACTCGGGCATTCTCGTTGCTGTGTTGAGCCTGAGCGAGGGCCGTGATCCATGCTGCGAGGAAGAACGCGCGGTTGAGCTGGCGGTTGCCAGTCCGGGCTGGGTGTTCGCCTTTCGACCTGCTCGGCAACCTGCTTGCGCTGCTGCGGCACGCTTTTCAAGCTTTCGGCCAGCCGTGGGAGCACCGCGCCCGGGGGCGGACGGCCGGGAAGACTGGTGGGATCGCCGCACTTCCCGGCCGGTCGGCGACCTCGGTGCCGGTGGAATGCCTGTACTGCCGGAAGACCCGGTTCCGGCACGGGTCGCTCGGCTAGCGCTGCACCCAAACGCTGTTGGCGCCGAACGTGATCGAGCTCTTGGCCGAGTTGCCTTCGATGGGATACGGGCGGCCGGTGCAGTTGGTGCTCTCGAACAGGGAAGCGGTCTTGCTGCTGGTGTTGATCGCGGAACGCACCCGGTTGCCCCAGCCGTGCTCCGCCAGGTTGACGCAGGCACTCGGGTTGGGCGGCAACGGGCTGACGTTGAGCGTGGCGCCGCCGAAGTCGGTCTGGTCCCACATGCACAAGGCGTCGGTGACATTGCAGGTGCCGGCGGCACCGGCCGGTGACGCCGCGGCAACCTGGACGGCGGCCGACGTCATCAGGACCGCGAGTGCCGCGCCGGCTTTCGCCAGGGTTCTGCGGTTGGGCATCGAATCTCCTTTGCGGGGTTTCCCGTGTCGATACTTTCGTCTGATACCCGGAAAAGGGTCGCCCTCGCACGGAGCAGACCGCTGGTGGACAAGGGGAATCACGGTCTGTACTCAGATTGGCAAGATCGAGTTCCTCCCCACGACGGTATCAACTCGGCGGGGACGCGCGGGCGAATTCGGGGGTTCGGTAGGGGTAGGAGTGCCGTCCTGTGGCGCGCGCCGGCCGAGTGGCGGCCGGGTCGGGTTCCGGGCGGCGCCCTCGGCCCCGGCGACCTCGCGCTCCCGGTGACCGCCGTCGGGCCTGGCCCTTTCGGGCCGCCCGGTCTGCCCCCGTGGTCGTGGTTGCCGGTCTTGGCTGGTCGTATTCTCGGGTTGTGGAGCATGTGCGCAGGAAACCGGCCGTCCGGCCGCGCGATGCCCAGCCTGACCGGGGCTCCGCGGTGGCGGAGCCAGCGCTGCTGCGGCTGCAGCGCCTCGCCGGGAACGCCGCGACCACGCGGCTGGTCACCGTGCAGCGCGATCTCGACGACCAGGCCGCGCTCGCCGCTGTCGACGGGCTGCCCGCGCATGTGCTTTCCGGCAACGGTGGCGTGCCGCTGGCGACCGAGGCCGCGAAGCAGGACTTCCTGCGCGCGGGCCGGGAATGGTTCGGCAGCCACGAGGCGACGCTGGAGCACTTCCGCGGCATCGAGCAGTCCGCCGCGCCCGGGCGGCCGTTCCTGCACCGGGACGCGAAAGCCCGGCTGGAGGCGGCGGTCGCGTCGCTCGGTGGGCCCGGGCCGGCCTCGACCGTGGCGTTCTCGTTCCGGAAGGCGTTCACCAAGGACACCCACTACACGCCCGCGTCGATGCACACGCTCGGCTACGCGATCGACTACGACGCCACCAACATGCCCCGGATCGGCCGCGGCGAGACGGCCGAGCTGCTCCGGCTCACCGGGGGCGGTCCCAGCAACGCCCAGCTCGGCGAGTACTCGGCCCGGCGGGCCGTCATCAGCGCGACCGGCGACGCGACCGCCGCGGGGGAGGCGCCCCCGGCGGAGGCGGCGGCGCTGATGGACAAGATCCGCGCCGAGTCGCAGCGGCTGGCGGTGTCCTCGCAGGCCTTCCAGGCGAGCCTCGGTGCCGCGCGCGACCAGTTCCTCGAGCTGCGGACCCAGTACTTCGAGGCGTCGGCGCCGCAGGAGAAGACCGCGGTGCTGAACCAGGTCCCGGGCCTGATCGTGCCGTGGACGACCGCGATCACGACCGAGGAGCAGCGCCTGACCGCGTTGGCGGCCGCGGCCGCCCTCGATCCGGCCGCGCTGCCCGCGAAGGCCCAGCTCACCGCGCGGATCGCGCAGATCGAGGCGGCCGTGCGGGAGGCGGGGCGGGCCGTCGCCCAGGTGAAAGGCAAGGAACCGGACGCGAAGTCCAAGCTGTGGGGCCGGCTCGCCGCCTGGGAGAAGCTGGTGAAGATCGAGCCGGACGGCACGTTCGGCGAACGCGTCACGCGCGTCACCGAGCAGGCCCAAACCCTCCTCGACGGGCTCAAACCCCTTGTGGGCGCCAAGGAAACCCTCGCGAGGCTGACGTCCTTGCGGACCAAGCTGAGCGATCCGGCGTTCCTGTTCGGCAGCGCGAAGCGCAAGAAGGGCGAGCGGCCCACGACCGCGACGGTCGCGGACACGCCGTCGATGGCGCAGCTGGTGGAGAAGGGCTACTTCAACCCCCGCGACCCGGTGGCGGGACGCGAGCACTTCAACGCGGAGTTCCTGGTCGCGCTGGCGCGGCACGGGTTCGACCTCGGCGTCGCCTGGACCGGCGAGTCCACCGACTCGATGCACATGGAGCTGGTCGTCCCGCGCGGCGGCTGAGCCGGTACCGGGAAACCAGCCCGGCCGCCTTCATGTTATTCATTTTCCATCCATTTCCCCTGGTTATGGATCGTATTGTGCTCCGTGATGGTTGCCTCCGGTCCTGCTTTGTCCGTTTCGGTGCTACGATCGCCGGTGTCTGCGGGGATCTTTGGGGGAGTACTGCGAACATGACCGAGTTCGACCATGCTTCTGGTGTTGACTCGGAGGCCGTGAAAGAGCTGTGGTGCCGAACGCTGGCCACTCTTCCGGAATCCGCGCGAAATCGTCGAATGCTCGACGTGATTCGTAAGCATGGTGCGGGCAGTGGCTTCCATCCGGAGGAGCCCTTCCGGCGGATGGGTGTGGTACGCGAGCGCGCGGCGCAATTGCGGGCGGCGGTCGGTGCCGAACTGGGGCTGGATCTGCCGGCGACGGTGCTGTTCGACCACCCCAATCCGGCCGCGCTGGCGGCGCACCTGAAAAATATGCTATTGGGCACCACGCCGGCATCGACGGTAACCGATTCCGCACCGGTTGTGCACGACCCGATTGCCATCGTCGGGATGGCTTGCCGTTTTCCGGGTGGGGTCGAGACCCCCGAGGATCTCTGGCGGTTGCTGACCGGCGAGACCGACGCGGTGCGCGATTTCCCGCTGGACCGCGGCTGGGACACCGACATCCACGACGCCGACCCGAGCGCTTCCGGCCGGTCGACGGCCCGGGCCGGCGGGTTCCTGGAGCGCGCGGGGGACTTCGACGCGGACTTCTTCGGGATTTCGCCGCGGGAAGCCCTGGCCATGGACCCGCAGCAGCGGCTGCTGCTGGAAACCGCGTGGGAGGCGGTCGAGCGGGCGGGCATCGATCCGGTCTCCCTGCGGGGCAGCAGGACCGGCGTCTTCGCGGGGATCGCCTACCAGGACTACGAGCAGAACTGGCACCGGGCACCGGACTCGGTGGAGGGTTACGCGCTGACCGGGGCCTTGACCAGCGTCGCGTCCGGGCGGGTGTCCTACGCGCTGGGCCTGACGGGGCCCGCGATGACGGTGGACACGGCCTGTTCGTCCACGCTGGTGACGCTGCACCTGGCGGCCCAGGCACTCCGGGCGGGAGAGTGTTCCCTGGCACTGGCCGGTGGCGCGACGGTGATGTCGACTCCCGGGGTGTTCGTGGAGTTCAGCCGCAAGCGCGGGCTCTCCCCGGACGGCCGGTGCCGGTCGTTCGGCGCGGGCGCGAACGGGACGGGCTGGGCCGAAGGGGCCGGCATGCTGCTGCTGGAGCGGCTGTCCGACGCGCACCGCAACGGGCATCGGGTGCTGGCCGTCGTGCGCGGGTCGGCGGTCAACCAGGACGGGGCGTCCAACGGGCTGACCGCGCCGAACGGTCCCGCGCAGGAGCGGGTGATCCGGCAGGCGCTGGCCAACGCGGGACTCACCCCGGCCGAGGTGGATGCCGTGGAAGCCCACGGCACGGGGACCGCACTGGGCGACCCGATCGAGGCGCGCGCACTCCAGGCCGTCTACGGAGCGGGCAAGACGGCGGAGCGTCCGCTGTGGCTGGGATCGTTGAAGTCGAACATCGGTCACGCGCAGGCTGCGGCCGGTGTGGGCGGCGTGATCAAAACCGTGTTGGCGCTGCGCAACGAGCTGTTGCCCAAGACCCTGCACGCGGAGGAACCGTCTTCGCACGTCGACTGGTCGGCCGGCACGGTCCGGTTGCTGTCCCGGGCGCGCGAGTGGCCGGTGTCGGACACCCCGCGGCGGGCCGGGGTGTCGGCGTTCGGCGTCAGCGGGACGAACGCCCACGTGATCCTGGAGGAGGCGCCCGCGGCGGACCGGAACACGCCGCCGGAGCCCGGCGAGCGGCCCGGCCCCACGGTGTGGGTGCTCTCCGGCCGGTCGGATCCGGCGTTGCGCGCGCAGGCGGCCAAGCTGCTGACCCACCTCGCCGATCACCCGCTCCGGGCACGTGATGTGGGACTGTCGCTCGCGCTCACCCGATCGGCCTTCGACCACCGGGCGGCGGTCGTCGCCGACGACACCGAAGCCCTGCTGGCCGGGGTCCGGGCGCTGGCGGCGGGGCGGCCCGCCCCGGCCCTGCTGCGTGGCACCGCGCTCGGTGACCGCCGGAGCGCGTTCCTGTTCGGCGGGCAAGGAACCCAGCGGCCGGGCATGGGCCGGGTGCTCGCGGGCCGGTTCCCGGTGTTCGCGGACTCGCTCGACCAGGTCTGCGCCCTGTTCGACAAAGCACTGTTCGACGCAGCACCAGGCAAGTCGTTGCGGCAGCTCATGTTCGACGCCGACCGGGAAACCCTGGATCGGACCGAGTACACCCAGCCCGCCCTGTTCGCGTTCGAAGTGGCGTTGTACCGGCTGGCCGAGTCCTGGGGCATCGTCCCGGAGTTCCTTGCCGGACACTCGGTGGGCGAGCTGGCCGCCGCCCACGTGGCGGGCGTCTTCTCGCTGCCCGACGCCGTGACGCTGGTGGCGGCCAGGGGACGGCTGATGCAGCGGCTTCCCGACGGTGGCGCGATGGTCGCCGTCCAAGCCGGTGCAGACGAGGTCGCCCCGCTGCTCGACGGACATCGCGAGCGGGCCGGCATCGCGGCGGTCAACGGCCCGGACTCCGTCGTGCTGTCCGGTGCCCGCGAAACGGTCGAGCGGATCGTCGCGGAGCTGACCGCCCGCGGCCGGCAAAGCCGGCGCCTGACGGTCAGCCATGCCTTCCACTCCCCGCTGATGGACCCCATGCTCGCGGAGTTCCGGGCCGTGGCGGAGAACATCGCCTTCCACGCGCCGGAGATCCCGCTGGTGTCCACGGTGACCGGGCAGGTCGCCCGTGAGGCGGAGCTGTGCTCACCGGACTACTGGGTGCGTCATGCGCGCGAGACGGTGCGGTTCCAGGACGCGGCCCACCGCCTTCGCGACCTGGGTGTCACCGACCTGGTCGAGATCGGCGCGGGCGGCACGCTGTCGGCGATGGCGCAGCGCTGCCTGCCCGACGGCGCGGTGCACGCGGTTCCGCTGCAGGCGAAGGGCCGCACCGAGGATCATGCTTTCCTCACCGCGGTCGCCGAGCTGCACACCCGCGGGCTGGACGTGCGCTGGCGCGCCGCCTTCGACGGCGCGCACCGGGTGCCGCTGCCGACCTACGCCTTCCAGCACCGGCGCTTCTGGCTGATGCCCGCCGAACGGGCTCTCGTCGACGGCGGGGCACTCGACGGGCCGTTCTGGGACATGATCGACCGTCAGGACGCCGGGGAAGTGGCCAAGGTCCTGGCGGTCGACGAGGACGCCCCGCTCGAGACGGCGGTGTCCGCGCTGGCGGCGTGGCGACGGCGTCGCACGGCGGAGTCCACGATCGACGGCTGGCGGTACCGCGTCACCTGGACGCCGCTCCCGGACGCCGCCGGTGCCGCGCCGCTGGGCACCTGGCTGCTCGTGGTCCCCGCGGAATCGCCGGAACCGCGGGACGAGCTGGTCACCGCGGTCGCCCGGGGGCTGGCCTCGCGAGCCACCCGGATCGTCTTCTTCGAAGTCCCCGCCGTGCCGGAGCGCGCCTCTCTGGCGAGCCGGTTGACCACGATCGGCCCCGTGGACGGCGTGTTGTCCCTGCTCGCCGTGCATCCGGCGGCCGCACTCGCCACCTTCACGCTGGCGCAGGCCCTCGCCGACGCGGAAGTCCCGGCACCCCTGTGGTGTGCCACCCGCTCGGCCGTGACGGTCGGCGGCGGCGAGCCGGTGCTGGCTCCGCGACAGGCCCAGGTCTGGGGGCTGGGCCGGGTGCTGGCCCTGGAGCAGCCAACGCGGTGGGGTGGCCTGATCGACCTGCCGGCGGTCCTGGACGACCGTGCGTTCGACCGCGTGGCAGGCGTGCTCACCGGTACCGGGGGCGAGGACCAGGTGGCGGTGCGGGCCGCGGGAGTGTTCGGGCGGCGGATCGGGCGCGCCGGACACCGCGCTGTCCGTGACTGGCGGCCTCGGGGCACCGTCCTGGTCACCGGCGGCACGGGCGCGCTCGGCGGTCAGGTCGCGCGCTGGCTGGCGGCCGCCGGCGCCGAGCACCTCGTGCTGCTCAGCCGGCACGGCGGTGCCGAGGCGTTGCGCGAGCAGCTCACCGCACTGGGCGCCCGGGTCACCGTCGTCGCCTGCGACGTCTCGGACAAGGCGGCGCTGGCGGAGGTGCTGCACCGGCTGGACGAACCCCTGACCGCGGTCGTGCACGCCGCCGGGGTCAGCGGGCGGTTCGCCCCGGCGACCGAGACCACGGCCGAGGAGTTCGCGCGGGTCGTGTCGGCGAAGGTCGACGGCGCGCGGCACCTGGACGACCTGCTGGCCGACCGGCCGCTGGACGCGTTCGTGCTGTTCTCCTCGATCGCCGGTGTCTGGGGCAGCGGCGGCCAAGCCGCCTACGCGGCGGCCAACGCCTTCCTCGACGCGCTGGCCCACCAGCGCCGGGCGCGCGGCTTGACGGCGACCTCGGTGGCCTGGGGACCGTGGGCGGGGGAAGGCATGGCCGCGGACTCCCGCGTCGCCGGGCACCTGCGCGAACGCGGCCTGGTGCCGATGGACCCGGAGCTGGGCGTCGTCGCCTTGCACGAAGCCCTGAACGCCAACGAGACCTGCCTGACCGTGGCGGACGTCGTGTGGGCGGAGTTCGCGCCCGTCTTTCTCAGCAGCCGGGCCGCCCCGCTGCTGGCGGATCTCGCCGACGCGCGGGCCGAACCCGGCGAAGCCCGGCCCGGCCCGGGCGAACTGCCGGCCGGCCTGACCGAGCAGGCCGCGCTGGCGATCGTCCTGGCCGAGGTCGCTGCCGTCCTCGGGCACGACAACCCGGACGAGATCGACCCGCATCGCGCGTTCAAGGACCTCGGCTTCGACTCGGTGGCCGCGGTGCGGCTGCGCACCCGGCTCGTCGCCGCCACGCAGGTGCCGCTGCCGGTCACCGCGGTGTTCGACCACCCTTCGCCCGCCGAACTCGCCGGGCGCTTGATCAGCGAGGCTCCCGAGGCGACCGACGCGCCCCGGGCCGGGGCTGCCGGGCACGAGCCGATCGCGATCGTGGGCATGAGCTGCCGGCTGCCCGGTGGGGTGCACACCCCCGAGGACCTGTGGTCGCTGGTGTCCACCGGCGGTGACGCGATCACCGCGTTCCCCGCCGACCGCGGCTGGGACGTCGAGGCGCTCTACGACCCCGACGCCGACCACGCCGGAACCAGCTACGTCCGCTCGGGTGGCTTCCTGTCCGACGCGGCGGGGTTCGACGCGGAGTTCTTCGGGATCTCCCCGCGTGAGGCGCTCGCGATGGACCCCCAGCACCGGGTGCTGCTGGAGACCGCCTGGGAGGCGTTCGAGCGGGCCGGGACGAACCCGGCCTCGCTTCGCGGCAGCACGTGCGGGGTTTTCGCGGGTACCAACGGCAACGACTACGCCGCTTTGCTGCGGCGGAATCCCGGCCCGGTCGAGGGCCAGCTGAGCACCGGGCTGGCGAACAGCGCCCTGTCCGGGCGCCTCGCGTACACCTTCGGCCTGCACGGACCGGCCATGACCGTGGACACGGCCTGCTCGTCGTCGCTGGTGGCGCTGCACCTGGCTGTCCAGGCGCTGCGCCGCGGCGAATGCGAGCTGGCCCTGGCGGCCGGGGTCACGATCATGGCGACGCCCGAGGCGTTCGTCGAGTTCAGCCGGCAGCGCGGGCTGGCCGTCGACGGCCGGATCAAGGCGTTCGCCGAGGCGGCGGACGGCACCAACTGGGCCGAAGGGGCCGGGGTGCTGGTGCTGGAGCGGTTGTCCGACGCCGAGCGCAATGGTCACCGGGTGCTGGCGGTGGTGAAGGGATCGGCGGTCAACCAGGATGGTGCGTCGAACGGATTGACCGCGCCCAGTGGTCGTGCGCAGGAGCGGGTGATCAAGCAGGCGCTGGCCGACGCCGGGCTCGCACCGTCCGATGTGGACGTCGTCGAGGCACACGGCACCGGGACCAGGCTGGGCGACCCGATCGAGGCCAAAGCGCTGCTGGCGACCTACGGCCAGGACCGCGAAACGTCGCTGCTGCTCGGCTCGGTGAAGTCCAACATCGGCCACACCCAGGCGGCGTCGGGCATCGTCGGCGTCATCAAGATGGTCGAGGCGATGCGCCGCGGTGTGGTGCCGGCGACCCTGCACGTGGACCGGCCGACCACCCACGCCGACTGGTCCGCCGGCGACGTCGAACTGGTCACCACGGCCCGGTCCTGGCCACCGCGCCGCGGTCCGCGGCGAGCCGGCGTGTCGTCGTTCGGGTTCTCCGGCACCAATGCGCACGTCGTCCTGGAACAGGGAATCGCCACGCCGGTCCGCGAGGCGCCGGAGCCCGAGCTGGTCGTCTGGGTGCTTTCGGCGCGCTCCCCGCAAGCGCTTGCGGCCCGGGCCGCACAGCTCCTGCCGGTGGTGGACACCGAGCGTCCGGTGGACGTCGGCTTCACGCTCGCGACCGAGCGCGCGGCCTTCGCGCACCGCGCCGTGCTGGTGGCCCGGTCGCGGGACGGCCTGCGGAGCGGGCTGACCGAAATCGCGGCCGGCAAGTCCGGCGTCGTCGGCGATCCGGCACCGGCGGACCTGGCCGAACCGGTGCGGCGGTACCTGCGCGGCGAGGACGTCGACTGGGAAACCGTGCTGCCGCGCGGGAACCACGCCGACCTGCCGACCTACCCGTTCCAGCACGACCGCTTCTGGCCGGAGGTCACCGTGACGCGGCTCGCCGCCGAGCCGGCCGCGCCGCGCCGGACCTGGCGTGACGTGCTCGCCGGCCACACCGGGCACGAACGGGACAACGCGCTGGTCGACCTGGTGCGCGCGGAAGTCGCCGAGGTGCTCGGCCACCGAAGTGCCGTCTCCGCCGACCGCACCTTCAAGGACATCGGGTTCGATTCGCTGACCGTGACCGCCCTGACCAACCGGCTGGGCGCGGCGACCGGGCTCGAGCTGCCCGTGACGACGATCTACGACCACCCGTCGCCCGCGGCGCTGGCGGCCCACCTGGCCGAGCGGATGTTCGGTGACCCCGCCGGCGGCGTCGTCGCGGCCGACCTCGCGAGGCTGGCGTCGGTCCTGCGTTCCGCCGAGTTCTCCCCCGGGGAACGCGCCGAGGTGGCCGACCGGCTCCGGGAGCTGGTGCGGACCGTGGACGCGGCCGGCGGAGACCGGCGGGAAGAGGACTTCGCCTCGGTGAGCAACGACGAGATGTTCGCGCTGCTCGACCACGAACTCGGCGCCGACTGACAGGGGAGGGAACGACATCCGATGCCCGACGAGGAAAAGCTCCGCAGGTACCTCAACCGCGCGCTGACCGATCTGCGCCAGGCCAAGGCCCGGCTGCGCGAGCTCGAAGGTGCCGGGCACGAGCCGATCGCGATCGTGGGAATGGGCTGCCGCTTTCCCGGCGGGATCCAGTCGCCGGAGGCGTTGTGGCGGGCGGTGACCGAGGGGGCGGATCTGATCGGCGAGCTGCCCGCCGACCGCGACTGGGACGTCCACGGCCTGTACGACGAGGACCCCGACCGGGCCGGCCGGACCTATGCGCGCGAGGGCGGCTTTCTCCGGGACAGCCTCGATTTCGACGCCGAGTTCTTCGGAATCTCCCCGCGTGAGGCGCTCGCGATGGACCCCCAGCACCGCCTGGTGCTGGAAACCTCGTGGGAGGCGCTGGAGCAGGCCGGGATCGTCCCGGCGAGCGTGCGCGGCAGCCGCACCGGGGTGTTCGTCGGCGCCACCTACCAGGACTACGCGAGCCGGCTCGACGAGGTGCCCGCCGAAGTCGAGGGCTATGTCGGCACGGCCAACACGTTCGCGGTGATGTCCGGCCGCGTGGCCTACACCCTGGGCCTGGAAGGCCCGGCCGTCACCGTGGACACCGCCTGCTCCTCTTCACTCGTGGCGCTCCACCTCGCCGTCCGCTCGCTGCGCTCGGGCGAGACCTCGCTCGCGCTGGCCGGTGGCGCGTGCGTGATGTTCACGCCGACCGCGTTGCTGGAGTTCAGCCGGCAGCGCGGCCTCGCACCGGACGGCCGGAGCAAGGCGTTCGCCGCGGCGGCCGACGGTGTCGGGCTCGGCGAGGGCGTCGGCATGCTGGTGCTGGAGCGGTTGTCCGACGCGGAGCGCAATGGTCATCGGGTGCTGGCGGTGGTGCGGGGGTCGGCGGTCAACCAGGACGGTGCGTCGAACGGGTTGACCGCGCCCAGCGGCCGGGCGCAGGAGCGGGTGATCAAGCAGGCGCTGGCCGACGCCCGGTTGTCGCCACCCGACGTGGACGTGGTCGAGGCACACGGCACCGGGACCCGGCTGGGCGACCCGATCGAGGCGGGTGCGCTGCTCGCCACCTACGGGCAGCGGCCCGCGGACCGGCCGTTGCTCCTGGGCTCGCTGAAGTCCAACATCGGGCACGCCCAAGCCGCGGCCGGCGTCGGCGGGGTGATCAAGATGGTGCAGGCCCTGCGGCACGACCTGCTGCCGAAGACCCTGCACGTGGACGAGCCCACGCCGCGCGTCGACTGGAGCAGCGGCTCGGTCCGGCTGCTGACCGAGAGCGTTCCCTGGCCCGCCACGGACGGTCCGCGCCGGGCCGCCGTCTCCTCGTTCGGCATCTCCGGCACCAACGCCCACGTGATCCTGGAGCAGGCCGCCGAGCCGGAACCCCCGCGCGTCGCGGCGGCCGGCGTGGCGCCGTGGTTGCTGTCCGCTCGGACCCCCGCCGCGTTGCGCGAGCAGGCCGCACGCCTGCTCACCCTCGACGCGCCGCCGGCCGAGGTCGCGGCTTCG
The DNA here is from genome assembly GCF_017308975.1 of Amycolatopsis sp. MtRt-6. Taxonomy (GTDB): domain Bacteria; phylum Actinomycetota; class Actinomycetes; order Mycobacteriales; family Pseudonocardiaceae; genus Amycolatopsis. The sequence continues at coordinate 15,209 of NZ_JADWPD010000053.1, read as the reverse complement.
CTGCTGCACACCCGGACCGTGTTCGACCACCGCGCTGTCCTGGTCGGCGGAACCGGGGAGGAGCTGCGCGACGCGCTGGCGGCGCTGGCCGGCGGCGAGACGGCGCCCGGGCTCGTCACCGGGGTGGCCGGCGAGGCCGGCCGGGTGGTGTTCGTCTTCCCCGGTCAGGGTTCGCAGTGGCTCGGCATGGGCCGTGAGCTGCTGGACACCTCACCGGTGTTCCGCGAGGAGCTGCTTCGGTGTTCCGCCGAGTTCGAATCGCTGCTGGGCTGGTCCGTGACCGCGGTCGTGTCGGGTGCGGAAGGAGCACCGGCGCTCGAGCGGATCGACGTGGTGCAGCCGGTCCTCTTCTCGGTGATGGCCGGCCTCACCGCGGTCTGGCGATCACTGGGTGTCCGGCCCGCGGCCGTCGTCGGCACGAGCCAAGGGGAGATCGCGGCGGCCTACGTGGCCGGGGAACTGAGTCTCGCCGACGCCGCCCGGGTCGTGGGACTGCGCAGCCGGCTGCTCGCCGAACGCCTGGTGGGGCGCGGGGTACTGGCGTCCGTCGTGGCGCCGGTGGACCAGGTGCGCGGCCGGCTGGGCGAAGGGGTGAGCATCGGCGGGGTGAACGCTCCCGGTCTGGTGACCGTCGCGGGCGAGACCGCGGCGGTGCGGCGGCTGGTCGAGGACTTCTCCGCGCAGGGAATCCGGGCGCGGCTGGTGGCCTCCTCGGTGGCAACGCACTGCGACCAGGTCGAGGAGCTGCACGACGAGCTGCTGGACCTGCTGGCGCCCGTCGAGCCGCGCCAGGGTGACGTGGCGTTCCATTCGGCGGTGACGGGCGACCGGCTCGCGCCGGGCAGCCTCGACGCCGGGTACTGGTACTCGAACATGCGGGAACCGGTGCGGTTCGAGCAAGCCGTCCGGACCCTGGTTTCCCAGGGCTTCCGCACGTTCCTGGAGGTCAGCCCCCACCCCGTGCTGGGGATGGCGATCGAGGCCACCGCCGACGACGCCCAGGCGGAAGTCCTGGTGACCGGGTCGCTGCGCCGGGGTGAGGGCGGCCTGGACCGGATGATCACCGCCGCGGCGGAGCTGTTCGTCCGCGGTGTGCCCGTGGACTGGTCGCCGGTGGTCCCCGAGGGTGGCCGCGTCGACCTGCCGACCTACGCGTTCCAGCGCAAGCGGTACTGGCTGCAGGCACCGCCCTCGCGCCGGAGCCGCGCCGAGGACACCGGCCACCTTCGCTACCGCGTCGGGTGGACGGCGCTGCCGGAGCCGGACCGCGCCGCGCTGTCCGGCACGTGGTTGCTGCTGACCGGTCCGGGCACACTGGGCGAGACCCTGCGTAAGGGGCTGTCCGAGCACGGGGCCGAGGTCCTGGTGGTCGAGATCGACGAGTCCGCCGCCACCGGAGCGATCGCCGAGCGGCTCGCCGAGTCCGGTCGCCCCGAGTTCTCCGGGGTGCTTTCCCTGCTGGCCGTGGACGAACGTCCCCTGGCGGACCGGCCCGCGGTCGCCACCGGGCTGGCCGCCACGGTGGAACTCGTGCAGGCGCTGGGGAAGGTGGCGATCGACGCCCCGCTGTGGTGCCTGACCCGCGGCGCGGTCTCCACCGGCCACGCCGATCCGGTCACCGCGCCGGTGCAGGCCCAGGTCTGGGGGCTCGGCCGGTGCGCCGCCCTGGAGCACCCCGGTCGCTGGGGCGGCCTGATCGACCTGCCCGAAACCGTGGCCGAACAGGACACCGCCCGCCTCGCCGCCTTCCTGGCGTCGACCGGCGGTGAGGACCAGGTCGCGGTCCGGCCGGCCGGCGTGTTCGGCCGCCGGCTGTCCCGCGCCGCACCGGCCCCGCACCGGCCGGAGCGCCCGTGGGTGCCCTCGGGCACGGTCGTGATCACCGGGGGGACCGGCGCGCTCGGCGCCGCGGTGGCCCGCCGGCTGGCGGCCACCGACGTCGGCCACCTCGTCCTGCTGAGCAGGCGGGGCATGGACGCACCGGGCGCCGGGCGGCTGCGCGAAGAACTCCTCGAAAGCGGTGTGGAGGTCACCATCGCCGCGTGCGATGTCGCCGACCGTGCCGAGCTCGCGGCCCACCTGCCGGAAGAGATCTCCGCCGTCGTGCACGCGGCCGGCGTGGGGGAGAGCGCGGCGCTGGCGGACCTGACGGTCGCCGGACTGGCCGAGGCCACCGCGGCCAAGGTCGCCGGGGCCGCCCACCTCGACGCCTTGCTCGGCGACCGGCAGCTGGACGCGTTCGTGCTGTTCTCCTCGCTGTCGGGGCTTTGGGGGGCAAGCGGGCAAGGCACCTATGCCGCGGCCAACGCCTACCTGGACGCGCTCGCCGAGCACCGCCGGGCCCGCGGGCTGGCCGCCACCGCCATCGCCTGGGGCGCCTGGGCCGGCGACGGAATGGCCGCTGAACCACGCATGCGTGATCAGCTGCGCGCGCTCGGACTGCCGCCGACCTCGCCCGCGGTGCACCTGCGTGCCCTGCACGAGGCCGTCGACCAAGGCGAAACCTGTGTGGCGGTCGCCGAAGTCGACTGGGACCGGTTCGCCCCGACCTTCGTTTCCGCACGCCCGAGCCCGCTGCTGTCCGAACTGCCCGAGGTCCGGCAGGCCCTGGAAGCCGCGGAGCAGCCCGCGGCAGGCGATTCCCCGCTGCGCGACCGGCTCGCCGGGCTTTCGGTGCCGGACCGCCTCCGCGCGCTTCGGGAGCTGATCAGCGCGGAGGCCGCCTCCGTGCTCGGCCACGGCAACGCGACCCGGCTGGAGTCCGGGCAGGCGTTCAAGGACGCCGGGTTCGACTCACTGACCGCCGTCGAGCTGCGCAACCGCCTCACCGCCGCCACCGGGCTGCGCATGCCGGTCACCGCGGTCTTCGACCACCCCACGCCGGCCCGGCTGGCCGATCACCTGGCGGCGGGGCTGTTCGCCGCCGAAACCCCGGCCGCGCCGGGCTCCCTGCTCGACGAGCTGGACCGGGTCGAGGCCGCGCTGGCCGCCGGCGAGCCCGACGAGGCCACTTCCGCCCAGGCCGCCGTCCGGCTGCGCGCGCTGCTGCGGCGCGTCGAGGGGTCCCTCGGCGACGACGAACTGGCTTCGGCGTCGGACGACGACATGTTCGACATCCTCGGTAAGGAGTTCGGGATCTCATGACCGCGACCAGCGAGGAGAAGCTGCGGCACTTTCTCAAGCAAGCCACCGTCGAGCTGCGGCAGGCGAACAAGCGCATCCAGGACCTCCAGGACTCCGACCGCGAGCCGATCGCGATCGTGGGCATGGGCTGCCGCTACCCGGGCGGCGTCCGGGGGCCGGACGACCTGTGGGAGCTGGTCGCGCGGGGCGCCGACGTCACCTCGGAGGCACCCGATGACCGGGGCTGGCACATCGACTCCCTCTACCACCCCGAGCCCGGGCTGCCCGGTCGCACCTACGTGCGGCGGGGCGGGTTCCTGCACGACGGCGCCGAGTTCGACGCGGAGTTCTTCGGGATCTCCCCGCGGGAGGCCCTGGCGATGGATCCGCAGCAGCGCCAGCTGCTGGAGGTGGCCTGGGAGTCGCTGGAGCACGCGGGGATCCGGCCTGCCGACCTGCGCGGCAGCGACACCGGCGTGTTCGTCGGCATGTGTTACCAGGGCTACGGCTTCCGTGACCTGGACGTGGCCGAGGAGGTTTCCGGGCACCTGGTGACCGGGGACTCGATGAGCGTCGCCTCCGGCCGCGTCGCCTACACGCTCGGGCTGTCCGGTCCGGCGATCACGGTGGACACCGCGTGCTCGTCCTCGTTGGTGGCGCTGCACTTGGCGGTTCGCTCACTGCGCGCCGGAGAGTGCACGATGGCGCTGGCGGGCGGCGTGGCCGTGATGTCCACCACCCGGGGTTTCGTGGAGTTCAGCAAGCAGCGCGGGCTCGCCGCCGACGGGCGGTGCAAGGCGTTCGGTGCCGGGGCGGACGGCATGGCGTGGGGCGAGGGTGCCGGCCTGCTGGTGCTGGAACGGCTGTCCGAGGCCCGCCGCCGGGGACACCGGGTGCTGGCGGTGGTGCGCGGGTCCGCGCTCAACCAGGACGGCGCTTCGAACGGGCTGGCCGCGCCGAACGGTCCCGCGCAGGAGCGCGTCATCCGCCAGGCACTGGCCGGCGCCGGACTGTCCACATCGGACGTCGACGTGGTCGAGGCACACGGGACCGGCACGACGCTCGGCGACCCGATCGAGGCCGGGGCCCTGCTGGCGACCTACGGTCAGGGCCGCCCCGCCGGCCGCCCGCTGTGGCTGGGTTCGATCAAGTCCAACATCGGGCACGCCCAGGCGGCCGCCGGCGTCGCCGGGGTGATCAAGATGGTGCTGGCCCTGCGGCACGGGGTGCTGCCCAAGACCCTGCACGCCGAAGTGCCCACCCCGCACGTCGACTGGTCCGCGGGCGCGGTCCGGCTGCTGCGGGAGCAGGTCGCGTGGCCGGAGACCGGCCGGCCACGCCGGGCGGGGGTTTCCGGGTTCGGCATCTCGGGCACCAACGCCCACGTCCTGATCGAGCAGGCACCGGAGTCCACTGAGGACAGTGCGGAGCGGCCCGAGACCCCGCGGGTCGTTCCCTGGCTCGTCTCCGGGCGGTCCGAAGCCGCTCTGCGCGCCCAGGCCGAGCGCCTGCGGGAGCGGACTGCCGATCGGAACCCCCTGGACGTGGGGTATTCGCTCGCCGAGACCCGGATGGCCCATCGCAGCCGGGCCGTGGTCTTCGCCGAGGACCCCGCCACCACCGGCGCCCGGCTGGCCGCGCTGGCCGCCGACCGGCCGGCACCGGGAGTGGTGCGGGGTACCGCGACGCACGGCGAAGACAAGATCGTCTTCGTGTTCCCGGGGCAGGGTGCGCAGTGGGTGGGTATGGCCGTGGAGCTGGCCGAGTCGAGCCCGGTGTTCGCCGCCCGGATGGCCGAGTGCGCGGCGGAGCTCGACCGGCTGGTCGACTGGTCCCTGCCGGAGGTCCTGCACGACGCCGGCGCGCTCGCCCGCGTGGACGTCGTGCAGCCCGCGCTGTTCGCCGTGATGGTTTCGCTGGCCGAGGTCTGGCGCTCCCTGGGGGTGGCGCCCGACGCGGTCGTGGGGCATTCGCAGGGCGAAATCGCGGCCGCCTGCGTGGCCGGGGCGCTCACCCTGGCCGAGGCGATCAAGGTGGTCGTCCTGCGCAGCAAGGCGATCGCCGAGGTGCTCGCCGGGCAGGGCGGCATGCTGTCGATCGCGCTGCCCGTCGCCGAGGTCGAGGCCGCCCTGCGGCCCTGGCCGGGCCGGGTGTCCGTGGCCGCGATCAACGGCCCGTCGGCGGTCGTGGTTTCCGGCGAGCCTGCTGCGCTCGACGAGCTGGCCGCCGACCTGGGGGGACGCGAGGTCCGCGTCCGCCGGATCCCGGTGGACTACGCTTCGCACTCCGCTCAGGTGGAGGCGATCCACGCCCGGCTGCTCGACGACCTGGCCGGGCTGACCCCGGCCGCGGCGGAGATCCCGTTCCGGTCGACCGTGACCGGTGAGGTCGTGGACACCTCCGGGCTGGACGCCGAGTACTGGTACCGGAATCTCCGGCAGACCGTGCAGCTCGCCCCGACGGTCGACGGGCTGCTGGCCGACGGCCACCGGGTGTTCGTCGAGCTGAGCCCGCACCCGGTCCTGACGTCCGCGGTCCGCGACACGGCCGAGGCCGCCGGGACGGACGTGCTGGCGGTGGGGACGCTGCGCCGCGACGAGGGCGGTCTTGCCCGGCTGCTCACCAGCGCCGCCGAGCTCCACGTCGGCGGCGTGGCCGTGGACTGGTCCCCGGTGGTGGCCGGCGGCCGGCGGGTCGACCTGCCGACCTACGCGTTCCAGCACCGCCGGTACTGGCTGGACGCCGTCAGCGACGCCCGGCACGAGTCCGTCCAGGACCGGCTGCGCTACCGGATCGGCTGGGAGGCGCAGCCCGATTCGCCGGAACCCGTGCTCAGCGGTCGCTGGGTGGTGCTCACCCCGCCCGGCGACGAGCTCGGCGCGGACTGTGCGCGGGCCCTGTCCGAGCACGGGGCCGACGTCACCGTCGTGGACGGTTCGCCGGCCGATTTGCCCGAACGGCTCGCGCCGCTGGGACCACTGAGCGGCGTCCTCTCGCTCCTGGCATCCGGCGCGCGCCCGGCGGTGGACACGGTCCGGCTGATTCAGGCACTGGCCGGGATCGAGGTTCCGGTGTGGTGCCTGACCCAGGGCGCCGTGAGCGCCGACGGTGCGCAGGTCGACCCCATCCAGGCCGAGGTGTGGGGCGTGGGCCGGGTCGCCGCGCTCGAACACCCCCGGAGCTGGGGCGGGCTGGTCGACCTGCCGCCTTCGCCGACGGACACCACGTGGGCCCGCTTGTGCTCGGTGCTCACCTCGGACGAGGACCAGGTCGCGCTCCGCGAGCGCGGCGCGTTCGTCCGCCGGCTGCACCGCGCCCCGCTGGCCGCGGCCCCGCCCGTCCGGGACTGGCGCCCGGCCGGCACGGTCCTGGTCAGCGGCGACACCACCGCGGTCGGCCCGCTGCTGACCGAATGGTTGCTGGACAACGGGGCCGGCCACGTCGTGCTGACCGGCGCCGGCGAGTACGGCGACGAGCGCGTGACCGCCGCGGACTGCGACCCGGCCGACCGGGAAGCCATGGCCGCATTGGTGCGCGGCTGGTCCGAGACAGGACAGCCGATCCGCACGGTCGTGCACGTCGGCGCCTTCCCCGGCCTGCGCCCGCTCGCCGAACTCGATCCGGACGAGCTGTCCGGCTCGCTCGCGCGGGCTGCCGGCGGCGCCGACCACCTCTCGGAGCTGCTGGGCGCCGATCTGGACGCCTTCGTGCTCTTCTCCTCGGTCACCGGCACCTGGGGCGCCGGGGAGCACGCCGAGCACGCGGCGGTCACCGCGCACCTCGACGCACTCGCCGAGCAACGCCGCTCCGCCGGGCTGCCCGCGACGTCGATCGCCTGGGGCGTCTGGGATCTGGGCCTGGACCGGGCCGATCACCGGCTCGGCGGCACCGCGCTGCTGCCCCCGCCGACCGCGCTGTCGGCGCTCAAGCAGGTGCTCGACCACGACGAAACGACCGTGGTCGTCGCCGACGTCGACTGGGACCGGTTCGTTCCCGTGTTCGGCACCGCCGGCGCGCGACCGCTGCTGCGCGGCGTGCCCGAAGCCCGGGAGGTCCTCGATCGCGTGCCGGAGGAAGCCGGCTCCCCGCAGGCGCACCGCTTCGCCGCACTGCCCGAGTCCGAGCGCGACCGCGTCCTGCTCGAGCTGGTCCGGTCGCACGCCGGCGCCGTGCTCGGCCTCACCGGGACCGAGGAGCTGCGGCCCCAGCGCCCGTTCCGCGACCTCGGCTTCGACTCGATGACCGGGGTGGAGCTGCGCAACGCGCTGAACACCGCCACCGGGCTGCGCCTGCCCGCGACCCTGGTCTTCGACCACCCGACTCCGGCGGCACTGGCCGGGCACCTGCGGGACGTCCTGTACGGCACGGCCACGGACGGCGTCGCCCCGGTTGCGGGTCCGGCCGACGAGCCGATCGCGATCGTGGCGATGAGCTGCCGCTACCCGGGCGGCGTGCGCACCCCGGAAGACCTGTGGCGCCTGGTGGCCGAGGGCCGCGACGCCGTCGGTCCGTTCCCGGCCGATCGCGGCTGGGATCCCGGTCTGTACGACCCCGAACCCGGAGCACCGGGCAAGACGTCGGTCTGGCGTGGTGGCTTCATCGACGGGTTCGCCGACTTCGACCCGGCGTTCTTCGAGATCAACCCGCGCGAGGCACTGGTGATCGACCCGCAGCAGCGGCTGCTGATGGAGAGCACCTGGGAGCTGTTCGAGCGGGCGGGCATCACCCCGGACACCCTGCGCGGCAGCCGGTCGGGCGTCTTCATCGGCAGCAACATCCAGGACTACGCGGCCCGGGTGCTCGCCGGTGAGGACCTGACCGGCGGCTACGCGGGCATGGGCAACTCGGCCAGCGTGCTCTCCGGCCGGCTGGCCTACCTGTTCGGCCTGGAAGGCCCGGCGATCACCGTCGACACCGCGTGCTCCTCGTCGTTGTCGGCCCTCCACATGGCGGTCCAGGCGCTGCGGCGGGGGGAGTGCACGATGGCCGTGGCCGGCGGCGTGACCGTCATGTCGTCGCCGCTGAGCTACGTGGAGTTCAGCAGGCAGCGTGCGTTGGCCACTGACGGCTATTGCCGCGCGTTTTCCGACGACGCGAGCGGGACAGTGCTGTCCGAGGGCGTGGGCCTGCTGCTGCTGGAACGGGTTTCCGACGCCGAGCGCCACGGCCACACCGTGCTCGGTCTCGTCCGCGGGTCGGCGGTCAACCAGGACGGCGCCAGCAACGGGCTGAGCGCCCCGAACGGACCGGCCCAGCAGCGGGTCATCCAGCAGGCACTGGCCGACGCCCGGCTGGCACCGTCCGATGTGGACGCCGTCGAGGCACACGGGACCGGCACCCGGCTCGGCGACCCGATCGAGGCGCAGGCGCTGCTGGCGACCTACGGCCAGGAACGCGCGGTGCCGCTGCTGCTGGGGTCGCTGAAGTCCAACATCGGCCACGCCCAGGCCGCGGCGGGGGTGGGCGGCGTGATCAAGATGATCATGGCCATGCGCCACGGCCTGTTGCCCCGGACGCTGCACGTGGGCACGCCGACCAGCCACGTGGACTGGTCCGCCGGTTCCGTGGACCTGCTGACCCAGGCCCGGTCCTGGCCGCGCTCGGACCGGCCGGTCCGGGCCGGGGTGTCGTCGTTCGGGCTGTCCGGCACCAACGCCCACGTGATCCTGGAACAGGTGCCCGACAGCCCCGCGCCGCCGGAAAGCCCGCGCGGCGCGGGGATCGTCCCCCTCGTCCTCTCGGCGAAGACGACCCCCGCTCTGCACGCCCAGGCCGCGCAGCTCGGTGCCCTGCTGGCGGACCACCCCGAGCTGGAACCCGCGGACGTCGGCCACTCGCTGGTCAGTACTCGCGCCACGTTCGACTGCCGCGCGGTGGTGCTCGGCGAAGACCGGGCGGAACTGCAGGCCGGGCTCACCGCGCTCGGCGCGGGAAAGCCCGCCGGCACGGTGCTGTCCGGCACCGCCGCACCGGCCGGCGGCCCGGTGTTCGTCTTCCCCGGCCAGGGCTCGCAGTGGGACGGCATGGGCCGGGAACTGCTCGCCGGCTCTCCGGTGTTCCGCGCGGAACTGCTCAGGTGCTCCGCGGAGTTCGAGTCCCTGCTGGGCTGGTCGGTCCGGGACGTGGTCGAAGGCGCGGCCGGGGCGATGGACCTCCGGCGCATCGACGTCGTGCAGCCCGTGTTGTTCTCCGTCATGGTGTCGCTCGCGGCGCTCTGGCGTTCGCTGGGCGTCGTCCCGGCCGCCGTGACCGGCACCAGCCAGGGTGAGATCGCCGCCGCGTACGTGGCGGGCGAGCTCGACCTCGCCGACGCGGTCCGCGTGGTCGGGCTCCGCAGCCGGCTCCTGGCCCAGCGGATGGTCGGCCGGGGCGTGCTCGCCTCGGTCGCGCTGCCCGTGGCCGAGCTGCGGGCGCGCCTGCACGGGAGCCTGACCCTCGCCGGGATCAACGGGCCCGGCCTGGCCACCGTCGCGGGCGAAACCGAGGCGGTCGAGAGCCTGGTCGCCGAGCTCACCGCCGAAGGGATCCGGGCGCGGCTGGTGGCGTCCACGGTGGCCACGCACTGCGCCCAGGTCGACGAGCTGGAGGCCGAACTGGCCGAGCTGCTGGCCGGCGTGCGGCCACGCCCCGGTCAGGTGCCGTTCTACTCGGCCGTCACCGGTACCCAGCGGGAACCGGGCACGCTCGACGCGGGCTACTGGTTCGCCAACATGCGGGAACCGGTGGCCTTCGACCGTGCCGTCGGCAGCCTGCTCGGCGCGGGGTTCCGGGCCTTCGTCGAAGTCAGCCCGCACCCGGTGATGGGCATGGCGATCCAGGCGAACCTGGACGAGGCCGCCACGACCGCGGTCGTGGCCGGCAGCATCCGCCGCGACGACGGCGGGCTGCGCCGGATGCTCACTTCACTGGCCGAGGCGCACGTCGGTGGCATCCCGGTCGACTGGCGGGCCGCCTTCGCCGGCCGCGGTGCCCGACGAGTCGAGCTGCCCACCTACCCGTTCCAGCGCCGGCGCTATTGGCCGCACTACGCGACCCCGGGCGCACAGCAGGACCAGGGCACCCTGGGCCACGCGGTGCTGACCGGCAGCACCGCGCTGGCCGGGGACGCCTGCCTGCTCACCGGCGGCCTCAGCGCCGGCGCACACCCCTGGCTCCGCGGCCGGGCGGTGCCGTCTGCGCTGGCCGAGCTGGCGGTCCGCGCCGGCGACGAGGTCGGCTGCGACCTGCTCGCCGAGCTCACGGTCCGGGACGCGGTCCTGCTGCCCGGCGAGGAGGACCGGCAGCTCCAGGTGCTGGTGGCCGGGCCCGGTGCTACGGGGAGCCGTGAGTTCACCATCCACTCGCGGGACGCGGGCGGGCCGTGGACGACCCACGCCACCGGGTCCCTGGCCGTGGCCGGCCGGGTGCCGTCCTTCGACCTGGCGCAGTGGCCGCCGCACGGTGCCGAGCCACTGCCCGGGGCCGCGCCCGCCTGGCGCAGCGGAGCCTCGACCTTCGTCGAGGTCCAGCTGGCCGGGGAGCGGCGGGAGGACGAGTTCGTGCTGCACCCGTTGCTCCTGGAAGCCGTGTTCTCGGCGGCTTCCGCGGGCGTTCCCGTTGCTTGGCGGGGATTCGTGCTGCACGCCACCGGCGGGTCGACGCTGCGCGCGGAGCTCACCGACCAGGGCGACGGCTGGTGGGCCGTGCGCATCGCCGACCACGACGGTGATCCGGTCGCCTCGATCGCGGGCGTGCGCACGGGCCCGGCGATGCCTCAGCAGCGCCAGGTGCCCGGCGACGCCTTCTTCGGAATGGACTTCATCGAAGTCCCCTTGCCCGAGGGAACCGCCGGCGAAGTGCGCCGGGTGGCCGGACCCGAGGAGCTGGCCCAGCTCGGCTCCGGGCCCGCGGCCGTGCTCGTCGAACTCAGCGGCAAGCGGGACGCGCAGGCCGCCACGGCGGCCGCGGCGGAACTCGCGCAGACCTGGCTGTCCAAGGACGAACCGGCGGGAGCCAGGCTGGTCGTCCTGACGCGCGGAGCCGTCAGCGCACTTCCCGGCGAGGACATCACCGATCTCGCCCACGCCCCGGTCTGGGGGGTGATCCGCTCGGCGGAGTCCGAGAACCCGCACCGGTTCACGGTCATCGACACCGACGGAACCGCGGCGTCGGAAGCCGTGCTCGACCGGGCCGTCGCGTCCGGCGAACCCCAGCTCGCCCTCCGGGACGGCCGTGTCCTCGTGCCCCGCCTGCGGCGGTTGGTGGCCGGCCCGCCCGGGACCGGCGTCCTGGACCCCGGCGGCACGGTGCTGATCACCGGTGGCACCGGAGCGCTGGGCCGGGTGCTGGCCCGGCACCTCGCGACCGCACACGGGGTGCGGCACCTGCTGCTGGTCAGCCGCAGCGGGAAGCGGGCACCGGACCTCGACCGGCTCACCGCCGAACTCCGCGAAGCCGGGGCCGAGGTGACCGTGGCCGCCTGCGACGTGGCCGACCGCGCCGCACTCGCCGGGCTCCTGGCGACGGTGCCGGCGGACCGGCCGCTGACCGCCGTCGTGCACGCGGCCGGGGTCCTCGACGACGGCCTGATCGGTTCGCTGACCCCGGACAAGATCGACCGCGTGCTGCGGCCCAAGGTCGACGCCGCGTGGGCGCTGCACGAGCTGACCAAGGACGCCGGGTTGGCCGCCTTCGTGCTGTACTCCTCGGCGGCTTCCGCGTTCGGCGGTGCCGGGCAAGGGAACTACGCCGCCGCCAACGCGTTCCTGGACGCGCTGGCGGCCCACCGGCGCGCCAACGGACTGCCCGGCCTCGCACTGGGCTGGGGCTACTGGGCCGGCCCCGGCGGCGCGATGACCGGCCACCTGGACCGGGCCGAGCTCGCCGGCCGGATGGCGAGGACCGGCGTGCTGCCGATCGACGAGCGGGACGGCATGGCGTTGTTCGACGCCGCGCTGGGCTCGGACCGCGCTTCGGTCTTCCCGGTGCGCTTGAACCTCGCGCAGCTGCGGTCCCTGGCCGCGAGCACCCCGTTGCCCGCGGTGCTGCGCGACCTGGTGCGCACGGTCGCGCGCCGGGTCGTCCGCGAGGACTCCGGCGCGGACCGTTCGGCGCTGACCAGGCTGGCCGGCCTGCCCGCCGCCGAGCGGGTCGAGGCGTTGACCGAGCTGGTCCGCAGGACGGTCGCCGAGGTGCTCGGGCACGGGACCGTGGCCGACGTCGAGCCGGCGAGGCCGTTCAAGGAACTCGGGTTCGACTCGCTGGCCTCGGTGGAGGTGCGCAACCGGCTGGCCGCCGCCACCGGGCTGCGGCTGCGAGCCACGATCGCCTTCGACCACCCGACCCCGGGCGCCGTCGCCGGGTACCTCGCGGCCGCCCTGTTCCCGGAGGCCGTCGAGCCCGGGCCCGAGCCGGACGAATTCGACGACATGGACGTGGAAGCGCTCGTGTCACTGGCCCTTGACGACAACCCGTCCTGACCGAAGGAGCCCGATGGGTGTTTCGCCGGAACGGCTCGCCGAAGCGCTGCGCGCGGCGCTGCGCGAGAACGAGAAGTTCCGCAAGCGGCAGCAGCGGCTGTCCGAGCCGGTCGCCGTGGTGGGCATGGCGTGCCGCTTCCCCGGCGGCGTCGGCTCGCCCGGGCAGCTGTGGGACTTCCTCGTGCAGGGGCGCGACGCGATTTCCGGGCCGCCGGCCGACCGCTGCTGGGACCCGGCGGCGCTGCCCGTGGCCGGCGGCGGGTTCCTGCACGACGCCGCCGAATTCGACCCGGCCTTCTTCGGCATGTCCGAGACGGAGGCGCTGGCCTCGGATCCCCAGCAGCGGCTGCTGCTGGAGCTGTCCTGGGAGGCGTTCGAGCACGCCGGGATCAACCCGGACCCGTTGCGCGGCAGCCGGACCGGCGTGTACGCCGGAGTCATCTTCCACGACTACGCGTACCGGCTGCCGGAGCCGCCCAGCGACATCCCCGGCTACCGGTACTTCGGCAGCGCGGGAAGTGTCGCCGTGGGCCGCCTGGCCTACACCTACGGGTTCGAGGGACCGGCACTCGCGGTCGACACGGCCTGCTCGTCGTCGCTGGTCGCCGTCCACCTGGCCGTGCAGGCCCTGCGCCGCGACGAGTGCTCGCTCGCGTTGGCCGGTGGTGTCGCGGTGATGTCCACCCCCGAACTGTTCGAAGAGACCGTCCGCCAGGGCGGCGGCCTGGCTCCCGACGGCCGGTGCAAGTCGTTCGCCGCCGCCGCCGACGGCATGGGCCTCGGCGAGGGGGCCGCGCTGGTGGTCCTGGAACGGCTCAGCGACGCCGAGCGCAACGGACACCGGGTGCTCGGCCTGATCCGGGGCACCGCCGTCAACCAGAGTGGCGCGGGCAACGGCTTCAGCGCACCCAACGGCCCCACGCAGGAACGGCTGGTCCGCGCGGCGCTGGCGGACGCCGGACTCGGACCGTCCGAAGTGGACGCCGTCGAGGCCCACGGCACCGGGACGCCGGTGGGTGACCCGATCGAGGCCAATGCCCTGATCTCGGTCTACGGCCAGGACCGGGCCGGAGAACTGCTGCTGGGGTCGATGAAGTCGAACTTCGGGCACACCCAGGCCGCGGGCGGGGCCGGGGGGCTGATCAAGATGGTGCAGGCCATGCGCCATGGGGTGCTGCCCAGGACCTTGCACGTGGACGCCCCGTCACCGCGGATCGACTGGGCCGGCGGCGCTGTCCGGCTGCTCACCGAGAACCACGACTGGCCCGGGACCGGCCGCCCGCGCCGGGCCGCGGTGTCGGCGCACGGCGTGAGCGGAACCAACGCCCACGTGGTGCTCGAGGAGTACGCCGGTGCCGCCGCCGTTCCACCGGCACCGCGCGGCCCGGTGCCGTGGGTGCTGTCCGCGCGGACCCCCGCCGCCCTGCACGAGCAAGCCGAACGGCTGCGCGAGCACGTGCTCGCCCACGACGAACTGACGGTGGCCGACATCGGCCGTTCGCTGGCCGCCCGGGCGGTGTTCGGCTACCGCGCCGCGTACGTCGCCGCCGACCGGCAGGATTTTCTCCGCCGGCTGGCCACGCGCCCCCCGGCGTCGCGTGCGGAGCCCGCTTTCCGGTTCGTCTGGGAAACCACCGAGACCGATCAGGTCCATCCCGACCTCCGCCAGTGGTTCCCGGAGGCTCGTTCGGCCGGTGCGCTGGCCGGCCGGCTGGCCGAGCTCGGCGCCCGGCCCGCCGCCGGGCCGGGCGCGACGGTCGTGCCACTCGCCGTCACCTCCGCGCACGCCCTGCTGGCCGTCCTGTCGGACCTGTACGTCCGCGGCGCACCCATCGACTGGGCCGCGCTGTTCGCCGGTACCGGCGCCCGGCTGGTCGACCTGCCCACGTACCCCTTCCAGCGCCGGCACTACTGGCTGGCGGGGAAACCTCGACAGGAGGGACGGCTTGGCCATGGAAGGCACTGAAAACTTCGATTCCTATCCGGAGGCGTTGCACGCGAAAGTGGCCGCGGCGCAGGCGGGCTGGGAGATCGCCGTGTGCGCGCGGCACGCCGTGACGCCCGAGTACTACTGGCGGCACGACACCGATGCCGCCGCGCTGCACGCCGCGAAGGCGCTGACCGGCTTGGCGGCCCGGTACCTCGAACGCGCCGTGGTCGCGGCCCGGGCCGAGGGCCTCAGCTGGACGACGATCGGCGACGTGCTCGGGCACCCCGATCCGGAGAAGGCTTTCGCCACCGCCGTCAACGGCTGGACCGCGGAGCTGGCCGCAGTGCGGCGGGGGCTCCCCGGCGACGAGCCGAGAGCCAAGCTCGACTGGGTCGTCGACACACCGTGGTGGACCGAGGCGCTGCGGAAGTGGCTGGTCGACCCGGGCCGGAACATCCTGGACAAAGTCAGTGACCCGGTACCGCCGGACGGCACCGGCCTGTGGCGTTCGCACGAAGACGAAGAGCGGTACTTGCCGGATGACGGGAGCCTGCTGCCGTGACACCACAGTTCGGCGAGATCCAGCAGGCCATCCTGACCGGTGAGGCGGCCGTGGTCGGCTCGTTGCCGGTGCCCGAGAGTTATCGCGGGGTGACGGTGCACGCGGACGAGGTCGGGATGTTCGAGGGCCTGGAGAG
>NZ_JADWPD010000052.1 GCF_017308975.1 Amycolatopsis sp. MtRt-6 | reverse complement strand
CCACCGCAAACGCCGCCAACGGGGGCTGGGCAAGCTCACCCCAGTCGAGTTTGAGACCATCTACACCCCCGCAGTGGCGGCCTGAGAAACAGTCAGCTCCGGTGTCAACCGAAGTCTGGGCAGACCCGTGTTCGGGGAGATCATGTGCTAATGATAGTGCAGAGTCGCCAGGGCAGCACATCGCCCTCATGCCGCTGAGCGCCTTGGTTTTGGCTTCGCTCGCAACGCTGCGGAACAGCACTCCGGCGTCGCGCAGTGGGGCGGCAACCGGTGCGCCCGCCAGCCGCGACCCGCGTCTCGGGCTCGGCGCGCGCTGCATTGCCAATGGGTAGCCATGGGAAGCTGTCATCGTCGAGGGCTGTGTGAGCGGAGGCTTCCGGCTGCGGGAAAGCGTCAGGCTCTCAGCACTGTGGTCCATGTGCTGCTGTGCAGCGGCTCCAGGACGTGAAGGCGGTCGGCGAAGAGCTCTTCCGCGCCAGGTGCGTCGGCGTAGCGGATCATGGCGTGCAGAACATCGGCAAAAGGCTGCTCCCGGATGGCGTGTTCGATTGCCGTGCGTGCGGTGTGGTTGCCACGCCGGTCATGGTCGTGCCAGATGAGCAGTAGAGAGCTCAGCGACTCGTAAGCGGCTTGCCGGCCACGGGTCAGCAGGTCACGGTTGAGCCCGCAGATCTTCAGCGTGGCTTCTCCGCGCGGCGTGGTGGCCAGGTAACTCCCCACACTCAGCGCCAGGACGAGGTGCTCGAAGGGGTCGTCGACGGTCGGATCGAGCAGCAGCGGCTGCCCGTCGGCATCAACGGGGAAGACGTCGCGTTTGTGCTGGCTGTTGCAGACGCTGCAGGCCAGCAGATGGTTGTCCCAGCTGAAGGTGCTGAGGGGCATGCGGGCCAAGGGGTCGTGGTGATCGACGTCTGAGCCCTCGTTGTCGCCGCAGTACATACACCGGGCCCGACCGGGAGCGAACTGGATCAGCGCGCGCTTGAGGGTTTTGCGTGTGCCGCGGCGGGTCTGCCACAAGTGCCGCGCGTGGGCCACACGGGTTTTGTGGCTGCGTTTCCTGCGAATCTCGGCGGTCATGGTGGCCATGTTGCGCATGACACGCGGATCCAGTTCGGAGCGAACCAGTGGGATCATCCACGCTCCGCGCGGCTGAGACTGGCGGTGACCTCGCCGACTCGAGTCACCGGCGAGCTGGTCAGCAGATCTTTGAGGTAGCGGTAGCGGCTGCGCTGCTGCCGATCGGCCTTGCCGCTGAGCACTGCCACCTCCAGCTGCACCAGCTCCTCACGCAGCGCGATCGCCTGGTCGGAATAGGCGGTATCGAGCCCGAACAGATCCGATAGCACAGCGTCGTCGCCGGTGCCGAACACGACCCGCTCCCACAGGTCGTCATCGACTCGGCGTGGCGGCTGCTGCTCGTTGGGGCCGGGCATGGTGATCAGGCCGCCCCGATCGGCGGCCTGACAGACATACGGGCTGTGCGTGGTAACGATGAACTGGATCTGCGGGAAATGGCGCTTGAGCCAGGTACCGATGCGCTTCTGCCAGGACACGTGCAGGTGCGCGTCGACCTCGTCGATGATCACCACGCCGGGGGTCGTGATGGCCGGTTGCCCGTCATCGTCGGTGACGTGCAACTCACCGAACGCTTCGAACAGCTGCTTGAGCAGGTCGACGACCAACGCGACCACGGTGCGGTAGCCGTCGCTCATCTCCCGCAGCGGAAACCGCCGGCCCTCGTGGTCGATCCACAAACCTTCGGAATCCAATGCGGTGATGCGGTACCCATCGGGCAGCATCCCGTCCTGCAGGATGTCCAACGCGGCCTGCTTGAGCTGCGCGGCGCCCGGGCGATCCTCCAGCGAACGCAGGTGCTGCTCGATCAGCCAGCTGACGCCCTCGGCCAGCGACGCGTCTTCGTGGAACAGGCTGGCCATCCGGCCCACCGGGCCGCCGGTCAGCATGAGGCGCTGGCTGTCGCCGGTGCCGCCGACCAGCCGCCGGAACGGACCATAGGCAGCGCAGAACCACCCGACCGGATTGTCCTGCCAGGGGCCCCGCCGGGCCGGGCCTCGCGACGCGCGCCCGGAAGTATACTCCTGCATGGCAGGCTGTGCCGGGCGGCGCCCGGCGTGGACGTCCTCATGGGCTTCCCACGACAATCCCGCCCGGAACGTCCCTGCCGGGGGTCGGCCCGAGGTGAAGCGGTCCGCCCCCGCCTCGAAGGAAAGCACGACCTCGGCGACCGCCTCGCGCTCGCCGGCCGACACCCAGTTCTCGAACCCCAGGACCAGGTTCCGCGCCACAGCCGGCCCACCGATCGCCAGGGCGATCCCACGCAGCAGCGACGTCTTGCCCGACCCGTTGCGTCCCGCCAGCACAGTCCACCCGGCGTATTCGCCGGAAGGGCGACGAAACTCCAGATCGACGACGCGGTCGCCGTAAAAACCCTTCACGTTCGCGAGGTGGACTCGCGATATGTACATCCGACCTGGCCCTCCGGTAGGCGCCGATCCGCTCGCTTACACCCTAGCCTGTGATGATCGCCTGAGCGTCACGACGCGCGGCTGCGCCACCGCCGCCCGTCCGACCCGGCTTTACCCGCCATGGGAGCTTCGCATGCCGACTCTGCGACGCTGGCGGGTGTGACCTATGACCTCCAGCGCTGCGGACCACAGGTGTTCGAACAGCTGCTGCAGGCTCGCTGCGTTCGGTCCGGTCGTCGGCGGCGTCCAGGTGTGTGGCCGCGGCGCAGGAGGTCCTCGCGGCCGGGGATGTCGCCGGGCTGGGCCACCGCGGTGGCTGTGCTCCTCGCGCAGCGCGGCGAGGTTGGGCTGGTGCCGGTCGCCGGACCGATGAGCACCGGTGAGGCAGCGCTCGGCGAGGTCGACCGGCGACTGGTCGAAGTGGCGGGCGGTATCGCGGTCGGCCAGGTAGCGGACTTCGGCGTCGGCGAGGGCCCGGTGCTGGGCGACGATGAGGTCGGCGTAGGTGTCGTGGCGCCCGGGCACGGCGAGCAGCTGTGCGGTGAGCTCGCGGACGTCGCGTTCGGCGATGTCTCAAGCCGGCCATGGCACACCGCTCGGCCGGCGGTGGCGGCCGAGGCGGGCAGCTGCAGCTGCAGCTCTACCTATCGCTGCTGTGGATCTGCGCGGCCAAGCCGGGGTTCGGAATGCCGGTCACCGCTACCCAAGAGCCCGCTCAAGCGCGTCGGCCAGCAGCGTCATCGTCAGGCCCATCGACGCGGTCATCGCCGCGATGGTGCCACTGCGTAGGCCGCGGGACGGGGGCATCGAGGGCTAGCGGGGCCAGCACCGGCTTTCGTCCAACGCCAGGGGCACCAGCGTCGGGCTGTGCAGCTCGGCAGCGGTGCGATCGGAGTAACGCTTCGGCTTGAAGCAACGACCTTCCGGGGGTAACAACGGGAGGGTATGTGCGGGTTCTTTTCGTCCATGGCACCGGCGTCCGGCGACAAGCGTTTGACGCGACCTTCGAGCTGGTGTCCCGCAATCTCGCACAGAGGCTGCCCGACGTCGATCTGGTTCCAGCCTACTGGGGCGACGACCACGGAGCGTCCCTCGCTGCGGGTGGGCAATCCATCCCGAGCCGGCGAAAGACCCGCGCCGTCGCAGGGCAGGATCCAACGGCGTCTCCTCTGGAACAAGAAGCCGCCGAGTGGGCACTGTTGCTGGTCGACCCGTTGTGCGAGCTTAGACCGCATCTCATTTGGGGTTGTTATGGGTCAGAAGATCCAGCTTGATAGCCCGGCGGTAGCAGATGATTGCGCAGGCCAGCTGGGTGAAGCCCAGGAAGTGGGCGGCCTTGCGCTCGTAGCGACGTGCCAGCCGACGGAACCGGGAAACCCACTCCAAGGTCCGCTCGATGACGTACCGATAACGTCCTAGCCGTTTGGCCGACTCGATACCCCGGCGGGCGATCCGGGCAACGATGCCCCGCGCACGCAGCACCTTCCAGCAGGCCGGGTAGTCGTAGCCCTTGTCCGCGTGCAGCTTGTGCGGCCGGCGCCGCGGCCGTGCGACCGGCGCGACCGCATCGACGACCGCCTCGAACGTCAGGTGGTCGTTGCGGTTGGCCGCGGAGATGACCACCGCCAACGGGAGGCCAACACGATCGCTTATCGCGTGGATCTTTGAGCCCGGCTTGCCCCGGTCAACCGGGCTGGGGCCGGTCAGATCCCCCCTTTTACCGCCCTGACCTGCATGGCGTCCACCGACGCTCGTGACCAGTCGATCGCTCCGGCGGAACCGAGCAAGTCCAGCACCTGCTGGTGCAGCCGGGCGAACACCTCCGCCTCGACCCACTCGGTGAACCGGCGATGCGCGGTCGCGGCACTGACCCCGAACGAGGCTGGCAGCGCTGACCAGGCACAACCGGTCTGCAGCACGTACAGGATCGCGGCCAGCACCGCACGGTCGTCGAGCCGGCGCCGGCCTCCGCCCTGGTGGCGTTGCGGCGCATCGGGCAGCAGTGGGTACGCCAGCAGCCACAACGGCTCTGGACACCACTTCTCCACATCGGTCATCGCTGATCAACGATATCGCCCACCCAGCAACACAACCAAATGAGATGCGGTCTAAGCCGGAGCGCCGTCCCAGCAGGAATGACTCGTCACGCGCCGGACGCAACGACAGGCAGGTCGGCCGCGGCAAAACCCGCGGCCAGCGGCCCCGCTACACCTACCTCCACTCCGCCGTCGACGGCTACTCACGCCTGGCCTACACCGAAGCACTACCTGTCGAGAAGGCCCGGACGGTGATCGGGGTCGTCCACCGAGCCCGGGCGTTCTTCACCCGCCACGGCATCACCCACATCCACCGCATCGTCACGGTTCGCGGGCGCGTCAGCGCCCTCACCCATGTGTTGATCGTTTCAGCCTCGTCGCATAGGTCGTTATACGGCCGACGTGCGCGCGATCCGCTGCGCCGAACGGGCGAACGAACTCGACCACGCCGTCATAAGGCACCAGCCTCGTCATCGACCCAGCGTGCATCCGCATCAACCACGCCCGGCTCAGTTCCCTCCAGCGGACGACGCCGCGAACTTACTTGCGCAGTGGATGAGCAGAAAGAACCAGATCGGGGCTGCATCCACAGACGTCGTGGGCGACGGCATACGGTTCGCGTTCTACGGCCGTACGTCGACCACCCGCCATCAAGATCGCGTGTCGTCACAGGGCTGGCAACGCGACATGGCCGATGAGCTGGTCGCGGGCCACGGCCAGGTCGTCGCCGCCTACTTTGACCCCGGCACCTCACGCC
This sequence comes from Amycolatopsis sp. MtRt-6, assembly GCF_017308975.1. GTDB lineage: Bacteria > Actinomycetota > Actinomycetes > Mycobacteriales > Pseudonocardiaceae > Amycolatopsis. The sequence goes on along the minus strand of NZ_JADWPD010000052.1, from coordinate 43,290 downwards.
GCATCCCGTGGCGGCAACGACCCCAGGCTGCCCGGCTCATGGCCGCGGCCTCGAGTCCGGAGTCCGCAATCGATGCGATCGTCGTTGGCGAGTACGAACGTGCCTTCACCGGCACCCAGTTCAGCACCCTCTACACCTGGTGCACCCGGCACGGCATCCAGCTCTGGCTGCCAGAAACCGGTGGCCCGGTCGACCTCGGCAACCGCGACCACCGGGCACTGATGGCGCTGCTGGCCACCCAGTCACAGCGCGAGGTCCTACGTGCCCGGCACCGCGTCCTGGCCGCGATGCACAACCAGGCCACCCAACAGGGCCGCTACCTCGGCGGCCGACCACCCTACGGCTACCGTCTCGTCGACGCCGGCCCGCACCCCAACCCAGCAGATGCCCGCTGGGGCCGGCGGCTGCAACGGCTCGCACCCGACCCACGAACCGCGCCACACGTACTGTGGATGTTCCGACAGCGCCTGGCCGGGCACAGCGTCGCCAGCATCGCCCGACACCTAAACGAACGCGGCGTTCCTTGCCCGTCCAGTGCCGACCCGGACCGCAACCGGCACCGAACGCGCGGCGCTTGGACGCTGCGCACGGTCGCGGTGATCCTGGCGAACCCGCGCTACACCGGCCGCCAGACCTGGAACCGCCGCACCACCGGCACCGAAGGCCCAGCGTCAATGCCAGCATTGTCAGCGAAAATGGCGCATTCGCCGCTCGTCACGGAGCAGGACTTCGTCACCGCTCAACAGATCCGAGCGACGCGACCGGCCAGAGACGGCCGGGTTCACCGGTTCGCCCTCGCCGGGCTGATCCACTGCGGTGTCTGCGACCGGCGACTGGATTCGCACTGGAACCACGGGAGACCCACCTACCGCTGCCGCCACGGCCACACCAGCACACAACGCGCGGGACAGCCGCGGTCGAAGACGCTCTACATCCGCGAAGACCATCTCATCGACGAGCTCAACATCCAACTTGGAGATGAAGGCAACGACGGCCACGCCACACCGGAGCTTGACCGACCACGGCACAGACGCGTGGCAGCAGCGCTGCGCAACTCAGGAAAGATCATCGTCTACGACGGCGCCGGATGGCGACTGGAGGAGATCGATTCGAGCTGAGCTACGATCAACCCCGGCTTCAAGATCGCGTTTCGCGATCCGTGGGGTAATACTGTGTCCGAGACTTGAACCCCCATACGTGGGATATCTCCCGTGTTTGGGGAGATCATGCGAGTATTGTAGCGCAGAGTAGCCCGATCCGTCTCCCCGTGAGCTTTCACAGAGCAAACCGGTGATCGGGCTGACCTGCCCAGGCAGCTACCACATCCACCGGCACGAGCTCCTGGGCGATGCGTCCACCCGCAGCGCGCACGTGTGCGAGCGCATCCCACAACTCAGCGCCAAGCCATTCCTGCCCTACCGCGCCCGACCAGTCGACCGTTCCAGCCTCCTGCACTGCAAGCCCCACCATCGCCGCCCATAAGCCCGTCGCAGGGCGGACGTCGACGTCCGGCGTCATTCGTGCCGCTGCCACCGCGGTCGACGTACCGGCCGGATCGAAGTCGCCCCAGTACCAAGCAACCCCTCGTACCGGTCCCTGACCGGCTACGTCGACCGCGGGCGAAGGAACCTGTGCCGGAAACGTCTTGCCGGAGCCCCAAACGACCGCACCGATGCGGTGGCCCCCGCTGGCTCGCAATGTCTGGACAGCCACCCAATATGTGTCACTGTTCTCGACGACGAGGACGTCCGGTCCCGCCCCCACGACCGCTGCCGGGGCGGGTGGCGCCAGCCGCACGCACGCGAGCATCGGCAGCCTTAGCCGGCCCGGACCGAACATCTTCGACCGTTCCAGCTGCTCGAGCCGCTTCTCCCGACCAAAAATCTCCGCGGATCGATAGCGGATAGGCACAGTCGGAAGTCTCGCTGGCTCGACCCGGCCCAGCCAATCGTTCACGGCCGTCAGATCGTCGAATAGGGCAGCGGACAATGTCGGCAAGGACGACACCCAGCCCAGTTCGCGGCGCCACGGAAATGTCACCCACGGCCGTCCACTGTCGACACGCCGGGCTGCCGGCACCAACACATGGCGGGGCAGCGCGGGGACGATGGATGCGTCCCATGCCTGCTTCGGCAGTTCGATCACGGAGGAGTTCGACAGCTGCAGCAAAGCCTCGTGCAAGGCAGCCGCCTGATCGGGATCGCCGACGAACCTGGGTGCAGAGCGGTTCCAGAGTTGCCACAGCGTGTCGAACTCGATCTTCACTGATCTCGTGTCCAGGATCGCTCCCCGCAGCGTGGCGACCTCGGACGGACGGACAGTCACAGATCCACCTCGTAGCGCGTCGCATCGACCCAGTTTCGAGCCGAGGCTCGGTCCCGGCCCCCGGTGATCGAGTCGATCACGTCCACTCCGTCCACGACCGTCGCACGTAGTTGCAGGTAGGCGAGGTTGCGGCGAAGGTCACCGTCGTTGCGCAGTTTCACGACTACCGAGCCGTGTCCGGTGAATGCCGCGTCGACTGCGGGGTCGTGCAAGCCGGTCGCGCACACCAGCTGTACACCCGAGTGCGCCGCGAGCTCGTGCTCTCGGTGCCGAAGACGATGACGTCATAGCGCTGCACCGCAGCTGGACGCCAAACCGGTTCACGGTCGCCTGCACCTGGAGTGCGCAGCGACCGAGGTCCAGCAGTCACCTGTGGACCACCGTCACCACCACGTTGGCAGAGGATCCTTTCACCGGCCGCCAAGTCGGGACCCTGGCGGCCGCGCGGCTCGCCGGACAACTGCAGGCGCTCGGAGCGACGGTCACCACCGACCAGTCCCCCGTCGCCGTGCGCGAGCTGTACTGAACACCCGAACTTCGGGAGAGCGACGGCCAGTAGGTGCGCCTCCGGGACTTCGTCGAGTACCTCGTGTCGGCGGATCTGCCCGAACCACCCACCGCCGAGCTGGCAGCCGCCGACGCCGGTCGGCTCGCCGATCGTTGGGTGCCCGGGCCGGACGTGGGGTTCAGCGCGAGCTACCTGCGGCGGCGCAGCCGGGCTGCGCGTGCCGCGCGGAACCGATGAGGCCGGATGCCACTCACGAGGATGACCTGCATTGACTCACAAGGATGAATCACAACGCGGGGTGTGACGCAGGCACCTTGTCAGGGACCGGAATAGCCGAGTGACCGCCGAGGTCCCGGTACCTAGCGTGGATGGGATGGCGAGGCACCGAAAGCTCCCCGCAAGTCAGTACGAATGCCAGTACTGCAACCGGCGACACTTCAAGGATTCGGAAGCCGGACGGGAATGCGCACGCCGAGCCCAGCGGACACGCACCCGCCGATCTACCGCCCGAACACCAGTCCACCGGCCAGCGTGGAGCCCGTCGCCGGCGGTGCCGCGAAGCACGCGACCGCGATCATCGGCGGCGCCCGCACCAATGGCGACACCGACTCGCTCCGTCGCGCCGCAGCTCGACCGCAGGACCACCCGCCGTCAGCACGCCAAGGAATCATTGAACAGGGATCCGTCGAACATCGCCGGCGACGTCGTAGCTTATGTCTTCGACGAGAACGGCTTCTACACACGGCTGGCCAACCGTGCCATCGACAAGGTCCCGTGGACTTCCTCGGTCCGCTACCGCAAGCACGGACTCTGCGTCTGCCTCAACAACGTGGCGAAAGGGCTCGATCCCGGCACTTACGCCAAATACGCTCAGATGCCGTTGCGAGCGGGCCTGATCTTGGTCGGCTGCCCGAAGTTCCTCGCCGAAGTCCTCAGCGCGGCATCCGCGTTCGGCATCAAGCAGATCCTCGGCACGTTGCCGCATGCTCAGCTGTACAAGACGCTGCGGATCATGATTCCGCTGGTATGCCCGGACTTGGACGTCTGCCCCGCCCGGCAGGACGTGGTGAAGACCTACGCTTCGCCGGTACTGGCTCGGGAGCTCAAAGAGTTCGCTGCCGGCCTCCGCTGAACCGGCGCCGTCTCACCGGAATTCCGGGAGGGCTTGCCGTCACCCCTCGCGTTGGCCGCATCCTTGCCCTGACCTGCGGTAACCGACAGCGGGTGGTTGTTGTCACGGCATACTTCCGGCTTTCGACAGCGAGCTCCCGGCCGGCCCGAAAGCCGGGGGGTGCTGACAGCCCCTCCCAATCCCCCGGCGAGGTGTGATTTCGTCCACCCGGAACGAAAAACGAGCTGTGCCCGCCTGCCGCAATCTCGCGACCGAGGAAGTCCTTCCATGTCGATCGAAGAAATCCCGGCCACCGACGAGGACACGCCCGCCACCCTGTCGCGGCGCACGTTCGTCGCGGCCACGGCCATCACCGGCGCGGTCGCCGTCGCCGGGGCGCCCGTCCTCGACGCGGAGCCCGCCGCGGCCGCCGAGTCCGGCACCAGCAGCCGGGTGTCGTTGACGGTCAACGGAACCCGCCACACCGTCACGTTCGACAACCGCACGTCACTGCTGGATCTGCTGCGCGAGCACCTCGGCCTCACCGGCTCGAAGAAGGGCTGTGACGCGGGCGCCTGCGGAGCCTGCACCGTCCTGGTCGACGGCCGCCGCGTGAACGGCTGCCTGACCCTCGCCGTGCGGCTCGAGGGCGCCGAAGTCACCACCATCGAAGGCCTCGCCGAAGGCGACCGGCTGCACCCCCTGCAGCAGGCGTTCATCGACCATGACGCCTTCCAGTGCGGCTACTGCACGCCGGGACAGATCATGTCCGGCGCCGCCTGCATCAAGGAAGGCCACACCGGGTCCCGCGCGGAGATCCGCGAATGGATGAGCGGCAACATCTGCCGGTGCGGCTGCTACGTGAAGATCGTCGACGCGGTCCAGCAGGCCGCGCCGCGGAAGTGAGGACCTGACGTGCAGCCCTTCACCTACACCAAGGTCGCCGACACCCGTGCGGCCGTGGCCGCGGGGCAGCGCGGCGGCCGGTACATCGCCGGCGGGACCACGCTGGTCGACCTCATGCGCGAAACCGTGGAACGCCCGGCCGGGCTGGTCGACATCGCCGCGCTCCCCTTGCGCGGCATCAGGGTCACGCCGGGCGGCGGCCTGCGCATCGGCGCGCTGGTCACCATGGCCGAGGCCGCCGCCGACCCCCGGGTCCGCGGCACGTACCCGGTGATCTCCGAGGCACTGGAGCTCAGCGCCTCGGCGCAGCTGCGCAACATGGCCACCATCGGCGGCAACATCATGCAGCGCACCCGGTGCACCTACTTCCGGGATGTCACCGCCGCGTGCAACAAGCGCGCACCCGGCTCCGGATGCGCGGCGCTGCACGGCATCAACCGCAGCCATGCGATCCTCGGCACGTCCAGCCACTGCATGGCCACCCACCCCTCCGACGTCGCCGTGGCGTTCGCAGCCCTCGAAGCCACCGTCCGGCTCCTCGGCCCGGACGGCGAGCGCACTGTGGCGTTCCGTGACTTCCTGCTCACCCCGGGCACGACGCCCGAGCGGGAGCACGCCATCCGGCCCGGAGAACTGATCACCGCCATCGAGGTTCCCGCGCTTCCGCGTCCGGTGCGTTCGGGCTACCTCAAGGTCCGCGACCGGCAGTCCTACGAATTCGCCCTGACCTCGGCCGCGGTCGCCCTGCACATCCAGGGCGGGGTGGTCCGGGCCGCCAAGGTCGCGGCCGGCGGCGTGGGCACTGTGCCGTGGAAACTGGCCGCCGTCGAGCAGCACCTCACCGGGAAGGCGCCGTCCGCGCAGCTGTGGACGGACGCCGCCGCCCGCGCCGCGGACGGCGCACGCCCGCTGGACCACAACGCGTTCAAGGTCGAATTGCTCAAACGGACCGTCGAACGTCAGCTTCGCGTCGTAGGAGGAGGCCAGTGACCGCGCAGCCCCAGCGAGCCGTCGGCACTCCGGTGTCCAGGGTGGACGGCCGGCTCAAGGTGACCGGGCACGCCACCTACGCCGCCGAACACGAAATCGACGGCGCGCTGCACGCCGTCGTGGTCGACGGCAGCGTCGGCGCGGGACGCATCACCGCGATCGACGACCGCGCCGCGCTCGCCCACCCCGGCGTCCGGGCGGTGATCAGCCACCTCAACGCCCCCAAGCTCGCCTACCGCGAGAGCCCGAACGCGAACAATCCCGAGGGCACCCGGCTGCGCGTCTTCCAGGACGACCGCATCCGGTTCTTCGGCCAGGCCGTCGCGGTCGTGGTCGCCGACACCCTCGAGGCGGCGCAGCACGCCGCCCGGCTGGTCGAAGTGCACTACAACGCCCGCCAGCCGGCCACCGACCTGCGCTCGGCCCCGGCCGGCGAACCCACCACCTACGCGCGCGGCGACGCCGACACCGCGTTCGCCGGTGCCGCGGTCAAACTGGACGTCACCTACGACGCCGCGCGCAACCACCACAACCCGATGGAACCGCACGCGACCATCGCACGCTGGGACGGCGACCGCCTCACCGTCTGGGACAAGACCCAGTGGGTCGGCGGCACCCAGCGGGAACTCGCCGCGGTGTTCGGCATTCCGGACAACCACGTGCGCGTCATTTCCCCCTTCGTCGGGGGCGCCTTCGGCAGCGGCCTGCGGGCCTGGCCGCACGTCACCATCGCCGCGGTCGCGGCACGCCACACCGGACGGCCGGTCAAGCTCGTGCTGGCCCGGCGCCAGCTGTACTTCGGCACCGGCTTCCGGCCCTGCTACGGCTACCGCCTGAGGATCGGCGCGGATCGGCGCGGCCGGTTGAGCGCGATGATCCACGACATCACGGCCGAGACGTCGTCGTACGAGAAATTCGTCGAGGCCGCGATGGCTCCCGGGCAGATGCTCTACAGCATGCCGCACGTCCGGCAGGCCTACAGCTCGGTGCCGCTCGACGTCAACACGCCGATCTGGATGCGTGGCCCCGGGTACGCGAGCGCGTCGTTCGCGATCGAATCGGCGGTCGACGAGCTCGCGCACGCGCTGAAGATGGACCCCATCGAACTGCGTCAACGCAACGAGCCGGCGAAAGACGAGTCCACCGGCTTGCCGTTCTCCACGCGGCGGCTGCGTGAGTGCTACACCGTCGGCGCCCGGGAATTCGGCTGGCAGCACCGCAATCCGGCACCACGCTCGACCCGCGACGGCGACTGGCTGATCGGCACCGGGATGGCCACCTCCGTCTATGACACCGCACGCGGCGCGGCCCAGGCCTACGCCCGGCTCGAGGCGAACGGCGCGGCCCTGGTCCAGTCCGCGACCAGCGACATGGGCCCCGGCACCTACACCTCGATGACCCAGGTCGCCGCCGACGCCCTCGGCCTGGCCATGGACACCGTCCGGTTCGAGCTCGGCGACTCCCTCATGCCACCCACGCCACCCCACGGCGGCTCGCAAACGATGGCCAGCGTCGGATCCGCCGTCCTGAACGCCTGCGACAAGGTCCGGCACCAAGCCGTCACCCTCGCCGTCAACGACCTCCGGTCCCCACTGCACGGAGCCGACCCCGCCGACGTCATCGTCCGCAACGGGCGCATGGCGCTCAAGAACGACCCGGCTCGCGGCGAGAGCTTCCGGCAGCTGCTGTCACGCAATGGACGACCGCACCTGGAGGCCATCGGCGGGTTCGCCCCGCCCGGGCAGGATCGCTCGTCGTTCTACGCCTACGGCGCCGTGTTCGCCGAGGTCGCGGTCGACGCCCAGCTCGGCCTGGTCCGCTTGCGGCGCATGCTCGGCGTCTACGACGCCGGGCGGATCGTCAGCCCCAAGCTCGCCGACAGCCAAGCCCTCGGCGGAATGGTCGGCGGGATCGGCTCGGCGCTGCTGGAGCACACGGTCACCGACCCGCGAGACGGCCGGATCGTCAACGCCAACCTCGCCGACTACCTCGTTCCCGTCAACGCGGACGTCCCCGAGCTGCGCGCGATCTACCTCGACGGCTCCGATCCCCAGGCCGACCCCCTCGGCGTCAAGGGCATCGGGGAGGTCGTGCACGTCGGCGTCGCGCCGGCCATCGCCAACGCCGTCTTCCACGCCACCGGAAAGCGGATCAGGAGCCTGCCGATCACCGCGGAATCCCTGCTCTGACAGGTTACTGTCAGGTCCGACGAACGGAATGGAGGACACCAGCGTGGCGTTGGTTCTCGTCACCGGCGCGGCGACCGGGCTCGGCCTGGCGACCGCACAGGCGCTGGCCGCGGATGGGCACGACGTGGTCGCGCACGCCCGGAACCCGTCCCGACTCGCCGGAGCGGGCCTGCTCGATCAGGTCCGCGGCGCGATTTACGGGAACCTCGCCGAACACCAGGAGGTCGTCGCCCTCGCCGGGCAGGCCGACGAGTACGGCCGGTTCGACGCGGTCATCCACAACGCCGGTGTCCTCACCGGCCCGGACGTCCTCGCCGTTAACACGCTGGCGCCGTACATCCTGACCGCTCGCCTGCGCACACCGCACCGGCTCGTCTACCTCAGCAGTTCCATGCGCCGGTCGGGATCGGCGAATCTTCAAGGCCTCACCACGGGTCGCGTCTCCTATGAGGACAGCAAGCTGTACGTCACGGCTCTCGCCGCCGCCATCGCGAGCCGGTGCCCGGAAACCGCCTCGCACGCCGTCGACCCGGGCTGGGTACCGACCCGGATGGGCGGCCCCGGCGCGACCGACGACCTTCGCGCCGGGCACGAAACCCAGGTGTGGCTCGCCACCGGCCAGGACATCGAGCCCCGCACCGGCGGTTACTGGTACCACCGGCACACTCAGCGCCCCCACCCCGCTGCTCAAGACGCGACGTTTCAGGCCGAGCTCATCGCCGGTCTCGAAGCACGCACCGGGATATCCCTCGGCTGAACGAGAGCGCTGCCCGTAAGCGAGTCAGCTGTCGTCTGCAGCGGTCTGACCCCGCCGGTCCCCACCTCGGGCTGCACGGGGACGATCCGGGCTTTCGGAGCTTCGGGTGGCCGCCCACGTGGCGAGGATCGCGAACCTGTCGGCGGAGGCGGAGTCCTTCTCGGCGCTGTAGGTGACGACGGACAGGCCGGGCTCGCCGGGGAGTTCGAACACGTCGAAGGTGACGTCGAGCTCGCCGACTTCGGGGTGGCGGTAGACCTTCTGCCCGGTGCGGTGCTCGTGCACGTCCTGCTCGGCCCAGTCCGTGCGGAACTGCGGGCTGAGTGTGGAGAGCTCGCCGATGAGTGCGGTGAGGTCGTGGTCGAGCGGGTCACGGCCGGCCGCGAGCCGGAGCATCGCGGCGGTCATGCTGCGGGCCAGCGGCCAGTCGACGTAGAAGTCCGGGGCGCGGGGGTCCAGGAAGATGAACCGGGCCAGGTTCGGCTTCTCGGCTTCGAAGTGCGGGGCGAACATGGCCCGGCCCATGAGGTTGGCGGCAATGAGGTCGTGCCGCGCGTTGATCACGATGGCGGGCAGGGCGATGTTGTCGAGGACTCGCTGCACCGAGGCCCGCACCGACGTCTTGACCGGTCTCCGGCCCTGCGACGCTTTCGATGCCGTGGTGCGGGCCAGGTCGAACAGGTATTCGCGTTCCACGTCGTTGAGGTGCAGCGCTCGCGCGATGGCGTTGAGCACGCTTTCCGAGGCACCGCCGAGGTCGCCGCGCTCGAGTTGCGTGTAGTAGTCGACGCTGACACCGGCGAGGGTGGCGACCTCTTCGCGGCGCAGGCCGGGTACCCGCCGTTCGCCACCGCCCGCGGGCAACCCCGCCTGTTCTGGGGTGACGTGCGCGCGGCGGGAAATCAGGAACTCCCGCACCTTGTCCTTCTTGCTCATGCCCTCCGCCGTCCGTGTCCGCTGTGAGTGGTGTCAGAAGGTCAGCATGACCTTGACGGCGCGGCGCTCGTCCATCGCCTTGTAGCCTTTGGCGGCCTGGTCCAGCGGCAGGGTGAGGTCGAAGACCTTGCCGGGGTCGATCTTGCGGTCCCAGATGAGCTGGATCAGCTCAGGCAGGAACCGGCGCACCGGAGCGGGTCCGCCGTGCAGGTGGATGCCGGCGAAGAACAGGTCGATGCCGGGGATCTTGACGTCGTAGTTCACGCCGACGAAGCCCAGGTGACCGCCCCCGCGGGTGGCTCCGATCGCCTGCATGGTGGACTCCTGGGTACCCACGGCTTCGACCACGCTGTGGGCACCGAGCCCGTTCGTGAGTTCCTTGATCTTCGCCACGCCCTCGTCACCACGTTCGGTGACGATGTCGGTGGCCCCGTACTCCAGCGCGAGCTTCTGCCGGTCGGCGTGGCGGGACATCGCGATGATCCGCTCGGCACCGAGCTGCTTGGCGGCCAGCACCGCCATCAGGCCGACCGCCCCGTCGCCCACGACCGCGACGGTCTTGCCGGGGCCCGCCTCGGCGGCGACCGCGCCGAACCAGCCGGTGCCCAGCACGTCGGAGGCGGCCAGCAGTGACGGGATCAGCTCGGGATCCGGCTGTCCGGGGGTGACGACGAGGGTGCCGTCCGCTTGGGGGATGCGGGCCAGCTCGGCCTGGGTGCCGATGCCGCCGTGCACGAACTCGGCGTGTACGCACTTGGACTGGTAGCCGGCCCGGCAGATCTCGCACGTGTTGTCGGAGATGACAAACGACCCGACGACGAAGTCACCCGGCTGGACGGTCTTGACCTCGGTACCGACCTCTTCGACGACGCCGACGTACTCGTGCCCCATCAGCAGGTGGTCGGCCGGTTCGATGCCCCGGTAGGGCCACAGGTCCGACCCGCAGATGCAGGTCGCCGTCAACCGGATGATCGCGTCCGTCGGCTCGATGATCTTCGGATCCTCGCGCTCCTCCACGCGGACGTCGCCGGTGCTGTGCATCACCACTCCACGCACGAATTCTCCTCCTTGGGTCTCGGGTCTTCCTCGATTCATCAAACCCGGCGCATGTGCGCGTTGGGAGGGGCCGTCAGCACCCCCCACCCGAAGCGGTGACGCCGGACGGATGGACGTTCCACCTAAATGGAACGCCCTTCCCATTTTCTCCCGAGGGTAGCACCCTCAGAGGAAACCCGCCGGTCAGTCGCCTGCCTGCTCCTTGGCGACGGCCTCGCGCACGGCGGGGACGATCTCGTTGGCCCACCGGCCGAGCACGGTCAGGTCCTCGGCGAATCCGTGGGGCTCGGCGAAGTTGAAGCCGGCCGCGCCGTGCTCCAGCACGGCCCCGGTCAGCTCCTCGACCCACTGCGCCGCCGACCCGCCGACCCAGCGGCCGTCCTCGTCGCGGGTTGCGTTCAGGGGCCGCTCGGCGATCCGCCCGGCGAAGTTGTAGATCGTGCGGACCTCGCCGGGATCGCGGCCGGCGGCCGTCGCGGCCTCGTCGATGACCGGCCGGGACGTGCGGTACCGCTCGCTGAGCCAGTCCGCGAAATAGGGCGGCAGCCAGCCGTCCGCGACCCGGCCGGTCGCGGCCAGCGACTTCGGGCCGCTCGAACCGGTCCAGACTTCCGGCGCGGCCACGGGTGCGGGGTCGATCCGGTTCACCCGGTAGTGCGTGCCTTCGTAGGTGACCGGCGGGCCGCCCCCGGCCAGCTGCTTGACCAGGACGATCGCTTCCTCGAAGGCGGCGACGGCCTCCCCGGGCGACAGCCGGGGAACGCCCATGTCGGCGATCCGGTCCCACTGCAGGCCCACCCCGAGGCCGAGCACCACACGGCCACCGGACAGTGCCGACAACGACGTCACCGTGCGGGCCAGCATGGGGGCGGGCCGGGTCGGCAGGTTGGTGACGTTGGCGAAGCCGGTGAGCCGCTCGGTCGCGCCCAGGACGAACCCGAGAAACGCGTAGGCGTCCAACTGGTCACCGGTGTAGGGGTGGTCCATCACCGAGACCAGGTCGAGCCCGTCACGGTCGGCCTGCCGGACCGCACGCAGCAGATCCGGCACATTCCCGATCGCGTTGTTCACGCAGAAACCGAAAGAAACCTTTCCTGGGTACGTCACAGCTGTTACTCCTCTTTTCCGATAACGGACTGTTACTCTGTGGATATGGAACGGGTGGAGACGCGTGAGCTCGAATACTTCGTCGCGGTCGCCGAGGAACTGCATTTCGGCCGGGCCGCGGAACGGCTCGGAATCGCCCAGCCGCCGCTGTCCAGGGCGATCGGCAGACTGGAACGCCGGCTCGGTGTCCAGCTGTTCGAGCGCACGAGCCGCCGGGTCGCCCTCACGGCGGCCGGAGCGGTTTTCCTGATCGAGAGCCGGAAAGCGCTGGCCGCGGTGGACGCCGCGGTGGTGCGCGCCCAGCGCAGCGGGCGCCCCCACCGCCTGGTGGTGGCCACTCCGCCGGGCACGGCGCCGGGCTGCTGGCCGACGTGGTGCGGGCCTACCGGCGCCGGCCCGGCGCGGCCGACGTCGAGGTGGTGTTCACCCGGGACCACCTCGACGTCGTCCGCGCCGGCTCCGCGGACGTCGCGGTCACGTGCGGCTACGACGAGCTGGGCGGACTGGAATTCACCGAACTCGTCGAAGAAGAAACTGTCGCGTTGCTCCCCCGGGATCATCCGCTCGCGGCGAAGCCCGCGGTTTCGGCCGGCGATGTCGCCCAGGAACCCCTTTTCCGGCCGCAGTGGCCGGACGCCACGCTCGACGAGATCATCGACCAGGTCGCCATGGGCGAACTGATCGTGATCGCCGCGGCGAGCGCGACCGACCGGATCGGCTCCGCCGTCGTGGCCGTTCCCGTTGCCGACGCGCCGCCGACCTGGCTGATGCTGACCTGGCGACCGGACATCCCGGCGGCGACACGGGACGAGTTCGTGCACACCGCCAAGAGCGTGGCGGCCGGGCGCATGGTGCTTTCAGCCCCAGGGGCCTAGCTGGGTGATGCCACCGTCGACCACGAGCTCGAAGCCGGTGATGTAGGTGCTCTGGTCCGAGGCGAGGAACAGGATCGCGTTGGCCTGTTCCTCCGGCTTTCCCCACCGGCGCAGCGGATTGTTCGACGAGTGCTCCACCATCCATTCGCGCCTGCTTTCCTCGTCGAGCCAGAACCCGACCGAAGGCGTGTCCGTCGTTCCCGGCGCCAGCGCGTTGACCCGGATCGTGCGTCCCTTGAGCTCGTTCGCCCACGTCCGGGCGAACGAGCGGACCGCGGCCTTCGACGCGTTGTAGACACTCATGCCCGGCGTCCCGGTGCTCCCCGACACCGAGCTGACCAGCACGATCGACGCGCCGTCGGTGAGCAGGGGAAGAGCCTTCTTGACGGTCTTCAGCGTGCTTCGGACGTTGGTGTCGAAGTGCAGGTCGAAGTGCTCGTCGGTGACGTCTTCGAGCGCCGCGACCTCGGCGGTCCCGGCGTTCGCCACGAGCACGTCGATCCGGCGGCCGTCGGTGCGCACGGTGTCGTACAGCCGGTCCAGGTCCGCGGGATTCGATGCGTCACCTTGCACGGGGATCGCGCCCACCTTCGCCGCGGCGGCGGTCAGTTCCTGTTCCTTGCGGCCGGTCACGTAGACGACCGCGCCCTCTTCGACGAATCGCTGCGCCGTGGCGAGTCCGATTCCTGAGCTGCCGCCGGTGATGACCGCGACCTTGTTTTCGAGTTGACCCATGCCTTCGAGTCCACCACCGCTCCCCGGCCGGAACAATGACTGCTTCCGCATCGCCGGTGGGCCCTTCCGGTATCGATCGGTGTCCGCTCGCCGACAGACCACAAAGGACGCGCCGCGGCCGGGAAGCCGCGGCGCGCCCCAGGAGGCTCAGACGCTGAAGACGCGTTCGGCTTTGTCCCGATCGGTGGTGTGCAGCTCCCAGTAGACCGGCGAGATCTGCTCGGGCGGGGCGGTGGGGAAGCCGGGGATGACCGCGTCGGAACTGCCGATCGCCACGTCGATGCCGACGTGGGCGGCCTGGACGCCGGTGCCGTCGAGTTCCTTGTGGAGGTTGAGCACCCAGTTGCGCAGTGCCGCGGCGGCGGCGTTGACGTTGCCGACCTGTGGCACGGGGTCGATCGACCCGGCGCCGGTGGTGTACAGCAAGGTCCCCGCCCGGCCTCCCGCATCGCGGGCAGCACGGCCCGGGTGGCGGCGATGGCGCCGTAGAGCTGGAATTCGATTTCGTGCTGCACGTGGGACGGCTCGGTTTCGGTCGGGACGGTCAACGTGGTGGAGCCGAACCCGCCGACCGGTGAGTACTCCAGGACGTCGATGCCGCCGAAGTGCGTGGCGGCGTCCTCGATCGCCTGGGTGAGCGCGTCGCGGTCGAGCACGTCGGCCGGGAACGCGGCTGCGGTGATGTCCTCGGCCTTGAGCTTGCCGGTCAATTCGTCGAGCTTGGCGCGGTTGCGGGAAATCAGCGCGACGTCGAAGCCCTGCGAGCCGAACGTGCGAGCGATGGCCAGGCCCATACCGGGGCCGGCTCCGACAATGGCGATGCTGGACACAGCAATCCTTTCGATCATTACTTCATGAGGGGGAAATGGAATTCAGGCGACGGTCGTGGCCGGGACGAGGAGTTTCTCCGCGATACGGCCCGCGATCTTCCAGCGGCCTTCGTGCAGGGCGTAGCGATCGGTCAGCTGGGTGAGGTGGCCCGCGTTCGCCGCCGGATAGCGGGCCGGGCCCGCACCGGCGGGAGCCGGGCCGACGAACGCGGTCAGGCACGAGGCGCCGTGGGCGTCGTTGTCACTGATGGTGTGGAAATGCAGGTTGGTGACGAGATGGCGCACGGTCAGCTCGGGTCCGGGGCGGGCGTCGAGCACCGCCTTGATCTCCGCGTGACCGTGCAGAACCTGACCGTGGACCTCGTAGACCGCGTCCGGGGTGAACCGCGCCAGGACCTCGTCGTGTTCGCGCCGGTCGTAGTGGTGGACGAACGCGGTGTTCAGCCGGGCCAGGCGCCAGGCGATCGCGTCCTCGTCGGTCATTCCGTCCGCCGCGGACCGACGACGGCGGCTTCGGGGCTGGTGTGGGTTTTGAGGACGAAGTCGTAGACCGCCGTGTTGTAGGGACCGGCGAAGCCGTGGGCGGTGATGTCCTCGGGGTCTTCGTGCAGGGTCGTCTCGGCCTGCAGGGATGGTGCGGCGATCTTGGGGCCGACGAAGTCGATGGGGATGATGGGGTCGCCGGCGAAGTAGACCTCTCCTCGGTAGGGCTTGATCAGGTCGGGGTGGTGGATTTCGTAGTGGATGTGGGCCGGCCGGTAGATGCTGCGGCCCAGTGCCGTGGCCGCCGCCGTCACGGCCTTGGCGGCCTGGCTCGGCGTGTTGGAATACGGCACCGGGGTGATGGTGGTGAAGGCGTAGCGGCCTTCGGCGTCGGTGAGCTGGCGGCCGCGCAGGTTGTACTGGGGCTGGCCGTCGTCCCAGATGCCGGAGTAGACGCCGTCGTTGGACGCGTGGTAGATCACCATTTCCGCGCCGGCCAGCGGGTTGCCGTGGCCGTCGAGGACGCGGCCGGAGGCGATCAGCGGGACGCCGGGTTCGTCGGCGCGCATCGGGAGCCGGCCCGGGTTGTCGATCAGCGGCGCATCGGGGACGTAGGTCGGGCTGTCCACGTCTTCGGAGATCGTGTAGCCGTTGCCACCGCCCTGGAATACCTCGCTGAACAGCGGCATGGCGCACAGCGACAGCGGCACGCCGGTGGCGTCGTGCAGCTCCGTCAGCAGCGTGGTGACCGTGTGCACGTCGTCGAAGGTGAGGCCGTGCTCGTCACGCATGCGGGCCAGGGCGTCTTTGAACGCCTCCACCAGCCGCACCGCCCGGGGATTGATCATGCCCGGGGCGATGTGAGCCCATGAAGGAAGCGTCGTCGGGAGCATGGTGTGTTCCTTTCCGGAGGAGAGGGAAATCGGTTCAGGCGTGGGTGATGGCGACCTTGCCGAGCGTCCCCGCGCCGAACGCGGCGAACGCCTCACCGACCCGGTCCAAGGGGTAGGTGGCGGTGACCGGGATACGCAGCGCGCCCGACGCGGCCTCGGCGGCGAGCCGAGCCAGGGTCCGGGGGTTCGGATCGGCCATCACCGATACGGCGGTGACGCCCTCGGGCGTGACACCGAGAGTGGAGGCGAAGCGGCCGCCCGGACGCAGCAGGCGCGCCAGCTGGTCGCCGTCGCCGGCCAGGTGCAGCACCGCGTCCAGGCCGTCCGGCGCGAACGCCTGCACCTGGGTGGGGAGATCGCCGGTGAAATCGACGACCTGGATCCCGGCGACCGGAGTGAGGCCGGTGACGAAGTCGGTCTCCGCGCCGGAGCGGGCGGTGGCGATGACCCGGGCGCCGCGCGCGACCGCGAGCTGCACCGCCAACGTGCCGACGCCGCCGGTGGCGCCGGAGATCAGGACCGTCTCCCCCTTGCCCAGGCCCACCGCGTTCAGGGCGTCCAGCGCCGCGGTGCCCGCCAGGCCCAGCGCGCCGGCTTCGCGCAAGCTCAGCGCGGGCGGGATGGGGGCCACGCCGTAGGCCGCGGACACGGTGACGTAGTCGGCCAGCGACCCCGTCCCCAGGAAGGGCTTCATCACCACGCCGAAGACCGCGTCCCCCACCGCGAAGCCCTCGACGCCTTCGCCCAGGGCTTCGACCGTCCCGGCGAAGTCCTTGCCCGGCACCAGCGGGAACCGGTGCTCCAGCACACCCTGCAGGTAGCCCGCGGCGGTGGCGGTGTCGAAGCCGTTGACCGAGGACGCGGCCACCCGAACCAGCAGCTCCCCCGCTTCCGGGCGCGGCTTCGCCACCTCGCTCACGGACGGGCCGGCGGGGACGGAATCCAGTGTTGCAGCACGCATGGTGATCACCTTCGAAGTAAGTGGAACGGCCTTCCCGTTTCCTGTCATCACCGTAGCAGAAAAGTGGGAAGGGTGGTCCACTTGATAGGGTGGCGGACATGACATCCGCCGAAGCACCAGGTCAGCAGTCCGAACCCGCCCTGCGCGCGGACGCCGAACGCAACCGCGAGCGCATCATGGAGGCCGCCCGCCGCCTCTACGCCACCGAGGGACTCGACGTGTCGATGGCGTCGGTCGCCCGCGAAGCCGGCGTCGGCAAGGCCACCCTCTCCCGCCGCTTCGCCACCCGCGACGAGCTCGTCAACGCCGTCTTCACCGACCGCATGGAGGCCTACGCCGCGGCCACGGCCGCGGCACTCGCCGACCCCGACCCCTGGCACGGCTTCACCCACTACGTCGAGACCATCTGCTCGATGCAAGCCGCCGACCGCGGCTTCGCCGGCGTGCTCACCGCGAGCTTCCCCGGCGCGACCGCCATCGAAGCCCGGCGGGCCGAGTCCTACCGGGGCTTCCTCAAACTCATCAGCCGCGCCAAGGACACCGGTCACCTCCGGGCCGACTTCGCCTCCGAAGACCTCGTCGTCCTGCTCATGGCCAACGCCGGCGTCATCGCCGCCACCGCCGACGCCGCTCCCGGCACCTGGCGCCGGCTCGTCGGGCAAATGCTCCGCGCCTTCGCCACGCCCGACGCTCCCCTCCCGCCGTTACCCGACGCACCGGACTCCGCGGACCTCTACCGCGCCATGGCCCGCACGCCCTGAACGGGAGCGGTAGGTCCCGATTCGACTGGACACCGTCGACGACACCGGGTTCGTCGGTCTCTTCGGCGGACGCACCCCCGCCGGATGGCACGCCCGCACCGGCTCCCTGCACCCCCGGCGGCCCGCACCTTCTTTTCCGTACCTGGACAGCCCGGCATAGCCGACTTGAGTGATCACGCGAACCGGGGGGTGCTGTCGGCCCCTCCCAGTGAACGCGTGCAGCCGGTTGAATCGGCCGCGAGACGTCGGTGCCGACAGGTCCCGCGGGCCGCGCGGGCACCGGCGACATTTCGGAGAACACCCAGAACGCACCCAGGAAACAACGGGAAAGAGCCACAATGGACAATTACATCTTCGAGCTGGACGAGAACGTCACGCGCACACCGGTTTCGTACCCGAACAGGTACGGAATGACCATCTCCGCGGACCTGTACCGCCCGAAGGAATTCGACGAATCCCAGCGGCATCCCGCGATCGTCATCGGCGCTCCGTACGGCGGCGTGAAGGAGCAGGGCCCGGGAATCTACGCCCAGAACCTGGCCAAGCGCGGCTTCACCGCGCTCACCTTCGACCCGTCGTACAACGGCTACAGCGGCGGCGACCCGCGCCACGTGTCGTCTCCCGACATCTTCGTCGAGGACTTCCACGCCGGCGTGGACTACCTGGGCACTCGGTCCTTCGTGGACCGGGACCGCATCGGCGCGCTCGGCCTGTGCGGCAGCGGGGCGTTCAGCCTCAGCGCCGCCAAGGTCGACCACCGCATCAAGGCGGTCGCCACGGTCGTCATGTACGACCACCACCGCCTGTTCAGCAAGGGCTTCCGCGACGCGCTCACCGACGAAGAGCGCAACGGCATCCTCGACAGCCTCGCCGAACAACGGTACGCGGACTTCGAAAGCGGCGTACCCACGTTGGTGACACCGCGCCCGGCGCCGATCGGGTTCGACGAGAACACCGACCCCGTCGGCCGCGAGTTCGGCGAGTTCTACTCCACTCCACGCGGCTACCACCACAACTCCACCACCCAGTTCACGATGACGAGCAACTTGTCGTTCATGAACTTCCCGCTGCTGGCCAACCTGGAATGGATCTCGCCGCGGCCGATCCTCATCGTCGTGGGCGAGCACGCCCACTCCCGCTACTTCGGCGAAGACGCTTACGAGGCCGCGGCCGAACCAAAGGAACTCCACGTCGTCCCCGGTGCCGGTCACGTCGACCTCTACGACAAGACCGACCTCATCCCGTTCGACAAATTGGACGAATTCTTCAGCAAGAACCTGACCTGATCAGCAGGTGAGCGGCCTGATGACCAGCGCTCCAGCGCTTCCGTCAGGGCCGCTCCCGCAGGCCTGGGTCAGGGACCACTCACCTCGAGCGCAGTGTCGAGCCGCATTGTGGTGTAGGACCGTCCGGCTCGCAGCCGGTCGCTGCCGGCGCGGGACGGCGATCTCCACCTCCACCGACTGCCCTGACCACGGTGACAGACAACACCGCGGCCTGGGCCGAGCAACTAGCCGGGCCGGTCGTCTCGGCACTGGCCGGAAGTCTGCTACCGGACGGCTTCGGCCAGCCGTTCCACCTCGTCGGGGTCGTCAGTGGCCGCGTTGAAGAACAGCTCGTCGATGCCCAGGTCTTCGTACTGCTTGACGACATCGCGCACAGCGCTGGTATCGCCGGCCACGGCACCCGAGGTGAGTCCGGCAACCTCGGGCCCCAGGCTGCTGTAGTAGTCGTAGACGTTGCCCCGCCCCTTCTCGAAGTCACCCAACGCGAAGTAGGCGGTACCGACGAGGTACGGATCGCCCTCCCTCCCGGCGTCCTTCCATGCCTGGCGGGCGCCGTCGAACCAGGAGGCGGCCAACGGCGGTGGCACCGTGCCGGCGATGTATCCCTTGCCCCACTTGGCCATCCGGTTCAGCGCGGCCGGCGCCGTCCCGCCGAACAGCATCGGGATTTCGACCCGGCCACCGGGCACACCGGCGGACTCGCTGCCCGGGACGGGCGTGCCCGCCCAGAAATCGCGGAAGACCTCGAGGGCGTGGTCCATTCGCTTGCCCAGCCCGCGTGGCCCCGCGCCCTCGACCACGAAGTCTTCCGGCCGTCCGCCGACGCCGAGCCCGAGGGTGAGCCGCCCGCCCGAGACGCCCTGGATGCCGGCGATTTCCTTGGCCAGCAGCACCGGTGGCCAGACCGGCGTCACCAGGACGTTGCTGACCAGACCGATAGTGCTGGTCGCACCGGCGGCCGCGGCGAGCGTCACGGTGTCCATGACGCCAGGGAAGGCGATCCGGCTGCCCGCGCCCAGCGAGGAGAATCCGGCCGCCTCGGCGCGGCGCGCCCACTCCGGGAGTACTTCGGGCCGGACATCGCGCACCAGGTTGGGAAGGCCGATACCGATCTTCATGCTGCTCCTCGGAAAGTGTTGGTGCGCAAGCACGACCGCTGCCGTGTGAGCTCGAGTTCACCACCGCTCGCCGGGCAGGAGCAATGACAGCTCCGGTATCACGGTGGTACCCCACCGGTATCAACGCTTCCGGTCAGCGCGGAGTGAGCACCACGACCGGGATTTCGCGCTCGGTCCAGGCCTGGTACTTCGCGAAGTCGGCGTACAGGTCAACCAGACGCGGCCAGAGATCTTCGCGCTCCTCCGCCGAGGCGACCCGCGCGAGAACGGGAACGCCACGACGCCCCTTGAGATGGACCCGCGTCTCGGGATGCGCGACCAGGTTGAAGTACCACTGCGGGTGCTTCGGCAGGCCGCCCTGGGAGGCGACGATGACCAGGTCCTTGCCGGAGCGCAGATACAGCAGCGGAGTGGTGAACAGCCGACCGGACTTGCGGCCACGGTGTTCCAGCAGCAACGTCGGGACCGGTTTGCGAAACGCGGCCCCGATCCGCCACGTGCTGCCGACCCGGCCGTTGGTCAGCCGGAAGATCGCCACCTGCGCCTTGGCCGCGTACTTGATGACTTTGGCGGTGACCGGCGAGTCCAACCCGTTGGGTGCCTCGTCGGGCAAGGAAAAGCGTGTCACGAAGAGTCTCCTCTGCTAACTGGCCCGGGTGGACGGCCCGGCGAGAACGGAGGCCACGACGTCGATGAGGTCGGCGACGACCTCCTCGTCGCCCCAGGTGGCCGAGTCCTCACCCAACAGGCGCCGAGCCCGCTCGATGTCGCCCAGGACGTTCAGGGTCAGGTTCATCGCCTGGGTCAAGCGGAAGTTGAGTGTTCTGGTCGCGACGCCCGGGCACAGCCGCCCCAAGTGCTCGACGAAGGCGGCGTTGCGCTGGAAGAACGATGCGGAGATCGTGTCCAGTCCCGCGTCACCGGTGGCCAGCAGGTGCCCGACCAAGCGGATCCAATGCCCGCCACCGGAGGCGAGCACGGCGACGACCGGCTGCACGAACGCGCGAGCCAGCTCGTGCGCGACGAACTCCCCCTCGGGAAGCTCCAGCAACACCGCGTCGCGCTCAACGGCCACCTGGTCAAGCCGACTACGCAGTACGGCCTCGAGCAGGCCCTCCTTCGACCCGAAGTGGTAGTGGACCGACGCCACGTTCGTTCCGGCCGCCTGCATCACGGTGCGCAGCGAGACCGCCCCGACACCCTGTTCGGCGAACAAGCGCTCCGCAGCAGCGATGAGCCGCTTCTCAGTGTCGGTCGCAGGACTTCCCGAGCCCGCTGCGTGGGCAACCTGGGAGGGCACAGGGCAGACTCTATCAGTTGTTTGTATCATTTGATAGAACCTTCAGTTCGTGAGCCCCCGGGCGCGACAGCTTGCTGGTCGACACTCGCTGTACGGGTAGCGGACACTGGGGCGGGTGCGTAGCTGATCTCGGAGGCGGTCAGGCCTTGCCGGCCCAGGGTGCGTTGCTGCGTGAGAGGCTCCGCCGGAAGTCCTGGACGTCCGCGACGAGCCGGTCCGGGGGCGCTACGCCTGTGGCAACGACACGGCCTCGATGACCGCCTCCGAGTACCCCGGCGCCGGATGCCGGATCGGGGCCGGGGTGGTTTCGGCTACTTGGCCGCGCGGCACGCCTGCGGGCGCGCTCGCGACGCTCGATGCGATCCGTGACGTGGGCAACCGAGGGGTCTTTCCGAAGCAGGCCGTGGCTCGTCAGTCGTGGTGGGCGGCGTGGTATTGCTCGTCGGTGACGGGTTCGAGCCAGGTGGTGCCGTCGCCGCCTTCTTCGGGGCCTTCGAGCATGGCGAGGTGGCTCATGCAGGTGGTGTTGGTGCTGCCGTGCCAGTGTTCTTCGCCGGGCGGGGTCCAGACGGTGTCGCCGGCGCGCATGCGGATGACCTGGCCGTCGCGGTTGACGACCAGACCGGCGCCCTCGGTGACGTGCAGGGTCTGCCCGACGGCGTGGGAGTGCCAGTTCGTGCGGGCACCAGGGGTGAACCGGACGACGGAGGCGACCAGGCGCGACGGCGGCTCGGGTGTCTTGATCATGGTGAGGTAGACGTCGCCGGTGAAGCGCTCGGCCGGGGTCTTGACGGTTTCGCCGAGGGGGATGAAGTCCACGGTGTTCTCCCTGGGGTCAGTTGCGGAAGACTTGCTTGGCGACGGCCATGGCGGCCATGGCCTGGGGCCAGCCGGCGTAGAAGGCCAGGTGGGTGATCGCCTCGATCAGCTCGGCCTCGGTGTTGCCGTTCTCCTTGGCCAGGCCGAGGTGGAAGACCAGCTGTTCGGTGTTGCCGTTGGCCGCCAGCGCGGCGACCGTGACGAGGCTGCGTTCCTTCGGCGTCAGCTCGGTGCGCTTCCAGACCTCGCCGAAGAGCACGTCGTCGGTGAAGTGCACCAGCGCGGGCGCGAAGTCGCCGAACACCTTCTCCGCGCCGGACGGTTCCGGACGGGTGTCGGTCATGATGTCCTCTCCCTGATCTCGTTCCTGTGCCGTCACCCCCGAGGGAACACCGGCTCACGCGGGTGCGGGAGGTCGCGTCGTTCCGGGTTCCGGCAGAACCCCCTTCGCGTGCCGGGCCCGTCGTATCGTGGAGGGCGTGAACGCCAAGAGCACCGAGGTCCGCGACTTCCTCGTCACCCGCCGGGCCAAGATCACGCCCGAGCAGGCCGGGCTGCAGCACTACGGTGGCAACCGGCGGGTGCCGGGCTTGCGCCGCGAAGAGGTCGCGATGCTCGCCGGAGTGTCCGCCGACTACTACACGCGCGTCGAGAAGGGCAATCTCGCCGGCGTCTCCGATAGCGTCCTCGACGCGATTGCCGGGGCGCTGCAGCTGGACGAGGCCGAGCGGGTGTACCTGTTCGACCTCGCCCGGGCCGCCAACGCCGCCGGGCGGCCGCGCACGGCTGCCGGGCAACGCCGGCGGTCTCCGCAGCGGGTCCGGCCGGTGGTGCAGCGGATCCTCGACAGCATGGCCACGACGGCCGCGTTCGTCCGCAATGGACGGTTGGACATCCTGGCCACCAACCCGCTCGGGCGGGCGCTGTATTCGCCGGTGTTCGACAGCCCGACCCGCACCAGCGAGGCCGCGCTGCCGAACCTGGCCCGCTTCGGCTTCCTCGACCCCGCCGCCCGCGACTACTTCCCCGACTACGACAAGACCTGCCACACCTCGGTGGCCATCCTGCGCACCGAGGCAGGCCGGGACCCGCACAACCGGGACCTGACCGACCTCGTCGGCGAGCTGTCCACCCGCAGTGAGGACTTCCGCACCCGCTTGGCCGCGCACGACGTCCGGCTACACCGGACCGGGACCAAGGAGTTCCGCCACCCGGTCGTCGGCGAGCTCACGCTGGACTTCGAAGCGATGGAGCTGTCCGCCGACGCCGGACTGACCCTCACCGCCTACGCCGCTCCGCCGGACACGCCGTCGGCGGAGCGGCTGCAGCTGCTGGCCAGCTGGGCGGCCACCGAATCGACAACGGGTGCGGGCTCAGGCTGAACGGGCGAAGGAGCGGCTGAAGCCCTGGCCCGACAGGTCGCCGCCTGCCTGATTCCGGTCCAAGGCCGCGATCCGGGTCATTTGATCGTCGCTGGACCAGCCAGCGCAGGATCACCTGCGGCACGCTCTTGCCATGGGCGGCAGCGATCTCGGCCAGCAACGGATCGCTGAGGATGTCGGCGTTGCCCTGGCCCAGAGGCGCCAGGCCTGCAGCGGTGCCGTGCTCGGAAAGGAGTTCCTGCGTGCGGATCTCCTGGTTGAACGGGGTGCGTCTCCCGCTGGTTCACCGCCGGGGTGACCCCGGTGGTGGGTGACGAGGTCGAAATAGCGGTCCTCGAAGAAGTTCGACACCCCGATCGCGCGGATACGGCCCTCGTCGAGCAGGTCTTCCATGGCCCATCAGGCGGCGTAATAGGCGCCGAAGGGCGGATGGATCAGGTACAGATCGAGGTAGTCCAAGCCGAGGTTGTCCAACGAGACCTGGAACGCTTTCTTGGTCTGTTCGTAAGGGCAAGCTGGTCATCTTCTCCAACATGCTGTGGCTCGCCGGGATCGTGGCCGTCGTCGCGCTCAGCTCCGCGGTGGGCTCGTGGGGCGTGCTGGGCGACGGGATCATGTTCGCCCACCTACTGGCCGCGTCGGTCGTCGTGCTGGTCCTGCGGATGACGCTGCGGGAGTCGGCGGAATGGGCGAGCGCGCGGCGCGCAGCGCAGCGACGGCGTATTGATCAACGTCGTTCGGTGGTAGCTGGTCACAGCCGGCCGAGACCATGGTACGGGCCGGCGGCTACAGCACGTCGCCGCGTAGCCACGGTGAACCCGGTGTCGACGGTGCCGAGGTCGACGTGTTGGCCAGGCCGGTTGGGCTCGGCAGGGTCAGCGGCGATGGATCCGGGACAGGGCGGCGGCGGCGACGGTGGGGACAATGCTGAGCAGGCTGTCGGCGCCGGATAGCCGCAGTGGTCTGCCGACAGTGTCGGTGTCGGTCTCCAGGTCGGCGACGACGAGCAGCCGGGTTCCGGCGCTGTCCGCGTCACGCGAGGCGCGGAGAATGGTGTTGATCCCGCCGGAGTCCAGGAAGGTCACGGCGGTCAAATCGAGCACTGTCGCGCCATGGTGCTCGGCATGTTCGGCTTGGGGAGTGAGTGCGGCGGCGAGGTCGTCGACGGTCAGCAGATCGACTTCTCCGGCCACGGTCAGCACCTCGACGCCGTCGAGCCGGCGGCGGTCCACAGTCAGCGAGTCAGGCGGCGGCCCGGCGGCGGATTCAGGGCGATCATGGTGCGGCACGGCACCAGTGTCGCTCAACCAGAAGGGTTCCGCCCACTGCAGGACGCCGCTCTGCCGGCTTGGCTGGTGCCCAGGGAAGGACGGGCACGTCCACTAGCGGCGCGATGAACGACCCCGCCCCGTGTGGCCGCCCGAGAACTCCCTCGAATGGACCCCTTTCGGGAAATATCCTCCCCCTTTGTGATCCAGCCCGACAAACCAGTCGGAGAATAAGTGACGCTCCGGCAACACGGGCGTTCCGTGGCCTCAGCGACATCGGGGATGTTTTACTGGCGCCGCTAGTTTGTCGGAACCTGCTGCGTGGCGCGGGTTGAGCAGTTCATCGACGACTGAGGTGCCATTGATCGCCCGGATTAATGGTGCGACGGGGGACGAGGGACGAGATCCGCAGTGACGGGCCCCATTCGTCGGTATGGTCGGGATGGAATGGGGGCCGCTGGGAACCGGCGGCGATCGTGCTGGGGGCGGGACCGTGGCTGTCCCTGCCGAGCGACAAGGAGCCGGCATTGACCGAGGAGGGCACCGACCACGTCCACGTCGAGGTCCACGAGCCAGCCGAGACCTGGGATGACCTGGCAATCGAGGGTGTCGTGGCGGTCTACCGCAACACCAAGACCGGCTCGTATCGGACTGCGGTGGTGTACGGCTTCACCGCCGACCGTTGCGCACTCGTTCTGGACACCGACCTCGGCCATGGCCTGACCACGGTCCACCAGGCCGCCCACGAGGACGAGAGGTCCGTGCGGCTACACCTGATCGCATCGCCGACAACACCGGACCCGGTACGGTGACGCGCCGCTCGACAGTGCGCCGACCACGCCCTCGCCCGATCACGCCGACGCTGCGCCCCGCCGCGGGTGCGGGTGCGGGTGGTCAGGGTTCGTTGCGGTGGTCGAGTTCATCGGCGAGGATCTGCTCGAGTTGGCGGGCACGGTGGCGCCACCGCCAGATCGCGACCAGCACCAGCCCGGCGGCCACCGTGGCCACCGCGGCGAGTGGCGGGGCCAGCGACCCGACGATCGTGTCGACGGGCACGACCGCGGTCGCGGCGAGCAGCAGCACTGTCAACCGCCGCGCCCCGGCCCGGTCCGCAGGACGGGCGTGCCCGGCGGTGTAGGCCCACGGGGCCAGGCCGAGCCGGCGCGCAGAATCGGCACTCATCAGCGTGCGCTCTCCTTCCACACCGGCCGCAGCGACGTCGAGGGTGACGCTGCGTCGTCCCAGTGCTGCTATGACGGTCGCGGCAGCCCCCATCTGGGTTACCGGTGCACACGCAATGCACCCGAACGGCCGAAACTGACTCACGCGACCGGGTGGCCCGGGCACCGCGGTGCTCACGTGGGTAGATCGAATCATCGACGGTCGCCGCGCGGGGCGGCACGGGTCTGCGCGATTGGGATGATGGCGGGCAACAAAGGCGCCGTGAACAGCACAGCACGGGACTCGGGCACACGGATGTGGAGGTGGCGACGACCGCCACGGCCGCGGTGTTCACCGTCACCGGCGGCAGTCCCGCCGTCGCCGCCGCGGTCTGCCCGCGGGTCTGGCCGGGCCCTCGCGCTGGCTCCGCGGGACGTGTCGGTCGTGATTGACCGGATCGCCGAGGTCATGGCCACGCCGCGGTACTGGGTTGCCCGCCGCCACCACGCCCCGGCCGCCGCGGCAGCGCCGAGGACTGGTCACCGGTGACCGAGGTCGCCGGGTTCGCCTGCCTCACCGGCCCGGTCGACACCTGGGATCCCGCCATCGCCCACCTCGGATACCGGCCAGTCACCTGCTTCGCGGTGTCTCTGCCCGACGTGCGGGGCCTGCGCATCCGCCTTTGCGCCCACCACGCCGCCGGCCAGGTCCCGCAGGACACCACGGCCGCGATCGGGGTCGGCCACGGCGGCCGGCACCGGGCAGGCTCACCCTGATGTTGGCCGGGTCGGAGAGGCGAGCACGATGCGTGAGATGGAGGACGATTCCTGGCTCCGGCCATAACCCCGGTCACGATGACCTGGCAGTCCGGCCGAGTGAGTGAGTACACCGCCGACAGCGACGAGCTCGCCGCCCCCGCGGAGGCCATGCCAGCCTGCCAACCGGGAATGGTGACCGCTTCGGGCCGCCAGACCGGACGGGCCGATGGCACTTGACGGCCGGCATGTCGCGATTCTGCTGGACTGCCGATGCCGGCTGCCCCGTCGTAGGCTGCCGGGGTGACTGATTCGCATCGCAGCCAGTTGCAGGTGGTCCGGCTGCCGGATGGTGGTGGGGTGCGGGTGATCGGCGATGTCGACCTGAGCACCCGCGACATCTGGCAGCGCGCGCTGGAGGTGGCGACCGCGACCGATGCGGCGACCCGGCTGGACCTGTCCCAGTTGTCGTTCATCGACGCCCGCGGCGCCGCCATGCTGGTCGCCGCGGCGCCGCTCACGCTCGCCCACCCGCCGGCAATCCTCCGTAGGATGTTGACACTGCTGTACCCCGCCGCGCCGGCGCAGATCGTGATCGAAGAACTGGAAGTCTCATGAGCACGCCCGTCGAGACACGCGGTCGCGAGCCGTTCGTGCATCCGGCCCTGTTCTACCGGGACGCCGACGAGTACCTGGCCGGGACCGTCCCGTTCATCCGGTCCGGGCTCGCCGCGGGGGAGCCGGTCGCCGTCTCGGTCCCCGAGGCCAACCTCGCCCTGCTGCGCGCCGGACTGGGCGCTGACGCCGACCAGGTCCTGCTGATGGACATGAGCGTCGCCGGACGCAACCCCGGCCGGATCATCCCCGGTGTGCTGCGCGCCTTCGCCGACACCCACCCCGGCCGGCACGTCCGCATCATCGGCGAACCGATCTGGCCGAACCGGAGCGACCACGAGTACCCCGCCTGCGTCCAGCACGAAGCCCTGATCAACCTGGCGTTCACCGGCCGGGACGTCACGATCCTCTGTCCGTACGACACCCAGAACCTGCCCGCGGTGGTGCTGGCCGACGCCGAGGCGACCCATCCGCTGCTGATCGACAGCGACGGTGAGCGAGCCAGCACCGGCTACGACCCCGAGGCGATCATCGCCGGCTACAACCGGCCGCTCCCCGAACCCGCCGGTGCCGCCGAACTCACCGTCGACACCACCAATCTCGCCCAGGCCCGAAGCCTCGTCCGCACCCACACCCAGCGGGCGGGCTTGTCCGAGGACCGGGCCGCCGACGTGGAACTGGTGGTCACCGAACTGGTGACCAACAGCATCGACCACGGCGGCGGCGCCGGCCGGTTGCGGATCTGGACGGCCGACGGGCATCTCGTGTGCCAGGTCCACGACCGGGGCACCCTGACCGACCCGCTGGCCGGGCGGCACCCGGTCCCACCGGAGGCCCACCGCAACCGCGGCCTGCTGCTGGTCAACCACCTGTCCGACCTGGTCCGCCTGCACACCGGCACCGATGACACCACCATCCGCGTCCACTTCCGGCTCTGACCGGGGAAGGGGGTGGCCTCGGCGGGTGAGACGTTTGCGCGGTGGCTCGTGGGGTACGCAGAATCGATGAGCAAGGTCACGGAGAGCCAGCCCGGTGCGTGGTGACCACGTCGACGGTGCTGCCGCGCCCTGGGTCATCGACCTGCGCGGCACTGATCGCTCCGCCCTGGCCCGGATACGCCGATGGACCGCCCGGGCCCTGCCCCACCTCGGCACCGAGCACCTCCACGACGTACTGCTCGTGATCAACGAACTGGCCGCCAACGCCTACCTCCACGGCGGCGGACCGGTCCGAGCCCGCATCACCGCCTTGACCACGCCGTGCTGGGTAGTCGTCGAAGTCGACGACCTCTCATCCACCCACCCACTCCCTCCCGCCTCTCGGCCGAGCCACTACGACGCCTCCGGGTACGGCATGTCCCTCATCCACGAGCTCGCCGACACCTGGAGCGTGCACGACAACCCAGGCTCCGACGGAAAGACGATCTGGGCACGGCTCTCCTGCGGCAACCGCGCCCGAGCACCCTGCCCCTGACAACGATCGATTCACCCCCCACCGTCCACCGGCACACCGCGGTCCAGAGGTCACCGGCCCTCCGGCATCACCGAGCGACGACACGAAATCCGCGAATTCTGGTCGCCGGGACTGCCGATCAACCGGCCTGGCCGGCCGCCACTGCCGCGCGGCCACCCGTGAACCGAAGGTAGGTTCTTTGACGACAGCAGGCTGACGCTGCTGCGGTCGAGCCTGGCGAGCTGACCGAGTTGTTCGAGGTTCTGGGGATCTACGCCCGCCGGGTGCCACACGACCCGTTGTCGGCGTCGCAGGTTCGGGTCCTGACGGTGCTGGATCGCCACGAAGGCATCGATCTCAGCGCCCTCGCCGAGCTGCTCGGGACGACCCCCGCCGCTGGCCAGCCGCCTCTGCAACCGCCTACAGGCCGTCGGCTTCCTCGAACGCACCGCCAGCCAGCACAGCCGCTCCGAGGTGTCCCTGCGACTGAGTGACCGCGGCCGCGCGCACCTGAGCCGTGTCCATGCCCGTCGGCAAGAACATGTCGCGGCGGTGCTCGGATCCACCCCGCCGCTGACGAGCCGGCTCTGCGACCGGCTCGAAGCCGTCGGCTTCCTCGAGCGGCTTCTGATCAAGGTTGCGTGACGCAGCACTAGCTGGGTCTTTCAGCTCAGGCTGAGGCGCGTTGACGGAGGTTTCTGCGAGGGCTTCCCATCCCGCAGAGCCCAACCGTGGGGCGGACCCGGTCGGCGCGGTGCTCATGGCTCATCCGTGCCGAGCGGTGCGTGGTCCCCCTACCCTTCCCGGTTCGACCAGGACAGGAAATCCGACCAGAACGCTGCTGTGGCGGCAACGACGTGCCGCTCCTCGTCGGCTCTGCCCTGCGGGCCGCCGAACTCCTGGTGCACGTAGTCGATGAGGTCGTACCCGTAGGGGATGATGTCGGCGCCGCGGATCGACAACACCGGGTGAGCGAATGTCGCCTGGCCCGCGGGCAGGTAGCGATGGGAGTAGACCGGAACCAGCTGCGGCACTGACGCCAAGTGCGCCCTCGCGCCGGCTACGGCGTCGGTCTGCCGGGCAGGGCGCGTGCCCCAGCTCGGATGCCAGAAGTCCGCCTCCGCCACCGCGAATACCACGTCCTCGACCGGTCTGTCGAGCCAGGAACGAAGCTGTGCGGCGTTGCCGTGGCGCCAGTCGGGCCATGCCCCTCCCGTGGGCAGCCCCGCCGCGAGAAAAGCGCGGTGGTCGTCGGCGAACGCGAACCCGAACCGCGCTTCGATACCGGTCAACTCCTGCTCCGTCAACCCTGGGCGGATCTCGGCGCGTCCGAGCCGGGCCAGCAGGCGTGCGGCCTTGGCGCCGAGACTCACCCCGGACGGATTGATCATTTGTGCAGGTTACAGCCCCATGGCGTGCAATCAGGGCCCAAGAGCTGCGAGTTCGTCGACGCGCAGAAGATGTACGACGCGCATTGGAGCGATCGTCAGCACCGCACTCGCCCCGCTCGACATGGGAGGACCAGCCTGGACCGTCAGCAGACCGAGCCGATTACCGGGTCAACGTTCCGAGATGCGGCACTAGCCGCCGACGTGGATGCCGGGACGGCGGGCGGGGTTGTCCTCGCTGGTCCGCAGGATCTCGCGGACGACCGGGGCGGTGTCGCCGCGGCCGAGGATGAGGTAGCGGAACAAGTGCCCGAGCGGGTTGCCTTCCGACCACTCGAAGTGACACTGCGGCAGCACTCCCGTCGCGTCGCGCAGCGCCAGGAGCACGGCGGCGATCGCGTTCGGCGCCGCCGGGCTGTCCGTCCGCAGGATCCGGTACCCGTCGACCTCCACCCCGCGCACCTTCAGCACGTTGCTGAACTCCGACGGATCGACCACGTCGATCTCCAGGAAGAGCACATCCGCCGTGCCGGGCAGCGGGTTCATGCCGCGCTGCTCGGCCTCCTTCGCCGAGTACTCCGCGAGATCCCCGCCTTGCCGCCGGTTGGCGATGATGTGCAGCGCCCCGTCGTTGGCGAGCGAGTCGGTCACGAACCGGCGGGCCGGCTCGTCGAACTCGATCCGCTCCGCGCGCAGCTCCGTCGTCCGGGACACCCGCGAAACCAGCGACACCACAATGATCCCGAGGATGAACAACGCCGAGATCGCGATGCCGTCGGGCTTCTCGATGACGTTCTCGACCAGGGCGTAGAGCAGCACGAGCGACAGCACCGTGAAGCCGGCCGTGGCGGCGTGCTGCTTGTGGCGCACCGCCGAGATGGTGACCGCGACCGCGCCGGAGACCATCATGGCGAGGATTCCGGTCGCGTAGGCGCCGGCTTGGGCGTTGACGTCGGCGCCGAACGCGACCGTGATCAGGACACTGATCACGGTGTAGACCAGCACGACAGGCCGGACCGCGCGGCCCCATTCCGGCGCCATCCCGTAGGAAGGCAGGTACCGCGGCACGATGTTGATCAGACCGGCCATCGCCGACGCCCCGGCGAACCAGAGGATCAGCACGCTGCTGATGTCGTAGACCGTCCCGAAGACTTCGCCGAGTTCCTGGTGCGCGAGGTAGGCCATGGCGCGTCCGTTCGCCTCGCCGCCTTCCCGGAACTTCTCGGCGGGGATCAGGACGGTGGTGATGAAGCTGGTGGCGATCAGGTACACCGACATGATCAGCGCCGCGAGGGTCAGCAGCTTGCGGGTGTTGCGGATCCGCGACTCGAGCCGCTGCTCGTCGGTCTTCCCCTCGGCCGCGACCAGCGGCATCATGCTGACCCCGGTTTCGAACCCGGACATCCCGAGCACGAGCAGCGGGAACGCGATCACGGCCGGCCCGACGATGCCGGTGAACCCGCCGCCGCCCGAGGTGAGCGCGTCCGTCCAGCGGGACAACGCCGCGGTGTCGGAGAACAGGTCGGCGCCGGCCACGACGACGACCGCGGCGTTGAGCAGCAGGAAGACGGCCACGAGCGGGATGGCCACACCGACCGCCTCGCTGAAGCCCAGGAGGAAGACGCCGCCGAGGATCAGCAGCAGCACCACCGTGATCAGCACCGCCTGCCCGTGCAGGAACCCGGGCATGAGCGGGTTCTCCAGCAGGTGCACGGACGCGTCCGCCGAGGACAAGGTGATGGTGATGATCCACGACGTCGCCACGAACCCCAGCAGCACGAGGACGAAGAGCTTGCCGCGCCAGAACGGCAGCAGGTCTTCCAGCATCGCCACCGAGCCCTGGCCGTGGGGGCTTTCCCGGGCGACCCGCCGGTACATCGGCAGCATCCCCAGCAGGGTCAGCGCGACGATCAGCAGCGTCGCCAAGGGTGACAGGGCGCCTGCGGCGAGCGCGGCGATCCCCGGCAGGTAGGACAGTGTCGAGAAGTAGTCGACGCCGGTCAGGCACATGACCTTCCACCAGGCCTGCGGCTTGGCGTGGTCCTCGGCCGCTTCCGGCCCCGGCGGGGACACCCGGTGTTCCAACAGCCACCGCACCGCCCGCCCGGACGGTGGCTTCGACGTCACGGGGCTGTCGACGACGTCCGGAACCGCGAACTCAGGTGGTGTGGTGCTCAAGCTACGACTCCCCGATCGACGGCATGCTGCACTCGCAGTCGCCAACAATGCCCGATTTGCGCCTGGCACGGCGCACCACCCCCGTGACAAGGT
Organism: Amycolatopsis sp. MtRt-6; assembly: GCF_017308975.1. Lineage (GTDB taxonomy): Bacteria > Actinomycetota > Actinomycetes > Mycobacteriales > Pseudonocardiaceae > Amycolatopsis. Next base: position 11,052 of record NZ_JADWPD010000052.1, on the reverse strand, counting down.
CAAAGCCTTCGTCTTGGCTACTCCGGCATCCGTTGCGGGTTGAGCGTCGCAGTTGTGCCCTCGATGAGCGTGCGGAGGCCGTGTTCGAAGGCGTCATCGCCGGTGGTGGTGCCACCTTCGCGGATCGCTACCAGCAGCGGGGCCGACGCGTCCCCGTCGAGCAGGCCGGCCAGCGTGGCAAACGGGTCCGCCGGGTTCTCGGCGGGTTCGCGGGGCTTGGCCTGTTCCAGCAGGACGAATCCGTTGACGTACTGCGAGATGGTGGCGATGGTGCGCAACGCGAGGACCGGAGTGAAGCCGCGGTCGACCAGGGCGGACAGCTCGTCGTTGAACATCTGGATGGTCGCCGGGCTGAGCCAGGCGGCGCCGGCGACGATGCGGGCGCCGTCGCGGTGGGCGAGCAGGGACCGGCGGTAGGCGCGGGCCCGGCGGGCGAGCCAGTCCTGCCACGGTTCGCCGTCGCGGGGTGGGCCCATCCCGGCGGCCACGATGATCGCCTCGGCCATGCCGTCGAGCAGCTGCTGCTTGCTGCGGATGTGCCAGTACAGCGCGGGAGACTGGACACCGAGTTCGGCGGCGAGCCGGCGCACCGTCAATCCGTCCAGCCCGACATCGTCCAGCAGCCGCAACGCTGTCTCGATCATCGTGTGCCGGGTCACGCCGGGCCGCTTGGTCGCGCACATCGGTTGACACCTTAGCAGCGCTAAAGTCATCCTTAGCACAGCTAAGGCAGCGTGGACGGGAGACGACATGGACACCATCACCTCGGCCGACGGCACCGATGTCCACGTGTACGACGAAGGGCGAGGCCCGGCCGTGCTGTTCATCGGTCCCGGGCTGGACGACGGGACCAGAACCAAGAACCTCGCCGGCCTCCTCGCCACCCGGTTCCGGGTCGTACGCCTGCATCGCCGGCAGTACCGGATGGACCTCAAGGCCAGGGGATCGTGCTCGATCGCCGACGAGGTCGACGACGTTCTCGCGGTCGCCGCAGCGGTCGGCGAGCCGCTGATCGTCTACGGCCACTCCTCCGGCGGCGTAGTCGCACTCGAAGCCCTCGCGGCATCCGCGCGCTCGTTCGCCGGCGCGGTGATCTTCGAGCCCGCCGCGGTGACCAGCCGGCCGCTGGGCGGTGAGAACGGCGAGGTCACCGCCCGAGCGCGCGCCGCGATCGCCGCCGGCAAACCCGGCACCGCCCTCACGATTTTCATGCGGGACACCGTCGGCCTGCCAGCGTGGCAGGCTCGGTTGGCCGGCGCGCTCAGCGCACTCGTTCCGCACTACCGCGAACTCGTACCCGCCCAGATCGACGACCTCGAAGCCCTGGACCGGCTCGGTGTTCGCCTCGACACCTACGCTCAGGTCGCCGTTCCCACCCTGCTGCTCGGCGGCGATCGCAGCCCAGCGCATCTCACCGAACGGCTCGACGCCATCGAGCACGTGATGCCTCAGGCCGAAAGGGTCGTGATGCACAACCGCGACCACGGCGCGGATCTGAAAGCGCCGAAACTCCTCGCCGGCATCATCGAGACATTCGCCGACAAGGTACTGAACACCCCGAGTAGCTAGACCTCGATGTCGGACCCCATGATCAGCAACGCCCCCACGATGCGCCCTTCAGGAGAAACGCTCCATCCTCAGAAGCCACGTCAGGTGTGGCTGCTGTTCCAGCACGACGCGGTGGACAAGGGGCTGACTACCGAGTCTCTCGGGTCACTGAACGCGACTGAAGGCGTCTTCGGCGGACCGGATCGCCGTATCGAGGATGTCGACCACACTGTCGGCGTCTTCGGCCGTGTGATCGGCCATGGCCTGCAGCCGGAACCGCGCGAGGTTGGACGCGACCGCGGGCGGCTCGGCGAGGTTGGTGATCAGGCCGTGCTCGCCGACCAACCGCCAGGCCAGCCGCGCCGTGCGGGTCGAGCCGATCAGCACCGGGATCACCGGGCACACGACATTGCCCATGCAATGCAGCCCCCGATCGGCGAGCCCCAGACGGATGCGTTCGGCCACCTGACGCACCGAAGCCCTCCGCTGTGCGCCTTCGGCGGAACGGATGATGCGCAACGCCTCGAGCGCGACCCCAAGCTGGACCGGGGTCAGCGCGCTCGAGAAGGTCTGCGGGCCGCCGTAGAGCCGGACGTGCTCACGGACCGTCGCGGATCGGGTCACCAGGAACCCGCCGGTCGTGGCGAAGGACTTCGAAAAGGCACCGACCACCAGGTCGACCTCGTCAAGCACCCCCTGCGCGCCCAGCTGCCCGAGACCGTCCGGCCCGGTCGCGCCGAAGTCGTGCGCGACGTCGACCATGACCACCGCGTCGAACTCGCGGCAGGTCCTGATCAGCTCCCGCAAGTCCGCGGCGTCGGAGTCCATCGAGAAAATGCCCTCGGTCACCACGAGAATCGCATTCTTCGTATCGATGCTCCGGATAGCCTGGAGGTGCGTTCGGAGCGAAGAGTTGTCGAGATGCTCGAAATAGGTGACATTCCGAGTGCCCGCGTCGGCGCCGTGCCGCAGCGAATTGTGGGCGAGCTTGTCCAGCACCACGTGGTCATACTTGCCGATCAGGGATTGGATGGTGCCGTATCCGGCAGCCCAGCCGGTCGGGAACAGCAGACCGTGCTCGAAGCCGAGCATGTCCGCCAGGCCATCGCTCAGCTCGGTGCTCAGCGGGTTGCCGCCGTTGAGGCCCAGCGCCCCCGCCGCGATGGGACCGTAGTCACGCAGGGCCTTTGCGGCCGCATCGTGGACGCGCGGATGCGTGCTCAACGACAGGTAGTCCTGGCAGCCGAAGTTGAGACCCTCGGTCCTCCGGCCGTCTTCGCCGACCGCGACGGCGCGTGTCGTCAATGGGGTACAAAAGCTGCGGAAATACGGCCACACGCCGTGCCCGGCGCGCTCCTGCTGCCACCGCAGCATGGGCGCGTCACGGTTCAGCAGATCGGTCCCGCGGATACGCGCGAAGCGGTTCGAGTCGGTCTGCAACACAGAATCGCTCGCATGTGCCACTGCGTCGTCCACGGGGAACCGAGCAGGAACCTCTTCGTGGGAAGGCAGCATCGACGGGCTCACCGCCATGTGGATCGTCACCTCTATCAGGATCGTTGTCTTCGACGCGTCCACTCTCATCGACGATCGGGCACTTCGACAAGTGGTGACACCGCAAGGAAAACGTAATGAGTTCGGCATTCCGTTCCGCGGAATGCGGATAAATGCACAGAAGCTCGGTCTCGCCGATCAAGCGGTGCTGCTCATGGCGATCGACAGGAGCAGATGCGCCGGCCGTCAGACGTCGATGTGGGAGCCCATGATGACCGTGCGGTCGCGGGGCAGGCCGAAGTACTCCGCGGCGTCCGCGGTGATGTAGGAGGTGGCGATGAACAGCCGCTTGCGCCAGCCCGCCATCGTCGGCTCCGGGCCACGCTGCAGCTCGATCTTCGACAGGAAGTAGGACGCTTCGCCCAGCTGCAGCCGTCCTTCGGTCTGCGCCGGGTCGAGCCGCGCGAGCGCAGCCGGGACGTCCGGGGTTTCCATGTAGCCGTGGCGGGCGGTGACGAAGACGATCCCGTCGTCGGTGGACCCCAGGTCTTCGACGGTCACCCGTTGCTCGACCGGCACCCGCGGCACCGGCTCGGTCTCCAGCGACAGGATGACGACCTGTTCGTGGCGGACGTGGTTGTGCTCGGCGTTGGCCCGCAGCGCCAGCGGCGCGGTCTTCCCGCCACGGTTCAGGAAGACGGCCGTGCCGGGGACTTGCTGCACCGGTGTTTCGCGGAGTCCCGCGATGAACTCCGGGAGCGAGCCTTCGCGGCGTTCGCGCTCGGCGGTGACGATCCGGCGGCCGCGCTGCCACGTCGTCATGATCGTGAACGCCGTGAGGCCGATCAGCAGCGGCAACCAGGCCCCGTGCACCAGTTTGGTCAGGTTGGCCGCGACGAACAGCAGGTCCACGACCAGCAGCACACTCGCGCCGAGGCCGATCAGCCAGGCCGGTGTCCCCCACCTCGACCGGGCGATGTAGAAGAACAGCAGCGTCGTGATCGTGATCGTGCCGGTGACCGCCATGCCGAACGCGAACGCCAGCGCCGCGGAGCTGCGGAAGGCGAACACCAGTGTCAGCACCGAAACCATGAGCAGCCAGTTGATCCACGGGACGTAAATCTGGCCCCGCTCGGTCTCCGACGTGTGCGCGATCCGCAGCCGCGGCAGGTACCCGAGCTGGGCGGCCTGAGCCGCGACCGAATACGCGCCCGTGATCACCGCCTGGGACGCGATCACCGTCGCCGCCGTCGCCAGCACCACCAGCGGCAGCCGCGCCCACGACGGCACGAGCAGGAAGAACGGGCTGCTGATGTTCGCCGGGTTCTCGAGGATCAGCGCGCCCTGCCCGAGGTAGCTGAGCACGCAGGCAGGCAGGACGAGGAACAGCCAGCCGCGGGTGATCGCCCGCCGGCCGAAGTGGCCCATGTCGGCGTACAGCGCTTCGGCACCCGTCACCGACAGCACCACCGCCGCGAGCGCGAAGAACGCGATGTCGAAGTGACCGGCCATGAAACCGATCGCGTACGTCGGCGAGAGCGCCTTGAGGATGTCCGGGTGCCCGGCGATCCCGGCCACGCCGAACCCGCCGACCGTCACGAACCAGGCGATCATCACCGGCCCGAACACCCGGCCGACAGCGGCGGTTCCCCGCCGCTGCACGAGGAAGAGCCCGATGATGATCACTGCGGTGATCGGGACGATCCAGTCGTCGAGGCCGTCGGAGACGACCTTGAGCCCTTCGACCGCGGACAGCACGGAGATCGCCGGGGTGATCATGCTGTCGCCGAAGAACAGCGCGGCTCCGAAGATGCCCAGGCCGGCCAGGACGACGGCGGCGCGCCGGCCTCGTTGCGCGCCCCAGCGGCGCAGCAGGGTGATCAGGGCCATGATGCCGCCTTCGCCGTCGTTGTCGGCGCGCATCGCCAGCAGCACGTAGGTGACGGTCACGATGATCATCACTGACCAGAAGATCAGCGACACCACGCCGAAGACGTTGGCTGTGCTCACCGGCACCGGGTGCGGGTCGGCTGGGTTGAACACCGTCTGCAGGGTGTAGATGGGGCTGGTGCCGATGTCGCCGAAGACCACGCCGAGCGCGCCGATCACGAGCCCCAGCCGCACCACGTCGCGCGCGGGCGATGGCGTGCTCGCCGCCGTCGTCGTTTCCTGGCTCACGTGCCCCTCCTCCTGCCAGGCAACCGAAACGCCTGGCGCATCGAGGCGCGACCCTACCGGTCCACTGTGGCCGAACGCCGCCCATCGCGGCGGGATCGAGGGGAGCTTTACGCGTATTAACGAAACTTTAGCGCCGACGGGCCCGAACGTACCGGATCGGATGAACGACCCAGTAGAAGTTCAAGGTGTATCCCCAGCCGAAAGTCTTCGGCGTCCACAACCGCGGATCGCCGGAGTTCCACACCCGGGCCCGGATCCGCTCGGCGGTGGGCGAGCGCCAGTCATAGGGCAACCCGGCCGCGCGGCCCTGGGGCGGCTCGACCGGCCGCTTGCCGTCGTCGTCGGTATCGGCCATGACCACCACCTTCCCGGCACCAGAGTCCACCCGGGCGAGATCCGTGGTCAAGACGGCGTCAAGGTTACGTCGGCGGGCTCGCCCGGCCGACAGGCTAGATCCATCCTTTGTTCCATGGGTGATCTGTGGTGGGCGTTGACGCTGATCGGCAGCTTCGTGCTGGTGGCCATCCTCCTGCGGCTCACCGGCACGTGCCTCGAAACCCACGACGACGATCCCCGGTGACTCCGCTCAGTCCTCGAGCCCCGCGTATTCCAGGTCCAGCAGCCGCTGGATGCGCCGCCGGGTGCCGTCGGTGATCTCGCCCGCCTCGAACAGCCGCGTCAGCTCGGCCGCTTCGACGTCGATCAGCTCGCGCCGTAGGGCGCGGTAGTCGATTCCGCGCACCCAGTCCGCCGCCTCCTCGCCGGTGTCGCCGCGGATGTGCTCGAGCCGCGCCTGCCAGCCCGCCCGCAGCTGGTCGACCACGAACGCCGGCGCGGACTCGGTCTCGGCCAGGTGGTCCAGGTGGGACAAGCCGGCTTCGGCGAGCTTCCGGCGTGCAGTGCCGTATTCGGTGCGCAGGTCGGCGGGGTCGAGGGCATCCCCGCTCGGCGGACCAGCGGTGCCAGTGTGAAGCCCTGGACCACGAGCGTCAGCACGATCACCGCCGTCGTCAGCACCAGGACGAGATCACGCGCGGGCAGTTCGGAACCGTCCAAAGTGGCCACCGGCAGCGACAGCGCCGCGGCCAGCGGCACCACCCCGCGCGCGCCTGCCCAGGAAACGACCGCGGGTACCTGCCACGAGATTCGGCCGTCCACCCGCCGTTGCCGCAGTGCCGAGAGTACGAACACCAGCAGCAGCCGCGCCAGCATCAGCGCCGCGGCGATGGCCAGGGCCTGCAGCAGCCACCATGCGCCGTCGCCGGCCACGCGGCGCACCAGTGCGGGCAGCTGCAGGCCGATCAGGCCGAACACGACGCTTTCCAGCAGGAACACCACGGTTTGGTACACCGCGCCGACCTGCAGCCGGATCCGTGCCGTCGTCAGCCGCTCGGCCTGGGTCCCGAGGATCACGCTCGCCACCACGACCGCGGTCACTCCCGACCCGCCGACCGACTCCGCAACGACGTATCCCGCGTACGGCGTGACCAGCGAGATCACCGTCTCCAGGACCGGGTCCTCGGTGCGCCGCCGGATGAGGAACGCCCCGAGCGCGGTCAGCACGCCGACCGCCACGCCGCCCCCGGCGAGTACCCCGAACTCGGTCAGCGTGCGGCCCCACGACGCGGCCCCGCCGGCGACGGCCAGGAACAACGCCACCCGGAACAGCAGCAGGCTGGTCGCGTCGTTGAACAGGCTCTCGGCCTGGATCAGCGCCTGCACCCGCGGCGGCAGCGCCAGCCGCCGCGCCAGCGCCGTCACCGCGACCGGGTCGGTGCTCGCCAGGATCGCGCCCAGCACGAACGCCATCCCTACCGGCAAGGGCGTCACCGCGACCGCGATCCCGATCACCGCCGCGGCCGACAGCAGCACCAGCCCGACCGACAGGACCGCGACCGGCCGCGCGACGGCGCGCAGGTCGCGCCAGGGCAGCTCCTCCCCCGCGGCGAACAGCAGGGGCGGGAGCACGACGAGGCTGATCACCTCGGGCGTCACCTGCACGGCCGGGACGCCGGGCAGCAGCCCCACGACGACGCCGACGACGACCAGCAGCGAGGGCGCCGGAACACGCCACCGCCGGGCGAACGTGGCCACCACGGTCGCCACGACCACGAGGAACAGTACGGTTTCCACCCCGCGCATCAGCCGGTCCTTCCGATCCGAGATCCGGATGCCGACCAGACTTCCCGGCGCGCCGGGATCAGCCTACGCGACGCGCGCACACGACCGTGCCCGCCGATGCGCGTCCACTCCGACGAACCCCCACTAGCCTGAGGCGGTGACGATCGAGCTGGTCCTGCTGCCGCGGGTGGCCTACCGCGGCCGGGAAATCACCAGCCCCCGCCTCGGCGGCCTGCTCGCCCTGCTCGCCGAGGACCTCCGCACCGGCGCGAGCACCGCCCGCCTGATCGAAGGGCTCTGGCCGGACGAGCGACCGGAACACCCCGCCAAGGCGCTGCAGGTGCTCGTGTCCCGCACCCGAGCCCAGCTCGGCCACGACGTCATCGAAGCCACGCCGTCCGGCTACCGGCTCACCCTGGCCGAGAACCAGGTGGACACCGGCGCACTCGTGCTCAGTGCGACTGCCTGCGCCCGATTGTCCCGCGACGGCGACCACGAAGCCGCGCTCGCCCAAGCCGAGACGGGCCTGGCGCTCTGGACGGCGCACGACGACCCGGGCAGCGCCGATCCGCTCAGCGCGCTGCGGACGGCCCGCGCGTCGACCAGCCGGTGGCTGGTCCGAGCCCGCGCACTGTCCCGATCGCGGCTGGGCCGAGCCGCCGAGGCGGTCGACGAGCTCGCCGAGCTGATATCCGAACGACCGCGCGACGAGGAACTCCTAGGAGAACTGCTGCGCAGCGAAGCGGCGACGGCCGGGCCTGCCGCCGCACTGGCCCGGTACGAGGACTACCGGCGCAAGGTGCGCGACGAGCTCGGCAGCGACCCGGGCCCCGCGTTGCGCGAGCTGCACCAGCAGCTTCTGCAGGGCGAAGCACCCGCGGTCCGCCACGGCGTCGCCCACGAGCCGAACCCGCTGCTCGGCAGGGACACCGACCTCGCCGCCGTCGCCGGGCTGCTGCGGACGTCCCGGGTCACCTCGATCGTCGGCGCGGGCGGCCTGGGCAAGACCCGGCTCGCCCACGCCGTCAGCCGCCGGGCCGAGCAGCGGATCGCGCACTTCGTGCCACTCGCCGGGATCACCCGTGACGAAGAGGTCGCCGCCGAAGTCGCCTCGGCGGTCGGTGGTACCGACACGGGAGGGCCGCCGGGCAGCCGCCCACCCGCCTCACGCGACGCCGTGACCAGCATCCTCGACGCGCTCGCCCCCGGCCCGGCGCTGCTGGTGCTCGACAACTGCGAACACGTCGTGCGCGGTGTGGCCGACCTGGTCCGTGCGCTCGTCGCGCTCAGCGCCGACCTCCGGGTGCTCACCACCAGCCGCACTCCGCTCGCGCTTTCCTCGGAAGCGGTCCATGCGCTGCCGGAGCTGAGCCCGGTGACCGCCGCCGAGCTGTTCCGGCAGCGAGCCCGCGCCGTCCGCCCGGACGTCGACCTCCCCGACGAGGCCGTCGGTGAGCTGTGCACGCACCTCGAAGGCCTACCGCTCGCGATCGAGCTGGCGGCGGCACGCACCCGGGTCATGTCGGCCCCCGAGATCGCTCGTCACCTCGACGACCGGTTCGCCCTGTTGCGCGGCGGCGCCCGCGACGCACCGGCCCGCCACCGCACGCTCCACGCCGTCATCGACTGGAGCTGGAACCTCCTCGACGAGCGGGGACAGGCCGCCATGCGCGCCCTGTCGGTCTTTCCCGGCGGCTTCACCGCCGACGCCGCCCGGCACCTGCTCGGCGACGACGCGGTCGACCTGCTCGACCAGCTCGCCGGCCACTCGCTGCTCAAGGTCCAGGACGCGCCGGCGGGCACGCGGTTCCGGATGCTGGAGACGGTCCGCGAGTTCAGCGCCGCTCGCCGCGAGGAAGCCGGTGAGACCGAGAAGTCCACGACCGGCTTCCTGACCTGGGCCGTGGACTTCGCCCTGGCCCACCACGAATCCCTCTTCGGGGCCGACCTCGTCCCGGCCATGCGCCGGGTCGGTGCCGAGCAGGACAACCTGGTGCACGCCCTGCGGCTCGGCATCGACCACCAAGACGGAGCGGTCGTGGCGGCGACCGCCGCGGTCCTGGCCGGCCTGTGGACCTTCGAGTCGAACTTCGGCCGGATGGCCGCGCTCGTCCAGGACACCACCTGGCTCCTCTCGCACTTCCGGCCCGAGCCCCGTCTCGTGGCCGGGACCCGCGCGGCTCTGGTGCTGAGCGCGGTGAACAGCTTCCTGTTGCAGGGCCCCCGGCCCACCCGCTCGCTGGTCGCCCTCCGCCGCCTCCCACCCGCCGCACCCGGCACCCTGGTGCACGCCGCCGAAACGGTGATCCGCGCCGTGGCTGCGGCGGACTTCGCCCCGTTGTTCGCGTTGTGCGGCGACGACGATCCGCTCGTCGCCGGGCTGGCCGAGGGTGTCGCCAGCTACGCGTGGTCGGCGCTCGACGATCCTGAGCGTGCTCTGGCCGCGGCCGAGCGCATGGTCGCCGTGTTCGACGACCGGGAGTCGCCGTGGCTGCGCGCCGTCGCCCACGCCCGGGTCGGCGAACTGTGCCTGGAACTCGAGCGCGGTGAAGATGCACGGCGAGCGATCAGCACCGTGCTCACGGTGCTCGACGAGACCGACACCTGGCCCGGCGCCGCCCGCATCCGAGGTGCACTGGTCCTGGCCAACCTGCAGACCGGCGCGATCGACGAAGCGGAACACTGGCTCGAACAAGCCATGCTGACCGGTGGCAGTGAGGTCGCCGGAGCGTCCATGGTGGACGTCGGCGCTCGTGCGGAGATACTCCTTGCCCGTGGCGACACCGACACGGGCCTGCGCCTGTGGCGGCAGGCCGCCGAACGGCTTCGGTCCACAAAGGACACAGGTCCCGGCGCGGACGGCTGGGCGCGGGAGACCCAAGCCGTCACCGTGGTCGCCCACGCCCACCACGAGCGCCTCGACCTCGTCACCGAGATCACCGACGACCTCCCTCGCGCGCTACCCAGTCTGCTCGAAGACCCGGGGACGTCGGTCCCGGTCTGCGGAGCCCTGCTGCTGGCGCTCGCCCTGACCGACCTCGATCGTGCGGAGACGCCCGGCGAGCGCTCCGCGGCGGTGCGCATGATCGCCCTCGCCGAGCGTTTCCGGTACGTGCGGGGCTTCCACCCGACGATGTCCTCGGCCCGCATCCGCGGTGTGGCCGAACAGGCTGATGAGCCGGCGTACACCGACGCGCAGTCGGAGTACGCCGGCCTCGGCCGCGACGAGCTTCGAGCCGCGGCCATCGCGGCACTCGCGCTCAGGCCGCGGGATCGCGCCTGAACAACGCCCGCGCCCAGACGTAGCCGGCCAGGGCGAAACCGGTGCACCAGGCCACGGCGATCCACGCGCTCCCGCTGACGGAGGCGCCGAGCATCAGCCCGCGGAGCGTGTCGATGATCGGCGTGAACGGCTCGTTGCGAGCGAACCAGCGCACGGCCCCGGACATCATGTCCGTGGGCACGAACGCGCTGCTGAGGAACGGCAGTACCTGCACGAACAGGATGAACAGGTTCGCGCCTTCGGCGTTCTTCGCCGCCAGCCCGACCGCGACGGCCAGCCAGGTGAGGGCGAAAGCCAGCAGCTGTCCCGCCCCGGGTTTGATGGAGACATCGAACACCCGGAGGATTCACGGTTATGGCGGCACCACGGAAGTACCCCGACGAGTTGCGGGAGCGGGCGACGCGTCTGGTAGTCGAGGCCAGGCGGGA
>NZ_JADWPD010000051.1 GCF_017308975.1 Amycolatopsis sp. MtRt-6 | reverse complement strand
AGCGGCTGCGCCGGCCTGACCCTCTACGTGACCATCCGCGAACTGCAACTGCTCCTCGCGACCTGGACCGGCGTGTGCCTGACCTGCCACCAAACGGTGAAACCCTTACACCGCAACAACCGCCACCAAACATAACAAAGTACTACTAGTTATCTTGTATCGAAGTTGTCCCGGGCTGGTTTTCATGCGCTTCGGTTGCCCTGCCGTGGTTTCCGGTGTTCTCGGGTGCGGACAGCGGCTTTACCTTTTGTTCCCACCGTATCGAGTGATGACCCTGTGTTCGATCGCCGGTAGCTTGGAGACATGACCAACGACGCGGCTCTCTCCTCCGAGGCGGTGGCTCTCGCCGACCGCATCGGCGAACTGGTCGCGTCGATGCGGTCCGCTGAAGCCGAACTTGGTGCGGTGCTGGTGGAAATCGAGCAGCGCGGGGTGATGGAGCTGTTCGGCTACCGCTCCGCCGCCCGGCTGTTGGAGCATCTGGCCGATGAGCCGAAGTCGGCTGCGGAACGGTTGATCAAACGCGCCCGCCTGGTGAACCCCGGCCGCAACCTCGACGGCAGTCCCATCCCCGCCCTCGCCCCCGCCACTGGTGCTGCGGCTCGGGCGGGGCGGTTGAGCAACCCGATGATCGACGTGATCACCTCCGTGCTGAGCCAGGTCCCGCCCGAGCACTGCGTGAGCGCCGAGGCCAACCTGCTGGCTTTTGCTGAGGAGGCCGGGCACAAGCAGGTCGCCGCCCTCGGCGCCCGCATCCTCGCCCACCTCGCCCCCGACGGCCCCGCCCCCGACGACACCGAACCCGTGGTTCCCACCCGGGAACTGTTCCTCCGTCGCAAAAGAACCGGCATCTGGGAACTCAGCGGCCGATTCGATGATGAGACAGGCACCCGCGCCAACGCATTGCTGGACGCTTTGGCCGAGCGCCGCACCGGCGACGAGGGTCCCGACTTCCGCACCACCCCGCAGCGCTACGGGGATGCCTTCTCCGATGCCATCGACCTCGCCCTGAATTCCCCAGACCTGCCGATGCAGGCCGGGGAACGAGCCCACGTCATGGTCGCGGTCTCCCTGAACGACCTGAAATCCGGCCTCGGCAAGGCCACCCTCGGCGACACCGGGACGATGACCGCCGCCGAAGCCCGGGTGCATGCCTGCGACGCCATGATCATCCCCGCCGTCCTCGGCGACAAAAGCGAACCCCTCAACCTCGGCCGCCTCCGCCGCCTCATCTCCGCCGGACTCCGCCGAGCCCTCTTCCTCCGCGACCGAGGCTGCGCCTTCCCCGGCTGTCATCGGCCACCCCGGCACTGTCAAGGTCACCACATCCGCCACTGGGCAGACGGCGGCCCCACCGACCTGCACAACCTGGTGCTGATGTGCGCCCACCACCACCGGCTCCTGCACCGCTCCGGCTGGGAAGTCCGCATCGCCACCGACGGCCTCCCCGAATTCCTCCCACCAGCATTCATCGACCCACGACGAAAACCCAGGCGCAACAACCTCCACGAACCACTCCCACTCGCAGCCTGACCACGGGACAGGCCCGCAGCCACACGGCTACGGGCCCACACCCACGAGCCCTAATAGGCGAGCCGCTCCACGGCGTCGCGGGCTTCCTTGAGGTCGGCGCCGGTGCTGTCGCGGTAGGCCTTGATCGCCTGGATCTTCTTGCCCTGCCGCAGCAACGCGGTCACCTCTTCGAGTTCCGGTTCCTCGACGGGCACGCCGAGGTGCTCGGCGATGGCGTCGAGCTTCCGTTCCACCCGCGCGAGCCGGCGGTCGACCCGGCCGAGCCTGCGGTCGGTGGCCGAAGACCCCAGTCCGACGACCGCGACGAGCACGACAACACCGAGCAAGAGCATCCCGTAATCCATACCGGGCATGCTAGCTCCGGAAACTGTCGGTGCCGGTCGTTAAGGTGACGCCATGACCACACTGACCGACCGCCCGCACACCGCTCTGCTCGTCGTCGACGTGCAGAACGGCGTGATGGAGACGGCTCACGAACGCTCATCCGTCTTGGCCAACCTGGTGACCCTGGTGGACAAGGCCCGCGCGGCGGGCACCGAGGTGGTGTGGGTGCAGCACACCAGCGACGAGCTGCCCCGCGGCAGCCAGGCCTGGGAGTACGTGCCGGAGCTGGTGCGCCGCGAGGCGGAACCACTGGTGCACAAGCGGTACGGGGACTCGTTCGAGGACACGGACCTGGAGGACGTCCTGGCGGCCCGCGGCATCGGCGCACTGATGGTGGCGGGCGCCCAGACGGACGCGTGCATCCGCTCGACCCTCCACGGGGCGCTGGCCCGGGGATACGACGCGACACTGGTGGCCGACGCGCACACGACGGAGGACCTGTCGGCCTACGGGGCACCACCGCCGGAACAGGTGATCGCGCACACGAACCTGTACTGGAAGTACCAGACGGCGCCAGGCCGGACGGCGGGGACCGTGGAGACGGCCGAAGTGGACTTCGGGGTGACCGCGCCGGCTTGAGGTGGAGGTGCGCGGGGCCGCCGACCGCCCCGCGCCCAGCCGAAGCCCACGTCCGGCGGCCCACAAAGGTGACACGCAGTCCATCCGCGACCACGCACAAGCCACGAACCCGCGCCCGAACCAAAGCCGCCCACTGCCGCCGGCACCTGCCGGACGCACGCGGTCCATTCGCGACCAGCCACCGCCCGCTGCCCACCGATGCCGCCCCGGCCTCAGCCTCCGCGCAGGTGGTCGCGCAGTGCTCGGGCCACCCGGGCCATGCGCACCTCCGCCTCCGGCTGGAGGACCGCCGGGACGCGCGACTCCGTCAGGGCCACCACCGCGAACACTCCGCCGTCCGCGTGCTCGACCACGCCCGCTTCGTGACGCATGTTCAGCAACGTTCCCGTTTTCGACGACCAGCGGGCCGCGTCGGAGGCGAAGTCGGGTGTCAGGCGGTGGCGGATCACGTTGTTCGCCATCAGCTCTCGCACGCCCGCGGCCACCGGCGCGGCTATCCTCGACGGTGTCCACAACGCCTGCAACAGCTCGATCAGCGCCCGCGCCGAAGCGGCGTTCGCGCGCGTGACGTCGAGCTGGCGCAAGCGATGCCCCTGGCCGGCCGTGGCCGCGCCGATGGCCAGGGCGTGGGCCAAATCCACCTCGCCCGCCTCGAAGCGCTCGGCCGGGGTCTCGACCAGGTCCTGCATCAGGTGGCGCACCGCTATCCCGCCCAGGCCCCACTCCCCCAGCATCCGCGTCACCTCGGCCGGCGGCGTCAGTCCGAACAGGACGTCCGCGGCCGTCCCGTCGCTCAGGGATGTGCTCAGGTACAGCAGGTCACCGATGGCGACGCTCGCCGGGTGTCGGAAGCGGGTGAGCCCGATCGGGCCGGGGGTCGTGACGCCGCCCGGGGCGACTTCCAGCCTGGTCGCCGGATCGAGCTCGCCCCGGTGGATGCGCGTGAGGGTCGCCGCCGCCAGCGGGACCTTGACCAGGGACGCCATCGGGTACTCGCGGTCCGGGTCGATTCCGAGCTCCGCGCCCGTTCGCAGGTCGCGGACCAGGAACGAGCCGCGCAAGCCGCTCTCCTCCAGCTCCGCGCGCAGGTCGCGGACCAGTGCTTCGGCCGTCATCGCGCCGCTCCGAGGCACCGGCCCACCGCCTCGCCCCACGCCGTGCGCAGCCGGTCCGCGTCCTCGGGCAGGGCCGCCGCGACGTCGTAGCCGCGGGCCACGTCGAGCTCGCCGATCGGCCGCCACGGCAGCCCCAGCTCGTCCGCCTGCGCGACCGAACACAACAGCAGGTCCTCCGCGGCGAACACCTCCGCCACCGCCGACGTCAGCGACTCGGCCACCGCCACCTGGGCCGGTGACAAGCCCACCGCGTCGCGCACCCGCAGCACCCGGTCGCGGACGTGCGGGACGTCGTCCTCCGGCTGGATCCACACGCGCCGCCGGGCGGCCGCGGACCGGCCCGTCCGCAACGTCTCCAGGAACACCACCCGGCCCAGCTCCGTCCCCGCCACGCCCAGCGGCACCGCCCACACGCCCTCCTCGGCCGGGACCGCCGTGAGCGCGGCCCGGACCTCGCCCGTGCGGACCAGCGAGGCCCGCTCCGCCGGCTCCGCCGCGCGGAACTCCAGCCGGACCGCGTGCGTCCGGGCCTCGGCCGCCAGCCCGGCGAGCTCGCGGACGCCGCAGGTCGCGGGCACCGCCACCCGCACCGGCCGCAGCCGGGCGCGCCGGGCGTCGTGCTCCATCGCGTCGGCCAGCTGCACGAGCCGGCGGGCCGAAGGCAGCACGTCCCGGCCGAACGGGGTCAGCCGCGCCCTGCGGGTCGTGCGGTCGAACAGCCGCTCCCCGAAGTGCCGCTCCAGCGCCGCGATGCGCCGGCTGGCGACCGGCTGCGGGATGCGCGCCAGCGCCGCACCCGCTGTGAAACTGCCCGTCTCGCTCACGCTCACGAACGCCCTGCAGCCGCCGACCAGGTCCACCACCTCATCTTATGCCAAATCCGCATCGAACCGCTCGGTTCCGTCTTGGACAGCATGAACGAACATCGTGAGACTGCGGAGGACGATCAAGAACCGGAAGGATGTCCCGTGCCCTACCCCCGAGCCCGGTGGGCCGCGCTCGCCGCGCTGCTCCTCGTCCCGCTGACCGGCTGCGCGGCGGAAGCGCCCCAGCCGGCCCCGACGTCGGCTGCGACGACGACGGCTGCGGCCCCGGTGCCGCAGCCGGACTTCGCCCCGCTCGAACGCAGCTTCGACGCCCGCCTCGGCGTGTACGCGATCGACACCGGCTCCGGCCGCGAGATAGCCCACCGCGCCGACGAGCGCTTCGGCTACGCCTCGGCGCACAAGGCGTTCTCCGCCGCGGCCGTCCTCCAGCGCACCAGCCTCGACGGGCTCGCGAAGAACCTCACCTACACCCGCGCCGACCTGCAGGCGAACTCGCCCGTCACCGAAAAGCACGTCGCCACCGGCATCTCGCTGCGCGACGCGATCGACGCGGCGTTGCGCTACAGCGACAACACCGCCGCGAACCTGCTGTTCCAGGAGCTCGGCGGGCCGCCGGGACTCGCCGCCGCGCTGCGTGCGATCGGCGACACGACCACCCACGTCGACCGGACCGAACCCGCGCTCAACGACCTCGCGCCGGGCGACATCCGCGACACGAGCACCCCGCGCGCGATGGCCGGCACCCTGCGCACCTTCGCCCTCGGCGACGCGCTGCCGCCGGAGAAGCGGACCATGTACACGGACATGATGCGCGCCAACAAGACCGGCGCGAACGTGATCCGGGCGGGCACGCCGGCCGGCTGGGCCGTCGCCGACAAGACCGGCACCGGCGAGTACGCCACGCGCAACGACATCGCCGTCGTCTGGCCGCCGGGGCGGGCACCGATCGTCCTCGCGATCATGTCCAGCCGCCAGGCCGAGAACGCCGAGCACGACGACCGGCTCCTCGCGCAGGCGGCGAAGCTGGTCTTCGACGCCCTGAAGGCAGGCTAGCCGAAGAGGCGCTCTCCACCCCCGCCGAGACGTCGTCCTCCGCCCGGGCCCCGCTGGTGCAGGCCGCTTCCGCGGTCAGCACCGGGGCGAAGCCTTCGGCGTACAGGTCGTGGAACCGCACCGGCGTGGGGCGAGCAGCACCACGACCGGTGCGGTCATCCCGTCATCGCCACCAGGATGCGCCGCTTGCCGGTGAACGGCTCGCGGCCGTGGGCCATCAGCATGTTGTTGATCACCATGATGTCGCCGGCCTGCCACGGGAACGCGTAGCTCACCTCGGCGTAGACCGCGCGGATCCGCTCGAGGTCCGCGACCGGGATCGGGCTGCCGTCGGCGAAGAAGGCGTTGCGCGGCAGGTCTTCCTCGGGGTACAGCTCCAGCAGCGCCTCGCTGACCTCGTCGCCGAGGCTCCGGACGTGGAAGAGGTTGGCCTGGTTGAACCACACGGTTTCCCCGGTGTGCGGCTCCGTCACGAAGGACGGCCGGATGTGCCGGGTGCGCAGCCCCTCCTCGGTCCACTC
The DNA here is from genome assembly GCF_017308975.1 of Amycolatopsis sp. MtRt-6. Taxonomy (GTDB): domain Bacteria; phylum Actinomycetota; class Actinomycetes; order Mycobacteriales; family Pseudonocardiaceae; genus Amycolatopsis. Next base: position 45,043 of record NZ_JADWPD010000051.1, on the reverse strand, counting down.
GAAGGTCTGCCCGTGGCTGGCGCAGTACTCCTCGACGACCGCGCGGTCCTCGGTCTGGAACGCCTCCTGCCAGGTCAGCCCGAGCCCTTCGCGGAACGCCCGCGTGTAGGTGACGCCGCCCGCGAACCGCTCGCGCAGGTCTTCCGGCAGCAGCCGGAACATCGCCCGGCTGTCCGCGATCGGCGTCGCCCCACCGGTTTCCGCGGCGGTGTCGCACAGGAAGAACAGCCGCGCCGGCCAGCTCGCCGAGTAGGAGTTCTCGTTGTGCATCGGGATCGGCTCGGCGGGCGGGTACTCGGTCGAGGTGTAGATGTTGCCGGCCACGTTCGAGCGCGGCGTCGACCGCTCGGTGTAGGTGAGCAGCGCGCCGCCGATCGTCTCGGTGACCGTGTTGAACAGGTCCAGGTCGACGGGCAGGCCACGCAGCAGGATGGCGCCGTGGTCGCGCAGGTGGTCCTGCAGCCGCGGCAGGTGCGCCTCCACGGCGGCGAAGTCCGCGGCCGGGAAGACGGCGATCTGGGTGTGCTCGTTGCCCAGTAACTCCAGGGGCGCCGCGAGATCGGCGGTCATGCTTCCTCCAGTTCGAATCGGACGAGTTTGGTGGCCTCGGCGTACAGTGCGGCCAGGTCGTCGGCGTCGGCGAAGCCGGCGACGAACGCGTTCACGGCGTAGGTTTCGTGGTCGTCGCTCAGCAGCTGGCCGGGCGACACGGTGGTGATCACCGAGAACACCTCGGGCAGGTCTGCCAGCTCGTCGAGGCCGTCGATGCGGACCAGCCGGCCGTGGCCCGACGCGTAGAGGATCAGCTCCCCCACCGGGACCGGCAGCGCGGCCGGCTCCCGCGCCGGCGGCGGGTGGCCGAGACCCAGCGCCACCGTCTCGGCGAAGACGTCGACGCCGGTGCGCAGCTTGAGCAGCAGGGCCGTGGCCCCGCCGACCGGACGGCCCGCGTTGATCTCGACGATCGCCGGGCCGAGCACGGCGTCGTCGATCACCTCGACGTGGGCGCTCGTGTTGTCCAGCCCCAGCGCCCGGACCGCGTCGGCCACCGCCTGCGTGACCAGCTCGGCCCGCTCGGGCGCCAGCCCGAAGGGCGGGCTGACCATGACCAGCTCGAACTTGCGCTCGTCGACCAGCGGCTTGCCGACGATCTCGACCGGTTCCACCACGCCGTCGCGGATCAGCACGTCCACCGCGTACTCCGGCCCGTCGAGCAGGCCCTCGACGAGGAACACCCGCCGCGGGTCGAGGCCGCCGGGCAGCGGCCGGTGGTAGCGGGCGTCCGGGTTCTCCGGCAACCGGGTGGCCAGCAGCTCGTGGGCCGCCACCAGCTCGTCCACAGTGGACACCGTGCGGACCAGGGTGCTGGCCGCGCCGTTGACCGGCTTGACGATCGCCGGGAGGCCGACGCGTTCGGCCACCGACGCCGCTTCGGCCGGGTCGGCGAACAACGCGGCACGCGGCCCCGGCAGTCCCGCCTCGGCGAGCAGCCGCCGGACGGCGTACTTGTTGTGCGCCAGCGTGAACACCGACGCCGGACAGCGGGCGACGCCGAGCAGCTCGGCGACCCGGGCGGTGCTCGCGATGATGCCTTCGGCCGCGGTGACCACGCCTGCCGGGCCGGGGTCACGGGCCCGGATCGCCTCGGCGACCGCGGACACGTCCCGGACGTCCTCGACGACGACGAACCCGTCGACCAGCGCCCCCAGTTCGGCCCGCTCGGCGTCGTCGAGGGGCTCGGTCACCAGCTCGGCCCGCAGCCCGGCCGCCCGGACCGCGGCGGCGAAGTCGCGGATCCAGTGGCCGCGCGTCTCGCGCACGATGAACGCGGTCTTCACGCGACCTCCAGGCGGATCAGCTTGTTCGCTTCGGCGTGCAGCGCGGCCAGGTCGTCGTGGTCGGCGAACCCGGCGACGACGAGGTTCACCGCGTACGTCTCCTGCTCGTCGGTGAGCACCTGGCCGGGCGAAACGGTCGTGACGACGTCGACGACCTCCGGCAGCGCGGCGACCTCGTCGAGACCGCCGATGCTCTTCAGGGTGCCGGACCCGGACGCGTAGAGGATCAGCATGGCCAGGGGAATCGGCAGTTTCGCCGGTTCCCGCGCGGGCGGCGGCGAACCCAGGGCGAGGGCCGTCAGCTCGGCGAACACGTCGATGCCGGTGCGCAGCTTGCCCAGCAGCGGCATGATCGAGCCGGCCGGGCGGCCCGCGTTGACCTCGACGATCGTCGGGCCGCGCCGCACGTCGTCGATCACCTCGACGTGCGCGACCGTGTTGTCCAGCCCCAGCGCGAGCACCGCCTCGGACACCGTCGCCGCGACCAGCGCCGCCCGTTCCTCCGAGAGCCCGGCGGGCGGGCAGGACAGGGCCAGCTCGAACTTGCGCTCGTCGATCAGCGGTTTGTCGAGGATCTCGATCGGCTCGACGACGCCGTCGCGGATCAGCACGTCCACCGCGTACTCCGGGCCGTCCAGGAAGCCCTCGACCAGGAAGGTCGCCGCCGGGTCCAGCGTCCCCAGCGGGCGGTGGTAGCGCGGGTCCGCGGACTCGGGCAGCCGCGCGGCCAGCAGCTCGTACGCGGCCGCCAGCTCGTCCACAGTGGACACCGTGCGCACGAGGTTGCTCCCGGCGCCGTTGACCGGCTTGACGATGGCCGGCAGTCCGACGCGCGCCGCCACCTCCGCGGCTTCCGCCGCCGAGGAGATCACCGCGAACCCGGTCCCGCCCAGCACCTCCCGGACCGCGAACTTGTTCGCGCACAACTCGAACACCGACGCCGGGCAGCGGGCGACGCCGAGCAGCTCGGCGACCCGTGCGGTGCTCGCGATGGCCCCGTCCGACCCGGTCAGCACCGCGGCGGGCGTCCCGTAGGCCGAGCGGATCGCGGCGGCGACGGCTTCGGCGTCGTAGACGTCGCCGACCGCGACAATCTCGTCCACCAGCGCGGCGAGTGACGTGCGCTCGGCCGCGTCCACCGGCGGGGCGAGCAGCACCGCGCGATGTCCCGCCGCGTGCACCGCGGCGGCGACCTCGCCGACCCAGTGCCCGCGGGCCTCCCTGATCAGCACGACGACGCTCATGCGGTCTCCCTCCCGGCGACGGCGAGCTTGCGCTCCCGTTCCTGCGCGCCGACGAGGTCGTCGGGCAGCGAATCGGGGACTTCGGTGTCGAACCGGCGCAGCAGCCGGACGCTGAAGCCGCCGGCGTTGATCAGCAGCAGGACCAGCGCGTAGACGACGTAGGCGAGCCCGACGCCGCGGCCTTCGCCGGTGCCGAGCACCGCGCCGACCGACCCGGACAGCGGCCCGCCGGGGGCGAGCAGCGGCGAGAACCAGCCGACCGCCAGCGGCGCCAGCACCGCGAACCCGATGGGCAGGGTGGACCAGGTGATCGTCTGGTTGATCGCGAACACCCGGCCGTGGTAGCGCTGCGGCACCTTGACCTGCACCAGCGTCGCGTAGATGCCCTGGGACACGGCCATCGCGGCGGCCAGCAGGAACACCCCGGCCGCGACGACGACCAGCGACGGCCGCAGGCCCATCACCAGGCTGCCGAGGGCGATGCCGACGTTGCCGCACAGGACGCCGACCATGCGCCGCTTGCGCGGGCCGCCCCACAGCGCCATGCCGATGCCGCCGGCGACCGCGCCGATCGCCTCGGCCAGGGCGACCTGGGCGACGTCGGTGACCGTGCCGAAGGACAGCACGAGTGGCGAGACGAGCACCAGCGCGGGTGCCAGGAAGACGTTGGCCAGGGCGAAGTACAGCAGCATGGTGCGGAAGCCGCGGTGGTTCCACGAGTACTTGAGCCCGCCCGCGATCGCCGTCAGCAGCGGCTCGCGCGGGCGCCAGCCGAGCAGGTCGGGGAACCGGACGAACAGCAGGCTGACGATGGCGAAGACGTAGCTCGCCATGTCGAGGATCAGGATCCCGGACAGCTCGATCGCGGCCAGGAGCCCGGCCGCGATCACCGGCATCAGCAGCTGCGCGAAGCCGTTGGACAGCTGCGCGAGGCCCATCGCGTGGCCGAGGTACTGCTTCGGCACCAGCTGGGCCACCGACGACTGGTAGGCGATCCGCTGGATCGACCCCGCGACCGAGCCGAGCGGGATCAGCACGTAGAGGAACCACAGCTGGAGGTTCCCCGCGGTCAGCAGCAGCGCCAGCGCGAGCTGGATGGTCCCGGCGAGGACGCTGGCCGCGATCATGATCCGCCGCCGGTCGCCGCGGTCGACGAGCGCGCCCGCCACCGGCAGGACCAGCACCCCGCACAGCAGGGCGAGGGCCCAGAGCAGGCCGAGGTCGGTGACCGAGCCGGTCCTGGTGTAGAGCCAGATCGGCACCGCGAACGACGTCAGCGCGGAGCCGGTCGAGGAGACCAGCTGGCCGACGGTGACCGTGACGAACCGGGCCATGCTCGGCCGCACCGCGGGCTTGTCGTCCACGGTGGACGCGTGGGTGTCGTGCACCGCCCAGCCGGCGTCCGCGCCCCGGGCCGAGACGTGCAGGTCACCGGGGTCGTCGAGGGCGGGGTACACCCGGGTGAGGATTTCCGCGAGCTCCTCCGCGCGGTAGCGCAGGAAGAAATGCCCCGCCTGGTCCAGGACGACCAGCGCGGTGCGGTCGGTGAGGAACTCCCACTCGCGGTAGCGCTCGGCGTAGTAGTCGGTGACCGGGTCCTCCGAGCCGACGACCGAGACGATCGGCGCGCGCAGCTTGGCCACGCGGGCGTCGAGCAGGCCGCTGAAGTACTCCTCGGCGGCGCGGCTGTCGGCCCGCATGTTGCTGATGATCCGGTCGGCCTGGGCCGGGTCGAGGTCGTCGGTGTCGACACCCATGCCCTTGAGCCAGTTCGCGTAGTACCGGTTGCTGCGCAGCTTTTCCAGCCTCGTCCGCAGCGTCCCGACCGCGCCCTTGATCCGCGCGAACGGGAAGATCGCCCCGATGTGGACGACCTCCAGTTCCCGGCCGCGTTCCTCCAGGCGCCGGGCGACGCCGACGGCGAGCGCGTTGCCGACGCCGCAGTGGCCGTAGATGCCCAGCGGACCGTCGATCCGGTCGAGGATCTCGCCGGCCAGCCGCTCGACGAGTTCGTCGAACGGCACGGCCTCTTCGGTGAGCCCGACGTCGTGGCCGGGAATCGCCACCGAGAACAGCGAGTACCCGCCCGGCAGCGCGTCCGCGAGGGGCTGGTAGACGATCGCGCTGCCGCCGCCGTAGGGGAAGCAGACGTAGGTGAGCGTCGGCTTCGCGACCGGCTTGGTCAGCTCGTAGAGCAGGTGCCCGGAGTCGTCGCGGTCGCCGGCCAGGAACACCGCCAGCTCGCGGATCGTGCGGTGCTGGAACAGGTCCATCACACCCGCCTGGTGGCCGGCCTTCGCGATCCGCGCGACGACCTGGGTGGCGAGCATCGAGTGCCCGCCGAGGTCGAAGAAGTCGTCGTCGGCGCCGAGTTCCTCGACCTTGAGCACGTCGCGCCAGATCTCGGCGAGCAGTACTTCCAGGGGTGTCGACGGTTCGACCAGGGCCGTCGTCGCGTCGCGGGCGGCGACCGGGGCGGGCAGGGCCTTGCGGTCGAGCTTGCCGTTCGGTGTCAGCGGCAGCGCGTCGAGGGTGACGAACGACGGCGGCACCATGTAGTCCGGCAGGGTCTCCTTCAACGCGGTTCGCAGCGTGCCCGCGTCCGCGTCGCCGACGACGTACCCGACCAGGCGCTTGTCCCCCGGCGTGTCCTCGCGGACGAGCACGACCGCGTCGGCCACCCCGGATTGCTCGCGCAGGCGGGCTTCGATCTCACCGAGCTCGATGCGCAGGCCGCGCAGCTTGACCTGATGGTCCAGGCGGCCGAGGAACGCGATCGTGCCGTCGGCGCGCCAGTGCGCGAGGTCGCCGGTGCGGTACATCCGGCCGCCGTGGAAGGGGTCGCGGACGAACCGCTCGGCCGTCAGCTCCGGCCGGTTGTGGTAGCCCAGCGCCAGCCCGACGCCGGCGATGTGCAGCTCGCCCGGCACGCCGACCGGGCAGGGGTGGCCGTGCCGGTCGAGGACGTAGATCCGCAGGTTGCGGATCGGCGCCCCGATCGGCACGGACGCGACCTCGGCGAGGGCTTCGGGCGTGCAGTGCCAGGCGGTGACGTCGATCGCGGCTTCGGTCGGCCCGTAGAGGTTGTGCAGCTCGCAGTGCGGCAGCCGCCGGACGAACTCGCGCGCGGTGTCGAGGGGCAGTTCCTCACCGCTGCAGACGACCCGGCGCAGCGCCGTCACCGACTCGACGCCCGGCTCCGCCAAGAACAGACTCAGCATCGACGGCACGAAGTGCGCGGTCGTGATTCCCTCGCCGACGAGCAGTTCCCGGAGGTAGGCGGCGTCCTTGTGCCCACCGGGTTCGGCCACCACGAGCCGGGCCCCGGTGATCAGCGGCCAGAAGAACTCCCACACCGAGACGTCGAAGCTCGCCGGTGTCTTCTGCAGCACCGCGTCCGACCCGTCGAGGCGGTATTCGCGCTGCATCCAGTCCAGGCGGTTGACGATCCCGCGGTGGCCGTTCGGCACGCCCTTCGGCCGCCCGGTGGACCCGGAGGTGTAGATGACGTACGCGGGATCGTCCGCGCCCGCCGAGGGTTCCACGGGTGTCGCCGGTCCGGTCAGGTCGTCGAGGACGACCACGGTGGCGTCTCCAGGCGGCAGTGTCTCGCGCAGGGCCGCCTGCGTGAGCACGACCGGGGCGGCCGCGTCTTCGAGCATGAACGCGAGCCGGTCGGCCGGGTACTCCGGGTCGAGCGGCACGTACGCGCCGCCGGCCTTGAGCACGCCGAGCAGCGCGACGACCAGCTCGAACGAGCGCTGCGCGAAGACGCCGACCAGCGTCCCCGGGCCGACGCCGAGTTCGCGCAGCCGGTGCGCGAGCCCGTTGGCCCGTTCGTCCAGCTCCCGGTAGGACAGCGACTCCCCGCGGAACGTCAGCGCCGGCGCGTCCGGTGTGCGGGCGACCTGGGCCTCGACGAGCGAGTGCAGCGTGCCCGGCGGGATCTCGCCCGCGGTGTCGTTCCAGCGGTTCAGGACCAAGTCCCGCTGGTCACCCAGGAGGTCCAGTGCGGACACCGGCCGCGCGGGGCCGGCGACGATCGAACGCAGCAGCGTCACCAGGCGCTCGGCCATGCCGGCCACGGTGCCGGTGCCGAAGAGGGCGGTGTTGTGCACGAACTTGCCGATGAGCCCGGACGAGACCTCGATGGCGTGGAACTCGAAATCGAACCGGGTGGCGGGCAGGTCCATCGGCAGCCAGCGGAAGTCCACCGCGGACTCCCCCGCCGCACCCATCCGGCCCATCTCGTAGTTCTGCAGCACGAACATGGCCTGGAAGACCGGCGAACGGCTGACGTCCCGGGGCACGCCGAGGGCGTTGACCAGCCGCTCGAACGGGACATCGGCGTGCTCGAACGCGTCGAGCACGTGCCGCCGGGTCCGGGCCAGCACCTCGGCGAAGGTCGGGTCGCCGGCCAGCTGCGCCCGCAGCGGGAGCATGTTGATGAACATGCCGACCACGCCTTCGAGCTCGGGCAGCCCGCGCCCGGCCGACGACGACCCGACGGCGAAGTCGTCCTGCCCCGAGTACCGGGCCAGCAGGACCTGGTACGCGGCCAGCAGCGTCATGAACAGCGTGGCGCCGTGTTCGCGGCTCAGCGCACCGAGGGCCTGGGCGAGGTCCTGCTCGACGAAGAACTCGTGGATCGCGCCGTCGAACGTCTGGGTCGCCGGCCGCGGGTGGTCCGCCGGCAGCTCCAGGGGTTCGACGCCGTCGAGCGCGGCCCGCCAGTGGCCGAGCTGCCGGTCCAGTTCGGTGCCGGTCAGCGTCCGGCGCTGCCAGTGCGCGAAGTCGCCGTACCCGATGGGCAACGCGGGCAGGGCGGCCGCCGTGCCGTGGTAGTGGGCCGCGAGGTCGCGCAGGAGCAGGTCGACCGACCAGCCGTCGCCGACGATGTGGTGCGTGCACACCGTGAGGAGGTGCTCGTCGTCGGAGATCCGGGCCAGGGTGGCGCGCAGCAGCGGCCCGCCGGCCAGGTCGAACGGCTCGGCCGCGGCGGCGTCGACCGCCGCCCGGGCCGCTTCTTCGCTGCCCGCGTCCACAAAGGACAACGGCACGGAGACGACCGGTTCGACGCGGACGGACGGCTGCCCGTCGTCCCCGGCCGGGAACCGCATCCGCAGGGCCTCGTGCCGCGCCGGGAGGGCGTCGAGTGCCGCCTGCAGCACGGCGGTGTCGAGGCAGCCGGTGAGCCGGATCGGCACCGGGATGTTGTAGGACGTGGTTCCCGGAGCGAACTGCTCCATGAACCAGACGCGTTCCTGCTGGTAGGACAGCGGGACGGGGTCGCCGTCCGGCCGCCGGGTGATGGTCGCGGCCGGCTCGGCACGGCGCCGCAGCCGCTGTTCCAGCAACGCGCGGCGCGCGGCCGCCCGGCCGGTCTCGTCGATCGTCGTCACGCCGGCCCGCCTTCGGTCAGCTGGGCCTGGACCTCTTCGTCGCTGAGCCGGTCGAGGTCCGCTTCCAGGCGGCGCTCGACCTCGGCGGCGAGCTCGGCCACCGTGGTGAACGAGAACAGCCCGCGGACCGGCAGGTCGACGCCGACCTGCTTGCGGATCCGGACCATCGCCCGGATCGCCAGGAGCGAGTTGCCGCCGTGGGCGAAGAAGTCGTCGTGCACGCCGAGCTTCTCCACGCCGAGCAGCTCGCCGAGGACCTCGGCGACCAGCTCTTCGGCCGCGGTGCCCGGCGCCACGTACTCGGTGTCGCCGCCGAGCCGCGGATCGGGCAGGGCGGCCCGGTCGAGCTTCCCGCTCGCCGCGACCGGCAGCGCTTCGAGGGTGACGAACACCGTGGGCACCAGGTACTCCGGCAGGGTGGCCCGCAGGGCGTCGGCCGCGCCGTCGGCGCTGCCGACGACGTACCCGACGAGCGTCCCTTCGCGGACCGCGACCGCCGCGTCCCGGATCTCCGGCAGCTCCCGCAGGGCGGCTTCGACCTCCCCCGGCTCGATCCGGAACCCGCGCAGCTTGATCTGGTCATCGGTCCGGCCGAGGTAGTCGAGGGTGCCGTCGCGGCGCCAGCGCACGAGGTCGCCGGTGGCGTACATCCGCCCGAACGGGCCGTCGGGGAACCGCTGCGCGGTCAGCTCGGGCCGGCCGAGGTAGCCGTGGGCGAGCTGCGCGCCGGCGAGGAACAGCTGGCCGGCGACCCCCGGCGGCACCGGCCGCAGCCGGTCGTCGAGGACGTAGGCGCGGGTGCCGGGGATCGGGCGGCCGATCGGCACCGGCCCGGTGACCGGCCCGTCGAGCCGGTGGGCCACGCACCCGACCGTCGCCTCGGTGGGCCCGTATTCGTTGGTGACGGCGATCCCGGCGAACGGCCGCACGGCTTCGCCCAGCAGCGCTTCGCCGCCGACGACCAGGTCACCCGTCGGGTAGGACTCCGCCGGCAGCACGGCGAGGTGGGTCGGCGTCGCCTTGACGAAGCCGGGCTTACCGGAGTCCACGATGGACCCACCGGCGGTGAGCGGGCCGAGCAGTGTCGTCACGGTGAGGTCGAACGACGCCGACGTGTGCAGCAGCGCGCGGCCCGCCAGGCTCGGGTACGCCCCGCGTGCCCAGCCGAGGTAGGTGGCCAGCGCCCGGTGCCCGACCTGGACGCCCTTCGGCCGCCCGGTCGAGCCGGACGTGTAGATGACGTAGGCGATGTCGTCCGGGCCCGGTGGCGCGGGATTCTCTTCGGACGACTCCGCCCAGACGGCCGGGTCGTCGAGCGCGAGGGTGTCCGCGCCGAGGCCCACGTCCCCGGTGGTGAGCACGACCCGGGCGCCGGAATCGGCGAGGACCAGCGCCTGCCGCTGGGCCGGGTTGGCGGGGTCCAGCGGGACGTAGGCCGCGCCGCTCTTGAGCGCCCCGAGGATGCCGACGACGAGGTCCGCCGAGTTCGGGGCGCAGACCCCGACCACCCCGCCGGCACCGAGGCGGTGCGCGACGCGGTTGGCCCGCGTGTTCAACTCGGCGTAGGTCAGCCGGACCCCGCCGAGGTCGACCGCAACGGCGTCCGGCGTCGCCCGCACCCGGTCTTCGAAGCAGGCGACGACGAGCGGAGCGTCCTCTGTGGACGAACCACTCCACTCTTCGAGAACCTGGCGGCGCTCGGCGTCCGACAGCAGCGGCAGGTCCGCGACCGCGAGGCCCGGGTCCGCGACCGCGGCCGTCAGCACCCGGAGGTACCGCTCCGCCATCGACTCCGCGGTGACCCGGTCGAACAGGTCGGTGCGGTAGAGCAGCCGGCCGCCGGTCGCGGTGAGGTCGATCGCGACGTCGTCCTTGGCCGTGGCGTAGCGGACCGCCTCGATGCCCGAGTCGGGGATGAAGTTGAAGCCGACCTGGTAAACCGCCTGCACGGCCGGGTCGCGTTCCGGGCGGACCTCGTCGGCGACGAGCTGGAACGGCACCCGGCCGTGCTCGATCGCGTCCAGCACCGCGGTCCGGACCCGGCCCACCAGCTCGGCGAACGGCAGGGCGCCGTCGCAGTCGACGCGGATGGCGAGCTGGTTGACGAACATGCCGATCAGCGGCGCCAGCTCGGGCAGGTCCCGGCCGGCGACCGGCACGCCCACCACGATGTCGGCCGTGCCGGACAGCCGCGACAACAGCGCGGTGTACCCGGCGAGGAGCACCATGAACGGCGACGCCGACAGCTCGCGGCCCACTTCGCCGGCGCGGTCGAGCAGGCCGTCCGGCAGCGCGAAGTCCACCTGGTCGCCGTCGAACCCGAAGTCCGCGGGCCGCGGCCGGTCGGTGGGCAGGCTGTGCACGGGCGGGAGCCCGGCCAGCCGCTCGCGCCAGTAGTCCAGCTGTGCGCGGACCGCGGGCAGCTCACCACGCTGCCAGGCCGAGTAGTCCGGGTACTGGATGGCGAGTTCGGGCAGCTTCGGCAGCCGCCCTTCGACGGCCGCGTTGCAGGCTTCGTTCAGCTCGTTCGCCAGCACCAGGACCGAGCCGGCGTCGAACACCGTGTGGTGCACGACGAAGGTGAGCAGCCAGTCCGCGTCACCGAGCCGGCACAGCTGTGCCCGCCACGGCGGCGCCGCGTCCAGGGGAATCGGGCGGCGGGCGATCGCCTCGGCCAGTGCGGCCGCCTTGGCCTCCCGGTCGCGCAGGTCGGGCAGGTCCCGCAGGTCGTGCACCTCGGGCTCGATCGGGACGTCTTCGCGCACCACCTGGACGAGGTCGCCGCCGTCCATCCGGAACGCCGTCCGCAGGGCTTCGTGGCGTCCGACGACCACGCCGAGCGCGGCCCGCCACTGTACTTCCGTGAGCGGCAGGTCCTGCCGCACCTGGCAGGGGAGGTTGTACACCGGGGACGCCGGGTCGAGCTGGTTGGACAGCCAGATCCGCTCCTGCCCGAACGAGGCCGGGAACGTCCATTCCTTCGTGTCGGTCATGTCTCCTGCTTCAGCGCTCGAGCTTGGGGATGGTGGTCGCGGCGGGAGCCGGTTCGGCGGCGGGCGCGGGGGCGCCCCGCAGTTCCTCGATCCGCTCGGCCAGCGCGGCCACCGTGGAGGATTCGAACAGCGTCTTCATGGCCAGCCGGGCGCCGGTGGTCTTGCGGACCTGGGCGATCAGCTGGATGGCGACCAGCGAGTTGCCGCCGAGGGCGAAGAAGTCGTCGTGGACGCCGACGCGCTCGACGCCGAGCACCTCGGCCCACTGCCGGGCGATCTCCGCCTCGAGGTCGGTGCGCGGAGCGAGGTAGTCGTCCTGCGCCGCGACCTCGACCGGCTCGGTGACCTCTTCGGTCGCTTCCAGGCGTTCGGCGGTCACCCGGCGGGCGAACAGGTCGGCCACCGGGCGGGTGCTGATCACCACCTGCCCGCCGAGGCCGGGCGTCAGTGCCCGCAGGAACGCCTCGGCGCCGTCGACCGGCCGGATGCCCGTGGAGTCCACAGTGGACTTCGGGGTGACGGCCACGAGGCCGCCGCTCACCGCGCCTTCGTCGACCTGCCGCAGCACGAAGTCCTCGATCTCGACCAGCACGCGGCCGGTGTCGTCGCACAACGTCAGGTCGGCGGCGATCACCTGGTCCCCGCCGGTGTCCCGGTAACGCAGGTGGCTGTGGAAGCTCGCCGGCAGCGGGGCGTGCACGACCACCCGCCCGTAGCTCATCGGCAGGTAGGTGCCGCTCCCCCGGCCGCGGCCGAACGCGGTCGCGACGTCGAGCAGCGCCGGGTGCAGCCCCCAACCCGGGTCGAAGACCGGGGCGGCGATCGACGCCAGTTCCTCGTGCTCGCCGACGTGGTGCGTGCGCAGCGCGGCCCAGCGCGGGCCGAAGGTGACCATGCTGGTCCGGCCGGTGCCGAAGGCGTTGCCGTCGTCGAGCACGGTGGTCCGGCCGCGCACCGCGTCGAGGTCCACAGTGGCCGTTCCGGGCGCCGGGACCCAGCCCGCGGAACCGCGGACGTGCACCTTGGTCACCCCGGCCGCGCGGCTGGTCACCGTGAAGCCGTCGCCGTCGAAGCCGACCCGGTACTCGGCGACGACGCCTTCCGGCACCGAGAACGGCTCAAGGAAGGCGACGTCCTGCAGTTCGACGACGTGGCCGTCGCCGGGGCGCGGCAGGGCCGCCTCGACCGCGGCCCGCACGGTCTCCAGGTGCCCGGTGCCGGGGACGACCGGGACGCCGGCGATCCGGTGCTCGTCGAGCAGCCAGTGCCCGGCCGCCGAGACGAGGCCGTGGCAGCTCTCTCCGGTGCGGGTGGTGAGGACCGGGTGCTCGACCGGGCCGTCCGCCCTCGTGCGGGTGATGCGGAGGGTCGTCGGCGCGGCGACCTCGGCGGCCATGCCGACCTCGTCCCAGCCGCCCCAGTTGTGCGAGACGACGCGGGCCCGCCAGCCGTGGTCGCCGCGGGCGTAGGCGTCCAGGAAGGTGTTGGCCGCGCAGTAGTCGACCTGCCCGAAGCCGCCGGAGACCGCGGTGACCGACGAGCACAGCGCGACGAAGTCCATCGGCAGGTCCGCGAACGCCTCGGCGAGCGCCAGGGTGCCGTCGATCTTCGGCGCGAGCACGGCCTCCGCGGCCGCCCGCTCCTTGACCTCGGCGACGCCGCCGCCGGGCAGCCCGGCCGCGTGCACGATCCCGTCGAGGCCACCGAACTCGCGTTCGGCCAGCGCACGGACCTCCCGCAGCCGGGCCGGGTCGGTGACGTCGGCGGCGAGCACGTGCACCACCGCGCCGGCCGCTTCCATCCGCCGGATCGCGCGGATCGCCCGGCCCGCTCGGTCGTCACCGGCGTACGCGGCCCATTCCTCGCGGGGCGGCAGGCCGGCGCGGGTCAGCAGGATCAGCTTCGCGCGGATCCGCAGGGCGAAGTCCTCGGCCAGCGTGATGCCGATGCCGCCGGTCCCGCCGGTGACGAGGTACCGGCCGCCTTCGCGCAGCACCGGCGCCACTTCGGGCACGGTGAGCTGCGTGTGCTCCCGGACCCAGCGACGGCCCCGCCGCAAGGCGACCTCGGCTTCCGCCGGGCGGAACAGCTCGGCGACGACTTCCTCGGTGACGGTCTCGACGTCGATCCACCGCACTGCCGTGCCGGGGACCTCCAGGGGAAGCACCCGCGCGATGCCCGCGAGGGTGGCGTGCTCGGGCCGGGTCAGGTCGGTGCCGGTGACGTCGGCGGTGCCGGTGCTCAGCACGTCGAGCCGCACCGGCTCGCCCCAGGCCTGGGCCAGGTTGAGGACGCTGAAGAACCCGCGGTCCTGAGCGGCCATCCCGGTTTCCGTCCCGCCGAGCGCCCACGCGTGGACCACCCGTTCCGGGCGGGCACCCAGGGCGGCGACGAGGGCGTCGTAGTCCTCGCGGACGCCGGGCCGCACGGTGAAGCCACCTTCGACGGCGGCGAACTCCGCGCCCGGGCGGACCTCGGTGACCGTGACCTCGGCGTCGCGCAGCAGGGCGGGCAGGACGTCGTCGTCGACGAACGCGAGACACGAGGCGAACGGCTCCCGCCGCAGCTCCGGCCCGGCCTGGCGCCAGGAGGGCACGGCGAACCACTCGTCGAGGGGCAGCGGCCCGCTCGGCCGCGCCGGCTCGGCGACCGTCCCGGCCGGGTCGGGATCGACCCAGTACCGCTTGCGCGCGTACGGATAGCCCGGCAGCGGCACGCGGTACCCGGAACTCGCCGGCTCGACGGCCACCCCGTGTGTCCACAGCAGACCGGCCGCGGCATAGAGCGTTTCGACGTCGCCTTCGCGGTCGGTGCGGCCCGGGAGGCTCGGCCGCGGCGCGGGCAGGCCCTTCGGCACCTGGCCGCGGGCGAGGCCGGCCAGCTGGTGCCCGGGACCGCACTCGACGAGCGCCCAGCGGTCGCCGCCGGCGAACAGCGTCCGCACGCAGTCGCCGAACCGGACGGCCTGGCGCAGGTGCGCGGCCCAGTAAGCGGGGTCGGTGGCCTGGGCGTCGGTGATCCAGCCGCCGGTCAGGTTCGACAGGAACGGCAGCGACGGCGCCGACCGCCCCACCGCGGCGACCGCCTCGGTGAACTCCGCCAGGATCGGGTCCATCATCGGCGAGTGGAAGGCGTGCGAGGTCACCAGCTCGCGGCACTGCACGTCACTCGATCTGAGCAGCGCGGCGAAGTCCGCGACGGCGTCGGACGGCCCGGCGACGACGCAGGTACCCGGACCGTTGACCCCGGCGATCGCCAGGCCTCCGGGCAGCCGCCGCGTCACGGCCTCTTCGTCGAGCTGGACGGCGAGCATCGCGCCGGCCGGCATGGCCTGCATCAGCTCGCCCCGCCGGACGACCAGCCGCAGCGCGTCGGCCAGGGTGAACACCCCGGCGACGGTCGCGGCGACGTACTCGCCGACGGAGTGGCCGATCATCGCGCCGGGCCGCACGCCCCAGCTGCGCCACAGCATCGCGAGCGCGTACTCGACGACGAACAGCGCGGGCTGGGTGTAGCGGGTCTCCCGCAGCTTCGCGTCCCCGCCGCGGTCGAAGATCAGCTCCTTCAGGCCCGCCACGCCGGCCAGCTCGCAGCACTCGTCGACGGCCGCGGCGAAGACGGGCTCGCTGCGGTACAGCTGGGCGGCCATCCCGGCGTACTGCGCACCCTGGCCGGAGAACAGGAACGCCACCTTGAGCTCGGCCGCTTGCGCGGTCAGCAGGCGCCGCGGGTCACGCAGGCCATCGACCGCGTCTTCGGGGTCGCGGGCGACGACGACCGCGCGGTGCGGGTACTCGGTGCGCCCGGCGGCGAGGGTGTGCGCGACGTCGGCGAGGTCGAGGGCGACGTCCCCGGCGAGCCGGTCGGCCAGGCGTTCCACCGCGGCGGCCAGGGTTTCCGGCGTCTTCGCCGACACCCGCAGGAGGTGCGCGGGGTGCGGCCGTCGCGGCCGCCTCGGCGCCGGGGCCTCCTCGAGCACCAGGTGCGCGTTGGTGCCGCCGACGCCGAACGAGCTCACGCCGGCCCGCCGCGGGGTGTCGGCCGCCTCCCACTTGGTCACCGTCCGCGCCGGGTAGAACGGGCTGCGCGGGAAGTCGATGCCCGGGTTGGGCTCCGCGTAGTTGATGGTCGGCGGGATCAGCCCGTGCTCCATGGCGAGGACGGTCTTGATCAGGGAGACGACGCCGGCCGCCTGGGACAGGTGGCCGATGTTCGACTTCACCGACCCGATGGCGCACCAGCCGCTGTCCGCGGCGCCGTGGCCGTACACAGTGGACAGCGCGGTGATCTCGATCGGGTCGCCCAGCGCGGTTCCCGTGCCGTGCGCCTCGACGTACCCGATGGTCCGCGGGTCGACCCCGGCCATGCCGACCGCTTGTGCGATCGCCTCGGTCTGGCCCGCGACGCTCGGCGCGGAGAAGCCGACCTTCGTCGCGCCGTCGTTGTTGATCGCGTTGCCGAGCACGACCGCCCGGATGTGGTCGCCGTCCTCCAGGGCCTGCGAGAGCCGCTTGACCAGGACGACGCCGACCCCGCTGCTCCACACCGTGCCGTTGGCGCCGGCGTCGAACGCGCGCACGTGCCCGTCCGGCGAGGTGAAGCCGTCGACGCCCAGGTACCCGATACCGTGCGGCATCTCCAGGTTCACGCCGCCGGCCAGCGCCATGTCGCATTCGCCGTTGCGCAGGGCCTCGCAGGCCAGGTGCACCGCGACCAGCGACGTCGAGCACGCCGTGTGGATGGCGAGGCTCGGGCCGCGCAGGTTGAGCTTGTAGGACACCGACGTCGTCAGGTAGCTCGGCTGGTTGCCGGTCGACATCCCGATGCCGCCGTGCTGCGAGGCCATGACGCGCGCGTTGCGCAGCAGGTTCTCGACCAGGTAGCCGGTCCGCCCGGTGCCGCCGTAGACCCCGATCGCCCCGCGGTAGCGGGCCGGGTCGTAGCCGCCGTCGGTCAGCGCGGAGTGGCAGGCCTCGAGGAACACACGGTGCTGCGGGTCGGTGATCTCGGCCTCGCGGCTGGTCATGCCGAACAGGTCGGCGTCGAACTCGTCGAAGCCGTCGACCACCGTCGTGGCGTTGACCCAGCTGGGATCGTCCAAAGTGGCCGGATCCGCACCGCGGGCGAGGAGCTCCTCGCGGGTGGCGGGCTTGATGGACTCGACGCCGTCGACGAGGTTGCGCCAGAACTGGCGCAGGTCGCCGGCGCCGGGGACGCGGGCGGCCATCCCGACGATCGCGATCGGCTCGGTGCCGGGGTCGGGTTCGAGGTCGTGAGTCACTGCGGTCGCTCCTGTTCCTGGCCGGTCGTGCCGGCACTGCGGCGGGGTCTTCTGGACGGGGTGCGGCCCCGGCGGGCGGCGACCCGCTCGGCGGCGCGGGCGAGCTCCGGGCTGGGTGCGGCCCCCGCGTGGAGGTGGGTCGCGAGGGCGCGGACGGTGGGGTGGGTGAACAGGTCCACCATCGGGATGCGGCGGCCGAGCCGGGCGGTGACCTCGGCGTGGACGCGGGCCAGTGCGAGCGAATGCCCGCCGAGGTCGAAGAAGTTGTCGGTCACGCCCACCACGTCGCGGCCGAGCACCTCCCGCCAGACCGCCGCGATGAGGGCTTCGGTGGCGGCCACTGCGGCGGGATCGGCGACGGGGGCCGGAGCCGCCCGGGCCGGGGCCCGGCCGGCGGCACCCGGCGCGGCGGCCCGGACGGCGGCCCGCGGCAGCTCCGGCGCGCACGCCATGGCCGGGCGTGCCGGCTCGGCGACGAGCGCCGCGAGCAGCGCCGTGAAGTCCTCGGCCAACGCCGTCATCCGGCTCGCGTCGAACAGGTCCGGGTTGTAGAGCAGCTCGACGCCGCGTTCGAGGACGTAGACGGTCAGGTCGAACGGCGAGCCGGGCTTGGCGACCGGCAGCCAGTCCCCGCGGACCCCGGGCAGGTCGAGCCGGGGTTCGGTGAAGTTCAGGACGTTGACCATCACCTGCACGAGCGGCGCCCGCGCCGGGTCGCGGGACACGCCGAGCGCGTCCACGAGCCGGTCGATCGGCGCCGCCGGGTGGGCGGTGGCGGCCAGGAGCTCTTCTCCGCCATCCCGGACCAGTGCGGCGAAGTCCGCGTTCCCGGCACGCAGCCGCACCGGGACGATGTCCACGAAGAACCCGGCGACGTCCTGGGTTTCGGCCAGCTGCCGGTCCGCGACGACGGTGGCGACCAGGTGGTCGGCCCCGCCGGTGAGCCGGCGCAGCAGCTCCCCGAACGCCGCCAGCACCACGCCGGCCCGGGTGGTCCCGGTGCGTGTGGCCAGTTCCCCGGCGGCTTCGGCGACGCCGGCCGGGAACGCCTGGAAGTGGCTCGCGCCGTGGTAGGTCTGCACGACCGGCCGCGGCCGGTCCCGTGGCAGGTCCACAGTGGACGGCGCACCCGCCAGGTGGTCCGTCCACCAGGCCAGGTCGACGGCTTCGCGACGGCGGTCGCGGTCGGCGCGCCAGACCGCGTAGTCCGCGTAGGACACCGGCAGCGGCGGCAGCGCCTCGCCGCGGTAGGCGGCGGAGAGGTCGGCGCAGAGCAGTTCCTGCGACCAGCCGTCGAACACGGCGTGGTGCAGCGTGACCCCGAGGACGTGCTCGTCCGGTCCCAGCGCGTAGAGCCGCACGCGCCACGGCGGTTCGCGGTCGAGCCGCACCGGCGTCGCCGCGTCGGCGGCCAGCCGCTCGCCCACGGCGGCCGCGGCCACCGGGACGACCGGCAGCGCCACGTCTTCCGGCGGCAGGCAGTCGGCCCGGGGGACGCCGTCGAGCGGCCGGATGCGCCAGCGCAGCACGTCGTGCCGTTCGGCGACCGCCCGCAGCGCGGTGCGCAGCGCCTCGACGTCGAGGGGGCCGGTCAGCCGGAACGCCATCGCGATGTTGTACGGCGCCGCGTCCGGGGCGAGCTGGTCGAGGAACCACAGCCGCCGCTGCGGCGGGGACAGGGCCGGCGCGTGCCCGGTGGTCAGGCCGGGTCCGGTCAGCGGAGCGGCCGCGGCGACCCGGTGCGCGAGACCGGCCAGGGTCCGCCCGGCGAAGACGTCCTCGACGGACACGTCGGCGGCCAGATCGGCCCGCAGCGCCGCGACCAGCCGCATCGCGGCGATCGAATCCCCGCCGGAAAGGAGGAAGTCGGGACCCGCGCCCCGGCCCAGTACCTTCCGCCACACCGCTTCCACCGGCGACGCGGGCGTGCCTGCCTCGGCGGGCGCGCTTTCGGCGAGGGCGCGCAGGGCGGGCCGGTCGATCTTGCCGGTGACGGTGTTGACCGGCAGGACGGCCAGCCGCCGGATCGCGGCCGGGCGCATCGCCTCGGTCAGCCGGTCCCCCGCGTACGCGTGGATGTCCTCGTCGGCCGGGGCCGCCTCCGGGGTGAGGAACGCGACCAGCCGCGTGCCGCCCGGGCCCGGCACGGCTTCGACCGCGACGGCGTCGACGTCCGGGTGGGCGCCGAGCGCGGCCTCGACCTCGCCGAGCTCGATCCGCTGGCCGCGGACCTTCACCTGGCGGTCGGCGCGGCCGGCGAACTCGAGCCGGCCGTCGGGGCGGAGCCGGGCCAGGTCGCCGGTGCGGTAGAGCCGCTCCCCCGGTGTGAACGGGTCGCCGACGAACTTCCGCGCGGTCAGCTCCGGGCTGTTCAGGTAGCCCGCGGCCACCCCGGGCCCGCCGATGACCAGCTCGCCCACCTCGCCCGGCGGGACGGGCCGCAGCTCGGCGTCGACGACGTGCGCGCGGTGGTTCGGCGTCGGTGTCCCCAGCGGCAGCGGATCGGCGGGCACGCCGGTCACCTCGCCGGTGAGCACGACGACGGTCGTCTCGGTCGGGCCGTAGACGTTGAAGAACCGGCGGCCGGGCAGCCAGCGGGCGGCCAGCTCGGCGGGCACCGGCTCGCCCCCGCACGCGATGGTCCGCCAGCCGGGGACGTCGTCCGGGTCCAGCAGGGACAGCAGCGTCGGGGTGATGAAGCCCCAGTTCACGTCGTGCTCGACGACGAACCGGCGCAGCCGTTCGGGGTCCGCGCGGTCGGCCGTGCTCGCGAGCTGCACCGAGCCGCCGGTCACCAGCGGCACGAAGACGTCCATGGTGAACGCGTCGAACCCGGGCGAGGCGATGCCGAGCGTGCGGGTGCCCGGGCCGACGCCCAGCCGCCCGGCGAACCCGGCGGCGAAGGCGACGATGTTGCGGTGGGTGGTGAGCACGCCCTTCGGCCGTCCGGTCGACCCGGAGGTGTAGAGCACGTGCGCGGTGCTGTCCGGCGTGGCCGGGCACGCCCCGGGCGCGGCGGGCGGCGGGACGTCGACCCCGAGCGCGGGCCCGAATTCCGCGACCGCGGCGTCACCGACCACCAGCGAGACCCCGGCGTCGGCGACGATCCCGGACAGCCGGGCCCGTGGTCCGCCCGGTTCGAGCGGGACGTAGCAGGCGCCGGACAGCAGGACCCCGAGGACGGTGGTCACGAGCGCGGGCGTCCGGTGCGCGCACACCCCGACCCGGGTTTCCGGGCCTGCCCCGCGCTCGCGCAGGGCGGCGGCGACGCCCCCGGCCGCGGCGACGAGCTCAGCGTAGGTGAGCCGGGTGGTGCCCTGCCGCACGGCGAGCGCGTCCGGCGTCCGCTCCGCCTGCGCCAGGACGAGTGCGGCGATCGTCGTGTCCGCATAGGACACGGTGAAGCCGTCGATGCCCGTGCCGGGCAACGTGTCGGTCAACGTGAACTCCCCAGTTCGGCACGGCCGCGGTGGCGGCCGTGTGGTGGTGCGTGCGGCTCACGGGTGGTTTCCCCGAGCCGGCGGGTCGATCCAGAACCTGCTGGGCTGGAACGGGTAGCCCGGGAGCGGCACCCGCCCCGGGCGGGCACCGTCGTGCCTCGCGACCCAGTCGACGCCGTCGCCGCCGACCCAGCGGGCGGCCAGTTCCCGGGCGGCACCGGGCGGCCCGGCCAGGTCGGTCCCGGCGGCCAGCAGCGCGTCGAGTGCTTCGACGGCCTCGGCCGCGGTCGTCGCGACCACGGCCGCGCGGGCGGCGAGCTCCCGGCGTCCGACGGCGAGGGTGTAGGCGACGTCGGCGAGGCCCGGCGGGTCGGCCGCGAGCCGGTCCCGGAGCGCCGCAAGCGCCTCCCGCAAGGCTTTTCCGTCCCGCGCGGACACCGGCAGGACGTGCGGGCCGTCCGCCGTCACCCGCGGCCCCGGCACCGGGGCCTCCTCGACGATCACGTGGACGTTCGTGCCGCCCATGCCGAACGCGCTGACCCCGGCCACCCGCCGTGGCACCGCCGGCCAGTCCGCGGCCTTGACCGGCACGTAGCACGGCCCGCCGGCCAGGTCGACCTCCGGATGCGGCGCGGTGAAGTGCAGGTTCGGCGGGATCACGCCGTGCCGCACCGAAAGCACCGCCTTGATCAGCCCGGCCACCCCGGCGGCCGCGTCGAGGTGCCCGATGTTCGTCTTGACCGAGCCGAGCGCGCAGGAGCCGGCCGGGACGTCCCGGTACACCCGGTTGAGCGCGGCCACCTCGATGGCGTCGCCCAGCGGGGTGCCGCTGCCGTGCGCCTCGACCAGCCGGACCTCGGCCGGGTCGACGTCGGCGACGGCCAGTGCTTCGGCGATCGCCGCCGCCTGGCCCGCCGGGCTCGGCACGGCGTACCCGGCACGGTCGGCGCCGTCGTTGGTCATCGCCCAGCCGGGCAGCACGGCGTGGATGTGGTCACGGTCGGCGAGCGCGTCGGACAGCCGCCGCAGCACCACGACCCCGGCGCCCGAGCCGAACCCGGCGCCGTCGGCCGCGATGTCGAACGACCGGCAGCGGCCGTCCGGCGAAGCCATCCCGCCGGCGCGGTACCGCGGCCACGTCACGCTCACCCCGCCGGCGATCGCCAGGTCACAGCGGTATTCGGCGAGGCTCTGCGC
The DNA here is from genome assembly GCF_017308975.1 of Amycolatopsis sp. MtRt-6. GTDB lineage: Bacteria > Actinomycetota > Actinomycetes > Mycobacteriales > Pseudonocardiaceae > Amycolatopsis. The sequence goes on along the minus strand of NZ_JADWPD010000051.1, from coordinate 23,648 downwards.
GGCCAGCCCGACCGCGGCGAGCGAGCTGGAACAGGCACTTTGGACGGCCACCGCGGGCCCGGTCAGGCCCAGCCGGTAGGCCACCTGGCCGGGCAGGTGGTCGGCGAGCTGCCGGCCGGGCAGCCTGCCCTCCCAGTCGTCGGGGTCGACGTCTCCGGTGACGGCCGGGTTCCCGAACAGGTGGAACAGGAAGTACCGGTTCACGCTCGTGGCGGTGAACACGCCGACCGGGCCGTGTTCGCGCGCCGGGTCCCGGCCCGTGTCTTCCAGGGCGCGCCACGCCGTCTCCAGGAAGAGCCGGTGCTGCGGGTCGGTCAGCGCGGCTTCCTCCGCGGTGAACCCGAAGAACCCGGCGTCGAAGTCCTCGACGCCGTCGAGCCGGCCCCCGGCCCGCACGTGTGCCGGGTCGGCCCGCAGGCCCGGGCCGATGCCGAGCGCGGCCAGCTCGTCGTCGGTGTAGTCGTGAATCGCGTCGGTGCCCGCGCAGAGGTTCCACCAGAACGCGCCGGCGTCCGGCGCGCCGGGGAACCGGCAGGCGAGCCCGACGACGGCGATCAGGTCACCGCCGGGTTCGGCCTCGCCCCCTTCGCCCGTGGCGGCCGGCTCGGCGTCCGAAGTGGACGGTTCGAGGTAGGCGGCCTGCGCCGCGACCGTCGGGTGCTCCAGCAGGTCCAGCAGCGGGATCTCGGCCCCGAACTCCGCGGCCAGCCGCTGCTGAACCGTGCCCAGCAGCAGGGAATGGCCGCCGACGTCGAAGAACGCGTCCGTGGTGCCGATCCGGTCGTGCCCGAGCACCGCGCACCAGATCGCGTGCACCCGGCGCTGCGCCGGCGTCATCGGCCCGGCCGCTTCCAGACCCGCGGCCGGCCGGGGGTCCGGAAGCGCTTCCTCGTCGAGCTTGCCGCTGACGGTGAGCGGGAACGCCGGGACCGCGGTGACGGCCGTGGGCACCGCGTGCCCGGGCAGCACCTCGGCCAGCGCGGCCCGCAGCGCCGTCCCGTCCGGACGGCTCCCCGCCGCCGGGACGACGTAGGCGAGCAGTTCGCCGTCGCGGACGATGGCGCGGGCTTCGGCCACTTCGGGCAGTTCGGCGAGCCGGGCTTCGACCTCGGTCAGCTCGATCCGGAACCCGCGCACCTTGACCTGCCGGTCGAGCCGGCCGAGGCAGACCAGGTTCCCGTCCGGGAGGACCCGGCCGAGATCGCCGGTGCGGTAGCTGCGGACGCCGCCCCGGGTGCCGAAGGCCGGGCTCGGCTCGTCGAAGTAGCCGTCGACCAGGTACTCGCCGCTGACTTCGAGCTCACCGCCGTCGAGCACGGTGAGCGTGTAGCCGGGCAGCGCGGTCCCGATGGGCAGCGGGCCGGTGGCGGTTTCCCCGACGTCGGCGGCGGTCAGCCGGTACTGCGCGGCGAAGGTGACTTCGGTGGCGCCGTAGCCGTTGACGAACACGCACCCGGGGGCGAACCGGCCGCGGCGGACGTCGGCGTAGGTGGCCTGCTCGCCGCCCAGCAGGACGGTCCGCACCGAGGGCAGGTCGCCGTCGAGGGCGTCGAGCAGGTAGCGGTAGACGGTGGGCGTCGAGTGGTAGACGGTCACCGCGTGCCGCGCGAGCTCGCGGGCGGCGTGGGCCACGCCGTGCGCGCGGACGTCGACCGGCACCACGGTGGCGCCGGTCAGCAGCGCCGGGTAGAGGTCGGGGATGGCCGCGTCGAAGCCGAAGGAGGCCAGCAGGCTGACCCGGTCGGCGGCGGTGATGCCGAGCGTCGCGATCTGGTTGTCCACGACGTGCAGCAGGTTGCGGTGGGTCTGCGCGACCGCCTTCGGCGTCCCGGTGGAGCCGGAGGTGAACAGCACGTAGGCCGGCGTGTCCGGGCCGGGATCGGGCACCGGCAGCGGCGCGGTGTCCTTTCCCGACGGCACGACGCGGGCGGCGCCGGGGCGGCACAGGGCTTCCGCCAGGTCGAGGTGCCCGGGATCGGCCAGCACGGCGGCCACCCGGGCGGCCGCGACCTGGTGGGCGAGGCGGTCCCGCGGGAACGTCGGGTCGAGCGGGACGTAGGCGCACCCCGCCGCGAGCGTGCCGAGGATGGCGGAGACGGCCGCCGTGCCGTGCCCGGTGACCAGGCCGACGAACTCCCCCGGCCGGACCCCGGCATCGAGCAGCCGCGCGGCGTGCCCGCCGGCCAGCGCGGCGAGCCTGCCGTAGCTCACCGCCTCGCCGTCGGCGAGGACAGCGATCCGATCGGGCGACAGCCGGGCGATTTCCGCGAAACGTCTGAGACAACCGGCTTGCGTCATCGCCGGCAGTAGGCCCCCGACGGCGAATGGGCGCGCGGAAACCAAGGTGGTGACGTCGACTTCATCTCACTCCCCAGTGCGATTGACGAAGAATCACGCAAGGTTAAGGGTCACGACGCCGTACTTGGGTACGCAATCCGCAGAGTTCAGCCGAATGACCTATCGATCCTGAGCCGGTAGCACCAGTTTCCCACGCCATCCACAGCGACGGCGACCCTGAATACCACTGTGGACAGTCGATCGACTACGGATGGTGATCACCGAGAATTCCCCGGACACATTTGGTCGGATATTCACCGACAACCGTTTTCACCCGCTTTGTTTCGTGGCACACGGGGAGCGCATTTCACGAAATCGATTCAGCCACGGGTTCGCGCATCCGAGTCCACACTGGACGGCGAGCGTCAAGGCGCGCCGAAGCCCGGCACGACGACCGTGGTCGTGCCGGGCTCGAGGATCGGCTCAGCCCGCGTGGGCCAGCAGCCCCGGCCCCGGCGGCGCGCTGCGCACCAGGCACGCGTGGCACGGCATCCCGCGCAGCCCGTCCAGAACCTCGGCCTCCCCCGGGCAGATCGCCTCCCCGCACAGTGCCGTCAGGTGGTCCGGCACCGGGCCGGCGGGCACGGGGATCAGGTGACAGACGCGTCTGCTCTCGCCGACGACGCCTCGGCGTAGCCGCACCAGTGCGAGCATCCCACCGTTCTCACCCATGAGGGTGACCGTAAAGGAAGATCAGCGGGCCGGCTTCGTGTCCGGGGCCCAACGATCTTGGGCCCCGGTGGTCCGGGACACCAAACTCACCCCGGCGAGAGCACGGCCGCGCCCAGGCGGCGGCAGAGGGCGAGCGCCAGCTCGATGTCCAGCCGTCCCTCGGCGAGGCCGCGGGGCAGCAGCTCCTGCGCCTTGCGGACGCGGTACTGCACCGAGTTCTTGTGCATCGTCAGCTCGGCGGCCGCCGCCGTGTAGCTGCCGCCGGTGGTCAGGAACACCTGCAGCGTCTCGCGCAGCCGCCCGCAGTTCTCCTCGTCGGCGGCCAGGGGCCCGAGCGTGCTCGCGACCCACAGGCGGGCCGCGTTGAGGTCGCTCGTCATCAGCGCCACCGTGCCGACCTCGCGGAACGTCAGCACGCGGTCGCAGTGCTCCCCCGCGGCCAGCGCCAGCGCGTGCACCCGGCGGGCCTGCTGGTGGGTGTCGCGGAAGCCGTCGACGCCGGTGCCCGGGTCGCCGACGGTCACCCGCACGCCGGCTGCGGCTTCCGCGAGCGCCGCGTCGAGCTGCTCGCGGCCGACCGACGTGCCCGGCGCGAGCGGGAGCCACACCCAGGCGCTGGCCTCGTCGCGGGGCACGAACAGCGGCCGCCCCTGCCCGCGGACGCGCTCGAACACCGCGCCCGCGACCGACTCCAGCAGTGACAGCGCGTCGTCGACGAAGGCCTCCGAAGCGTGCCAGACGATCATGCCCACGTGGGTGCCGCGCAGGCGGTAGCCGATGACCGCTTCGGCCGCGTCGACGTCGGGCGGTCCGCCGTTGCCGTCGAGCAGGTCCGCCACCTTCGCCGCCCGCGCGGCACTGCGGTTGAGCAGCCAGCGGTCGCGTTCGTCCTGGTAGACGCCGACGAGCTGGCGGACGACCCGGGTGATGAACTCGTAGGCGACCCGCAGCAGCCGGCGCATCATGGCCCCGAGCAGCGCCGCGTCGTCGACCAGCCGGGTGCACTCCTCGAACCCGAAGTCGAGCATCGCGGCCTGCCCGAGGTCGTACGCGCGGATCAGGTCGAACACCGGGGTGCCGCGCTGCGCCAGCCGCCGGGCGTACTCCATCGCCGCGGCCGGCGGCTCGACGGTCGCCGGGTCGATGCCGTGCCGGAAGATCTGCAGCGCGGTCTCGATGTTCTGGTACACGCTCGCCGAGAGCAGGCTCACCATCCGCTCGTCGTCGTTGACCAGCTGCGGCAGATCGGTGGCGTACAGCTGGACCAGCGTCCCGGTGAGTTCGCCCGCGCGCCCCTCGAGGGTGGCGGCGATCTGCCGGATGCGCTCCGAGACGACTTCTTCGTCCACCATGGAGCCACTCTACGGGGTCGTGGATCAGCACGTCCGCGGAACGTGTCGATCAAGTCGAACGTCCGCGGTCAGGAGCCGCCGGCGGCCGCCGCTCGTCCACATCGGATATCGACCGGCCATTCGGGTGCACGACATACGACATTCGGATCCCGCTATTTTGTTAAGTTCACCGTTAAGCAGCCACATCGAAAGACTCGAAAATAATCGCGAAAGAGCGGGCCCGATTATCCGGCGGTCTGGACCACAGCGTGAAGATCACCCGTACGGCGGCTTTTCCTTGGCAGCCAAGGCCACCTGGTCGGCGGCGCTGCGGAACCCCTATTTTCGAAAGCCGCTTACACGACATTTGGTGCTTGTGGCAACTCTCCACGAGCGGTATATCTGAGTGACCGGAATTCGCACATGGCCGGCGCCACCGCCGGCCGGTTCGATGCCGCCCTCTCCCGCTCACCGGAGGCACCATGCATCGCCTGGACCAAGCCCGTGACCACGTCATCGGGCTCTACCGCATCGTCATCGGTTTCCTGTTCGCCTGTCACGGCCTCAAGACGCTGTTCGGCCTGTTCGGCGCGAAGTCCACCGCCGCTGTCGGGGCCTGGCCCGGCTGGTGGGCCGCGGTCATCCAGCTCGTGTGCGGCGCGCTCGTCTGCGTCGGCCTCGGCTCCCGGATCGCCGCCGTGCTCGGCTCCGGCTCGATGGCCTACGCGTACTTCGTCGTCCACCTGCCGGCCGCGCTGTTCCCGATCCAGAACGGCGGCGAACTGGCCGCGATGTTCTGCTGGTCGCTGCTCCTCGTCGCGTTCATCGGTCCTGGCCGCTTCGCCCTCGGCAACCTGGCCGTCCGCCAGCGGACGTCGGAACCGGCCCGCGCCCGCGCCACAGCCTAGGAGGGGCGGGAAATCCCGACGCCGCTGCGCGCGTCGGGACCGTACTTCGCCAGCTCCGCCGCGAGGTCGAGCCGACCGGTCGACGCGCTCTTCGTCCGGTCCGCGTCGGTCAGCAGTTCCCGGGGGATGATCCAGACGACCTCGAATTCCAGCCCGCTGGGATCCTTGGCGTACAAGGACTTCGTGGTTCCGTGGTCGGACGAGCCGACCAGCGCGCCCGCTTCGGTGAGCCGGGCGGCGAGCCGCTCGAGGTCCCCGAGGGTGTCGACCTCCCACGCCAGGTGGTACAGCCCCACCGACGTCCGCCCGGCACCCGAATCCGCGGCGTCCGCGCCGATTTCGAAGAGGCCGAGGTCGTGGTCGTTGACCGACCCCGGTGCCCGCAGGAACGCCGCGCCGCGGTGGGCATCACCGCCGTCGGTGTACCCGAAGCCGAGCACGTCCCGGTAGAACGCCACGCTTTCGGCCAGGTCCCGGACGTAGAGCACGGCGTGGTTCAGGCGGAAGATCGACATCAAGGCTCCACGGGCAAATCGGTTGAAGTTTCAACTTAACGTTAAGTGCACACCACTTACGGGTCAACCCGCGAGGAGCCCGCGCGGCCGGACGGGACCTACTCTGGGTAGGCCGGTGACCGACCGGGCGACAAACCTTCTACACCGCATCGAGGCCCTGGTCAGCACTCCCGCCGGTTCGTAGGGTGAGTCCACCGCAGGGCACCGTGTCAGCTGTCCCGCGGGCGGTGGTGCCCCCGGATCCGACCTTTCCCCGAAGCCAAGTCCCGGGGCACCACCGCATTCCAGGCACCGTCACAGCGCGGCAGCCGGGTCCACTGTGGACACCCGTAGCGGCGACCCGCCCGCGCCGGGCCGGGCCGGGAAGCCGGCCTCGCCGGCACCACCCGGAGCCCGCTCAACGGCCTGGCCGGAACCGGCGTGCGCCTCCTCGCCGTCGGCGGCGCGGCCACCCTCCGCACCTCCGGCGGCACGCTCGTCCTCGACACCCGGGCTTCCCCCGCCGAACAGCCTCGCCACCACCGGACCCGGTTCACCGTCGCCGCCCGACTGATTTACATACATACACCATGTATGTAACCTGGCCCGCATGACGAAGCGCAGCGAATCACTGGGTCAGGAGCACCGCGTCCGGCTGCCCGCCGGCGAAGTGCGGTACTGCGAGCGAGGCACCGGAGCGCCGGTGGTGTTCGTCCACGGGGTGCTCACGAACGCCGAACTGTGGCGGAAGGTGGTGCCCGACGTCGCCGCGGCCGGGTTCCGGTGCCTCGCTCCCGATCTGCCGCTGGGCGCGCACGACATCCCCATGCGTGCGGACGCCGACCTCTCCCCCGTCGGCAACGCCGACGTCATCGCGGACTTCCTCGACGCGCTCGACCTGCGGGACGTCACCCTCGTCGCGAACGACACCGGCGGCGCGCTGACGCAGATCCTGCTCAGCCGCCGTCCGGAGCGGGTCGGGCGGGTCGTGCTCACGCCGTCGGACTGCTTCGAGTACTTCTTCCCGCCGATCTTCCGGTTCCTGCCGCCGCTCGCCCGGATCCCCGGCTCCATGGCCGTGCTCGGGCAGCTGCTGCGGATCCGCGCGCTCCACCCCTCACCGCTCCTGTTCGGCTGGGTGACCAAGCGGCCGTTGCCGGACGCTGTCGCGCAGGCCTACCTCGCACCGCTGCGGAAGTCCGCCGGGGTGCGGCGCGACCTGCGGAAACTGCTGCGGGACGTGCACCCGCGGCACACGCTGGCCGCCGCCGAGGCGCTGCGGACGTTCGACCGGCCGGTGCTGCTCGCGTGGGCGACCGACGACAAGCTGTTCCCGATCCGGCTGGCCCACCGGCTCGCCGCCCTGCTGCCGGACGCGAAACTCGTGGCGGTGCCGGACTCCTACACCTTCCTGTCCGAGGACCAGCCCGCCGTGCTGGCCCGCCACGTCGTCGAGTTCGCGGGCGTCATGGCAGATTAGGCGGGTGCGACGTACCCAGCAGGACCGTTCCGCCGGCACGAAGGCCGCCCTGGTCGCCGCCGCGCGCGAGCTGTTCGCCGCCCGCGGCTACCAGGCCGTGCCGGCCGACGAGATCACCCGCGCCGCCGGGGTCACCCGGGGCGCGCTGTACCACCACTACGCCGACAAGCAGGGCTTGTTCCGCGCCGTCGTCGAAGAACTGGAACGCGAGCTCACCGAAGAGGTCCGGGCCGCGTTCGCCGCCGGCCCGGACCCGCTTTCCGGCATGCTGCGGGGCCTCGGCGTCTTCCTCGACGCCTGCCAGCGCGACGAGGTCCGCCGCATTTCGCTCACCGACGCGCCCGCCGTGCTCGGCTGGGACGTCTGGCGCGAGATCGAGGCGGAGTACGGCCTCGGCCTGATCGTGACCGTGCTGGAGCAGGCCAGAGCGGACGGGCTGATCGTCGAGCTGCCCGTCCGGGCCCTGGCCCAGCTCGTGCTCAGCGCGGTGATGGAGGCGGCGCGCATGGTCGCCGCGGCCGGCGACCCGGCCCGGACCCGCGCCGAGGTCCAGCAGGTCCTCGGCGGCTGGCTCGGCAGTCTGCTGCGGACCTAGCGGGTCCGGGAGGTGCGCGGCACCGCGGCCCCCACCTGCGTGCCGGCCACCAGGTCGAGGTCCGCCGAGGTCTCGAAGAGCCGCCTGCCCGAGCCCACCACGCTCTACCGGCGGCGGCCGCCGGATTCGGCGCGCCGCCGCCGGCTGTGGTCACCGGCTACGCCGTCACCAGCGACAGGCCGTAGGTCTGCAGGATCTCGTTGACCGGCTGGAACCACGTCTCGCCGCCGGAGCCGCAGTTGCCCCAGCCACCGGAGGTGACGCCCTGGGCCTGGTCACCGGTGATGAACGAGCCGCCGGAGTCGCCGGGCTCGGCGCAGACGTTGGTGCGGGTCATCTGGTAGACCGCGCCGTCCTTGTAGTTGATGGTTTCGTTCTGGCCCAGCACCGTGCCGCAGTGCCAGTGCGTGGTCGAGCCCGAGCGGCACACCGACGTGCCGACCGGCGCGACCCAGGACCCGCGGACGAGCGCGTCGCTCACCGTGCCCCAGCCGAGCACGACCGGCGCGGTCCACCAGCCGCCGCCGATGCGGATGAACGAATAGTCGTTGCCGGGGAAGGAGGACCCGGCGAAGGTGCCCATCCACGAGCCGTCCCAGCCGACGACCGAGCTGCCCGTGCCGCCGCAGTGGCCGGCGCTGACGAACCCACCGTGCACGGAGAACCCGATGGAGCAGCGGGTGTTGCCGTTGATGTAGTAGGGGTCGCCGCCGACGGTGCCGGCCGCGAAGGGCTGAGCGGCCGGCGCGGTCCGGACGGTGACCGGGCCGGCTTCGCGGGCTTTCGCGAGGAAGGCGTCGACGTCGGCACCGTGGGCACCCGGCTGCAGGGTCACCACGACGCTGCCGGCCCGCGGGTCGGCGTGCCAGCCGCTGACGGCGGCCGGAGCGGGATCCGCCTTGGCCGCCGCGTCGATCGCGGCCTTCGCGGCGTCGAGCTTCGCGGCGCTGGTCCGGGCCGCGACGGGTTCGGCCCCCGCCTGCCGGACGGCGGCGGCCGCGGCCGGGTCGGTCACGCCGACGACGAGCTTGCCCCGCGCGGGGTCGAACCACGCCCCGCCGAACGCGGCGCCGGCGGCCCGCTGCGCGCCGGGCAGCACCCGGGCGGCGGACATTTCCTGCGTGAGCCGGGCCGACGCCTGCGCGGCGGTGAGCCCGAGATCCCGCTGCATGGCGGCGATCAGCCCGGGCGACGCCTGGGCGGCCGCGGGGGTGAGGGCGGTCAGGGTGGCGGTGAGGACGGCGGTGGCGCCGCCGAGAGCCAGGGCGATTCTTCGACGCATGGGGACTCCTCCAGGGCCGGGGGAAAGAAACACACCGTCCGCCGAGTGTGCGGGCGAAGCCTGCGCCGGGTCCAGATTTGTCCGGTCTTCTGTCCGGATTTCCCTGCTGTCCACAGTGTACTTGTGTTGGCGGACAACGCTTTTCTCGCGCACAACCAAGGCGCGGAACGGCCACCGGCTCGCCCCGCGCCGTGTCACAACCCCTTCTTCGCGGCGTCGCACAAAGGTCTGAACCAGTACAACACGACTTCAGGCACAGTGGCGCGAACCGGAGTCTGCCGGGCACCGGACGTGCCCGGCAGTCCCTTCGCGCGGCTTTCGCCGCCGAATTCCGGGCACGCCGCCGCCCGGCCACCGGGAAAAACGGTGACCGGGCGGTTCTGTGCGCGATATCAGATTTCGTCGACCCGGTAAGCGATCACCTGGGCGGGCACCAGCAGCGCACCGGAGCACTCCGCGACGGCCGGGCCGAATCCGTAGGGCACCGGAAGACCGGCGACCAGCCAGAAGGCGGTGCCGTTCGAACAGTGCGCGAGCACGCGGTATCCGTAGCCCTCACCGGGAAAGCAGCTGACCGACACGCCCTGTCCGAACAGGATCCCGTAGCGCTGGCCGAAGCAGCCGGGTGGCGCGAAATCACCGGCGGCCGCGGCCGCAGGCCCGACCATCAGACCGAACAGGGAAAACACAGCGATTGCGAAAACCGTGCATTTCCTACGCATGAGCACTCCTCAGCGCCGAGAACCCGACACGACGAGCGTAGAAGTGCGAAAGAATTACCGGCAATTCATCGGGCCAGTGAATCGACGCGCAGCGGAAAGTCACAGCGCTGCTCCATCCGGGCTAGCGAGCGCCCCCGGACGGCCGCGCCGCACTGTCCGAAGCGGACGGTCAGTGCGCGAAGGCGTTGAGGAAGCGGTCCCGGAAGGAGTCCATCTTCCAGATCGGCGCCTTCGCACCCGGGCGCAGGCCGTCCTCCCAGCCCCAGCCCGCGATCCGGTCGAGGACCTTCGGGTCCTTCGCCACGATCGTGATCGGCACGTCGTGGACCGCGCCCTGGGGGGTCACCACCGGGGGCTGGTGGTCGCCGAGGAACACCAGCACGAGGTTGTCGTCTCCGTACTGCTTGACGAACGAAATCACCGTCTTCAGCGAGTAGTCCGTCGCGTCGCGGTAGGCCTCGCGGATCTTCTCCGGGTCCTTCCAGACCGACTCCGGCGCTTCGCCCGCCGCGGGCTGCGGGGCGAACACCGAGCCGTCGCCGACCTGGTTCCAGTCCACCAGCCAGGGGCGCGGTGACCACGGTGCGTGGCTGGACACCAGGTCGATCTCCGCCATCACCGGCCGCTGGGCCGTGTTCGCGAGCTCCTTGCGCTGCAGCATCGACAGCGAGAACTGGTCCGGCATCGTGGCGTAGGCGAAGCCCGGCCCGTGGTACCCGATCGATCGGGCGTCGTAGTAGGCGTCCGGGTGGTAGAACTTCTGTCCCTCCGGCCAGTCCTTCGTGTGCGCGGGCACGTTCCAGACCGTCCGCCAGCCGGCCCGCTGGAACGCGCCGCCGAGGGTCAGCCGGTCGCTGGCGAGCAGGTCGTTGTACCGCTGCTGGTTGTCGATCCACATCCCCGACTGCACGGTCGAGTGCGCCAGCCAGCTGCCGCCGCCGAACGTCGAGGACGACAGGTACGCGCTCTTCGCGCCGATGCCGGCCGCGCGCAGCTCGGCCGTGCCCGCGTCCAGCGTCGGGCCGATCTTCGCCCCGATGACCGGGTCGTCGAGCGCGACCCGCCCGTAGCTTTCCACGAAGGTGAGCACGACGTTCTTGCCGCGCAGGCCGTTCAGCAGGTGCGCGCCCGGGGTGGTCCGGAAGGCGTCGTCGGCGGCCACCTCCGCGAACGGCCGCTGGTCACGCAGGTCGGCGCCGACCTGGCGCAGGTCGCCGTAGGCCAGCGCGGCGGCGCTCTGCGCGGCGAGCGGCTGCCCCGGCGCGATCTCGACGCCGAACACCGACGAGACGATCCAGACCACCGAGAGAACGGCCACGACCCGCGTCGCGCCGGTCCGCCGCCCGGCGGCCACCCGGCTCAGCCGCAGCACCGCCAGGACCATGAACACCACGACGGCCAGCGCGAGCACCCCGGCGCCGGCCAACGCGGCGATCGTGGCCGCGTCGCCGATCTGCCCGGCCAGGAACTCGACGCCGGCGTGGAAGAAGCTCCAGTCGTAGATCGGGTCGAACGGCTTCTCGAGGGTGGCGTAGAACCCGGTGTCGAGCGCCTTCATCAGGGTGAACAGCCCGAGGCCCAGCCCGACGACCACGGCCGCCACCCGGCGCGGCCGCGGCGGCAGGACCAGCAGGAACGCGCCGATCACGAGCCCTTCGACCGGCACGCGCGCGAGCGCCGCGACGGAGAACGAGCTGAGGTCGTCCGGGGCGAGGAGCGCGAACAGCACGAGCAGCGCGGCCAGCGCGGTGAGGATCCGGTTCGCGACGACGTGCTGCCGCCGTCCGGGACGGGGCAGCCCGAAATCGGGCAGGGCCGCCCCCGCGACCGGGGTGCGGCGGCGAACCCGCCGTACCAGCGGCAGACCGATGTTTCCGACCATGGCGAGCCTCACGTCGTGGTGCACGGTGGTGACCGCCGTCCCGTGCGGCCGGGCGGCGATCGTCACCCCGATATACGGGCCACGGCGGCGCGCGGTTCACGCGCCCCCCGTCACGGGCGGGCCGGCGGTACCCCGGCCCGTCACGCGCAAACCCCCGCACCCCGCCTTTCACCCGGGGAAACACCGAAATCCCCGGCGCAGGGGAAGGAGCGTTGCGGGCCGCCTCCCCCGGTGTTCTCCTCGAAGAGCCCGAAGATCGAATTTCCGGAGGAGGGCCCGCGATGAATCTGTTCGACAAGGCGAAGGAAGCGCTCGGGAAGCACCCGGACCAGGCCGACCAGGGCGTCGACAAGGCCGCCGAAGCCGCCAAGCAGCGCTTCGGCCAGCACGCCGACAAGATCGACCAGGGCTCGGACAAGGTCAAGGACTACCTGCACAAGCAGGGCGGCGGGCAGCAGGAGGCGCCGCCGCAGTGAGCCCGGTCCGGTGCTCGCCCAGCCGCCGGCGGGGAAGCACGCTTCGCCGCCGGCGAGGCTGGGTACCACCGGCTCCGTGGTCACCACCTACCTCGTCCCCGTCCGGACCGCCCTGCTCCTGTTCCCGCTCGTCGCGCTGGCCGTGATGCTCCCGGCCGCGTTCGTCAGCTACCGCCGCCGCGGCCGCGCCGGCGGGTGGCCGACCTTCGTCTTCTACGCGTTCCTGTTCTACCTGCTGGCGATCGCGACGCAGACGGTCCTGCCGCTGCCCGCCGACCCGGCCTACTGCGCGGGGCACACCTACGCCAGTTCCCCGCAGCTGCGGCCGTTCTACTTCGTCGAGGTGGTTTCCCAGCGGGCCCGCGGCCGGTGGAGCCCCGGCGCGCTGCTGCACAACCCCGCGGTCTGGACCACCGCGCTCAACGTCGTGATGCTGGTGCCACTGGGGTTCTACGTCCGGTACGCCCGGCGGACGCGGCTGCTGCCCGCCACCCTGATCGGCTTCGGCGTGTCGCTGTTCTTCGAGCTGACGCAGCTGACCGGCCTGTGGTTCGTCTACCCGTGCCCGTACCGGCTCTTCAGCGTCGACGACCTGCTGCTCAACACCGCCGGCGTCGTCGCGGGCTGGCTGCTGGCCGGCCCGCTCGGGCGCCTCCTCCCGGCGCCGGAACCCGAGCACGACCGGCGCCGCTACGCCACGAAGGTCACCTTCACGCGGCGGCTGTTCGCGCTGGCCACCGACCTGCTCGGGTTCGCCGCGCTGCTCGGGTTCCTCTTCGGCCTGCTGACGCTGTTCGGCGAGGACCTGCGCCACCGCGACACGCCGGTCGTCGTCCTCGCCCTCGTGTGGTTCGTGGTGCTGCCGTCCGTCACCGGCTCGACGCCCGGCAAGCGCGCGATGCTGCTGCGGGTGGCCCGCCGGGGCGGGCGGCGGGCCGGACCGGTCGCGCTGCTGGTCCGCAACGGCGTCCTGCTCTCGCCGCTGTGGCTCGCCTGGTTGCTGCTGGACCTCGACCGCTGGGACCTGGCCCACCACCCCGAGCAGCTGCTCCTGCCGGTCGCGCTGGCCGCGTCGGTGTTCGTCGTGGGCGTCTGGACGCCGCTGGCGGTGCTGCTCGACGACGAGCACCGGGCGCCCTACGAGCGGCTGACCCGCACCGTGAACGTCGCGGTCGTGCCGCCGGCGGCCGCGGAACCGCCGCCGGCGCCCGCACAGCCCGCGGAAGTCCTTAAAGGACGGTGACGGGGCACCACCCTGCCCGGGGCGGGCGGCGCTGGTAGATTGCGTCCGGAACGGGTTGAGCCGCCGGCCCGTGTCCACCCGTCCCCTCCCTGGAGCGGCATGACGTCCACCGATACCCGTGTCGACGAGCCCGGTTCCGGGCATGAAGAAGGGGAGGGCCTCCCCACGGGGGCGGGCACGGCGAAGGAGGCGGACGTGAAACTCCGATTTGTCCGGCACGAACTCGGCATCTCCCCCGAGCTTTCCGAACTGGCGCGGGTCCGCCACTGGGTCCGGACGGTCCTGCGCGGCTTCCCGGCGGCCTTCGTCGGCACGGCGGTGACGGTGGTGGACGAGCTGACGTCGAACGCGCTGCGCCACGGCCGCGCGCCCTACCACGTCCGGCTCCTGCCCGGCGCAGCCAAGCTGCGCATCGAGGTCGACGACGGCGGAGGCGAGCCCGCCCGCCGCCGGGCACCATCCGACCACGGCGGGCGCGGGCTCCTGCTGGTGGAGCGCTGCGCCGCGGCGTGGGGCCAGCTGCGGCGGCCCAGCGGCAAGACCCTGTGGGCCGAGCTGGCCACCGACCCCGACCCGGCCGGTGCCCGAGGCTGATCCGGCACACCCCACGCCCACCATCGCGATCGACGGCCCCGCGGGCCGGGTGGCCCGGCTCGGCGCAACCGGCCGCGACACCCGGGTTCCCGCCCGAGCGGCCGGCGGTCAGCGGCGGCGGTCAGCGGTACGGGCCCTGCCCCACGGGGCGAACCAGGATCTCGTTCACGTCCACCGTCGCGGGCTGACCGACCGCATACAGCACCGCGCGAGCCACATCCGCCGGGTCGAGCTTCGGGTCCTGGGAGCGCTCGGGCGGAATTCCACCGGTGTCGACCAGGCCCGGCTGGACCAACGTCACCCGGACGCCGGTGCCCACGCACTCGGCGCGGATCGACTGGGCCAGGCCGGTGACCGCCCATTTCGTGGCCGAATACAGGTTTCCCGGCCGCACCCCGCGGCCCGCCGCCGAGCCGGTCAGCACGAGGTGACCGCCGGATTCGACGAGGGCCGGGAGGGCCGCACGGGCCGTCAGCGCGGGGCCGTACACGTTGGCCAGCACCATGTCCCGCCACTCGTCCGGCGGTGCTCCGCGGTGGCCGAGGAACGACGTCACCACGCTGGTGCCCGCGTTCGCGAAGACGACGTCCAGCCGGCCCCACCTCTCCCGCACCCGGGCGACCAGCCCGTCGAGCTGCGCCCAGTCGGTGACGTCGCAGGCGACCGGCCAGACCCGGTCGGGGCCGCCGAGCTGTGCGGCGAGTCCGGCCAGCCGGGTTTCGTCGCGGGCGACGAGGACCAGGCGGTAGCCGGCTTCGGCGGCGAGCCGGGCGGTGGCGGCTCCGATGCCCCGGGAGGCGCCGGTGATCAGGAACACGGAATCGGTCACGAGCGCGAGACTAGCCAACCGCCCCCGCAATGGTCTAGACCATAGAGGTCACTGTCACCCAGCTAGGAGCATCCGTGGACTTCACCACCGACTTCGGCGCCGCGGCACGCGAGCACCTCCGCCTGATCGAAGACCGCAACGCCGCCACCCTCGACGAGGTGGCCGGCCGGCTCCTCGACGTCGTCCGCGCCGGCCGGCTGGTGCACACCGCCGCCGCGGGGCACAGCCTGGCGGCCGTGCTGGAGACCTTCTACCGCGCCGGCGGCCTGGCCTGCGTGCGCCCGCTGTTCCACCCCGGCCTGCTGCCCCTGCACGGCGCCCAGGCCAGCACCCAGCTGGAACGGGTCCCCGGCCTGGCCGCGACGCTGGTCGCGCAGGCCCAGGTCCGGCCCGGGGACGCCGGGATCGTCTTCTCCAACTCGGGCGTCAACGCCTTCCCGGTGGAAATGGCCGACGAACTCCGGAAGCGGGGCGCCTACGTCGTCGCCTTCTCGTCCCGGCCACACATGGACAGCGCCCCGGCACGCTCCTTCGCCAAGCTCGGCGAACTGGCCGATGCCGTGCTGGACACGGCGATCCCGCCGGGCGACGCGGTGGTCCCGACCCCCAGCGGGACCACGGCGGCGCTGTCCACCCTCTGCTCGACCTACCTGTGGAACCTGCTGCTCGTCCGCCTCACCGCACTGGCCGGCGACATCCCCCTCTGGCAGAGCTCGAACCTCCCCGGCGGCGACGCCGCGAACGAGGGCTTCCTCGGCCACTACCGAACCCGGGTGCCGATGCTGTAGCCGGAGGACGGCCACCAGACGCGCCGCCCGGCGTCGATGGTCAGCGCCGGCACCAGCAGCGACCGGACCAGCACCGTGTCCAGCAGGACCCCGAACGCCACGATGAACGCGATCTGCGCCAGGAACAGGATCGGGATCACCGCCAGCGCCGAGAACGTCGCCGCCAGCACCACCCCGGCCGACGTGATCACCCCGCCCGTCACCGTCAACCCGCGCAACGTCCCCTCGCGCGTGCCGTGGGTCAGCGCCTCCTCCCGCACCCTGGTCATCAGGAAGATGTTGTAGTCGATCCCCAGCGCCACCAGGAACACGAAGCCGAACAACGGCACCACCGGGTCCGCGCCCGGGAAGCCCAGGAGGTGGTTGAACACCAACGCCGACACACCCATCGTCGCCGCGAACGAAAGGACCACCGTCGCGATCAGCAGCAGCGGGGCGAGCAACGACCGCAGCAGCAACGCCAGCACCAGGAAGATCACCAGGAGCACGATCGGGATGATCAGCGCGCGGTCGTGCTTCGACGTCTGCCGCGTGTCCAGCTGGATCGCCGTCGGGCCGCCCACCTTCGCGTTCGCGTCCGGGATCGCGTGCACGGCGTCGCGCAGCCTGCCGACGGTGGCGACCGCCGCTTCCGAGTCCGCCGGGTCCGTCAGCACCGACAGGACCTGGACGCGGCCGCCGGCCACCTTCGGGCGGCCGTCGGGGCCCGGCACCGGGAACGACTGCGCCACCCCGTCCATTGTGGACGCCTGGAGGACGGCCGGCAGCGCGTCCGCGTCGGCGATCGTGACCGCGGGCGCGCCGAGGCCGCCGGGGAAGTGCCTGCCGAGGATTTCCTGGCCCCGCCCGGAATCGACCTCGGTGAGGAACACGTCCGACTGCGCGGTCCCGGACGCCTTGAGCTGCGGCAGGAACGCGACGCCGACCCCGAGCACCAGCGCCGTCACCACCCAGACCGCGCGCGGACGGCGGCCGACCAGGCGCGCGACCCGGCCCCAGAGCCCGGACGCCTCGGGGTGCGGCGACCCCAGCGCCGGCTTGAACGGCCAGAACGCGCCGCGGCCGCACAGGGCCAGCGCCGCCGGCAGGAACGTGGTCGACGCCAGCAGCGCCGCACCGATGCCGATCGCCGCGACCGGGCCGAGGCCCTTGTTCGAGTTGAGGTCGCTGAACAGCAGGCACAGCACGCCGAGCACGACCGTGCCCGCCGAAGCCACGATCGGTTCGAGTGTCGCGCGCCAGGCGAGCCGGATGGCGTCGAACCGGCTCGGCGTGTCGCGCAGCTGCTCGCGGAACCGCGCGACCAGCAGCAGCGCGTAGTCGGTCGCCGCGCCGAAGACGACGATCGAGAGGATGCCCTGGCTCTGGCCGTTGAGCGCGAGGACGTCGTGTTTCGCCAGCAGGTAGACGACGAGGCTGGCGAGCCCGAGCGCGAACACCGCCGAGAGCAGTACCAGGAAGGGCAGCAGCGGGCTGCGGTAGACCGCGACGAGGATCAGCGCGACCACGCCGCCGGCGACCAGCAGGAGGATGCCGTCGATGCCGCCGAACGCCTCGACCAGGTCGGCGACCTGCCCGGCCGGCCCGGTGACGAGCACGGTCAGCCCGGCCGGGGCGCCGCCGAGGCGGGCCCGGACCTCCTTGACGACGTCGGCGGGGTTGCCGTCGGCGGCGACCGGCACGGACAGCTGCACCGCCTGGTCGTCGCGGGGTGCCCGCTGGGGCTCGCCGAGCGGGCCGGCCACGCCGGGGACGCTGCCCAGCTCCCGCGCCCTGGCCTCGAGGAACCGCCGGTCTTCGCCGGTCAGGCCGCTCGGGCGTTCGGCGACGACCGTCGCGGGCAGCACCTGGCGCGGGTTGAACGCCTTCTGCTCGTCGGCGACTTCGGTGGCTTCGGCCGAGCGCGGCAGGAAGGCGGCGTTGTCGTTCTTCGCGACCTCGCCGAGCTTGCCGGCGAACGGGCCGCCGAACCCGCCCAGGCCGAGCCAGGCGATCACCAGGAGGGCCGGGACCAGCCAGCGGAGGCGGGGCGGGTTCTCGTTCATGGTCGCTAGAGTCCTTTCGAGCGCGAACACGCCCAATTGTTCAGCAAGCTGAACATTCCGCACGACGAACCCGACGATCCCCGACTGATGGCGAGCACAGCGACGGTGAGCACAACCTCCGAACCCGACCTGAGCACGTGGCCCACCGGCCGGTTGCTGGCCGTGGCCGCGCGGCTGGCGGAGCAACGCTGGGTGGCCACCCTGGACGGCATGGGGCTCACGCACGCGGGTCTCATCGCGCTGCACACCCTGCGCGAGGGACCGCTCCCCCAGCGGACGCTGGCCCGGCGCTGCCAGGTGACCGACCAGACGATGAGCCGCACGCTCGACCGGCTGACCAGGGCCGGGTTCGTCAGCCGGGCCGCGGACCCGGCCGACGGCCGCCGTCAGCTGACCCGGCTGACCGAGCGCGGGCGGGCCGTGCACGAGCAGGCCGTGCGTGCCGAGCCCGCCCTGCTCGGCAGCCTCGCCGACGACGCCGCGTTCCGCGCCGGCCTGCTGGACCTGATCACCCGGCTGTCCGCGGGCGATTGAGCTCGCGCGGCGCTGGGTAGCTCTTCTCCATGTGGATCGCGGTGAGCACCCCAGTGGCCGTCCTGATCGCTACCGTCCTGA
The DNA here is from genome assembly GCF_017308975.1 of Amycolatopsis sp. MtRt-6. Taxonomy (GTDB): domain Bacteria; phylum Actinomycetota; class Actinomycetes; order Mycobacteriales; family Pseudonocardiaceae; genus Amycolatopsis. The sequence continues at coordinate 5,355 of NZ_JADWPD010000051.1, read as the reverse complement.
TGGAGCGGTTCGAGCGACGATGCCGCCTGGTCCCCGAGACCGAACGCCGGCCGGTCCGCAACTGACGTCCGCCACCTGATCGGTGTTCAACGGATTTCGCCGTTTCCGGCGCACACGGCAAACCCGCGCACCGGCCGGGGCGCCGGTGCGCGGGTTTGCCGTGACAATGACCGCCGAAATTCAGCAGGTCTTCCAGGCGAACTGGTAAATCGTGTCCACGCTCGCGTGTTCGGAATCCATTTCGATGTAACTGGAACCGGACGAGGAACCCGCGTCCGCGCGCAGTTCCGCATTGATGTTCAGGTTGCGGCTCTCCCCGCACGGTGCGTACACCAGCTCAGCCACCTCGGTGGTGTCGGTGGCCCGCCACACGCCGTGGAACGGGCCGGTGAAGGTGTGCCGCACCCGGGCGGTCGGGGCCGTCCCGGTGAAGTAGTAGTTGGCCTGCTCGATCGCGCTCGCCCCGCTCTCGATGTGCGCGAAGCCGCGGTAGTGCGCCTGGGCGATCGCGTACGTGAACCCTTGCGGCACGTGGACGAGCACGTTGATCTGACAGTTCTTCCGGGCGTCGAGCGCCGAGGCCCCACCACCGGCCTTCGCGGTGAAGTTCTTGAAGCGCACCGTGAACGACGTGTTGTCGGGCGCGACGTCGGCCGAGGCGGCGGCCGTGCCCGCCGGGCAGCCGGAGCCGTTGATCGTCTTGATGTCGAGCGTGATCTTTTCGGTCGGAACCGACGACGCCGGAGAATCGACGGGAGCGGCGAGGGCGGACAGAATCATTGCGGCTACGACCGACATACCGAGCATGACGCTCCTCCAAATGGGCCACGGTGCCTTGGTGGTGATGATGATCGCGCGCGGAGAGGATCGTAGCGCGATCGCAACCTTTTCGACGGCCACTGAACGGAGTAACACGCAGCGTGCAGCGCGCGGGAAATCCATTTCCCGCCAATTCACCTTTCCGAGCGCGGGATATTCGGGGAATCGAAGGTCAAGACCGCGGGCCCGCGCCACCGCCCCGGCGGAGGGAATGGGGCGGGGTGCAGCCGCCGAGCAGCGCTTCGGCGTCCAGCGTCGCCGCCGTGCTCCCCCGCTCCGCGAACCGCCGGGCCACCAGCGCGCCCGGGTCCTCGACCGGGTCCGCGCGCCCGGACAGGAAGGCCCACTCGTGCTCGTCGGAACCGAAGTACAGCACCGACGCGAACACCTCGCCGAACCGCCGCCACGACGCACGCAGCGTCTCGTTGCGCCACAGCGTCGGGCAGCCCGCCTGGCAGGTCACCACCCCGCCGGGCGCCAGCACGCGGGCGCAGCGGGCGAGGAAATCCGTGCCGTACAAGCGGTTGTGCTGGGCGTCCGCCTCGGCGTTCTCGTCCGGCAGGTCGATCACGACCACGTCGTAGGTCTCGCCCCGGCGCCCGGCCGCGGCGAGGAAGGCCCAGCCGTCCGCATAGGACACCCGGACCGCCCCCTCGCCCCGCTCCGCCCGCGCCAGGTCCGCCGGGGTGTAGCCGTAGGGCAGGTGCTCGGCGCAGGCGCGGACGGCCTGGGCGTCGATGTCCACGTGGTCGACCAGCGAAGCCCCCGCGGCGACCGCCAGCTCGCTCGCGACCCCTTCGCTCGACCCGATGACGAGCACCCGCCGCACCCGCTCGGCCAGCAGGAGCGCGGGCACCATCAGCGCTTCGTGGTAGACCAGCTGACTGGCTTCGGTGCTCTGGCGCTCGCCGTCGCAGAACAGCGAAACCCCTTGCGCGGTCGTGCCGATCAGCACCTCCTGGTAGGGCGTGCGCTCGTGGAACCGCACGTCGCCAACCGCCCAGACGCGGGTGAGGCCGTCGCCGACCGGCTCGTGGATCAGGGGCATCAGCGTTCTCCCCGGTGCAGGACCGACAGGTGGACCGAAGCGGCGTGCAGCGACGTCGCCAGCAGCCGCAGGGCGTGTTCGGGATCGGCGCGTTCCCCGCAGGTGAACACGTCGGCGAAGAGCGACCCGTGCTCCGGGTACGTGTGGACGGACGCGTGCGACTCGGCCAGCAGCGCGATCACCGTGGCCCCCTGGGGCGCGAACCGCTGCGCCACGACGTCGAGGACCGTCGCGCCCGCCTCCGTCACCGCGGCCCGCAGCAGCTCCCCGAGGCGCACCGGGTCGTCGAGCAGGTTCGGGTCGACGCCGTGCAGCTCGGCGAGCACGTGCCGCCCGGTGAACCGGCCGACGTCAGGCATCGCCCCACCGCCCGAGGAAGCAGGTGCGCAGCGGCTCGATCCCGTTGAAGCCCACCGACGCGTAGCTCGCGGTGTAGGCGCCGGTGCCCGGCAGGTCGAGCCGGTCGCCGGTCCGCAGCGCCAAGGGCAGGGCGTACGGCGTCCGCTGGTAGAGCACGTCGTCGCCGTCGCAGGTGGGCCCGGCGAGCACCACCGGGCCGTCCGGGCCGCCGGGGGCACCCACCGGCTCGAACCGGTAGGCGATGGCTTCGTTCTCGGCCTCGGCGAGCCCGTTGTAGCGGCCGATGTCGAGGTACACCCAGCGCCGCTCGTCCCGCCGCGCGACCAGCACGACCTCGGTCCGCAGCAGACCGGCGTCCGCGACGAGCACCCGGCCGGGTTCGAGCAGCAGCTCCGGGCGACCGGCCGGGAAGTTTTCCGCCAGCGCCGACGCGATCGTCGCCGCGTACGCGGCCAAGGACGGGACGGCCGTGCGGTGGGTGGTCGCGAAGCCGCCGCCGAGGTTGAGCCGCGTCATCGCGACACCCTGCGCCGCGGCCTCGTCGAACAGCTTCGCCGCCGTGGCGATGCCGATCTCCCAGGCCGTGACGTCCGGCTGCTGCGAGCCGACGTGGAAGGCGACGCCGGGCCGCAGTCCGCGCGCTGCCGCGCGCAGCACCAGGTCGAGCGCTTCGGCCGGGGCGCAGCCGAACTTCCGGCCGAACGGCGTCGCGGAGTCCGGCGCGTCGAGCACGACGCGGATCGACACGGCCGAGCCCGGCGCGTACCGGCCCAGGTGGTCGACGTCGGCCGGGGCGTCCGAGGTGAACTCCCGGACGCCGTGCTCGAACGCGAAGGCGACGTCCCGGGGCTTCTTGATCGGGTTGCCGTAGGCGATCTCCGCCGGGTCGGCACCGCGCTCGAGGCACAGCCGCAGCTCGGCGGGCCCGGCGACGTCGAAGCCGATCCCGGCCGCCACCAGCGCGTCGAGCACCGGCGGCGCCGGGTTGGCCTTGACCGCGTACCGGATCAGCGCGCCGGGGAACGCCGCGCCGAACTCCCGCGCCCGGGCCGCGACGACGTCGGTGTCGACGACCAGGCACGGCGTCGGCGGGTCGCGCTCCTCGAGGAAGCGGCGGATCCGGGTGAAGTCGGCGCACACGGGCGCCAGTGTCGCAAACCGGGGCCGGGTGAACCGCCACCGGTGGCCGGCTCAGGCGGTCCGGGCCGGGCGGTCCGACGGCGGCCACACGTAGGGCAGGTCCGGGGGCACGCCGGGGAACTGCGCCGCGTAGTGGTCCGGGTCCTTGCGCACCAGCGCCGACCGGTGGCTCCGGTGCAGCGCGTCGTCGCCCAGCCACGGCGGCACCTCACCCGCGGCGGTGAGGTCCGCCTGCGTCCGGACCTCGGCCGCGCCGGCCGACCGGGTGAACTCGTCGGCCAGCTTCACCGCGCACGTGTCGGCCGCGCCGAGCTCGCGCCACACCGCGCAGACGTCGAGGCCGTAGCGCGTCAACGCCTCTTCGTACCCCGTCCACATCTTCGCCGCCGGGTGGTGGCGCCAGCCGTAGCCGGGGATCACGAGGGCGCGCAGCACCTGGAGCGCCTCGACGCGCTGTTTGCCCAGGCGGCGGCGGTCGAGCGCGCGGGCACTGGCGGTGAAGCCGACACACGGCAGGAAGGTCTGCATGCGTCCCGGGTACCCGCGGTGGCTGCCCGGTCACCCCTTCGGCGGCCCCGGAACGCCGAAGGGGTGCTCACCGCGGTCCGCCGCGTCCACGAGCGGCGACGGCGGCGTCCGGTTCGACGCTCACCCGGGGGCGCAGGGGCCGGGCTTCGAGGCCCTCGACGTCGATCACCAGGAACCAGTGGGCGTTCGCCGGGATGTGGATCTTGAACATCGGTGCGGTGGCCACCCCGCCGTGCATCCGGTAGTACTGCCGGCGCCGGTAGGCCTGGAAGTTGACCGCGGTCAGCAACCTGACGTTGGCCATCGCGTCCAGGCGGACGGTGACCACCGCGTCTCTTCGCACCTTCCCGAGGTCGAACACGCTCGCTTCCATCTCAATCCCTCTTCCACGCATGGTTTTCGGTTCGGGTCCTGCGGTCGCGGGCAGCGCGGAACGCGCCGCGGAGCACACGACGGGCGGAAGATCGGGACGGACTAGCCGGGTCCGGTGCCCGGTTCGCACGGCCGCCACAGCGGCACGAAGACCCCGTGCGTCCAGGGGGACGCGCGGAAGTGGTGGGGTGCGTGCCCGGAGGCGAGGAAGGCGGCCGGAGTCGTGGAGCCGGCGCCGGTGGCGACATCGGGCGACACGGGGGCGCCGGGGTGCGCGGGCGTGCCGCCGGGGCGGTGGCCGCGGGCCTGCGCGGTGGCTTTCACGTGAACGGCACGTGCGCCGTGGTGCGATCCGGCCGGGGCCTGCTGCTTCGGGACGGCGGCGGTGGTGGGCGCGAGCGGCCGGACATCGGTCACCCCCGCCGCGGTCCGGACGGGCGAGATCACGGGCGGAGCCGGGTGTGGTGGCCGGAAGACATCGGTGACCGGCGCGACGATGGGCCGTCCGACGGTGTCTTCGACCGGGGTGAGCAGGTCGCCCACGACGGGGGACGTGGCGCCGAGCACGGGTGCGAGGAGGTTCGAGGTCACCGGTTCGACAAGGGTGGCCAGGGGCCCGAGCAGGCCGGCCACCGGCCGGGCGACGACATCGGTGAGGGGTTTGACGAGGGCGGCGACGGGCTTGGCGACCGGAGCGAGCACGGCCCGCGCGGCGGAGGTGAGCGGCCGCGCCACCGGCACGACGGCGCGCACGAGGTGCGAGGCCGGTTTCGTGATTGCGCGCAGGGGCGCGAGGGAGGTTCCGACGGCTTTCGCGACCGGCTGGGCTCCACCGGCCACCGATCCGGCAACGGCGGTGGTGAGCTCCCCGATCGGTGAGAGGACTGTCCCGACGGCCCGAGCAACCGGCTCGACGGCAGCTTTGCCCACCGGCTCGACAACGGCTCCGAGGGCGCGTGTCACGGGCTCGGCGGCACCGGCCGGCGGCGGGTCGGCCACCGCTGCTGCGCGGCCGGGTGCTGCGCCTGCGCGGTCGGCCACCGCGGCTGCGCGGTCGGCCGCTGCGGCTGCGCGGTCGGCTGCCGCGG
>NZ_JADWPD010000050.1 GCF_017308975.1 Amycolatopsis sp. MtRt-6 | reverse complement strand
TCGGGGGTGGGGTTGGCGCGGGGTTATGTGGGGCGTGGGGGGTTGACTGCGGAGCGGTTTGTGGCTGATCCGTTCGGTGGTGGTGGGGGGCGGATGTATCGCACGGGTGATTTGGTGCGGTGGGGTGGTGGTGGGGTGCTGGAGTTCGTGGGGCGGGCGGATGCTCAGGTGAAGATCCGCGGGTTCCGCGTCGAGCCCGAGCAGGTCGATCGTGGTGCTTCGCCGGTGCCCGGCGATGCCGTGGTGGCGGAGCAGGGTCCGCGGACGCGGCACGAGCGGGTGTTGTGTGCGGCGTTCGCCGACGCGCTGGGGCTGGAGTCGGTGGACATCGACGCCGACTTCTTCGACCTCGGCGGCAACTCGTTCGCCGCCATGCGCCTCGCCGATTACGTGAGCCGGGAGCTCGGCACCGAAACGAGTATTCGTGACATCTTCGAGGCCCCGACAGCAGGGGAGCTCGCGGCCCGGCTGGCCGGAGCCGAGCGGAACGGGTGATTCCGCCGGCTGGGAGACCCGCGCCCACCGCACAGGCGCGTACCGACGAAGGAGGCAATGATGACCAACCCATTCGAGGACGAAAGTGCTCGCTACCTGGTTCTCGTCAACGACGAGGGACAGCACTCGCTGTGGCCGGAATTCGCCGAAGTCCCGGAAGGGTGGACGACGGTCTTCGGAGCGGACGCCCGTGACGCCTGCCTGGCCTACGTCGAGACCCACTGGACCGATCTTCGGCCGCGGAGCCTGGTCTCGCGCATGCAAGAAGAATCGGCCGCCGGCTGACACACGGACGATTCCGCGGGCGGATTCCGGCGCGGTGGAGCAGGAGCGGAACAGTGGAAACCTCTGGACCAGCGGGGAGGCGAGATGGCAGGCGGACCTTCCGGCGGCTGGTTTCCCGCTGACGTCGGCGCCGGATCCGCCGGGTGCATGCTGTTCTGCTTCCCCCACGGGGGCGGTGGCGCGGAGCAGTTCCGGCGGTGGAAGGCGGACATGCCGCCGCACATCGAGCTGGTTCCCGTGCTGATGCCCGGCCGTGAGTCGCGGTTCGCGGAGCCGCTCCTGACGTCGGTCGCCGCGGTGGTCGCCGCGATCGTGGAGCCGTTGACGGCCTGCGCGCGGCGGCCCTTCGCCCTGTTCGGGCACAGCATGGGCGCGCTGCTGGCCTACGAGACGGCAGCCGCCCTGGCGGATCGGGGTCTGCCGCCCTCTCACCTGATCGTCTCGGGCCACCATCCACCGCACCTGCCCAGCAGGGCGCCGGTGCTGCACGATTCGGCTGACCAGGAGTTCGCCGAACGGCTGGCGGAAATGGGGGGAATGCCCGCCGATCTGCTCCGCAACCCGGAGATGATGGATTTCCTGCTGCCGCGCTTCCGTGCGGACTTCGAAATCTGTGAGACCTACCGGTACGCACCACGGCCGCCCATCCCCGTGCCGGTCACGGTGCTCGCCGGGCGGGAAGACCCGGCTGTCGACGTCAGCGAGCTCGGTCGGTGGGGCGAACTCACGACCGAAGGTGCCGACGTCCACGTCCTCGACGGGGGCCACTTCTGGAACACGGGCCCCCAGGAAGCCGGCGTTCGTGCGCTCGTGGTGAGTTCGCTGGAAGGAGCCGGCCGGGTATGACGAATGCGGCCATCGAGAGCGTCGCCGACCTCGGCGATCCTCATCTCTATCAGACGGCGGCCCGCTATCGGATGTGGGCGGAGCTGGTGGCGGGGAACAAGGCGGTGTGGAGCCCGCCCGGAAGCTCGCCCAGCGGGTTCTGGTCGGTCTTCTCCCACCAGGCGTGTTCGGAGCTGCTGGCGCCGAATTCGCCCTTCACGTCCGAGTACGGGATGATGATCGGCTTCGACCGCGACCGGCCGGACAAAGCCGGCGGCACGATGCTGGTCGCGAGCGAGGGTGCGCGGCACAACCAGCTTCGCCGCCTGATCGCCCCGTTCCTGTCGCGGGCTTCGGCGCAGTCCCTGACGGAGTTCATGCGCCGCGAAGTGGCGGAGATCCTGGCGGAGCTGCGTGCGGGCGGCGATCCGCGCAGCCCGGGCGCCACCGGGCCGGACATCGCCTCGCACGTCGGGTCCCGCCTGCCCGCCGCCGTCGTCTGCGAACTGCTCGGCATCCCGGCGAGTGACCGCGAACTGGTCGTCGGTCTGACCAACCACGCCTTCGGCGGGGAGGAGCCCGCGTTCGCCGACATGGAGCCCTCTGAGGCCCATACGCAAATCCTGAGCTACTTCCTGGACGTCATCGCCGAGCGCCGCGCCGACCCGGGTGATGACCTGGTGGCGGCCTTGCTCGCCGACGGGTCCCTGGCCGATCGCGAAATCCTGATCAACTGCGACAACGTCCTCATCGGCGGGAACGAGACGACCCGCCACGCGGTGACGGGCTGCTTCCACGCGCTGGCCGAGAACCCGGCGATCCTGCCCGCCCTGCGAGCCGATCCGGGGCTGATCCCCGCCGCCGTGGAGGAGATCCTGCGCTGGGCCTCGCCGGCGATGCACGTGCTGCGCGTGTCCACCGAGCCGACGGTCGTCGCCGGCCAGGAGGTGGACGAGGGCGTGGCCGTGGTGGCCTGGCTGCCCGCCGCGAACCGGGACCCCGGCGTCTTCCCCGGCCCGGACGCGGTCCGCCTGGACCGGCAGCCGAACCGGCACCTCGCCTTCGGCCACGGGCTGCACCACTGCCTCGGAGCCGCGCTGGCCAGAGCGGAGCTGGCGGTCCTGCTCGAAGCGCTGACCGAGACCTTGGCCGGGGTGGAGCTGCTGGCCGAGCCACAGTGGATGAGCGTCAACCAGGTGCAGGGCTACCGGCACCTTCCGGCGGCCTTGCGATGGCGCTGAAGCCCGGCCCGGACCGGCGGGCCACCCATCCAGTCGTTCCCACCAGGACCCTTGGACCATGACCGAAGACACCCAGTCACCGAAGACCGGCGAACCGGTCCCGCTGAGCCGCAACCAGGACTTCGTCCGCCTCTGGCTGAGCCAGACGTTGTCCGCCGTCGGCGCGCGGGTCACCTACCTGGTCTATCCGCTGCTCATCCTCGCCATCGACGGCTCGACCGCGGCGGCGGGGGCGGTGGCGGGAACCGCCGCGCTGGTCGAGATCGCGGTCCGCATCCCGGCAGGCGTGCTGCTGGACCGGCTCGATCGCCGGAAGGTGATGTTGTGGACCGAGGCCGCCCGGGTGTCGGCGATGATCGCCGCCTTCACCACCGCGGCCCTCGGCTGGATTTCGGTTCCGCTGGTCTTCGCCGTCGCCGCGGTCGACGCCGGCGGATCCGCCCTGTTCGTCTCCGCCGAGCGGACGGTCCTCCGGCACATCGTCACCCACGACCAGATCACGGTCGCGAGCGCGCGCAACGAAGCCCGCACCTTCACCGCCGAGCTGCTCGGGCCGGCGCTCGGTGGTGCCCTCTTCGGACTCGCCCGCGCCCTGCCGTTCCTCTTCAACGCCGCCGCGTACGCCACATCGTTCTTCGCGGTTCTCGCGATCAAGCGGCCGTTGCGCGGAGACGTCCCGGAACACCACGAGAGCTTCGTCAAGGCGTTCAAGGCGGGATTCGGGTTCCTGTGGCGGCAGCCGTTCCTCCGTGCCGTCATCGTCTTCGAGCCGTTGCTCAACATGGCGTTCACCGGCACCCTGTTCGTGATCATCGTCATCCTGCACGACGCCGGCATCCCCGCCTACGGCATCGGTGCGGCAATGGCCGTGACCGCGGTGGGCGGCATCCTCGGCGCGGTGGCTGCCCCGTGGATCAAGAGGTTGCTCTCCCCGTGGCTGCTCATCGTGCTCCTGTCGTGGACGAGTGCGCTGATGGCGATGATGTGTGTCCTGCTGCCCGCGGGATACTGGGTCGTCGCGCCGATGCCGGTCCTCGTGTTCTTCGCGCCGGCCACGACGGCCACCGTCTTCGGTCACCAGACGGCGGTCACCCCGGACCACCTGCACGGGCGGGTGGTGACAGCGCTGGGCCTGTTCATGTCGGCGATGAACCCGGTGGCCCCGCTGGCGGCCGGCATCCTGCTCGAACACCTGGAAAGCCCGGCTGTCCTCGCGGTGTTCGCGTCGGTCTTCGTGGTGGCCTCGGTGATCGCGACGTTCAGCAAGGGGATTCGGACGATCGGCGAACGCGTGCCCCTCGAACCCGCCGCGAAGACGATTTAGCGGTGGCGAGGCGGCCGCTGCCCGAGACTGCATCGGAGGAATGAGGGGATGGCCAACGTGAACTCGGGGCGCACCGGGCGACCGCGACTGATCGTCATGTTCGAAGAGGGGGCGGTGACGCCCGCGGAGCTCGTGCTCAGCCTGACCGACTGGGCCGACCTGATGCTCGTCGTCGGCACGTCGCCCTACGCCGTGGCGATGAAGCCGTTCCTCGACGAAATCGCGGATACGCTCACCTGGGACCAGCCGCGCGCGGAGCTCCTCGACCACCTGCGCACGTGGCGCCCGGACGGCATCACCACCTATGCGGAACGGATGCTCGTCCCCACCGCCGAGGTGGCCGCCGAGCTGGGCCTTTCGTATTACTCCATGGCGACGGTGAACCTGCTGCGCGACAAGTTCGCCCAGCGCAAGCGCTTGGCGGAGGCCGGGGTACAACGGACGAAATCGGTCTCGCTGCCCGGAGCCGACCAGTGGCCGGAGGTGGCCGCCGAGGTGGGATTTCCCTTGGTCGTGAAGCCGCGAGTGGGGGAGGGGAGCCAGTACACCCACCTGATCCACAGCGTCGAGCAGGGGGAAACGGTGCTTCGCGACCTGGCGAAATCCTACCGCGGGCCGCTCATCGCGGAGGAATTCATCGTCGGGAAGAAACGTCCGCCGCTCGGTGACTACGTGTCGGTGGAAAGCTGCGTGGTGGACGGCACCATCAGGCATCTGGGCATCACCGGCAAGTTCGATATCCTGCCCCCGTTCCGCGAGCAGGGAGGATTTTGGCCTGCCCCGGTCTCCGACGCCGAAAGGGCCGAGATCCTCGATCTCGCCCAGCGGGCACTGTCCAATCTGGACATCATGACGGGAATGATCCACACCGAGGTGAAGCTGACGGCCGACGGGCCGCGGGTGATCGAGGTGAACGGACGCATCGGCGGGCAGATCAACGATATGTCTTCGCGGGCGAGCGGAATCGACATCATCGATCTCGGCGCGCGGATAGCCTTGGGGATGGACACGGACGACATCGTGGCGGCGAAACCGGACAAGGTCTACTTCCAGTTCCACAACTCGCCGCCCCTGGACGCGCACCGGCTGACCTGGGTGCAGGGTGCCGAGGCCGTGAAAAAGGTGCCGGGCGTCACCTCCTACGAAATCTTCCTGCATCCCCCGGCGTCGTTGGAAAAGGACTTCATGACGAGGTGGATCGATGTCGTCCGGGGCGAAGCGCGTGACCACGACGACATGGTGAAAATCCTGGACGAGGCCAATGAGCTCCTGTCGTTCGGCTACGAGGTCCCGTCGGGGGAGATCACCCTGCCGGCGATGTGGACACAGGAGCGGACGCGCAGGGCGACCCCGGGCTGCCCGGCGTGACGCCGCGGAGTGCCGCGCCGCCGGCGCCGGTGACGCTGTTCGAGGAGCAGGCGGCCCGGTCGCCGGTGGCGGTCGCCCTGCTGTGTGGCGGAGACCGGCTGACCTACCGCGAACTCGATTCCCGGGCCAACCGGCTCGCCAGGCTGCTGATCCGCCGCGGCGCCGGTCCGGAGTCGCTGGTCGGGCTGATGCTGCCCCGCACGGCCGACATGCTCGTCGCCCTGCTCGCGGTGGGCAAGACCGGGGCCGCCTGCGTCCCGTTCGACCCGGCTCACCCGGCGAGGCGCAACGGCCTGATCCTCGAGGACACCAAGCCGGTGCTGGTGCTGACCGCGGCGGGTCCCGCGGCGGCCGCGGACTGGCTGACGGTGCCGCGTCTGCGGCTCGACAGCCCCGAGGTCGCCGCCGAGCTCACCACCCTGGCCGGCACCGGCATCGAGGCCGGCGAACTGCGCGGTCGCCGGGACGCCCAGCACCCGGTCTGGGTGCTGCACACTTCCGGGTCCACCGGGAAGCCCAAGGGTGTCGTCGTCACCTACGCGGCCATGGCCAACGTCCTGGCCGAGTTCCGCCGGCGGCTCGCCGTCGAACCGGCCGACCGGCTGCTGGCCGTCACCACCCTCGGCTTCGACATCGCGGGGCTGGAATTGCTCCTCCCGCTGATCAGCGGCGCCACCGTCGTGCTCGCCACCGAGGCGGAGCACCGTGATCCGGAGCGTCTCGCGGCGTTGATCCGGCAGGCCGGGATCACGATCATGCAGGCGACGCCGTCGCTCTGGGAGGTCCTGCTCGAGACGCCCGCTGCCGATCTCTCGGGGGTGCGGATCGTGACGGGGGGCGAGGCGCTGTCCGCCGCGCTGGCGAAGCGGATGCGCGCGGCGGGGGCCGAGGTGACCAACGGGTACGGGCCCACCGAGACGACGATCTATTCCACTGCCCACACCCTCGGCGACCGGGAGCGGGAGGGCGCGCCGCCCATCGGGACGCCGATCCGCGAGACCCGAGCTCATGTTCTCGACGACCGGCTGCGGCCGGTTCCGGGCGGGACGGTGGGCGAGCTGTACCTGGCCGGCTCCGGGGTGGCCCGCGGCTACCTCCATCGGCCGGGACTGACGGCCACCCGGTTCGTCGCCGACCCGTTCGGCCCCGCCGGCGAGCGGATGTACCGCACGGGCGACCGGGTCCGGCTGGCGGCCGACGGCTGCCTGGAGTTCCTGGGGCGGGTCGATCACCAGGTGAAGATCCGCGGCCAGCGGGTGGAGCTGGGCGAGATCGAGGTGGCCACCGAGGAACTGCCCGGCGTCGCCCGGGCCGTCGTCGTCGCGCGGGCGGATCGCCCGGGGCAGCACCAGCTCGTGGCCTACGTGGTGCCGCGGTCCGGCGCCCAGCTGGACTCCGCGTGCCTCCGCGAGCTGCTGGCGGACCGGCTCCCGCGGCACATGGTGCCGAGCGCGGTGGTGACGCTGCAGGCTCTGCCGCAGACGCCGAGCGGCAAAGTGGACCGCGCCGCGCTCCCCGCTCCCGGACCGGCGGTGCAGGCCGCCACGGTCGCGCCGGAGTCCGCCGCCGAGAAGTGGCTGTGCGGCCTGTTCGCCGAGCTGCTCGACGTGCCGGAGGTCGGGGTCACCGACGACTTCTTCGGGCTCGGGGGGCATTCGCTGCTGGCCATGCGGCTCGTCGGCCGGATCCGCGCCGAGCTCCGCGGTGACGTGGACATCCGCGACCTGTTCGACGACGCCACGGTGCGCGGTATCGCGGCGCGCCTGCACCCCACCGTGGCCGGACCGGCTCCCGGCACCCGCGACGATCCGGTGGGGGCACCGGCGGCGGGCCTCGGCGAGCCGGTGAGCGACACCGCGGTCAGGCGCTACCCGATGACCTACGAGCAGGAGTCGATGTGGCTGCAGGAGCAGGTCGGCGACGCCGACTCCGCGCTGCTCGAGTCCTGGGTGTACCGGCTGCGCGGTCCGGTGGACGTGGCTGCCGTGGAGTGGGCCCTCACCGAGGTGGTCCGCCGGCAGGAGGCGCTGCGGACGCGGCTGGTCTTCGACGGCGACGCGCTGGTCCAGCTCGTGCACCCGGAACCGGAACTGGTGCTGCACCGGCGGTCCTGTACCGAGGAGACGCTCGAGGAGGAGGTGCGGCGGGCGACCAGGGTCCCGCTCGACCTGGCGGAGCCGCCCCTGCGGGCCACGCTGCTCGAGCTCGCCGCCGATCATTTCGTCCTGGCCGTGGAGCTGCACCACTCCGCCATCGACGACTGGTCGTATTCGGTGCTGGACCAGGAGTTCGGCGAGCTCTACCGCGCGCGGGTGCAGGGCCGTCCGCCCGAGCTGGCGCCGATCACCGGCCGGATCGGCGACTTCGCGGTCACGCAGCGGGCCTCGCGTGTCGACCCGGTCCTGCTCGACTGGTGGCGCGGCGCGCTGAAGGATGCGCCGGAGCAGGACGAACTGCCGCTGGACCGGCCCCGCCCGGCCGAACCCCGGTACACCGGCGGCCAGGTCGGCGTGCCGGTCCCGGCCGAGCTCGCGCAGGCCGTGCGCCGGTTCGGCCGGACGGCCCGGACCACGCCCTTCACCGTGTTCGCCGCGGCCATGACCGCCCTGTTGCACGGCTGTCACGGCCGCGGTGAGGTGATCTTCGGCGCGCCGGTGTCGCGGCGCGGCGCGGCCGCGCTCGAGCCTTTGGTCGGCTGTCTCACCACGGTGTTGCCACTGCGGCAGTCCGTGCGGGCCGAGGACCCGTTCGCCGAGCTGGTCGCGGCCACCAAACGGCGGGTCGCGGAGGTGATGGCGCGTCGCGATGTGCCTTACCCGGCCGTGCTCCGCTCGATCGGGAGGACCGTCGACCTCGGGAAGCCACCGCTGTGCCAGCTGGCGCTCGTGGTGGACGACGCGCCGCGGATCCCCCTTGGCCTGCCCGGGGTCGAAGCCACCCGGCTCTACCCGGGAACGGGGACGTCCAAGTTCGACATGACCCTGTACCTGATCTCCGAACGGTCCGGCTACCGCGGGTTCCTGGAGTATTCCGACGAGCTGTTCGACGAGGGCACCGCCCAGCGGTTCGCCGGCGACTTCGTGGCGCTGGTGACCGCCGCGGCGGCCGCACCGAACCGGAGCGTGACCGAGCTGGTGCGGGACATGCGTCGCCGTGCCGAAGACCGGTGAGATCCGACGCCGGTCTGTTCCGCACTGCCCGCCCTCGGCACTCCGGGGCCGCCGGCAATCCGAGACGAGTCGTTCGTGAAAAGGAGGTCGTGCGGTCGTGACCACCGTGCTTGCCGCGCAGGGGCTCACCCTGTGGCTGACCGGTCTGCCCAGTTCGGGGAAGTCGACCATCGCGCAGGGGGTGGCCGGGCGATTGCGATCCGGCGGGCGCCGGGTCGAAGTGCTCGACGGTGACGAGGTCCGGCGCAACCTCAGCGGTGACCTGGGTTTCAGCCGTGCGGACCGGGAGGAGAACGTCCGGCGGATCGGGTTCATCGCCGGGCTGCTGTCCGGGCACGGGGTGATCACCCTGGTGCCGGTGATCGCGCCGTACGCGGACAGCCGGGCCCAGGTCCGCGTCCGGCACGCCGAGAAGGGAGTCGCGTTCGCCGAGGTGTACGTGGCGACCCCGGTGGAGATCTGCAGCGCCCGGGACGTCAAGGGGCTCTACGCCAAGCAGCGCGCCGGTGTCCTCAGCGGACTGACCGGCGTCGACGATCCCTACGAGGCGCCGCGGGCACCGGAACTGGTGATCCCGGCGCACAGCCAGAGCGTGGCCGAGTCGGTGGACGCCGTGCACGCGTTCGTCCTGAGCGCCTTGTCGCCGTCAGCGCCGCCCAAACGGGGAAGGCCTTGACACCCCGCTTCGTCATCAGATCTTCGTGAGCCAGCCGCGGGTGTCGGGGACCCGTCCGTGGACGAGCCCGGCGTAGCGGTCCTGGAGGGCTTTGGTGACCGGTCCGATGGTGCCGGTGCCGATGAGCCGCTCGTCGATCGCCGGGATCGGCAGCAGGCCCGAAGCCGTCCCGGTGGTGAACACCTCGCTCGCGGTGAAGAGATCGTCGGCGGTCAGGTCGCGTTCGCGGACGCCGAACCCGAGGTCGCCGGCCAGCGCGAGCACGGTGTCCCGGGTGATCCCGGGCAGCAGTCCCCGGCTCTCCGGGGGAGTGCACACGACGTCGTCGACGACCGCGAAGATGTTTTCGCCGGTCGTTTCGCACACCATGCCTTCCTCGTCGAGGAAGATCGCCTGCCCGAAGCCGCGCTGCTTCGCCTCGGTGTAGGCGAGCACGCTCAGCAGGTAGTGCCCGCACGCCTTCGCCTTGTACAGCCCGGCAAGCGAGCGGGGGCGGGGATAGCTCGAGAGGAGAGCCGTGGTGCCTTCGGCGTTCCCGCGGTCGGAATAGCCCGACCACGCGAAGGCCAGCACAGCCGTGTGCACGTCGTTCAGCCAGTGCGCGAAAATGATGTGGGGTTCGCCCACGTAGACCAGCGGACGCACGTAGGCTTCCTGGAGGCCGTTGACCCGGACGCAGTCACGAGCGGCTTCGATCAGGTCGTCGACGCTGTAGCCGACGTCGAGCGACAAGGTCGCGGCGGACTCCCGCAGGCGGCGCATGTGCTCGGCCACCCGGAACAGGGCGATCCCGCCGTCATCCTGCCGGTAGGAACGGATTCCGTCGTAGGCGCCGAAACCGTAGTGCAGGGTGTGCGTCATGAGGTGCGCGCCGGCGTCCTCCGTGGGCTTGAGCGCACCGTCCAGCCAAACCGTACCGACCGGCTCGATCATGTCAGGACTCCCGCCGGAGCACGCGGCTGGTGATCTCGATGCCGTCGCCGAGCGGCACGGTGTACGAGCACGCGTCCGGCTTCGACCGGACGTGCTCGACGTACGCCCGCATCCGCTCGGCGGTCGCCGCGGGTTCGAGGATGTTGTCGGCCACGACGAGCCCGCCGGGCCGGATCTTCGGCCAGACGAGGTCGAATTCCCTGATGTACAGGTCTTTCCAGTGGTCGATGAGAACCAGGTCGAACGGTCCGGCGAGATCGGTCAGGACGGTGTCCGCGCTGCCGTGGGCGACCTCCACGTAGTCCTGCAGCCCGGCTTCCTCGACGTTCTTCAGCAGCTGCTGGACTTTTCCGTCGTCGGTCTCGATCGAGACGACCAGACCGCCCGTCTCCGCGACCGCGCTGGCGAGCCAGATGGTCGAGTACCCCACCGATCCGCCGATCTCCACCACGTGCTGGGCGCCGCTGGTCCGGACGAGGATGTTCAGCAGCCGGCCGACGTCCGGACCGACGTCGAGCATCAGGCGTGGCGCCGCTTCGCGGGTCCACCGCGCGCCACGGGAGTTCAGTTCGTCCAGTTCGGGCCGTTCTTCGCGAGACCGGTTCTCCAGTCGGTCGAGCACGGCGTCGGCGGTGGCAGAGAGGATCATCCGGTCACCTCGGAACAGATTCTGGTTATGGTGGTTTGGTGCGAATGTGCGTGTTCCACCCCCGGCTGGGGGCCGAGCTGGGTGCCCGCGTCCGTGCCGCGGTGCCCGGACTGACCGTCGACGTCGCGGCCGCCGAACCGGCGGAGGTCGCCGGCTACGAAATCCTCGTCGCGAACACGTTCCCGGCCGGAATGCTGGCCCGCTGCCGGGCGCTGCGGTGGCTCCAGCTCACCAGTACCGGCACCGACCAGCTGATCGGCGAGTCGCCGCCCGAGGGCGTGCGGGTGACGCACGCCGGTACCGTCCCCGCCCGCGCGGTGGCCGAGTTCGTCATGATGGCCCTGCTCTCGCTGGCGAAGGACAGCGCGACCTTGGTGCGGCAGCAGGATTCCGGGATCTGGCGGGTACCGGACACCCGGCTGCTGGCCGGCAGCACGCTTGTGCAGGTCGGGCTCGGCCGGATCGGCGCACTGGTCGCCGACCGGGCACGGGCCTTCGGCGTCCGGGTGATCGGCGTGACCCGGAGCGGGCGGCGCGGGCCGGCGGACCTGGTCGCCGGGCCGGACGAACTGGTCGATGTGGCGCGCGAGGCCGACAACCTGGTGATCGCGGTGCCGGGGACCGAGCAGACCCGTGGCCTGGTCGGTGCCCGCGTGATCGCCGCGATGCCGGCCGGCGCGTGCCTGGTCAACGTCGCGCGCGCGTCGGTGCTGGACACCGGTGCGGTGGTTTCGGCGCTGACGGCGGGCCGGCTCCGCGGCGCGTTGCTCGACGTTCACGAGACCGAGCCCATCCCTTCCGAAAGTCCTCTGTGGAGCGTTCCGGGCCTGTGGGTCACCCCGCACACCGCGTTCGCCTACCCCGGCGAGGCGGCCGATCTCGCCGAGCTGGTCGTGGACAACGTCCGCCGCTTCACCGAAGGACGGCCGTTACGGAACATCGCCGCGGGGTGGCGGCGTCCGGACGACGTCTGACGGCGGCGGCTCGGCCGGGGCGGCTTCGGCGGCGCTCGGCTTCTTCGTGCCCGGCCAGGTCGCGAGCACGACACCGACGAGCGTCAGCCCGGCCCCGAAGAGCTGCCACACGGTCAGCGATTCCCGGAAGATCGGGATCGCGAGCATCGCGCCGAACACCGGGACCAGGTAGAGGAAGATGTTCGTCTTCGCGACGCCGACGTGGCGGAAGCAGTAGTACCAGGCGATGATGTTGTAGACGAAGCCGATCACGCCGCCGTAGAGCACTCCGAGCCAGCTGGCCAGGGACGCGTGGGTCAGCACCTCGGGTGCGGAGACGAGGCCGGGCAGCGTGATCGCCAGCATCGGGATGAGCCCGAACACGCAGCTCCAGGTGGCGACGGCGGGCGGCGGCAGCCGTCGCATGGCGAACTTGCTGGTGATCGAGTACACCGCGAAGATGCAGACCGCCACGACCATCAGGATCTCGCCCTGCCAGGTCCCGGAAAGCTTGGCGCCCGCGGCACTCGGCGGCAGGATCCGCATCAGCCACACGATGCCGAGAAAGCTGATGCCCACGCCGATGAGCCCGCGCGAGGTGATCTTCTCCTTCAGTACCAGCCACGCCAACGCCAGCGACGCCGCCGGGATGATCATCTCCAGCAGGCCCGCTTCCGACGCCGGGATGAGCTGCAACGCGGAAAAGAACAGGAAATTGTACACCCAGATGCCGAGGAGGCCGGTCCCTGCCAACCAGGGCAGGTCCCGGCGCTCCGGCCTCGGCCACCGTTTCACCATCGGCAGCAGGAGAACCAGCGCGAGCGCGTAGCGCAGCGTATTGGCCTGCGTCGGGGTGAAACTGTCGAGTGCGTATCTGCCCGCTATCAGGTTGCCGGCCGCGGTCAGCGGCACCGAAACCAGAAGCAGCAGCAGTTTCCAGCTCAAGTTCTCTCCCGATCGGGCTCTTCGTGGCGTCGCCGGGGCCGCCTGCGGTCAAGCGGTCAGCGGGCGTTCACGGCTTCCCATTGCGGATGCCGCTTGAGGACGATCTCACGATACAGACCCCACTGGTAGACCCGGCGAGCCTGAACCGAACGCCACACGGCGAGCCGGACCCGCTGCTGCATTTCCGCGGTCACCGAGTATTTCGCCAGCAACGCGCCCGCCTCGGCGGCGTGCTTGTCGTCGCCGCCGTAATCCAGTTCCAGCCGCTCGTCACCGGCGTGGATCCGGAACACCTCGAGCGCCTTGTCGTCGAGGTTCAGCTGGTGGCTCAGCGCCCGGGCAATCTGGCGGAACCGGTTGGGGATCGTCAGCTCGATGGCGAAGCTGCCCGACGCCAGCGCCTCGACCCAGTGGAAGTCCCGCACCAGGTGCTGGCGGTATTCGACGTAGAGCAGCGTTTCCGGGTACGGCTCGGCGAATTCCAGTTCTTCGTCGCTCACGCCCAGCGCGTTGCCCAGCTGGCGGACGGTCACCGGGTGCTCGCGGGCGGGGTTGAACTCGCCCAGCTCCTCGGCCAGGTTGGCACCCATGAACTGCCGGGCGTCGTAGTGGTAGGTGGCGTTGGCGCAGATCTGGGCGATGACCGACGGGAACGTCCGCGCGTCGATGTACCACTGCTTGACCCAGTCTCGAAGTCCTTCGATCGGGATCTCTTCGGCGATCAGCCGCTCGTAGAAGGGGCCGATGTTCGCGGCGGCGGAGCCCATGATCTCGTCGGTCAGCTCCTGGACGAACTGCTCGGGTGGCAGGGCTTCCGGTACCGGGTCGCCCAGCCGGTCGGTCGGCCTGCCGACCGGCGCGTGGTCGAGGCTGGCGTTCAACGCGCCTTCGAACTCGTTCCTGACCTGCCTGACGGTGGTGCGGTTTTCGTCCACGCTCATGACCGGTTCTCCTCTCGGATCAGTGGATGTCGGTGCGCGCCCGCGAAGGGGGCACGGTGATGGGGTTTATCGCGGTGCTGGCCGCTGCCCGCGGCGAGTACACGCGCCGGAGCGCGTGCCGGACGGCGGCCTGCGGCAGCGTCAGGTCGTCGGCAGCCGCTCGCTCGGCGACCGCCCGGTATGCGGCCAGGATCCGGCGCCCGACCTCCTCGCGGAGACCGCGTGCCAGCGTTTCGGCGCTTTCGGCCTGCGGTGCGTGACCGGTCAGCACGAGCGCGGTGGCTGCGGCGGCACCCGCATTCGCCACGATGCCGGGCAGTACCGGGATTTTCCTCAGCTGCAAGGTTTCGAGCGCGGCGTCCGTACAGGGCATGTTCGCGCCTTCGACGACGAGACGAGCGCGGACCCGGTCCGCGTTTTCCCTGCGGATCGCGGCACCGCCCGCCGCGAGTACGAGGATCTCGGCCGGGACGTCCAGCCAGGCTTCCGGAGCGTCGCTCGTCCGCACGGCCGGTGGCAGTGCGCTGCGGTCGATCAAGCCGGTGGTGTCGGTGGCGGCGAACAGGGCGTCCAAGGGCAGCCCGCCCGGATGCGCGACCGTGCCCTGTGCGTCGGCGACGGCGACGATCCGATAGCCCAGGGCGGCCAGGTGACGTGCGGCGCCACGGCCGACGGTTCCGAAGCCCTGGATCACCGCGGTCGATGGTGCTCGGCCGTACTCGGCCGCCTCAATCGCCCGCACGACACCGAAACCGGTGATGTCCTGGCACTTTTGCCACAGTTCGGCCCAGGAGCACGGCAGCCGGGCACCGGGTGCGCCGGTGACGTCGTACCCCGCCGCGTCGAAGATCATCGTGCGGTCCGGGTGGGTGATGCCCTGGTCGCTGCCCAGGTAGATGCCGCCCTTGAGAAGCGGTGCGGCCGACACACCGAACTCCCGCAGCTGGGCGTCGCGCTCCGGCCCCGGTCGTAGATCGCTGACTATGCCGGCCTTCGCGCCGCCGAGAGGCAGCTCGGCCAATGCGAGTTTGAGTGTCATCAGCCTGGCGAGCGTGGCGAGCTCCTCGACAGTGACGCCCGGAGTCATCCGGACACCACCCATCGCCCGCCCGTCGACGAGGCTGTCGACAGCCACGTGGGCGAGCAAGCCGGTCTTTTCGTCGGTGATGGTCGTCTTGATGAGAAGCACGCGCCCCCCAGCACGATCGGATTTCCCAACCCCCAAGTAAGCGGGATCCTTGAACCGGACGGTACAGTCGGCCGTGTGATCGAGTCAACGATCGCCTCGGATACCCCCTCGTTGGAGCAATTTCGAGCGATCGTTCGAAATTGTCTCCGACCTCCGTTGCCGCAGATGGTCTCTTGCTTCTTGGTGCATTCAGGTACGGATATCGGAGCGCGAATCATCTGCCGGACGCTGGTTTCGATGATCGTCGCCTGCGCTGGACCCGTTGGGCGGCAAGCGCTTTCGAAGCCGATGTTGTGACGGTGGCTTTGCCGATGTAACGCAGCGGACGAGTTCGCCCGGCCGTGCCGCCGTTTCATTCACCGCCGGACGTCGGGCAGCCGGAGAAGATCGGCGCCCGCGATGGGCTCACTCCGGTCGGGGTCGCGGGCTCGATTCTGTTCCTGCTCGCCGCGCTGTGGCTCGGCAGGCGGCTGAGGTGGGCTTCTGTATCGTGCCGTACATTTTCGACATCAGCTGCTCGTCGGCGTAAACCCAAGTCGCTTGATGAACAGGTTTTGTCTCGTCTGCTCGCGTCCGCGTTCGGCGAGAAACAGGTAGGGGAGGTCCGCTGCGGAGGTAGCGGCTGATGGCTTGGCCGTCACCCTTGCCCTGGACGAGGACACCGTCCGTCGGAGATCAACGTCCTGAATCTTGAGGCTGGCGAGCTCCGTGAGCCGCGCACCGGTGTCGAGGAAGAGGCGGATGATCGCCGGATCGCGGCGTTCGCGATAGCCTTTCCGCGGCAGGTATCGAGCAGGCGGCTCAGTTCGTCATCGGACACCACCGGCACGAGCTTGTCCGGCGTGTTCGGCTGGCTGAGCTTGTCCATCGGATGGCGATCGATCTCCTCGCACTTGAGGAGGTAGTTGAAGAAACTGCTGGATCGCCTTGTACTTGTTGAGGGGCTGTGGAGGCGGAGCGGCTGTCGATCATCCAGGTGATGAACCACTCGACGTGCTCGCGTCCGACGTCGGCCGGATCCTCCGCGGCGTCGCTCTCGTCGTCGGCGGACATGTCCATCTTCGCGAGGAACTCCGGCAGCTCCGAGCCGCCCAGGAAGTCGGCGAGCCGCGTGTCGGCGAGCTCGTAGTTGTAGCGGGTCGTGTGCGCGCGGTTCGCAGCGCAGGCTGCGGTCCCACTCTTCGACGTAGGAACGCCACGTGTCATCCGCGGGCCTGGGAAGACCCTGTTTGGTCGAATTCGTCGGCATGGGGCGAGCCTCCAGTGAAGGTGTCACCGAGCGCTGTGCTAGACCGGATCGACACCCATGACCACAGCAAAAAGCGGGCCTCCGCAGCTGTGAGCTGCGGAAACCCGCTGTCCGTCGGGCTGACAGGATTTGAACCTGCGACCCCTTGACCCCCAGTCAAGTGCGCTACCAAACTGCGCCACAGCCCGGACTCGCACTCCCTGAGTGCGTGAGAAGTACTCTAGCGTGCCCGCCGAACGGCCCTGCAAGCAGGGTCCCCTGTCCCCCTGACCTGCGGAAACAGGGCAGGGGGACACGGTGCCAAGATCAGGCCGGGTTCGCCGCGTGCGTCAGCGTCTGCCACGCCACGAACAGGTTGTTCGAGCCCGCCGGCCGTTGGCGCTCCGTCAACGTCTGCGTGTTCGTCATCGCGATGCCCATGCGCGTGTTCAGTGCGTTGAAGCCCACCTCGGTCACCGGGCCGAGGCCCAGGTTCAGGCGGCCTCCGCACAGCCACGACGGCGCCGCCGTTCCCAGCTGGTACTTCGACTGGAAGCCCAGTGCCTGGCGCAGGCGCGTGCCGATGTCCGTTCCGTACACGTCCTCGCCCTGGATGCGCAGCGTCTCCGCCACGTCCGCTATTGCCGCTATGCCGTAGCCCGTGTGGGTGAAGTCGCGGCAGGTTTCCTGGGTCAGGCCGTCCACGAACGTCGACTGGCCCTGCCAGTAGTTCACGATCTGGTCCCGGGAAGTGAGGCCGCTGCCCGGGACCGTCTTGGGCAACGCGCCGTCCGAGGACAAATACACGTACGCCGCGACGCGGTTGCGGTAGCGCGTCACCGCCTTGTCGTAGCTCGTCCTGTCCTCCAGGAACACCGAGATGCCGACCGCGGCCTCCATCATGGACAGTTCCCAGTTGCCGTTGCTGTTGCTGCCGTTGATGACCTTGTTCAAATACACGTTGCGCAGCATCGTCGCGAACCGGCCCGAGTTCGGCCAGCTCGGGTACGTGTACTTGATGATCTCCGCGGCGCGCGGCCACGACGAGCCCGCCCAGCCCGTCTGCAGCGGCGCGTTGCTGTTGGTGTGGCTCGTGATCACCGCCGACCACGCGTCCATCAGCGCGATCGCCTTCTGCGCGTAGCGCGCGTCGCCCGTGATGTACCAGATCAGCGCGTCCGTGTATGCCGCGATCGCGTCCTCGCGCTCGTCCGTGCAGCCGTAATTGGGATTCGAATACGAGCCGCATTCGACCACCGCGCGTGGTTTCGGCGTTCGCGAAAGGGAGGCGTAGGAACTGGCCCGCGCCTGGTCGTACGCCGCTTTCCACGGCTGGGCGCCGGCGTTCACCTTGGCCTTGGCGAAGTCCAGCTGCGGACGGCTCACCAGCACGCCCGGGTGGGTGAACGTCGCCGGTGCCGCCGGGGCGGGGGTGGCCAGCACCCCCAAGAGCAGCGGGACCAGCGCGAGGACCTTGCGGAAGCGGGACATGGCTCTCCTCGAGACGACGGTGTCCTGGGGCGCGCGCCGACCCAGTGTCATGGTCCAGACCACAAGTGGTCAAGCTTTTCTTTGTGCCCCAAAGAAAGTGTTCAGCCCGCTGAACAGCTGCATTCAGCGGGCTGAACAAACCTTCAGCCGAGGCCGGCGCTGACCGCGTTCATCAGCACACCGGTGTCGCCCGACATCTCCCACGCCATCACGCCGAGCAACCCGCGCGACTTGAGCCACGTGGTCTTCTGCCCGATCGACCAGGCGTCGTCGAACGTCCACCACTGCCCGCCGTTGCCCGTGTAGCACGACGTCGCGACGGCGGCCGTGTCGTGGCGGACCGTGCACCCCGGCACGCTCGCCACCAGGTTCGCGTACCCGCGCGTGCCCGCTTCCTCGGCGAACTGGCCCGGCGCCGCGCCGGTCGCCGGCTGCCATTCGCCGCTCTTCCCGCCGTCGGCGACGCCTTGCCAGCCGCGGCCGTAGAACGCCAGGCCGAGCGTCAGCCGCCGCGGGTCCACGCCCGCATTCGTGTACGCGTTGATCGCGCTTTCCGCACTGAAGTGGAAGTTGTACGGGTCGTCCGCGTCGGCGAACAGGTTGCCCTGGTGGCCGGTGCGGTTCGGCTCCCACGAGTTGTCACTGCCTGCCCCGTGGAAGTCGTAACCCTGCACGTTCGCGACGTCCAGGTAGTCGAAGATCTTGGAGACGTCCCAGCCCGAAGCGACCTTCGCCGGGTCCGCCGGGGTGAACGCCTGCAGCTGGTACCGCTTGCCGGTGGTCGCCCCGTAGGCGTCCAGCTGCGTGCGGAACTCGGCCAGCAGCGCGGTCAGGTTGGCCTTGTCGTTCGGGCTCCAGTGGTTGCCGGGGTGGCCGTCGGGACTGCCGGGCCACTCCCAGTCGACGTCGATGCCGTCGAAGATGCCGGCCGCGGTACCCGGCCCGCCGGCGCCGCCGTAGGGCGCGATGTTGCCCTTCAACCAGGTGTCCACACAGGACGAGACGAACTTCTTGCGCGACGCGTCGGTCGCCGCGACGTCGGAGAAGTACTTCGAATACGTCCAGCCGCCGAGCGACACCAGCACCTTCAGGTTCGGGTGCTTCGCCTTGAGCTTCTTGAGCTGGTTGAAGTTGCCGCGCAGCGGCTCCCAGCCGGTGTCGGCCACGCCGTCCACCGACTGCGCCGCCGGGAAGGGCCGCGAGTAGTCGGCCTCGGCGTCACCGGCGCCATCGCCCTGGTTGGGGTCCTGCGGGTTGGCCGTTGTGCCCTTCGTGACCCCGGACAGGCACGTCAGGTTCACCGGATCGATGTTCTCGAACGCGTAGAGCAGGTGGGTCAGCTTCGCCGCCGCACCGGACGTTTCCAGGTTCTTCACGAAATACTGCCGCCCGTAGATGCCCCACTGCACGAAGTACCCGACCTTCGCGTAACCCGGGACGATGTCGCCGGTCTTCGCCGTCACGGCGGCGCTCGGCGCCGAAACGTTGTCGTAGCCGTCACGGGCGCGGACGGTGAACGTGTACGAAGTGGACGGTGCCAGCCCGGTCACCACCGCCGACGGCGTGGTCACCGTCGTGGCCAAAGTGGACCCGCGGTAGACGTCGTAGCCGACGACGCCGGTGTTGTCGGTTGACGCCGTCCAAGCCAGGGACACGCTGCCGGAGCCGGCCCCCGTCGCCCGCACCCCGCTCGGCGCGGACGGCGGCGACGTGTCGTCGGCCGGGTTGTTCGTCGTCACGGCCAAAGAAGCGCTCGCCGGGGACGTGTTCCCCTTGGCGTCCTTGGTCTTCACCGTGAACGAGTAGGCCGTACCCGGCGCGAGCCCGGAAACGGTGGTGTTCGTCCCGGGCACCGACGCGGCCAGGGACGTCCCTTGGTAGACGTCGTACCCGGTCACCGGCAGGGAGCCTGCCGCCGAGGCGTTCCACGCCAGCGCGACCGACTTCGTCGTCTTCGCGACCAGGCGCAGGTTCGCCGGCGCGCCGGGCGGGGTGTCCGGTGAACCGTCGCAGTTGGCGTTGTCGACGCGGCACTGCGTCGGCGTCGCGGCCGCGCTGAGCCGGAAAGCCGGGTTGTACGGGTAGGTGTTCCGGCCCGGTGCCAGCGTCGCGATGTAGTACGCGGGCGTCAACGTGACCTGGGTGCCGTTCTGGGTCACCGTGCCGTGTTCGCCGGTCGACGCGGTGACGCCGGCGGGCAGCGTGAACGTGATCGCCCAGTTGCTCACCGATGCCGTCCCGGTGTTGGCGACGGTGTACGTACCGGTGGTGCCGCTCATGGCCAGGGTGGCGGTCAGCGAACCAGCCGCGGCAGCGGGGGGCGCGAGCGCCGCGGTGCCGCCCAGCGCGAGGAGCAGGACGGCGAGCGCGGAGCGTAGTCGTGCGGGAGTGCGTCTCATGGCGGTTCTCCAAACGGCACGAGGGAATGCGATGTGGTCTAGACCACATCGAATGTAACCCGGAGCGGGGAGAACCGCGCACGCCCGAACGGCGGCAACCGGTGGCCGAACGGACTGTTAACGTCCCGAGAAGGTCGCCTTCCCCGGCCCGTCGGCGAGGAACGACTTCACGGCGTTGCGCAGGTCCTCGGTCTCGAAGAGCTCGGCGGCGATGGTGGTGATGTGGGCGTTCGCCTCGGGGACGCCGCCGGCGGAAAAGTGGTCGAGGACGCGCTTGGTCGCGGCGTGGGCGCGGGTCGGCCCCTCGGCCAGCCGCCGGGCGAAGGCGCGCGCGGCGTCGTCGAAGCCCTCGTCCGGCAGCACGCGGTTGACGACGTTCCAGCGCTCCAGTGTCGCCGCGTCGTAGGTGTCGCCGGTCATGACGAACTCCTTGGCGCGCCCGACGCCGGCCCGCGCGGCCAGCCGCTGGGTGCCGCCCATGGTCGGCGTCAGGCCGACGACCTTTTCGACCAGGCCGAACTTCGCGCGCTCGGCGGCGAGGATGACGTCGCAGGCGACGGCGACCTCGAACGCCCAGGTCAGGCACAGGCCGTGCGCGGCGAACACCGTGGGGAACGGCAGCGCGGCGATCCGGTCCGGCACCGCGAGCATCTCGTCGAAGAGCACCTTCGCCTCGGCGGGCGAGCCCTGGGCGTCGAACAGCGAGACGTCGACACCGCCACTGACGATCTTGCCTTCGGCGCGGACCAGCAGCGCCCGCGCGGGTTCGGCCTCCAGTTCGCCGATGGCCGAAGCCAGCGAGGACTGCAGCGAAGCCGTGTAGAGGTTCAACGGCGGAGCGTCGACGGTCAGGACGGCGAGCCCGCCGTCGCGATCGAGGCGGACCTGCTGAGTCATGATCACCCTGCTTCTTCGGCTTCGACGATGTCATCCCAATACTGCTGGGCCTCGGGGCGCCAGTCGACGTGTTTGTGATGGAACAGTTCCGCCGCTTTCGTCCCGCTCCACTTCGCCGGGAGCAGCTCGGCCGGCAGCTGTGGGTCGAGGAAGGGGAAGCGCCGCCACTCGTGGACCAGCTCGGTCTGCGCGCGCAGCACCGCGCGGCCGCCGGTGGGGTGCAGGCCGGTGAAGCGGTCGATGAAATCCTCGTAGCGGTCCTTGAGGTCGGTCAGGTCCCAGGACCGGGCGACCATCGACTCCTGCTCGCCGACCTCGCCGTAGGCGGCGGTGAACGACATCGCCTGCGCGTCGAGGCCGAGCTCGTTGACGATCTGCTGGGCCTCCCGCTGGCGGGACAGGTCCGGGCTGACCCACACGCCGGCGACGGGCGAGCCGAAGCCCGCCCAGGTCAGCCGCGTGCGCAGCCGGTGCCGCAGGTCGCGCTTGGCCTCCGGCACGGAGACGATCAGCATCAGCCACTGCCCGTTCCAGCTGCGTTCCTCGCGGCCGAAGGCGTAGATCCGGTCGGCGCCCTCGGTGAGGAGGCGGCGCCCGGGCGGGGTCAGCGACCAGCGCACGCGGCGTCCGACGCGCTCGGAGACCACCCAGCCCTCGGCGGCGGAGCGGGCCAGCGCCTGGCGCGCCGACTTCTCCTCGATGTCAAGGATGCCCAGGACCTCGACGAGCATCGACGTCCAGACCGGCTTGTCCCGGGGCAGGGCGTACTCGCCGAGGACGGTCATCAGCAGCGACCGCGCGCTGGCGTGACTGACCTCGCGGCGGCGGCTCACCGTGGGCCGGGGCGCGGACGGGCGGCCTTCCCTCGGCTTCGGCCTGCGGCCGAGGGTGACCGGGGGAGCGGGCTCGCCCATGCTGTTCACCGACCTCACTGCGCTGCGGGACTTGACAACCCCACAGGGTACCCACAGTGAGTGATCAAAGCGCCACAGGACACACACTGTCGGTGGTTTTGACCTTGATCTGACAGTTCACCACGGGGTCGTAGACTCGGCTACCTCATGAGCGCAACTCTCGTCGCGAAGGACCTGGCCGCGGGCCACGGTGACCGCATCCTCTTCTCCGGCCTCGATCTCGTGGTGGCGCCCGGCGACGTCGTCGGCCTGGTCGGGGTCAACGGCGCCGGCAAGTCCACGCTCCTGCGGACCCTCGCCGGCCTCGCGAAGCCGGACAGCGGCGAGGTCCGGCTGAACCCGCCGTCCGCGACCGTCGGGCACCTCCCGCAGGAGCCGGAGCGGCGGGAAGGCGAGTCGGTGCGGGCCTTCCTGGCGCGACGCACCGGCGTCTCGGCGGCCCAGGCCGAACTCGACGCGGCGACTTCCGCGCTCACGGAGGGCGCCACGGGCGCGGACGACCTTTACGCGCCGGCCCTGGACCGCTGGCTCGCCCTCGGCGGCGCCGACCTCGACGACCGGGCCGCCGAAGTGGCCGCCGACCTGGGCTTGGCGGTGGACCTCGACCAGCCGATGACGTCGCTGTCCGGCGGCCAGGCGGCCCGCGCGGGGCTCGCCTCGCTGCTGCTGAGCCGCTACGACGTCTTCCTGCTCGACGAGCCGACGAACGACCTCGACCTGGACGGTTTGGCCCGCCTGGAGCGGTTCGTGTCCGGCCTCCGTGCGGCGACGGTGCTGGTGAGCCACGACCGCGAGTTCCTCGCCCGCACGGTGGACCGCGTTGTCGAGCTGGACCTGGCCCAGCAGCAGGTGAACGTCTACGGCGG
Source organism: Amycolatopsis sp. MtRt-6 (assembly GCF_017308975.1). Taxonomy (GTDB): domain Bacteria; phylum Actinomycetota; class Actinomycetes; order Mycobacteriales; family Pseudonocardiaceae; genus Amycolatopsis. The sequence continues at coordinate 33,715 of NZ_JADWPD010000050.1, read as the reverse complement.
CGGTTACGAGGCCTACCTCGAGGAGCGCGAGGTCGCCCGCCGGCACGCGCGTGAGGAGTACGAGGAGTACGCCGACACGAAGGCCTCGCTGGAGGCGCGCGGGCGGATGCAGCGGGCGTGGATGGAGAAGGGCGTCAAGAACGCCCGCCGCAAGCAGCCCGACAACGACAAGGCGGCGCGCAAGTTCCGCACCGAGGCGACGGAGAAGCAGGCGTCGAAGGCGCGGCAGACGGACCGGATGATCGAGCGGCTGGAGGTGGTCGAGGAGCCGCGCAAGGAGTGGGAGCTGCGGATGGAGATCGCCGCGGCCCCACGGGCGGGCGCGGTGGTCGCGACGCTGCGCGGCGCGGTGGTCCGGCGCGGCGAGTTCACGCTCGGCCCGGTCGACCTGCAGATCGACTGGGCGGACAAGGTCGCGATCACGGGGGCGAACGGCTCCGGCAAGTCGACCCTCCTGGCGGCACTGCTCGGCCGGGTCCCGCTTGCGGACGGCGCTGCCGCCCTGGGACCGGGTGTCGTGGTCGGCGAGGTCGACCAGGCGCGGCGGTTGTTCTTGGACGACGTCCCGCTCGCCTCGGCGTTCGCTCGGCAGGTGCCGGAGTTCGCGGACGCGGAGGTCCGGACGCTGCTGGCGAAGTTCGGTTTGAAGGCGGCCCACGTCCTGCGCTCGGCGGCGACGCTGTCCCCGGGGGAGCGCACCCGGGCGGCACTGGCGTTGCTGCAGGCGCGCGGGGTGAACCTGCTGGTCCTGGACGAGCCGACCAACCACCTGGACTTGCCGGCCATCGAGCAGCTGGAGGCGGCGCTGGACAAGTACCCGGGGACGCTGCTGTTGGTGACCCATGATCGCCGGATGCTCGACGCGGTGCAGGTAACCCGCCGGCTCGCGGTCGACGGCGGCAAGGTGAGTGAGCTTTGACCTCGCGGGCTTTTGGTTCCTTTGGTGAGCAGTGCTCTCGAAATTGACCGCTGCTCGCGGTGGTGGGGTGAGCGGTGCTCTCGCTTTGGATCACTGCGCCGGATCCGAGGTGAGCAGTGCTCTCGTCGATGATCAGTGATCTCGGGGGCCGGGGTGTGACCTGCTTGGTGTGAGCGGTGCTCTCGATGGGGAGGGGGCGCGTGGGTTGGCGTGAGCAGTGATCTCGGCGACGGACGGAGCGCGCGTTGATGTGAGCAGTGCTCTCATTGGTGAGCGGCGCACGCTGTTTCGCGTGAGCAGTGCTCTCGAATTCGAGCACCGGCTGCTGTTCCTGGATGAGCGGTGCTCTCGAGCATGCTTGGCCGTGGGGTGGCGCCCGGGGTGGTCGTGGGGCGGGTTGTGAGCAGTGCTCTCGATTGAGAGCGTCGGGCGTTGAGCGTGGGGAGTGGCGCTCTGAAAGGAGAGCACCGCTCACCCTTTTGTTGCCCCTCCGGTCAGGCCCTTCACGAACTGCTTCTGCAGTGCGAGGTAAAAGATCAACACCGGCAGTGTTGCCAGGAACATCAGCGCGAACACGCTTCCCAAGTCCGCCTGGTACTGGCCGATCGAGCGGTAGATGCCCGTCGTGATCGTGGTTCCCTGGCTGGGGCCCAAAATGATCAACGGGTCGATGAAGTCGTTCCAGATCCAGACGCCCAGGAAGATCAAGACCGATGCCGTGGCCGGGCGGAGCAACGGGAAGACCACTCGCCAGAATGCCTGCATGCGGCTTGCGCCGTCGAGGAGGGCCGCTTCCTCCAGTTCCACCGGCACTCCTCGGATGAATCCCGTGAACACGAACACCCCGAAGGGCACGTAGTACCCGACGTTGAACAGGATCAGTCCTTGCAACGTCGCCATGAGGTGGGTGACGCGGAGGACGTCGGTGATCGGGATCAGGATCACCTGCGGTGGGATCATCAGCCCGGCCAGCAGGACCAGCGTGAGGACCTTCGTCCACCGCCTGCTCGACCGCGCCAGGTAGTGGCCGAGCATCGCCGACAGCACCGTCAGCACCACGATCGACGACGCCGTCACCACGATGCTGTTGGTCAGGCTCACCCAGAACAGCCCGTCCGGGCGGGTCAGCACCGCGTGGATGTTCGCCAGCGTCGGCGGTAGCGGCAGCGACGCCGGCGACGGGGCGATCCGCTCGCCCCGCTTGAAGACGTTGGCCAGCACCAAGTACAACGGGATGAAGAACACCGCGCTGACGAGCAAGGCGAACACGGGCCGGACCAAAGAACGGGAACGAGGGCGAGAGCTCACAGGTCCACCTCCCGGCGGCGCAGGAAGTTCAACACCACCGTCGTCACCGCCGCCACGATCACCAGCATCACCACCGCCATCGCCGAGGCGTAACCGACGTGGTTCGAGTCGAATCCCGTCTGCAGCACGCCGAACGCGATCGTTGCCGTGGCTCCGGAACCCGGGCCGCCGTTGGTGATCACCTTGACGTAGTCGTACGTCTTGAACGCCGAGATCAGCAGTACCACCGTGTTGATCGTCAGTGACGGCGCCAGCAGCGGCCACGTCACCGCGCGGAACCGGCGCACCGGCCCCGCGCCGTCGATCTCCGCCGCCTCCAGCAGCTCCGGTGGCACCCCCTGCAGCCCCGCCAGGTACACCACGACGCAGAACCCGAGCATCTGCCAGCACACGATCGACGCCACCGAATACAGCGCCACGTCCGGGTCGGACAGCCAGCCCGGCGGGTCGGCAACCCCTAGTGAACGCAACAGGGTGTTCAGCGGCCCGCGGTCGTCGAGCAACCGGGACCAGACGATCGACACCACCACCGAACTGAGGATCACCGGCGTGAAGAACACGCTCCGCAAAGCGTTGTACAGCCAGCCTTTCCGGTCCAGCAGCAACGCCACGCCGAGACCCAGGACGTTGGGCACGATCACCACGATCACCGTCAGGATCGTCGTCACCTGCAACGCCGTGAGGAACTGCGAATCGGTGAACAGCAGCCGGTAGTTCTCGAAACCGACGAACTTCACCGGTGGTTTGAACGGGTTGTGGTTCGTCAGGCTGTACCCGAAGCTGATCAGGATCGGCGCCATCACGAAGCACGAATAGACCAGCACGCCCGGTGCGCCGAACGACGCGAAGTGCGCCAGCCGTGGCAGCACCGGCCGGCGGCGGGCGACCGGGCGGGGTGGGGACGGGGGCGCGGCGACGGCGGTCAAGGACGTCAGCCCGCCTTCGCCCACTCGGTGTCCAGGAACGCGCACGCCTCCGCCACGGACCTGCGGCCGGTGATGACGTCCTGGGCGGCCTGGTCGACCTTGTCCTTCATCCCCGGCAACAACCCGTCGTCGGCGGTCTCCCACCGGAACGCGTGCACCACGGCGTTCTCCCGCACCGCCTGCGCGTACAGCTCATACCCGGCCTTGAACGTCGGCCCGACGTCGGACGGCGGTGTGTAACCCTTGATCGCCGGGAACAGCCCGTCGGCCTTGACGGACGCGTCCAGCTGGTCCTTGTCGAGCTGGAAGCCCAGCGCGAACTTCCGTGCGGCGTCGAGGTTCGCCGCCTTGGCGTTCACGATCATGCCGCCGCCGGTGTAGGCCGGGACCACGAGCCTGCCGTCCTCGGTGGGGAAGTTGAACACGCCCACCTCGAAGTCGTGCTTCTTCGAGTCGGCGTTGGCGGCGAACCAGTTGCCCATCGGGTACATCGCGCCCTGGCCGTCGAGGAACGCCTGCTCGGTCGCCGCGTAGTCGCGGGACACGCTCGTCTTGTCCACGTAGCCCGCAGCCGCGAGGTCGGCGAGCTTCGCGAACGCGTGCTGGAACGCGGGATCGGCGAACTTCACCTTGTCCTGACGGCGCTGGGTGAGCCAGTCCGGCATCGTGTTGTAGACCTCGGTGCTGACCAGGCCGGACAGGATCATCGACGACGGGAAGCCGTCCTTGCCGCCGCCGATGGTGAACGGCGCGTAGCCCTTGTCCTTGAGGCGGCCGGCGTCGGCGACCAGCTCGTCCCACGTCTTCGGCGGCGCCGCGATGCCCGCGTCGGCGAACATCTTCTTGTTGTAGTAGATCGGCGGGATCGTCTGGGTGTTGGCCGGCAGCTGGTAGTACTTGCCGTTCACCGGGTTGGCCTGCGGGAACTGGAAGTCCTTCAGCTCCTCGGGCGTCCACGCGTAGAGGTTGCCCGCCTCGGCGAAGCCGGCCGAGTCCACCGCGATCATCACGTCCGGGAACTGGCCCGACTGCAGCAGCTGCTTCGCGTACGACGTCCGCCCGTCCGCGGTCGGCGCGACGAGCTTCTTGACCTTCACGCCCGGGTTCTTGTCGGTGACACGCTTGATGGCGGCGTCCCAGTACGCCGGGGTCAGGTTCGGCGTTTCGAAGGTCAGGAAGGTGATCTCCGCGCCGCCGCCGGTGTTCGAGCCGACCGAGCACGCGCTCACCGCCAAAAGTGCCGCCGCGCCCAGCGCCAGGGACCGTCTCATGTCCGAGCCACCTTCCATCATATGTGATGTATGGCGCATTTCATCGGACCTATTCGACGATGTCAAGCGTCAAGTGGGCGAAAGGGTCGCAAAGACAGGGAGATAGATCAGATCTTTATGCGATCGAGGCGGACGACCACGCTGGCGAAGTCACCGGCCGGCAAGGCCAGCGGAAGGCCGTGCGCGAGCAGCGCGGCGCCGCTGTACGTGCGGCCCGAATCCGGGTCGCGGTACCGCCCGCCCCGATCGAGGCCGGCCAACCGCAGCGGCCGCTCCGGCGCGTTGAAGTGCGCGGCCTGCCGGTAGGCGAACACGGCCACCCGATCGCCGTGGACGTACGACAAAGCCGTCAGACCGTCGTCGACCGGCGGCCGGAGCCGATACAGCGCACCGTGCTGCACGACCGGCCGGATGTCCTTGTACAGCGCCACGAGATCCCGGGCGAGCGCGAGATCGTCGTCGGGCCAGTGCACGATGTCGCCGCCGAGGCCGAGCACGCCGGCCATGGCGACGTGGAACCGGAATCGCAGCGGCACCGACCGCGCCGTCACGAAGTTCGGGTTGTCGGTGACCCACGCCGCCATCGCGCGGGCCGGGTAGAGCTGGCCGTAGCCGTGCTGGATCCGCAGCCGGTCGAGCGCGTCGGTGTTGTCGGACGTCCAGACCTGGTCGGTGCGGGCGAGCACGCCGAGGTCGATCCGTCCGCCGCCGCCCGAGCACGACTCGATCCGCAGGTCCGGGTGGTCCGCGCGCAGCCGGTCGAGCAGCGCGTACACCGCGCGGGTGTGCTCGACCCACAGCCGGTCCTGGTCGGCTTCGCCGGGCCAGCCCGCTTCGCTGAACGGCCGGTTCATGTCCCACTTGAGGAAGTCGATGCCGTGCGAGCCGACGAGCCGGTCCAGCCATTCGTGCGCCCACGCGGCGACGTCCGGGCGCGCGAAGTTGAGCACCAGCTGCCGCCGCAGCTCCGACCGGCGCCGGTGCGGGTCGTGCAGCACCCAGTCCGGATGGGCGCGGTAGAGGTCGCTGTCGGGGTTGACCATCTCGGGCTCGACCCAGATGCCGAACCGCATGCCGAGCCCGTGCACGGCGTCGACCAGCGGTTTCAGCCCGTCGGGGAAGCGGGCGCGGTTGACGTGCCAGTCGCCGAGCCCGGCGTGGTCGCCGGTGCGGGCGCCGAACCAGCCGTCGTCCATCACGAACAGCTCGACGCCGAGTGCCGCCGCCTGCTCGGCGAGGGCGCGCTGGCCGGCCTCGGTGACGTCGAAACCCGTGGCCTCCCACGAGTTGTAGAGCACCGGCCGCAGCTCGCCGGGGTGCGGCAGGACGTGCGCGAGGACGTAGGCGTGCCACGCGCGGCTCGCCGCGCCGAACCCGCCGTCGGTGTACAGCCCGGCGGACACGGGGGTGACCAGCGGACGACCGGGTCCGACGCGGTGGACGACGCCGTCCTGGCCGAAGCCGCCACTCACCGTCAGCCGCCCGGTCGACGAACGCGTGGTGGTCAGCCGCCACGACCCGCTCCACGCCAGCGCGACGCCGTAGACCTCGCCGTGGCGCTCGGTCGCCGTGCCGTCGTCGACCATCACCCACGGGTTGGCGTGGTGGCCGGTGATCCCGCGGCGGCTGGCGAACACGGTCTCGCCGTGCGGCGCGAGCTGACGCACCAGCTGCGTCTCCGCCGCCCACCGGCCGGTGACGTGGCTGAGCCGGTAGTCCTCGAAGACCGGCAGCGCCCAGGTGGCCGAGTCGGCCCGGACGACTTCGACGTCCGTGTCGGCGGAAAGCGAGGTCCACCGTTCGAGGACATCGCCGCGCAGCCGGTAGTGCAGCGTGATCCGCAGCGGGTAGTGCCGGTCCGCGAAGAACAGCCGCAGGTGATCGTCGGTCGCCGCGTAATCGGAGTAACGCCATTCGAGCGCCCGCGTCCCGTCGGCGAACCGGACCTGCAGGGCCGGCGTCCAGTACCGGGTGCCGCCGTCGGCGGCGAGTTCGTCGAGCCCCTCGTCCGGGTCGTTGAAGCCGTCCCACCGGGGAAGCGGTTTCCCGATCAGCGCGACGACGTCGGCGTCGGCCAGCGCGGGTCCCCAGTAGACGTGCACCGGGACGTCGTCTTCGCCGAGCCGCAGCGCGTATGTGCTCGACTCCCCGGTGAGCACCCAGGTGCGGTGTCCGTCGAGGAAACTGATCCCGGCCATGCGGGACATCCTGCTCACCGGCGCGGCCGCCGCCAAGGGATGTCCCGCTCACCGGTTACGGGCGGTCGGTGAGGTAGCCGCCCATCGTCTTGAAGTACTCGTGCGCCGGCAGCTCGGTCCCGTCGGCGGTGCGGACGCGCTCGACGAGCAGGCCGGGGGACTGGCCGCGGCGGGCGTCCGGCCCGGCGACGATCACCACGCCGTCGCCCTCCCGGATGAAGATCCGGCCGGGCGTGCCGCCGTAGTGGCCCTGCGAGACCGACGCCTTGAGGATCCGCAGCTCCTGGCCGCGGTGGTAGGCGAACGCGTTCGGGTACGGGTCGGACAGCGCGCGCACGAACCGCTCGATGTCCGCGGGCGGCAGCGTCCAGTCGATCAGGCTGTCCCGCTTCGCCCGCTTGTGGAAGAAGCTCGCCTTCGACCGGTCCTGCGGCACCGGGGTGTAGCCGGTCTCGATCAGCGAGATGGCTTCGGCGGTGATCGGCGCGATGAGGTCGACCGTGCGGTGGAAGAGGTCGGTCGTGGTGTCGGCCGGCCCGACCGGGATGGCGCGCTGCAGCACGATGTCCCCGGCGTCGAGCTCGCCGTCCATCATGTGGGCGGTCACGCCGACTTCCGGCTCGCCGTTGATCACGGCCCAGATGAGCGGCGAGAAGCCCGCGTACGCCGGCAGCAGGGAGTCGTGGATGTTCAGGGTGCCGTGCCGGGGCAGCTCGAAGATCTCCGGCGGCAGCCAGGTCCGCCAGTTGTTCGCCACGATCAGGTCGAGGTCGGCGGCCTTGAGCTCGGCCAGCAACTCCGCGTCGTCCGGGCGGTTGCGCAGCAGCACCCGGATGTCGTGCGCCGCGGCGAGGTCGGCGACCGAGTCGGCCCAGATCCGCTCGTAGGCGTGGTCGCTCTTCGGGTGGGTGACCACGAGGGCGACCTCGTGGCCGGCGTCGATGAGCGCCTGGAGGGTCCGGTGCCCCCAGGTCTGGTAGCCGAACATCGCCACGCGCATTCGAGAGTGCCTTTCATGGTCGGGGGACGAACATCACCACGAACGTACTAGGCGAGGCTCGCCTAAGTTAGGTTAGGGTTCCCTGAACCGTACCGGAGCGCGCGAGGGAGCAACATGACTGCAGAGGTCCCGATCTACGACATCGTCGGCGTGGGCTTCGGACCGTCGAACCTGGCCCTCGCGATCGCCCTCGCCGAGCACAACGCCGGTGCCGGGGAGCCGGTGACCGCCCACTTCCTCGAGCGGCAGCCGCGCTTCGGCTGGCACCGCGGGATGCTGATCGACACCGCCACCATGCAGGTGTCGTTCCTGAAGGACCTGGTCACCATGCGGAACCCGACCAGCGAGTTCAGCTTCCTCAACTACCTACACGCCGCCGGGCGGCTGGTCGACTTCATCAACCACAAGAACCTCTTCCCGCTGCGCGTGGAGTTCCACGACTACTTCGAGTGGGCGGCCGCGAAGGTCGACGACGTCGTCTCCTACGGCACCGAGGTCGTCGCGATCAAGCCGGTGTACGACGGCCCGGAAGTCGCGTACTTCGACGTCGAAGCCTCGGACGGCACGTCGTTGCGGGCCCGGAACCTCGTGATGGGCACGGGTCTGCGCGCCCAGCTGCCCGAGGGCGTCACCACCGGCGACCGGATCTGGCACAACAGCGAGCTGCTGTTCCGCGTCGAGGGCCTGAAGAACGCCGACCCGAAGCGGTTCGTGGTGGTCGGCGCCGGCCAGAGCGCGGCCGAGGTCGCCGCGTTGCTGCACGACGAGTTCCCGCGCGCCGAGGTGTGTGCGGTGTTCGCCCGCTACGGCTACAGCCCGGCCGACGACAGCTCGTTCGCCAACCGGATCTTCGACCCCGAAGCCGTCGACCAGTTCTACCGCGCGGACGAGCCGGTCAAGGACCGCCTGATGCGCTACCACGGCGCGACGAACTACTCGGCCGTCGACATCGACCTGATCGACGAGCTCTACCGGCGGGTCTACCGCGAGAAGGTGCTGGGCGTGGAACGGCTGCGGCTGTTCAACGTCTCGCGCCCGGTCGAGGTGACCGACGCGGGCACGGTGACGGTCGAGTCGCTGACGACCGGCGCGCAGACGGTGCTGGAGGCCGACGCGGTCGTCTACGCCACGGGTTACCGGCCCGCGGACCCGACGCCGCTGCTCGGCGAACTGGGCCCGCGGTGCCTGCGTGACGACGAAGGCCGGCTCCGCGTCGAGCGCGACTACCGGCTGGTGACGGAAGCGCCCCTGCGCGGCGGGATCTACCTGCAGGGCGGCACCGAGCACACGCACGGCATCACGTCTTCGCTGCTGTCGAACACCGCGGTGCGGGTGGGGGAGATCCTGCAGTCCGTCGTGGACCGGCGGGTGGTCGCGGAGCCGGCGGGGGAGCTTGCCGTCAGCCTACGCTGAATTGTCACACGGTGATGACATTTAATTTGCCACACGGCGGTGACATTTAGACGTAGGGTGCGCGCACGACCAGCGCCGGACTGGGGAGCAGCTGGTCCGGCGCCCGGTCGGCCCGTCGGGCAACTGCGGCACGGCGAGCCGGTCGATGCGCAGGTCCACCGGCGGGATGGTCGGCAGCCGGTCGATGCGGAGGTCCGCCTGCGGGTCGTCGCGGTGCCGGCCGGGGAGTTCGCGGTCAGCGCGCGGTGATCTGCTCCCGCAGGATGTCGCCGTGGCCGGTGTGGCGGGCGAGCTCCTCGATCAGGAACAGGTAGATGAAGCGGAGGGTGACCTCGCCGATGACCGGGTGCGTCCACCGGTCGTCGAGCGAGAACCCCGCCGCGATCTCGCGGGAGCGCTTGCTGGTCCGCTCGTACTCGGCGATCACGTCGTCGACGGTTTCGCCGTCGGAGACGACGAAACTGGGGTCCCCGGGTGTCGAGGGGCCGTCGATTTCGGCTTCGTCGAGCCCGCCCACCAGCCACTGGAACCACCGCCGCTCGGCGACGGCGACGTGCTTGACCAGGGCGATCGGGGTGGTCAGGGACGGCACCAGCCGGCGCCGGGCGTCGGCTTCGGACAGGCCGCGCGCGTTTTCGACGAGCGCGAGGCGGCCGCGGTCGAGCATGGCCTCCAGCAGCTCACGCTCGGAGCCGGTGGTGATTTCGGGAATGGCGTACACGGCAGTCACTTTCCTTGCGGGGGAGTCGGGACGAGCTGTTCCCGGAGGATGTCGCCGTGGCCGGCGTGCCGGGCGAAATCCTCGATGAGGAGCAGGTAGACGAACCGGAGGTTGACCTCGCCGAGGACGTCGTGCGGCCAGGTGTCGTCGAGGTCGAAGCCGGCCGCGATCTCGCGCGAGCGGGCACTGGCCCGTTCGAACTCGGCGATCACGTCCGCCAGTGTTTCACTTTCCGCGACGACGAAGCTGGCGTCGCCCGGGGTTGTGCTCCCGTCGCATTCGGACGCGTCGAGGCCGAGCACGAGGAGCTGGAACCAGCGGCGTTCGGCCATCGCGGCGTGCTTGACGAGGCCGATCGGCGTGGTCAGGGAGGTGACCAGGCGTTTTCGGACGTCGGTTTCGGACAGCCCGCGGGCGGTGTCGACGACCGCGCGGCGGTTGCGGTCCAGCATCGCCTCGAGCAGGCGGCGCTCGGATCCGGTGGTGGTTTCGGGCAGCACGAACATGGGTGTGCTCAGCTTCCTGGAGGGGGATTCGGCCGGATGGGTCCTCGGCGAAGGGTGAGGACGGGCCGAAGCCAGGATAGCGCTAAAGCACCGGCGCCGGGTGGTGACGGCTGATCGGGATGACCATCGGCGTCCCGCTCACCGGGTCCGGGGTCACCCGGCAGCGGACGTCGAAGACCTCGTCGACGAGCTCCTCGGTGATCACCGACGCCGGCTCGCCGGAAGCCACCACGCGGCCCGCCTTCATCGCGATCACGTGGTCGGCGTAGCGGCACGCCTGCGGGAGGTCGTGCAGCACCATGACCACCGTGCGGCCGTCCGCGCGGTTGAGGTCGACCACCAGGTCGAGCACGTCGATCTGGTGGGCCAGGTCCAGGTACGTCGTCGGCTCGTCGAGCAGCAGCACCGGCGTGTCCTGGGCGACCGCCATCGCGATCCACGCGCGCTGGCGCTGGCCGCCGGACAGCTCGTCGACCGGGCGGTCGGCGAGGTCGGTCATCTCCGTGGCCGCCAACGCGGAAGCGACCGCGCCTTCGTCCGATGTGGACCACTGGCGCCACCAGCTCTGGTGCGGGGCGCGGCCGCGGCCGACGAGGTCGGCCACCGTCATGCCCTCGGGCGCCACCGGCGACTGCGGGAGGATGCCGAGCCGCTGGGCGACCTGGCGGGTCGGCATGTCCTGGATCGAGCGGCCGTCGAGGTAGACGGCGCCCGACTTCGGCGTCAGCAGCCGGGCCATCGTGCGCAGCAGCGTCGACTTCCCGCACGCGTTCGCCCCGACGATCGCGGTGATCCTGCCGGGCGGGATGTCGAGGTCGAGGCCGTCGATGACGACCCGGTCGTCGTAGGCGACGCGCAGGTCCTGCACGCGCAGGGACGGTGTCATCTGTTCAGCCTCCGGAGCCGGATCGGTTGGCCCTGGCCAGCAGCCAGAGCAGCAGCGGGGCGCCGAGCGCGCCGGTCACGATGCCGACCGGCAGCGGGGACGCGGTGACGGTGCGGGCCAGGATGTCGCTGCCCAGCACCACGACGGCGCCGGTGAGCGCGGACGCCGTCAGCGGCGGGGACGCCTGGCGCGTCAGGCGTTGCGCGATCTGCGGCGCGGTCAGCGCGACGAACGAGACCGGGCCCGCGGACGCCGTCGCGAAGGCCACCAGCCCGGCGCCGGACAGCAGCAGCCCCAGCCGCACCGGCTGGACCGGCGTGCCGAGCCCGGCCGCCACGTCGTCGCCGAGCTGCAGCGTGCGCATCCACCGGGACAGGGCCAGCACGAGCGGCAGCAGCACCGCCAGCGCGCAGGCCAGCGGGACGACGTGCTCCCAGCCGCGGTTGTTCAGGTTGCCGACGAGCCAGCCGATCGACGCCTGGGCTTCGGTGATCTGCGCGCGGCTGAGGAGGTAGTCGGTCAGGCTGGTGCACATCGCGAAGATCCCGATGCCCACCAGGATGATCCGGTAGCCGGTGGTGCCGCGCCGCCACGCGAGGACGTACACGAGCAGCCCGGTCAGCAGCCCGCCCAGCAGGCCGAGCGTGGTGGTGCCGAGGCCGCCGCCGAAGCCGAAGGAGATCCCGGCGACGACGGCGGTGGCCGCGCCCGCGTTGATGCCGATCATGTCCGGGCTGGCCAGCGGGTTGCGGGTGATGGTCTGGAACACCGCGCCGGACGCGCCGAACGCGAGCCCGGCCAGCAGCCCGGTCAGCGCCCGCGGCAGCCGCAGCTCCTGCACGATGTAGGCGGTGCCGCTGTCGCCGCCGCCGAACACGGCGGACAGGACGTCGGACACGCTCAGCGGGACGTCGCCGATCGTCATGCCCACGCAGAACAACGCGAACGCCAGCACGGCGAGCACGAGCGAGACGGCCACCAGCCGGGGCCGGATCTGCCCGGACACCGCGGGTTTCGCGAGGCGGAAGGTGACGCGGTCGCGCCGCACCTGCAACAGGCTCATCAGGACTCCACCAGCTTGCGGCGGCGGACCAGCCAGATGAAGAAGGGCGCGCCGATGAACGCGACGATCACACCGGCGCGGACCTCGCCGGGCCGGGCCATGATCCGGCCGAGGATGTCGGCGGCCAGCAGCAGGCAGGGCGCGAGGATCGCGGTGTAGGGCAGCAGCCACCGGTGGTCGGGCCCGACGACGAACCGGACGGCGTGCGGGACGATCAGGCCGAGGAAGACGATCGGACCGGCGACCGCGACGGAAGCGCCGGTCAGCAGCGTGATGGCGAGGGCGCCGCGCAGCCGCAGCGGGCCGAGCCGCCGGCCGAGGGCGACCGCGACGTCGTCGCCGAGCGCGAGGCTGTTCAGCGCCGGGCCGCTGGTGATCGCGAGCACCACGCCGGCGAGCAGGAACGGCAGGACCCGCAGCAGCGAACCGCTGTCGACGCCGGCGAGCGAGCCGGCCGACCAGAAGCGGTAGCGGTTGAGCGCCACCGGGTCCGACAGCACCATCGCGCTGGTGAACGAGCCGAGCAGGGCCGTGACGGCGGCCCCGGCGAGGGCGAGCTTGACCGGGCTCGAGCCGCTGCGGCCGCGGGTGCCGAGGAAGTAGACGACCGCGGTCGCGGCGAGCGCGCCGGCGAAGGCGAACCAGATGTAGCCGTAGAGGGAGCCGACGCCGAGCACGGTGATGGAGAAGACGATGGCGAACGCGGCCCCGGCGCTGACGCCGAGCAGGCCCGGGTCGGCCAGCGGGTTGCGGGTCAGCGCCTGCATGACGGTGCCGGCCAGGCCGAGCGCGGCGCCGACCAGCACGGCCAGGAGGGTCCGCGGCATCCGGACACTGTGGATGATCACGGCGTCGGCCGAGCCGTCGTCGTGCCACAGCACCTGCCAGACGGCGCCGAACGAGATCTCCTTCGACCCCAGCCAGACACTCAGCAGGCACAGGAAAACCAGCACACCGAGAGCGGCCAGCAGACCGAGCGCGCGGCCCGTGTGTGGCGGGCGTCGCTTGAGAGCGATCCCTCCGGGGTCTGTTCGCACCGCACCTCCGACTGGTACTGATTTTAGGTAAGGCTAACCGATGGTACAGGAGTGCGTCCTCACCATCCGTTTGTTAGGGTCACCTAAGTTTGCACCCCGATCGGGGTGCGTGAGCAGCGGGAGGCTGGTCTACCGGTGAGCAACGGTGACGCTGTGCAGCAGCAGGTGTCGAGGCTCGGTTTCTGGCGTGACCGCCTCGCTTCGGCGCCGAAGGAGCTGCCGCTGCCGGTCGACCGGCCGTACCCGGCGGAGCCCGGCGCGCGGGCGGTGCTCGGCCGGCCGTTGCCGGAGGCCGACGAGCTGACCTTGCTGGCGGCGTTCACGGTGCTGTTGTCCCGCTATGCGGGAACTGTCGACGTCCAGCTGGGGATCGGCTCGCTGGTGCCGCTGCGGGTGGACCTGGGCGGCTCGCCCGGGTTCGCCGACGTCGTGGCCCGGGTGCGGGAGGCGCGCGAGGAAGCGCTCGCGCACGAGGTGCCGTTCGCCGACCTGGTCGCCGAGCTGGACCCGGAGCCCGGTCGTGGGGGCGCGCTGCTCGTCAACGTCGGCTTCGGCGCCGAAACGGACCTTCCGCTGGATCTCAACCTGACCACCGGCGGGTTGCGCTACCGCGCCGACGTGCTCGACGAGTCCACTGTGGACCGCATGCTCGACCACCTCGGGCACCTCCTCGCCGCGGCGACCGAACGTCCACAGTGGCCGGTCGACCGGCTCGCCCTGATGACCGCGCCGGAGCGGCACGAGATCCTGGACGGCTGGAACGACACGGACCTCGCCACCCCGCTGGTCACGTTCCCGGAGCTGTTCGCGGCCCGCGTCCGCGAGAACCCGGACGCCGTCGCGCTCGTCTTCGAAGACGAGGAGCTGACCTACGCCGAACTGGACGCGCGCGCCAACCGGCTCGCCCACGTCCTCATCGGCCGCGGTGCCGGTCCCGAGCAGGTCGTCGCGCTCGCCGTGCCGCGCTCGATCGACATGATCGTCGCCGAGCTGGCCGTGCTCAAGGCCGGCGCTGCCTACCTCCCGCTGGACCAGGACTACCCGGCCGAGCGGATCGCCTTCATGGTGTCCGACGCGCGCCCGGTGTGCGTGGTGACCACCGGCGAACTGGCCGGGCTCTTCGACGGCGACGTCCTGCTCCTCGACGATCTGGACACCGGCGGCGCACCGGCGACGGACCCGGCCGCGGCGATCGTCCCGGCCAACGCCGCCTATGTCATCTACACCTCCGGCTCCACCGGGCGCCCCAAGGGCGTCGTGGTTTCCCACGCGGGGGTCGCGAAGCTCGTCGCGACGCAGTCCGAGCGGTTCGGGGTGGGCCCGCACAGCCGGGTGCTGCAGTTCGCGTCGCCGAGTTTCGACGTCGCCTTCTGGGACCTCTGCCTCGGGTTGCTCTCCGGCGGCCGCCTGGTGATCACCCCGGCCGAGCGCCGGGTGCCCGGTCCCGAGCTGGCCGAATACGCGCACGCCCACGGCGTCGACTTCATGATCCTGCCGCCCGCCCTGCTCGCCGAGTTCCCCGAGGACTGCGACCTGCCGCGGGACAGCGTGCTCCTGGCGGGCACCGAACGCGTCTCGCCCGAGCTGGTGCGCCGCTGGGCGCCGGGGCGGCGGATGTTCAACGCCTACGGCCCGACCGAGGCCACGACCAACTCGACGCTCGGCCTCTGCGACCCCGAGATCGCCCCGGGCTCGGCCGTGCCGATCGGCGTGCCGGACCCCGGCACCCGGGCGTACGTCCTCGACGCGCACCTCGCCCCGGTCCCGGTCGGGGTGGTCGGGGAGCTGTACCTCGCCGGCAGCGGCCTGGCCCGCGGCTACCTCGGGCGGCCGGGGTTGACCGCCGAGCGGTTCGTGGCCGACCCGTTCGGTTCCGGCGGACGGCTCTACCGGACCGGTGACCTCGTCAAGTGGCTGCCGGACGGCCGGCTGGTGTTCCTGGGCCGGGCCGACGACCAGGTCAAGATCCGCGGCTACCGCATCGAACTGGGCGAGATCGAGTCGGTGCTCGCCGAGCACCCGCGCGTCGGCCAGTCGGTCGTCGTCGCGCAGGACGGGCAGCTGATCGCCTACGCCGTCCCGGTGCCCGACCGCGACGCGGCGGCCGAACAGGGCCACGTCGACGAATGGCACGACGTCCACGAGGAGATGCTCGCCGGCTCCCACGGCATCGAGGAGAACTTCGCGGGCTGGAACTCCAGCTACGACGGCACCGAGATCCCGCTGGAAGAGATGCGGGAGTGGCACGCGGCGACGATCGACCGGATCCGTTCGCTGCGGCCGAAGCGGGTACTGGAGATCGGCGTCGGCAGCGGGCTCATCCTGTCGCGGATCGCCCCGGACGCCGAAACCTACTGGGGTGTCGACCTTTCCGAGAGCGCCGTCGAGAACGTCCGGCGCGAGGTCGCGGCCACGTCCTACGCGGCCAAGGTCCACCTCGCCGCCCGGCCCGCCCACGACCTGGGCGAGCTGCCGGACGAGCCGTTCGACACCGTCGTCATCAACTCCGTCGCCCAGTACTTCCCGAGCGCCGACTACCTCGCCGAGGTCGTCAGGACCGCCGCGGACCTGCTGAAGCCGGGCGGGACGATCTTCCTCGGCGACATCCGCAACCTGCGTTCGCTGCGCGCCTTCCGGACCGCCGTCGAGCTGCGCCGCGGCCGGGCCGACGTCGCCGCCGTGGACCAGGCGATCGCCCGCGAGGGCGAGCTGGTTCTCGACCCGGACTTCTTCCCGGCCCTCGCCCGCGGCCTCGACGGTTTCGGCGACGTCGACCTGTGGGTCAAGCGCGGCACCGCGCACAACGAGCTGACCCGGCACCGCTACGACGTCGTGCTGCGGAAGGCGCCGCAGCGCGCCGTCGCCGACGAGCAGGTCGTCGCGTTCGGCGACCTCGGTGCGGTGGAACGGTTCCTGGCCGCCGAGACCCCGGCTCGGCTGCGGGTCACCGCGATCCCGGACGCGCGGCTGGCCGGCGAGCTGGCCGCGGTCCGCGCCCTGGACACCGGCGACGCCGAGGCGGCCCTGGCCGCCCTCGACCGCCGGGACGGCGTCGACCCGGAAGCCCTGTACGCGCTCGGCGAGCGGGCCGGCTACCGCGTCGCGATCACGCCGGCGGCCGACGGGGGCGAGCTGGAGGCCGTCTTCATGCGCCCCAATGTGGCCTTGGGGCGCTCGGGAGAGGGGCCGGCCTACCGCCCGGTGCGGCAGACGGGCACGCCGGCGTCGTACGCCAACAACCCCGCGGCCCGCCGGGAAACCGGTGCGCTCGTGGCGTCGTTGCGCGCGCACGTGCGGGACCGGCTGCCGCTGTACATGGTGCCCTCGGCGTTCGTCGTGCTGGACAAGCTGCCGGTGCTCGCCTCCGGCAAGCTGGACCGCAAGGCCCTGCCCAGCCCGGAACGCTTCACCGCCGGACCGGGCCGCGCGCCGCGCAACCCCGTCGAGCAGCTGCTGTGCGAGATGTTCGCCGACGTCCTCGGGGTGCCGCAGGCCGGTCCGGACGACGACTTCTTCGCTCTCGGCGGGCACTCGCTGCTGGCCACCCGGCTGATCCAGCGGATCCGCGCGGCCGTCGGCGCCGAGGTGCCGGTGCGGGCGGTGTTCGACGCCCCGACGCCGGCCGCGCTCGCGGAGCTGCTCGCCGGGGCCGTCACCGGGACCGAACGCCGTCCGCTCACCCGCGTCACCGAGCGGCCGGAGCGGCTGCCGCTGTCGTTCGCGCAGCGGCGGCTGTGGTTCCTGCACGGCCTCGACGGCGGCTCGGCGACCTACAACGTCCCGCTCGTCATGCGGCTGGCCGGGGAACTCGACGTCGACGCGCTGCGGGAAGCGCTCAACGACGTCGTCGACCGGCACGAGGCACTGCGGACGGTCTTCCCGGTCGTCGACGGCGTCCCGTACCAGCAGGTCCTGCCGGAAGGGACGGTGGCGCTCACCGTCCGCTCGGTGTCCGATGCGGACACCGAGGTGGACCGGCTGGTCCGCGGCGTGTTCGACCTGGGGGCCGGTGTGCCGGTGCGCGCGGAGCTGCTCACCGTCGACCCGCGGCGGCACGTGCTGGTCCTGGTCGTGCACCACATCGCCGCCGACGGCTGGTCGCTGTCCCCGCTGTGGCGGGACATCGCCACGGCCTACCGCGCCCGCCTGCGCGGCGAAGCTCCCCCCTGGACGCCGCTGCCGGTGCAGTACGCGGACTACACGCTCTGGCAACGCGAACTCCTGGCCACCGAGGAAGCCGCACAGCTCGGCTACTGGCGTGAAACGCTCGGTGGCCTGCCCGACCGCATCGCGCTCCCGCTCGACCGCCCCCACCCGGCGGTCTCGGCCCACCGCGGTGAGTTCTTCACCTTCGCCTGGGACGCCGGGCTCCAGGCCGGGCTCGCCGACCTCGCCCGCGCGTGCGGAGCCAGCCCGTTCATGGTCGTGCACGCGGGCCTCACCGCGGTGCTGTCCCGGCTCGGCGCGGGCACCGACATCCCGATCGGCACCCCGATCGCCGGCCGCACCGACGCCGCGCTCGACGACTTGGTCGGGTTCTTCGTCAACACCCTCGTGCTGCGGGTGGACACCGGCGGTGACCCGTCGTTCCGCGACCTGGTGGCCCGGGTGCGGGACCGCAGCCTCGACGCCTACGCCCACCAGGACGTGCCGTTCGAGCGGCTGGTCGAAGCGCTGAACCCGGCCCGGTCGCTGGCGCACCACCCGCTGTTCCAGACCATGCTCGCCTGGCAGAACACCCCCGGCAGCGGCGTCGAGCTGCCCGGCCTGACCGTGACTGAGCAGCCCGTCGGCACCGGCACGGCCAAGTTCGACCTCTGGTTCTCCTTCACCGAAGGCGCCGACGGCCTGCACGGCCAGGCCGAGTTCAACGCCGAGGTGTTCGACCGGGCCACCGTGACCGGCCTCCTCGACCGCCTGGAAACCCTCCTCAGGCAGGTTGTCGACGCGCCGGACCGCCGCCTGGGTTCGTTGGACGTGCTCACGACGGCCGAGCGGGCCGGCCTCGAGCAGACCTGGTCGGGTGCCGTCGAGGACGTCCCCGCGGTCACCGTGCCCGAGCTGTTCGCCGCCCAGGTCGCGCGGACGCCCGGCCACCCGGCGCTGGTCTTCGAAGACGACGAACTCACCTACGCCGAGCTGGACGCCGTCTCGAACCGCCTCGCCCGCGTGCTGGCCGCGCGCGGAGCCGGGCCGGAACGCGTGGTCGCCTTGGCGCTGCCGCGCTCGACGCACCTGGTCACGGCGATCCTGGCCGTCCTCAAGACGGGCGCGGCCTACCTGCCGCTCGACCCCGGCTACCCGGCCGGCCGCATCGCGTTCATGCTCGAAGACGCCGACCCGGCGCTGGTGCTGGCCGTCGCGGAGACCGCCGTCCCGGGCGCGCTGCTGCTGGACGACCCGGACACCCTGGCCGGGGTTC
The DNA here is from genome assembly GCF_017308975.1 of Amycolatopsis sp. MtRt-6. Lineage (GTDB taxonomy): Bacteria > Actinomycetota > Actinomycetes > Mycobacteriales > Pseudonocardiaceae > Amycolatopsis. Next base: position 15,045 of record NZ_JADWPD010000050.1, on the reverse strand, counting down.
CGGACGAGCCCCTGGACGTGCCGCTGCGGCCGGAAAACCCGGCGTACGTCATCTACACCTCCGGGTCGACCGGCCGGCCCAAGGGCGTCGTCGTCCCGCACGCCGGCATCGTCAACCGGCTGCTCTGGATGCAGGACGAATACGGCCTCACCACGGGCGACCGCGTGCTGCAGAAGACGCCGTCCAGCTTCGACGTCTCGGTGTGGGAGTTCCTCTGGCCGCTGCTCACCGGCGCCACCGAGGTGCTCGCCCGGCCGGACGGGCACAAGGACCCCGCCTACCTCGCCCGGCTGATCCGCGACCGCGGCGTCACCACCGTCCACTTCGTCCCGTCGATGCTCCAGGTCTTCCTCCAGGAGCCGGCGGCGGCGGAGTGCACGAGCCTGCGCCGCGTGCTGTGCAGCGGCGAGGCGCTGCCGCTCGACGCCGTCACCCGGTTCCCCGAGGTCCTCGACGCCGAACTGCACAACCTCTACGGCCCCACCGAGGCCTCGGTCGACGTCACCGCGTGGCACACGTCCGCGGCGGACACTTCCGTCCCCATCGGACGTCCGGTGCGGAACACCCGCACCTACGTCCTCGACGCCACCCTGCGCCCGGTCCCGCCGGGCACCCCCGGCGAGCTGTACCTGGCCGGCGTCCAGCTCGCCCGCGGCTACCTCGGCCGGGCCGGGCTCACCGCCGAGCGGTTCGTCGCCGACCCGTTCGGCGCGCCGGGCACCCGCATGTACCGCACCGGCGACCTCGCCCGCTTCCGGCCCGACGGCGTCCTCGAGTTCCTCGGCCGCGGCGACGAGCAGATCAAGATCCGCGGCTTCCGCGTCGAGCCGGGCGAGATCGCCGCGACGCTGTCCGCGCACGACGACGTCGCCCACGCCGTCGTCGTCGCCCGCGAAGACCGGCCCGGCGACGTCCGGCTGGTCGGGTACGTCGTCCCGGCGGACACGCCCGGTGCGGCCGAGGAGGAGACCGAGATCCACTCGGGCACCGGCGACGAGTTCGCCGGCTGGAACTCCAGCTACACCGGCGAGCCGCTCCCGCCCGAGGAGATGCGCGAGTGGCGCGACGCCATCGTCGCCCGGATCCGTTCGCTGCGGCCGAAGCGGGTCCTGGAGATCGGCGTCGGCAGCGGCCTGCTGCTGACCGAGCTGGCTCCGGACTGCGAGGCCTACTGGGGCACGGACATCTCCGCCGAGGCCATCGCCTCGCTGGGCGAGCGGGTCGCGGCCGACCCCACGCTCGCCGGGCGCGTCGAACTGCGCACCGGCGAGGCCGCCGACCTCGCCGGCCTGCCGTCCGGGTTCTTCGACACGATCGTGCTCAACTCCGTCGTCCAGTACTTCCCGAGCGGGACGTACCTCCTCGACGTCGTGCGCCAGGCCCTGGCACTCCTGGCGCCGGGCGGGGCGCTCTTCGTCGGGGACGTCCGCGACCTGCGCCAGGTCCGGGCGTTCCACACCGCCGTGGCCCAGGCCCGCGGCGGCGACGTCGACCAGCTTCTGCCGGGGGAAAAGGAACTCCTGGTGGCGCCGGAGTTCTTCGCCGGCCTCGACGGGGTCGCCGCGGACATCCGCGTCAAGCGCGGCCGGGCGGTCAACGAACTCACCCAGTACCGCTACGACGTGGTCCTGCGGCCGGGGACCGCCGAGCCCCTCCCGGCCGAGACGCTGACCTGGGGCACCGATGTGTCCTCTGTGGACGAAGTGGTCGCTCGGCGCCGCGACGGCCTGCGCGTCGAAGGCGTCCCGAACGGGCGGATCACCGAAGGCGTGAACCCCGAGGACTGGTACGCGCTGGGTGCGGTCGTCACCTGGTCCGCGGCCGGCGACGGCTCGGTCGACGTCCTGTTCACCAGCGGTGACCCGGCCGGCGCGTTCCGGCCCGGTTCGGCGGACCTCCTGACCTACACCGGCAACCCCCGGCGCGCCCGCCGCAGCGCGGCCCTGTCCGCGGACCTGCGGGCGCTGGCCGCCGAACGGCTGCCGGAGCACATGGTGCCGTCGGCGATCGTCCTGCTCGACGCGCTGCCGGTGACGGCGAACGGCAAGCTCGACCGCCGCGCGCTGCCGGCGCCGGAGGCGAGCGCACCGGTTTCGGAACGGGAGCCGCGCACGCCGGTCGAACGGCAGCTGTGCGCGCTCTTCGCCGACGTCCTCGACCTGCCGCGGGTCGGCCCGGACGACAGCTTCTTCGCCCTCGGCGGCCACTCGCTGCTGGCCACCCGGCTGATCGCCCGCGTCCGCACCACGCTGCATGCCGAACTCGAAGTGCGGGCGGTCTTCGAGAAGCCGACCCCGGCGGGCCTGGCCGGGGTGCTCGCCACCGCTCGCGGGACCGCGCGGCCACCGCTGCTGCCCGCGCGCCGCCCGGACCTCGTCCCGCTCTCGGGCGCGCAGCAGCGGCTGTGGTTCCTGCACCACCTCGAAGGACCCTCGGCCACCTACAACGTCCCGCTGGTCATGCGGCTCGACGGCGACCTCGACGTCGAAGCGCTGCGCTCGGCGCTCTCGGACGTGGTCGCCCGCCACGAGGCCCTGCGCACCCGCTTCCCGCAGCGGGACGGCGTGCCCTACCAGGACATCCTCCCGGCCGTGGACGTCGATCTGCCGGTGCGCGAGGTCGCCGACCTCGACGCGGCCCTCACCGGGCTGGTCCGCGGGTCGTTCGACCTGGAGCGGCACGTGCCGGTCCGCGCGGAGCTGCTGCGGCTCGGCGCCCGCGAGCACGTCTTCGCGCTGGTGTTCCACCACATCGCCTCCGACGGCTGGTCGATGGCCCCGCTGTGGCGCGACATCGCCACGGCCTACGCCGCCCGCCGCGCCGGTGACGCTCCACAATGGACGCCGCTGCCGGTGCAGTACGCGGACTACACGCTGTGGCAACGGGACCTGCTCGGCCGCGAGGACGACCCGGACAGCGTGCTGAGCGCGCAGCTGGACTACTGGCGGACGGCCCTCGACGGCCTGCCGGACCGGATCGAGCTGCCGCTGGACCGGCCGCACCCGGCGACCGCGACCTTCCGCGGCGAGCTGCACACCTTCACCTGGGACGCCGGCCTCCACGCGAGCCTGGCCGAGCTGGCCCGCGAGAGCGGCGCCAGCGTGTTCATGGTCGTGCACGCGGCCCTCGCCGCCCTGCTCACCCGCCTCGGCGCGGGCACCGACGTGCCGATCGGCTCGCCCATCGCCGGGCGCACCGACCCGGCCCTCGACGACCTGGTCGGGTTCTTCGTCAACACCCTGGTCCTGCGCGTGGACACCGGCGGCGAGCCGACGTTCCGCGAGCTGCTCGCCCGGGTCCGCGAGCGCAACCTCGACGCCTACGCCCACCAGGACGTGCCGTTCGAGCGCCTGGTCGAGGTGCTCAACCCGGCGCGGTCGCTGTCGTACCACCCGCTGTTCCAGGTCATGATCGCCGGGCAGAACAACGCCCGCGCCGAGGTGACCCTGCCCGGCCTGGCCGTCACCGAGGTCCCGGTGACCACCGGGACGTCGAAGTTCGACCTGTCGATCTCGCTGACCGAGCGCGACGCCGGGATCGCCGGCGTCCTGGAGTTCAACGCCGACGTCTTCGACCACGCGGGCGCGAACGCGATCCTGCGCCGCCTGGAAGTGCTGCTGCGTGCGGCGCTGGCCGAGCCCGACCGCCCGGTCGGCGCCCTGGACCTCCTCGACGGCGATGAGCGCGACCGGGTGCTCACCGAGTGGGCAGGCTCGCTCGACCCGGCGGGCACCGAGACGTTCCCCGGGATGTTCGCCCGCCGCGTCGCCGAAGCCCCCGACGCGGTGGCACTCGTGTTCGAGGACGTCGAGCTGACCTACGCCGAGGTGAACGCCCGCGCCAACCGCCTCGCGCACCTGCTGCTTTCTCGCGGTGCCGGCCCGGAGCGGGTCGTCGCGCTGGCCGTGCCGCGGTCGGTCGACATGATCATCGCCGAGCTGGCGGTGCTCAAGGCCGGTGCCGCGTACCTGCCGATCGACGTCGACTACCCGGGCGACCGGATCGCCTACATGGTCGAGGACGCGGCCCCGGTCTGCGTGGTGACCACCCGGGACGTCGAGGCGAAGCTGCCCGCGGCCCTGCCCCGGGTCCTCCTCGACGACGCGGCACTCGAAGCGTCGTCCACAGTGGACCCCGCGGTTGTGGTCAAGCCGGAGAACGCGGCGTACGTGATCTACACGTCCGGCTCGTCCGGACGGCCGAAGGGTGTCGTTCTCCAGCACTCCGGTGTCGCGAAACTGGTCGCCACCCAGGTCGAACGTTTCGGGGTCGGCCCGCACAGCCGCGTGCTGCAGTTCGCGTCGCCGAGCTTCGACGTCGCCTTCTGGGATCTCTGCCTCGGGTTGTTGTCGGGCGGCCGCCTGGTGGTCGTCCCGGCCGAGCGGCGGGTCGCCGGCCCGGCGCTCACCGAGTACGCGCACGCCCACGGCGTCGACTTCATGATCCTGCCGCCCGCCCTGCTCGACGCGATGCCGGCGGACCTCGACCTGCCGCGGGACAGCGTGCTGCTGGCGGGCACCGAACGCGTGTCGCCGGAGCTGGTGCGCCGCTGGGCGCCGGGGCGGCGGATGTTCAACGCCTACGGCCCGACCGAGGCGACCACCAACTCGACCCTCGGCGAGAGCGACCCGGCCGAGCTGGCGGACGCGACGGTCGTCCCGATCGGCGTCCCCGACCCCGGCACCCGGGCTTACGTCCTGGACGCCGGGCTGCGGCCGGTCCCGCCCGGCGTGGTGGGGGAGCTCTACCTCGCGGGTTCCGGCCTGGCGCGGGGATACCTCGGCCGGCCGGCGCTGACGGCGGAGCGGTTCGTGGCGGACCCGTTCGGTTCGGGCGGCCGTCTCTACCGCACCGGCGACCTCGTGAAGTGGCTGCCGGACGGCCGGCTGGTGTTCCTCGGCCGGGCCGACGACCAGGTCAAGATCCGCGGCTACCGCATCGAACTGGGCGAGATCGAGTCGGTGCTCGCCGAGCACCCGGCCGTCGGGCAGTCCGTCGTCGTCGCCCAGGACGGGCGGCTCATCGCCTATGCCGTGCCCGCGGCCGGGCGGGACGAGGAAGCGGAGCTGGACCACGTCGGCGAGTGGCGCGAGCTGCACGAGAACGTCTTCACCGAAGCCGCGTCCGGCGGGCTGGAGGAGAACTTCACCGGCTGGAACTCCAGCTACGACGGCTCCGAGATCCCCCTGGAAGAGATGCGCGAGTGGCACGCTGCGACCATCGAGCGGATCCAAGCGCTGCGGCCGAAGCGGGTGCTGGAGATCGGCGTCGGCAGCGGGCTCATCCTGTCGCGGATCGCGCCGGACGCCGAGGAGTACTGGGGCGTCGACCTGTCCGAAAAGGCCATCGCCAACCTGCGGCGGGAACTCGCGGCGACGCCGTTCGCGAGCAAGGTGCACCTCGCCGCGCGCCCTGCCCACGACCTGGGCGAGCTGCCGGAGTTCGACACGGTGATCATCAACTCGGTCGCCCAGTACTTCCCGAGCGTCGGCTACCTCGCCGAGGTCATCCGCACGGCCGCGGCGCACGTCCGGCCCGGCGGCGTGATCTTCCTCGGTGACATCCGGAACCTCCGCTCGCTGCGGGCGTTCCGGACCGCGACCGAGCTGCGCCACGGCCGCCGTGACGTCGCCGCCGTCGACCAGGCGATCGCCCGCGAGGGCGAGCTGGTCCTGGACCCGGACTTCTTCGCAGCCCTGGATCTCGACGGCTTCGACGACGTCGACCTGTGGGTCAAGCGCGGCCACGCCCACAACGAGCTGACCCGGCACCGCTACGACGTCGTCCTCCGCAAGGCACCGCGACCCGACACCCCCGAAGAGCTGGTCGTCGCCCTGGACGACCTGGAAGCAGCCTTGGCGGCCCGCCCGGCCCGGTTGCGCGTCACCGGCGTGCCCAACGCCCGGCTGTCCGGCGAACTCGCCGCCGTCGCCGCACTGGCCGCCGGCGACGCCGAGGCGGCACTGTCCTCATTGGAGGATCGATCCGGCGTCGACCCCGAGACGCTGCACGACCTCGGCGCGCGGCACGGTTACCGCGTCTACGCGACCCTCACCGTGGACGAGGGCGCGCTGGAAGCCGTCTTCACCACCGGCGAGCCCACGCGCATCCACCGCGGCCGCCCGGTCCGGGCCGCCCTCGAAGCGCTGGGCAACCACCCGGCCGGGCAACGGGACACGAGCACGCTGGTGGCGGCGCTGCGGGCGCACGTCCGCGACCGGCTGCCGCAGTACATGGTGCCCTCGGCGTTCGTGGTCCTCGACCGGCTCCCGCTGCTGGCCTCCGGCAAGCTGGACCGGCGCGCCCTCCCGAGCCCGGACAAGCAGGCGGTCACCGCCGGCCGGGCCCCGCGGACACCGGTCGAAGAGGTCCTCTGCGGGCTCTTCGCCGAAGTCCTCGACACGTCGTCGATCGGCGTCGACGACGACTTCTTCGCCCTCGGCGGCCACTCGCTCATGGCGACCCGCCTGGTCGCCCGGCTGCGCGCGGTCTTCGGCGTCGAACTGCAGGTGCGGTCGGTGTTCGAGGCGCCGACGGTGGCCGGCCTGGCCGCCCTGCTGGCCACCTCCGGCTCGGCACCGGCCCGGCCCGCGCTCCTGCGTGCCGAGCCGCGGCCGGACGTGCTGCCGCTGTCGTTCGCCCAGCAGCGGCTGTGGTTCCTGCACCGCCTCGAAGGCCCGTCGGCGACCTACAACATGCCGTCGGCCGTCCGGCTGACCGGCAACCTCGACGTCGACGCGCTCCGCGCGGCGCTGTCCGACGTCGTCGAACGCCACGAAGCCCTGCGCACGGTGTTCCCCGAGATCGACGGGGAGGCGCGGCAGCTCGTCCTCGACGGCGTCACGATCCCGCTGCCGGTCCGCGCGGTCACCGAGGCCACGCTCGCCGACGCGGTTTCCGAGGCGGCCGGCGCGGTGTTCGAGCTGGAGTCGGAGCTCCCGCTGCGCGCGGAGCTGCTGCGCCTCGGCGCCCGCGAGCACGTCCTGGTGCTGGTGTTCCACCACATCGCCTCCGACGGCTGGTCGACCGCGCCGCTGTGGCGGGACCTCGCGACGGCCTACACCGCCCGGCAGGCCGGGGAAGCTCCCCGGTGGACGCCGCTGCCGGTGCAGTACGCGGACTACACGCTGTGGCAGCGGGACGTCCTCGGCGAGCCGGTGATCGAACCGCAGCTGGCCTACTGGCGCGAAACCCTGGCCGGCCTGCCCGAACGCATCGAGCTGCCGACCGACCGGCCGCACCCGGCGGAAGCGTCCTACCGCGGCGAGCAGTTCGCCTTCGGCTGGGACGCGGAACTCCACAGTGGACTCGTCGAGCTGGCCCGCGCCTGCGGGGCCAGCGTGTTCATGGTCGTGCACGCCGGCCTCACCGCGGTGCTGACCCGGCTCGGCGCGGGCACCGACATCCCGCTCGGCACCTCCATCGCCGGCCGCACCGACGCCGCGCTCGACGACCTCGTGGGCTTCTTCGTCAACACCCTGGTCCTGCGCGTGGACACCGGCGGTGACCCGTCGTTCCGCGACCTGGTGGCCCGGGTGCGGGACCGCAGCCTCGACGCCTACGCTCACCAGGACGTGCCGTTCGAGCGGCTGGTCGAGGCGCTGAACCCGGCTCGGTCGCTGGCCTACCACCCGCTGTTCCAGACGATGCTGGCGTGGCAGAACAACGCCGTCGCCGACCTCGCGCTGCCGGGCCTCGCCGTCGCGGAGGAGCCGGTCCGCACCGGCACCGCGCGGGCCGACCTGACGTTCTTCGTCGGCGAGCGGCCCGGCCACCAGAGCGGGATCCGCGGCACGGCGGAGTACAACAGCGACGTCTTCGACCGCTCGACCGTCGAGGCGCTCCTGGAGCGGCTGCGGACGCTCCTGGCCGCCGTCGTCGCCGACCCGGACACCCGGATCGGCGCCGTCGACCTGCTCACCGCCGCCGAGCACGAGCAGCTCGCCGCCGCCCCCGCGACCCCGCTGCCCGCGGAGACGACGGCCGAGCTGTTCGCGGCCCAGGTCGCGCGGACACCGGACGCCCTCGCCTTGGCGTTCGGCTCCGAACGGCTCACCTACGCCGAGCTGGACACGCGGGCCACGGCCCTCGCCCGCGCGTTGCTCGCCCGGGGCGCCGGGCCGGAACGCGTGGTGGCCGTCGCGCTGCCGCGGTCTGTCGACCTGGTGGTCGCCCTCCTGGCGGTGCTCAAGACCGGCGCCGCCTACCTGCCCCTGGACCGCAACCACCCGGCCGACCGCGTCGAGCTGATGCTCACCGACGCGGCACCGCACCTGGTCGTCGCCGAAGACGGCTTCGGGGATCGCCTGGTCCGGCCCGGCGACACCGGGCCGGAGCCGGCTTGGCCGTCGATCAGCCCGGACCACCCGGCGTACGTGATCTTCACGTCCGGCTCCACCGGACGTCCGAAGGCCGTCGCCGGCACCCAGCGGGCCCTGGCCAACCGGCTGCGCTGGGGCCGGGACCTCGCCCCGGGCGTGCGCGTCGCCAAGAGCGCGCTGACGTTCATCGACGGCTCGACCGAGCTGCTCGGCGGCCTCGTCGCGGGTGACCCGGTGGTCCTCGCCGACGACACGACGGCCACCGACCCCCTGGCACTGGCCGCCTTCGTGCGCGAGACCGGCGCGCAGGTGCTCACGGTGGTCCCGAGCCTCCTCGACACCTTCGCCGAGGACGCCCCGGCCGGCGCGTTCGACTCGGTGACCACCTGGATCACCAGCGGCGAACCGCTTTCCGAGACGCTCGCCGAGAAGGTGGCGGCTCGCTGGCCGTCGGCGAAACTGGTCAACCTCTACGGCTGCTCGGAGGTCGCGGGCGACAGCCTCGCCCAGGTCTGCGGCCCGGTGGCCATCGGACGGCCGGTCGCCAACACCCGCGCGTACGTCCTCGACGCCGGTCTCCGCCCGGTGCCGCCGGGCGTCCGCGGCGAGCTGTACCTGGCCGGCGCCGGGCTCGCCCGCGGCTACCTCGGCCGGCCGGCGCTCACCGCCGAGCGGTTCGTCGCCTCGCCGTTCGAGCCGGGGGAGCGGATGTACCGCACCGGCGACCTGGTCCGCCGCCGCGCCGACGGGGCTCTGGAATTCCTCGGCCGCGCCGACCAGCAGATCAAGATCCGCGGCTTCCGCGTCGAGCCCGGCGAAGTCGAAGCCGCGCTGACGGCCGACGCGTCCGTGACGCGCGCGGCCGTGATCGCCCGCGAGAACCGGCTGATCGCCTACGTGGCGCCGGCGGGTGACCCGGTCGCGCTGCGGGCGTCGCTCGCCGCACGGCTGCCGGAGTACCTGGTGCCGTCGGCGATCGTCGTTCTGCCCGAGCTGCCGGTGAACGCCAACGGCAAGCTCGATCGCGCCGCCCTGCCCGACCCGGAGGTCCGCGCCTCCGGACGGCTCGCGCGGACCCCCGCCGAGCAGGCGCTGTGCGAGCTGTTCGCCGACGTCCTCGGCGTCCCGGCCGTCGGTCCGGACGACGGGTTCTTCGCCCTCGGCGGGCACTCGCTGCTGGCCACGCGGCTGGTCAGCCGGATCCGCGCGCTGCTCGGCGTCGAGGTGCCGATCCGGGCGGTGTTCGACGCGCCGACCCCGGCCCGGCTCGCCGCGGCCCTCGACCCGGGCCGCGGCCGCCGTCCGGCACTGGTCCCGGCGCGGCGGCCGGACGTCCTGCCGCTGTCGTTCGCGCAGCAGCGGCTGTGGTTCCTCGACCGCCTCGACGGGCTGTCCGCGACCTACAACATCCCGTGGGCGTGGGACCTGACCGGCCCGGTCGACGTCGACGCGTTGCAGGCGGCGCTGGGTGACGTCGTGGCGCGGCACGAAGTCCTCCGGACGCTGCTGGTCGAGGAGCAGGGCACTCCGCGGCAGGTCGTGCTCGACGAGGCTCGGCCGGTGCTGGTCACCGAGACCGTGGCCGAAGCCGACCTCGACGAGCGCGTCACCGCGGCGGCGTCGTACTGCTTCACCCTCGACGCCGAGCTCCCGATCCGGGCCACCCTCGTCTCGGCCGGACCGGAGCGGCACGTGTTCGTGCTGCTGGTGCACCACGTCGCGGGGGACGGCTGGTCGCTGCCGCCGCTGAAACGCGACCTCGGCACCGCCTACGCGGCCCGGCTGCGCGGCGAGCGTCCACAGTGGACGCCGTTGCCGGTGCAATACGGGGACTACACGCTGTGGCAGCGGGAGATGTTCGGCCGCGCCGACGACCCGGACAGCGTGCTGGGCCGGCAGGCGGCGTTCTGGCGGGACACCCTCGCCGGGATCCCCGACGAGCTGGCGCTCCCGGCGGACCGGCCGCGGCCGGCGCGGTCGACGAACCGCGGCGCCGCCGTGCCGTTCACCGTGCCCGCCGCCGTCCACCGCGGCCTGCGGGAGCTGGCGCACCGCAGCGACACCAGCACGTTCATGGTCCTGCAGGCGACGCTGGCCGCGCTGCTGACCCGGCTCGGGGCGGGGACCGACATCCCCCTCGGCACGCCGGTGGCCGGCCGCTCCGACCACGCGCTGGAGGACCTCGCCGGGTTCTTCGTCAACACCCTCGTCCTGCGGACCGACACCGGCGGCGACCCGACGTTCCGGGAGCTCCTGAACCGCGTGCGCGAAGCGGACCTGGCGGCGTACGCCCACCAGGACCTGCCGTTCGAGCACCTCGTCGAGCTGCTCAACCCGCCGCGGTCCCTCTCCCGGCACCCGCTGTTCCAGGTGATGCTCGCCGTCTACCACTCGGGTGCCGAGCCGGAACGGCTGCTCGGGCTCGACGCGGCCTACCGCGACACCGGGCTGCGGCAGGCGAAGTTCGACCTGTCGTTCGACCTGGTCGAAACGGCCGAAGGCATCGACGGAGACCTCGAATACAGCCTCGACCTCTTCGACGAGCCGACGGCCCGGACGCTCACCGAGCGCCTGGTCCGGGTGATGGCGGCGGTCGTCGCGGACCCGGACCGGCCGCTGAGCCGGCTCGACGTCCTCGACGCAACCGAGCGGGACCGCATCCTGCGTGACTGGGGTGCCGGGGCGCCGCTGACGCTCTCGGCCCCGACGGTCGTCGACAGGCTGGCCGCCCAGGTGGCGGCGACTCCCGACGCGACCGCGTTGAGCGACGCTTCGTCGAGTGTCACGTTCGCGGAGTTCGCCGCGCGGACCGACCGCCTCGCCCGGTGGCTGGCCTCGCAGGGGGCGGGTCCCGAGAAGGTCGTGGCGCTCGTGCTGCCGCGGTCGGCGGCGGTCGTCGAGGCGATCTTCGGTGTCTTCAAGAGCGGCGCGGCGTACCTGCCGGTGGACCCGGACCAGCCCGCGGACCGGATCGCCGCGATCCTCGCCGACTCGGGGGCGGCGCTGGTGCTCACGAGCCGTTCGCTGGCTTCGCCGGTGCCCGGCGCGCTGTTCGTCGAGGACATTGTGGACACTGATGCGGCGCTTACCCCGCCTTCGCCCGCCAACCCGGCGTACGTGCTCTACACGTCCGGCTCGACGGGCAAGCCCAAGGGCGTCGTCATCCCGCATTCCGGGCTGGTCAACCTGTTCCACAGCCACCGCGAGACGCTCTACCGCCCGGCCGTCGCCGCGGCGGGCGGCCGTCGGCTGCGGGTCGGGCACGCGTGGGCGTTCTTCTTCGACGCGTCCTGGCAGCCCCAGTTGTGGCTGCTCGACGGGCACGAGGTGCACGTCGTCGACGACGACACCCGTCGCGACCCTTCGCGGCTGGCCGCGGTCGTGCGCGAGCGGCAGCTGGACTTCCTCGAGCTGACGCCGTCGCACTTCGCGCAGCTGGCCGCGGCCGGGGTGATCGCGGACGGCCGGTGCGCCCTCGGCGTGGTCGGCGTCGGCGGTGAAGCCGTCTCGCAGACGCTGTGGGAGACCCTGGCGTCGACGCCGGGCACGGCGGCGTACAACCTCTACGGCCCCACCGAGGCCACGGTGGACGCGCTGGTCGGCCGCTTCGGCGACGCCGACCGGCCGGTGGTCGGCCGTCCGGTGCACAACACGCGGGCGTACGTCCTCGACGGCGGCCTCTCGCCGGTCCCGGCCGGGGTGCCGGGCGAGCTGTACCTGGCCGGCGCCGGGCTGGCCCGCGGCTACCACGGGCAGCCGGCGCTCACCGCGGACCGGTTCGTCGCCTCGCCGTTCGAGCCGGGGGAGCGGATGTACCGCACCGGTGACCTGGTGCGCTGGCGGCCCGGCGGGCAGCTCGAGTACCTCGGCCGCACCGACGACCAGGTCAAGATCCGCGGCTTCCGGATCGAACCAGGCGAGGTCGAGACCGCGCTGACCCGGCACGACGACGTCGACCAGGCGCTGGTCGTCGTCCGGGACGAGCGGTTGGTCGCGTACACGACTCCTGCGACCGCTGATCCGGTGGAGCTGCGGGCGTTCCTCGCGCGGTCGCTGCCGGAGTACATGGTGCCCGCGGCGATCCTGCCCCTGGACGCGTTCCCGGTGACACCGAACGGGAAGCTCGACCGGGCCGCGCTGCCGGTGCCCACGTTCGAGGCGCGCGGCCGGGCGCCGGAAACGGCGACGGAGAAGGCTCTCTGCGAGATCTTCGCGGAGGTGTTGGACGTCGCCGCCGTGGGCGCCGACGACGACCTGTTCACCCTCGGCGGCCATTCGATGCTGCTGGTGGTCCTGCGCAACCGGATCACCGAGCGGCTCGGGACCGAGCTGGCGATCGCCGAGTTCTTCCGTACCCCCACCGCGGCGGGTCTCGCCGCTGTGTTGAAACCGGGGCTCCGCCCCGGGCCGGGGGCTCCGCCACCCGGAGCCCCCGAACGAATCCTGATCACCCGAGACACGGAGTAGACGTGCACCGCACCCTGATGAACGCCAAGATCCACCGCGCCACCGTCACCCAGGCCGACCTGCACTACGTCGGCTCGCTGACCATCGACGCGGACCTGATGGCCGCCGCGGACATCGTCGAGGGGGAGAAGGTCCAGGTCGTCGACATCACCAACGGCGCCCGGCTGGAGACCTACGCCATCACCGGCGAGCCGGGGTCGGGCGTGATCGGCGTCAACGGCGCGGCCGCGCACCTCGTGCACCCCGGCGACCTCGTCATCATCATCACCTACGCCCAGGTGGAGGAGGCCGAGCGCGCCGGGCACCGGCCGCGGGTGGTGCACGTGGACGCGGACAACCGGCAGGTCCACCTGGGACACGACCCGGCCGAGCCGGTGCCGGGAGCCGCGGCGCAGCTGTCCGGCCGTGGGCGCTGACACAGTTGCTTTGGCAGGCTGCCCTAAATAAGGTGTGCCTATCCTAAAGTTCGGCGAGAGGTTCTCATGTCCGTGTTCGAAGGCGCTGCCGGGCTCAGCCGGCGTGGATTCCTGATCGGGGCGGGTGGCGTTGCCGCCGCCGCGGCCCTCACCGCGTGCAGCAGCGGCGACAAGCCGTCGAGCGGTGCCGCCGCCGGCCCGTGGGAGTTCACCGACGACCGCGGCCAGAAGGCGACGCGCGACCAGCGTCCGGCGCGCGTGGTGGCCTACGCCAGCTCGGCCGCCGCGCTCTGGGACTACGGCGTCCGCCCGGTCGGCGTGTTCGGCCCGCAGAAGACGGCCGACGGCGGCAAGGAGATCCAGGCCGGCAACATCGACCTGAACGCCGTCACCTCGATCGGCAACGCCTGGGACGACTTCAGCATGGAGAAGTTCGCCGCGCTGAAGCCGGACCTGGTCGTCACCGGCCTGACCGGCACCAAGCCGACGGACATGTGGGTGCTCACCGACGACCTCGGCCCGAAGGTGCAGCAGGTCGCGCCGATCGTCGCGCTGTCGGAGTACAAGGTCACGCTGCCGAAGGTGATCGAGCGCTACTCGCAGCTGGCGGTCGCCCTGGGCGGCGACGCGAACTCGGCGACCATGAAGCAGGCCAAGGCGGACTTCGACAAGGCGTCCGAGGACCTGCGCGCGGCGGCGAAGGAGAAGGCCGGCCTCAAGGTCCTGGTGCTGTACGGCGACAAGGACGGCCTGTACATCGCGAAGCCGGAGTTCTTCGCCGACCTCGCGTACTACCGCGAGCTCGGCCTGGACATCGTCTCCGGCGGCGGCAGCGAGGACTACTGGGAGCAACTGTCCTGGGAGCAGGCGGGCAAGTACCCGGCCGACCTGATCCTGACGGACTCGCGTTCGTACGCGTTGCCGCGCGCCCAGATGACGCAGTTCCCGACGTGGAACCAGCTGCCCGCGGTCAAGGCCAACCAGCTGGGAGACTGGTCGGCCGAGCCGCGCTTCAACCACCTGCTCGCCACGCCGGTCATCCAGAAGCTGACCGCGCTGGTGCAGAGTGCCCGCACGGACATCACCGCCTGAGGAGGAGGACTGCCGTGACCAACCCGTTCGAAGACCCCGCCGGGACGTACCTGGTGCTGGTCAACGCCGAGAACCAGCACAGCCTGTGGCCGGAGTTCGCCGAGGTCCCGGCCGGCTGGACGGTCACCTTCGGCCCGTCGTCCCGCCAGGAGTGCCTGGACCACGTGGAAGCGAACTGGACGGACATGCGCCCGAAGTCCCTGGCCGACGCCATGGACGCCTGACCTGCCTCCCGCACGACACGCCGGAAGCCAAATGGCTTCCGGCGTGTCGTCTTTCCCGCCCCGCGTGATGCCTCTCCAATCACGCGTGTGGAGTTGCCCCGTTGAGGCGGACACGGGGTTTCAGGCAGCGTGGGCCTGACGATAGTTGGTTCGGGCTTCGGCGGGGGTGTTCTGGCCGATGGTGGAGTGCAGCCTGTTGTGGTTGTAGTAGCGCAGCCAGGTGAACACGTCCTGGCGGGCCTGTGCTCGGGTCCGCCAGATCGTAGTGCCGATCTCGGTCTTCAACGTGGCGAAGAAGGCTTCGGCGACGGCGTTGTCGTAGCAGGACCCCACCCGCCCCACCGACGGCCGGATCCGGTGCTCGGCCAGAGCGGCCCGGAACTGGCTGGAGGTGTACTGGGCGAGTTCAATCGGTCGATGCAACACCGGGTGTTTGTAATGAGCGTAGCTGCTCGGCGAAGACCTCGGCCGGGGTTCGCCAGCCGAGGATCTTGCGGGGCCGGTTATTGATCGTGAAGGCGATGG
>NZ_JADWPD010000005.1:171263-361062 GCF_017308975.1 Amycolatopsis sp. MtRt-6 | reverse complement strand
CGAGGGCTTCACCCATCTCCAGGTTCGCCACGCTGGTCCCGGCACCACTTCCTGCCACCACAGGCAACCACCACCAACCCAACACCCCCGACCAGCCACAACCACGATGAAACAACCCCAATGTGGCGTTGGGTGCGTTGAACGCACCGAAGGCCACATTGGGTGCGTTGAACGCACCGAAGGCCACATTGGGGCGCTGGGGGCCTCAGTCAGGCCGCGGGAATCCAGTCCGGGTTCGAGGCCAGCACGATCAGCTGCTGCGTCGCCCGGGTCAGCGCCACGTACAGCACCCGCCGGCCCGTCGTCGACTCGGTGATCAGGTCGTTCGGCTCCACGAGCACCACCGCGTCGTACTCCAGGCCCTTCGAATCCAGGCTGCCGACGACCTTGAGCCGCTCGTCCGCCTGCCCGGACAGCCAGCCCGCGACCTCCGGCACCCGGTCCATCGCCGTGATGACGCCGACCGTGCCCTCCACCGCGCCCAGCAGCTCCTTCACCGCCGCCTGCGTGGCCGCGGCCAGGCCGGCTGCCTCCACCGGGCGGACCTCCGGCTCGACCCCGGTGCGGCGGACCGCCACCGGCAGCTCACCGGACTCCGCGTGCCCGGCCACGACCTTCGCCGCCAGGTCGAAGATCTCCGCCGAGTTCCGGTAGTTCGTGCGCAGCGTGAACCGGCGCCGGGCCGTCTTGACGCCGAACGCCTGGTCGCGCGCCGAAGCCGCCTCCGCCGGGTCCGGCCACGAGCTCTGCACCGGGTCGCCGACCACCGTCCAGCTCGCGTACTTCCCGCGCCGCCCGACCATCCGCCACTGCATGGGCGACAGGTCCTGCGACTCGTCGACGACCACGTGCGAGTACTCGTCGTAGTGCTCCGGCCGCGTCGGCGCGCCGCCCGAGCGCTCCGGCTCGACCTCGATGACCTGGCGCCGCTTGCGCTTCGGCGGCGGCCCGACCAGGACGCGCAGCTCGTCGAGCAGCGCCACGTCCGCGATCGACCAGCCCCGCGACCGATCCGCGAAGTCCGCGGCCAGCATCGAGATCTCCTGGCGGTTCAGGATGCCCTTCGCCGCCGCGGCCAGCCGCTTCTCCTCGCCCAGCCACTTGAGGATCTGGGCCGGGTACAGCACCGGCCACCAGACGACCAGGAAGCGGTGGAAGTCGATCCGCTCGCCGAGGTCGGTGATCAGCTCGGCCCGGTCGATCTGCTTGCCGTCGGCCTTCGCGTGCTCCTCGGCCTTCGCGGCGAGGGCGTCCAGGAGCAGCTCGGCCGCCCGGATCCGCGACCGGTTCGGCGGCGCGCCCTGCGTGTGGGCCTTGCGGCGGACCTTCTCCAGCTCGCGCGCGTTCAGCTTCAGGACCTCGCCGCGGTAGACGATCCGCATCTCCTCCGGCGCCTCCGGCGGCGTGTCGCGCAGCGCCCGCAGCAGCACCTTCCGGATCCGCAGCGACCCCTTGACGGCGGCGAGCGGCGCCGCGTCCTGCCGCGTCGCCTCCAGGCCGTCGAGGACCTCGCCGAGTGCGCGCAGCTCGACGTTCGTCTCCCCCATCGAGGGGAGGACCCGCGAGATGTAGCTGGTGAACACCCCGGACGGCCCGACGACGAGCACGCCGGCCCCGCCGAGCTGACGGCGGTAGCGGTAGAGCAGGTAGGCGGCGCGGTGCAGGGCGACCGCGGTCTTGCCGGTGCCCGGCCCGCCGGTGATCTCGGTGACGCCGCGCCACGGCGCCCGGATGACCTCGTCCTGTTCCTTCTGGATGGTCGCGACGATGTCGCGCATCTTCTCGCCGCGCGAGCGCCCCAGCGCGGCCATCAGCGCGCCCTCGCCGACGATCTGCATGTCCTCGGGGACGGCGTCGGCGATCAGGACGTCGTCGTCGACGTCGAGGACGTTCTGGCCCGAGCAGCGGATCACCCGCCGCCGGACGACGTCCATCGGCTCCTCGGCGGTGGCCTGGTAGAACGCCGCCGCGGCCGGCGCGCGCCAGTCCGTGACGAGGTTGTCGAACTCGGCGTCGCGGATGCCGAGCCTGCCGACGTAGGTGCGTTCGCCCTCGCGGTCGTCGAGCCTGCCGAAGACGAGGCCCTCGTACTCGGCGTCGAGCGTCTGCAGCGTCTGGTTGGCGTGGTAGACCATCATGTCGCGCTCGAACAGCATCGACGCCTGCTCGAAGATCGCCTCGCGCTGCGCTCCCTGGCCGATCTCGTAGCCCTTCGTGCGCATGGCCTCGGCCTGGACCCGCAATTCGTCCAGACGGGTGTACACGCGATCGACGTGGGCTTGCTCGATGGCGATCTCGGCCCGTCTGACCCGAGGTTCGGACACGCATGGCTCCTTGACAGCTTTGGGATCGCCTCCGAGGGCGAAGAACGACTCTACGCGGTGGCCCGGGCGGGGACACCCGTGTCCCGGTCATCCGCGCCGCGTGCCGTCCCCCACAATCGGGGGGTGACCAGGATCGTGGCCGGGACGGCGGGCGGACGGCGGCTGAAGGTGCCGCCGAAGGGCACCCGGCCGACGTCGGAACGCGTGCGGGAAGCCCTGTTCAACGCCCTGGAGACGGCGGGCGAGCTGGACGGCGCCCGCGTCCTCGACCTCTACGCCGGCTCCGGCGCGCTCGGCCTCGAAGCCCTCTCCCGCGGCGCGGCGGACGCGTTGTTCGTGGAGTCCGACCGGCGGGCCGCCGACGTCCTGCGCGGCAACGTCGCGGCGCTGGGCCTGGGCGGCACGGTCCGGGCCGGGCCGGTCGAGGCCGTGGTCGCGGCCCCCGCGCCGGGCGCGTACGACCTCGTGCTCGCCGACCCGCCGTACGCCGTGGACGCGGCCGCGCTCGGGTCCGTGCTGGCCGCGCTGGCGGCGAACGGCTGGCTGGGGCCGTCGGCCCTGGTGGTGGTCGAACGCGCGGCCCGTGACGGCGAGCCGGACTGGCCGCCCGGCTTCGAGCCGGCCCGGGCGAAGAAGTACGGCGACACGGCCGTGTTCTGGGCGGAGTACACGGCTGTGGCGTGAACCACGCGGCGAAGACCGGGTGCGGCACGGTAGCGTCCGCGCCATGCGGCGTGCGGTCTGTCCCGGTTCCTACGACCCGGCCACCAACGGCCACCTCGACATCATCGAACGGGCCAGCCGGCTGTTCGACGAGGTCGTCGTCCTGGTGGGGGTGAACAAGAACAAGAAGGGCGTCTTCGAGATCGAGGAGCGCCTGGAGATCCTGGGCGAGATCACCGCGAAGCTGCCGAACGTCCGCGTCGACTCCTGGGAGGGGCTGCTCGTCGACTACTGCCGCGCGAACGACATCGCGGCGGTCGCGAAGGGCCTGCGCTCGGTCAGCGACTTCGACTACGAGCTGCAGATGGCGCAGATGAACCGCGAGCTCACCGGCGTCGAGACGCTGCTGATGGCGAACAACCCGGCGTACGGCTTCGTGTCCAGCTCGCTGGTCAAGGAGGTCGCCGCGCTCGGGGGCGACATCGAGCGCTTCGTGCCGCCGGTCGTCTTCGATCGGCTTTCGGAGAAGTTCCCGAAGCTCGGGCGCTGACCCCTCGCGGGGGAGTGTCCGGTTCCCGTCGATCGGCCCCCTCCGTTCGTCGGGTTTTCGGCCTCCAGCTGCGGGAGTTCACGTCGACGTCTCCTGAGGAACATCCGATCGGGTTACGGTCCGAAAATGACCAACTACCGATCACGCCTGGTCGCGGTCCTCTTCGCGCTCCTGGCCACGCTGTTCGCCGGGGTCACCACCGCCTCCGCGGCTTCCCCCGCCCTCACCGCCCAGAACGCTTGCGGGAACCTCTCCGGCTTCTCGCACACGACGCTCTCGGCGCTCCCGGCCGAAGCGACGACGACGTACAACCTGATCCAGCAGGGCGGGCCGTTCCCCTACCCGAAGAACGACGGCGTCGTCTTCGACAACCGCGAAGGCATCCTCCCGGCCTGCGCGTCGGGCTACTACCACGAGTACACGGTGCCGACGCCGGGTTCGAGCACCCGCGGCACGCGCCGCATCGTGACCGGCAGCGCCGGCGAGTACTTCTACACCGGCGACCACTACGCGACCTTCAAGGTCATCGACGTCGGCGGCGGCAGCGGCACGACCGCCTGCGGTGACCTGTCGGGCCTGGCGAAGATCGGCTACTCGCAGCTGTCGCCGGCCGCGAAGACGGTCGTGGACAACGTGCGGAGCGGCGCTTCGACCGGCACGACGTACGAGAACCGCGAAGGCGTGCTCCCGGCCTGCGCGTCCGGTTACTACCAGCTGTTCGCCGTCGGCACGAACGACCGCGTGATCTCCGGCAAGGCGGGCGAGCTGGCCTACACGCCCGACCGGTACGTCACCTTCAAGCGGATCGACCTGAACTCCTGATCCGGTGCAACGCCCCGCGCCCCCTCGTCCGTGAGGTACACCAGGAGACGGACGAGGGGGCGCGATGCGGGCAGCGGACGACGCGGACTTCCGGGAGTTCGCCCGTGTGCGGTCCCCGGCGCTGCGGAAGACCGCGTACCTGCTGTGCGGCGACTGGCACCTCGCGGAGGACCTCGTCCAGGTCACGCTGATCAAGCTGTACCGGGTCTGGCCGAAGATCACCCGCCGCGGCCCGGTCGACAACTACGCCCGCCAGGTCCTGCTGCGCTGCTGGCTCGACGAGCAGCGGCGGCCGTGGCGGCGCCGCGAACGCCGTGACGGCGTCGTGCCGGACCGGCCCGCGGCCGCGCCCGAGACCGGGATCTCCGGCCCGTTGCTGCGTGCCCTCGCCGAAGTGCCGCCGAAGCAGCGCGCGGCCGTCGTGCTCCGCTACTGCGCCGACCTGCCGGCGGCGCAGGTCGCCCAGGTGCTGCGGTGTTCGGAGGGGACGGTCCGCAGCCAGGCCGCCCGCGGGCTCGAGACGCTCCGGGGCGTGCTGGAGCACAGCACGGAGAGGAGCGCGTGATGACCGATCTCGAAACCCGGCTGCGCGAGGTGGAAGTCGCGGAGCCGCCGCTCGGCTTCGACCCGGACGAGGTCGCGGACCGCGCGGCCCGCCGCGTCCGGCAGCGGCGCGCGGGGATCACCTTTTCGGTCGTGGCCGCGGTCCTCGCGGCCGTGGCGGTGCTCGTCCCCGGATCGCCGCGGGTTTCCCCGGCCACCTCGGCCGTGCCGCCGTCCCTGGCCGAGCAGGCGCGGCTCCGGCAGGCCCTCACCGACGCCGTCACGCGGCTGTTCCCCGGGTTGCGGAGCCTGGCGGTCGGCACGTCCCCGGCCGACGCCATCGGCCCCGGCCGGATGGCGCTGACCGCCGCCTTCACCGACGCGGGCGGGCGGCCCGGGGACTTCCAGCTCACCGTGTACTGGCAGCGGCCGCAGGGTGACCGCATGCTCGTGGGCGCGTCCTGTGCGGACGCGGCGTCGATCGGGTTGCGCTGCGAGCGGATCCCGGAGCCCGGCGGGGCCGAGCTGCTGGTGCTCGAAAGCGCCTACGTGAACCCCGGGGGGCTCACGAAGCTGCGCGGCCTCAACGGCGTCCTCCGCCGGGCCGACGGCTCCGCGGTGACGCTCATGGACGCGGCCGACGACGCCGCCGACTCGGTGCAGCTGAGCAAGGAGCAGCTCATCCGCGTGATCACCGATCCGGCCTTCGTGCTGCCGTAGCGACCCCGGCGCCGGGCGTGGCCGAGGGGGACACGCCCGGCGCCGTGCGCCTTCACCGCTTCGGCGCCCGATGCGGGCAGACTGGTTCACAGCGACAGGGGATTGGAGTTGCCGTGTACCGGGTTTTCGAGGCGCTCGACGAGCTCGTCACCATCGTCGAGGAGGCGCGCGGCGTTCCGATGACGGCCAGCTGCGTCGTCCCCCGGGGCGACGTGCTCGAACTCCTCGACGACGTCCGCGACGCGCTGCCGGCGGAGATCGACGACGCCCAGGACGTCCTCGACAAGCGCGACGACCTGATCCACGCGGCCCGCAAGGAGGCGGGTGAGACGGTGGCGGGCGCGAACGCCGAGGCCGAGCGCGCGATCGCCGAAGCGACCGACGAAGCGGAACGCATCCTCGCCGACGCCCGCGCCCGCGCGGAGCAGATGCTCGCCGACGCCCACGACCAGGCCGACCGCACGGTGGCGGCGGGCCAGACGGAGTACCAGAACCTCACGGACCGCTCCCGCGCGGAGTCCGAGCGCATGATCCAGGCCGGCCGCGACGCCTACGACCGCGCGATCGAGGACGGCCGGGCCGAGCAGGCGCGCCTGGTGGCCCAGACGGAGGTCGTCCAGGCGGCGCACGCGGAGTCGGCGCGGATCGTGGACGAGGCCCACGCGGAGGCCGACCGCCAGCGCGCGGACTGCGACGCGTACGTGGACGGCAAGCTGGCGGAGTTCTCGGAACTGCTGGCGACGACCCTGCGGACGGTCGACTCGGGGCGCAACCACCTGCGCTCGCCGGCCAACCTGCCGAGCAGTGGCGGGCGGCCCACGCTGTACGACTATCAGGTGTGACGAGCTTCTCAGCTCCTCGCGTGAGGTCCGCGCCGCCCAGCTCAAAAGGGGTGGCGACCAGTGCGTACCCTGGACAGGATGTCCGAGAACAAGACCCCCCAGCTCGACGACCGCAGCCCGTGGGTGATCGACACCCGTGAGCTCGGCCGTCACGCCGGCCTCAGCCGCGCTCTTCAGCGCAGCGTGCCGGTGGAGACGCCGCTCGGCGTCCCCGACGTCATCACCATCGAAGCCGGCTCCGAGCTGGAACTCGACCTCCTCCTCGAGTCCGTCGTCGAAGGCGTCCTCGTCAGCGGCACCGCCCGCGCGACCGCGAAGGGCGCCTGCGCCCGCTGCCTCGACCCGCTGACCGAAGAGGTCGAGGTCGAGGTCCAGGAGCTGTTCGCCTACCCGGGGTCGGCCACCGAGGAGACCACCGAAGAGGACGAGATCCCCCGGCTGGTCGACGACCGGATCGACCTCGAACCCATCGTCCGCGACGCCGTCGTGCTGGCCCTGCCGCTGGCTCCGCTGTGCACCGAGGACTGCGCCGGGCTCTGCACGGACTGCGGCGTCAAGTGGGCCGATCTCGAGCCCGGACACGGGCATGAGAAGATAGACCCTCGGTGGGCCGCACTCGTCGAGCGCTTCGACGAGAACCCGGGCGAAAAGCCCGGGCCCAGCTGAGCAAGCCTGACGAGCGCCCCAGCTCGTTCCGGAGGAAAGTTCGCTCGCACGACCGCGAGCAGACCGTCATAAGGAGATCTACTCGTGGCCGTCCCGAAGCGGAAGATGTCGCGATCCAACACGCGCTCCCGCCGCAGCCAGTGGAAGGCGGCTCCGGTGCAGCTGGTGCCCTGCTCCAACCGCGCCTGCAAGCAGCCGAAGCTCCAGCACATCGCGTGCCCGTCGTGCGGCCAGCACAACGGCCGCCAGGTCGTCGAGCCCGCCTGATCGGACAGCCGACATGGGGGGCAAGACGCCCGGGGGACCCGCAGCCGATCCGGCGCCGTTGCTCGAAGCGCTCGGGGTCACCCTCGACCCCGAGCTGCTCCGGCTTTCGCTGACCCACCGTTCGTACGCGTACGAAAACGGGGGGTTGCCGCCGAACGAGCGGCTGGAGTTCCTCGGTGACGCCGTGCTCGGCCTCGTCGTCACCGACCACCTCTACACCACGCACCCCGACCTGCCCGAAGGTCAGCTCGCGAAGCTTCGCGCCAGCGTCGTCAACATGCACGCACTGGCGCGGGTGGCGCGCGGGCTCGGCGAGGGCGGGCTCGGGGCGCACCTGCTGCTCGGCAAGGGCGAAGAGCTCACCGGCGGCCGGGACAAGGCGAGCATCCTCGCCGACGGCCTCGAAGCGGTGATCGGCGCCGTGTACCTCGAACACGGCATCGAGATCGCGCGCAAGCTCGTCCACCACCTGTTCGACGGCCTGCTCGCCGAAGCGCCGCTGCGCGGGGCCGGGCTCGACTGGAAGACGAGCCTGCAGGAGCTGACCGCGTCGGCCGGCCTCGGCGTGCCCGAGTACAAGGTCGAGGACACCGGGCCCGACCACCGCAAGGAGTTCACGGCCACGGTGCTCGTCGCCGGCCGTGCCCTCGGCCACGGCACCGGGTCGACGAAGAAGGAAGCCGAGCAGAAGGCCGCCGAGACGGCCTGGCGTTCGCTGTCCGCCGAACTCGAGGCGCAGAAGCAGGCCGAACCGGAGTCCTGATCAGCGGGAACCCCCGTTGACGGCGCCGCCCTCCCCTCCGTAGCTTGGTGATCATCCGCCGCGCTCGTACTCACTGGAGAGGTAGGGCGGATGCGTCTGTTCTTCGTACCCCTGATCGCCGCGGCGCTCGTCGTCGTTCCCGGCCCGGCGGCGTCGGCCGCGCAGGTCCGCGTCACGTCGCTCGCGGCGCTGCAGTCCGCGATGGACAAAGCGAACCCCGGTGACACGATCGTCCTCGCCGACGGCAGTTACTCCGCGGGCTCGACGTTGTCGATCAGGCGGTCCGGCAGCAGCTCGGCGCCCGTGACGATCGCCGCGGAGCACTCCGGCCAGGCCACCATCACCGGCTCGAAGACGTTCGCCTTCGCGAGCGGCGTCTCGAACGTGGTGCTGCGCGGGTTCAGGTTCCGGGGCAGCGCGGCGCTGACCGTCCCGGCCGGCGCGTCGAACAACCGCTTGACCCGCAACGACTTCCAGCTCACGAGCGACGGCAACTGGGTCACGGTCAGCGGCGACGACACCGTCGTCGACCGCAACGTCTTCCAGAACCGCACCAGCGAGGGCGTGTTCCTGCAGATCCTCGGCCCGTCGGGCGCCATGGCCCAGCGCGTTCACGTGCACCACAACTACTTCTACAACCACCAGTTCACCGGCAAGAACGGCGGCGAGTCGATCCGGCTCGGGCTGAGCAACCGCCAGTCGTACACCGCGAACGCGCTGATCGAGAACAACCTCTTCGAGAAGGCCGACGGCGACAGCGAGGCGATCTCCGTCAAGTCGTCCGGCAACGTGTTGCGGTACAACACGATCCGGGACAGCAGGGGCTACATCGTGCTGCGCCACGGCAACCGCAGCACGGTCGAGGGCAACGTGCTCTTCGGCTCGGGCATCCGCTTCCACGGCAACGACCACAGGATCGTCGGCAACTACGTCGCGAACTCCGGCGACCGCGCGATCGTCTTCGGCTCCGGTGACGAAGCCGACAGCGGGCCGGCGAGCAAGCTCCACGACCGGCCCGACCGCGTGACGGTCGCGTACAACACGGTGCTGGGCAGCTCGTCGGTGATCGACGGCGACGGCGGGGACTTCAAGCCGAAGGACTGCGTGGTCGCGGACAACATCGTCAAGGGCACCTCGGGCACGCTGGTGACGCTGCCGAGCGGGTCGGTCGTGAAGTACGAGGGCAACATCACCTTCGGCGGCACGGCGGGGATCCCGTCGCGGAACGTCGACCCGAAGCTGGTCAAGGACGCCGCCGGGCTCTACCGGCTGTCCCCGGGCAGCCCGGCGATCGACACGGGCGTGGGGTCGTACCCGTGGGCGGCGAAGGACTTCGACCTGCAGGCCCGGACCGGCACGTTCGACGTCGGGGCCGACGAGTACTTCGCGTCGGGCACGACCCGGGTCCCGCTGACGAAGGCCGACGTCGGACCCACTGCTCCGTAGGTGTCTTTTCAAAAACTGTCATACCCCCCGGGCACAATGGCCGTATGCCCGAACTTCCCGAGGTCGAAGTCGTCCGCCTGGGCCTGCAGGCGCACGTCGCGGGGCGGACCATCCGCGAGGCGGAGGTCCTGCACCCACGCGCCATCCGCCGGCACGCCCTGGGCGCGGAGGACTTCACGCAGCGGCTCGCCGGCACCCGCGTCGAGGCGGCGCGGCGCCGGGGCAAGTACCTGTGGCTGGAGCTGTCCGACAAGGAGGCGCTGCTGGCCCACCTCGGCATGAGCGGGCAGATGCTCGTCCAGCCGGAGGACGCGCCGGACGAGAAGCACCTGCGGGTGCGGCTGCGCTTCGACGACGACGGGCCGGAGCTGCGCTTCGTCGACCAGCGGACGTTCGGCGGCCTGGCGCTGGACGACCTGAACGACGTGCTCCTCCCGGACACGATCGCGCACATCGCCCGCGACCCGATGGACCCGGAGTTCGACCTCGACGCGGCGGTGCGCGCGCTGCGGTCGCGGCGCACCGAGGTCAAGCGGGCGCTGCTCGACCAGACGCTCGTGTCGGGCATCGGCAACATCTACGCGGACGAAGCGTTGTGGCGCGCCCGCCTGCACTGGTCCCGCCCGACGGAGAAGCTGACGATGGCGAAGGGCCGCGAGCTGCTGTCGGCGGCGTCCGACGTGATGAACGCGGCGCTGGGGGCGGGCGGCACGTCGTTCGACGCGCTGTACGTGAACGTCAACGGGCAGTCGGGGTACTTCGACCGGTCGCTGGACGCTTATGGACAGGAGGGGATGCCGTGCCACCGGTGCGGCACGGCGATCCGGCGGGAGCCGTTCATGAACCGTTCGTCGTTCTCGTGCCCGCGGTGCCAGCCACGACCGAGGCGAACTCGGGTTGATATTGGGGGTGCGCCTTTCAGCTAGGATGAATATGCCTGGTAGCTGAGGAGTGCATCGTGGTCAAGGAGCCCGGAAAGTCGACGCTGGCCGACAAGATCGACCGGCTGTTCCACGTGGTGCGCCGGCCCGATCGGGAGCCGTACAGCAACGAAGAGGTCGCCAAGGCCTGCCGCGAAGCGACGGGCGAGAGCTTTTCGACGACGTACTTGTGGCAGCTGCGCACGGGCCGCCGCGACAACCCGACCAAGCGCCACCTCGAAGCACTGGCCCAGTTCTTCGGAGTCCCCCCGGCGTACTTCTTCGACGACGAGCAGAGCCGCAGGATCGCGGAGGAGCTGGCCCTGCTGGGCGCCCTGCGCGACGCGGGGGTGAGGGACCTGGCGTTGCGCGCGGTGACCCTGTCCTCGGACGGCCTGGACACGATCAGCGACATGATCGACGCGATAGCCCGCAGGGAGGCAGGCCGCGGCGGCCCGAAGAAGGAGGGCTGAGGGTTCCGCGGCCCCGGGAACGGTGGTCGGCAGGCGGCGGGTCGTTCGTGGGGACCACGCCTGGCCGCGGGTTGTCGCCGCAGGTTGCCGGCGTGGTGCCGTGCGGGGGCTTACGGGTTGTCGCTGCGGTGCCGCGTGCGGGTTGTCGCCGCGGAAGCGTGCGCGAGCTGCGAACTGTCGCCGCGGTGCGGTGCGGGGGCTTGCGGGCTGCCGCCGCGGTGCCGCTTGCGGGCTGCCGCCGCGGTGCCGTGCCCGCGCTTGCGAGCTGCCGCCGCGGGTTGCCGATGCCGGTGTGCCCCTCCCTCCGCGGACCCTCGTGCGGACGTGCCCGGTATCGTCGCGGGGGCGCCGGTCCGGCCTCCGAACCGCCTGCGGGGAACCACTTCCCGGATCCGCGCGTCGGATTTTCCCCGGCCGCGCAACCACGGGCGCTCTGCCGCGTTGATCCGGCTGGAAGCGTTCGGCCGCGGCGTGGTGAAGGAGGGCTGAGGTGGGGCGACCATCGTGGCGGCGGCAGCCGGCCCGCTCGCTCTGGCGGCGGGCCCGTCAGGTCGCCGACGCCGTCAGCCTGCCCGAACCGTTCGACGCGCAGGCCTTCGTCGCACGCCTGGCCGCCGAGCGTGGCCGTCCCATCGAGCTGATGCCGGTCACCGCGCCCGCCGAAGGCGCGCCGTGCGGGTTGCTGATGAGCACCGAACGCGCCGACTACATCCTCTACCCGACCGGCACGACCGCCCTGCACCGGCGGCACATCCTGCTGCACGAGGTCGGGCACCTGCTGTGCGGCCACGTCGGGCCCGATGGCCACGTCGCCGGCGCCGACGGCGTCGCCATCGACGCCGCCGCCGGGCGGCAGCTGATGCCGAACCTCTCGCCCGAGCTCGTCCGGCGCGTCCTCGGGCGCACCACCTACTCCGAGGTCGAGGAGCGCGAAGCCGAGCTCGTCGCGAGCCTGCTCGCGCAGCGCGTCGTCCGGACAGCCGAGCCGCGCGAGCCCGCGCCCGGCGTCCCGGAGGGCGTGCGGCGCTTCGATTCGGTGTTCGGCGGCCGGCCCCGGCGTCGCACGCCGTGACCGAAACCCTCGCCTACTACCTGTGCCTCGCGGGCTTCGCCGGGTTCGGGTACAAGCTGATCGAGGCCCGCCGCAGCCAGCCGGTGCGCACGATGTGGTTCCTCGCCGGCTTCGGCATCTGCATCGCCACCGGCATCCTCGTGCTGACGCCGGCGATGTCGGCCCTCGCCGGCCCGGGCCCGGTGGCCGAGTGGGTGCTGAGCCTGGCCGGCGACGAGCTGAAGCTGGGCGCGATCGGGTTCGCCGTCGCCTTCACGCAGTCGGTGTGGCGCGGCGAAAGAGCGCGCCTGGCGCCGCACGCCCTGTTCACCGGCGCGACGATGGTGCTCCTCGCGGTGTGTTTCGCGCTGTCCGAACCGCGGCGCGTGGGCGACGACACGGTCTTTTCGGACGCCGCCCTGCCGTACGCGCTGGCCGACAAAGTGGTGTTCCTGGCCTACAGCCTGGTCAGCCTCGGCCTGCTGTTCGCGGTGTTCGCCCGCAGCGCGTGGCAGGCGGAGCCGGGCCCGCTGCGCGCCGGGCTGTGGCTGCTGGTCGTCGGCGTGGGCTCGGCGACCGCGTGGACGTTCTGGGACGTCGACGACGTCCTGCAGCTCGCGCGCACGGCACGGATCGGCGCCCGCGAGGACCTCCCGTCGTCGGTGCTCGCGGCGGTGACCGTCGGGTGCGTGGCGGCCGGGGCGACGCTCAGCGCGTGGTCGCCGGCGGTGTCGTCGCTGATCGGCCGCGTCCGCGCGTACCGGGCCTACCGCCGCATCGAGCCGCTGTGGACGGCGTTGCGCACGGCGGTCCCGGGCATCGCGCTCGACCCGGGCCGTGAACTGGCGGGCGGCGCCGAGTTCGCGCTGTACCGCCGGGTCATCGAAATCCGCGACGGCCACCTGGCACTGCGAGCCCACTTCGACCCGGACCTCCCAGCCCGCGCGGAGGCGGCGGCCCGCCGCGCGGGAGTCCCCGAAGCGCAGGTGGCGGCCACGGTGGAGGCGGTAACCCTGGCGGCGGCGATCGAGGCGGGCCGCGCGGGACGGCGGTACGAGCGCGGGCCCGAGCAGAAGGCCGAGCCGGACAAGGACGCGGACGTCAAGGCCGAGGCGGCCTGGCTGGTCCAGGTGAGCCGGGCCTGGCGCCACCGCGACGCGGTGGCGGAGCGGGTGCGCGCGGCAGCACCCGGTTAACCCGGCCCGCCCACGCACCGAGGGCCACATTGGGTGCGTTGGACGCACCGAAGGCCACATTGGGTGCGTTGGACGCACCGAAGGCCACATTGGGTGCGTTGAGCGCACCGAAGGCCACATTGGGGCGCATCAGCAGCTCCGCTCAGCGCGGGTAGCGGGCCCCGCTCACCGTCACCCTCAGCGTGTACAACGAGCTGGAAGCCGTGATGAACAGCTCGTTGCCCCGCGCGCCGCCGAAGGTGAAGTTCGAGCAGATCTCCGGGATCCGCAGCTTGCCGATGCGCGTTCCGTCCGCCGCGAAGCAGTGCAGGCCGTCGTGGGCCGCGGCCCACACGTGGCCTTCGCTGTCCACGCGGACGCCGTCGAAGCCGCCGCTGTCGCTCGTCGCGAAGATCTCGCCGCCCGTCAACCTGCCGTCCGGAGCGACCTCGAACACCCGGATGTGGCTCGGGTCCTGACGCGTGTCGGCGATGTACAGCCGCGATTCGTCCGCCGAGAAAGCCAGGCCGTTCGGCCGGCAGAAGTCGTCGGCGACGATCGTCACCGAGCCGTCCGGTGCCGCGCGGTACACGTGGCACGCGCCGATCTCGCTCTCCGCGCGGTAGCCCTCGTAGTCGCTGTCGATGCCGTAGCTCGGGTCGGTGAACCAGATCGACCCGTCCGAGTGCTCGACGACGTCGTTCGGGCTGTTCAGCCGCTTCCCCTGGTACTCCGACGCCAGCACGGTGACCGACCCGTCGTGCTCGGTGCGCGTCACCCGCCGGAGCCCCTGTTCGCAGCTGACGAGCCGCCCCCGGCGGTCCACGGTGTGGCCGTTCGCGTAGTTCGACGGCTGCCGGAAGACGCCGACCTGCCCGGTCGTCTCGTCCCAGCGCAGCGTGCGGTCGTTCGGGATGTCGCTGAACACCAGGTAGCGGCCGGCCGGGAAGTAGGCGGGCCCTTCCGTCCAGCGGCAACCGGTGTGCAGGCGCTGCGTCCACTCGTCGCCGTTGACGCGGGCGAACCGCTCGTCGAGCAGCTGGAAGTCGGTTTTGACCAGGTCCATCGATCACTCCTCACGAGGTCTTGCCAGAAGCATGCCCGAACGCCCCGACACTCCGATGGCCCTCCGCCGTGCGCACTACTGTGTAATGCGTGGTACCTTTCCAAGCGTAAGACTGGAGGGTGCAGTGGAGATCAGTCAGCTGCTCAAGGGCGTGCTCGACCTCGCCGTCCTCGCGGTGCTCCGCGAAGAAGACGGCTACGGGTACGACGTCCTGAGAAGACTTCGGGCCGCGGGCCTGGGCGAGGTGGGGGACGCGTCGGTGTACGGAACGCTCCGCAGGCTCTACAAGGCCGGCCTGCTGACCTCGTACGTGGTGCCCAGCGAAGAGGGGCCCCACCGCAAGTACTACAGCCTGAACGAGCCGGGCCGGGTCCGGCTGGCGGAGTCGGGCAAGACGTGGCAGAGCTTCGCATCGACGATGAACGTGCTTTTGGGAGAGGCAGCATGAGCGAGAAGCCGACCGCCGTGCGGGTGTATCTGGCGCGGGTCCGGACCGCGCTCGCCGACCTGCCCGCGAGCGAGATCGAAGAAATCCTCGAGGACGTCCGCCCGCACCTGGCGGAGCTCGAAGCCGAGCTGGGGGAGGGCGCCCGCGTCGAGGCCCTCATCGAACGGCTCGGCTCGCCGGAGAGCTACGCCGCCGAGCTGCGCGCGTCCGGTGGGTACCCGGCGCCGGGGGAGGGCGCCACGCAGGTGCTCGCCACCACCGCCGCGCCCAGCCTGGTGAAGCCGCGGATCGCCCTGTGGGGCCTGGTGTTCTGCGCGCTGGGGGTCGCGCTGCTCGCCTTCGGTGCCGCCGTCAGCGTCAACCCCGACGTCTTCCTGGGCCTGCTGCTGTTCGCGCCGGTGTTCCTCGCCAGCGTCGTGCTGCTGCTGCGCGATGGGGTCGAGCCGGTGCTGGCCCTGCCGGAGGTGCGGTGGCTGCGCGCCACGATGGCCAAGGGGCGCGAGCAGGAGGACACCGGCAAGTTCCTGCGCTACCTCGGTTCGCTCAAGCCGGCGTGGTGGGTGCTGTGCGCCGTCGCGCTGATCGCGTTCGGGCTGCTGTTCATGCTGCGGCACCGGAGTGCGGTGCTGCTGCTGCCGTTCCTGATCCTCGCGGCCGTCGCGGCCCTGTGGGCGGGCCCGCGGGTGCGCTCCGACCGGCGGCTGCTGTGGGTGGCCGTGCCGATTTCGGCGTTCGTCATCGGCGGCGCGCTCGGCGGCTTCGGCGCCGCGTTCGACCTGCTCGCCCGCGGGTCCTCCTACTCGGGCCCGTCGTCGTACTACCCGTCGTCGTCCGACAGCTACGGCAACGACCAGCTGATGTACGGCAGCCGCGAGATCGAGAACGTCTACGCCTTCGACGCCGAGGGCAAGCCGCTCACCGAGGTCTACCTCTACGACGAAGAGGGCAGGCCGCTCACGCTGACCCGCTACGGCTGCGAGCGCGCGAGCGGCAGCAAGCAGAAGATCGGCGAGGACAACCGGTTCCCGCGGCCGAAGATCGAACAGGGCGTCACCGACGACCAGGGCAACTACAACGGCTACAACGGCTACCGCGGCGCCTGCCGCGAGCTGGCGGGCGTGCCGTTCAGCGCGGCGATCCCGAAGGTGACGGTGCCGCCCGCGACCACCACCACGCCGCCCGCGACCACCACCACGCCGCCGGCGTCGCCGACAACGACGCCGACGAGGTAGGGGGAACGAACGCCAGGAGCGGAGGTCGGGGCCGCTCCTGGCGTTCACCCGATCCGAACGCGCCGGAAACGTCCCGCCAACGCGGGCGTGCTGAGCTGGGCGGGTGCTTCCGGAAGCCTTCGAACCGCGGACCCGGGTGGTCCACGGGTACGAGCGTGCCTACCGGATGGCCGGGAGCGGGCCCGTACTGCTGTTCCTGCACGGCATCGGCGACGACTCGTCGACGTGGCTGGAGCTGCTGACGTCGCTGGCGGACGACTTCACGGTCATCGCGCCCGACCTGCTCGGCCACGGCTTTTCGGCGAAACCGCGCGCGGACTATTCGGTCGCCGCCTACGCGTGCGGCATGCGCGACCTGCTGACCACCCTCGACGTCGACCGGGTGACGGTGGTCGGGCACTCGCTCGGCGGCGGCGTCGCGATGCAGTTCGCCTACCAGTTCCCGGAACGCTGTGAACGCCTGGTCCTGGTGGGTTCGGGCGGGGTCGGCGCGAGCGTCCACCCGTTGCTGCGGCTGGCCGCGGCGCCGGGCGCGGGGCTGCTGCTGCCGCTGCTGGGCGCGGGGCCGGCGTTGCCGGTGCTGCGCGGGCTGGCCGGGCTGCTGCGGATCTCCGACGACCTCGACTACGTGGTCACCCGCTACCTCCGCCTGGTCGAGCCGGGCACGCGCTCGGCGTTCCTGCGGACGCTGCGCTCGGTCGTCGACTGGCGCGGGCAGGTGGTCAACATGCTGGACCGGTGCTACCTGACCGAGGGCATCCCGACGCTGCTGGTGTGGGGCACGGAGGACAGCGTGGTGCCGAGCGGCCACGCGCTGCGGGCGCACCGGGCGATGCCGGGCAGCAGGCTGGTGCTGTTCGAGGGCGCGGGCCACTTCCCGCACCGGTCGGATCCGGAGCGGTTCGCGCGGATCCTGCGCGAGTTCCTGGCGACGACCCCGCCGGCGCGGTACGACCGGGCCCGCTGGGGCGAGCTCCTGCGGACGGGCCGCCCGGACGGCGCGCCGGACCCCGCCGGCGACGCTCCCGTGGTGTCTTCGGGCAGCTGAGCAGCCCCCGTTTTCCACGCTACCGGCGGGCACCGACAGTTTCCGGGGTGGCCGGCGGAGTTGTCCCAGGCACGGCGAAGGCCGCCTCCCGGGGAGGCGGCCTTCGCACTTTCCGATGCGTCAGTGGCCGAACGCGCTGCGCGCCGCGAGGTCCGCCAGCAGTGCGCGGCCCTTCTCGGCGTTGCGCGGCTGGGACAGGACGTCGTAGCGGCGGGCCACCAGCTGGCTCTGCGAGATGAACCCGCGCTTGTTGCGGTTCACCGCGTAGCCCAGCGCGCCGAAGAGCAGGTTGAACCCGAGACCGGCGACGAGGCCGATCACGATCGGGACCAACCCGGCGCCGGGGTTCAGCAGGCTGAGCATCAGGCCGAGGAACAGGCCGAACAGCGCGCCGGACGTCGCCGCGCTGCCGAGGACCTTGCCCCACGACATCTTGCCCGCGACCCGCTCGACGAGCATCGGTTCCACGCCCACGATCGTGACGTCGGTGACGGGGAAGTCCGCGCCCGCGAGGTGGTCGACCGCCCGCTGTGCCTGCTCGTAGGACTCGTACGAACCGATCGGCCAGCCGGTGGGCAGGGTCGGCAGCTGGGGCCGGGCCTGCTGCTGCTCGCCGAACGTGCTTTGCGTGAATGCTGTGGTCATCGATCTCACCTCTCTTGTCCCGTTCAACGTGCGGGGACCCCGGTTTTCCTCCCGGACGGGCGAATTCACAGACTCTTCTCAGCCGGGCAAGCGGGACAATCCGGCCACTGCCGCAAAGGTCCAAAAAGATACCTTATCTCGGGTTGACCGCGCCCGGGTGACCGGGTAGGAAGGACCGGCAAAGGATTCATACCAAACCTTTGGGGCGACGGATGGCACGCAGGCGAGGCATGCTCACGCTCGACGAACTCCGGGCGCGCGTGGACGCGGGCACGATCGACACCGTGCTCGTCGCGCTCACCGACATGCAGGGCAGGCTCCAGGGCAAGCGTTGCTCGGCCGAGTACTTCCTGGACGAGGTCGTCGGCCACGCCACCGAGGCCTGCAACTACCTGCTCGCCGTCGATGTCGACATGAACACCGTCGACGGCTACGCGCTCTCCTCCTGGGACAGCGGCTACGGCGACTTCGTGCTCCGCCCCGACCTCGAGACGCTGCGAGAGATCCCGTGGCACGAGGGCACCGCGCTCGTTCTCGCCGACGTCGAGCGCGTGCAGGGCGGCCCGGTCGCCGTCTCGCCGCGGCAGATCCTGCGCCGCCAGCTCGACCGGCTCGCCGAACGCGGGCTCGCCGCCTTCGTCGGCACCGAGCTCGAGTTCATCGTCTTCGACGACACCTACGAGACCGCCTGGGACAAGCGCTACCACGGTCTCAAGCCCGCCAACCAGTACAACGTCGACTACTCGATGCTCGGCACCGCGCGGCTGGAGCCGCTGCTGCGCCGCATCCGCAACGACATGGCCGGCGCCGGGCTCTACCCCGAGTCCGCCAAGGGCGAGTGCAACCCCGGCCAGCAGGAGATCGCCTTCCGCTACACCGACGCGCTCGCCACCTGCGACAACCACAGCGTCTACAAGAACGGCGCCAAGGAGATCGCCGCGCAGGAGGGCAAGAGCCTCACCTTCATGGCGAAGTACAACGAGCGCGAGGGCAACTCCTGCCACATCCACATCAGCCTGCGCTCCACCGAGGGCCGGGCCGTCCTGGCCGGTGACGGCGAGCACGGCTTCTCGAAGCTGATGGAGCACTTCCTCGCCGGCCAGCTCGCCGGGCTGCACGAGCTGACGTACTTCTTCGCGCCGAACATCAACTCCTACAAGCGGTTCGTGCCGGGCAGCTTCGCGCCGACCGCCATCGCCTGGGGCACCGACAACCGCACCTGCGCGCTGCGCGTCGTCGGCCACGGCGAGTCCCTGCGCGTCGAAAACCGGGTGCCGGGCGGCGACGTCAACCCGTACCTCGCCGTCGCCGCGCTCATCGCCGCCGGGCTGCACGGCATCGAAAACGAGCTGGAGCTGGAAGAGCCGTTCGCCGGCAACGCCTACAACTCCGATCGCGGCACCGTGCCGACGACGCTGCCCGAGGCCGCCGCGGCCCTGGCCGGCAGCGACCTGGCGCGCGGGGCGTTCGGCGACGACGTCGTCGACCACTACCTGAACGCGGCGAAGATCGAGGTCGACGCCTACAACGCCGCCGTCACCGACTGGGAGCTGATCCGTGGCTTCGAACGGCTCTGACGACCGGCCCGTCATCGGCCTCACCAGCTACCTCGAACCCGCGAAGTTCCTGGTCTGGGACACCGAAGCCGTGCTGCTGCACCGGGTCTACGTCGACTGCGTCGTCGCGGCCGGCGGCATCCCGGTGCTGCTCCCGCCGGTCTCCGACGCGTACGACAAGCTTGTGTCCACTGTGGACGGCCTGGTGCTCACCGGTGGCGCCGACGTCGAGCCCGGGCGCTACGGCGCCGAGCCGCACCCGGCCACCTACACCCGGCCGGAGCGGGACGCCTTCGAGTTCGGCCTGTTCGCGGCCGCGCGCAGGGCGGGCAAGCCGGTGCTCGGCGTGTGCCGCGGCCTGCAGGTGATGAGCGTCGCGCTCGGCGGCACCCTGACCCAGCACCTGCCCGAGAGCGGCACCACGGAACACCAGCCGGCACCGGCGACCTTCGGCCGGGGGACCGTCACGCTCGCCGAAGGCAGCCGGGCGGCCGCGATCCTCGGGCCCGAAACCAAGACCCTCTGCTACCACCACCAGGCGATCGACCGGCTCGGCGCCGGCCTGGAACCGGTCGGCCGGGCCGCCGACGGCACGATCGAGGCCGCTGAACTACCCGGTGAGTTCACCCTGGGCGTCCAGTGGCACCCCGAGCAGGACACCGACGACGTCCGGCTGTTCCAGGCTCTCGTCGACGCGAGCAAGGAGAAGTAGATGACCACCTTCGACGTCCTCAACCCGGCCACCGAGGAGGTGGTGCGGACGGTAGAGCTGACCAGCGCCGAGGAGACCGACGCGGCGATCGCCCGTGCCCAGGCGGCGTTCCCGGCCTGGCGCGACGTCACCCCCGGCGACCGCGCGCGGCTGCTGCGCCGCTTCGCCGACGCCGTCGAGGCCGACATCGAGCACCTCGCCCGGCTGGAGGTCGAGAACTCCGGGCACACCATCGGCAACGCCCGCTGGGAGGCGGGCAACGTCCGGGACGTCCTCAACTACTACTCCGCCGCGCCGGAACGCCTGATCGGCAAGCAGATCCCGGTGCCGGGCGGCATCAACGTCACCTTCCAGGAGCCCCTGGGCGTGGTCGGCGTGATCGTGCCGTGGAACTTCCCGATGCCGATCGCCGGCTGGGGGTTCGCGCCCGCGCTCGCCGCCGGCAACACCGTCGTCCTCAAGCCCGCCGAGCTGACGCCGTTGACGGCCCTCCGGCTGGCCGAGCTGGCGCGCGAGGCGGGCATCCCCGACGACGTCTTCCAGGTGCTGCCCGGCAAGGGGTCCGTGGTCGGGCAGCGGTTCGTCGACCACCCGGCCGTGCGGAAGGTCGTGTTCACCGGCTCGACCGAGGTCGGCAAGCAGATCATGGCCGGCTGCGCGGCGCAGGTGAAGCGCGTGACGCTGGAGCTCGGCGGCAAGAACGCCAACATCGTCTTCGCCGACTCCGACCTGGAGAAGGCCGCGGCGACCGCGCCCTACGGCGTCTTCGACAACGCCGGTCAGGACTGCTGCGCGCGGTCGCTGATCCTGGTGCAGGCGAGCGCCTACGACCGGTTCATGGAGCTGCTCGAACCCGCGGTGCACGGCGTCGTCGTCGGCGACCCCGGCGACGAGAAGACCGAGATGGGCCCGCTGATCTCGGCCGCGCACCGGGACAAGGTCGCCTCCTACGTGCCGGACGACGCGCCGGTCGCGTTTCGCGGTACCGCGCCCGCGGGCCGCGGCTTCTGGTTCCCGCCGACCGTCGTCACGCCGCCCGACCTGCGCCACCCGCTCGCGGCGGAGGAGGTGTTCGGCCCGGTCGTCGCCGTCGTGCCGTTCGCCGGGGAGGCCGACGCGATCCGGATGGCCAACGCGACCGAGTACGGCCTGTCGGGGTCGATCTGGACCCGCGACGCCGGCCGCGCGTTCCGGGTTGCGCGCGGCGTCGAATCCGGCAACCTCTCGGTGAACTCGCACTCGTCGGTGCGCTACTGGACGCCGTTCGGCGGCTTCAAGCAGTCCGGCCTCGGCCGCGAGCTCGGCCCGGACGCCGCCGCGGCGTTCACCGAAACCAAGAACGTCTTTCTGAGCACGGAGGAGTAATGGTCCAGCGTTTCGAAGGCCGCGTCGCGGTCATCACCGGCGGCGCCAGCGGCATCGGGCTCGCCTCGGCCCGGCGCCTGGCGAGCGAAGGCGCGAAG
The DNA here is from genome assembly GCF_017308975.1 of Amycolatopsis sp. MtRt-6. Lineage (GTDB taxonomy): Bacteria > Actinomycetota > Actinomycetes > Mycobacteriales > Pseudonocardiaceae > Amycolatopsis. Next base: position 339,667 of record NZ_JADWPD010000005.1, on the reverse strand, counting down.
GTCGTCATCGCGGACCTCTCGCCGGCCGAAGGCAAGGCGGCCGCCGACGAGATCGGCGGCGCGTTCATCCAGACCGACGTCACCGACGCCGAGCAGGTCGAGAACCTGTTCCACAGCACGGTGGAGCAGTTCGGCTCGGTCGACGTCGCCTTTAACAACGCCGGCATCTCGCCGCCGGAGGACGACTCGATCCTCACCACCGGCATCGAGGCGTGGGACCGCGTGCAGCGGGTCAACCTGACGTCGGTGTACCACTGCTGCAAGGCCGTCCTGCCGCACATGCAGCGCCAGGGCAAGGGCTCCATCATCAACACGGCGTCGTTCGTGGCGGTGATGGGCGCGGCGACGTCGCAGATCTCCTACACCGCGTCCAAGGGCGGGGTGCTGGCGATGAGCCGCGAGCTCGGCGTGCAGTTCGCGCGGGAGAACATCCGCGTCAACGCGCTGTGCCCGGGACCGGTGAACACCCCGCTGCTCAAGGAGCTGTTCGCCAAGGACCCGGAACGCGCGGCGCGGCGCCTGGTCCACGTGCCGGTCGGCCGGTTCGCCGAGCCGGCGGAGATCGCGGCCGCGGTCGCCTTCCTGGCCAGCGACGACGCCAGCTTCATCACGGCGTCGCAGTTCCTGGTCGACGGTGGCATCTCCGGCGCCTACGTCACCCCGCTCTAACGCTTGGTCTTCTTCTTGACGTCGTAGACCTCCCGAAGGTGGCGCCAGGCGGCGTTGAGCTTCTTGCGCTCTTCGGAGATCTCCTTCTCCCGGCGGCGCAGGATCCGGGTGGCGATCTCGGAGGCGAGGAACGCGCCGGCGGCGAAGGCCAGGGTGCCGACGATCAGGGTGAGGGCGATCACGGTGGTGGTCATGGTGACCAGCGTCGGCCGCCCGTGGGCGATTTGTCCCTGCGCAAAGCTAGCGGGTTTCGTTAGTTTTGTGAGGTGACGCACTGGCGCGCCGACGAGTGGGCGGAGGCGGTCCGGGCCGGCATCCGGGCCCGGGGCCTTTCGCTGGACGAGGCCGCCCGCCGCATCGGCGTCCCGACGTCGACGCTGCGCAGCTGGATCGAGCACCGGCACGCGCCGAAGGTGACGGTGTTCGACCACTGGGCGCAGCTCGCCGAGGTCACCGGGCTCGGCGAGGCCGAGCTGCTGCGCGTCGCCGGTGTCCTGCCCGGCTCGCTGGCGTCGCCGGTGCACGTGGCGCAGGCGGCGAAGGCGCTGCGGGAGGGCATCGACCGGGCCGGGCAGTTCCTCCGGCAGGCCACCGCGCTCGTCTACTCCTCGCCCGGCACGCAGGTGGCCAACGCGATCGCGGCGTCGCCGATCGACTGGGAGATGCGGATCCGCTCGGCCACCCGCGGCGACGAGGTCCGCGTCACCTACCACCACTACGTCGGGATCGTGCCGCCGCGGGACTTCCCGTACGACGACGCCGAGGTGCGGCGGATCATCGAGCACGACGTCCTCGGCGAGCTGTGGCGGCCGCTGGGCCTGTACTGGCGGGTCGCGGAGGTGCACGACTGGCACGAGCCGCCGCGGCTGGTGATCCAGGTGCCCGAGCAGGAGGCGACGCGGCCGCCCGCGCCGTCGCCGGTGGTCGCCGCGCCGCCGGTGGTCGTGCTGTCGCCGATCTGGGGTTACGGCGAGCTGCTGGCGTCGCTGGTCGCCGACGGGCTCGGGTTCGGCAACGTCGACTTCCGCTACTTCGGCCTCCCGGACGCGATGGCCGACCGGGTCCGCGTCACCGCCCGCGAGCTGGCCGACCCCGCGCCGCGGCTGGTGCACTCGGTGCCGCCGATCATGCTGCTGCACGGGCTGGCCGTGCCCGACCTGACCGGACGGCTCCCGGTGGTGGTCCGCTACGGCCCCCGCATGCGCGCCCGCGGAGCGCACATCTACCGCGAGGCGCTGCTCGAGGCCGGGTTCGACGACCCGCTCGACGGGGCGAAGGCGATCGAGGAGGCGGTCTCGGTCCCGCTGGGCTGTCCCCACTTCGAGGTGACGCTCGCCGACGAGGACATCTTCGACGGCGACCGGCCGTCCCTGGACCGGCTCAACGACGCGGTGGCCTGGCACGCCGAGCACATCGTCGAGCAGGTCCTGTTGAGCGCGGGCCTGCCCCCGGTGCCCTTGGGCGGCCCCCTGAAGCGCCTGGTCCTGCCCTCGGGCCGGGTCCGCCGCCCACCCGCGCTGGCCGGAAGCGTGGTCCGCCGTGCCGCCGAGGCCTGAAGGGGGGCCGATCGACGATCACTGTGGCGTTGCCCGGGTGAAGTAGACGCCCGCGGGAAGCGCCGGGTACCGTGACCGTCACAACTGCAGATCGGGCCGTAGAGCCGAGGCGGGAGAGCCCTCACGAAGTCGGTGGGGCACCGAAGGAGCAAACTCCCCGGAATCTCTCAGGTACCTGCTACCGCTTCGCGCGAGGCCACTCTGGAAAGCAGGCGCACCCGCGTCTCACCCAAGGTGAAAGCTGTGTCGCACACGGTGAAACTCTCAGGTGCCATGACAGAGGGGGAGTTCCCAGCGCACCCGTGTGCCCGGCCCAAGGAGCTCCCGATCACTTCCACGCAGTTCGACGCCCGCCACATCGGCCCGTCCGAGGCCGAACGCGCGAAGATGCTGGCCGAGTGCGGCTACGGCAGCCTCGACGCCCTCGTCGGCGCCGCCGTCCCGAGCGCCATCCGCGCCACCCGTGACCTGCGGCTCCCGCCCGCCGCGTCCGAAGAGGACGCCACCGCCGAGCTGCGTGCCCTCGCCGCGCGCAACCGGCCGATGACGCAGATGATCGGGCTCGGCTACTCCGACACCGTGACGCCCGGCGTGATCCGCCGCAACGTCCTCGAGAACCCCGCCTGGTACACCGCGTACACGCCGTACCAGCCGGAAATCTCCCAGGGCCGGCTCGAAGCCCTCCTCAACTTCCAGACCATGGTCGCCGACCTGACCGGCCTGGCCACGGCGAACGCCTCCCTGCTGGACGAGTCGACCGCCGTCGCCGAAGCCGTCACGCTCATGCGGCGCGCGTCGAAGTCGAAGTCCACCAAGGTCGTCCTCGACGCCGAATGCCTGCCGCAGACCATCGCCGTCGTGCGGACCCGCGTCGAGGCGCTCGGCATCGAGGTCGAGGTCCGCGACCTGCTCACCGGCCTGCCCGAGGACTTCTTCGGCGTCGTCGTCCAGTACCCCGGCGCGTCCGGTGTGCTGCGCGGCCGCGGCTTCTACCACGCGATTTCCGAGTCGGCGAAGGCCGCGGGCGCGCTGTTCACCGTCGCCGCCGACCTGCTCGCGCTCACCCTGATCACCGCGCCCGGCGAGTTCGGCGCCGACGTCGCCGCCGGGTCGACCCAGCGCTTCGGCGTCCCGCTCGGCTACGGCGGCCCGCACGCCGGGTACATGGCCGTCCGCGCCGGCCTGGAGCGGTCGCTGCCCGGGCGCCTGGTCGGCGTCTCGGTCGACGCCGACGGCAACCCGGCCTACCGGCTCGCGCTGCAGACGCGGGAGCAGCACATCCGCCGCGAGAAGGCGACGTCGAACATCTGCACCGCGCAGGTCCTCCCGGCCGTGCTGGCCGCGATGTACGCGGTCTACCACGGTCCGGACGGCCTGAAGAAGATCGCCCGGCGCGTCCACGGCCTCGCCGCGGGCTTCGCCGGCGCCCTCCGCCGGAGTGGCGTCGAGGTGGAGCACGAGTCGTTCTTCGACACCGTCGTCGCGCGCGTCCCGGGCCGGGCCGCCGAAGTCCACGCGGCCGCCCGCGAGGCCGGGATCAACCTCGGCCACGTCGACGCCGACCACGTCCGCGTCGCCTTCGACGAAGTCAGCACGCCCGCGATCACCGCGAAGGTCCTGCGCGCGTTCGGCGTCGAGGCGGACGCCGAAGAGGGTGTCGCGTTGCCCAACGGCCTGGCCCGCGAGAGCGGCTTCATGGGCCACGAGGTCTTCGGCACCCACCGCTCCGAGACGGCGATGCTGCGTTACCTGCGCAAGCTGTCCGACCTGGACTACGCGCTCGACCGCGGCATGATCCCGCTCGGCTCCTGCACGATGAAGCTCAACGCCACCACCGAGATGGAGCCGATCAGCTGGCGCGAGTTCGCGGGCATCCACCCGTTCGCGCCCGCGGAGGACGCGGAGGGCTACCACGTTCTCGTGGCGCAGCTCGCGGAGTGGCTCGCCGAGGTCACCGGCTACGACAAGGTGTCGCTGCAGCCGAACGCGGGCAGCCAGGGCGAACTCGCCGGCCTCCTCGCGATCCGCGCGTACCACCGCGCGAACGGCGACGACGCTCGGGACGTCTGCCTGATCCCGTCGTCCGCGCACGGCACGAACGCCGCCTCGGCGGTGCTGGCCGGGATGCGCGTGGTCGTCGTCAAGTGCACCGACGAGGGCAACGTCGACCTGGCCGACCTGCGGTCCAAGGTGGACACTCACAAGGACACCCTCGCCGCGATCATGGTCACCTACCCGTCCACGCACGGCGTATACGAGCACGACATCGACGAGCTGGCCAAGATCGTCCACGACGGCGGCGGCCAGGTGTACGTCGACGGCGCGAACCTCAACGCCCTGCTCGGCCTGGCCAAGCCGGGCGAGTTCGGCGGCGACGTCTCGCACCTGAACCTGCACAAGACGTTCTGCATCCCGCACGGCGGTGGCGGCCCGGGTGTCGGCCCGGTCGCGGTGCGCGCGCACCTCGCGCCGTACCTGCCGAACCACCCGCTGCTGGACGCCGCCGGTCCCGAGACCGGTGTCGGCCCGATCAGCGGCGCGCCCTACGGCTCGGCGTCGATCCTGCCGATCTCGTGGGCGTACGTCCGGATGATGGGCGCGCCCGGCCTGACCGCGGCCACGAAGGTCGCCGTGCTGGCCGCGAACTACGTGGCTTCGCGCCTGGCCCCGCACTACCCGGTGCTCTACACCGGCCAGGACGGCCTGGTCGCGCACGAGTGCATCCTCGACCTGCGGCAGATCACCAAGGAGACCGGCGTGACGGTCGACGACGTCGCCAAGCGGCTCATCGACTACGGCTTCCACGCGCCGACCATGTCGTTCCCGGTCGCCGGCACGCTGATGGTCGAGCCCACCGAGTCCGAGGACCTGGGCGAGATCGACCGGTTCATCGCCGCGATGATCGCCATCCGCGCCGAGATCGACGAGGTGGCTGCCGGTCGCTGGAGTGCCGAGGAGTCGCCGCTGCGGGGCGCCCCGCACACCGCCGAGACGCTGGTCGGGGAGTGGGACAAGCGCTACGACCGCGAGCTGGCCGTGTACCCGGCGGGTGTTTCGCGCAAGAACAAGTACTGGCCCCCGGTGCGTCGCATCGACGGCGCCCGCGGCGACCGTAACCTCGTGTGCTCCTGCCCGCCCCTCAACGCTTACGAAGGCTGACGTGTCCAAAGAGACCTCCCTGCACGGAGTCCACAAGGGACTCGGTGCGCTGTTCACCGACTTCGCCGGCTGGTCCATGCCGGTCCGCTACGCCAGCGAGCTGGCCGAGCACAAGGCCGTCCGTGAGGCGGCCGGGCTGTTCGACCTCTCGCACATGGCCGAGATCCACGTCACCGGTAAGCAGGCGGCGGACGTCCTGGACTTCGCGCTGGTCGGCAACCTCACCGGGGTCAAGCCGGGCCGGGCGCGGTACACGATGATCTGCGACGCCTCGGGCGGTGTCCTCGACGACCTCGTCGTCTACCGGCTGGCCGACGAGCACTACCTGGTCGTCGCCAACGCGGGCAACGCGAAGGTCGTCGCGGACGCCCTGGCCGAGCGGGTCGCGGGCTTCGACGCTCAGGTGGACGACCGTTCGGAGACCACCGCGTTGATCGCCGTCCAAGGCCCCCACGCCGCGGCGATCCTGGGTTCGGTCACCGACGCCGACCTGGATTCCCTCAAGTACTACGCCAGCGTCCCGGCCTCGGTGAAGGGCCACGACGTCCTGCTCGCCCGCACCGGCTACACCGGCGAAGACGGCTTCGAGCTGTTCGTCGACGCCGACCAGGCGCCCGCGCTCTGGCGGCTGCTGCTGGAGGCCGGCGAGCCGCACGGCCTGGTCCCGGCGGGGCTCGCCTGCCGCGACACGCTGCGCCTGGAAGCCGGGATGCCGCTGTACGGCAACGAACTCACCCTCGACCAGAGCCCGTTCGAGGCCGGGCTCGGCCGCGTCGTCAAGTTCGAGAAGCCGGGTGACTTCGTCGGCCGCGCCGCGCTCGAAGAGCGGTCCAAGCAGGACGTCCCGCGCGTGCGGGTCGGCCTTCGCGGAACCGGGCGGCGCGCCCCGCGCCACGGCTACCGGCTCCTGGCCGGCGACACCGAGATCGGCGAGGTCACCAGCGGCGCGCTGTCGCCGACGCTGGGGTACCCGATCGCCATGGCGTACGTCGATCGGGCGTACGCCGAGCCCGGCACCGAGCTGTCCGTCGACATCCGGGGCAGGATCGAGCCCGTCGAGGTCGTCGCCCTGCCCTTCTACTCCCGCGCGTAAAGGACTCCCAGCTGTGAGTATCCCCGAGAACCTGCAGTACACCAAGGAACACGAGTGGCTGAAGGTCGAGGACGGCATCGCCATCGTCGGCATCACCGCCTTCGCCGCCGAATCCCTCGGTGACATCGTGTTCGTCCAGCTGCCCGACCCGGGTTCGACCATCACCGCGGGCGAGGTGTTCGGCGAGGTCGAGTCGACCAAGTCGGTCAGCGAGCTGTACGCGCCGGTCTCCGGCGAGGTCGTCGAGGTGAACGGCACCACATCGGACACCCCCGAGGTCATCAACTCCGACCCCTACACCGAAGGATGGCTCCTGAAGGTGCGTCTGTCCGGGGACGTGCCGGACCTGCTCGACGCCGCCGCGTACGCCGCGCACACCCAGGAGAACTGATGACGACTTTCGACGCCCACCTCGCCGACGTCGACCCCGAGGTCGCCGCGGCCGTCGCGGCCGAGCTGACCCGCCAGCAGTCCACCCTGGAGATGATCGCCTCCGAGAACTTCGCCCCGGTCGGCGTGCTCGAGGCGCAGGGCTCGGTGCTGACCAACAAGTACGCCGAGGGCTACCCGGGCCGCCGCTACTACGGCGGCTGCGAGCACGTCGACGTCGTCGAGCAGCTCGCCATCGACCGCGCGAAGGCCCTCTTCGGCGCCGAGCACGCCAACGTCCAGCCGCACTCGGGCGCTCAGGCCAACGCGGCCGCGATGTTCGCCGTGCTCAAGCCGGGCGACACGATCCTCGGCCTCGACCTGGCGCACGGCGGCCACCTGACGCACGGGATGAAGATCAACTTCTCGGGCAAGCTCTACAACGTCGTCGCCTACCACGTCGACAAGGAGACGGGGATCGTCGACCTCGCCGAGATCGAGCGGCTGGCCGTCGAGCACGAGCCGAAGCTGATCATCGCCGGCTGGTCCGCCTACCCGCGTCAGCTCGACTTCGCCGAGTTCCGCCGGATCGCCGATCGCGTGGGCGCGCGGCTGATGGTCGACATGGCGCACTTCGCCGGCCTGGTCGCGGCCGGGCTGCACCCGTCGCCGGTGCCGCACGCCGACATCGTCACCACGACCACGCACAAGACCCTCGGCGGTCCGCGTGGCGGCCTGATCCTGTGCCGCGAGGAGCTGGCGAAGAAGATCAACTCGGCGGTGTTCCCCGGCCAGCAGGGCGGGCCGCTCGAACACGTCATCGCGGCCAAGGCCGTCGCGCTGAAGATCGCCGCGAGCGACGAGTTCCGCGAGCGTCAGGAGCGCACCCTCGAAGGCTCGCGCATCCTGGCTTCGCGGCTGTCGCAGTCCGACTGCGCCGAGGCGGGGGTCCGGGTGCTGACCGGCGGCACCGACGTCCACCTGGTGCTCGTCGACCTGGTCCAGTCCGCTTTGGACGGTCAGCAGGCCGAGGACCGGCTGCACGAGGTCGGCATCACGGTCAACCGCAACGCCGTCCCGTTCGACCCGCGCCCGCCGATGATCACCTCCGGCCTGCGGATCGGCACGCCGGCGCTGGCCACCCGCGGTTTCGGGGCCGACGACTTCGCCGAGGTCGCCGACGTCATCGCCGAGGCGCTCAAGCCGGACTTCGACGACGCCGTGCGGGCCAAGCTGCGCGACCGCGTCGAAACCCTGGCCGAGAAGCACCCGCTGTACGCGGACCTCGCGCGATGAGCGCCGCCCAGCCCGAAGGCCGGAAGCTGCTGCGTCTCGAGGTGCGCAACAGTGAGACGCCGATCGAGAAGAAGCCGTCGTGGATCAAGACGCGGGTGCGGATGGGGCCGGAGTTCACCGAACTCAAGGGTCTGGTTCGTCGCGAAGGTCTGCACACGGTTTGCGAGGAAGCTGGTTGTCCCAACATTTACGAGTGCTGGGAGGACCGTGAGGCCACGTTCCTGATCGGTGGCGATCAGTGCACCCGGCGGTGTGACTTCTGTCAGATCGACACGGGTAAGCCGGCGGCGTTGGACACCTCGGAGCCGCGGAAGGTCGCGGAGTCGGTGCAGGCCATGGGGCTGCGGTATTCGACGGTGACGGGTGTCGCCCGCGACGACCTGGAAGACGGCGGCGCGTGGTTGTACGCGGAAACCGTCCGGCAGATCCACGCGTTGAACCCCGGTACCGGTGTCGAATTGCTGATTCCGGACTTCAACGCGGACCCGGACCAGCTGGCGAAGGTTTTCGGGTCGCGGCCGGAGGTTCTTGCGCACAACGTGGAAACAGTTCCGCGGATTTTCAAGCGCATTCGCCCGGGATTCCGGTACGCTCGGTCCCTGGAAGTCATCACGGCCGCGCGTGCGGCCGGTTTGGTGACCAAGTCCAATTTGATCCTCGGAATGGGTGAAACCCCGGACGAGGTGGCTCCGGCGATGCGGGACCTGGTGGATGCCGGGTGCGAGATCCTGACGATCACGCAGTACCTGCGTCCGTCGCCGCGGCACCACCCGGTGGACCGGTGGGTCAAGCCCGAGGAGTTCGTCGAGCACTCGAAGGCGGCCGAGGCGATGGGCTTCGCCGGCGTCATGGCCGGGCCGCTGGTGCGCTCGTCGTACCGCGCGGGACGGCTGTACGCCCAGACCAAGCGTTACCGTGGAGAAGAGCTGCCGGAGAACCTGGCCCACCTCGCCGACCAGGGCCCGGCTTCGCAAGAGGCCAGCTCGCTGCTGGCCCGATAGGAAGGGGCGGATCAATGGCGATCAGCGTCTTCGACCTGTTTTCCATCGGCATCGGCCCGTCGAGCTCCCACACCGTCGGGCCGATGCGGGCGGCACGGACCTTTGTGGACGGACTCGGCGACGACCTCGCGCGGACGTCCCGCGTGCAGGCCGAGCTGTTCGGCTCGCTCGGCGCGACCGGCTTCGGCCACGGCAGCGACAAGGCCGTCCTGCTCGGGCTTTCGGGTGAGCGTCCCGAAGAGATCGACACGGACACGGTGCCGGGTCGCATCGCGGAGATCCGCTCGCGCAACCGGCTGCTCCTGAACGGCACGCACGAGATCGCGTTCGACGAGGACACCGACCTCACCATGCACCGGCGCAAGTCGCTGCCCGCGCACCCGAACGGCATGGTGTTCCGCGCGTTCGACGCGTCCGGCGCACTGCTGCGCGAACGCACCTACTACTCGGTGGGCGGCGGCTTCGTCCGCGACGAGTCGTACGAGACGGACACGGTGTTCGTCGAGGACTCGACACCGGTGCCGTACCCGTTCCGCACCGGCGCGGACCTCCTCGGCCACTGTGCGTCGACGGGCTTGCCGATCAGCGAGATCATGCTGGCGAACGAGCTGTCCTGGCGCACCGCCGCCGAGGTGCGCTCGGGCTTGCTGGACATCTGGGCGGTCATGGCGGAGTGCGTCCGCAACGGCTGCACGCACGAAGGCGTCCTCCCGGGCGGCCTGAAGGTGCCGCGGCGGGCCCGCGCACTGCACGAAAAGCTCCTGGCCGAGGACGGCGCGGACGACCCGCTGTACGCGATGGACTGGGTGAGCCTGTACGCCCTCGCGGTCAACGAGGAGAACGCGGCGGGCGGCCGCGTGGTGACGGCCCCGACCAACGGCGCGGCGGGCATCATCCCGGCGGTGCTCCACTACTACCAGCGCTTCGTGCGGCACTCGTCGGACGACGGCATCGTGACGTTCCTGCTGACGGCGGGCGCGATCGGCTCGATCCTCAAGCAGACGGGCTCGATCTCGGGCGCGGAGGTCGGCTGCCAGGGCGAGGTCGGCTCGGCCTCGGCGATGGCGGCGGCGGGCCTGACGGAGGTGCTGGGCGGAACCCCGGCCCAGGTGGAGAACGCGGCGGAGATCGGCGTGGAGCACCACCTCGGCCTGACGTGCGACCCGGTGGGCGGCCTGGTCCAGATCCCGTGCATCGAGCGCAACGCGGTGGGAGCGTCGAAGGCGATCCACGCGGCAAGGATGGCCATGCGCGGCGACGGCAGTCACGTGGTGACGCTGGACAAGGCGATCAAGACCATGCGCGAGACGGGCGCGGACATGAGCGTGAAGTACAAGGAAACCGCGCGTGGCGGCCTGGCGGTGAACGTCATCGAGTGCTGACGTCGGGCTTCTCCGGCTCCACCGCCAGCTTCAACCCCACCTCGACGAGCGTCCACCCGAGCTGCTGTCTCCGCGAGCCCGCGCGGCGCCGTGGCGTCGCGCGGCCGGGCGGGCGGTTGCGCACGCCGCGGCGCAGCTCGCCTTCGCGCTCGTGGACCAGATCCTCGGCCATCAAGAAGTGCACCGGATCGCCCCCTGCGTCGATGTTCGGTGTCGGTGACTTCATCGTTGCCGACCGTGCCCGTCGCTTCCACCGGTTTTTCTGCGCGCGGAACCCAGTGTCACCGACAGCGATCGGGGTTGGCCACTCCGAAGGTGCCCCGCGGCCTAGACTCGCGGGATGGAGTCGACCTCGGTGGTGAATGCCGGCGAAGCGCTGTTCCGGCCGGTCCGCACCGGCAACGCCTTCGAGGAGACCGTCGAGCGGCTGCTGCAGGCGATCCGGCTGGGCGTCGTCGGCGCGGGCGAGCGGCTGCCGTCCGAACGCGAGCTCGCCGAACGGCTCGGCGTCAGTCGCGTCACGCTGCGCGAGGCCATCCGGGCGCTCTCCGACGCCGGTTACGTGGAGTCACGGCGGGGGCGCTACGGCGGCACTTTCGTGCACGACACCCTGCCCGCCCCGCCCGAACCCGGCGGCAAGGTCGACACCGTCGCGCTCGAAGACGCGCTGAGCCTCCGGTACGTCCTCGAGACCGGCGCCGCCGAGATGGCCGCCGCGCGGTCGCTGAGCCCGGCCGACCGGCAGCACCTCACCGGCACGCTCGCCGAGGCCGCCGGCGCGGACCTCGACGACTACCGCCGCAAGGACTCCCGGCTGCACCTGGCCATCGCCGAGGTGACGGCGTCCGGCTCGCTGACGACGGCGATGGCCGACGCCCGCACCCGCGTCAACCAGCTGCTCGACCGGATCCCCCTGCTCCCGCCCAACCTCGAGCACTCGAACGCCCAGCACGAGGCGATCGTCGACGCGATACTGGCCGGCGACGCGCCCGCCGCGCGCCGGGCGATGGCCGAGCACATCGAGGGCACCGCCTCGCTGCTGCGCGCGTTCCTGTCCTGAGCGCCGTTCAGCCGTCGTAGCGGCGGCGGTTGGGCCGCCCACTCGGCGAGCCACGGTGACGATCGCCTCGGGAGTCCGTTCCCGGCGGCGCGTTCCGGGCGCTCGTCGCCGGCGCGCCCTGAGTGCCGGAATCTTCACGGGATTCGAACAACTCCCGTTGCTTCTTCGCAGAACCTTTTCACCCGTCCGGTCGTCATCCTTTCGTGACCTTGCCGACGGAGGAAACAGACGAAACCCCCGCCAAGCCGGACACCCCCCGCCGCCGGAGGTGGCGCCGCGTCCGGCGGGTCGCCGGGTGGACGCTCGGTGTCCTCGTCGGCGGCCCGCTGATCGCCTTCTGGGTGGCCTACCTCGTGCTCGACGTCCGCAGCCCGCAGGAGGTCCTGGCCGGCCTCGACAAGACCGTCGTCCTGCAGTACGCCGACGGGTCCGAGCTGCTCAAGGTGGTGCCGGCCGACGGCGACCGGAGGTTCGTCCCGTACGCGCAGGTGCCCGCGAAGCTGCGGGACGCCATCATCGCGACCGAGGACCCGACCTTCTGGGACAACCAGGGCTTCGACCCGACCGGCATCGGCCGCGCGTTCCTCACCGGCGTCGGCGGCGGTTCCGGGATCACCCAGCAGTACATCAAGAAGTCCACCGGCGACGAGGACGCGACGCTCGGGCGCAAGTTCGCCGAGCTCGTGCTGGCCACCAAGATCACCCAGGAGCAGAACAAGGAGCAGATCTTCGAAAGCTACGTCAACATCATCTCCTTCGGCCGCGGCACGTTCGGGCCCGCCGCGGCGATGAACGCCTACTTCGGCAAGAAGCTCGACGACTCCATCACCTGGAGCGAGGCCGCCTTCCTCGCCGGGATGATCCAGTCGCCGTCGGTGCACGACCCGGCCGCCTCCGGCGACGTCCACGCCGCCCGGCGCTGGCAGTACGTGCGCGACAAGCTCGTCGGCCGCGGGTACGTCGGGAACGACGAGCCGATGGCCTACCCCGGCGCCGAAATCCAGGCGCCGTCGGAGACCCGCGCCGGTCGCATCACCTACGACGAGTTCCACATCAAGCAGCAGGTCCTCGCCGAACTGGAACAGAACGGCTTCCCGCTCGGCCGGCTCCAGCAGGGGAACATGACGGTCGAGACGACGCTGGACCGCAGCCGGCAGGACGCCGCGAAGAAAGCCCTGCGGGACAGGCTGAACGGCGAGCCGGAGGTGTTCCGCGGGGCCGTCGTCGCGATCGAGCCGTCGACCGGCGCCGTTCGCGCCTACAACGGCGGTGACCAGGGCGTCCGCGACTACGCGGGCACCCCGCACGCGCTGGGCACGGCGTTCCACCCGTTCACGCTCGCCGCGGCGCTGGGCCGCGGCTACGTCCCGGACCAGCCGATCCCGGCGCCGTCGAAGCTGGAGTTCCTCGGGGAGAACTTCCAGTACCCGGACGTCTGCGGCCCGAAGTGCACCCTGCGCTCGGCGATGGAGACGCACGCCAACGGCCCCTTCATCGCGCTGGCGAAGAAGCTCGGCCCGGAGGCGCTGAGCGACGCCGCGCGCCGCGCCGGCATCCCGGACGCCGTCGACGGCGTCCCGACCCTGCGCGAAAAGGACGGCTTCCTCATCGGGCCGGGCATCGCCATCGGCCGCTACCCGCTGCGGCCGCTGGACGTCGCCGGCGCCTACGCGACCTTCGCCGCCGACGGCCGGCGCGCCACCCCGCACCTGGTCGCTAAGGTGCGCGACGAAAGCGGCGCGGTCGTCTGGGAACACCAGGACAGCGCGACCCCGGCGTTCGGCGACGACGAAACGAGCCGCCGCGTCGCCGCGGAGGTCACCGCGACCCTGCGCACGGACGGCCCGGCGGCGCTGCGCACCGGCGAGGCCGAGCACGGCAACAGCCCGGACAACCAGGACGCCTGGGCCATCGGCTACACCCCCCAGCTGGTGACGGCGGTCTGGATCGGCTCCGACGACGACCGGCGGCTGAAGGACGCGGCCGGCCGCAAGCTGACCGGAGACGTCGTCCCGGCCGACGTGTGGCGCGCGTTCACGCAGAGCCCCGCGCCGCCGTCGCGGTGAGTCAGCGGACCAGGGCCAGCACGAACCCGTCGTAGCCCTTGCCGCCGACGGTCTGGACGGCGGTCGCGTCGATCCGGTCCTCGGTGGCCAGCAGGGCGAACATCTCGCGCGCGCCGCGCACGTTCACGTCGTCGCTGTCCGGGTCGGCGACCCGGCCCTGCCGGACGACGTTGTCGACGACGATCGTCGTGCCCGGCCGGGACAGCGCCAGCGAGGCACGCACGTAGTTCGCGAGGTTGGCCTTGTCGGCGTCGATGAACACGAAGTCGAACGGCCCGCTCAGCGTCGGCAGCGTGTCGAGCGCGGCGCCGACCCGGATGTCCACGACGTCCTCGCCGAAGCCCGCCCGCGCCAGGTTGGCCTTCGCGACTTCGGCGTGCTTCGGCTCGTATTCGCAGGTCACGAGCTTGCCGCCGGCGGGAAGCGCGCGGGCGAGCCAGATGGTGCTGTACCCGCCGAGGGTGCCGATCTCCAGGATCGTCCGCGCTCCCGCCAGCCGGGCCAGCAGGTGGAGCAGCTTGCCCTGGTTGGGCGCGACGGCGATGTGCGGCAGCCCCGCGGCGTCGGCGTCGGCCGACGCCGCGTCGAGCACCGGGTCGGGGGCGAGCAGGGCGCCGGCGAGGTAGTCGTCGACGGCGGTCCAGGTCTGGTCGGTCATGGCACCTCCACCGTCAATCTAGCCCGGTGGGATCATGCTCGCCGGGAGCGTTTCCGGCGAGGAGGGGGACCATGGACGACTACCGCGTCGTCGCGGACGCCCTCGCCGCCGACATCGAGGCCGGCCGGCTCCGCCCCGGCGACCGGCTGCCGCCCCAGCGCCGCTTCGCGCGGCAGCGCGGCATCGCCGGCTCCACCGCCGCCCGCGTCTACGGCGAGCTCGTCCGGCGCGGCCTGGCCGTCGGCGAGGTCGGCCGCGGCACGTTCGTCCGCGCGGCGAAACCGCCGCCCGAGCCCGCGCTGGCCGAGCCCGGCGGCGCCCGCGTCGACCTCGAACTCAACTTCGCCGTCCTGCCGGAGGAGTCCGCGCGGCTGGCCCGCGCACTGGAACCACTGCTGCGCGAGGACGTCCTGACCGCGGCCCTGCACCCGATCGGGACCGCGGGCACGCGAGCGGCCCGCGAGGCGGCGGCCGGCCTGCTCGCCCGCGGCGACTGGCGCCCGGACCCGGCGGCCGTGCTGTTCACCGGCAACGGCAGGCAGGCACTGGCGGCTTCGATCGCCGCGTTCGTGCCGGTCGGGGAGCGGCTCGCGGTGGAATCGCTGACGTACCCGGTGGTGAAGGGCCTCGCGGCCAGGCTCGGCGTGGAGCTCGTGCCGATCGAAACCGACGAGTCCGGGCTGGTGCCGGAGGCCCTGGCCGCGGCCGGGCCGGTCCGCGCGCTCTACGTTCAGCCGACCCTGCACAACCCGCTCGGCACGACCATGCCGCCGCAGCGCCGGGCCGCGCTCGCCGAGGTCACGGCCCGGCTGGACCTGCCGGTGATCGAGGACGGCATCTACACGTTCCTGCGCGACGACGTCCGCCCCTTCGCCGCGTACGCGCCGGAGCGCACGGTGTTCGTCGACAGCCTGTCCAAGCGGGTCGCCCCGGGCCTCACCGCGGGCTTCCTGGTGTCGCCCCCGGCGTGGACCGCGCGGCTGGCCTCGTCGGTGCGTTCGGGTGCCTGGGCCGCGTCGCGCTTCGCCGTCGAAGCGGCGACGCAGTGGATCGTGACGGGCACCCTGGCCGAGATCGAGGCCGCGAAACGCCGTGACGCGGCCGCGCGGGCTCCGGTGGTGGCCGAGAAGCTGCCGGGCCTGCGCGGCGACCCGGCGTCGTACCACCGCTGGTGGGAGCTGCCGGAGCACTGGCGGGCGGAGACGTTCGTCGCCGCGGCGGCCCGCCGCGGGATCGCCCTGTCCCCGGCGGCGGCGTTCGCGGTGCTGCCGGGCCACGCGCCGAACGCGGTGCGGATCGCGGTGTCGGCTCCGCCGGTGGAAACGCTCTCCGCGGCGCTCGACGTCCTGGCCGGCCTGGCGAGCGGCAGCCCGGACGACCTGCTGGCCGACTGACAGCGCCTGCCAGGGCGTGCCAGCGCAGTGTGCGCCGGGTACCAGTGATCACCGCCAGCCTTCGGAGGTCGCACCACCAACCCCGAAGGAGCACTCGTGCACGTCACGATCATCGGCGCCGGCCTCGGCGGCCTCACCCTCGCCCGCGTCCTGCACGTCCACGGCATCCCGGTCACGGTGTACGAGGCCGAGGCGTCCCCGCTGGCCCGGGGCCAGGGCGGGATGCTCGACATCCACGACTACAACGGGCAGATCGCCGTCGAAGCGGCCGGGCTCATGGAGGAGTTCCGCGGCCTGGTCCTCGAGGGCAGGCAGGCGATGCGGGTCCTCGACCGGCACGGGACCGTGCTGGCCGAACAGGCCGACGACGGCACGGGCGGCCGTCCCGAAGTGCAGCGCGCCGACCTGCGGCGGATGCTGCTCGACGCGCTGCCGGCCGGCACTGTCCACTGGGGACACAAGGTGACCGGGGCCCGCGCGCTCGGCGACGGCCGCCACGAGGTGACCTTCGCCGACGGCCACGCGGCCGGCACGAGCCTCCTGGTCGGCGCGGACGGCGCGTGGTCGCGGATCCGGCCGCTGCTCACCGGCGCCACCCCCGAGTACGTCGGCGAAGCCTTCGTCGAGATCTACCTGTACGACGCCGACACCCGGCACCCCGCCGCCGCGAAGGCGGTGGGCGGCGGTTCGCTGCTGGCGCCCTCGGTGGACAAGGGCATCCACGCCCACCGGGAAAGCGGGGACACGCTGCACACCTACGTCTCGCTCATCCGGCCGCTGGACTGGTTCGCCGCCATCGACTTCACCGACCCGGACGCGGCCGCCGCGCGGGTCGCGGCGGAGTTCGACGGCTGGGCACCGGAACTCACCGCCCTGATCACCGACGGCGACACCGCGCCCGTCCTGCGGCCGCACTACACCTTGCCGATCGGGCACCGCTGGGCGCGCGTTCCGGGGGTGACGCTGGTCGGCGACGCCGCCCACCTGATGCCGGCCAACGGCGAAGGCGCCAACCTCGCCATGCTCGACGGTGCGGAGCTCGCGCTGGCTCTCGCCGCGCACCCCGGCGACGTCGAAGCGGCGCTCGCGGAGTACGAGGAGGCCATGTTCCCGCGCAGCGCCAAGGTCGGCGCGGACGGGAAGCAGTTCGGCGAGCTCCTCGCCGGCGTGGGGGAGGAGGACGTCCCCCGGGTGCTGATCAAGGCGTTCGAGGAGTTCACCGGCGCGGTGCGGGAGTCCTAGGGGGCGTACTTCCCGACGAAGCTGCCGCAGGTCACGGTGCGGCCCGTGAGCCGGGCCTGGATCGCCTTCTCCAGGCCGAGGTAGTCGAACACCGGCGTGTCGGCCGGGATCGACTCCGGCACCGGGCCGCCCGTGGCGAGCATCCGGATCGAGTCCGTCTCGAACAGCACCAGGTAGCCGCCTTCGCGGTTCAGCCGGTCGGCCGTCGCGAGCATGCGCTCGGGGGCGTCGCCGACGATTTCCAGCGGCAGCGGCCATTCGAGGGGGAACGGGTTGCGCAGGCCGAACGCGGGGTAGGCGAACGGGCTGTCCGGCAGGATCGCCGTCCGCGCGGCCGGGAAGCGGTCGAGGCAGTCGCGGATCTGCCGGACGAAGGTGAACGTCGAGGGGTTCGTGCGGATGCCCGCCATCGCCGGGGTGACCGCGCCGAGGTCCTCGGTCAGCCGGTCGTGCCCGAGGTCGAGGTACGCCGCCTGGTCGTGGCGGGCGACGACGACCCAGCCGCACACCGCCACCGCGGTCAGGCCGGCCGTCGCCGTGATCCAGCGGCGCGCCGACGTTGCCGCTGCTGGGCGGGCCGGGACCAGCTCGCCCAGCAGCAGCAACGCGGTCAGGGCCAGGGTGCCGGTGAGCAGCGTCGGGGTGTCGTTGCCCCAGGACAGGCTGGTCATGAACCCGGTGGCGAGCACGAGCAGCCCCGCCCACGGGACCTTCCGCCGCACGGCCGCGTTCACCGGCACGCTGACCGCGACGATCCACCACAGGACGTCCGCCCAGCGCGACGAGCCGGTGAACCGGCCGTCGACGACGGTCCAGACCACGGCGGCGGCACCGGCGAGCACCAGCGTCCAGGACGCCACCCGCCCGGCCGCGCCCAGCCGGTCACCGGGCAGCCGGACGGCCAGCAGCACCACGGCGATGGCGGCGAAGAAGGCCAGCTCCCGCACCGGGGCCCTGGTCAGCACCTCCGGGTCGTCGAGCCACAGCCCGAGCAGCCGCTCGCCGTACGCGGGGGCGCCGCCGGTGAGCTGCTCGACCATCTCCGTGAAGCCGCCGCCGAGGCTCACCCACGCCACGTACGCCAGCCCCGGCGCGCCGAGCGCGAGCAGGTCGAGGACCAGCCGGGCCGCGCGCCGCGTGCCCGCCCGTGTCGCCGGGTGCAGCAGCAGCCAGAGCAGGCCGATCACCGGGGCGAGCACGAAGCTCTGCTTGACGAGCACCGCGCAGCCGAGCAGCGCCAGCCCGCCGCGGCGGGCGAAGGCGCGCTCGCCGCGCAGGCCCGCGTCCAGTGCCCAGGCACCGCACGCGGTGAGCGCGATGCCGTCCACGGTGTGCCAGGCCATCAGCGGGAACGCGTTGAGGTTGATCAGCGACGCGGCCGCGACCAGCGCCGTCATCCCCGGCCCCCAGTCGAGCACCCGGCGGCGGGTGACCAGCGCGGCGAACGCGATCGTGGCCACGATGATCTCGATCATGGACAGGAAGCTGGAGCCGAAGAACAGCGGCATCGGCAGTGCGAAGTCGGCGACGTGCAGGACCGCGGACCCCAGCGGGCGGGCGGAGATGATGTCGGCGTGCGGGACTTCGCCGTGCAGCACGCGCCACGCCTGGGCGAGGATGAAACCCTGGTCGGAGGGGTGGAAGCCGAAGCGGCCGACGCGGAACTCGGTGGCCAGCGCGAGCACCAGCACCCAGCCCACGTGGATGCTCCGGCGCAGCAGCGGCCGGGACAGCCCGCGCGGCGTGGCGACGTGCGCAGGACTCGCCACGTCCACGCCGCGTCCGCCTTCCGCTCCCGACCACACCCGGGAAGCGATGGTAGCGGCCGGGGCGATCACCGGCGTGAACGCCACCACGGGAGAGCCGGCGGCCCGCCCGGGGCGGCGGTCACGCGGCCGTCAGCCGCGGGTGTGCCTCGCGGTGCCGATCGCGGCCGTCTGGTCGCTCACGGCGCGGCGGTGCCCAGTGCTGTTTTCCGGCATTCCGAACTCCCCAGTTACTCCCCAGTGGCGTCCCGCACGGGTGTACGGGACTCGCGCGAGGGTAGAAGTACCCTCGCGTGTCTGCCACTGTTTCGGCGGAATTCGCGGGAATCACGCACGACGGCGCCAGATGAGGCGGGTCACCGCCGCCGCGACCGACGCCGGCGCGGATCGGCCGGGCAGCTCGCGGGCCTCGGGCGCGGACTCCGGCATCGCGCGGTAGGCCAGGTGCGCGGCGAACCGGGCGAGCTTCGGCGCGGCGAGCGTCGCCAGCTCGGCGGCGCGGCCTTCGGGGAGGCTCAAGATCTCCGGCCGTTCCTCGCACGCCTTCACCACCAGCGCCGCGGCGCGTTCCGGGCTGCTGGACGGGATTCCGCGGTAGCCGGTCGGCGCGATCATCGGTGTCCGCACCAGCGGCATCCGCACCGACGTGAACGTGACGCCGTCCGAAAGCGTCTCGCGCCCGGCCGTCAGCCCGAACTCCTCCAGCGCCGCCTTCGAGGCCAGGTAGGCGGAAAAGCGCGGGGTGTCGGTCTGCAGGCCCTGGGTCGTCACGTTGACGACGTGGCCGAACCGGCGCGCGGCCATCGACGGCAGGAAGCCGAGGACCAGCCGCACCGGCCCGAAGTAGTTGATCGCCATCGTGCGCTCGAAGTCGTGGAACCGCTGCGTGGACAGCGAAACCGAGCGCCGGATCGACCGGCCGGCGTTGTTCACCAGCACGTCCACCGCGCCGTGGTCGCCGAGCACGTCCTTGACCAGCGCGTCGACGGCGTCGCCGTCGGTGAGGTCGCACGGGTACGCCGCGGCCGTGCCGCCCGCCGCGACGATCTCCTCGCGCACCTGGGCCAGTTCGTCGGCGCGGCGGGCCACCAGGATCACCTTCGCGCCCTTGCGCGCCACGGCGAGCGCCGACGCCCGGCCGATCCCGGAGGACGCGCCGGTGACCAGCACGGTCCGCCCGGCCAGGCCGTGGGTGCGGCGGGCGCGGTCGGGGTCGAGGTGGGCCCGCCAGTACCGGTAGAGCGGCGCCGCGTAGTCCCGCAGCTCGGGGAGCTCGATGCCGCTGCCGAACAACGCCGTCGTGGTGCGGGCGGTGTCGAAGACGACGTCCATGGTCAGGTGCGGCAGCACGGCCAGGGGGATGCCCAGCTCCGCCAGGACGGCCGCGCGGGCGCCCCGGCCGCCCGGCACGCGGTCGATCCCGGCCGCGGCCGCGTGCGCGAGCCGGGTGCCGGCCCGCCGGAGGGCGCCGGACGGCTTCTCCGGCAGCACGGCCCGGATCGCCGGCCCGCCGGCGGCCCGCGCGAAGGCGTTGTAGACGGAGTTCAGCGACTGCGGGCGCGCGGCGGCGAGGTGGTACGTCGTTCCCGTCGGCGCGTCGCGGTGCATCAGGTGTTCCATCGCCTCGACGACGTAGTCCACCGGCACCAGGTTCGTCGCGCCGAGGTCGAGGGAGGCCAGCGGGAGGCGGCGCGGCAGGGCCGCCAGCCGCGAGATGGCGGGCAGGAAGTAGTAGGGCCCGTCGACCTTGTCCATTTCGCCGGTGCGCGAGTCGCCGACGACGGCCGAGGGCCGGTAGACGCGGAAGGGCAGGGACTGTTCGCGGACGAGCTTCTCGGCCTCGAACTTCGTCGCGTGGTACGGCGAGCCGAAGTGCTGGCCGAGGTCGAAGTCGGCTTCGGTGAACCGCCCGGCGTGGTCGCCGGCGACGGCGATCGACGACACGTGGTGCACCAGCCCGGCCCGCGCCGCGGCGGCGAAGGCCAGGAGGTGCCGGGTGCCCTCGACGTTGGCACGCCGGTTGGCCTCTTCGCCGGCGGTGAGGTCGTAGATCGCGCCCAGGTGGACGACGTGGTCGAGGCGGGGCAACTGCGCGGCATCGACGCCGAGCCGCGGTTCGGTGAGGTCGCCGAGCACCGGGTGCAGCTTGTCCGCGTCCGGCCAGTCGCGCGCCAGGCCGGCCAGGCGCTCGCGGGACGTCTCCCGCACCAGCGCGTACACCGCGGACGTCTCGGGCCGCCGGAGCAGCCGCGCGACCAGGCGTTTTCCGATGAAGCCCGTCGCGCCCGTCACGAAGTAGGTCGTCATGGCCGGTCCCTTCTCGTCGGGCCCGACTCTAACCTACTGAAAAGTAGGAACGGTAGTTGTCAGCTTTCGTTTTCGTCCGCCGTCGCCACGACGGCGTCCCGCAGGGCGGCCCGCAGCCGTCCGACGTCGAGCGGCCCGAGCACCGCCGCTTCACCCGGCGGCGCGACCAGCACCACCTTGTCGTTGCTGACGAACACCGTCACGTCCCTGCGCCTGCCGGCCAGATCCCGGCAGCCGATCGACCACTCGCCCCGACTCATGGTCGCCGCCCTCGCTTCCTTGTCGTGGTCGTGCTCCGTGCGAGGGTGGGAGCGGACCCCGGCGATGCTATGACGCGCGTTCACCCGATCTGCCTACTCGCGGGTTTTGTCTTGCGCTTTGCGGATTTTCGGCGTACGTCACGGGTCGTGGCGCGGCCGGATCTCCAGTAGCGTCCGGACCAGCAGCCGTCACTGGGAGGTAGGGATGTCGGAACCGCGGAAGATCGTCATCGTCGGTGCGGGCCTCGGTGGGGCATCCGCGGCGGCCGCGGTGCGAGAACGCGGTTACAGCGGCGAAATCCTGCTGCTGGGCGCGGATTCCCACCGCCCGTACGAACTGCCACCGCTGTCGAAGGGCGTGCTGCTGGGCAACGCCGACGAGCCCGACTGGGTGCACGAAGAGAAGTTCTACGCCGAGAAGGACATCAGCTTCGCCTCCGGCGTCACGGCGACCCGGATCGAGCTCGGCGCCCGGCTGGTGCTCGACGACGCGGGCGGCGAACACCACTACGACCGGCTGGTGCTGGCGACCGGCTCCCGGCCGCGCCGGCTGCCGGTGCCCGGCGGCGACCTGCCCGGGCTGTACACGCTGCGCACCCTCGACGACGCGCTCAAGCTGCGTTCGGCGTTCGCGGCGGCGGAGCGCGTGCTGATCGTCGGCGCCGGCTGGATCGGCTGCGAAGCGGCCGCGGCGGCCCGCACGCACAACGCGGAGGTGACGGTCGTCGACCCGGTACCGGTGCCCCTGGCGAACGTGGTCGGCGAGACGGTCGGCGGCGTGTTCCGCGACCTGCACGTCGCGAACGGCGTGCGGTACCGCCTGGGCGAGCAGGTCACGGAGATCCTGGGCGGCCCGGACGGCGTCCGCGGCGTCCGGCTCGGCGGCGGCGAAGAGCTGACGGCGGACGTGGTCCTGGTCGCGGCCGGCGCGGCCCCGCGGGTGGAGCTGGCCCACGCGGCGGGCCTGGAACTCGCCGACGACGGCGGGGTGGCCGTGGACGCGGGCCTCCGCACGGCGGCCCCGGACGTCTACGCGGTGGGTGACATCGCCGCCCACTTCCACCCCCGCTTCGGCCGCCGCGTCCGCGTCGAGCACTGGGCGAACGCGAAGGACCAGGGCACGCACGTGGCGCGGAACCTGCTGGGGGACAACGAGCCTTTCCTGGCGTCGCCCTACTTCTTCACCGACCAGTACGACCTGGGCTGCGAGTACCGCGGCCTCGCCGACCCGGCGGCGGACGAGCTGGTGGTCCGCGGCGACCTGGCCGCCCGCGAGTTCACGGCGTTCTGGCTGCGCGACGGCGAGGTGGCGGCGGCGATGAACGTGAACATGTGGGACGACGGCGACGCGCTGGGAGCACTGGTCGACGGCCGCGCGAAGGTGACGGCGGACCAGCTCAGGACGGCCGACCTGGCGTCCCTGGCCTGAGCCGGTCCCGCAGGAGCGCGTCGAGCCGCCGCCAGGCCGGGGCCGACGCGTTCACCGCGCCCTGCACCAGCGCCGGGATCGCCGAGCCCTCGTCGTACGCGGGCAGCTCGGAGCCGTAGCGCACTCGGGTCGCCTCGGCGATTTTCCCGGCGAGCGCGTCGACGCGCGGGTCGTGCGGGTCGGCGTCGTGCAGCCGGTCGTACTCGAGGATCAGCGACAGCAGCGCCGGGTCGTCGAGCATCGCGGCCTGGTCGCGGAAGTTCCGGTGCGCTGTCTCCGGGTGGGTGGCGAACACGAGGATCCACAGGTCGTTCTGCAGCGCCACCCAGCGTTCGCTGAACCCGAGGCCGGGCAGCCGGTCGAGGTAGGCCACGACGGCGTCCGGCAGCGGCGAGAGCCGGCCGTCGGCGAGCCGGCGAAGGCGTTCGCGGGTGGCCCGCAAGCCGTCGATCCGCGCGGCGAGGTCGTCGTCGATCTGCCGCAGCGCGGCGGCGAGCCCATCGCCCGAGCGCAGTTCGCGGATGCGGGCCAGCGGCACGCCGGCCTCGGCGAGCGTGCGGATCTTGATGAGTTCGACGGCGTCGGCGGCGCGGTAGCGGCGGTAGCCGGACGCGTCCCGCGCCGGCTCGGGGAGCAGGCCTTTCGCGTGGTAGACGCGGATCGTCTTGGTGGTCACGCGGGCGTACCCGGCGAGCTGTCCGATGGTGAGCACCCGGCCATCGTCGCACTTGACCTTGCCCCAGGGGCAAGGGTGCAAGCTGGCCCCATGGCCGATCACGACACCCTGCGCGCCCTGGCCGACGAGGGCAACGAAACGGCACTGGACCGCCTGGCCGACCTCGCCGACACCCGCGGCGACGTCGAGGAGCTGAGCGAGCTGCTGGACGAAGGCTGCGACCGGGCCGGCGAACTGCTCACCCGCCGCGCGGTGGCCGCGAAGGACCTCCTGGAGCTGCAGCGCATCGCCGACGCCGGCCACGAACCGGCGGGCGACGAGCTGGAGCGCCTCCTCAGGAACTGAATTCGCGGGCCAGGACCAGGTAAGCCACCAGCGCCAGCACGGCGAACCCCGCCATGGTCGCGGCCATCGGCACCGCCGTCCCCGGCCCGCCCAGCCCCACCAGCGGCGTCGCCACGGCCCCCACCGCGAACTGCAGGACCCCCAGCAACGCCGAAGCCGCCCCCGCCGAGCGGGCGTGCGACGCCAGCGCCAGGGAACTCGCGTTCGGCATCACCAGGCCGAGGCTCGACACCAGCAGGAACAGCGACACCAGCAGCAGGGCCAGCGGCGCCCGGAAGAACGCCGACGCCAGCGCGGAAGCCCCGCCCGCCACGCCGAGCAGGAGCCCGGACAACAGCAGCGTGCGTTCGCGCACCCGGCCCACCAGGCGGCCGTTGAGCTGGCCCGCCAGCACGATCCCGACGCCGTTCACCCCGAACACCACGCTGTAGGCCTGCGGGCTCAACCCGTACACGCCCTGCAACGCGAACGACGACCCCGAGATGTAGGCGAACATCGACGCGAACAGCAGCCCCGACGCCAGCGCGTACCCGGCGAACGACCGGTCCAGCGCCAGCCGCCCGTAGGTGCGCATCACCCGGCCGAGCCGCAGCGGCGAGCGCGCGGGCGAGGGCTCCGGCAGGAAGAACGCCACCACGGCCAGCAGCAGCGCGCCGAACGCCGTCAGCACGACGAACACCCCGCGCCACGACGTCCAGTTCAGCAGCTGCCCGCCGATCAGCGGGGCCAGGATCGGGGCCAGGCCGCTGACCAGCATCAACGTCGAGAAGAACTTCGTCATCGCGGTGCCTTCGAACAGGTCCCGCACCGTCGCGCGCGCGATCACGATGCCCGCCGCCGCGCCGAGGGACTGCACGAACCTCGCCGCGACCAGCAGCCACGCGTCCGGGCTCACCGCGCACAGCACCGAGCCCACGACGTACAGCACCAGCCCGGCGAGCAGCGGGCCGCGGCGGCCGAGGGCGTCCGACAGCGGCCCGAGCACCAGCTGGCCCAGCGCCAGCCCCACGATGAACGCGCTGAGGGTCAGCTGCACCGTGTTGTCCGGCGCGTGCAGGTCGGCCGCCATCCGCGGCAGCGCGGGCAGGTACATGTCGATCGACAGCGGCCCGAAAGCGGTCAGGCCGCCCAGGACGAGGACGAACTTCAGCTGCGTGCGCCGGCTCGGCGCGGTACGTTCCGCCGTGATGGTCATGCCCGTCCCTTCGTTCCCTCACCCGGGACCAGCGGGGAGTGCGCCGGTGCTATTCCGGCTGTGATCGGTGACACGCCGTGGTCACCTGCCTCGCGCACCGATACTGATCCGACCAATTTTGCCACCGATTTCGGCGATCCCTCTAGATCGGCGGTCACGACTGCGCTATACATCGGATGTCTGATCGGTGTGGGTGAAGGGAAACATCCGTGCAGTTTGTGCGTCTCGGGGAGCCGGGGAGTGAGCGTCCGTTCGTGCGGGCCGGCGACGGCACGACCTACGAACTGGGCGGCCTCACCGCCGACATCGACGGCGGCTTCCTCGCCGCGGACGGGCTCGCGCGGGCCGCCGCCGCGCTCGCCGCCGGCGAGCTGCCGGAAGCCGACGTCCACGGCCTGCGCGTCGGCCCGCCGATCGCCCAGCCCGGCAAGGTCGTCTGCATCGGCATGAACTACCGCCGCCACGCCGAGGAGACCGGCGCGACCCCGCCCACCGAGCCCGTCGTCTTCATGAAGGCGCCGGACGTCGTGGTCGGGCCCGGCGACGACGTCCTCATCCCGCGCGGCTCCACGAGTACCGACTGGGAGGTCGAGCTGGGTGTCGTCATCGGCAGGACCGCCCGCTACCTCGAGAGCGTCGAGGAAGCCCTGGAGTACGTCGCCGGCTACGTCGTGTCGAACGACGTCTCCGAGCGCGAGCTGCAGTTCCGCGCCGGCCAGTGGGACAAGGGCAAGTCGTGCGAGAACTTCAACCCGCTCGGCCCCGCGCTGATCCCCGCGAGCGAAGTGCCCGATCCCCAGGACCTCGGCCTGCGGCTGTGGATCAACGGCGAGAAGAAGCAGGACTCGTCGACCAAGGACATGATCTTCGGCGTCGCCGAGATCGTCCACCACCTGTCCCAGGTGATGGTGCTGCGCCCCGGCGACCTGATCAACACCGGCACTCCCGAAGGCGTCGCGCTCGGGCAGCCCGATCCGAAGCCCTACCTGCGCGACGGCGACGTGATCGAGCTGGAGATCGACGGCCTCGGGCGGCAGCGCCAGACCGCGAGGCAGGCCTGACCATGGCGAAGATCATCGGCATGGAGGTCCTCGACGTCCGGTTCCCGACGTCGAAGGAGCTCGACGGCTCGGACGCGATGAACCCCGATCCGGACTACTCCGCCGCCTACGTCGTGCTGCACGCCGACGGCGGCCCGGACGGCTACGGCCTCGCCTTCACCATCGGCCGCGGCAACGACGTCCAGGCGGCCGCGATCCGCGCGCTCGCCCCACACGTCGTCGGCCGGGCCGTCCCGGCGGACGCGGCCGCGCTCGGCGACCTGTCCCGCACGCTCGTCGGCGACTCGCAGTTCCGCTGGCTGGGCCCGGAAAAGGGCGTCGCGCACATGGCCGTCGGCGCGATCGTCAACGCCGCGTGGGACCTCGCCGCCCGCCGGGCGAACCTCCCGGTCTGGCGGTTCGCGGCGCGCATGACCCCTGAAGAACTGGTGTCGCTGGTCGACTTCCGGTACCTCTCCGACGCGCTCACCGAAGCCGAGGCCCTGGACATCCTGCGGCGCGCCGAACCCGGACGCGCCGAGCGCACGAAGCAGCTGGAAGCGAACGGCTACCGCGCCTACAGCACGTCACCCGGCTGGCTCGGGTACGCCGACGCGAAGCTCGTCCGGCTCGCCGAGCAGGCCGTCGCCGACGGCTTCGAGATGATCAAGCTCAAGGTCGGCGGCAACCTCGAAGACGACGTCCGCCGCATGAAGCTCGCCCGCGAGACCGTCGGCCCGGACGTCCGGATCGCCGTCGACGCCAACCAGCGCTGGGACGTCTCCGCCGCCGTGAGCTGGATGACCGCGCTCGCGCCCCACGACCCGTACTGGATCGAGGAACCGACCTCCCCGGACGACGTCCTCGGCCACGCGGCCATCGCGAAAGCCCTGGCCCCGATCAAGGTCGCCACCGGCGAGCACGTCCAGAACCGCGTCATCTTCAAGCAGCTGCTGCAGGCGGACGCCATTTCGGTGCTGCAGCTGGACGCCGCCCGCGTCGGCGGCTTCAACGAGAACCTCGCGATCCTGCTGCTGGCCGCCAAGTTCGGCGTCCCGGTGTGCCCGCACGCCGGCGGCGTCGGGCTCTGCGAGCTCGTGCGGCACCTGTCGATGTTCGACTTCGTGGCGGTGTCCGGCACCGACGCCGACCGCTCCATCGAGTGGGTCGACCACCTGCACGAGCACTTCACCGACCCGGCCGTCGTCGAGCGCGGCCGGTACCTCGCCCCGACCGCACCCGGGTTCTCCGCGCGCATGCACGACGCCACGCTGCGCCGCTTCCGGTTCCCGGACGGTCCCGAGTGGACGGAGACCGCCAGTGAGTGAATTCGAGGGCCTGGTGGCCGCCGTCACCGGCGGCGCCTCGGGCATCGGCAAGGCCGTCGCGACCCTGCTGGCCGAACGCGGCGCGCAGGTGGCGGTCCTCGACGTGAACCCGGGCGACGAGGGCTTCCGCTGCGACGTCTCCTCCGACGCTGAAGTCCGCGAAGCGATCGACGCCGTCGTGGCGCGCTTCGGGCGCCTCGACATCCTCGTCAACAACGCGGGGATCGGCGCCCAGGGCGACGTCGCCGCCAACGACGACGACGAGTGGCACCGCGTGTTCGACGTCAACGTCGTCGGCATGGTCCGGCTCGCGCGCGCCGCGCTGCCGCACCTGAAGAACTCGCCGTCCGCAGCGATCGTCAACACCTGCTCCATCGCGGCCTGGGCCGGTCTGCCCAACCGCGCGTTGTATTCGGCCACCAAGGGCGCGGTGCTCTCGCTGACCCTGGCCATGGCGACCGACCACCTGCCCGACCGAATCCGCGTCAACTGCGTGTGCCCGGGCACGGCGGACACCCCGTGGGTGGGCCGGCTCCTCGACGCCGCCGAAGACCCGGCGGCCGAACGCGCCGCCCTCGCCGCCCGCCAGCCGATGGGCAGGCTGGTCACCGCGGACGAGGTCGCGAACGCCGTAGCCTACCTCGCCAGCCCCCGCTCCGCCTCGACCACCGGCACCGCCCTCGCGGTCGACGGCGGCATGTACGGCCTGCGTCCTCGCGGCCCGGTCTCCCACCAGTAGAACTTGATTCCCCGCCGTCATCAAGGAGGATGCTGTGCGTACGAAGGTGATCAAGGTGGCCGCCGTCGCCGCCTGCGGTCTGCTACTGGCCGCCTGCGGGTCGACGAAGGACAACGCGTCGGCGCCCGCGGCGGGTGGCGGCGCCGGCGGCAAGGTCGGCGCGACGCTGCCCCTGCTGACCTCGCCGTTCTGGCAGGCCTACAACAACTACGTGCCCAAGATGGCCCAGGAAGAGGGCGTCGACGTCCTCCCGACGGTCAACGCCGACAGCGACCCCGCGAAGCTGATCACCGACATCGGCACCTTCCTCAACCAGGGCGTCAAGGGCCTGGTCGTGACGCCGCTGGACTCCGCGGCCATCGTCGCCGGACTCAAGCAGGCGGAGAACAAGGGCGTGCCGGTCGTCGCGGTCGACGTCGCCCCCGAAGGCGGCAAGGTCGCCATGGTCGTGCGGGCCGACAACAAGGCCTACGGCACCAAGGCCTGCGAAGCGATCGGCGAGAAGGTCAAGTCCGGCAAGGTCGTGCAGATCATGGGCGACCTGGCCTCGGTCAACGGCCGCGACCGCTCGGAGGCCTTCCGCGACTGCATGAAGGCGAAGTACCCCGGCGTCCAGGTGCTGGAGATCCCGGCCGAGTGGAAGGCCGACAAGGCGTCCTCCGGCCTGGACAGCATGCTGACCGCGAACCCGGACATCAAGGGCGTCTACATGCAGGCCGGCGGCGTCTACCTCGCGCCGACCCTGCAGGCCCTCAAGCGCAAGAACCTGTTCTTCCCGGTCGGGGACCCGAAGCACGTCGTGCTCGTGTCCAACGACGGCATTCCGCAGGAGCTGGCCGCCATCCGCGCCGGCGAGCTGGACGCCACCGTGTCCCAGCCGGCCGACGCCTACGCGAAGTACGGCCTGTACTGGCTGAAGAAGGCCATGGCGGGCGAAACGTTCAAGGCCGGGCCGACCGACCACGGCAGCACGATCGTGGAAATCCGCCCCGGCATCCTCGAGGACCAGCTGCCCGCGCCCGTCATCACCAAGGACAACGTGGACGACAAGGCCCTCTGGGGGAACAACCTGTGACAGTGCCGTCCGCCAGCGGGGTGGTCAGCGCCCGCGGCGTCGGGAAGCGCTACGGCCCGACCGTGGCGCTGCACGACGTCAGCCTCACCGTGCACGCCGGCGAGTCGCACGCGCTCGTCGGGCGCAACGGGGCCGGCAAGTCGACGCTCGTCTCCATCCTCACCGGCCTGTCCGCCACGGACACCGGGCACGTCGAGTTCGGCGGCGAGCCGGCCCCGCCATTGTCCAAACAGGACGAATGGAAGGCGCGCGTCGCCTGCGTGTACCAGCACGCGATGGTCGTCCCGCAGCTGACCGTGGCCGAGAACCTGTTCCTCAACCGGCAGTCGGGCGGGGGCTTTTCGATCGGCTGGAAGTCGTTGCGGCGCAAGGCTCGCGAGCTGCTCGACTCGTGGGACGTGCACGTCGACGTCGACACCCCGGCCGGCGACCTGTCGGTCGAGGACCGGCAGTTCGTCGAGATCGCCCGCGCGCTGTCCTACGGCGCCCGGTTCATCGTCCTCGACGAGCCGACCGCGCAGCTCGACAGCCAGGCCATCGAGCGGCTCTTCGACCGGATGCGCCAGATGCAGGCGGGCGGGGTGACGTTCCTGTTCATCTCGCACCACCTGCACGAGGTGTACGAGGTCTGCCAGGCGGTGACCGTGCTGCGCGACGCGAAGCACGTGCTCACCGCGCCGGTGTCCGAGGTCGGCAAGGCCCAGCTGGTCGACGCGATGACCGGCGAGCCGGGCGGCCTGTCGGTCCGTGACGCCGCTTCCCGGGAGTCCCTGGAAGCGGACGCCGCCGAGATCCTTTCGGTGGCCGGGCTCTCCGGTGCCGGCTTCCGCGACGTCTCGTTCCGGCTGCGCCGCGGCGAGGTCGTCGGGCTC
This sequence comes from Amycolatopsis sp. MtRt-6, assembly GCF_017308975.1. Taxonomy (GTDB): domain Bacteria; phylum Actinomycetota; class Actinomycetes; order Mycobacteriales; family Pseudonocardiaceae; genus Amycolatopsis. Next base: position 309,690 of record NZ_JADWPD010000005.1, on the reverse strand, counting down.
GCGGGCAGCAACGCCAGCGGCAAGCACCAGGTCGCCGAGACGGTCTACGGCCTGCGGACGCCGTCCGCGGGCACGGTCCGCGTCGACGGCTCGCCGCTGCGGCCGGGTGACATCCCGGCGGCGCTGCGGGCGGGCATCGGGTGCGTCCCGCGCGACCGGCACCACGAAGGCCTGGTCCTGGAACACTCGATCGCGGACAACGCGACGATGTCCATTTTGGACAAGCTGGGCCGCGGCGGGATCGCGTCCCCGGCGACGCGGTACGCGAAGGCGGCCCAGGCGCTGAAGGACTACGACATCGTGGCCGCGGGCGCCGACCAGCCGGTGTCGGACCTGTCGGGCGGCAACCAGCAGAAAGTCGTGCTGGCGCGGGCGTTGCTCAGCGATCCGCGGGTGGTCGTGCTGATCAACCCGACCGCCGGCGTGGACGTGAAGTCGAAGGAGGCGCTGCTCGCGGTCGTCGACCGGGTGCGCGCCGAGGGCAAGGCGGTGCTGATCGTCAGCGACGAGCTGGACGACCTGCGCCTGAGCGACCGCGTCCTGGTGCTGCGTGCCGGGGCCGTCGTCGCCGAACACCAGGCCGGGTGGTCCGACGGCGACCTCGTGGCCGACATCGAAGGAGTCGAGCTTTCGTGACCGACGTGATGGTCTCTCCCCAGACGCAACTGCCCGCGCCACCCCGGCGCCGCAAAGCCGTCTGGCTGCGTGAACTGGCGCTCTTGCCCGCCCTGGTCGTCGTGTTCGTGATCGGCGGCCTGGTCGACGACACCTTCGTCGGCTGGAGCAACATCGTCAGCATCCTGACCGCGTCGGCCGCGCTGTCGCTGGTCGTGCTCGGCGAGTCGCTGGTGCTGATCACCGGGAAGTTCGACCTGTCGCTGGAATCCACGATGGGCCTGGCGCCGGCACTCGGCGCGATGGTCGTGCTCCCGGCGGCGTCGGCGGGCTTCGGCATGGAGCTGCCCGCCGCGGCCGGGCTGCTGGTGATCCCGCTGTGCGGCGCGCTCGTCGGGTTCGTCAATGGCTTCCTGATCGTGAAGCTGAAGCTGAACGCCTTCATCGTCACCCTCGCCATGCTCACCGTGCTGCGCGGCGTGCAGGTCGGCTCGACCAAGGGCAAGACGCTGTTCAACCTGCCGGAGGAGTTCACCAACCTGGCGACGACGACGTTTCTCGGCCTGCCGATGTCGGTGTGGCTGGCCGCGGCGCTGTTCGCGATCGCCGGCTGGGTGCTGCGCTACCACCGCGTCGGCCGCGCGCTGTACGCGATCGGCGGCAACCGCGAGGCCGCGCGGGCGGCGGGGGTGCGCGTCGACCGGATCGCGTGGGCGGTGTTCGTCGTCGCCGGGATTCTGGCGGCGATCGGCGGGCTCGCGTACACGGGTTACGTCGGCGCGCTGGGCGCGAACCAGGGCTCCGGGATGATCCTGCAGGTGTTCGCGGCGGCGGTGATCGGCGGCGTCTCCCTCGACGGCGGCAAGGGCACCCTGGTCGGCGCCCTCACCGGCGTCCTGCTGCTGTCGTCGGTGTCCAGCCTGCTCAACTACGCGCACGTGACGGCGGAGTGGCAGGGGGCGATCTACGGCGCCATCATCCTGGTCGCGCTGATCATCGCCCGGTACGCCGGTGGGAAGCCACAGACCTGACGCTCACCCGGTGAAGGTCCGACGTGTTCCGGAGGTAGGTGTGCTACGAGGCTTCGGCGGCGGGTTCGGCGTCCGGGTCGGGAGCCGTCGGGTCGTCCGCGGTGCCCAGCGCGTTGCGCAGCCACTGCTCGACGCCCGCGACGTGCACGGTCGCCCACGAGCGGGCCAGTTCCGGCTCGCGGGCGGCGATGGCCTCGTAGATCGCCGTGTGCTGTTCGCGGGTCTTCGCGACCGCGCCCTCCTGGGTGAGGCCGCGCCAGATCCGGGCGCGGGCGGTCGGCCCGGAGAGGCTGTCGAGCAGCGAACAGAGCACCGGGTTGCCGGAGCCGTCGGCGATCTTGCGGTGGAACTGCAGGTCGTTGGCGACCAGCGCCTCCACGGTCGGCGAGTCCTCCAGCTCGCTGAGCAGCGTGCCCAGCTCCGCGATGTCGTCGTCGCTCATGTGCAGCGCGGCCAGCGCGGTCGCGGCGGGTTCCAGGATCCGGCGCACGGCCAGGAAGTCCAGGACGGTGTCGTCGCGGTGGAAGTCGACCACGAACGTCATGGCGTCGAGCAGCAGGTTCGGCTCGAGGCTGGTGACGTACGTGCCGTCGCCCTGGCGGACGTCGAGGACCCTGATCAGGCACAACGCCTTGACGGCCTCGCGCAGGGAGCTGCGCGAAAGGCCGAGCCGCTGGGCCAGTTCGGCCTCCTTCGGCAGCCGGTCGCCCGGCGCCAGCTCGCCGGAGATGATCATGTCCTTGATCTTGTCGATCGCGACATCGGTGACGGGCATCGTGCCGGCCTTCCCCTGCAACAGACCTCGGATGTTTCGGTGGTGCTCCCCAGCGTGCCATGTCCCGGCGCGGGAGGGGCGATGACCCACCAGCGCGCACCGCAACGGGTGGCTCGCCGGAGCACGGGCGTAACGGACTCGCCCTCTGCCACGTCCTCGAAGTCGACGACTGCACGGCAATGGTGCCGGTGAAGGAGTGACCGCGTTGGAACTCTCCCTGTCCCCGCTGGGGCTCGGCTGCGCGCAGCTGGGCAACCTCTACCACGCGATCAGCGACGAGACCGCGGCCGCGACCGTCCGGCGCGCGTGGGACGAGGGCGTCCGCTACTTCGACACCGCGCCCCACTACGGCCTCGGCCTTTCGGAGCACCGCCTCGGCGCCGCGCTGCGCGGGTACCCGCGCGACGAGTACGTGCTCTCGACGAAGGTCGGCCGCGTGCTGGAGCCGAACCCGGAGGGTGCCGGCGCCCGCGACGACCAGGGCTTCGCCGTCCCGGCCGCGTACAAGCGCCGATGGGACTTCAGCCGTGACGGCGTCCTGCGGTCCCTCGACGACAGCCTGACGCGGCTCGGGCTCGACCGTGTCGACATCGTCTACGTCCACGACCCCGACGACCACTTCGAGGAGGCGCTGTCGGGGGCGTTCCCGGCGTTGCGCGAGCTGCGGGAGCAGGGCGTGATCCGCGCGTTCGGGGCCGGCATGAACCAGGCGCCGATGCTGGCCGAGTTCGTCCGCCGCACCGACCTGGACGTCCTGCTGGTGGCCGGCCGCTACACGCTGCTCGACCAGCCCGCGCTGGACGAGCTGTTCCCGCTCTGCGCCGAGCGGGACGTCCGCGTGGTGGCCGGGGGCGCGTTCAACGGCGGCATCCTGGCGACGGCCCGGCCGGGCCGCGTCTACGACTACGCCGAAGCGCCGGTGGAGCTGGTCGAGCGGGCCGGCCGGATCGCGGAGATCTGCGCGCGGCACGGCGTCGAGCTGCCGGAGGCGGCGCTGGCGCTGCCGATGGCGCATCCCGCGGTTGTGTCGGTGGTCGTCGGCGCGCACGATCCGGACCAGGTCACCGTGAACGCGCGGCGCGCCCGGGCGGTCGTGCCGTCTGCCCTGTGGACCGACCTGGTCGACGCGGGCCTGCTGCGCGCCGACGTCGTCATCGCCGAAGGAGTCTCGTGATCGACGCGCACCACCACCTGTGGGACCCGTCGCGGCGCGAGTACCCGTGGCTGGCGGGCCCGGCCATGGACCCGATCCGCCGCCCGTACACGGCCGGCGACCTGCGCGCGGTGACGAAGGCGGCGGGCGTGCACGCGACCGTCCTCGTCCAGACGGTGTCGTCGGAAGAGGAGACGGTGGAATTCCTCGCGACGGCGGCCGCGGAGCCGGTCGTCGCGGGCGTGGTCGGCTGGGTGGACCTCACCGCTCCGGACGTCGCCGACCGGCTGGCCGCGCTCGACGGCCCGCTCGTCGGCATCCGGCACCAGGTGGAGGGCGAGCCGGACGACGACTGGCTGCTGCGGCCCGAGGTGGTGGCCGGGCTGAGCACGGTGGCGGCGGCGGGGCTGGCGTTCGACCTGCTGGTCCGGCCCGCGCAGCTGCCGGCGGCGACCGAGCTGGCGTTGCGCCTGCCCCAGCTGCGCCTGGTCCTCGACCACGCGGCGAAGCCCCCGATCGCGGCGGGGGAGTGGGAGCCGTGGGCGTCCGGCGTGGCCGCGCTGGCGGCGCGCGAGAACGTCGTGTGCAAGCTGTCCGGGCTGGTCACCGAAGCCGACTGGCGGGGCTGGGAGGTCGGGCACCTGCGCCGGTACGTCGACCACGTGCTGGACGTGTTCGGCCCGCGGCGGCTGCTGTTCGGCTCGGACTGGCCGGTCTGCGAGCTGGCGGCGTCCTACGAGGTGGTCCTCGACACGGCGATCGCCCTGACGGGCTCGCTGTCGGACGCCGAGCGCCTGGCCGTCTTCGAGCACAACGCCCGCGCGACGTACGGGCTGGATGCGGGCGGGGACACCTCCTCCAGGGGGTAAAAGGCCTCCCCGCCCGCCCGCGATGTGGTCTGTCAGAACTCTTCGTCGCGGATCATGCCGCGCAGCCGGGTGAGGGCGCGGTGCTGCGTCACGCGGACGTTGCCCGGGGAGATCCCGAGCGCTTCGGCGGTTTCGGTGGCCGAGAAGCCGACGGCAATGCGCAGGGTCAGGATCTCCTGCTGCACCCGGGGGAGGGAGGCGAGCAGCCGGCCGAGCCGGGCACCGAGGTCGAGGTGCAGCGCGTGGCTTTCGGGTTCGTTGCCGGAGATCAGCGGGCGCTCCGGGAGCTCGGGGACGGGCTCGGAGCGGTCGCGGGCGACGGCGCGGTAGGCGTCGGCGACCTTGTTGGCCGCGATCGCGTGGACCAGGTAGAGGAAGGAGCCGCCGCGGTCCTGGTAGTCGGGCAGCGCCTTGAGCACGGCGAGGCAGACTTCCTGGGCGACGTCGTCGGCCGACAGGTAGGAGAGGTCGCGGCCGCCCATGCGCGCGCGGCAGTAGCGGACCACCACCGGCTCGATCATCTGCAGCAGCGAGTGGATCGCCGCCGGGTTGCCCTCGCCCGCGTCCTTGACGAGGGGGTCGAGGTCCTCCTTGGTGAGCCGGCCGCCCGGGCGGGGCATGGACTCGGGAGTGCGATAATCGCGGAGGCTGGACGCGGATTCTTCGGTGGTCCTCGGCGGTGCTGTCATGGTCGTCTCCCCGGCCGACCCTCGACCGTCGCTGCCGGGGGTTCAACACTCCGTAACTGATCCATCGCAGATGCTCCGGTGGATCGGGGCGGATCTGCGGTCCGTGCGACGCTGGGTAATCGTAAGCACCTCCAGGCGGGTCAGTCCAGATTTCAACGACCAATACCCCGTTAGCAGTATCGACCGTGATGTTCCCGCGACCCATCCCCGCACATTGCGATTAATCGGTTTCAGGATGTGCCGAGTTCACTCGTCAGTGGAAGATGACCACGGACGCGGCCGTCACGGTCACGGCGAGCGACGCGACAGCGGGCAGTGCACGGCTCGGCGGCCCCGGTTCGGCGGCGCGCAAGGCCCGTTCGCGGCGCATTCCGATAGCCGCCAGCAGGGCAGACGTGCTCGCGGCGAGCAAAACGGGGATCAGCGTGCCACCCCAATGGCGCTGGGCGGCGGAGTGCAGGAGCAGTACCGTGCAGGCAGCCGACGCCAGTGCGGTCCGCCGCCAGGCGAGCCCGGTGCGCTCGGCCTGAGCGCCGTCCGGGGCGGTCACGACCGGTCCCGCGGCGGCATGACGGTATTTCTGCCGTCACGATAATCGCGAACCGGCGGTATTCGCGTCCCGTGGTGTCGTTCCGGGGCGTCGGTCCGGCCGGCTCGCCGGGAATGCGCGGCGGTTTTCCCGGCCGTCACTGTCCGCTGCCTTCCGTGTCACTCACGAGAGCACCAGCAGCACGGCCGCGGCGACGATGAGCGCGAGCAGCCCGCCGGTGAGCGCGAGGATCATCCAGCTGCGGGGCAGTGGTTCCCCGGCCCGCATGGCGATCTGCACCCGCCGCCACCGCGGGTACGCGGTCGCGGCGAGGATCGCGGCGAGCGCGACGCACAGCCCGGCGAGCACCGCGCTCGCCGCGGCCGGCGCGGGCACCAGCTGGTGCACGGCCACGCCGCCGGCCAGGAGGCCGAGGGCGGTGCGGAGCCAGGCGAGGAAGGTGCGCTCGTTGGCCAGCGTGAAGCGGTAGTCCGGTTCGGTGCCGCCCGAGTGGGGCTTGATGTCGTCCCGCTTGATGTCGTCCGAGGCCACGTCCGCAGACGCTAGCCGGTGTGGGCGGCCGCGGCCGGTTCGGTGCGGTGCGCGAAAACCCACCAGCGCAGCACGGCGAACCGCACGAACCCACCGATCAGGCTGGCCAGCAGCAGCGTGCCGGTTTCCTCCCACGACGTCGGCCGCTCGACGAAGGCGTCGAGCAGCGCCAGCACGGCCGAGCCGTACAGGGCGTAGAAGGCGAAGGTGATCAGATCCTGCAGGTGCCGCTTCCCGGCGTTGCTGGGCCGTCCGGCGAAGGTGACGCGGCGGTGGAACTCGGTGTTGCCGATCGTGGTCAGCGCGATCGCGACGAGGTTCGCCACCTGGGAGCCGAGCTCGTCGCGCAGCAGCAGGAACAAAACGGCCTGGACGCCGGTTGTCACTACACCGGCCACGACGTACCACGCGGCGTGCGTGCCGAGCTCGTGGTGCCGGTCCGGGTCGGTGGCGAGCAGCCGGTGCCCCGGTGCCCACCTGGGGGTGGCCATGATCCCAACCTACCCTGCATTCACAAACTTGTGAATGTGTTAAACCATGTGATCCCTGCGACACCGCGAGGTTTCGTCGCCCCGCCGCCCGGGGTAGGTCACCGGCGACGAGATGTTCCCGATGACCAACCCTGTGCCAGGAGGGCCAGTGAGTGACCGCGACTCGGCCGAACCGCAGAGCCTGAGCCCCAGCGAGGCGCTGGACGAGGACGAGCTGCGCGTGGACGCGCTCGAAGAGGGTGTCGAGCCACCCGAGCACTGGAGCGCGGCGAACCGCTACGGGACGACGCCGCGGGAGATTCGCGAAGGCGAGCCGATGGACCAGCGCCTGGCCGAAGAAGTCCCCGACGCCGAGCCGGAGCCGGTCCCCGAGCGCCCGCTCGCGGCCACGCCGGCGGCGGAGCTCGACGAGACGATCGAGGACGCCCCGCCGGACTTCGAGCCGGTGGTGCCGGAGGACACGGTGCCCCGCCGCCATTCGAACCAGGGCCGCCGCGAGACGACGGACTACGCGGGCGAATCGGTGGCGGACGCCATTCGCGCGGCGCGGCAGGGCTGATCCGCTCAGACTGCACGTCCGTTCGGACGCCCCTAGCGTGGGGAAAACATCGGACCGCGACGAAGGGAAGGCCGAAAAATGCTGACCGTGACCGAAGCCGCCGCCGAGGCGATCACCGCGCTGACGAGCCAGGGCGAGGGCGAAGCCGGACTGCGCCTGGCGGTCCAGAACGCCGACGGCGAGAGCGCCCAGCTGGCGCTGTCGGTGGCCCCCGAGCCGGCGGAGGGCGACAGCGTGCTGGGGGCGGAGGAGGGACCGAAGGTGTTCCTCGAGCCCCAAGCGGCGGCGCTGCTGGACGACAAGGTGCTCGACGTCCAGGAGGACGAAGCCGGCGGAGTGGCGTTCGCCGTGCTGCCCCAGCACACGAGCTGACCGCGGCGGACGGGCCTTTCGCTCATCGGGGTGCGGAAGGTCCGTTCGTTCGCGGGCGTCTCCTAGCGGGCTCGCCAGGCGCGCACCAGTTCCGCCGCTCGTTCCCGCAGCAACTCCGCCGCGTGACTCCGGGCGTGATCGAGCGAAGGCGCGTGGTCGATCAACGCGCTGCTTCCCACCACCCCCAGCCGCGCCAACCCCGCCGCGTCCAGCTGGATCCGGCCCGCCAGCGCCAGCAACGGCACCCCGCGCGGCCGCGCCCGGTCGGCGATGCCCGCCGGGGCCTTGCCGTTCAGGCTCTGCTCGTCGAGCGATCCCTCGCCCGTGATCACCAGATCCGCGCCCGCCAGGGCCTCATCGACCCCGGTCAGCGCCGCGATCAGATCGAACCCGGACTCGACCGACGCGCCCAGGGCGATCGCCGCCGCCGCCACGCCGCCGCCCGCGCCCGAGCCCGGCACCCGCGTGACGTCCGGTGCGCCGCCCACCTGCAGTGCGTGCGCCCACCGCCCCAGCGCGTCGTCGAGCAGCGCCACCTCCGCCGGCCCCGCGCCCTTCTGTGGCCCGAACACCGCCGCCGCGCCGTCCGGGCCCAGCAGCGGGTTCGTCACGTCGGTCGCGACCGCCACGCGCACGCCGTCCAGCCGCTCGCGCACCGGCGCCAGCTCCGTCGACGCCACGCGCGCCAGCGTCCCGCCGCCCAGGCCGACCGGCGCGCCGAACGCGTCGAGCACACCGGCACCCAGCGCCCCGAGCATTCCCGCGCCGCCGTCGGTGCTGGCGGTGCCGCCGACCGTGAGCACGAGCCGTTTCGCGCCGTGCACCAACGCGTCCGCCAGCAGCTCGCCGACGCCCCACGTGTGCGCGGCCAACGCCACCGCCGGCGACGGTTCGACGAATTCGATCCCGCACGCCCGCGCGGATTCGATATACGCGGTGCCGTCCAGCACCGCGTACCGCGCCTGGACCGGCTCGTCGAGCGGCCCGCGAACCGTCATCCGCACGATCCGCGCGCCCGCCGCCTCCAGGACGTCCAGCGTGCCTTCGCCACCGTCGGCGACCGGGCAGGTGACGATTTCCGCGTCCGGCAGGGCATCGCGCACGCCGAGCGCGATGGCCTCCGCGGCCTCGACCGCGGTGAGACTGCCCTTGAACTTGTCGGGCGCGATGACGACACGGGTCACGGCTTCACCTCCGTCAGCGGGGGACGCCCGGCGAGCACCGCCGCGACGTTGCGCGCGGCCAGCACGGCCATCGCGGTGCGGGTCTCGACCGTCGCCGAACCCAGGTGCGGGCTGAGCACGACGTCGTCCCGGCCGAGCAGCCGCGGTTCGACCTCGGGCTCCTTCTCGAACACGTCGAGCGCGGCGCCGGCGATCTCCCCGGCTTTCAGTGCGTCGGCCAGCGCGGCTTCGTCGACGACCGGGCCGCGGGTCGTGTTCACCAGGTACGCGCCGCGTTTCATGGCCCGCAACGCATCGGCGTCGACCAGGTGCCGCGTCTCGGGCGTCAGCGGGCAGTGCAGCGAGACGACGTCCGAACGCGCCAGCAGCTCCTCGAACGACACGTACTCGGCGTCCGTGTCCTTTTTGGACCGTCCGGAGTAGACGACGGACATCCCGAACGCCGAAGCCCGGCGGGCCATCGCCCGGCCGATCTGCCCGAAGCCGACGATGCCCAGCGTCTTGCCCTGCAGCCCGGAGCCGAGCAGGAAGCCGAGGTGGAACGACCACGGCGTGCGCGAACGCAGCAGCCGTTCGCCCTCGCCGAGCCGCCGCGTGACGGCGAGCAGCAGGCCGAAGGCGAGGTCGGCGGTGGCGTCGGTGAGCACGCCCGGGGTGTTCGTGACGACGACGCCGCGGGAAGCCAGCGCCGGGACGTCGACGTTGTCGTACCCGACGGCGACGTTCGCCACCACCTTCAGCCGCGGGCCGGCGGCGTCGGCCAGCGCGCCGTCGAGCCGGTCGTGCAGCATCCCGACCACGGCCGACGCGCCGCGGACGAACTCGTGCAGTTCCGCGGGCGCCAGCGGACGATCGGCGGGGGAGACCTCCACATCGCCTGCCTCGGCGAGGAGCTTCACCGCGTCGTCGGGAATCCATCGGGTCACCGCGATCTTGGCCACGACGACAGCCTAGGGCACGGTACCGACAATTCAGCCCACGCGCGTCAGCCGCACCACCGCGCTCGCGTACCCGCTGCCGGGAAAACCGACGTCCAGCCCGTGGCTCAGCAGCACCGCGCCGTGGTGCACGACGCCGTCCTGATCGCGGTACCGTCCCGCCGGATCCAGCCCCGCGAGCCGCGGCGGCGTGAACGGCCGCGCGAACTCGGTGGGCCGCCGCCAGAAGAAGACGACGGCGGAATCGCCGAGCACGTACTGCACGGCCGTCAGCGCCGAGACCGCCGGATCCGCCAGGCGGTACAGCGTGCCGTGCTGCACGACGGGCCGGATCTCCTTGTACAGCGCCACGAGCGACGCCGCTTCGGCGAGTTCGTCCGCCGTCCAGCGCGGCAGGTCGCCGCCGAGGCCGAGCACACCGGCCATCGCCACGTGGAACCGGAAGCTCAGCGGCGCCTCCCGCCGCGTGGCCGGGTTCGGGCTGTCGGTCACCCAGGCCGACATCGTGCCCGCCGGATAGATCTGGCCGTAGCCGTGCTGGATGCCTATCCGGTCGGCGGCGTCGGTGTTGTCCGACGCCCAGATCTCGTCGGTGCGCGCGAGAATCCCCAGGTCGGTGCGCCCGCCGCCGCCCGCGCAGCCCTGGATCCGCAGGTGCGGGTGGTCGGTGCGCAGCCGGTCCAGGATCGCGTACACCGCCCGGATGTGATCGACCCACAGCCGCTGCGCGTCCGGCTCCGCCTCGGGCCAGCCCGCCTCGGTGAACGCGCGGTTCATGTCCCACTTGAGGTAGTCGATGCCGTGCTCGCCGACCAGCCGGTCGAGCCACTTGTGCGCCCAGTCCGCGACATCCGGCCGCGCGAAGTTCAGCACCAGCTGGTTGCGCAACGTCGTCCGGGACCGGTTCGCCATGTGCAGCACCCAGTCCGGGTGCGCGTGGTAGAGGTCGCTGTCCGGGTTGACCATCTCCGGCTCGACCCACAGCCCGAACCGCATGCCGTGCGCGTGGACGGCGTCGACCAGCGGCCCCAGCCCACGCGGGAAGCGCTGCTCGTTGGCGATCCAGTCACCGAGCCCGGCCGCATCGCCGGTGCGGGCGCCGAACCAGCCGTCGTCCATGACGAACAGTTCCGCGCCCAGCCGGGCGGCCGCGGCGGCCAGCTCGGTCTCGGTTCGCTCGTCGACGTCCCAGCCGGTCGCCTCCCAGGAGTTGTAGACGATCGGCCGCAGCTCGCCGGGGTGCGGCTGGACGAACTCGCGGACGTAGGCGTGCCACCGCCGGCTGGTGCCGCCGAAGCCGTCGGCCGCGTAGAGCCCGGCGAACACCGGCGTTTCCCACGTCTCGCCCGGCCGCAGCAGCCAGCTGACGTGGTCGTGCCCGAACCCGCCGGTCCACGTGACGCGGCCGGTGTGCGTGCGTTCCACCGTGATCCGCCAGCTCCCGCTCCACGCCAGCGCACTGCTCCAGACCTCGCCGGACGTCTCCGTCGCGTCGCCCGCGTCGAGCATGACCCACGGGTTGACCTGGTGGCTGGAGGCGCCGCGACGGCTGGTGAGCGTGGTTTCGCCGACCGGTACCGGTTCCCGCAGCACGCGGTACTCGCCGTTCCACGCGCCGGTGGTGTGGCTCAGCCGCGCGCCGTCGCGCCGGGGGAGTGTCCACGACGCGGAATCCGTGCGCAGCAAGGCGATCGGCTCATCGGAACCGGTGTGCCGCAGCGACGTCCAGCGCTCGACGACGTCGCCGCGGACGCGGTAGCGCAGGGCCAGTTCGAGGGGGTAGTGCCGGTCCGCGAGCCGCACGACGAGCGTGTCACCTTCGAGCGCGAAGCCGTCGTAGCGCCACTCGAGGGCCGAAGTGCCGTCGGCGTACCGCACGGCCAGCGCGGCGACGCCGAAGAACGCGCCGCCCTCGGCCGGGAGCTCCTGCCGCTCGTCGCCGGGCTCGTCGAAGCTGCTGTCGGCCGGGTTGCGGCGCGCGGCGACCTGCGTGACCTGGTCCAGCGTCAGCGGCGGGCCCCAGTGGACGTGCCGCGGGCGGTCGTCGGCGTCCAGCCGGAAGGCGTACGAGCTCTCGGGGGTGCGCAGCAGCCAGAGCCGGCGCGCGGGGTCGTGTTCGACGAGCGACATGACCGACAGCGTAGAGCTGACCAGCGCAAAAATAAATTCTTGACGAAGTTAATTAAATCTCCCTACTCTTCCGGCCATGCCTCGCAGTGCACCGGCAAGGGCGCCGATCACCAGCCCCGCGGCGGCGACCGTGTTCACCACGGTCCTGACCGAAGGGCCGGTGTCGCGCGTCGACGTCGCCCGCCGGACGGGGCTCTCCTCCGCCGCGGTCACCAAGGCGGCCCGGCCCTTCATCGAGGCCGGCTACCTCGAGGAACTCGCCTCCGGCGGCCGCACGGCCCCCGGTGCCGGCCGCCCGGCGAACCCCCTCGCGATCCGGCCGGACCGCGAGTACTTCGTCGGCGTCAAGATCACCGGCGACGACCTGATCGGCGTGGTCACCGACCTGCGCGCCGACGTCCGGGCCAGCGCCCACCACGCGTTGACCGGCCATGACGTCGACCACGTCGTCCGCGCGCTGGCCGACCTCGTCGGGGAGCTGCTGACCGGGAGCCTCCGCGAGCGCGCCTACTGCCTGGGAGTCGCGGTGTCCGGCGACGTCGACCGAGCGTCCGGCGTCGTCCGGTACTCCCCGTTCCTCGGCTGGCGGGACGTCCCCTTGGCCTCCCTCCTGGAAGACGCGACGGGGCTGACCGTGACGCTCGAAAACGACGTCAAGGCCCTCGCCGTCGCCGAGCAGTGGTTCGGGGAAGGGGTCGGGGCGTCGTCGTTCGCACTGGTCACGGTGGGGACCGGCATCGGCAGCGCGCTCGTGGTCAACGGCGACCTGGTCCGCGGCGCGCACGGCGTCGCCGGCGAAATCGGCCACGTCCCGGTCGCCGACGGCGGGCCGCCGTGCCACTGCGGCGGACGCGGCTGCGTCGAGGCGATCGCGTCCACCGAAGCCATCCTGACCCGTGCCCGGCAGGTCACCGGCGAACCCGGGCTGTCGATGGACGACGCCGTGACCCGTGCTCGTGGCGGCGACGAGCCGCTGCGGGAGGTCTTCGCCGCCGCGGGCCACGCGATCGGGCTGGGGCTGGCCGCGCTGGTCAACCTGTTCGGCCCGGAACGGGTGGTCGTCTCGGGCGAGGGCGTCGCCACCTACGACCTGTTCGAGGAGCAGATCCGCCGGACCTTCGCGGTCCAGGCGTTCGGCAGTGCCGCCCGGTGCGGCCTGGTGATCCGGCCGCTGCCGTTCGAGGAGTGGGCGCGGGGCGCGGCCGCCGTCGCCATCCAAAGTCTTTTCGTCGCCGAGAGCGTCTAAGGAGTCCCCCATGAATCGCCGAAGCTTCCTGGTCGGGTCCGTCCTCTTCACCGCGGGAGCGGCCCTCGCGGGCTGCACCTCGGACCCGTTGAAGAAAAACGCCGCTTCCGGCGCGAAGGTCACGCTGCAGCAGTGGTACCACGCGTACGGCGAAGCCGGGACGCAGCAGGCGGTCCAGCGGTACGCGCAGGAGTTCACCAAGGCCAACCCGGACATCGCGATCAACGTCAGCTGGATCGCCGGCGACTACGAGACCAAGCTCAACTCGGCAATGCTCACCGCGCAGGCGCCGGACCTGTTCGAGCTGGGCGACTTCCGGTACCAGAACGTCAAGAACGGCCTGCTCGCGCCGCTTGACGACGTTGTCAACCCCGTCAAGGCCGATTTCAGCCCGGCCGCGCTGGACACCGTGACCGTCGACGGCAAGGTCTACGGCGTCAAGATGATCGACGACGTCATGATGCTGTACTACCGCAAGAGCGCGCTGCAGGCCGCCGGCGTCCGGCCGCCGCAGACGTTCGCCGAGCTGCTCGAAGCCACCCGGAAGCTGAACAACGGCAAGCAGAAGGGCCTGTACGTCGGCACCGACGGCGTCGGCGAAGCGGCGACGCTGCTGCTCTGGTCGTCCGGCGGGGACTTCTTCGACGCGAGCGGCAAGAAGGTCGCGTTCGCCTCGCCCGAGGCGGTTGCCGCGATCGGCGGCCTCAAGCAGCTGCACGACACCGGCGGCCTGCTCCAGGGCTACCCGACCGACTGGTCCGACCCGGGCGCGTTCGCGAACGGCGCCACCGCGATGCAGTGGGGCGGCCTGTGGTCGCTGCCGGACATCAAGAAGGCACTGGGCGACGACTTCGGCGTCGTCGCGTGGCCGAAGTTCGGGGACGCGGGCAAGCAGGTCGCGCGGGTCGGCGGCTGGTACCAGCTGGCCAACGCGAAGTCGCCGAACCTCGATGCCGTCAAGAAGTACATCGACTGGCTGTGGATCAGGAACGCCGACCTGCAGAAGGACTGGTGCGTCAAGTACGGCTTCCACATCCCGGCTCGCAAGCCGGTCGCGGCGCAGACCACCGAGTTCTCCAGCGGTCCGGCGAAGGACGCCGTGACGATCTCGCAGCAGTTCGGCAAGTCCTACTCGGGCCTGTGGAACAAGGCGTCGGCGACGTTGTTCCTGCAGGCCGCGACGAAGATCGCGAACGGGCAGGCCGACCCGGCCGCAGAGCTGGCCGACGCGGCGAAGAAGGCGCAGGCCGAAGTCGACAAGCAGCTGGCATGAAGCGTCGCGACTGGCAGGCGATCGGCGCGTTCGCGACGCTCACCGGGCCGGTGGTGCTCGGGCTGGGGCTGTTCAAGTACGTCGCCATCGGCTGGAGCTTCCTGCTCAGCTTCAACGACGCCCGCGGCACCATCACGCTCGGGAACTGGATCGGCTTCGGCAACTACGCGTTCCTGCTGGGCGACGACGCGTTCCTGACATCGTTGTCTACGATCGCGGTTTTCACGGTCTTCATCGTGCCGATCACCTTCGTGGCTTCGCTCGGTCTCGCGGTGCTGATCAACAGCATCAGGCGCGGCAAGGCGTTCTTCCGGACGGTGTTCCTGATCCCGGCCGCGGTGTCGTACGTCGTCGCGGCGCTGGTGTGGAAGATGGCGCTGTTCAACGGGTTGCCGTCCGGTGTCGCGAACGTCGCCGGCGGGCTGTTCGGCGCCGACCCGGTGCCGTGGCTGTCGACGACGAGCCCGCCGGTGTACTGGGTCGCGGTCGTGACGCTGCGGCTGTGGCTGCAGGTCGGGCTGTACATGATCCTGTTCCTGGCCGGGCTGCAGGCGATCTCCCCGTCGCTGTACGAAGCCGGCGAGCTGGACGGCACGACGAAGTGGCAGGCCTTCCGGTACATCACGCTGCCGCAGCTGCGGAACACGTCGGTGGCGGTGCTGCTGCTCATTCTCATCGCCGCGTTCCAGGCGTTCGACGAGTTCTACAACCTGTTCGGCACCGGGCTTTCCGGCACGGCGACCGCGCCGGTGAAGCCGCCGCTGGTGTACCTCTACGACTCCGCGCTCGGCGACCAGAACTACGGCGTCGGCTCGGCGGGGGCGTTCGTGCTGACGGTGATCATCGTCGTGATCACCCTGCTGCAGGGCCGGTTCGTCGGCTTCGGGAAGAAGGACTGATGGCCGTTCTCCCGGTTTCGCGGAAGGTGCCGAAGTACGTCCTGGCTTCGGTGCTCGCGGTGATCTTCCTGCTGCCGTTCTACATCATGCTGCGCAACGCGCTCATGACGCGGCAGCAGGTCGGCTCGCCGGACTGGTCGTGGTTGCCGGACCCGCTCTCGTGGGTGAACTTCGGTGACCTGTTCGCCGACGCGTCGGTGCCGATGGCGCACTCGTTGTGGAACTCGTTCCTGGTCGCGGGAATCACCGCGCCGGTCGGGACGCTCTTCGGCTCGATGGCGGGCTACGCGCTGGCCCGGATCGACGTCCCGGGCCGCCGTGCGGTGTTCACCTACGTGCTGGTCACGCTGATGATCCCGCAGTCGGTGACGTTCGTGCCCACGTTCGTCGTCGTCGGCTCGCTGGGCGGGGTCAACACCGAGTGGGGCATCATCGCGCCGAACCTGTTCAGCGCGTTCACCGTCATCCTGTTCCGCAATTTCTACCTGCGGTTCCCGGCCGAGATCGAGGAGGCCGGGCGGCTCGACGGGCTCGGTTACCTCGGCGTCTACCGGCGTCTGGTGCTGCCCAACTCCGGGAGCATGATCGCCTCGCTCGGGGCGCTGATGTTCATCGAAAGCTGGAACGCGTTCCTGTGGCCGCTGGTCATCGGGCAGGACCCGTCGTCGTGGACGGCGCAGATCGCGCTCTCGACGTTCCTGACCGCGCAGTCGGTCAACCTGCCGGCGCTGTTCGCCGGTGCCCTGGTCACCATCGCGCCGCTGGTCGCGATGTTCCTGGTCGCGCAGCGGTTCATCGTCAGCGGAATCGCGGCGAGCGGGCTCAAGGAGTAACCCCCTCTGGAGGAGTGTCCGTGAAACGCTTCCTTTCCGTTCTTGGTGCTGTTCTGGGTCTTTCGTCCCTTCTGGTGTCGGTCGCCGAGGCGCGCACGCCGTTCGTCAAGCCGTTCATGGGCTGGAGCAGCTGGAGCCTCGAGTCGTCGACTCGCGCGGGGTACGGCACTTCGTGGCTGAACGAGTCGCACATCCGTGACGCGGCTTCGGCCATGGCTTCGAAGCTCAAGCCGGCCGGCTACACCTACGTCAACATCGACTCCGGCTGGAACGCTTCGCAGTCCTGGGTCTTCCACACCGACGTCAACGGCATCCCCGACCCCGATCCGGCGCGGTTCCCGTCCGGGATCCCGGCGTTGGCCTCGTACGTGCATTCTCTCGGGCTGAAGCTGGGCCTGTACGCCGTTACCGGCCTCGAGAAGGAGGTCTACGACAAGAACGCGCCGATCCTCGGGACGTCGTGCCGCGCGCAGGACATCGCGTACCGGCCGCTGACGCCGTCGAACGGCTGGGGCGGCAACTGGAAGGTCGACTTCACGAACCCGTGCGCGCAGAAGTACTACGACTCGATCGTGGCGCGCTTTGCTGCGTGGGGCGTCGACTTCGTCAAGGTCGACGGGACGACCGCGGACAACGTCGCGGACATCGCGGCGTGGTCGGCGGCCATCGACCGTTCGCGGCGGCCGATGTGGCTGACGGCGAGCGCGTGGCCGGTGCCGCGGTCCATCGGGCCCGCCCTGTCCCCCTACGCCAACGGCGTGCGCGTCGACACGGACATCGAGTGCTACTGCGAGACGGTGTCCACCTGGGACAGCTCGGTGAAGGCGCGGTGGGCGGACCTGCCGGACTGGCTCGGTGTGTTCGGGCCGCAGTACCGGCCGGACCTCGACTCGATGCCGATCAGCAACAACACCGGCAGCGGCATCCAGGACGGGATCTCCGACGTCGAGCGGCAGAGCGTGATGACGTTCTGGTCCATGGCTTCTTCGCCGCTGTACGTCGGCGGGGACATTTACTTCCTGGACGCTTCCGCGGTCTCGATCCTGACGAATCCCGAGGTCATCGCGGTCGACCACGCCGGCACGTACCCGACCCGGGTCCGCGGCGGGGACCTCCAGGTGTGGAAGAAGCGTGCGCCGGACGGCCGGTGGTACGCGGCTGTCTACAACCTGGGGGCGACGCCCGCGGACATCACGGTGGACCTGGGGATTCCCGGGGCGCGGCCGGTGCGTGACCTGGTCGCGCGGAAGGACCTCGGGCGGTTCCGGGGCTCGTGGACGGCCGCCGCCGTCCCGCCGCACGGCTCGCGGCTGGTCCGGATCGGCTGAACTGCGCGAGCGTCATCCATTGGGTGGAAGACGTCTGGCCGGGCCCCGGGTCGCCGTGCTATGTTCGCTGGCAGAACGAGTGTGCGTAATGCGAACAGTTCGGAGGGTGTGATGGCGGAGCTGCTGTCGCTGGAGGAGGCCGTGGCCCGGCTGGTGCACGACGGCGACACGGTCGCGCTCGAGGGCTTCACGCACCTCATCCCGGTCGCGGCCGGGCACGAGATCATCCGGCAAGGCCGCCGGGATCTCACGCTGGTGCGGATGACCCCCGACATCGTGTACGACCAGCTCATCGGCGCGGGCTGCGCGCGCAAGCTGATCTTTTCCTGGGGCGGCAACCCGGGTGTCGGCTCCCTGCACCGCTTCCGCGACGCCGTCCAGCACGACTGGCCGGTGCCACTGGAGATCGAGGAACACAGCCACGCCGGCATGGCGAACCGGTACGTGGCCGGCGCGTCCGGCCTGCCGTTCGCGGTGCTGCGCGGCTACACCGGCACCGATCTCCCGGCGCAGACCGCCACGATCAAGCCGATCACCTGCCCGTTCACCGGCGAGAAGCTCACGGCGGTCCCGGCGCTGAACCCGGACGTCACGATCGTCCACGCCCAGCGCGCCGACCGCGCCGGCAACGTGCAGATGTGGGGCATCACCGGCGTGCAGAAGGAGGCGGTCCTCGCCGCGAAGCGCTCGATCGTGACGGTCGAGGAGATCGTCGACGAGCTGGCGCCCCGCCCCGGCGCGGTGGTCCTCCCGGCCTGGGTGGTCACGGCGGTGGCCGAGGTCCCGGGCGGCGCGAAGCCGTCGTACGCGGCGGGCTACTACGAGCGGGACAACGCGGCGTACCAGGCGTGGGACGAGGTCGGCCGCGATCGCGAAGAGTTCACGAAGTGGCTGAACGAGCTGACCGGGGTGAAGGCATGAGCGCGGAGTACACGGCCGACGAGATGATGAGCGTCGCGGCGGCCCGAGCCCTCGGCGACGGCATGTCGTGTTTCGTCGGCATCGGCCTCCCGAGCAAGGCGGCGAACCTCGCCCGCAGGGCACACGCGCCGAACCTGACGCTGATCTACGAGTCCGGCTGCCTGGGCGCCAAGCCGTCCCGTCTGCCCCTGTCCATCGGCGACGGCGAGCTGGCCGACACGGCGGACGCGGTGATCAGCGTCCCGGAGGTGTTCAACTACTGGCTCCAGCCGGGCCGCATCGACGTCGGCTTCCTCGGCGCGGCCCAGCTGGACAAGTTCGGCAACATCAACACCACGGTGATCGGCTCGGACTACCACGACCCGAAGGTGCGCCTCCCGGGAGCGGGCGGAGCCCCGGAGATCGCGGCCTCGTGCGGCGAGGTGTTCATCGTCCTGCGCCAGAACCCCCGGGCATTCGTGGAGAAGGTGGACTTCGTGACATCGTTCGGCCACGGAGCAGGCAAGGGCGACCGGGAGAAGCTCGGCCTCCCCGGCCGCGGCCCCACGCTGGTGGTGACGGACCTCGGCCTGCTGCGCCCCGACCCGGAGACGGCGGAGCTGACGTTGACGCAGCTGCACCCCGGCGTGGACCTCGACAGCGCCATCGCGGCCACGGGGTGGAAACTGAAGGTGTCCGACGACCTCGAGACCACCCCGGCCCCCACGGCGCAGGAGCTGACCCTCCTGCGAGACCTGGAGAAGGCAAGCGCATGACCGACGTCTACATCCTCGACGCGATCCGCACCCCGTTCGGCCGCTACGGCGGCGCACTGGCCGGCGTCCGCCCCGACGACCTCGCCGCGACCGTCCTCAAAGCCCTCCAGGCCCGCAACGACCTCGACCCGTCCACAGTGGACGAAGTCACCCTCGGCGACGCCAACGGCGCGGGCGAGGACAACCGCAACGTCGCCCGCATGGCCGTCCTCCTCGCCGGCTGGCCCACCACCGTCCCCGGCAGCACGGTCAACCGCCTCTGCGGCTCCGGCCTCGACGCCGCCATCCAGGCCGGCCGCGCGATCCAGACCGGCGACGCCTCCCTCGTCGTCGCCGGCGGCGTCGAGTCCATGACCCGCTCGCCCCTGGTCATGCCCAAGCCCGAGAAGGCCTTCCCCGCGGGCAACCAGACCCTGTACAACACCGCCCTCGGCTGGCGCATGGTCAACCCGGCGATGCCGTCGCGGTGGACGATCTCCCTCGGCGAGTCCACCGAACAACTCGCCGAGCGCTACGGCATCGGCCGCGACGAGCAAGACGCCTTCGCCGCCCGCAGCCACGTCACCGCCGCCAAGGCGTGGGACGAGGGCTTCTACGACGACCTGGTCGTCCCCGTCGAGGGCGTCGACCTCGCCCGCGACGAAGGCATCCGCCCGGACTCCAGCCCCGAGAAGCTCGCCAAGCTGAAGCCCGTCTTCCGCAAGGAAAACGGCACTGTCACGGCGGGCAACGCCTCTCCGCTCAACGACGGCGCCTCGGCCCTCCTCCTCGGCGACGAAGCCGCCGCGAGCCGCCTGAACAAGGCCCCGCTCGCCCGGATCGCCGGCCGCGGCGCGGCGGGCGTCGACCCGGACGTGTTCGGCATCGGCCCGGTGCGCGCGGCCGAGATCGCCCTCGAGCGCGCCGGCATCGGCTGGGACGACCTGGCCGCGGTCGAGCTCAACGAGGCCTTCGCCGCACAGTCGCTGGCGTGCCTGCGCGACTGGAAGAACCTCGACCCGGAGATCGTCAACACCCACGGCGGCGCCATCGCCATCGGGCACCCGCTCGGCGCGTCCGGCGGCCGGATCCTCGGCACCCTGGCGCACGACCTGCACCGTCGCGGCGGTGGCTGGGGCCTCGCCGCCATCTGCATCGGCGTCGGCCAGGGCCTCGCCGTCGTCCTCGAAGGCCGGTAAAGGAGAGAAACGTGGCCACTCCGACCGAATTCAGGCTGCCGCGCTACGGGGAAGACCCCGAAGGCAGCCACCCGCCCCTCGACTCCAGCGGCTACCGCTCCACGGCGCTGCGGCACCCGAAGCAGGATCTCGTCCTGCTCCCGCAGATGCTGACCGAGGTCACCGGCCCGCTGCTCGGCCCCGGCCGCCTCGGCGAGCACGACAACGACCTCACCCGGCAGCACGCCGGCGAACCGCAGGGCCAGCGCATCATCGTCACCGGGCGGCTGCTCGACGGCGACGGCCGTCCGGTGCGCGACTCCCTCGTCGAGATCTGGCAGGCGAACGCGGGCGGCCGCTACCGGCACACCGGCGACCGCTGGCCGTCCCCGCTCGACCCGAACTTCGACGGCGTCGGCCGCACCCTCACCGACAGCGACGGCCGCTACACCTTCACCACCATCAAGCCCGGCGCGTACCCGTGGAAGAACCACGACAACGCCTGGCGCCCGGCGCACATCCACTTCTCGGTGTTCGGTTCGGCGTTCACCCAGCGGCTGGTCACCCAGATGTACTTCCCGGACGACCCGCTGTTCTCCCAGGACCCGATCTTCAACTCGATCCCGGACGAGAAGGCCCGGCAGCGGATGGTCTCGCGCTACGACCACGACATCACGCAGGCCGAGTGGGCGCTCGGGTTCCAGTTCGACATCGTGCTGCGCGGGCGCGACGCGTCGGTCTTCGAAGAGGAAGAGGACGAGGACGAATGACCAAGCTGCTGCCCACCCCCTCGCAGACCGTCGGCCCGTACCTGTCGATCGGGCTGCCCTGGCCCGACGGCCCGTACGTCGTGCCCGAGGGCACCCCCGGCGCGTTCTGGATTCGCGGCACCGTCCGCGACGGCAACGGCGACCCGGTCCCGGACGCCATGATCGAGACCTGGCAGGCCGACCCCGAAGGCGGCTTCCGCCACCCGGACGACCCGCGCGGCGCGGCGAACGGCGAGTTCCGCGGCTTCGGCCGCTGCCCGACGGAGACCGACGGCACCTACGGCATCCTCACCCTGCTCCCGGGCGTGGTCCCCGGCGAAGGCGGCACCACGCAGGCCCGGCACATCGACGTCTCGGTGTTCGCGCGCGGCCTGCTCAACCGGGTCGTCACGCGGATCTACTTCGAGGACCAGGACAACTCCGGCGACCCGGTGCTGGCCACGGTCCCCCAGGAGCGGCGCGGCACGCTGATCGCGGCGAAGACCGAAGACGGCTACCGCTTCGACGTGCGGCTGCAAGGGGACGGCGAGACCGTCTTCTTCCGGGTGTGACGCCGTGAGCGCCGTGAAGCTGCACCGGGTCGTGGCCGGTCCCGGCGACGGGCCGGTGGTCGTGTTCGGCGGGTCGCTCGGCAGCGACCTGCGGATGTGGGAACCCCAGGTCGCGCCGCTGGTGGAGCGCGGGTTCCGGGTGGTCCGGTACGACACGCGCGGGCACGGCGCGTCACCGGTCCCGCCGGGTCCCTACGAGCTCGAAGACCTGGGTGCCGACGTCCTCGCGCTGCTGGACGAGCTCGGCGTCGAACGGGCGCACCACGTGGGCCTGTCGCTCGGCGGCATGACCGGCATGTGGCTCGGCGGCCACGCGCCGGACCGCATCGCGAGCCTGGTGCTGTGCTGCACGTCCGCGAAGCTCGGGCCGCCGTCGATGTGGGCGGAGCGGGCCCGGACGGTCCGCGCGGAGGGCACCGCGGCGGTGGCCGAGGCGGGGGTGCAACGCTGGCTGACTCCCGGGTACCGCGAGCGGCACCCGGACCGGGCCGAGTTCCTGCGGGCGATGATCGCGGCGGTCCCGGCCGAGGGCTACGCGGCCTGCTGCGGCGCGATCGAGCGGATGGACCTGCTGGAGCTGCTGCCGAAGATCACCGCGCCCACCCTGGTCATCGCGGGCGCGGACGACCCGGCCACCTCGCCGGCCGAGCACGCCCGGCCGATCGCCGAGGGCGTTCCCGGCGCGCGGCTGGAGGTCGTGGCGGACGCCGCGCACCTGGGCAGCTACGAGCGGCCGGCGGAGTTCACCCGGCTGATCCTGAACCACTTGGAGCGAGCGTGACGGACCGCCACGAGCAGGGCATGAAGGTGCGGCGCGAGGTGCTCGGCGACGAGCACGTCGACCGCGCGGTCGCGGGCACCACGGAGTTCAGCCGCCCGTTCCAGGACTACATCACCGAAGGCGCGTGGGGTTCGGTGTGGGCCCGCGACGGCCTGGACCGCCGCACGCGCAGCTGCGTGACGCTGGCGGCGCTCACGGCGTTGCAGGCGCACAACGAGCTGGCGATGCACGTCCGGGCGGCGGTCCGCAACGGCCTGACGGCGGCGGAGATCAGCGAGGTCCTGCTGCACACGGCGGTCTACGCGGGGGCGCCGGCGGCGAACGCGGCGTTCGCCATCGCCCAGCGCACCCTGGCCGAGCTCGGCGAGCCGAGCGCCCGGCCCGCCGACGCCGGATAGGGTGCCGGACATGGACGTGACGAGGCCCGGGTTCGACGTCCGGCTGGACAGCGAGCCGGCGCACCGTGGTGCCCACCACGTGCAGTCGCTGGAACGCGGGCTGGCCGTGATCAAGGCCTTCCACGCGGGCGCGGCCGAGCTGACGCTGAGCGACGTCGCCCGCGCCACCGGCCTCACCCGCGCGGCGGCGCGGAGGTTCCTCCTGACGCTCACCGACCTCGGCTACGTCCGCACGGACGGCAAGTACTTCTCGCTGACGGCCCGGGTGCTGGAGCTGGGGTACGCGTACCTGTCGAGCATGACGCTGCCGGAGGTGGCGCAGCCGCACCTGGAGCACCTGTCCGCGCGCGTGCGCGAGTCGAGCTCGGTGTCGGTGCTGGAGGGCACGGAGATCGTGTACGTGGCGCGGGTGGCGGTCTCGCGCATCATGACGGTGAGCATCAACGTGGGCACCCGCTTCCCGGCGCACGCGACGTCGATGGGCCACGTCCTGCTCGCCGGCCTCACCGAGGCGGAGCTTGAGCAGTACTTCGAGGTGGCCAGCCTGGACCGCCTGACGGACCACACGGTGACGGCCCCGGCGCACCTCCGCACGGAGCTGGTCAAGGTGGCCGACCAGGGCTGGGCGATGGTGGACCAGGAACTGGAGGAGGGCCTCCGCTCGGTGGCCGCCCCGATCCGCGGCCGCACGGGCAGGGTCGTGGCGGCGGTGAACCTGTCGACCCACGCAAGCCGCACCACGGCGGAGTCGGTGCGGAAGGACCTGGTCCCCCCACTGCTGGAGACCGCCCGCGCCATCGAAGCGGACCTGGCGGTCGGAGCTCCGCAGAGCGCCCGTGGCTGAGCCGCCCGTCGCCGGTCTTCTGCTCGCCGCCGGCGCCGGGCGGCGCTACGGGGGCCCGAAAGCCCTCGTCCCACTCGACGGCGATCCCCTCGTCCTCCGCGCTCTCCGCTCCCTCACCGCCGCCGGGTGCCACCCCGTCCGGGTCGTCGTCGGGGCCGCCGCCGAGCAGGTCCGGGCCCTCCTGCCCGACCCCGCCCAAGCCGTCACCGCCGAGGACTGGGCGACCGGCATGGGCGCCTCCCTCCGCGCCGGCCTGACCGCGCTCGAGACCGCCGTCGAGACCGCCCTCGAAAGCACCGGCCACCCCGCCGCCGCGCTGGTCCACCTCGTCGACCTCCCGTGGGTCGGCCCCGAAGTCCTCGCCCGCGTCGCCGCCCACGCCACCCCCGAAACCGTCGCCCGCGCGGCCTACGACGGCGTCCCCGGCCACCCCGTTCTGCTCGGCCGCCGGTGGTGGCGGGACGTCGCGGACGCGGCCCGGGGTGACCGCGGTGCCCGCGACTGGCTCGCCACCCGCGGCGACCTCACCCTGATCGAGTGCGGCGACCTCGGCAGCGGCCGGGACGTCGACCGGCCCGGTGATCTGGCCGGCCCCGCCTGAACACCTACGATCGACAGCGTGACGGACTCGCCCGAAGACCTCGCCGCCGCGCTCGACGCGACCGGTTACCTCGCCGATGACGGGCTCGCGACCGCCGGCTTCCTCGCCCTGCGGATGGGCCGCCCGCTCTTCTGCGAGGGCGAGCCCGGCACCGGCAAGACGTCACTCGCCCTGGCCCTGGCCACCGCGCTGGACCGGCCGCTCGTCCGCCTCCAGTGCCACGAAGGCATCGACGCCGCCCAGGCGCTCTACGAATGGGACTTCCCCCGGCAGCTGCTGCACCTGCGCGCCCTCGAGGCGGCCGGCGGCGGGCAGCTCGACGTCGAGGCCGCCGAGCGCTCGCTCTACACCGAGCGGTTCCTGCTGGCCCGGCCGCTGCTCCAGGCCCTGATCAGCGCCCCCTGTGTCCTGCTGATCGACGAGATCGACCGGGCCGACGACGAGTTCGAAGCCTTCCTCCTGCAGCTGCTCGACGAGCACGCCGTGACCATCCCCGAGTACGGCGAAGTCCGCGCCGAGCATCCCCCGTTGGTGGTCCTCACCTCGAACCGGACACGCGAGGTGCACGACGCGCTCAAGCGCCGCTGCCTCTACCACTGGCTCGAACACCCGGACCTGGTTCGGGAGGTCGAAATCCTGCGCCGTAGGATCCCGCGGGTAAGTGCAGCTCTGGCTCGGCAGATCGCTGAAGCGGTGCATCGACTCCGCGAAATGGATTTGCTGAAGCCACCGGGAGTAGCGGAGTCCCTCGATTGGGGGCGGGCTCTGTTAACTCTTCAGTGTGACGAGCTGGATGCGGCGACAGCGGCACGCACGCTCGGAGCCGTCCTGAAATACAGCGAAGACCTCGACCGGGTCAGGGCGAAGCTCGACGCCTTGTTCGCCTGACCACCCGGGGCGGGGGCCGGGTCGAAGCGAGGGAGAACCAGCGGATGAGCGTGGCGGAGACGACGGACACGAGACCGCCGTCCGAAGCGGAACCGGATCGGCCGAGCCCGGCCGATCCGGCGACCGCGAGGCGCGGGTGGCGGGGGAAGCTCGCCGCCGTGGCCGCGGTGCTCGGCGGTACGGCGCTGATCGCCGTGCACGCCACCTTCTACGGCCACTGGCTGATCGACGACGCGGCCATCACGTTCGCCTACTCGCGCAACATCGCCGACGGCTTCGGGCCGGTGCTCCAGCCCGGTGCTTCGCCGGTCGAGGGGTACTCCAACCCGACCTGGATGGTCCTGATCGCCCTGGGCAAGCTCGTCGGTCTCTTCGACCACGGGACGCTCTTCGGCATCAACGACCAGATCCTGTTCCCGAAGGCGCTCGCGCTGGCCTGCTGCGCGGCCATCCTCGTGCTGTTCTACTTCGGCGCGAAGGTGCTCAGCCGCCGCCCGGCCCTGATCACCTTCGTCGCCGGGGCCGCGCTCGCCGCGATCCCGTCCTTCGTCATCTGGTGCTTCTCCGGGCTGGAGAACTCCTTCTACGCCCTCACGGTCGCCGCGCTCGCGGTCGTGATCGTGCGCGCGGTCCACAGCGGACGGCTCCTCGACACCCAGGTCGCCGTCGGCACCGGGCTGATCTCGATGCTGGCCGCGCTGACCCGGCCCGACGGCATCATCTACGCCGGTGCGTACCCGATCGCCGTGCTGCTGTTCCTCAAGCGGGACCTGCTCGGCCGCAGCGTCCGCTCGGTGGTCCTGTCCGTGGTGGGCTTCGCCGTGCCGTACGGCGCCTACATGGTCTTCCGCTGGTTCGAGTTCGGCCGCCTGGTCCCGAACACCGCCGTCGCGAAGGGGCAGGAGCCGCCGACGATCGAGGACCTCGCCCGCCCCGGCGACATCGTCTCCTACGTGGGCTGGCTGGTCGTCGCGGTCGCCGTCGCGTGCCTGGTGGTGCTGATGGTCCGGCCGTCGCGCCTGCGCACCGCGCTGATCGCCCTGATGGCGCCGTTCGGGCTCACCGTGATCGCCTACATCGTGCTCGAGTACGACTGGATGGGGCAGCTGCGGTTCGCCACCCCGGTCTGGACGCTCGGTGCGTTCGGCGGCGCGATCGTGGTCGTCGAGGCGCTGGCCGCGGCCCGGCTGCGCGGCCGGATCGCGCTCAGCTCCCTGCTGGTGGTGGCGCTGGTCAGCTCGGTGAGCGGCCTCTACGACCAGGGCACGTCCTACCGCGCCAACGTCAAGACCGCGTTCTGCATCGTGGCCGAGCGCGACGCCCGGACCATCAACGGCCTCGCGGACATCCTGAAGCTGCCCGACAGCGCCCAGGTCGGCCTGATCGACCTCGGCGGGACGTCGCTGGGCAGCCGCATCCGGGTGCTCGACCTGGCCGGCCTCGGCGACAAGCAGGTCGCCGACTACCTGCACGAGTCCGACGTGACGGGCGTCCGCAACTACGTCTTCAACGAGGAGAAGCCCGAGCTGATCACGTTCATCGGCTCGTGGATCACCACGCTGGGCTTCAACAAGGACCCGCGGTTCGAGAGCGAGTACGAGACGGTCTTCGTCAACCCGCCGGTCGGCAACCTGACCATCGATTCGCGCAACTGGGTCAGCTACCACGTCCGGCGTGACCTGGTCGACGACGCGAAGCTCGCGGAACTCAAGGCGTACACCCAGAAGACGCTGCCGCCGCTCCTGGAGCTCAACAAGACGGCGGGGCTGCGCGGCTGCGCGAACATCCAGCCCGGCTTCAAGGCCGCCGCCTGACCGCAGCACCCCGGCGCCCGCCTCGTCGATCCACAAAGGACCGACGAGGCGGGCGTTTTTAATTGCGTTGCCGCCGCCGGTGGACTGAGGCATTCTTTTCTCACCACAGCACGCCACCCCGAGAGGAGGAGATCGTGACCCGACGGCAAGACCGGAACCCCCGCGGCGCGATCTCCCGCGCCGTTCGCTGAAATTCCCTTTTCTTTCCGAAGAGCTCTTCGCGCCCACCCGCCGCTACCTTGGGTCGGCCGCGGCGAAGAGCGCGGTCTGCGCACGCCCGGGGAGGGGCGCGCGCAGGCCGCCCCGTCCCGGTAGCTCAGCAGGACAGAGCGCGGCGCTACGAACGCCGAGGTCCGAGGTTCGAATCCTCGCCGGGACGCAGAAACGCGCACAATGGAAGCATGACCACCGTCGTCGATCCCGTCGCGGGCTACGTCGGCTTCGCCGCCGCGCTGCGCGAAGCCGGTGTCGCCTGCGACGCGCACCGCGTGCAGGCGTACCTCACCGCCGTGGCCGAGATCGACGTCGCCGACCCCACGCAGCTCTACTGGGCCGGGCGGCTCACCCTCTGCTCCAGCCCTGACGACCTCCCGTACTACGAAGAGGCCTTCAGCCAGTGGTTTTCGATCGAGCCCCCCACCCCGCGGCGCGCGAGGCCCGCCGCGCCCCAGCAGGCGCGAATCGCTCCGCTGGGCGAGGCCGAAGGCGGGGACGCCGAGGGCGGCGAGGGTCACGACCAGCTGAAAGTCGCCGCGAGCGCGCAGGAGGTCCTGCGTCACCGCGACCTCGCCGAACTCACCACCGCCGAGCGCGAACACCTCCGTGAGCTGCTCGCGACGCTGAAACCGGCGCTCCCGAAACGCCCCGCCACGCGGCGGACGCCGGCTCGGCGGGGCGCGCTCGACCCGTCGCGCACGCTGCGCGCCATGCTCGCGAGCGGCGGCGAACCCCTCAAGCTCGTGCATGCCCGCCGCGGCCGCCGGCCGCGGCGGGTGGTGCTGCTCATCGACGTCTCCGGCTCGATGAGCCCGTACGCCGACGCCCTGCTGCGGTTCGCCCACGTCCTGACGCGGGCCGCGCCGCCGTCCATCGAGGTGTTCACGCTCGGCACGCGGCTGACCCGCGTGTCGCGCCAGCTGCGGCAGCGCGACCCGGAACGCGCGATGCTCGCGGCCGGCGCAGCCGTGCCGGACTTCGCCGGCGGCACCCGGCTCGGGGAGACGCTCCAGGCGTTCCTCGACCGCTGGGGCCGGCGCGGCGTGGCGCGCCGCGCCGTCGTCACCGTGTTCTCCGACGGCTGGGAGCGCGGCGACACCGGCCTGCTCGGCGAGCAGCTCGCCCACCTGCGCCGGCTCGCGCACGCCGTATTCTGGGTGAATCCGCACGCCGGCCGTGCGGGCTACGCTCCGGTCCAGTCGGGCATCGTCGCGGCGCTGCCCCACATCGACCGGCTCCTGGCCGGGCACACCCTGGCCACGTTGGAACGACTGCTCGGGGAGATTTCCGATGCGTGACGTACTGGACGACGTGTTCCGCCGCTGGTCCGCGGGCGAGACCGTCGGGCTCGGCACCGTGGTCGCCACCTTCTCCTCGGCGCCGCGCGCGCCGGGCGCCGCGATGGTCGTCGCGCCGGACGGGACCGTCGCCGGCAGCGTGTCCGGCGGCTGCGTCGAAGGCGCGGTCTACGAGCTGGCGCAGGAGGTCGTCGCCGAGCGCAAGCCGGTGCTGCAGCGCTACGGCGTCACCGACGACGACGCCTTCGCGGTCGGCCTGACCTGCGGCGGGATCATCGACATCTACGTCGAGGCGATCGACCGCGAGTCGATGCCGGAGCTCGGCGAGGTCGTCGAGTCGGTGCGCGGCGGCGAGCCGGTCGCCGTCGTCACGATCATCGAGCACGAACGCGAAGGCCTGGTCGGCGAGCACATGATCGTCTGGCCGGACCGCACCGCGGGCTCGCTCGGGTCGTCGCGGATGGACGACGCGGTGGCCGACGACGCGCGCGGCCTGCTGGCCAGCGGCCGCACCGGCACCCTGCACTACGGCCCGGACGGGCAGCGCCGCGGCGAGGGGATGGCGGTGTTCGTCAACTCCTTCGAGCCGCCGCCCCGGCTGCTGGTCTTCGGCGCGATCGACTTCGCCGCCGCGATGGCGCGCATGGGCGCCTACCTCGGCTACCAGGTCACGGTGTGCGACGCGCGCCCGGTGTTCGCCACCACCAGCCGCTTCCCGGACGCGCACGACGTCGTCGTCGACTGGCCGCACCGCTACCTGCGGGCGGAAGCCGACGCGGGCCGCGTCGACCAGCGGACGGCGATCGCGGTGCTGACCCACGACCCGAAGTTCGACGTCCCGCTGCTGGAGGTCGCGCTGCGCCTGGACGTCGGTTACGTCGGCGCGATGGGATCCCGCAAGACCCACGACGACCGCTTCGCCCGCCTGCGCGAAGCCGGGATCACCGAGGCGGAGCTGGCACGGCTGTCGTCGCCGATCGGCCTCGACCTCGGCGCGCGCACGCCGGAGGAAACGGCGGTGTCGATCGCGGCGGAGATCATCGCGCTGCGGTGGGGTGGCGGCGGCAAGCGGCTCGCGGAGCTTTCGGGACGCATTCACGGCTGACCGATCCAGGTCGCCGACAAAGTTCACCCATCCGGAATTCCGCACCTTCGGAGTTGTGCCGCGCCTCGACGCGTATCTGCGGAACAGGTAGTTGAACGTGTGACATCAGGGCTTGTCGGCGCGAAGGTCGAGTAGCACGCTCGGGTGCTGTGAGCCCGATCACTCCTCGGGCAGGCCGTTCCCGAACCGGCTTTTGGAGGCCTGATGCGCATCACCGTCACCGTCGACGGGACGAAGTACACCGACGAAGTCGAACCCCGCACCCTCCTCGTGCACCACCTACGGGAAAAACTCGGGAAGGTCGGCACCGTCGTCGGCTGCGACACCAGCAACTGCGGCGCCTGCACCGTCCACCTCGACGGGCACAGCGTGAAGTCCTGCTCCGTGCTGGCCGTGCAGGCCGACGGCTGCGAGGTCACCACCGTCGAAGGCCTCGCCCGCGACGGCAAGCTGCACCCGGTCCAGCAGGCGTTCCACGACAACCACGCGCTGCAATGCGGGTTCTGCACGCCGGGAATGATCATGCAGTCGATCGACCTGCTGGCCGACAACCCGGACCCGGACGAGCAGGCCGTCCGCGAAGGTCTCGAAGGCAACCTCTGCCGCTGCACCGGCTACCAGAACATCGTCCGCGCGGTCCGCGACGCCGCCAAGCACATGAGCCCCGGCGCCGGCCCCGAAGCCGAGCGGATCGCCGAGAACAAGCACGTCGGCGTGGGTGGTGACTGATGACCGCCACGATCGAACCGGAGGTCGGCAAGTCCCGGCGCCGCAAGGAGGACGAGCGGCTGATCACCGGCCGCACCCGCTGGACCGACAACATCACGCTGCCCGGCATGCTGCACCTGGCCGTCCTGCGCAGCCCGTACGCGCACGCCAAGATCGTCTCGATCGACACGTCGGCGGCCAAGAGCGCCCCCGGCGTCATCGCCGTCTACACCGCCGCGGACCTCGACCCGGACGGCGCGGTCGGCATGCCGTGCGCGTGGCCGATCACGCCGGACATGAAGGCGCCGCGCCGCCCGGTGCTCGCCGCCGGCACGGTCAACTTCGCCGGTGAAGGCGTCGCGGTCGTCGTCGCCCGGTCGTCCGCCGAAGCGCACGACGCGCTCGAGGAGATCGACGTCGACTACGACGAGCTGCCGGTCATCCTCGACATGGAAGCCGCGATCGCCGACGGCGCCCCGCTGGTCCACGAAGACCTCGGCACCAACACGAACGCCGTCTGGAAGTTCGACTCCGCCGAGGCGGGCACCGGCGGCAACGTCGAGGACGCGATCAGCTCGTCGGAGGTCGTGCTCAAGCGCCGCTTCCGCCAGCAGCGCCTGGTCCCGGCCTTCATGGAGCCGCGCGCCTGCGTCGTCGACCCGACTGGCGCGCAGATCACCGTGTGGTCGGCCACGCAGATCCCGCACATCCTGCGCGTGATGTCGGCGCTGACGCTCGGCATCCCCGAGCACAAGCTGCGCGTGATCGCCCCGGACGTCGGCGGTGGCTTCGGCGGCAAGATCGGCGTCCTGCCGGAAGAGATGATGGCGCTGCTGATCGCGCGGAAGCTCGGCAAGCCGGTCAAGTGGAACGAGACGCGGTCGGAGACGATGCTCGCCGCGCACCATGGCCGCGACCAGATCCAGGACATCACGATCTCGGCCACCCGCGACGGCCGGATCACCGGGCTCAAGGCCGAGCTGCTCGCCAACCTCGGCGCGTACAACGGCCTGGTCGGCCCCGGCGTGCCGATCCTCGGCGCGTTCATGTTCAACGCGATCTACAAGATCCCGGCGTACCACTTCGCGTGCACCAACGTGTACACGACGACGACGCTGACCGACGCCTACCGCGGCGCCGGCCGCCCGGAGGCGACGTTCGCGATCGAGCGGATCATGGACGAGCTCGCCGCCGAGCTCGGCATGGACCCGCTGGAACTGCGCGAGAAGAACTGGATCAAGCACGAGGAGTTCCCGTTCACCACGGTGTGCGGGCTGACCTACGACTCGGGCAACTACGAAGCCGCCACCGAGAAGGCCAAGCAGCTGTTCGACTACGACGGCCTGCGCGCCGAGCAGGAGAAGCGCCGCGTGGCCAAGGACAAGGTCCAGCTCGGCATCGGCATCTCGACGTTCACCGAGATGTGCGGGCTCGCGCCGTCGCGGGTGCTCGGCTCGCTGGCCTACGGCGCCGGCGGCTGGGAGTACGCGTCGATCCGGATGCTCCCGACCGGCAAGGTCGAGGTCACCACGGGCGCGTCCGCGCACGGCCAGGGCCACGAGACGGCGTGGAGCCAGATCGTCGCCGACCAGCTGGGCGTGGCGTTCGAGGACGTCGAGATCCTGCACGGCGACACGCAGTCCTCGCACAAGGGCCTGGACACCTACGGCTCGCGCTCGCTGGTCGTCGGCGGCATCGCCATCGTCAAGGCGGCGGAGAAGGTGGTCGCGAAGGCCAAGCCGATCGCGGCCCACCTGCTCGAATGTGCCGAGGACGACCTCGAGTTCACCGGCGGCAAGTTCACCGTGAAGGGCACCGACACGTCCACGACCATGGGCGACGTCGCGCTGGCGACGTTCTTCGCGCACAACCTGCCCGACGGCATCGAGCCGTCGCTCGACTCGGACGCGACGTTCGACCCGGAGAACTTCTCGTTCCCGCACGGCACGCACCTGTGCGCCGCCGAGGTGGACACCGAGACGGGCCGGATCAAGCTGCGCTCGTACGTCTGCGTCGACGACGTCGGTGTCGCGGTGAACCCGCTGATCGTCGAGGGCCAGGTGCACGGCGGGCTCGCGCAGGGCATCGCGCAAGCGCTGTTCGAGGGCACCGAGCACGACGAGAGCGGCACGCTCACCACCGGCACGTTCGCCGACTACCTGCTGCCGTCGGCGGCCGACCTGCCGTCGTTCACCACCGACCGCACGGAAACGCCGTCGACGACGAACCCGCTGGGCGCCAAGGGCGTCGGCGAGGCGGGCACGATCGCCTCGACCCCGGCCGTGGTCAACGCGGTGATCGACGCGGTGCGCCACTTCGGCGTGAACGACATCGAGATGCCGCTGACGCCGATGCGGGTGTGGCACGCCATCCAGCACGGCACCACCGACGCGGGCGGCCCCGGCCGCGACGAAGCCGGCGGTGGACTCGGTTCGATCGACGCCACCGGAGGTGCGCAGTGATCCCGGCTCCCTTCGACTACGTCCGTCCGTCCACAGTGGACGAAGCGGTCCAGGCGCTGGCGGCGGCGGGCGAGGACGCCAAGGTGCTGGCCGGCGGGCAGAGCCTGCTGCCGGTGCTGCGGATGCGCCTCGCGGCACCGACGACGTTGATCGACCTCGGGCGGATCCCGGAGCTTCGCGGCGTCCGCGAAGAGGGCGACTCCCTGGTGATCGGCGCGATGACGACGCACTACGACGTCCAGCGGGACGCGTTGGTGGCTTCGCACGCGGCGTTGCTGAAAGAGGCGACGGACACGGTGGCCGACCCCCAGATCCGCCACCGCGGCACGCTCGGCGGCGCGATCGCCCACGCCGACCCGGCCGGCGACCTGCTGGCGCCGGTGCTCGCGCTGGACGCGTCGCTGGTGGTCGCCGGGCCGTCGGGACGCCGGACGGTGCCGGCCGCGGACTTCTTCCGCGACCTGTTCACCACAGCATTGGCGCCGGACGAGCTGCTGGTCGAGGTCCGCGTCCCCAAGCACACGGGGTGGCGGGCGCACTACGAGAAGTTCAACCGCGTCGCCCAGGCGTGGTCGATGGTCGCGGTCGCGGTCACGGTGCGTACGGAAGCGGGCGTCATCGAGGAAGCCCGCGTGGCGCTGACGAACATGGGCGCGACACCGGTCCGCGCCCCCGGCGTGGAGGCGGCCCTGGTCGGCGTCCAGGCCTCGGCGGACGCGATCGCCGCGGCGGCATCGCACGCCGCGGAGGGAACGAATCCGCCGGTCGACGGCAACGCCGACGTCGAATACCGCCGTCACCTCGCGAAGGTGCTGACGGGCCGCGCGATCGCGGCGGCGGCCGGGGCCTGAAGCACGGTTCGACACCCTGGCCGCCGCTGCCGCGGCGGCTAGGGTGGGGACCGGACCCGTCCGTCTTCAGGAAGGAGGTCGGCCCGTGCGGCTCGACCACGAATTCACCGTCCCGGCTCCGATCGGCGAGGTCTGGCAGGCGGTCGTCGACCCCGAGCGCGTCGCCCCCTGCATGCCGGGCGCCACGCTGACCAAGGTCGAGGGGGACAGGTTCAGCGGGACGGTGAAGGTCAAGCTGGGGCCGATTTCGTTGCTGTACAAAGGAAATGGTGAGTTCCTCGAGAAGGACGAAGCCGCCCGCAAGGTGACGATCAAGGCATCGGGCAAGGATTCGCGCGGAGCGGGCACGGCGGCCGCAACGGTGACCTTGACGTTGACGGAGACCGACGCCGGAACCCACGGATCGGTGGCGACCGACCTGGCGATCACGGGCAAGCCGGCCCAGTTCGGCCGAGGGTTGATCAGCGAGGTGGGCGGCAAGATCCTCGACACGTTCGCGGGCTGCCTGTCGGGCAAGCTGGCCCCGGCGGAAGGGGCGGCTGCTGCGCCGACCGCCCCGGCCGCGGACGCCCCGGCCGAGGGGAAGCCCGCGAAGGCAGCCGCGGCACCGGTGGCGGAGCCGGCAGCCAAGCCGGCCCCGGACCAGGAAGCACCACCGGCCGAGCCGACGGCCACCTCCGAGCCGGTGGCCAAGCCCCAGCCGGCCCTCAAGCCGGCCCCGACGACGGCGGAGATCAACACGGACCCGAAGCCCAAGCAGGCGGACCGCCCGGCGTTGCACAGCGTCCCGGCACCCCCGGAGACGGAGGCGATCGACCTGCTCGACTACGCGGGCAAGTCGGTGCTCAAGCGGGTGGCCCCGGTACTGGCGGTGGTCGCGGCGGTCGCCGGTGTGGTGGCGATCGTGCGGGCTTTGCGCAAGTGAGCGAGGCGGGTCGGCGTGATCGGCTGGTGAGTCGCTGAGCTTGCGCCGGTGGGGTGGCGGACGTGCGCTACGCACGTGAGCGGATCGGCCGCGTGCTCGGCCGGTGATCGGCGGCGAGGGCGGAGGTGTATCGGCATGGTGGTGGCCGTCCGCGCCTCGCGCGCGTGAGCGGTCCCGGCCCGCTTGGCCGGCCGGCGATTGCTGAGCTGCGTGGATGAGCGGTCCGGCGCATGTTCCGCTGATGGGTCGCGGTGGTCGCCGGTAGGTGGCGATCGCCGGTCCTGTGCGTGTGCGTCGGCGCGAGCTGTGGGTTCGTTCGTGATCCTCCCCGTGCGTTGCTGAGCGGCGTTGATCTACCCTGCGCGGGTCTTCGAGCAGGAGGCTTGCCCGCAATTCCCCCGGACTGGCGACGCGGCTCGTTGGAACGGCTACGCTGGGCTACCTGGTCGGCCGAACTTTGCGCAAGGGGTACGTCGGAATGCCGGTTCGTCACGTCTGTGGCCTCGGCTCTTGAGAGCCCAGGCCGCCGTGCGCCGGGATGCGCTTTTCACCTGGGCGGGCTGGCCTGCACGATGGGCGATGTGGGGTGGGGCGAAGACGCGCTGGATCGCCTATGCCCTCGGCTGCGAGCTGCTCGCCGTCGTCGCGACCGGGACCGCGCTCGCCACCGGGTTCGGCGGGCCCGTGCGGCCGGGGTGGTTTGCCGCGCTGGTTGCCCTCGGGGTGGCTCAGGCCGAGATGTCGCGCCGGATCGAGCGGCTGCGCCGGTGGATGAGCGGGCAGACGCACATCAACGTCACCTCCGTGTGGTACCTCGCCGGTGTCGTGCTGCTGCCGCCGGCTTGGGTGGCTCTGCTCGCCGTCGTGCTCTACACGCACCTGTGGGTGCGCGTGTGGCGGCAGGTCCGTACGCGGCCCGCGCACCGTTTCGTCGCGAGCACGGCCTGGGCGATGCTCTCCTGCTTCGCTGCTTCCTCCGTTCTCGCTGTCCTCGGCCTGCACGGGACGCCGTTGCAGACGCCGCGCGGGTTGTTCGCGCTCTGCCTGGCGGCCGCCGTGTTCGAGCTGGTGAACGTCGGCCTGGTGGCGGCCGGGATCTACCTGTACACCAGCCAACGCTCGGCGGCCGACCTGATCGGGACGTGGGAGGACAACGCGTTCGAGCTGGCCACCCTCTGCCTCGGCGGGCTCGCCGCCCTCGCCTTGGTCGAACAGCCGGTGCTGGTGGTGTTCGTCGTCGCACCGCTGTTGCTGCTGCACCGCTACCTGCTGTTGAAGCAGCAGCTGCAGGTCGCGGCCGTCACCGACGAGAAGACCGGGCTGCTCAACACCGCGGGCTGGCACGAATCCGCGGTGCGCGAGCACGCCCGCGTCCAGCGCCGCGGCCCCGGCGCCGGCTTCGCGGTGCTGATGATCGACCTCGACCACTTCAAGCGGATCAACGACACCTACGGCCACCTGACCGGTGACGACGTGCTGGCGGCCGTCGCGGTGGCGATCTCCGGCGCGGTGCGCCAGGGCGACACGGTGGGCCGGTTCGGCGGTGAGGAGTTCGTCGTGTTGCTGCCGGGCATCGGCCGCGCGGACGTGCTCGCCATCGCCGAGCGGGTGCGGGTGGCGGTGGGCGAGCTGAACGTCGTGATCTCGACGGGCAGCGGCACGGTCCGCGTGAGCGGCCTCTCGGTGTCGATCGGCGTCGCGCGTCACCCGGACGCCGGCCCCGCCCTCGACGACGTCCTCCGCACCGCCGACGCGGCGCTGTACCGGGCCAAGGAGGCCGGCCGTAACCGGGTTGCGGTGTAGGGGAGTGGCCGGATCGAGAGGCGCGCGGGGCGACTGTGGTGATGCGGGGTTGTGCCGGGCCGTGAGGCCAGTCCTAACCGGGTAGCGGTGTAGGGGAGTGGCCGGACTGAGAGGCGCGCCGGGCGGCGGTGGTGACGTGTGGCGTCGCGGTAGGTCGCCGGACGTGGGCCGCTGTGACGCACCGCGCGAAATACCCCGCCGCGCCTGCCGTTGCACCTCATATGAACGGCGCGGATCACGAGACGGACGTGGTGGTGATCGGGGCCGGGCAGGCGGGCTTGTCCGCCGCCTACCACCTGCGGCGGGCCGGGTTCGCCAACCGGAGCGGGTTCGTCGTGCTCGATCACGGCAAGCGGGCCGGTGGTGCCTGGCAGTACCGGTGGCCGTCGCTGGTGCTCGGGAAGGTGCACGGCATCCACGACCTGCCCGGCATGGCGTTCGGGACGCCGGACGTGACGCGGCCCGCCTCCGAAGTGGTTTCCGAGTACTTCGCGCGCTTCGAAAGCGTTTACGACCTCCCGGTGCTCCGGCCCGTCGACGTCCGTTCGGTGACGCGGGCGGGCGAGCGGCTGGTGGTTTCGAGCCCCGCGGAGTCGTGGGCCGCGCGGGCCGTCATCAGCGCGACCGGGACCTGGGACCGGCCTTTCTGGCCGCGCTACCCCGGTCAGGAGACCTTCGCCGGCCGCCAGCTGCACACCGCCGACTACGCCGGGCCGGAGGACTTCCGCGGCCTGCGCGTGGTCGTGGTCGGCGGCGGTGCGTCGGCCGTGCAGCTGCTCATGGAGTTCGCCCCGCTCGCCCGCGCGACGGCGTGGGTGACCCGCCGGCCGCCGGTGTGGCGGGACGAGCCCTTCAGCGAGAACTGGGGCCGCAGCGCCGTCGCCAAGGTCGACGAGCGGGTGCGTGCCGGGCTGCCGCCCGAAAGCGTGGTCAGCGTGACCGATCTGGCCGTGACGCCGGAAGTGCGCGCCGCCCGCGCCGCCGGCATCCTCGACCGGCGGCCGATGTTCCACCGCATCACGCCCGGAGGCGTTGCCTGGCCTGACGGAGAGCGCTTCGACGCCGACGTGATCCTTTGGGCTACAGGGTTCCGCGCGGCGATCGACCACCTCGCGCCGCTGCACGTGCGCGAACCCGGCGGTGGCATCCGCATGGACGGCACCCGGGTGGTGCTCGAACCGCGCCTGCACCTCGTCGGGTACGGGCCGTCGGCGAGCACGGTCGGAGCCAACCGGGCGGGCCGGGCCGCGGTGGCGGAGATCCGGAAACTGCTGGGATGAAGGTCTTCGCCGGACAGTGCCGGCGTGGGGCACGGGAGTCATGACACCCACGCTACCGAACATCTGTGCGAATGCCATCGCTGAATCGGGTGAAAGCCGGTTTCCGTTGCCTCGCAAGGTGAATCACGCAAGTGCCATCCCCGGCACCCGCGCGCGGATCGCCGCCATCGTGGCTTCGTCCGAGACGCCCTGCCAGTCGTACCGCGGCGTGTACGGCGCCGTGAGAACGCGAACGTCCTCATCGGACAGTTCGACGTCCAGCGACGCCACGGCATCGTCGATCTGCTCGATCGAACCGGCGCCGACCAGCGGCGCGGTGACGACCGGCTGCCGGTGCAGCCAGGCCAGGGCGATGGCCGCGCGGCTCACGCCGTGGGCTGCCGCCACCTTCCCGACCGCGTCCACGATCGCGCGGTTCGACGCCTCTTCCGCGGGTGAGTACAGCAGGTCCGCGTAGCCGCCGTCAGTGCCGGACCGGGCGGTCGACTTCGCGTCGTCCCAGGCGCGGGCGAGCCGGCCGCGGGCCAGCGGGCTCCAGACGATCGTGCCGACACCTTCGTCCAGGCACAGCGGGATCATCTCGCGTTCTTCCTCGCGGGCCAGCAGGTTGTAGTGGTCCTGCATGGACACGAACCGCGCCCAGCCGTGCTGCTTCTGCAGGTGCAGGGCCTTGGCGAACTCCCATGCGAACATCGACGACGCGCCGAGGTACCGCACCTTGCCGGCCTTCACGAGGTCGCTGAGCGCTTCGAGCGTCTCTTCCAGTGGGGTCGAGTGGTCGTTGCGGTGGACCTGGTACAGGTCGACGTAATCGGTGCCCAGCCGCCGCAGGGAATGGTCGATCTCGGTCATGATCGCCTTGCGGGACAACCCTTTCCCGTTCGGGCCGGGCCGCATCGGGTGGCGCAGTTTGGTGGCGAT
This sequence comes from Amycolatopsis sp. MtRt-6, assembly GCF_017308975.1. GTDB lineage: Bacteria > Actinomycetota > Actinomycetes > Mycobacteriales > Pseudonocardiaceae > Amycolatopsis. The sequence continues at coordinate 271,175 of NZ_JADWPD010000005.1, read as the reverse complement.
CACGACGTCGTCGCGGTCGGCGAAGTCCTTGAGCGCGCGGCCCAGGATCTCCTCGCTGGACCCGTTCGAGTACATGTTCGCGGTGTCGAAGAAATTGATGCCCGCTTCCAGGGCGTGCCTGATCAGCGGCCGCGCCTCGTCCTCGCCGAGTGACCAGACGGGGTGGCCGCGGTCGGGCTCGCCGTAGCTCATCGCGCCGATCGCGACGGGCGAGACGTCCAGGCCGGTGGTGCCGAGCTTCACGTAACGCATGGGGGCTCCTGACTTGCGGAGAATTCTCCGGATGTGCTGCCGAAACTAGCGGAGGATTCTCCGCATGTCAACGATGCGGCATGATCGGGGCATGACCGACGGGACGTACGGCACCCAGCGCAAGGCCGCCGCGCGCAACCGGGTCGCGATCATCGAGGCGGCCCACGAGCTGTTCGCGAAGAACCCCCTGGTGCCGCTGAGCGAGGTCGCCAAGCGCGCCGGCGTCGGCGCCGGGACCCTCTACCGCCACTTCCCGACCCGCGAAGACCTGATCCTCGGCGCCTACCGGCACGACATCGAGCGCCTGACCACCACCGCCGACGACGTGCTCGCCCGCCACTCCTCCGCGAAGGCCGCGTTCATCGAGTGGTTCGAGACGCTGTCGGCCTACATCCGCATCAAGCACGGGCTCGGCGACGCCCTGCACAGCGCCGCGGCCCAGGAGCTGATCAGCGCTTCCTGGGCGCCGGTCACCGCTGCCGTGAAGAAGCTCGTCGACGCCTGTGTGGCCGAAGGCAGCATCGCGCCCGGCCACGACCCCGCCGACGTCATCATGCTCATGAGCTTCCTGTGGCGCGTTGCGAACAACGACGAGGGCGCGGCCCAGGGGCGACGGTTGATCGCCGCCGTTTTCGAAGGTCTGCGGGCGTCACCCAAGCCTGCCTGAGCGAGTCCCGGGGCGCGGGGCAGTGTGCCGCTCACCGGCGCACGCCCTGAGCAGTGGAAATCGTGAAAAAGTCACCCTCTTGACCGATTCAAGGGCAAGACAAGTCTTGTCAGCCGGATCGTCCTCTCGTTACAGTCCGGACGATAGTTAGGAAACTTTCCTAACAGTTCACTCCCGACGCCGCAGCCCACCAGCCACCGCCAGGCCCGTAAGGAGCGCGACGTGCCGTCGACCCGACTACGTCCTTTTGCCCGTCTCACCCCGGTGCTCGCCGCCGTGGTGCTGTTGCCCTCCGCGATCGGCGCGACCGCCACCGCAGAGGCCGCCGATGTCCTGCTGTCGCAGGGAAAGCCCGTTGCCACCTCGACGATCGAAGGCTCGTCGTACACCGGCGCCAAGGCCGTCGACGGCAGCACCACCACCCGCTGGGCCAGCGCCGAAGGCTCCGACCCGCAGTGGCTGCGGATCGACCTCGGCCAGTCCGCGACCATTCACCGCGTCCTCCTCAACTGGGAAGCCGCGTACGCGAAGAAGTACCGCATCGAGGTCTCCGACGACGGCACGACGTTCACCACGGCCGCCACCGTCGACACCGGCGACGGCAAGATCGACGACCTCGGCGGCCTCAGCGCCCGCGGCCGCTTCGTGCGCTTCGTCGGCCTCGCCCGCGGCACCAGCTACGGCTACTCCTTCTGGGAGATGCAGGTCTTCGGCACCACGGACACCTCCGGCGACACCCAGGCCCCGACCACCCCGGCCGGCCTCGCCGCGGGCACGGCGACCGCCACGAGCGTCCCGCTGACCTGGGGTGCCGCCACCGACAACGTCGGCGTCACCGGGTACGACATCCTCCGCAACGGTACCGCCGTCGCCACCAGCGCGACGACGTCGTACACCGACACCGGGCTCACCCCGGACACGAGCTACACCTACGCGGTCCGCGCGCGTGACGCCGCGGGGAACGCCTCGCCCGCGAGCACCCCGATCACGGTCAGGACCGCGGCCGGGAGCGCCGGCTTCGTCCTCGCCGCGGCCGGCGACATCGCCGAGCGGTGCACCGCGAGCAGCTCCAGCTGCGTCCACCCCAAGACCGCGAAGCTCGTCGAGAACATGAACCCCGCGGCCGTGATCACCATGGGCGACAACCAGTACGACGACGCCCACCTCTCGGACTTCAGGTCCTACTACGACACGACGTGGGGCAGGTTCAAGAGCAAGACCAAGCCGATCCCCGGCAACCACGAGACCTACGACAACACGCCGTACAAGGGCTACGACGACTACTTCGGCGCCATCGCCAAGCCGCAGGGCAAGCGCTACTACAGCTGGGAAATGGGCAACTGGCACTTCATCGCCCTGGACTCCAACGACTTCGCCACCCACGAATTCGGCCCGAGCGAGCAGCTGGAGTGGCTGAAGCAGGACCTGGCCGGCAACACCAAGGGCTGCGTCGCCGCGTACTACCACCACCCGCGGTGGAGCTCCGGTGACCACGGCGACAACCCGGACAGCGCCGAGCTGTGGAACCTGCTGGTCGCCAACAAGGTCGACCTCGTCCTCAACGGCCACGACCACAACTACGAGCGGTTCGTCCCGCAGAACGCCGACGGCAAGGCCGACCCGAACGGCCCGGTCGAGATCGTCGGCGGGTCCGGCGGCGCCGGCCTGTACGACCTCAGCCCGGCGCACCCGACCACGGCCAAGCTGCTGAAGACCTACGGCGTCCTGAAGCTGTCGATGACGGACACGTCGTTCCAGACGCAGCTGATCGGCGTCGACAGCAAGGTCCTCGACAGCAGCCCGACCTACACCTGCCACCAGTAGGCGCGGCCATGTACATCGCGGCAAGCCGTACCTCGGACCTGGCATCGGGCACCGACCGCAAGCCGGCACTCAAGCGGGTGTCCGCCAACGTGGTGGCGCTCGGCATGGTCAGCCTCGTCACCGACATCTCGTCGGAGATGGTCACCGCCGTCCTCCCGCTCTACCTGGTGCTCGGCCTCGGCCTCAACCCGCTGCAGTTCGGGCTGCTCGACGGCCTCTACGCCGGCGCCACCGCGGTCGTGCGGGTACTCGGCGGGCACCTCGCCGACCGGTGGCGGCGGCTCAAGGCCGTCGCCGGGTTCGGGTACGGCTTGTCCGCGGTGTGCAAGCTCGGCCTGGTCGCGGCCGGTTCCTCGGTCGCGGCCATCGGCCTGGTCCTCGCCGCCGACCGCACCGGCAAAGGGCTGCGCACCGGCCCGCGTGACGCGCTCATCTCGCTGAGCAGCGAGCCGGCCACCCTCGGCCGGTCGTTCGGGGTGCACCGGGCCATGGACACCGTCGGCGCCTTCCTCGGCCCGCTGGTCGCCATGGCGGTGCTCGCGCTGAGCTTCGGCAGCTACGACAGCGTGTTCGTCACCAGCTTCTGCGTCGCCGCCATCGCCGTGCTGCTGCTCACCCTGTTCGTCCGCGACCGGCCCGGCGGCGTCGACCGCGCGGCGGTGTCCGCCCGAGCCGCGCTCGGCCTGCTGAAGCAGCGGGACTTCCGGCGCGTGACGCTCTGGGCGGCCCTGCTCGGCCTGGTGACGGTCGGCGACTCGTTCGTCTACCTCGTCCTGCAGCGGCGCTGGGAGATCGCGGCGACGTACTTCCCGCTGCTGCCGCTCGGCACCGCCGGGGTCTACCTGCTGCTCGCCGTGCCGCTCGGCAAGCTCGCCGACCGCGTCGGCCGCTGGCCGGTGTTCCTCGGCGGCCACGCGGCGCTGTGCCTGGCCCTGGTGCTGCTCTGCGGCCCGCAGGCCGGGCTCTGGCTCGCCGTGGTCGCCCTCGGCCTGCACGGTGTGTTCTACGCGGCCACCGACGGCGTCCTGATGGCCGCCGCCGGCCCGATCGTCCCGGCCGGCCTGCGCGCCACCGGGCTGGCCGTGGTGCAGACGGGCCAGGCCGTGGCCCGGATGCTCTCCTCCGTCCTCTTCGGACTGGCGTGGACGCTGTGGGACCTGCGGCCCGCGGTGCTCGTCGCCGCGGCCTGCCTGGCCGTCGTCGCCCTCGCCGCCGCCTTCGCGAAACCGGTGCGCCCGTGAAGAAACTCGTCCTCGCCCTCACCGGCACGGCCCTCCTGGTCGCCGCCGCCGTCACCTACACGGTCAGTGCCCGCCACGGCACGGCGGACGCCGAACCCGCCGCCGCGGTCACCCTCGCCCCGGGACAGCTGCTGTTCCGCGACACCGCCACCGGCCGCGTCGGCGCCGTCCCGCTCGGCCTGGCTGACCGGAAACCGCAGCTCAGCGGCCTGAAGTGCGACCGGTTCGCGGTGGCGAAGCAGACGGCGGTGTGCCTGGCGGTCCGGCCCGGCACGCTCCCGGCGATCACCGACGTCCTCGTCCTCGACGACCACCTCGCCGTCCGCCACACCGAAACCCTGCCTGGCACGCCGAGCCGCGCACGCGTCTCCCCGGACGGCAAGCGCGTCTACTGGACGCTGTTCGTCACGGGTGACTCGTACGCGCAGACCGGTTTCTCGACCCGCGCCGGGCTCTACGAGGTCGAGACCGGACGGCTGGTCAAGACGATCGAAGAACTTCCGGTGTTCGTCGAGGGCAAGCGGTACTTCGCGCACGACGTCAACTACTGGGGCATCACCTTCGCCCCCGACGGCAACCGCTTCTACGCCACCCTCGGCAGCAAGGGCAAGACGTACCTCGTCGAGGCCGACTACGGCCGCTACCGGGGCAGGACCCTCCGCGAGAACGTCGAATGCCCGTCGCTGTCCCCGGACGGCAAGCGGGTCGCCTTCAAGAAGAAGGTCGCCGACGGCGTCTGGCGGCTGTCCGTGCTGGACCTCGGGACGCTGAAGGAGACCGAACCAGCCGAGACCCGCAGCGTCGACGACCAGGCCCTCTGGCAGGACGACCGGACCATCCTGTACGGGCTGGAGAACGCCGTCTGGGCCGTCGCGGCGGACGGCTCCGGCGCGCCCCGGCAGGTGGTGGCCGGGGCGGCGTCGCCGGCCGTCACTCAGGACCCGAGGTAACGCACCTGGCCGCCCTTCCCGCGCTCGTAGCCGTCGCGCCCGGACAGGTGCTCGGGCACACCGACCTCCCACCACGCCCCGGCCTCGGTCCAGCTCGACGGCTGCGTCTTCACCACGACCACTGCCGGACGCTGCTCCGAGACAGCGGCTTCGCGAGCCGACGCGTACGCCGCACGCAGAGAGTCCACAGTGGACGCGGTGAACACCACGCAGCCCAGTGACTCCGCGTGGCGCGCGAAGTCGACCCGCGGCGGCGAAGCGTGCGAAGTCGTGCAGTCGGCGTAGAAGTTGTTGAACGGCTTCCCGCCCTGGCCTTCCTGCAGTCGCGCGATGACGGCGTACCCGTCGTTGTCGCAGACCACGGCGACGAACGGGTGACCGGCGAACGCGGCCGAGAACAGCTCCGAGTTCAGCATCAGGTACGAGCCGTCGCCCAGCAGCGTCGTGACCAGGCCCGGGTGGGCGATCGCGGCGCCCCACGCGCCGGACAGCTCGTACCCCATGCAGGAAAACCCGTACTCGACGTCCATCGAGACCGAACCGGACCCACGCCAGCCGCCGATCAGCTCACCCGGCAGTCCGCCCGACGCCGTCATCACGTAGTCGTCGGCGGCGGAAAGGTCGTTGACCACCCCGACGACCTGCGCGTAGGAAGGAACCTCCGCCGCCGGCGAACGCAGCGAGTCGATGTGCGCGTCCCAGGAAGCCCGCTCGGCCGCGGCGCGTGACGTCCAGTCCGTGTCGACCCGCCAGCTCTCCAGCTGGGCGGCGAGATCAGCCAGCCCCGCGTCGGCGTCCCCGACCACCGAGAGCGCGCCGTGCTTGACCGCGTCGAACCGGGCCGCGTTGAGCGACACCAGCCGGACGTCGGGGGAGAAGACCGTCCAGGACGCCGTCGTGAAGTCCTGCAGCCGCGTCCCGACCGCGAACACGACGTCCGCGGCCGCCGCGACGACGTTCGCCGACGTCGAACCGGCGATGCCCAGCGGCCCGGCGTGCAGCGGGTGTTCGTGCGGCACCAGCGTGCGGCCCGCCGTCGTCTCCACGAGCGGGATTCCGTGTCGTTCCGCGAACTCCAGCGCGCGCTTTCCGGCGCCCGAGTACCGGACGCCGCCGCCGAGCACCAGCAGCGGCCGCTTCGCCGCACGCAGCACCCCGGCCGCCTCGGTGACCGACCGGCGGTCCGGGCGTGGGCGCGGCGGCCGGTGCGTCACCGGCTCGAACAGCGCCTCCGGGAAGTCGTACGTCTCCGCCTGGACGTCCTGCGGCAGCGCGAGGGTCACCGGCCCGGCGTCGGCCGGGTCCGTGAGCACCCGCGCGACCTGCGGCAGCGTCGAGATCAGCTGTTCGGGCCTGGTGATCCGGTCGAAGTAACGCGAGACCGCGCGGAAGGCGTCGTTGACCGTCGCGGTCGCGTCGCCGAACGGCTCGATCTGCTGCAGCACCGGGTCCGGCGCCCGGTTGGTGAACGTGTCGCCCGGCAGCAGCAGCACCGGCAGCCGGTTCGCGTGGGCGACGCCGGCCGCGGTGACCATGTTCAGCGCGCCCGGCCCGATCGACGACGTCACGACGCCGACCTGCCGCCGGTGCGTGGCCTTCGCGTACCCGACCGCGGCCAGCGCCATGCCCTGCTCGGTGTGCCCGCGCCACACCGGGATGTCGCCGCGGTGTTCTTCCAGCGCGGTGCCGAGACCGAGGACGTTGCCGTGCCCGAAGATCGCGAACACGCCGGGGAACAGCGGGACTTCGCGGCCGTCGAGGGTTTCCGAGCGCTGGGCGAGGATCCAGCGGACCAGCGCCTGAGCCGTCGTCAGCTTCACTGAATACGCCCTTCGTGACTCGTGACCGGACACCGCGGGTCGAGTTCCTGCGTTGCCCACGTGTCGCGGACCCAGCCGTGCGCCGGGTCGTCGCAGAACGCCATGGACCGCTCGTCGGCCGGTCCGGCCAGGACGTTCAGGTAGTACATCGGGTAGCCCGGCGCGGCCACGCACGGCCCGTGGTAGCCGCGCGGGATGAGGAAGACGTCGTGGTCGCGCACGGCGACGTCCTCGTCCAGCTCGCCGTCGCTCGTGTACGTCCGGTGCAGGCCGAAGCCCTCGCGGGACGGCGTCACGCCGTCGCGGCCGGCGATGCGGAAGTAGTAGATCTCCTCGTTGACGACCTCGCACTCGGTCGCTTCGTCGTGCTTGTGCGGCGGGTAGGACGACCAGTTGCCGCCCGGGGTGATCAGCTCGCACGCGTTGAGCTTGTCGGCGTGGTCCCACACGCCGGGCACGCCGAAGTTGGTCACCTGCCGCGTGGCCTGGCCGGCGCCGCGCACCTCGACCGGCACGTTCTCCGCCGGTCCGTACTTGGGGTCGAGACGCCGGGTGCAGCGCGCCATCGGCAGCGCGACCTCGAGGCCGTCCGTTGTCGACAACTCGACTTCGGCCTCCCGAGGCACGTACGCGAAGTCCGTCACCCGCGTGAAGACCGAGTCGCGGCCGCGGAGTGCGAAGACCTCGCCGTCGACCCGGACGGTCGCGGAACCGGCCAGGGGCAGCACGAACGCCTCGAACTCGCCGGTGTGCAGGATCCGCGTCTCGCCGGGAGCCAGGGACAGCACCCGCAGCCCGGAGTACCGCCAGCCCGCGGTGTCCGGGGTCAGCCGGACCGGGTCGGCGTCGTCGGACAGTGTCCCGAGTGGACGGTGCAGCTTGCTCACTTCGCGGCCTCCAGTATCTTCGCGGCGGCTTCGACGGCAGCCTCGGCATTTCCGCCGAGCTGGGTGGGGCCCATGACCAGGCCGCGGACGACCGGGTGCGACAGCATCCGGTCCGGTGGCACGCCGTCGAGCACCACCGGCAGCGTCGTGGCGCCCAGGACGGCGGCGGAAATGGTGGACGGCAGCTTCAGCCAGGTGTGCGCCGACGTCGTCCCGAGGCCGGCCGCGACGGTGACCGCCCGCGCCGGGGCCTCCGGCAGCTCGATCATGGCGACCAGGCCGTACGCGGCCAGCTCGGTGACGGCGTCGGCGCAGGCCTGCAGGTTGGGGGCGGCGCCGGCCAGGCGCAGCTTGCCGCCGTCGAGGCCGCAGTCGACCAGCGTGCGGGCGTCGTAGCCGGTGAACCCGTCGCCGGGGTTCATCGACCCGAAGACGACCTTGTCGTGCAGCGCGCCGAGCAGGAGCAGTTCCTCGACGATGTCCGGGGTGCCGATGACGCCGTCGACGGCCGGGTCCGCCAGCGCGACGAGCAGTCGCTCCAGCAGCGCCCGCCGGTCGTCGCCGGCACCGTGGTCGGCGGCGATCAGGAACAGCGTGCCCTGGTCGGACAGCAGCTGCGGACGCCGTTTGCGGGTCGCGTACGCCTGCCGGACCGCACCCGGGTTCGTGGCGCGGACCGCCAGGAGCTTCTGCCAGCGTTCGTCCGTGAGGATCACAGCAGCTCCTCGATCTCCCCCGCGGTCGGCATCGCGTCGGCGCAGGCCAGCCGGGACGCGACGAGCGCGCCCGCGGCGTTCGCGTACTCCGCGATGCGGACCGGGTCCCAGCCCGACAGCAGACCGTGGATCAGGGCACCGCCGAAGCCGTCACCCGCCCCGAGGCCGCAGACGACCTCGACGCGCCGGGGTGACACCGTCCAGCGGCCGTCCGGGGTCGCCACCAGCACACCTTCGGCGCCCTTCTTGATCACCGCCAGGCGCAGCCCGCGCTCCAGCATCCGGTCGGCGGCCGTGTCCGGGTCCGCGGTGCCGACGGCGACCTCCACCTCCGTGCGGTTGCCGACGGCGACCGTGACGTGGTCGAGCATCCCGCCGATCTCGGCGCGGGCCTGCTCGACCGATGGCCAGAACATCGGCCGGTAGTCGAGGTCCAGGACGGTGTGCTCGCGCCGGCCGCGGGCCTCGAGGATCTTCCGCTGGGTCGCCCGCGCCGGTTCGACGGACACGCCGGTGCCGGTGACCCACAGCAGCGGCACCGATGCGACGACGTCCCACGGCACGTCTTCGTCGGTGAGCGTGAGGTCGGGGGCGATGGGGGAGCGGTAGAACAGCAGCGGCGGGTCCGCGGGCGGGTTCAGCTCGCAGAACACCACCGGTGTCTGCAGGTCCGGCGAGGTGCCCACGAACTCCGGCGAGACGCCGAAGCCGTCGAGGGCCTGCCGGACGTAGTCGCCGAAGCCGTCCGGGCCGACCTTGGTGAGCACCGCCGTGCGCCGGCCGAGCCGCGCGGCGGCGACCGCGACGTTGGTCGCGGTGCCGCCGAGCGACTTGGCGAACGTGCTGACCCCGGCCAGGGGCACGCCGCTCTGCTCGGGGTACAGATCCACCCCCACCCGGCCGATCGTCAGTGCCTCAATGGTCATGCCGCCTCCGCGGGAAAGAGTGCGTCGGCGGGACTCACTTCTTCTCCACCTGCCGCAGCTCGTGTTCGAGGGCTTCCAGTTCGGCCCCGCCCGCCATCTGCCGGGTCAGCTCGCCGATGTCGATCTCGGACTTCTCGTAGTGCCCGAGCGCGGCACCCCGCTTGAGCAGCAGGAACCGGTCGGCCACCGGATAGGCGTGGTGTGGGTTGTGCGTGATCAGCACGACGCCGAGCCCGCGGTCCCGGGCCTGGGCGACGTACTTCAGCACCACCCCGGCCTGCTTGACGCCGAGTGCCGCCGTCGGCTCGTCGAGGATCAGCACCTTCGCGCCGAAGTACACCGCGCGGGCGATCGCGACGCACTGACGTTCACCGCCGGACAGCGTCCCGACCGGCTGCTCGACGTCGCGAAGGTCGATGCCCATGTCGGACAACGCCTTCTTCGTCGTCTCGCGGCCCTTCTTGCGGTCGAGCATCTTGAACGGCCCGAACCCCGTCGTCGGCTCGGAGCCGAGGAAGAAGTTGCGCCAGACGCTCATCAGCGGCACCACGGCGAGGTCCTGGTACACGGTCGCGATGCCGCGATCCAGGGCCTCGCGCGGCGAAGCGAACCTGACCGGCTCGCCCTCGACGAGGAACTCGCCGCGGTCGTGCTGGTGCACGCCGGCCAGGATCTTGATCAGCGTGGACTTCCCGGCGCCGTTGTCGCCGAGCACGCAGGTGACCTCGCCGGCGTTGACCACAGTGGACACATCGCGTAGCGCGATGACGCTGCCGTACGTCTTCCCGATGTCCTTCACTTCCAGCAAGCTCATCGGCGTACCCTCTCCGCGCGGCGCCGGAAGGCGTTGTTCACCAGGACCGCGGCCAGCAGCATGACGCCGAGGAACAGCATGAACCAGTCGCTGTTCCACTGCGCGAACACGATGCCCTGGCGCGCCATGCCGAAGATCAGCGCGCCGATCGCCGCGCCCACCGCCGAGCCGAACCCGCCGGTGAGCAGGCAGCCGCCGATCACCGCCGCGATGATGTACTGGAACTCCAGCCCGATGCCCTGGTTGGCCTGCACGCTGGCGAAGCGCAGGATGTTGATCGAGCCGACCAGCCACGCGCCGAGCGCGGTGCCCATGAACAGCAGGATCTTCGTGCGCACCACGGGCACGCCGACCGAGCGGGCCGACACCTGCGACCCGCCGACCGCGAAGATCCAGTTGCCGAAGCGGGTGCGCACGAGCAGCCACGCGGCGATCGCCGTCACGACGATCCACCAGACGATCGAGGACTGGAACTCCGTGCCGCCGATGTCGAACGTCGAGGCGAACAGGGCGCCGGCCGACTCGTAGCCGCTGGTCGAGCGCATGCCGGAGACCTGGACGGTGTTGGTGACCAGCCGCGTCACGCCGAGGTTGAGCCCCTGCAGGGCCAGGAACGACCCCAGCGTGACGATGAAGCTGGGCAGCCCGGTCTTCATGACCAGCCAGCCGTTGAACGCGCCGACGCCGAGCGCGAAGGCCAGCGAGGCCAGCAGCGCCAGCCAGACGTTCCAGCCCGCCTGCGTCGCCAGGATCGCGGTGACCAGCGACGTCGACGCCGTCAGCACGCCCGCCGACAGGTCGAACTCGCCGCCGACCATGAGCAGCGCGACCACGACGGCCATGATGCCCAGCGTCGAGGAGTCGTCGAGCCAGGTCGCCACGCCCAGCGGGCTGAGGAACTGGCCGGTGACGACGGAGAAGAAGACGAAGACCAGCACCGCGCCGAGGAGCGCGCCGATTTCGGGGCGGACGACCAGGCGGTCCATCAGCCCCTTCTTGGCGACGCGCTCGTCGGGCTGTGCCTGGATCGCTGCGGTCATCGCGTGCCGCGCTGCGCGTACGGGGCCACGGTGTCGATGTTGCTCTTGTCGACGAAGCCGGGGCCGGTCTGCACGGGCTTGCCGCCGCCGATGGTGTTGCCGTTTTCCTTGTACAGCTTGAGGAACACGATCGGCAGGTAGCCCTGCTCGTACTGCTGCTGGTCGACGGCGAAGAGGATGCTGCCGTCCTTGATGGCCGCGACGACGTCGGCGTTCAGGTCGAACGTGGCGACCTGGGCCTTGGAGCTCGCTTCCTTCGCGGCGGCGACGGCGCGGGCGGCGACCTGCGAGTTCAGCGCCAGCACGGCGTCGATCGAGGGGTCGGACTGCAGGGCGCCGCGGATCCGGGCCTGCGCGTCGGTCGGGTTGGAGATGTCGACCTGCAGCGTGGTGACGTTGCCGAAGGTCTGCTTCGCGCCGTCGCAACGCTGGTTCTGGCCGATGTTGCCGGCTTCGTGGATGACGCACAGCAGCTTGGTCTTGCCTGCCGCCTTGAGCCGTTGGCCGGCGCCCTGGCCCGCGAGGCCCTCGCTCTGGCCGACGTGCGCGATCGCGCCGAACTGGGAACTGAAGTCCTCGCCGGAGTTGATGGTGATGACCGGGATGCCGGCCTTGACGGCGTTCTGGATCGACGTCTGCAGTGCCTGCGGGTTCGCCATCGAGACGACCAGGCCGCCGACCTTCTGCGCGACGGCGTTGTCGATCAGCCGGGCCTGGTTGCCCGGGTCGCCGTCGGAGAAGTAGTCGACGCCGACGCCGAGATCCTTGCCCGCCTGCTCGGCACCGTTCTTCACGACGTTCCAGAAGGCGTCACCGGCGCTGCCGTGGGTGACGACGGCGACCTTGAGCGGGCCGCCCGAGCTCGGCGCGGCGGCCGGCGAGCTGCCGCTGGCGCTGGTGCTCGAGTTGTCGGCCGTCGGGCCGCTGCAGGCGGCGAGGACCAGCCCGGCGGCGGCGATCGCCGCCACACCGGCCAGCTTCTTGAGAGGGAACACAGTCACTCCTTTGGGACCAGGTTTCAGAGGGAGTCGGTGATCTTCGCGAGGTGGGCCAGGCTGCGCTCGGTGTCCCGCCGGGGTAGGTCGTCGGGGCTCTCCTCGCCGAGGGCGGTGTCCTGTTCGAGGACGTACCAGCCGTCGTAGCCGGCGGCCTGGACGGAGCGCACCATCGCCGCCACGTCCACGTCGCCCTCGCCGAGCGGGGTGTAGATGCCCCGCCCGACCGCGTCGGTGTAGCCGAGCCGCCCCGCGCGGACCTCCGCCGCCAGGTCGGCCCGGACGTCCTTGAGATGCACGTGCCCCACCCGTTCGGGGTACCGCTTCGCCAGCTCGACCGGATCCGTCCCGCCGATCATCAGGTGCCCGGTGTCGAGGCACAAGCCGAGATCGGAGCCGGCGAGGAAGCGTTCGACCTCGGCCTGCTGCTCGACGTGCGTCCCGACGTGCGGGTGCAGCACCGTGCGCAGCCCGTGGCCGGCCGCGATGTCGCGGATCTTGCCCGCGGTGTCGACGAGCGTCGCCCACTCGGCGTCGGTGAGCTGCGGGCGGTCGTCGTAACCGTCGAGGCCGGTGGCGGCGGCGAGGACGAGGACGTCACCCCCGCAGGCGGCGAAGAGCGCGGCCGATTCCTCGGCTTCCTTGAGCGCGTTCTCCTGGTCGGTGTGGAGGACGACGGCGAGGAAGCCGCCGACGAGCGTGAGGCCGTACCCGTCCAGCAGCGTCCGCAGCTCGGCCGGGTCGCGGGGGAGGTACCCGGGCGGGCCCAGTTCGGTGGCCCGCACGCCGAGGGATGCCATCTCCCCGAGCACGGTCGCCGCGTCGAGCACCCGGCCCCAGCCCGGTACTTCGCAGACGCCCCAGGAGATCGGGGCGGCGGCCACGCGGATCGTCGCTGTCACAAGGGGCCTCCGTTGGTCCGTTGGAGCGCTCTATTGATTAGAGCGCTCCAATCTTGTAGCGTCGGTCACAGCAAAGTCAAGGCCGAGTTTTCCGAGATCAGGGGAGGTGGGGTCGTGCGTCCGACGATGGAGGACGTCGCCGCGCGGGCGGGAGTTTCCCGCGCACTGGTCTCCCTGGTGATGAACAATTCGCCGAAGGTCTCCGAGGCCCGGCGCGCCGCGGTCCTGCGCGCGGCCGAGGAGCTGGGCTACCAGCCGCACGTGATGGCGCGGTCGCTGGCCAGCCGCACGTCCACGGTGCTCGGCGTGATGGTGAACGACCTGCGCAACGCGTTCTTCGCCGACGTCGTCGAGGGGCTGGACGCGGCCGCGCAGGCCGCGGGCTTCGACCTGATCCTCAACACGGGCGGCCGCAGTCCTGCCCGCGAGTGGAACGCCCTGCACAACCTGCTTTCCTTCCGCCCGGCGGGGATCATCCTGCTTTCACCGGTCGTTCCGGCGGCGTCGATCCAGGTCGCGGCCAAGCAGTGCCCGGTCGTGCTGGTCTCGCGGACGATCCGCTCGTCCACAGTGGACACGGTGAACGACGACGGCGAAGCGGGCTCGGCGCTGGCCGTCGACCACCTCGTCGGGCTGGGGCACCGGCGCATCGCCCACCTGGACGGCGGCGGCGCGGCCGGGGCGGCCCAGCGGCGGCGCGGCTTCGAGTCGGCGATGCGCGGCCACGGGCTGGAGCCGATCGTGGTGCGCAGCGAGCACACCGACACCGGCGGCGAGAAGGCCGTCCGCGAGCTGCTGGCGACGTACTCGCGCCTCGATCTGCCCACGGGTTTGGTGGCGGGCAACGACTTCAACGCCGTCGGGGCGATCTCGGCCCTGGAGGAAGCCGGGTTGCGCGTGCCGGAAGACGTCTCGGTCGTGGGCTACGACAACACGTCGCTGGCCGCGCTGCGGCACCTCTCACTGACCACAGTGGACCAGCCGCGCACCGAAATGGGCCGGCTGGCCTTCGAAGCGCTGATCGAGCGCGTCCGCGGGGAACGCACGGAGCCGGTCCGGCACCTGCTGCACCCTTCCCTGGTGGTCCGGGCGACCACTGCCGAGATTTCTGCGACAGGAGGAGCTGCACGATGAGGTTGGGACTGGCGGGCACCGGCCGGATCGGCACCGCGCACGCGGAGACGCTGAAGGGGTTCGAGGAGGTCGAGTCGGTCGTCGTGGCCGACGTCGACACCGCGCGCGCCGCTTCCGCCGCCGCGAAGCTCGGTGTCGAATCGGCTTCGCTCGACGAGCTGTTCGCCGCGGGGCTGGACGGCTTGGTCGTCACGGCGGCCACCGACGCGCACCCCGGCCTGATCATCGCGGCGGTCGACGCGGGCATCCCGGTGTTCTGCGAGAAGCCGGTGGCCGCGGACATCCCGGGCACCCTGGCGGTGATCGACCGGATCGGCACGTCGGACGTCCCGGTCCAGATCGGTTTCCAGCGTCGCTTCGACGCCGGTTACGCGGCAGCTCGGGCGGCGGTCGCGTCCGGCGAGCTGGGCTGGCTGCACACGCTGCGCGCGACGACGTTCGACCCGGCGCCCCCACCGGCGGAGTACGTGGCCCACTCGGGTGGGTTGTTCCGCGACTGCGGCGTCCACGACTTCGACATCATCCGCTGGGTCAGCGGCCGCGAGGTCGAGGAGGTGTACGCGATCGGCTCGAACCGCGGCGAGCAGTTCTTCGTCGACGCGGGCGACGTCGACACGGCGGCGGCGACACTCACCCTGGACGACGGCACCCTGGCCACGGTGTCGATGACCCGCTACAACGGCGCGGGGTACGACGTGCGCCTCGACGTGCTGGGCTCGGTGTCGGGCGTGGTGGTCGGGTTGGACGACCGGGCGCCGCTGCGGTCGGTCGAACCGGGGGTGGCGCCGCTGCCGGGGCCGGCGTACCCGGGCTTCATGGAGCGCTTCCGCCCGGCGTACACGACGGAGCTGCGCGCGTTCCTGGACGTCGTCGCGGGCCGGGCGCCGTCGCCGTGCGGGGCGGCGGACGCGTTGGAGGCGTTCTACATCGCGGAGGCTTGCGAGGTCTCCCGCCGGGAACGGCGTCCGGTGAAGCTGGCGGAGGTCAGGCGCTGAGCTCTCCCGGCTCAGCCGTGCCCCGCGGTCACGGCTTGGAGCTCGTCCAGCGATTCCCGCATCACCTCGGATATTTCGCGTTCCTCGGCCGCCGCGAGCCAGCGGGCGAAGCCGACCTTGAAGACGGCGATCCCCGCTTCGGCGGCCAGGGTCGCGGTCGGCTCCGCCACGCCACGCCGGTGCAGGGCGCCGGCGAGCGCGGCTGACATCGCGGCGTACTTGGTCAGTTCCCGTTCCCGGAGTTCCGGGTGCGCCGCGATGACGGCCTGCCGCTCTCGGTGCTCGCGGCGTCCGGCGAACTCCCGGGACACCGCATCGAGGCCCGCGGCTATCGCGTCGATCGGTGCCAGCGAATCCGGCGCTTCGGCAACCGCCGACGCGAACCGCTGCTCCAGCTCGCCGGCTTTGCCGAACATCACCTCGCACTTGTCCGGGTAGTGCCGGAAGTAGGTCCGCTCGGTCAGTCCCGCCCGGCCGGCGATGTCCGCCACCGTCGTCTGTTCGTAACCGCGCTCGCCGAACAGCTCCAACGCCGCCTGCGCCAGACGTCCGCACGCGTTCGGCTGCCATCTGCCCATGCCCGGATCCTACGTGACGTCAGTGACTGACATCAGAGTGCTAGCCTGATGTCAGTCACTGACATCGCGAAGGAGAAGCCCGTGCGCGTCGGAGTAGCCATGCCCGCGTTCGCCCCGGAAGAAGACGTCAAGAACGTCGCCGACCGCGCCACCGAACTGGCCCGGGAAGCCGAACAGCAGGGAATCGGCACGGTCTGGTTCAACCAGCCGGCCACGCACGACGCCGTCGTCCTCGCGGCCGTCGTGGGCCGCGAGGTGCCCCGCATCTCCGTGGGCACCGCCGTCGTCCCCATGCATCCACGCCATCCGCAGCTGCTCGCCTCCGCGGCCAAGACGGCCCAGGCGGCCACCCACGGCCGCTTCCGGCTGGGCCTCGGCCTCGGCGCCCCGGACCTGTTGACGCACGCCTACGGCCTGCCCTACCCGCCGCCGATCACCCACCTGCGTGAATACCTCACCGCTCTCCGGCCGCTGCTCGCCGGCGAAGTCACGCCCTACGAGGGCACCACCCTGAAGTCGCACCCGGTCGGACCCACCGCGGTGGCGGGCGCCGAACCGGAGATCCCGCTGATCGTGGCCGCCATGGGCCCGCAGGCACTGCGCGTGGCCGGCGAGCTGGCCGACGGAACGATGCCGTTCCTGGCCGGACCCCGCACGCTCGCGGAACACATCGTCCCCCGGATCACCGAGGTGGCCACTCGCGCGGGCCGCCCCGCGCCGCAGGTGATCGCCGCCGTCCCCGTCATCGTGACTGACGACGTCGACCAGGCCCGGGCCGCCGCCATCGCCCATCTGGCCTTCTACGACTCGATCCCGTCCTACCGCCGTGTCGTCGAAATGGAGGGCGCCGACCGCGCCGTCGAACTCGCACTGATCGGCGACGAGGCCACGGTCGCGGCCGGGCTGCGTCGCTACGCCGAGGCGGGCGCCACCGAAATCACCGTGGCCTACACCGACATCGCCCGCGAAGAAGACCGCCGCCGGACGTGGCAGCTCGCGGGCGAGTTGACGCGCACCGCCTGACTCCGGCACGGCTGCCGGGCGAAATCCGCTCGCGCGTCCGGCCGCCGGCGGCGAAGATCCGGACATGATCGTGCTGACGCCGTTGGACGAGGCCGCGCTCGCCAGACTGCGGGAGGCGGCCGTCGCCGGCGCGGATCCGCTCGAAGTCATGCCCCCGGTCGACGGCCCGCCTGGCTGGACGCCCACCCGCCGCGAAGCGTTCCTGGCGTTCCACCGCGTCCGCTCGTTGAACCCGGCGACGGCGGTGGAGCGCACGTGGGTGATCGACGCCGACGGCACGGCAGTCGGCGCGGCCCGCCTGGAACCCCACGGAGACGCGGTCGAGGCGGGCATCTGGCTGGCCCGCGACGCCCGCGGCCGCGGGATCGGCAAGCAGGTGACGGCCTTGCTGCTGGCCGAGGCCCGGGAAAGCGGCGCCGCGAGGTTCGTCGCCTCGACGACGGCGGACAACCACGGCGCCCGCGCGCTGTTGGCCGAAACGGGCGCGACACTCGCCACCGAAGGCGACGAGGTTGCCGCGGAGCTGCGGCTCGGAGGGGCTGCCGCGGCCGGTCGGGCGCGGGGGCTGGTTGGGGCGGCCGGGGCGGGGGGTGAGTGAGAAACAGTGTGCTAACACTGTTTCTCACTCACGACGGGCGGCCGGCGTACCTCAGTCGAGCCGCAGCTCCGGGGAGTACATCTCGATCCAGTGGTACAGGTCGAGCAGCCGGTCCAGGCCGACCCGGTCCGCCGGGTCCATGGCCGCCGAGTCCACTTCGGACACCCGGTGCGTCCACGACCGGTCGACCAGGTCGAACACCGCGTGCCCCGGCTCGGCCAGGACCTCCTTGGCCTGCTGCTGCAGTGCCGCCGCGTAGCCCGGGTCCTGCGTCGACGGGTACGGGCTCTTCACCCGCTGCGCGACCGACGCCGGCAACACGTGCGAAGTGGCGTGCCGCAGCAGGCTCTTCTCGCGGCCGTCGAACGTCTTCAGCGACCACGGTGTGTTGTACACGTACTCCACCAGCCGGTGGTCGCAGAACGGGACGCGGACCTCCAGGCCTACCGCCATCGACGCGCGGTCCTTGCGGTCCAGCAGCATCCGCACGAACCGGGTCAGGTGCAGGTGGCAGATCGTCCGCATGCGGGCCTCGACCGCGGACTCGCCGTCCAGGTGCTCCACGGAAGCCACCGCCGAGCGGTACTCGTCCCGCAGGTAGGACTCCAGGTTCATCTTCGCCATCAGCTCGGGCGTGTAGATCGACGTCCGGTCGGTCATCATCGCGCTGCGGAAGGCGATCCACGGGAACATCTCCGCGTTGACCGACGCCTCGTCGAAGAACCAGCGGTAGCCGCCGAACACCTCGTCGGCCGACTCGCCCGACAGGGCCACCGTCGACTCGCCGCGGATGGCCTTGAACAGCAGGTACAGCGACGTGTCCATGTCGCCGAGCCCGGCCGGGATGTCCCGGGCCCGCAGCACCGCGCGCCGCACCTCGGGGTCGGTCAGCTCGGCCGGGTTGAGCACGACGTCCTGGTGTGCCGAGCCCACCAGCGACGCGACGTCACGCACGAACGGCGAGTCCGCCGTGTCGCGCATCTCGTCCGGCTTGAAGTTCTCCTCCTGGCCGAAGAAATCGACCGAGAACGTCCGCAGCTGCTCGCCCTGCTCGGCCAGCCGCGCGGCCGCCAGGCCGGTGACGGCGCTGGAGTCCAGGCCGCCCGACAGCAGGACACAACGCGGGACGTCGGCGACCAGCTGCCGGTTCACGATGTCCGTCATCAGCTCGCGCACGCGGGCGACCGTCGTCTCCTGGTCGTCGGTGTGCTGCTTCGCGTCGAGCTTCCAGTACGTGCGGGTCCGGACGCCTTCGCGCGACACCGTCACGATCGTGCCCGGCTGGACCTCTTCCATGCCCTTCCACAGCGACCAGCCGGGCTTCTTGGTGAACGCCATCAGCTCGCGCAGCCCGTCGCTGTCCACGACCTTGCGTGCCAGCGGGTTCGCCAGGATCGCCTTCGGCTCCGAGCCGAACAGCACGCCGTCGGGTGTGGGGTAGTAGTAGAACGGCTTGATGCCCATCCGGTCGCGGATCATCACGAGCCGGTCGTCGCGCTCGTCCCAGATCGCGAAGGCGTACATGCCGTTGAGGTGGTCGACGACCGCGTCGCCCCACTGCAGGTAGCCGTGCAGCACCACTTCGGTGTCGCTGTCGGTTTCCCAGGTGTGGCCGAGTTTCGTGAGCTCTTCCTTCAGCTCGGTGAAGTTGTAGGCCTCACCGCTGTAGACCATCGCCACCTCGCCGTTCGGCGTGGACACCGTCATCGGCTGACGGCCGCCCGGCAGGTCGATGATGGCCAGCCGCCGGTGGCCGAGCGCGACGTGCCGGCGTACCCAGGTTCCCGAGTCGTCCGGTCCGCGGCAGGCCATCGTCCCGGTCATGGCGTCGACGACGTCCTGGCGGCGGGTGAGGTCGGCGTCGTAGGAAACCCAGCCGGCGATACCGCACATAGCCCCTCCAAAATATTGCTTAGCTGATACAACTATCGGTAACACAGGTGTAACACCTCCCGAAGACGTTGTCTGCCCGAATTGCACGTTCCGCACTTGTTCGATCACACGGTGTGTCACTTGTCACTGACCCACTACCTGCGGTGAAAAAGCGGCAAACGTTTGCGTGACCGCCGCCACCGGCCATCAAGGCCGCGTAAATGCCCGTCAGGAACGCGTCAAGGCGCCATCAGCCGGCCTCGGAAAGGCGGTCCCAGGACCGCACAGTGACGTCGTCCCCGGTCACCGAACCCGGTGACCTGTCCTGAGAGGTGCCTGTGGCCGACTTGCTCTACGCCGTTCTGCTGATCGGCATTTTCGTGGTGCTGGCGCTGGTGCTGCGCGGCTTGGAGAAGCTGTGAGCGCCGTGGCCGACGTCGTGGGCGGGCTGCTCGCGCTCGGCCTGCTCGTGTACCTGTTCGTCGCGCTGATCAGGCCGGAGAAATTCTGATGTCCGACACCACGGCCGGGCTCATCCAGCTCGGCCTGCTCCTCGCCGCCCTCGCCGCGGTCTACCGGCCGCTCGGCGACTACCTGGCGCGCGTCTTCTCCACCGAGAAGCACCTCAAGCTCGAGAAGGGCCTTTACAAGCTCTTCCGCGTCGACCCCGGCTCCGAGCAGCGGTGGCCGACCTACGCCGCGGGCGTGCTCGGCTTCTCGTTCGTCTCGGTCGTCCTGCTCTACCTGCTGCAACGCCTGCAGCCGCTGCTGCCGTGGAACCTCGGCCGCGGCTCGGTGAGCCCGGCGGTCGCCTTCAACACGGCGATCTCGTTCGTCACGAACACGAACTGGCAGTCGTACGTCCCCGAGACGACCATGGGCCACTTCGTCCAGATGGCCGGGCTGACCGTGCAGAACTTCCTGTCGGCGGCCGTCGGCCTGGCCGTGGCGATCGCGGTGACGCGGGGCTTCGTCCGGGCGAAGACCGACCGGCTCGGCAACTTCTGGGTCGACCTCACCCGCGGCACGGTCCGCGTGCTGCTGCCGATGGCGTTCGTGTTCGCGCTCGTCCTGGTCGCCCTCGGTGTCGTGCAGAGCCTCAAGGCCGGCGTCGCCGTGACGAACCCGGACGGCAGTCGCGGCACCATCGCGCTGGCCCCGGCGGCGAGCCAGGAGGCCATCAAGGAACTGGGCACCAACGGCGGCGGCATCTTCAACGCCAACTCCGCGCACCCCTTCGAGAACCCCACCGCCTGGTCGAACCTCGTCCAGCTCTTCCTGATCCTGGTCATCCCGGTCAGCCTGACCCGCGCGTTCGGCAAGCTCGTCGGCAACACGCGCCAGGGGTACGTCCTGCTCAGCGTGATGGGCCTGCTGTGGGCGGCTTCGCTGGCGCTCATCTGGTTCTCCGAGGCCAAGGCGAACAACCCGGCGGCGCTGGCGGCCGGCGCGAGCATGGAAGGCAAGGAGCAGCGGTTCGGCATCGGGCTGACGTCGATCTTCGCCGACACCACCACGGGCACGTCCACCGGCGCGGTCAACGGCGCCCACGACAGCCTGTCCGGCCTCGGCGGCGGGGGACCGCTGCTGAACATGCTCTACGGCGAGATCTCGCCCGGCGGCGTCGGCACCGGCCTCTACGGCATCCTCGTGCTGGCGATCATCGCGATGTTCCTGGCCGGGCTGATGGTCGGGCGCACGCCGGAGTACCTGGGCAAGAAGCTCGGCAAGCGCGAGGTCACCTGCGCGGCGATCGCGATGCTGGCGATGCCGACCGTGGTGCTCCTCGGCTCCGGGATCGCCCTGCTGCTGCCGGGCACGGCGGGCGCGCTGGGCAACACCGGCGCGCACGGCCTGTCCGAGATCCTCTACGGCTACGCGTCGACCGGCAACAACAACGGCAGCGCGTTCGGCGGCCTGACCGCGACGAGCGACTGGTTCCAGTCCTCGTTCGCCGTCGCCATGGCGTTCGGCCGGTTCGTGCCGATCGTCGCGGTGCTCTGCCTGGCCGGCTCCCTGGCCGCCCAGCGCAAGGTGCCCGAGACCGCGGGCACCCTGCCCACCACCGGGCCGCTGTTCGCCACCCTGCTCACCGGCACGGTGGTGCTCGTCGCGGCCCTCACGTTCATCCCGGCGCTCGCGCTCGGGCCCATCGCGGAGGCACTCGCATGACCGTCACCGAAGAACGACCGCAGGTGACTCCCGCCGAAGAGAAGAGCCGGGTCGGCGCCGGGGTGTTCAGCCCCCGCCAGCTCTGGACGTCGCTGCCGGAGGCTGTCCGGAAGCTGAACCCGAAGCACCAGCTCGGCAACCCGGTGATGTTCGTGGTGTGGGTGGGGTCCGCGCTCACCACCGTCTTCGCGGTCACCGACCCGAGCGTGTTCACCATCTTGATTGCCGTCTGGCTGTGGTTCACGGTCCTGTTCGCGAACCTCGCCGAAGCCGTCGCGGAAGGCCGCGGCAAGGCCCAGGCCGAGAGCCTGCGGCGGGCGAAGAAGGAGACCGTCGCCCGCCGGCTCACCGAAAGCGGCGCCGAGGAACAGGTGCCCGGCGTCGAGCTGAAGGTCGGCGACCTGGTCGTCGTCGAAGCCGGCCAGGTGATCCCGGGTGACGGCGACGTCGTCGAGGGCATCGCGACCGTCGACGAGTCGGCCATCACCGGCGAGTCGGCCCCGGTCATCCGCGAGTCCGGCGGCGACCGCAGCGCTGTCACCGGCGGCACGACCGTGCTCTCCGACCGGATCGTCGTGCGGATCACCACCAAGCCCGGCGAGTCCTTTGTGGACCGCATGATCGCGTTGGTGGAAGGTGCTTCCCGGCAGAAGACGCCGAACGAGATCGCGCTGACCATCCTGCTCTCGACGTTGACGATCATCTTCCTCCTCGCCGTCGTCGCGCTCCAGCCGATGGCCCGCTACTCCGGTAGCGAGCAGTCCGTGATCGTGCTGACCGCGCTGCTGGTCTGCCTCATCCCGACGACGATCGGCGCGCTGCTGAGCGCCATCGGCATCGCCGGCATGGACCGCCTGGTGCAGCGCAACGTCCTCGCCACCAGCGGCCGCGCGGTGGAGGCCGCGGGGGACGTCTCGACACTGCTGCTCGACAAGACCGGCACGATCACCTTCGGCAACCGCCGCGCCACCGAGCTGATCCCGGTCGGTTCGTCCACCCCGGACGAACTCGCCCGCGCCGCCCGGCTGGCCAGCCTCGCCGACGAGACCCCCGAGGGCCGCAGCGTCGTCGAGCTGACGGCGGAACACGCGGCCGAGGACGAGCACGGCGAGTTCGTCCCCTTCACCGCGCAGACCCGGATGAGCGGCCTCGACATCGGAAGCAGGCGGATCCGCAAGGGCGCCGCGTCCGCGGTCCGCGCCTGGGTGCGCGACAACGGCGGCGAGTTCCCCGACGAGACCGAGCGCGTGGTCGACGAGATCAGCGCCCAGGGCGGCACGCCGCTGGTCGTCGCCGAGGACACGGTGGTGCGCGGCGTGATCCGGCTGTCCGACGTCGTCAAGCCGGGCATGAAGGAACGCTTCGGCGAGCTGCGCTCGATGGGCATCAAGACGGTGATGATCACCGGCGACAACCCGCTCACCGCGAAGGCCATCGCCGCGGACGCCGGCGTCGACGACTACCTCGCCGAGGCCAAGCCCGAGGACAAGATGGCGCTCATCAAGCGGGAGCAGGAAGGCGGCCGGCTGGTCGCGATGACCGGCGACGGCACCAACGACGCCCCCGCGCTCGCGCAGGCCGACGTCGGCGTCGCGATGAACACCGGTACCTCGGCGGCCAAGGAAGCCGGGAACATGGTCGACCTCGACAGCGACCCGACCAAGCTGATCGAGATCGTCGAGATCGGCAAGCAGCTGCTGATCACCCGTGGCGCGCTGACCACGTTCAGCGTCGCCAACGACCTGGCCAAGTACTTCGCGATCCTGCCCGCCATGTTCACCGGCATCTACGCCCAGCTCGGCGGGCTGAACATCATGCACCTGGCCACGCCGAAGTCGGCGATCCTCTCCGCCGTCATCTTCAACGCGCTGATCATCGTCGTGCTGATCCCGCTGGCCCTGCGCGGCGTGCGGTACAAGCCGTCGTCGGCCTCCGCGCTGCTGCGCCGCAACCTGCTCGTCTACGGCCTCGGCGGCATCGTCAGCCCCTTCCTCGGGATCTGGCTGATCGACCTGCTCGTGCGCCTCATCCCCGGAATCGGGTGACACCGTGAACACACTCGTCAAACAGACCTGGGCCGGGCTGCGCGTCCTGCTCGTCATGACCGTCCTGCTCGGCGTCCTCTACCCCCTGGCCGTGTGGGCCGTCGCCCGCGTCCCCGGCCTGGAAGGCAACGCCGAGGGCTCGATCGTCACGCGGAACGGCCAAGCCGCCGGGTCGTCGCTGATCGGCGTCGACCCGGTGCCCGCGGACCCGGCGCACGACCCCTGGTTCCACACGCGTCCCTCGGCGGCCACTCCCGACATGCCGTCCGGCGCGTCCAACAAGGGCCCGTACAACGAGGACCTCGTGAAGACCATCGGGGAGCGCAAGGACGCCATCGCCCAGCGCGAAGGCGTGTCGCCCGATCAGGTACCGCCGGACGCGGTGACGGCGTCGGGCTCGGGCCTCGACCCGGCGATCAGCGTCGCCTACGCCGACCTCCAGGCGCCGCGGGTCGCGCGGAACACGGGCCTGCCCCTCGACCGGGTGAAGCAGCTGATCCGGCAGAACACGAGCGGGGCCGGGATCGGCGTTCCCGGCGTGGCTGTGCTCCCGCTCAACTTGGCCGTGCAAGCCGCGGCCGGAGGGGCACACTGACAGCGTGACCACGGAGAACAGGCCGCGCCGGGGAGAGCTGAGGATCTACCTCGGCGCGGCTCCGGGCGTCGGCAAGACCTTCGCCATGCTCGGCGAAGCCCGCCGCCGGCTCGACCGCGGCACCGACGTCGTCGTCGGGCTGGTGGAGACGCACGGCCGCGAGAAGACCGCGGCGCTGCTCGACGGCCTCGAAGTCGTCCCGCGGCGGCGAGCCGGCCACCGCGACCGCGAGTTCGAGGAGATGGACGTCGACGCGATCCTCGCGCGTGGCCCGGAGGTCGCGGTCGTCGACGAACTGGCGCACACCAACGTGCCGGGCTCGCGCAACGCCAAGCGCTGGCAGGACGTCGAAGAGCTGCTCGACGCGGGCATCGACGTGCTCTCCACGGTCAACGTGCAGCACCTGCAGAGCCTCAACGACGTCGTCGAGCGGATCACCGGCGTCACCCAGCAGGAAACCGTCCCGGACGAGGTCGTCCGCCGCGCCGAGCAGCTGGAGCTGGTCGACATCACCCCCGAGGCCCTGCGGCGGCGGCTCGCCCACGGCAACGTCTACCCGGCCGAGCGGATCGACGCCGCGCTCGGCAACTACTTCCGCCCCGGCAACCTGACGGCGTTGCGCGAGCTGGCCCTGCTCTGGGTGGCCGACCAGGTCGACGTCGCCCTGCAGCGCTACCGCGCCGAGCAGCGGATCACCGACACGTGGGAGGCGCGCGAACGCGTCGTCGCCTCGATCACCGGCGGGCCGGAGAGCGAAACGCTCATCCGCCGGGCCAGCCGGATCGCCACCCGGGCCGGCGCCGAGCTGCAGGTGGTGCACATCCTGCGCGGCGACGGGCTGGCCGGGATCAGCCCCGCCTCGATGGCCCGCTACCGCAAGCTCGCCGAGGAGGTCGGGGCGACGTTCCACACGGTCGTCGGCGACGACGTCCCGGGCGCGCTGCTGGACTTCGCCCGCGGGGTCAACGCGACCCAGCTGGTGCTCGGGACCTCCCGGCGCTCGCGGGTGGCGCGGCTGTTCGACGAGGGCATCGGGGCCGCGGTCGTCCACCGGTCGGGGCCGATCGACGTCCACATGGTCACCCACTCCGAGGCGGGCGGGCGGCTGCGGACCGGGTTGACCGCGAGCCCGCTGGGGTTCTCGCGGCTGGTCGCGGGCTGGGTGCTGAGCGTCCTGCTGCCGGCGCTGGTCACCGTCGTCGGCGTCCTGGTGCCGAGCGGGCTCGACTTCGCCACCGACGTCATCTCCTACGTCCTGGTCACGGTCATCGTCGCGCTGGTCGGCGGCCTCGGCCCGGCGCTGCTCGCGGCCGTGCTCGGCGCCGGGCTGCTCAACTTCTTCTTCACGCCGCCGCTGTACACGCTGAACGTCCACACCCCGCAGAACCTGGTCACGCTGATCGCGATGGTCGTGGTCGCGGTGCTGGTCGCGCTCGTCGTCGACCAGGCCGCGCGCCGGGCCGCGCAGTCGGCGCGGGCCCGGACCGAGGCGGCGCTGCTGGCCTCCTACGCCCGGACCGTGCTGACCCACGCGAACCCGATCGAGCGGCTGCTGGCGAAGGTCCGCGAGAACTTCGCGCTGACGTCGGTCACGCTGCTGGAGAAGCAGGACGGCGTCTGGCGGTGCGTGGCGACGGCGGGCGAGCACCCGTGCGCCGACCCGGACGAGGCCGACGCCGACATCGCCGTCACCGCCGACGTGCACCTGACCCTGCGCGGGCGGGCGCTGCCGGCGGCCGACCGGCGGGTGCTGGAAGCCGTGGCCGGGCAGGCGTTCCTGGCCCTGCAGCAGCAGCGGGCCGCGGCCGCGGCGGCGCGCGCCGAGCGCAAGGCGGAGGCGACCGAGCTGCGCACGACGCTGCTCTCGGCGGTCGGGCACGACCTGCGGACGCCGCTGACGTCGATCAAGGCCTCGATCGGCAGCCTGCGCGCGCCCGACCTCGCGCTGTCCGAAGAGGACACCGCCGAGCTGATGGAGGCCATCGAGCTGTCCGCCGACCGGCTGGCCGGGCTGATCGACAACCTCCTCGACTCGTCGCGGCTGGCGACCGGGGCGGTCAAGCCGCACCTGCGTCCGGTGGGCTACGACGAGGTCGTCGCGCACGCCCTGTCCACTGTGGACAACTCGGACGCGGTGCAGGTGGCGGTCGACGACCAGCTGCCGTCGGCCCTGGCCGACCCCGGCCTGCTGGAACGGGTGGTGGCGAACGTGCTCGACAACGCCCTGCGGCACGGCGGGCCCCCGGTGTCGGCACGGGCCAGCACCCACTCCGGCCAGGTCGAGCTGCGGATCGTCGACCACGGCAAGGGCCTGCGCAAGGGAGCCGCGGACTCGGCGTTCGCGCCGTTCCAGCGGCTCGGCGGCGACCGGGACACGACGCCGGGCGTCGGGCTCGGGCTGTCGGTGGCGAAGGGGTTCACCGAGGCGATGGGCGGCACGATCCGCGCCGAGGACACCCCAGGCGGCGGGCTCACGATCGTGCTGTCCCTGCCCGCGTTCAGTGTGGAGTACGAAGAAGAGGGGGTGCGATGAGCGACCTGGGCGCCACCGTGCTGGTGGTGGACGACGAGCCGCAGATCGTGCGGGCGCTGCGGATCAACCTGACCGCCCGCGGCTACAAGGTGATCACCGCGCACGACGGCACGGCCGCGTTGAAGGCCGTCGCCGAGACGAAGCCCGACGTCGTCGTGCTCGACCTCGGCCTGCCCGACCTCGACGGCACCGAGGTGATCGCGGGCCTGCGCGGCTGGACGACGGTCCCGATCATCGTGCTGTCCGCCCGCGGCGACTCGGCGGACAAGGTCGAGGCCCTCGACGCGGGCGCCGACGACTACGTGACGAAGCCGTTCGGCATGGACGAGCTGCTGGCGAGGCTGCGCGCGGCGGTCCGCCGTTCGGCGGTGGCGGGCGCGGACGGCGCGGACGCGGTGGTCGACACGGCGTCGTTCACGGTCGACCTGGCGGCGAAGAAGGTCCGCCGCCACGACGGCGAGGAAGTCCACCTGACGAAGACGGAGTGGGGCGTGCTGGAGCTGCTGGTGCGCAACCGCGGCCGGCTGGTGGCGCAGAAGCAGCTCCTGCACGAGGTGTGGGGCCCGTCGTACGAGACGGAGTCCCACTACCTGCGGGTGTACCTGGCCCAGCTGCGGCGCAAGCTGGAACGGGAGCCGTCCCGGCCCCGCCACCTGCTGACCGAGCCGGGAATGGGCTACCGCTTCGAGGTCTAGCCGGAGCCCGCGCGGGGTACTTCCCGGACATGGACGGGTCGAAATCGTGGCTGCTCGGCGGTGAGCGCATCCCGCCGGTGATCGTGCTGACGCTGGCGGTGGGCGCGACCGTCGGCGCGCTCGGCTGGCTCTTCACCGCCTTCGAGGCCGGAGCCGGCGGGGCGGCGTGGCTGCGCGTCACGGCGGCCGGCGCCGGCGCCCTGCTGACGGTCTACCTGTGGGCCCTGGTCGCCCACCGGCTGCGGCGCCGTTGACCGGGTCCCGCGCTCCGGTGGGGCGCAGCCGGAAGGCCCTCGTGGGGTACCTGCTCCTGCTGTCGGTGCTCGGCTACCTGGCCGGTGTCGGGATCGCCGCCGCCTTCGGCCGGACGGACCCCTGGATCTCCGGCCTCAGCGGCCTGGGCCCGGTCCTCGGCGTGCTGGCGGTGCAGGCCTGGTCCCGCCGCTCCGGGCGCGACCGGCAGGCCTGATCCGGCGATCTTCAAGCGCCCCAATGTGGCCTTCGGTGCGTTGAACGCAACCAAGGCCACATTGGGGCGCTTGGGCCTAGGCCGGGGTGCTGGTCCCGGTCGTGCTCGACGAGGGAGCGCCCGCCGAGCTGGAACCGCCGCCGCCGCTGGCCGTGGTCGTCGGCGTGGGGTCGCTCGACGTCGGGGGCGGCGTTGTCGGTGTCGTGGTCACCGGCGGCTTCGGGTTCGTGGAAGTCGGCGTCGTGTGCGTCACCGGGGGTGGGTTGCCGCCCGTGTCGTGGCGTGGTGGCGGGGGCGACGACTGGGTGACCACCGTGGTGGTCGTCTTGCCGTCCGGGCTCACCGACACCACCGTCGTCGGCGTGCTCGACGACGAGGGGCTCGACGTCGTCGGCTCGCCGCTGGAGGTCGACGGGTCGGTGGCCGACGGCGTGGCCGGCAGCGTCTGGACGCCGGCCGGGAGGGTGCCCTGGCCGCCGGGACCGCCCGTGCCGCCCGCGGTCGACGCGGGGCCCGGCCCGGCGAGCTCGGCCACGGCGGCGAACGCGGTCGCGACGACCAGCCCCGCCACCCCGAGCACGACGTACCCGGTGCGGTTCGGTTTGCTGCTCTTGGGCGGCGCGGTGTCGATCCTGGTGATCCGAGAGCTCGAATCCGACCCGTCGGGGCGGGGCATACGGGGCTCCTTGGGGATTTCGGGGAGGCGCGGTGCTGAGATCGGGAAACGGGCAGAGCCACGGCGGGGGACCGACCTCGGCGGGGAGGTTATCACCGGCGGGTGGGTATTCGCCCAGGTAGTGGCCTTGATCCGTTACTGTGCGCGGTCGGTTGACCCGGAAGGGATGAATGGCGTGAGTGAGGAAGAAACCCACACCCGGCTGACGGCGTGGGTGCGCGGCCGGGTGCAGGGCGTCGGTTTCCGCTGGTGGACGCGCAGCCGTGCGCTGGAACTCGGCCTGGTCGGGAGCGCGAGCAACCTCGCCGACGGGCGTGTCGAGGTCATAGCGGAGGGTAGCCGTGACCACTGTCAGCGGCTGTTATCCGCGTTACGGTCGGGAGAATCACCCGGAAGTGTGGAGCACGTCGCCGAGCGCTGGTCTGACCCGAAAGGGGGACTCCGGGGGTTCGTCGAGCGGTAGGCCGTCCGGGGCCGGTGTGGCTCGTGGTGTTGCTGAGGCCGCCGCCGGTGTGCTAGGCGCGCCGAGGAGGGGGCGCATCCGGCGGACCCGCCGGGCCCCCAGGTAGCCTGGGACGATTGAACCGCCAGTACCCGCGGCCAGAGGGGTCAGCACCACGTGCACCTGAAAAGCCTGACGCTCAAGGGCTTCAAGTCCTTCGCCTCGGCCACCACGCTGCGCTTCGAACCCGGCATCACCTGCGTGGTCGGGCCGAACGGCTCGGGCAAGTCCAACGTCCTCGACGCCCTGCGCTGGGTCATGGGCACCCAGGGCGCCAAGGACCTGCGCGGCGGCAAGATGGAGGACGTCATCTTCGCCGGTACCGCGGGCCGCGCCCCGCTCGGCCGCGCCGAGGTCACCCTCACCATCGACAACGCCGACGGCGCGCTGCCCATCGAGTACTCCGAGGTCTCGATCACCCGCCGGATGTTCCGCGACGGCGCCAGCGAGTACGAGATCAACGGCGACCGCTGCCGCCTGATGGACGTCCAGGAGCTCCTCTCGGACTCCGGTATCGGCCGCGAAATGCACGTCATCGTCGGGCAGGGCCAGCTCTCGGCGATCCTCGAGTCCAAGCCCGAGGAGCGCCGCGCCTTCATCGAAGAGGCCGCCGGCGTCCTCAAGCACCGCAAGCGCAAGGAACAGACCCTGCGCAAGCTGGCCAACATGCAGGGCAACCTCGACCGGCTCGGCGACCTCACCACCGAGCTGCGCCGCCAGCTCAAGCCGCTGGGCAAGCAGGCCGAGATCGCCCGCAAGGCCCAGACGGTCCAGTCCGAGCTGCGCGACTCCCGCCTGCGCCTGCTCGCCGACGACCTGGTCACCCAGCGGGAGGCCATCGCGCGCGAAGAGGCCGACGAGAAGACGGCCCGCGCCCGCCGCGCCGAGGTCGAGCAGACCCTCGAGATCGTCTCCGCCGAAGAAGCCGAGCTGGAGGCCTCGCTCGCCGAGGACGCGCCGCTGCTGCAGACCGCGCAGGAGACCTGGTACAAGCTGTCCGCGCTGGCCGAGCGGCTGCGCGGCACCGTCCGCCTCGCGATCGAGCGCCAGCGGCACCTCTCCGCCGACGTCTCGGCGCACACCGGCGGCCGCGACCCCGAAGAGCTCCTCGAAGAGGCCGAGCGCGTCGCCGAGCAGGAAGAAGAGCTCAACGAGGCGGTCATGGAGGCCCGGGAGCTGCTCGCCCAGACCGTGCTGCGCCGCGAGGACCTCGAACAGCGCGTCCAGGCCGCCGAGCGCGCGCACTGGGCCGCCGTCCGCGCCATCGCCGACCGCCGCGAGGGCATGGCCAAGCTGACCGGCCAGGTCGAGGCGCTGCGCAGCAAGAACGGCGCCACCTCCGACGAGATCGACCGCCTCAGCGTCTCCCTCGAAGAGGCTGCCGAGCGTGCCGAGATCGCCGTCGAAGAGCTGGAAATGGCGAAGGCCGAAGGCGGTGCGGAGGAGTCCGACGACGCCGGCCTGATGGACCGCCACGACCGCGCGGTCGAGGCCAACAACGCGGCCAAGGCCCGCGTCGAAGAGCTGGTCAAGGCCGAACGCGCCGCCGAGCGCGAGATCGCGTCCGAGAAGGCACGCGTCGAGGCGTTGTCGATGGGGCTCAAGCGCAAGGACGGCGCGGGCGCGCTGCTCGGCGCGTCCCACGAGCTGCCGGGCCTGCTGGGCTCGGTCGCCGCGTTGCTCACCGTCGAACCGGGGTACGAGGTCGCGCTGGCCGCGGCGCTCGGCCCGGTGGCCGACGCGATCGCCGTCGCGGGCGGCGAAGACGCCCTGCGCGCCCTGAAGTACCTGAAGGACACCGACTCCGGCCGCGCGGGCATCCTGCTCGGCGGACCCGAGTCCACTGTGGACACGTATTCCTGGCCGTCGCTGCCGGACGGCGCGCGCTGGGCCCGCGAGGTCGTCACGGCGCCGGCGCAGCTGCGGCCCGCCGTCGAGCAGGCCCTGGAGAAGCTGGCCCTGGTCCGCGACCTCGACGCGGCGCGGCACCTGGTCGCGGCGCACCCGGACGTCCGCGCGGTCACCGCCGAGGGCGACGTCTTCGGCGCCCGCTGGGCGATCGGCGGCTCGGGCAAGCGCGAGAGCGTCATCGAGGTCCAGGCCGCCGTCGACGAGGCGGCCGAGCGGCTCCGGCTGGCCGAACGCTCGCTGGAGCGGTACGCGGCCGAGCTGGAAGGCGCCCGCGCCGAGCAGCAGGCGCGGCGTGAAGAGGTGTCCCAGGCCAAGGACGCCCTCGGCGAGGCGAAGGTGCGCAAGGCCCGGTCCTCGGAGCGGCTCAACCGGCTGCAGCAGGCCGCCCGGCAGGCCCAGGCCGAGGTCGAGCGGCTGTCCGGGCAGCGCGCGAAGGTCGAGCAGAGCCGCGTCCAGGCCCTCGCCCAGCTCGCCGAGCTGGAAGAACGGCTCGCCGCCGTCGCCGAGCAGCCCGTCGAGGACGACCCGGACACCGCCGAGCGCGACGCCGCGGTCGAGGAACTGGCCGTCGTCCGGCAGGAAGAGATGGAGGCGCGGCTCGCGCAGCGCACCTCCGAGGAGCGGGCGCGCGGCATCGCCGGCAAGGCCGAAGGCCTCCGCCGCGCCGCGCACGCCGAGCAGCAGGCCCGCGAGCGCGCCGAGCGCGCCGCCGCGGCCCGCAAGCGCGGTGCCGAGATCGCCAACGCCGTCGTCAACGCCGGCGAGCTGGCGCTGGAGCGCATCGAGCACTCGGTGCAGCGCGCCGCCACCGAACGCGACCAGGTCCAGGCCCGTCGCCAGAGCCGCGAGCAGGCGCTGACGAGCGTCCGCGCCAAGGTCCGCGAGCTCACCGGCGAGCTGGAGAAGCTGACCGACGCCGTCCACCGCGACGAGGTGCTGCGCGCCGAGCAGCGGCTGCGGCTGGAGACCCTGGAAGCCAAGATCGCCGAGGACTTCGGCATGGGGCTGGAGGATCTCGTCCGCGAGTACGGCCCGGACGTCCCGGTCCCGCCGAGCGCGGGCGAGATGGCCGAGTACGAGGCGGCCAAGGACCGCGGCGAGGACGTCACCCCGCCGCCGCCGATGCCCTACGACCGCGACACCCAGGCCCGCCGCGCCAAGCGCGCCGAGAAGGACCTGTCGCTGCTGGGCAAGGTGAACCCCCTGGCGCTGGAGGAGTTCGCGGCGCTGGAGGAGCGGTACAAGTTCCTCTCCACGCAGCTGGAGGACCTCAAGGACACCCGCAAGGACCTCGAAGCGGTCATCAAGCAGGTCGACGAGAAGATCCTCGAGGTCTTCGCTTCGGCGTACGCGGACGTCTCACGCGAGTTCGAGACGGTGTTCGGCGTGCTCTTCCCCGGCGGCGAGGGCCGGATGGTCCTCACCGAGCCGGACGACCTGCTGGCGACCGGCGTCGACGTCGAGGCCCGCCCGCCGGGCAAGAAGGTCAAGCGGCTGTCGCTGCTGTCCGGTGGCGAGAAGTCGCTGGTCGCGGTGGGCATGCTGGTCGCGATCTTCCGCGCCCGCCCGTCACCGTTCTACGTGATGGACGAGGTCGAGGCGGCGCTCGACGACACCAACATGCGCCGGCTGATCGGGCTGCTGGAGCAGCTGCGCGACTCGTCGCAGCTGATCATCATCACCCACCAGAAGCCGACGATGGAGATCGCCGACGCCCTCTACGGCGTGAGCATGCAGGGCGACGGCATCACGAAGGTGATTTCGCAGCGCCTGCGCACGACCGAGGAAGAGCCAGTCGGAGTCAGCTGACCCCAAGCGCCCCAATGTGGCCTTCGGTGCTCCATCCATGCCCCCGCCACCGCCCTCAACGGAGGCGCTCCGCGCCGCAGTGCCGGTTGAACGCACCGAAGGCCACATTGGGTGCGTTGAACGCAACCAAGGCCACATTGGGGCGCTGGTCAGCCCGCCACCCAGAAGGCGTAGTCCGCCGAGTACCGGACCGCGGTCTGCGCGCCGGCCGCGCACGGCCCGGCCGGGGCCACGCCGCCGCGGGTGTTCAGGCGCTGGATGTACGTCACCTTGCCGAAGACCCCGTCGCCGGTGTTGAGGATCGCCTTGAGCAGCAGCTCCGGAATGGTGTCCTTGCGCGGCGACGAAGCGGCCGCCGCCGCGCCGACCGTGCTGCCGTCCACTGTGGACGTCCAGACCGGGCCCTTGCTGTGCAGCGCCACCGGCTTCCCGTGCCTGGTCAGCACCGCCGCGGGCTGGAGCAGCGTCCAGGTCCCGGACGCGCAGCCGTAGATCTGCACGCCTTCGGCCGCGTAGCTCGCCAGGGCGCGGTTGCCCGCCGGGACCTTGATCGCGTCCGGCACCTTCGACGCCGGCGGGGTCGCCGACGCCGTTGCCGCGCCGCCGACCAGGAGGGCGCCGACCGCGAGCGCCACCGTCATCCGCTTCATGGAATCCACCTTCGAAATCCTCCCGCCGCTTCTCGGCGGGCTCCCGCCACCGGACACGGGCGCCCGCCGGAAACGGTTCAGCCGGATCAGGCGGCGACCTCTTCCTGCGGCGGAACCGCCTCGGCCTCGGCCGCCTTCGGGTCCGGCGTGCGGTGGCGCAGCGCCAGCAAGCCGCCGACGACCAGCGTGATGACCACGCCCATCAGCGTGTACCACGGGTAGGCGAGCGCCACCTTGTCGCCGGCCGCCTTGCTGAAGTCGACGCCGATCAGGTCGCCGGTCTTCGCGTTGAACTTCACCCCGAGGATGACGAACGCCATCACCACGACCGTGACGACGAACGCGATGATCGCGTCCGCCTGCCGCGCCTTCTTGATCAGCAGGCCGAGCAGGAACGACCCGAGCAGCGCGCCGTAGGTGTACCCGGTGATCGCGAGGCCCAGCTCGATGACCGAGTTCTTCGTGGTGGAGAACATCGACGCGAACACCGCGAACACGACGGCCCAGATCAGTGTCCACATGCGACCGTGCCGCAGCAGCTTCGAGTCCTCCGGCGAGCGCTTGGTGAACCGCTGGTAGAGGTCGGCCACGGTGGACGTCGACAGCGCGTTGAGCGCCGAGGCGAGCGCGCCCATGGTCGAGGCGAGCACGCCCGCGATGAGCAGGCCCGACACGCCGACGGGCAGGTCGTCGATGATGAACCGCGAGAACACGTCGTCCGGGCTCTGCATGCCCAGCTCCGCGACCGGCTTGCGGCCGTTGAACACCCACAGCATCGCCCCGACCAGCAGGAACAGCGCGAACTGGATGGTGACGATGATGCCGCTTCCGATCAGCGCCTTCTGCCCGTCGCGCAGGCTGCGCGTGGCCAGCAGCCGCTGCGCGATCAGCTGGTCCGCGCCGTGGGAGGCCATCGACAGCGCCGCGCCGCCGAGCACCGCCGTCACGAACGCGTACGGGCTGGTCACCAGGTTCTTCGTGAAGTCGACGAGCATGAACTTGCCGTCCGCGGACGCCTGCGCGGCCCAGTCGGCGGGCAGCTTGTTCAGCAGCACGATCGCGGCCACCGCGGCGCCGCCCAGGTACAGCGACAGCTGGATGACGTCGACCCAGACGACGGCCTTGATCCCGCCGATGTAGGCGTAGATCAGCGTCAGCGCGGTGAGGATGACGACGATCACCCAGTAGTCCAGGTGGATGCCGTAGTGCGCCAGGATCACCTTGATCGGGATGGCGCCGGCGAACAGCCGCACGCCCTCGGCGAGCAGCCGCGTGATCACGAACGTCACCGAGGCGGTGCCCTGCAGCCCGGAGCCGAACCGCCGCCCGAGGAACTCGTACGCGCTGACGAGGTTGCCCCGGAAGTACCGCGGCAGCAGGACGAACGCGGCGATCGTCCGGCCGATGATGTAGCCGAAGGCCAGCTGCAGGAACAGGAACGCGTTGCCGAAGACCAGCCCGGGCGTGCTGATCACGGTGAGCGTCGAGGTTTCCGTGGCCACCACCGACAGCATCACCGCGCCCCACGGGAGGCTGCGCTCGCCGACGAAGTAGTCGGCCGCCGACCGTTGTCTCCGGCCGACGAGCACGCCGATCAGCGGCATCGCCGCCAGGTAGATCACGATGATGGCGAGGTCAACACCGCGCATGGACTTCTCCTACCCTCATCCGGCCTTCTCCGCGACTCGCAACCGTGTCACGTTGCCCCCCAGCGGGGCGGGAAGGGTCAGGGGGCCGCGACCCGGGACCAGCGCGCCGAGCAGGCGCGGTCCGCGGGCACCGGTCGCCGACGGCACCGTACCGGGCACGCCGCACCAGGTGAGCCAGCCCAGCAACGCGGTCAGGTACGCCTCCTTGCCGGCGCCGGGCAGCCCGAAGTCGTCGCTGGTCTTGAGCGCCGCCGGGGACAGGGTGCGGGCCAGCGCCGCCATCAGCGCCGGGTTCGCGACGCCGCCACCGGAGGCGATGACGGTCGTGACGCCGTGGCGGCGGCACTCCTCGGCCACGGTGACGGCCGTCAGCTCGGTCAGCGTCGCGAGCAGGTCGCCGTCGCCGACCGGGTCCAGGCCGGCCGTGGCCGTGTCGAGGTAGTCCGCGTTGAAGTGCTCCTTGCCGGTGGACTTCGGCGGCGCGGCGGCGAAGTACGGGTCGGCGAGCAGCCGGTCGAGCAGGTCGGCGCGCACCGACCCGCCGAGGGCGAGCCGGCCGTCGACGTCGCTGCGTTGCCCGGTGACGCGGTGGGCCGCGAGGTCGAGCAGGGCGTTGGCGGGCCCGGTGTCGTAGGCGAGCACG
The DNA here is from genome assembly GCF_017308975.1 of Amycolatopsis sp. MtRt-6. Lineage (GTDB taxonomy): Bacteria > Actinomycetota > Actinomycetes > Mycobacteriales > Pseudonocardiaceae > Amycolatopsis. Next base: position 235,592 of record NZ_JADWPD010000005.1, on the reverse strand, counting down.
GGCACGCCCGGGGCGACGACGGTGATGTTGGCGATCCCGCCGAGGTTCAGCGCGGCGACCGGACGGCCGGTGTCCTGGGCGAGACCGCGCAGCCACAGCTGGTCGAGCGTGCCGGCCAGGGGCGCCCCGTGGCCGCCGGCGGCCACGTCGCGGACGCGCAGGTCCGCGCACACCGGCAGCCCGGTGCGTTCGGCGATCCAGGCGGGCTGGCCGAGCTGGAGGGTGCCGCGGACGTGGCCGTCTTCGACCCAGTGGTAGACCGTCTGGCCCAGCGACGCGACCAGGTCCGCGCTGCCGCCCGCGAGCTCCGCGGCCCCGCGCCGGGCCGCGTCGGCGAACGCCTGGCCGACACCGGTGTCGAGCCGGGTGAGCTCGCCCGCCGTGCAGGGGTTCGGCGGCAACGCGGCGAGCAGGGCTTCGCGCAGCGGCTCCGGGTAGGGGACGTCGAGCTCGCCGAGCGGGGTCAGCACGACCGTGCCGGCTTCGGCGTGGAGGTCGGCGGCGGCCACGTCGATGCCGTCGATCGACGTGCCCGAAATCAGGCCGATCACCCGGTAGCCGTGGCTCGCTCGCAACCCCATCCGGAGGGGTTTAACGGAGCCGTCGATGTGACGCAACCCACGTGGTTAAGTCTTGGCCCAATCGGGACCTAGATGGTGATGAATTGCCTGTGCGGACGGGGTGTCCGGCGTGGCGAAGCGCGGATGAAAGGATGGGCGCGTGTCGAGCACCTGGTTCCTGTTCGTAGTCGTCGCCGTCGTCGTCCTGGTCGCCCTGCTGGTGACCGGCCTGCTGATCGCACGCAGGCGGCGGATCAGCCTGGACGACCGGCGCGAGGTCGAGGAGAAACCGAAGGGCGGTTCGTACGCGGCCAGCGGGGGCATCGCGCTCGCGCCGGGCGGCACGGCCACCGCGGTGGAAGAACCCGCCGCCGAGCACCCGGTCGAGGACCGGCCGGAGGTCGACGGCCAGCCCGCCGTGGGCGACGACGCGGCGGTGCCGCGCGACTCGGCGCAGCGCACGGTCCGGGACGTCAAGCTGCCCGACGAGCCCGCTGCGGCCGAGCCCGAGCCGGCCGAGGAGATCGAGCCGGCGACCGGCCGCATGGAGCGGCTGCGCGGCCGGCTGTCGAAGTCGCGGTCGGTGTTCGGGACGAGCCTGCTGGGCCTGCTCGGCGCCGGCGACCTCGACGAGGACTCCTGGCAGGACGTCGAGGACACGCTGCTGATGGCCGACCTGGGCGCGGCCACCACGAACCAGATCGTCGAGCGCCTGCGCGACGAGCTCTCCCGGCGCGCGGTGCGGTCGTCGGCGGAGGCGCGCGAGGTGCTGCACGAGGTGCTGACGGCGCAGCTGTCGACCGACGGCCACCGCGCGGTCCGGGCGCTGCCGCACACGGTCGACGGCAGGAAGCAGCCCGCGGTGGTGCTGGTGGCGGGCGTCAACGGCACGGGCAAGACGACGACCACGGGCAAGCTCGCCCGCGTCCTGGTGGCCCAGGGCGGCACGGTGCTGCTGGGCGCGGCGGACACGTTCCGCGCGGCGGCGGCCGACCAGCTGCAGACGTGGGCCGAGCGCGTGGGCGCGGAGGTCGTCCGCGGCAAGGAGGGCGCGGACCCGGCGGCGGTCGCGTTCGACGCGGTCAAGCGCGGCGTCGACACGGGCGTCGACGCGGTCCTGGTCGACACGGCGGGCCGGCTGCACACGAAGACGGGCCTGATGGACGAGCTGGGCAAGGTCAAGCGCGTCGTGGAGAAGCAGGCGAAGGTCGACGAGGTCCTGCTGGTCCTCGACGCGACGACGGGTCAGAACGGGCTCATGCAGGCCCGGGTGTTCGCCGAGGTCATCGACGTGACGGGCATCGTGCTGACCAAGCTGGACGGCACGGCCAAGGGCGGCATCGTGTTCCAGGTCCAGAAGGAGCTGGGCGTCCCGGTGAAGCTGGTCGGGCTGGGCGAGGGCCCGGACGACCTGGCGCCGTTCGAGCCGGGTGCCTTCGTGGACGCCCTGCTCGGTTAAAGCCGGAACAGCGGCGTCCCGTCGGCCTTCCGCAGCCCGAGCTGCAGGATCACCGGCGCCGACGGACGCACGGCCGGGATGAGGCACGGCGATGTCCCGTGGGCCGGCACGGTCAGCCGCGACCAGCCGATGCCCTGAAGGGTGCGGCGGGCCGGGTCGACGACCATCGCCGCGCCGAAGTAGCGGCCGCCCGGAACGGCGATGCGGGCCGTGTGGCCGAGGATCGCCGAGAACGCCGTGCCGGTGCGGCTGCCGTCCTCCTGCAGCGTGAGGATGACCGGCGTCCGCCCCTTCGCGGCGCCGTGGTGCCGCACGGTGATCTCGACGGTGCCCGCGGCGGTCTTCGCCGGGCGTGGCCACGCGGGCGCCGCGGGCGATCCGTCGAGCGCGCGGTCGACGAGCCGGTCCAGGAGGTTCGAGGCGGCTCCCTGCGCGAGCCAGGCCAGGGCGCCGGTGTTCGGGTCCATGCGGGCCTCCTGATATTCGGATGACGAGCGGCCGGGTGCCGGCGCAGAATCCGGGCATGCCCGGTTGACGCACGTCCGCTCGTGCCCCTCCTCGTAGCAGACGCTTCGAAGCCGTCATTCGCTACGAGAGAGGACCCATCATGACTGCCATTCACGGCGACCGGGTGCGGCTGCGCCCGATCGGCGCAGCGGACCGCGCCCGCGTGCGCGAAATCCTGGCCGCTCCGGAGGTCGCCCGCTGGTGGGGCGAGCCGGAGTCGGAGACCGAAGGCGTGTACGCCGTCGAGGACGGCTTCGTCTGCTACGCCATTGAATACGACGGCGCGGTCGTGGGACTGATCCAGAGTTCCGAGGAGCTGGATCCGCAGTACCGCCACGCGGGCATCGACATCGCGGTGCACCCGGACTTCCACGGCCGCGGCATCGGCACGGCCGCGATCCGGGCGCTGGCCCGGCACCTGTTCGCCCAGGGGCACCACCGGCTGACGATCGACCCGGCGGCGGCCAACGAGACGGCGATCCGGGTGTACACGAAGGTGGGGTTCCGGCCGGTCGGCGTGCTGCGTGTCTACGAGCGAGGCTCGGACGGCAGCTGGCACGACGGGCTGTTGATGGATTTGCTGGCGGGGGAGCTGGCCTGAGCTTTCTTGTCGGCGAGCCGGCGGGCGAGCTGGGTGACCTGCTCCATGCGGCTGTCCAGCTCGGCGAACCCGCGGTCGATCGTGCGCCGCAGACCGTCGAGTCCGGCCGCGAGACCATCGCGTTCGGCGCGGCTACTGCCCAGTCGCCGACCGAGTTCGCGTTGACCCTCGAGCAGGTCGTCCAACAGTGCCGTCTGCTCGGCGAGGAGCTGTCGGATCTCAGCGGCGCGCTCGGTGCGGAACAAGTCGGACATGCTGCCTATGGTAGCGGTTCCGTGATCAATCGTTACGCAGCGTCAAACCGTGGCCGCCGCCTGGGACAGGCTAGCCCCCAGGGCGTCCGCCACCCGCTGTACCGCCGGGGCGATGTGCGCCACCGCCTCGGCGGTCAGCCGCCCGGACGGCCCCGACACCGACACGGCTGCCGGTACCGGCGCCCCGGGCACCGCCACCGCGACGCACCGCACCCCCAGCTCCTGCTCCGCTTCGTCCAGCGCGTACCCCTGCGAAGCGATCCGCTCCAGCTCCACCGCCAGCGCGTCCGGGTCCGTGAACGTGTGCTCCGTGTACGCGGGCATGCCCGTCCGCGAAAGCAGCTCACGGACATCGGCAGACGGCAGGTGCGCCAGCATCGCCTTCCCGACCCCCGTCCCGTGCGGCAACAGCCGCCGCCCGACCTCGGTGAACATGCGCATCGAGTGCTTCGAAGGCACCTGGGCCACGTACACGACTTCGTCGCGCTCCAGGACCGCCAGGTTCGCCGTCTCGCCGACCTCCTCCACCAGCTCCGCCAGCAGCGGCCTGGCCCACGCGCCGAACTGCATGCTCGCGTTCTCGCCCAACCGGATGAGACGAGCTCCGAGCGCGTAGCGGCGGTTCGTGTTCTGGCGGACGTACCCCAGATCCACGAGCGTGCGGATCAGCCGGTGGATCGTCGGCATCGGCAGCCCGGACAGCGTCGCCAGCTCGGACAGGCTGGCCTCGCCGCCGGTGTCCGCGAGGTGTTCCAGCAGCTCGAAGGCGCGCTGCAGGGACTGGACGCCGCCGTCGCGACCGTTCTTCTCCGCCGGCACGGTGGCCCTCCTTACGTCGGCGTTGAGGTTCCGCTATGCAGAAACTATAGTCCGGCTGGTAGAAAACCGTAGGGCCGTTATCCAAAGATCCGAACCCTCGAGGTGTTTCCCCATGTCTTCTGAAGTCCAGGTGCTGGGCGACCCGGTCGAGCGCGGCGACGAGATCCTCACGCCGGCGGCGCTCGCCTTCCTCGCCGGCCTCCACGACGCCTTCGCCGGCCGCCGCGACGAGCTGCTCCAGGCGCGGAGCAAGCGTCGCGAGGAGGCCCGGACCACCGGCAGGCTGGACTTCCTGCCGGAGACCAAGGAGATCCGCGACGGCGACTGGCAGGTCGCCGGCGCGCCCGCCGCGCTGCGGGACCGCCGCGTCGAGATCACCGGGCCGACCGACCGCAAGATGACCATCAACGCGCTCAACTCCGGCGCGAAGGTGTGGCTGGCCGACCTCGAGGACGCCAACACCCCGCACTGGCGCAACGTCGTCTCCGGCCAGGTCAACCTCTACGACGCCATCCGCGAGACGATCACCCTGGAGAGCGGCGGCAAGAGTTACGCGCTGAAGGACGACGTCGAGCACGCCACGATCGTGGTCCGCCCGCGCGGCTGGCACCTGCCCGAGAGCCACCTGACCTTCGGCGGCCGCGAGGGCGTCGGCGCGCTCGTCGACTTCGGCCTGCACTTCTTCCACAACGCCGCCGAGCTGATCAAGCGCGGGAAGGGCCCGTACTACTACCTCCCGAAGATGGAGAGCCACCTCGAAGCGCGGCTCTGGAACGACGTCTTCACCCACGCCGAGAAGACGCTCGGCATCGAGCACGGCACCGTCCGCGCCACCGTGCTGATCGAGACCATCCCGGCCGCGTTCGAGATGGAGGAGATCCTCTACGAGCTGCGCGAACACGCTTCGGGCCTCAACGCCGGCCGCTGGGACTACCTGTTCAGCGTCATCAAGTACTTCCGCGACGCGGGCGAGAAGTTCGTGCTGCCGGACCGCAACTCCGTCACCATGACCGCGCCGTTCATGCGCGCCTACACCGAGCTGCTGGTGCGCACCTGCCACAAGCGCGGCGCGTTCGCGATCGGCGGCATGGCCGCGTTCATCCCGAGCAAGGACCCCGAGACCAACAAGGGCGCCTTCGAGAAGGTCCACGCGGACAAGTCGCGCGAGGCCGGTGACGGCTTCGACGGCTCCTGGGTCGCGCACCCGGGCATGGTCGAGCTCTGCAAGGAGGAGTTCGACAAGGTCCTCGGCGACAAGCCGAACCAGCTCGACCGGACCCGGGACGAGGTGAGCGTCACCGCCGACCAGCTGCTGGACGTCGCTTCGACGCCGGGCAGCGCGACGGCGGCCGGCCTGCGTGCCGCGGTCGACGTCGGCGTCCGCTACATCGCGTCCTGGCTGGGCGGCAACGGCGCGGCGGCCATCCACAACCTGATGGAGGACGCCGCCACCGCCGAGATCTCGCGCTCGCAGATCTGGCAGTGGGTCAAGAACGGGACCACTTTGGACAGTGGCGACGTCGTGACGGCGGAGCTGGTGCGCGGCGTGCTGGCCGACGTCCGCGGTGAGCTGGCCGGCGAGCTCAAGCCGGAGCTGCTGGAGCCCGCCGTGGAGCTGTTCGAGCAGGTCGCGCTGGCCGAGGAGTTCCCGGACTTCCTGACGCTGCCCGCCTACGAGAAGATCAAGTAGTGCGGCTGCCCGAAGACGTCTACGACGCCGCCGACGCGCGCCTGGCCGAGGTCGACGCGCGCGTCGCGGCGTCGTACCCGGGGGAGCGGCCGGGACGCCAGCCCGTGCACACGGTCTACGTCCCGGCTTCGCAGTACAAGACGCGCCTGGTGGCCGACTGGGGCAAGCAGGCGATGCGGGTCTTCATCGAGCACGAAGACCTGCTCGGCGTGGACGCGAACGTGTACGAACGCGTGCGGGCCAAGCTGCTCACCGAGCCGATCGAGGACCTGCGGATCGACTTCGAGGACGGCTTCGGCCGAGTCCCCGACGACGTCGAGGACGCCGCCGCCCGCGCGGCCGGGCAGACCCTCGCGACGACCGGCGGGACGCCGTTCTGCGGCATCCGCTTCAAGAGCTTCGAAGCGGCGACGCGCCGGCGGGGCATCCGCACCCTGGACCTGTTCCTCGGTGCGTTGCTGGACAACGGGCCGCTGCCGCCCGGGTTCGTCGTCACGCTGCCGAAGGTGACGGCGGTGGAGCAGGTCTCGGTGGCCGCGGAAGTCCTTTCCCGGCTGGAAAGCGCGTACGGGCTCGCTGAAGGTGCGTTGCGCTTCGAAGTCCAGATCGAGACCGCGCAGTCCATTGTGGACCTCGACGGGACGCTGTCGGTGGCGCGCATCGTGCAGGCGGCGTCGGGCCGCTGCTCGGGCCTGCACTACGGGACGTACGACTACAGCGCGGGCCTGGGCATCGCGGCGGCGTACCAGAGCATGGAGCACCCGGCGGCCGACCTGGCGAAGGGCCTGATGCAGGTCGCGGCGGCGGGCACCGGCGTCCGCCTCTCGGACGGCTCGACGAACAAGCTCCCGATCGGCGACGCCCTGCCCACGGCGTGGGCGGAGCACCTCAGGCTGGTCCGCCGCTCGCTGGAGCGCGGCTTCTACCAGGGCTGGGATCTGCACCCCCACCAGCTGCCGACCCGCTTCGCGGCGACGTACACGTTCTACCGCGAAGGCTTCTCGCAGGCGGTGGAGCGGTTGCGCGCGTACGCGGCGAAGACGGCCGGGGGAGTGCTGGACGAACCGGCGACGGCCCAGGCGCTGGCGGTGTACCTGCTGCGCGGCCTGGACTGTGGTGCCCTGGACGAAGGGGAGCTGCCGTTCGGGCGCCCGGAACTGGAGAAGTACGCCCGGCGCGAAGGGTGAGGGTTACTCGCCGAGGCGGGCGCGGTCGGCGGCGGCCCGGCCCGCACCCCAGCCTTCGTGGCTGCGCACGGTCACCGACTTGTTCACCACTTCGGGGAACAGCTCGGTGAACATCGCCGCCACCTGCTTCTCGTGCGACGCCAGCACGGGCAGCAGCTCCGGCGCCTCGGCGATCGTCGCTTCCGCCGCCTTTTCGAGCCGCTCGCCGATCCGGGTGGCGTAGGAGACGAGGAACGACTTGCGGAACGGCCGCGACCGGCCGGCCGGGTCGGCGATCATCGCCCGCGTCGCCTGGACGAGCAGGGACGTCGTCAGCAGCTCGACCGCGGCCAGGTCTTCCTCGTCGCCGACGACCGTGACGAACTCCCAGCGCGGGTCGAAGATCGCCCGGCAGCGGTTGGCCTGCGCGACCACGTGGACCAGCAGCGACTTGGCGTCGGTGTACGGCGTGTCGAGCCAGATCCGGCGGGCCGCGGGCCGGTCGGGCGTGGCCTCGCCGGCCTCGACCAGCACCCGGTCGAGGGCGTGGCGGGTCATCAGCTCCTGCGCCTTCGCCGAGAGGGCCTCGGCTTCCTCCGGGAACGTGCTGGACTCGGCCTTGGCCAGCAGGGCGCGGACCCGGCTCAGCTTCTTTTCGTCGACGTGGTGCCGCGCCGGGCGCTGGATCGCGGTCCCCGGCGCGGGCAGGACGACGGTCACCGGCGGCAGCGTCTTCAGCAGGCCGAAGGCTTCGATGACCGCCGCCACCGCTTCGGACGGCGTGAGGATGTGCTTCGCCGCCCACTGCGGCAGGTGGGGTTCGGACGTCGTCCACCAGGGGGTGGCGCCGAGCTGCGCTCGCCACTCCGGGTGCAGCGCGGTGAACTGCCCGGCGTACGCCACCAGGGTGTCGAGCAGGTACGAGCCGGCGAACTCGTCGAGGCGGCGCCGGGCCGCCTGCCGGAGGTCGCCGGGCAGCCAGCCGCCCCGGCACGCCCGGCCGATCAGCTGCTGCCCGAGGCGGTCCGCGGCTTCGGCGAGTTCGGCCGGCAGCGTGAACCCCGGCGCCAGCCGGTCGGCGTCACCCGGTGCGGCGGCGAGCAGCGCGTCGCCGAACTCCCCGGCCGTCGTCGGCGGCGGGCCGAAGGGTCCCTGCTTCCGCTTGCCCACCCGCCCAGTCTGCCGCAGTGACTTTTCCCGGCGTCGGGTACGTCACTGCGAGCGTTAACACCGCTGGAACATCCGATGCTTAGGGTCCCGGCCATGGCAGAGAAGAAGAAGCGCTGGTGGACGTCGGTGTTCGTGCAGCTGCTCGTGGCCGTGGTCGCGGGCGTGCTGGTCGGGCACTTCTGGCCGGTGCTTGGTGCCCAGCTCAAACCGGTCGGGGATGGGTTCATCCGGCTCATCAAGATGATCATCGCACCGTTGATCTTCTGTGTCGTGGTGACCGGGATCGCGGCCGTCGGCGACATCAAAGCGGTCGGACGAATCGGACTCAAGGCGATCATCTACTTCGAGGTCGTCACGACGTTCGCGCTGCTGTTCGGCCTGGTCGTGGCGAACGTCTTCCGCCCGGGTGCCGGGCTCGACATCAACCCGGCGACGCTCGACCCGAACGCCGTCACCACGCAGACCAAGGGCGGGCAGCTGCCGTCGGTCGGGGACTTCCTCCTGCACACCATCCCCGACAGCGTGGTGAACGCGTTCGCGCAGAACCAGCTGCTGCAGGTGCTGGTGTTCGCGGTGTTCTTCGGGGTGGCGCTGGCCGCGATCGGGCGGGAGCGGGCGCCGCTGGTGCTCGGCTTCGTCGACCAGGTGCAGCAGGTCATCTTCAAGGTGATGGGCTGGATCATGCGGGTCGCGCCGCTGGGCGCGTTCGGCGCGATGGCGTTCATCATCGGCCAGTACGGTCTGTCCACTTTGGGCACCTACGCGAAGCTGATCGCCGCGTGCTACGGCGCGGCCGTGCTCTTCACGCTCGTCCTCGCCGCGATTTCCCGGTTCTACGCCGGGGTTTCGGTGTGGAAGTTCCTCCGCTACGCGCGGGAGGAGTTCCTGCTCGCGCTGGGCACGGCCTCGACGGAGTCGGTGATGCCGCGGATCATGGTCAAGCTGACCGACGCGGGCTGCTCCCGCGCGGCGACCGGGCTGGTGGTGCCGACGGGCTACTCGTTCAACCTCGACGGCGCGACCATCTACCTCTCGATCTGCACGGTGTTCCTGGCGCAGGCGTTCGGCGTGGAGATGACGCTCGGCCAGCAGCTGCTGGCGGTGCTGATCCTGATGCTGACGTCGAAGGGCATGGCGGGCGTGCCGGGGTCGAGCTTCCTGGCCCTGTCGGCGACGGCCGCGGCGATCGGCGCGTTCCCGGTGGCGGGCGTGGCGCTGCTGCTGGGCGCGGACCGCCTGATGGACTCGATGCGCGTGTTCGTCAACCTGCTCGGCAACTGCGTGGCGACGTTCGTGGTGGCGAAGTCCGAAGGCCAGCTGGACCGCGACAAGCTGCGGGAGACCCTGGAGGGAGCCACGCCGGTCGCGGCCTGACCGCGGTCACCTCCCGGGCGGCGGACGTGCTCAACGCGGCGATCGGCCTGACGCTGTTCTACGCGGGGGCGATCGCCGCCCACGTCCGGGCCCGCAGGTTCGCCACCGGCGCGGCACCGCCGGCCTTCCTCGGCCTGGCGGTGGCGACGCCGGTTCAGCGCAGCCGGGGCAGCGCGTCCCGGGCGAAGTGGCTCAAGGTCCGCAGGTCCTCGGCGAACCGTTCCCGGTGGTCGTCGGGCAGGGGCCGGAAGAAGAACTGCTCGACGTTCGCCACGTGCACCCGGCTGGCCCGCACGGTCGTCTCCTCGCCGAACGCGGTCAGCCTGACCAGCTGCACCCGCCGGTCGGCCGGGGACGCCGTGCGGGTCACCAGCCCGAGCGCCTCCATCCGGTCGACCAGCCGGGTGGCGCCGCCGGTCGTGAGCACCTGCTCCTGGGCGATCGAGCGCATGGTCAGCCCGTCTTCGCCGGTGCGGCCCACGATCAGCAGGACCTCGTACATCAGGTGCGTGATCCCGCATTCGCGCTCCAGCGCCCGCCCGAGCAGGTAACCGAGCCGGTGTGCCGCGCCCTGGAGCTGCCCGAAGGCCAGCACGCGGGCGTCGTCCGCCGCCTGCCGGGCCGAAGTTATTTCGGGGTCCACGCCCTCAGTCTCCTCCCGGGGAGCCGGCGCGCAACGCGAGATAAACGTCGAGCTGGTCGGTGAACTCCGTCAGGTCCACCCCCAGCAGCTCCCCGGCCCGCCCGATCCGGTAGCGCAGCGTGTTCACGTGGACGTGCAACGCCTTCGCCGCCCGCGTCGGGGAGCCCGAGCACTCCAGGAACACCCGGACCGTGTGCACCAGATCCGTGTGCTGCTCGGCGTCGTAGGCCAGCAGCGGCCCGAGCACCCGGCGCCGCAGCGCGGCACGCAGTCCCGCCGGGGCGCCGGCCAGCAGCAGGTGGTGGACGTCCACCTCGCCGGCCGTCACCACCGATACCCGTCCGGTGCGCTCCGCCGCCACCGCCAGGGCGTACCGCGCGCTTTCCGCGGCCTCGGCCCGCGGGCCGGGATCGCTGATGCCGCACAGAATCCGCTTGGCCCGCAGCAGGGGCTCCACAGTGGACAAACCGGCCGGTGAAGGCCGCGCCACGGCCGCGTACGACGTGTCCCCCGAGGAATCGAACAGCAGCGAGTCCGGCAGCCACTCGCTCAGGACGTCCCGGCTCTCGTCACTGCCCTCGGTCCGCAACGCGACGACGCACACCTCCGCGGGCAACGACACCTCGGGCGGCGCCGCTCGCGCCCGCGTGACCCCGACGAGCCCCGCCACCTCCTCGGCCAGCTCCGCTTGCGCGGTGCTCAGCGGCCCGCCGATCGCGATCAGCCACGGCACCGCGTGCCTGCCCTCGACCGGGACCACCGTCAGCGGGCCCGGCTCGCGGGCCGCGTACCGGCGGACGACGTCTTCGGGCGGGATCGGCAGCGGGGCCGTCCCCGCGACGAGCCGGCCCACGCCCGACAGCACCCAGCAGGGCAACCCCAGTTCCGCCGCGGCACGCTCCACCAGCGTCTCGACCGGCGCTTCCGCCGCCGCCTGCAAACGTTTGCGCGCCCCGTCGGACGCCGCCGCCAGCGCCAGCACGACCTGCTCGGTGATCACCGAAAACGACAGGTCGGCGGGCACTTCGAGGAGCGGGATCCGGTGCCGGACGCAGGCGTCGACCACGTCGTCCGGGATGCCGCCGGAGTCGGCGCCGGACGCGGCCAGCGCCGCCGCGCCCGAACGGGCCAGCGCGGCCACGAACGGCTCGGCGTCGCCCGGGGCGTGCCACCAGAGCAGGCCGGACAGCACCAGCTCGCCTGCCGACAGGTACCGTCCGGGGTCGGACAGCTCCGTGACGTAGATGCGCGTCACCGGCCGGTCGAGCAGGTCGGTCCCGGCCCGGGGGCGCAGCCGCAGACCGGGCAGGCCCAGGAGAGTTTTCACGGTCGTCATGAGGCTTGTAGGAAAGCACAACCGCGCCCGGCTCCGCTCCCGTGCGTTTCATGCGTGGTGCCGTTGCCGCCCGGCCGTGATCCGTCGTCTACTGGTCTATCGCCCCCACGAAGGAGCAACCAGTGGAGTTCCTGCGTCCCGCGACGCTCGCCGAGGCGCTGGCCCTCAAGGCCGAGCGGCCGGACGCGGTGCCGATCGCCGGCGGCACCGACGTCATGGTCGAGCTCAACTTCGACCACCGGCGGCCCGAAGCTCTCCTCGACCTGACGCGAGCCGCGGAGCTGACGGAGTGGTCCACTGTGGCCTCTTCGGACGGCACGGTCCGGCTCGGCGCCGGCGTCCCCTACTCCCGCGTCATCGCCGAACTGGGTGAATCCGTCCCGGCGCTGGCCATGGCCTCCCGCACGGTCGGGTCCCCGCAGATCCGCAACCGCGGCACGGTCGGCGGGAACCTCGGCGCCGCCTCGCCGGCCGGCGACACCCACCCGGTGCTGCTCGCCCTGGACGCGCGGGTCGAGGTCGCTTCCGTCCGGGGGACCCGGATCCTCCGTGCGGAGGATTTCTACGTCGGCGTGAAACGCCACGCCCTCGAACCGGACGAGCTGATCACCGCCGTCCACCTGCCCGCGCACGCCGGGCCGCAGCAGTTCGCCAAGGTCGGCACGCGCAACGCGATGGTCATCGCCGTCTGCTCCTTCGCGCTGTCGCTGCGGCAAGGCGTGGTCGGCGCCGCGATCGGCTCGGCCGCGCCGACCCCGCGCCGCGCCCGGGAGGCCGAGGACTTCCTGACCGCCGAGCTGCCGTGGACGTCCCCCGAGCCGCTGCCGGACTCCCTGAAACGCCGCTTCGGCGACCTGGTGGGCGCCGCCGCCCAGCCGATCGACGACGTCCGGGGCAGCGCCGCGTATCGGAAGCACGCGCTCGGGGTACTCGCGCGGCGTACGTTGACCTGGGCCTGGGACGAACACCGGACGGGGGAGCGCGCATGCGCCTGAATGTCACGATCAACGGCGAAGAACGCCAGGCGGACGACGTCTGGGAAGGCGAAAGCCTGCTGTACGTGCTGCGGGAACGGCTCGGCCTCCCGGGCTCGAAGAACGCCTGCGAGCAGGGCGAATGCGGCTCCTGCACGGTCTACCTCGACGACGTCCCGGTGTGCGCCTGCCTGGTCGCGGCCGGGCAGGCCGAGGGCCGCGTGGTGCGCACGGTCGAGGGCCTCGCCGACGGCGACACGCTCGACCCGGTCCAGCAGTCCTTTGTGGACGCGGGTGCGGTGCAGTGCGGGTTCTGCACGCCGGGCCTGGTCGTCGCCGCGCACGACCTGCTGAACCGCGTCCCCGATCCGAGTGACGAGGAGATCCGCGAAGCACTGGCCGGCAACCTCTGCCGCTGCACCGGCTACGAGAAGATCCTCGACGCGGTGCGCGCCGTCGCGAAGGGTGGTGTGGCGTGAGGACGCTCATCGCGAACGCGGCGATCGCCACCGTCAGCGGCGAGGAGCACGCGAGCGGGCACGTCGTGATCGAGAACGACCGGATCGCCGAAGTCGGCGAAGGCGTGTACACCGGCGAGTTCGACGAGCGCGTCGAAGCTGAAGGCTGCCTGGTCACGCCCGGCCTGATCAACACCCACCACCACCTCTACCAGTGGGCGACCCGCGGCCTGGCCGCCGACCACACGCTCTTCGAGTGGCTGGTCGCGCTCTACCCGGTGTGGAGCCGCCTCGACGACGAGATCACGCACGCCGCGGGCACCGCCGGGATGGCCCGGCTGGCGCTGACCGGCTGCACCACCGTCGCCGACCACCACTACGTCTTCCCGCGCGACGGCGGTGACCAGGTCGCGGCGCTGGCCGCGGCCCGCCAGCGCGTCGGCGTCCGGCTGCACGTCGTGCGCGGGTCGATGGACCGCGGCGAATCCGACGGCGGCCTCCCGCCGGACAACCTCGTCGAGACGACCGAGGGCGCGCTGACCGGCACCGAAGCGGCCATCGACCGCTTCCACGACGACTCCGCGGGTGCCCAGCTGCAGATCGCCGCGGGGCCCTGCTCGCCGTTCTCGGTCACCGAACGGCTGATGTCCGGCGCGGCCGAGCTGGCGCGGCGCAAGGGCGTCCGCCTGCACACGCACCTCGCGGAGACCGTCGACGAGGAGCGCCAGTGCCTCGCCGAAGTCGGCTGCACGCCCGCCGAGTACGCCGACAAGCTGGGCTGGCTCGCCGACGACGTCTGGCTCGCGCACACCATCCACCTCGCGCCCGAGGCCATCCGCCGGTTCGGCGCGACCGGCACCGGGTCGGCGCACTGCCCGACGTCCAACGGCCGCATCGGCGCCGGCATCGCGCCCGTCCGCGACCTGCTCGACGCCGGCGTCCCGGTCGGCCTGGGTGCCGACGGCGCCGCGTCCAACGAGTCCGGCGGCCTCGGCGAGGAACTGCACCAGTCGCTCCTGCAGGCCCGGCAGCGCGGCGGGCCGCGTGGCCTGACCACCCGGGAAGCGCTGTGGATGGGCACGATGGGCGGCGCCCGCTGCCTCGGCCGCGCGGCCGACCTCGGGTCGGTCGAACCCGGGAAGCTCGCCGACCTCGCCGTCTGGGACCTGACCGGGCTGAACTACGCCGGCATCACCGACCCGGTCGCGGCGCTGGTGCTCGGCACCACGCCGCCGCTGCGCCGGCTGTTCGTCGGCGGCAAGGCCGTCGTCGAGGACGGCACCCTGCGCGAAGCCGACGAGTCCGCGATCGCCCGCGAGCTGGCCGCCGCGAGCGCCCGGCTGAGGGAGGGCAGATGACCAGCACCACCTCCGTCACGACGACGACCGCGAACGGCGTCGGCACGTCGCCGCAGCGACCCGACGGCACGGTGAAGGTCCGCGGCGAGTTCGCCTACTCCTCGGACCTGTGGCACGAGGACATGGTGTGGGGCGTGACGCTGCGCAGCCCGCACCCGCACGCCCGGATCACCGGCATCGACATCGCGGAAGCCCTCGCCGTGCCCGGCGTCCACGCGGTGCTGACGCACGAGGACGTCCCCGGCGTCAACCGGTACGGCCTCGAGCACGCCGACCAGCCGGTGCTCGCCTCCGACGTCGTGCGGTACCAGGGCGAGCCGGTGGCGCTGGTCGCCGCCGACCACCCGGAAACCGCGCGTCGTGCGATGAAGCGCATTGTCGTCTCGTACGAAGAACTTTCGCCCGTGACGGACTCCGAAGCGGCCGTCGCCGGCGAAGGGCCTTCGCTGCACTCCGGTGGGAATGTCGTGCGCCACGTGAAGATCCGCCGCGGCCCGCAGGACCTCGACGCCGAGGTCGTCGTCTCCGGTCTCTACGAGGTCGGCATGCAGGACCAGGCGTTCCTCGGCCCGGAATCCGGGCTCGCCGTGCCGGACACCGAAGGCGGCGTCGACCTCTACGTCGCGACGCAGTGGCTGCACGTCGACCAGCAGCAGATCGTCGCCGCGCTGGGGCTGCCGGTCGAGAAGGTGC
Organism: Amycolatopsis sp. MtRt-6; assembly: GCF_017308975.1. Classification (GTDB taxonomy): domain Bacteria; phylum Actinomycetota; class Actinomycetes; order Mycobacteriales; family Pseudonocardiaceae; genus Amycolatopsis. The sequence continues at coordinate 220,530 of NZ_JADWPD010000005.1, read as the reverse complement.
GGCTGACGCTCGGCGGCGTCGGCGGGGCGTTCGGCGGCCGCGAAGACCTGTCGATGCAGGTGCACGCCTGCCTGCTGGCGCTGCACACCGGCAAGCCGGTGAAGATGGTCTACAACCGCGAAGAGTCCTTCTACGGGCACGTCCACCGCCACCCGGCGAAGATGTACTACGAGCACGGCGCCACCCGCGACGGCCGGCTCGTGTACGTGAAGACGCGCCTGTACCTCGACGGCGGCGCGTACGCGTCCTCGACGGGGGCGGTGGTCGCGAACGCGGCGACGCTCGGCGTCGGACCGTATGCGGTCGACAGTGTTTCGGTGGACTGCTGGGGTGTGTACACCAACAACCCGCCGTGTGGCGCGATGCGCGGATTCGGTGCGGTGCAGGCGGCTTTCGGCTACGAGTCGCAGATGGACAAGCTGGCGGTCGCCTGTGGACTGGACCCCGTGGACATCCGCGTCCGCAACGCGATGAGCGAGGGCGACCTGATGCCGACCGGCCAGGTCGTCGACGCGGAAGCCCCGGTCGCGGAGCTGCTTTCCCGGGTGCGGGCGATGCCGCTGCCCCCGGAGCGGCCCTTCGACCTGCGGCACATGCCGGGCGGGGTGTCCAACACGACGCACGGCGAGGGCGTCGTCCGCGGCGTCGGGTACGCCGTCGGGATCAAGAACGTCTGCTTCTCCGAAGGCTTCGACGACTACTCGACGGCCCGCGTGCGCCTGCAGCTGGTCGGCGGCGAGCCGGCCGCGACCGTGCACACCGCGGCCTGCGAGGTCGGCCAGGGCCTGGTGACGGTCATGCAGCAGATCGTGCGCACCGAGCTGGGCGTCGACCAGGTGACGATCCTGCCGATGGACACCTCGATCGGCAACGGCGGCTCGACGTCGGCGTCACGCCAGACCTACGTCACCGGCGGTGCGGTGCGGGCCGCCTGCGTGGCGGTGCGCGCGCGGCTGCTGTCCCGCTTCGACCAGCGGGTGCGGGTGGTCGGCGGCAAGCTCGTCGCGGCCGACGGCCAGGTGCTCGCGGACCTGGCCGACGTCCTGGGCGACGACGTCTACGACGAGACGATCGAGTGGCGGCACCGGCCGACTTCTCCGCTGGATCCGGAAACCGGGCAGGGCACCGCGCACGTGCAGTACGCGTTCGCCGCGCACCGGGCGGTCGTGGACGTCGACACCGAGCTGGGCCTGGTGAAGGTGGTCGCGCTGGACTGCGCCCAGGACGTCGGCAAGGCACTGAACCCCCAAGCCGTGCTCGGCCAGATCCAGGGCGGCTCGGCGCAGGGGCTCGGGCTCGCGGTGATGGAGGAGATCCAGACGGCCGGCGGGAAGATCCGGAATCCGTCGTTCACCGACTACCTGATCCCGACCGTGCTGGACATGCCGCCGATGACCATCGACGTCCTGGAGCGCCCGGACCCGCACGCGCCGTACGGCCTGCGCGGAGTGGGCGAGCCGCCGACGATCTCCTCGACACCGGCGATCGTGGCCGCGATCCGGGCCGCGACCGGGCTCGCGCTCACCCGCGTCCCGGTGCGGCCGGAGCACCTCACCGGGACGTGAGCATCTTGGCCACCTCGACGGTCGCGGCACCGGCGACGGCCATCGCTTCGGTGTCGCGCAGCGACCGGCAGAGCACGAACGCGCCTTCGAGGTTGTTGACGGCGGTGATGGTCAGCGTCCGGGCGGCTTCCGGGCCGAGGCCGAAGGCCGCGAACTTCTCGGTGCCGGCGTCGATCCAGGCGGTGAAGACGTCGGCGGTGGCCTGCCGGAGCGGTTCGCTGGTGGCCGCGACCTCGAGGGCGACGGTCGCGATCGGGCAGCCCTCGACGTAGTCCGTGGCTTCGAGGGTGGCGATCCCGGCGGCGAAGAAGGCCTCGATCCCGCTGACGAGGTCTTCGGCCGGCGCGATGAAGAGGTCGAACAGCGCGATGTACGCCAGGCCCGAGGTGCGGATGACCTCCGCGCCGAGCTGCTCCTTGCCACCGGGGAAGAAGTGGTAGAGCGACCCGAAGGGCGCGTTGGCCTCGCTGACGATCTGCTTCAGCCCGGTGCCGGCGTAGCCGTTGCGCCGGAACAGCTCGGCACCGGCGGCCATGATGCGTTCCTTCGTCCCTGCCACGCCTCGATGATAGAGCGTTCTATCAACGGAGCTTTCCCGTGAAAGCTCCGGGCCGTCAGTGGAGGTCCCAGGCCGGGCCCGGGTCCTCGGCGTCGTCCCGCTGGATCGTGCCCTCGATCAGGCCGTAGGGCCGGTCCGCCGCGTAGAACACCTCGTTGTCGTTCTTCAGCCCGAACGGACCGAGGTCCACCAGGAAGTGGTGCTTGTTCGGCAGCGACAGCCGGACCTCGGCCACCTCCGGCCGCGCTTCCAGCACCGCCGCGCCCATCGCGTACAGCGTCTGCTGCAGCGAGAGGCTGTGCTTCGTCGCGAACGTCTCCAGCAGCACCCGCCGGATTTCGCGGTGCGAAACCGCCCAGCCGATGTCCTCGCCCTGGTAGCGCCACCGGGCCGTGACGGCGGTGGCGAGGATGCGGTCGCTGGTCTCGGCGAGGGTCGTGTACTGGTCGCGGGGGAAACCGTGGAACTCCGAGCCGGTCGACTTGAGCAGCGTCAGGCCGTCGATGCCGGACACCACCCACGCGCGGCCGTCCTGGAACGTCACCGCGGTCGTGCGCCGCTCGTCGCCGGAGCGGCTGAACGCGTGGTCGTGCGGCTCGCCGCCGACGGCGATCCGGTCCCAGCCGTGCTCGTCGATCTTGATCCGGGCGCCGGTGATGTTCTCCTGCGTGCCGGTGAAGTGCCGGGCCAGGCGCAGGCCGAAGTCCTCGATCTCGCCGACCGGCGCCTCCTTCGCGAAGGCGTACACGGTGTTCTTCTGCGTGTCGGTCGCCAGCACGCCGGCGTTGTCGCCGGTCAGGTGCGTCGCGGCCAGCTCGCCGCGCAGCGACGTCGACACGGTGAGGTCCTTGAGGTGGTGCACCGGGCCGTCGCGGCGCACCGTGACCAGGCGGACCTCCGCCTTGCCGTACTGGTTGGGGCCCAGGGTGATGGCCACGGTCAGCTCCCTCGGTAGGTCGAATAGGCGAACGGGCTGAGCAGGAGCGGCACGTGGTGGTGCGCGCTTCCGTCGGTGATCCGGAAGGTCAGCGCGACCTCCGGGAAGAACGCGTCCGGGCCCAGGTAGGTGCCCGTGTCGAAGACCAGCCGGTAGCTGCCGGGCGCCAGGGTTTCCGGGCCGAGGTCGCGGACGCGCCCGTCGTCGTCGGTGCGGCCTTCGGCGATCGGCTCGCCGCCGGCGGTCTCGAAGCGGACGGCGATTCCCGGTGCCGGCCGCCCGGCCGCCGTGTCCAGGACGTGGGTGGTCACGAGGCTCACGCGGTCACCGCTTTCGCGAGCCGGAGTTCGGCGATCCTGATCAGTTCCCGCCCGGCGACGGCGAGCTCGGTCGCCGGGTCGTTGTTCAGGCGTTCGCGCAGGATCTTCAGCAGCTCGTCGCCGCCGCGGCCGCTGGCGCAGACCAGGTAGACGTGGCCGAACTTGGCTTCGTACTCGGCGTTCGCCGCGGCGAACGCGTCCGGATTGTCCACACCGGACTGTTCGGAGTGCGCGAAGCCGCCCGCCGGTTTCTCCCCGATCCGCGGGTGCGCGGCCATGGCCTGGCGGATCTCGTCGCTGCTCAGCGGCAGGTCCGCGGCGGCCTTCAACGCGTCGACATCGGCGTACGGGCGCCCGGCCAGCACGGCGTCGACCCACCGCGGCACGGCGAGGCATTCCGTCAGCAGCGGGCGGACGTCGGTGGTGTTGAACTCGGTGAGCAGCACGGGCTGACCGTACGTCGGCGCCGGAGTTCCGTCAACATTTTGTTGAAGACGCTGGTCAGTCCGCTTCCCGGTTGAGGTAGTTGTAGACGGTGAACCGCGTGACACCCAGCGCGTCGGCCACCGACGAGACGGATTTCCGCAGGCCGAAGGCGCCGCGTTCGCGCAGCAGCCGCACCGCGCGCTGCTTGCCCGCGCGGTCGAGGTCGCCCAGCTTGGCGCCCAGTTCCCGTTCGACGTCGGCGATGAGCCGGGCCAGCGCGTCGTTCAGCTCGACGACCGGCGCGCTGCCGGGATCGTCGGCCCGGCGCAGCTGCAGCGTGACCCGTGTGGCGCCGCCTTCCAGGGCCGCCTTCGCGATGGCCGGAAGGGCTTCGAGCAGTTCCTTCGCTTCGCCGCGGGCGAGGGTGCCGAGCGGCCCGAAGTCGGTGTCCAGCCCGGCTTCCGCGGCGGCGTCCCGGGCGGCGACGGCGTGCTCGGGCGGCGAACCTTCGCCGTGGAACGGTTCGCTGGTGAACTCCGCTTCTAGCCGCACGAAGATGACCGTAACGCGCTACGCACGTCGTTGACGAGCGGCGCGCGCCGTGGTTACTGTCGTTGTGCGAAACCGCCTTTCCGTTCTGTGAAATCGGCGGTGTCATTCCTCCAGACGAAGGGCTTCGGATGGATCTTGTGGTGCGCGCCGCCCGGGCCGTGACGCCCGAGGGCGAGGTCCCGGCGACCGTCGGCGTCGACGGCGGCCGGATCGTCGCGGTCGAACCCGGCGGCGCGGCGCTGGCCGGCGACCGCGTCCTCGACCTCGGCGACGACGTCGTGCTGCTGCCCGGGCTGGTCGACACGCACGTCCACGTCAACGACCCCGGCCGCGCCGAGTGGGAGGGGTTCGAGACGGCGACCCGCGCGGCCGCGGCGGGCGGGGTGACCACGATCGTGGACATGCCGCTGAACAGCCTGCCGCCGACCGTCGACGTCGCGGCCCTCGACGTCAAGCGCAAGGCGGCGGCCGGCCGGGTGCACGTCGACGTCGGCTTCTGGGGTGGCGCGATCCCGGGCAACGCCGGTGATCTGCGCGGCCTGCACGACGCCGGCGTGTTCGGCTTCAAGTGCTTCCTGCTGCACTCCGGTGTCGACGAGTTCCCGCCGCTCGACCCGGCCGGGCTGGACGAGGCGCTGCGGGAGCTGAGCTCCTTCGACGCGCTGATGATCGTCCACGCCGAGGACGCGCACGAGATCGACGAGGCACCCGAGCCGCACGGCGGTCGCTATGTCGACTTTCTGCACTCGCGGCCGCGTCAGGCCGAGAACCTGGCGATCTCGCAGGTGATCGACGCGGCCCGCCGCCACTCCGCGCGGGCCCACATCCTGCACCTGTCCTCTTCGGACGCTCTCCCGCTGATCGCTTCGGCGCGGCGTGACGGCGTCCGGCTGTCGGCGGAGACCTGCCCGCACTACCTCAGCTTCGTCGCCGAGGAGATCCGCGACGGCGCCACGCAGTTCAAGTGCTGCCCGCCGATCCGCGAGGCCGCCAACCGCGAGCTGCTCTGGCAGGGCCTCGCCGACGGCGTCATCGACACGATCGTCAGCGACCACTCGCCGTGCACGCCGGAGCTGAAACGGTTCGACAGCGGCGACTTCGGCCAGGCGTGGGGCGGGATTTCCAGCCTCCAGCTGGGGCTGCCGGCGATCTGGACGCAGGCGCGGCAGCGCGGGTTCGCGCTCACCGACGTCGTCCGCTGGATGGCCGAGCGCCCGGCCGCGCAGGCCGGGATGCGCCGCAAGGGACACCTGGCGGTGGGCTACGACGCCGACTTCTGCGTGTTCGCGCCGGACGAGGCGTTCGTCGTCGACGTCGCGAAACTGAAGCACCGCAACCCGGTCAGCGCCTACGACCGGCGGCCGCTCGCCGGCGTCGTGCGCTCGACGTGGCTGCGGGGCACCGAAATCACCGGTGACGAGCCGCGCGGCGCGCTCCTGACCCGGGGGAACTGCTGAAATGGAGACGCTGGTGTCCGACCGTCCGGAGTGGACAGAACTGCCCGATCTCGCTTCGCGCCGCTTCGGCGGCACGGTGATGTGGGCGACCGACGAGCTGTTCGCCGAGAAGGAGAACCTGGTCAACCCGTGGGTGCCGGCGCACAGCGCGGAGACGTTCGGCCCGAAGGGCCAGGTCTACGACGGCTGGGAGACCCGCCGCCACCGCGAGCCGGGCGACGACCAGGCCATCGTCCGGCTCGGCCTGGCCGGCACGATCACCGGCGTCATCGTCGACACGGCGTTCTTCAAGGGCAACTACCCGCCATTCGTCTCGGTCGAGGCGGCCTCGGTCCCGGGCTACCCGAGCGCGGCGGAACTGCAAACGGCGGACTGGGACGTCCTGGTCGACCGCGCCCCGGCGGCGGGCCACACGGAGAACTTCTACGCGGTCAACGGCTCGCGGCGCTACACGCACGTCCGGCTGACGCAGCACCCGGACGGGGGAGTGGCGCGCCTGCGCGTGCACGGCACCCCGATCCCGGACCCGGCCCTGCTGGACCTGGACGCGCTCGACCTGGCGGCGCTGGAGAACGGCGCGCTCGTCACGGGCTGCAGCAACCGGTTCTATTCGTCGCCGAACAACATGCTCTCGCCGGGCCTGGCGGCTCACCAGGCGGAGGGCTGGGAGACGGCCCGCCGTCGCGACGACGGCAACGACTGGGTGACGCTGCGGCTGGCGGGCGCCGGGATCGTCCGGTTCGTCGAGCTGGACACGAGCAACCTGAAGGGCAACGCGCCGGGCTGGGCGTCGGTGAGCGGCCGGGAGACCTACGGCGAGTGGGTTCCGTTGCTGCCGAAGACCCGGCTGCAGCCGGACACGCGTCACCGGTTCGTGGTGCCGGACGGCCCCGAGGTGACGGAGGCCCGCCTCGACATCTACCCGGACGGCGGCCTGGCGCGGTTGCGGCTGTTCGGCCGGCTCACGGAAGCGGGCCGGACGAACCTGAAAGCGCGGTTCGCGAAGACGCGCTAGGTGTCGCGTGAAAATGATTTGTTAACTCTTCCCGCGTGTAAGGCTCCTGGAATTCCGGGCAATGTTGCTGCCCGGAATTCGGGACACCGTTGCTTGACATCGCAAGGATGATCTTCCTAGTATCGGATTGTCCGAAGAGCAACTCGATTGGAGCCACGATGAGCAGGTTCTTTTCTCGTATGAGCAAGCGATTCTTCGGTGCGGGTCGAATGGCTGGCCGCTACCCCTATTACTGATCACTCTGGAAGGGGAATTTCCGCGGACAGGAGGCCGGGTTTGACGGAGCAGCTGCCACCGGGACCACGAGGACGCCTGCTCCGCGGAAATCGCCCCGACTACGAAGCGGACCGCCTCGGGTTCCTTCTGCGTTGCCACGAAGATTATGGCGACATCTGGTCCTTTGACGACAGCACGGTGGTCATCGGGGCACCGGATGCCGTCCACGAAATCCTCGGCAGGACCAACGGGGACTATCTGGCCGAGGTCAATTTCTTCGCGGGCGGATTCGCGGACGGTGGATTCGTGGACGGCGGCGATATGGCGGGCGCCGCGCACCTGGCCGAAGTATGGATGACAGCTCGGCGCAAGGTGTCGCGGGGCTTTCACCGCAAGGTCGTCACCGCGCACGCCGGACGTCTGATCGGAATGCTGGACGAGCGGCTCGAACGCACCGCCGGCCGGCCGGTCGACGTGCAACCGTTGATGGCGAACATTTCGGGCTGCATGGTGGCCGATTTCTGTTTCGGCGGCGAAGGCGCGGAACTCGTCGAAACGGTGGATTCTTTGGTCGCGGCAGGGACCTCCATCGTGTCGGCCGCGCGAATCCTGCCCCGGTGGCTGCCCGTGGCGCGACACCGGCGCTTCGTCTCGGCACGGCGCGAACTCAAGGCGCAGTTCGGCGAGATCATCGAGCAACGCCGCGCCCGGCCCGCTCCGGACAGCCCACGTGACCTTCTCGATGTCCTGTTGGCGGCCCCCGATCTCAGTCCGCACCAGATCCAGGAGCTGCTCCGGGTGACGCTGCTGGCGTCTCATGGCGTACCCGGCGCCGCGCTCGCCTGGTGCGTTCGCGAGCTGTCCTTCCGCCCGGACATCCGGCTCCGGATCGAGGTCGAAGCCGAGGCATGGGAGGCGCGAGAGGCGCCACCGGAGTTGTCCGAACTCCCCTATACCGAAGCCTTCGTGAAGGAGATCCTGCGCGCCTACCCACCCACCTGGCTGCTCGGGCGGACCGCGCGGCGGCGGGTGCGGATAGGCGAATGGACTTTGCCGCCGGGGCACGAGATCATGTTCAGCCCTTATCTCGTTCACCGGGACCCGCGGTGGTGGAACGAGCCGGGGAAGATCGATCCGCAACGATGGCTCGGCGAAAAGGTGCCGCACACGCCCCACGCCTACTTTCCGTTCGGCGCCGGACCCCGTGTCTGCCTGGGAGCGCACCTGGGCATGATGCAGCTCACGCTGGTCACGTCATGGCTCGTTCGCCACTACGAGATCGACGTCGAGGAACCGGGCACCGTGCCCGCCAATGGTTCCGCTTTGCTGGCGCCTCGAGCGCTGCGGGCCTCGTTCGCCGTGCGTGACCACACCGCCACCGCGTCACCGCACTAGTTCGCGCCGGGGCGGTTGAGGTACGCGGAGGCCAGCGACAGGACACAGGCGCAGCCGACGATCGCGCTCACCCACCACTGCATGCCCACCGCGATGCTCCAGACGAAGCCCGCCGCCGCGAGGACGGCGACGAGGATGTTCCGGAACTGCAGCGGAGTCGGCTTGGCCATGCCGCCACCCTCTCACGGCGCCGAGCCGGCCCTGCGTCGTGCCCGGCTCTCCGGCCCTAGCGTTAACTGTCACATCGATGAGGCATCTGTCACATCGATGAGGCATCTGTCGCATCGATGAGGCATTAAGGCGTAGGCGCTCAAGACCGGCTGCGGCAAACCCCTCACGACCGGCGTCAGACCTCCGCGCGCTGCCCGGGCTCCAGCAGCACGAGCCGGTCCGCCAGCCCCGCCGCCTCGAAGGCCTCCCGCAGCGTGTCCGGGCCCTCGCTGAAGTGCCCCCAGCCCCGGAAGTGCAGCGGCACCACCTTCGCCGCCCCGAGCGCCTTCGCCGCCTCGACCGCGTCCACGCTGGTCAGCGTCAGCGGCGCCCCGTCGAACAACGGCGTCCGGGCGGCGCCGGCGAACAGCACCGCGATGTCGACGCTGAACCGCGCCGCGATCTCGCGCACCAGGTCCACCGAGGCGTTGTCGCCGCTCACGTACACCGTCGGCAGCCCGTCGCCGGTCAGCACGAACCCCGTCACGTCCCCGGTCAACGTCGCGGCGCCCTCCGGCCCGTGCAGCGCCGGGACCGCCGTCACCGTGAGCGGCCCGACCCGCGTCGAATCCCACGGCGCCAACCCGCGCGCCGTCCCGCCGAGCCGTGCGGCTCCGCTGGGCGTGATCAGCGTCAACGGCACCGTCGCGAGGTACGCGCGGCCGCGGTCGTCGAGGTTGTCGGGGTGCTGGTCGTGCGACAGCAGCACCGCGTCCACCGCCCCGACCGCGGCCTCGGTCAGTGCCGAATCCTCGGTCTTGACCAGCACGCGCTCGCCGATCGGGTGGTCGCCGGGCGGGTCGAACGTCGGGTCGGTGAGCAGCCGGACGCCGCCCAGCTCCAGGAGGGCGGTCGGGCCGCCGGAGAACGTGATCCCGAAAGTCATACCCGGGCCAACAGCGGGACCGGCCGTGGTCTTCCCCAGGTGTCCTGCCTGGGGAGGTTGCGATCGTGGCGACACGGGATCGGATGGTCTTGGGGTGAGGGAGGGCCTCCGGGTCCGGTGTGGATTGCGATGTCCACACCGGCCAACGGAGGCCTTCGTGACCGACGCCAACGCACCCCTGACCACGACCGGCGGACTGCGCCTGGCCTGCTGTGTTGTCGAGGACGGCTGGTCGCTACGACGGGCCGCCGACCGGTTCCCGGTGCCGGTTTCCACCGCCGCCCGCTGCCGCAACCAGGGCGAAGCCGGTATGGCCGACCGGTCCGCCGCGGGTGGGGGCCGGCCGCATCGGCTCCCTGCTCGGCCTCGAGAACACCCCAAACCGTGGACGATCACAGCAGGCCGGCTACCCCGAAATCCATGCCGACCAGACCCGGGACACCGCGGTCGCGTTCCGACCGGTGCTGACCGGCAACGGCGCCTGCCGCCGCTCACGTCTGTGGCGCGACACGCTGCGCGCGGCGGGCAGCACCCCGAAACGGACCCGCCCCGACCGGCCGCAAGCAAACGGAAAGCGGAACGGTTCAACCGCACCCTGCTCGAGGAGCGGGCCTACGCCCAGGTCTCTACCGGACCGAGCCGTCACCGCGGACACACCGCACTCGCAGGCCACCCACCCACCAGCCGCGCCCCCAACCTCACAGGTCAGTACACCTAGGGCGCCGACTGCCGCCGTGAGCTGATCACGCCCGTGTTGAACCCGGCCAGGTGCAGCCCGCCGGCGAAGCGCGCGTGCTCGATCTTCACGCACCGGTTCATCACGACGTCCAGCCCGGCTTCGCGCGCCCGGTCGGCGACCGGCTCGTGCCACAACCCGAGCTGCAGCCACAGCGTCCGCGCGCCGGCGTCGATGACCTCCTCGGCGACCTGCGGCAGGTCGTCGTGCCTGCGGAAGACGCTGACGAGGTCCGGCTCGGGGACGTCCTTCAAAGACGCGTACACCGGCTTCCCGAACAGCGTGTCCAGGCGCGGGTTGACGAAGGTGACGTCGTACCGCGTCGACGACAGCAGGTAGGTCGCGACGAAGTAGCTGGGCCGCGCCGGGTTGGCCGACGCGCCCACCAGCGTCACCGACGTCGTCCGCTGCAGGATCGCGCGCCGCTCGACGGCCCCGATGTCGTGTGTCATCCGGCCACCGCCTTGCCCAGCGCCTGGTCGAGGTCCCAGAGGATGTCGTCGACGTCCTCCAGGCCGACCGACAGGCGGATCAGGTCGGGTCCGACGCCCGCGGCCGCGAGCTGCTCCTCCGACAGCTGGGCGTGCGTGGTCGACGCCGGGTGGATGACGAGCGTCCGCGCGTCGCCGACGTTCGCCAGGTGGGACAGCAGCTCCACCGACTCGACGAACTTCTCGCCCGCCGCGCGGCCGCCGTCGACGCCGAACGAAAACACCGCGCCGGGCCCGGCGGGCAGGTACCGGCGGGCCAGCTCGTGGTGCGGGTGCGACGGCAGCCCGGCGTAGGACACCCAGGCCACGCGCGGGTCGGCCGCGAGGTGTTCGGCGACCGCGCGGGCGTTCGCGACGTGCGCGTCCATCCGCTGCGGGAGCGTCTCGACCCCTTGCAGCAGCAGGAAAGCCGAGTGCGGCGACAGGACAGCGCCGATGTCCCGCAGCTGATCGGCGCGCAGCCGGGTGCAGAAGGCGTACTCGCCGAAGTTCTCCCAGTAGCGCAGGCCGCCGTAGCTGTCGACGGTCACGGTCATCCGCGGGAACTTCCCGTTGCCCCAGTCGAACTTCCCGGATTCGACGACGATCCCGCCGAGCGTCGTCCCGTGCCCGCCGAGGAACTTCGTCGCCGAGTGCAGCACGATGTCGGCGCCGTGCTCGATCGGGCGGCACAGGTACGGCGTCGCGAGCGTCGCGTCGACGACCAGCGGGATGTCGTGGGCGTGCGCGAGGTCGGCCAGCGCCGCGAGGTCGGCGATCCCGCCGCCGGGATTGCCGATGACCTCGGTGTAGAGGAGCCGTGTCCGGTCGGTGATCGCCGCGGCGTAGTCGTCGATGCCGCCGTTGACGAAGGTGGTCTCGACGCCGAAGCGCCGGAGCGTGCCGGTGAGCTGGGTGACGGTGCCGCCGTAGAGCCCGCTCGCGGAGACGATGTGGTCGCCGGCTTCGGTGAGCGCGCTGAAGGTGAGGAACTCGGCGGCCTGCCCGCTGGCGGCGGCGACGCCGCCGATGGCCCCTTCGAGACTGGCGATCCGCTCTTCGAAGGCGGCCACGGTCGGGTTCCCGATCCTGCTGTAGACGTTGCCGTACTTCTGCAGCGCGAAGAGGTTCGCGGCATCGGCGGCGTCTTCGAAGACGAAGCTCGTGGTCTGGTAGATCGGCACGGCCCGGGCGCCGGTCGCGGGGTCGGGCGTGCCGCCCGCGTGCAGGGCGCGGGTGCGGAAGCCCCAGCTGCGTTCACTCATCGTGGTTCACGGTACGGGCGGGCTCGCGGCGCCACCATCCGTTCCAGCCGGTGGGCTCAGCCGATCCGCCAGATCTCGGTGTCCACGCCGCCGTAGACCTGCAGGAACGCGTCTGGTGTCGGCCGTGCCGCCGGCCCACGGTAGGCCGGCTCGATCATGCCCAAGAGCTCTGCTTCGATCTTCCATTCGTTGCGCAGATCTTGCATGGTCCGGCTGAGTTCCGCCTCGCCCAGGTTCGGCGACCCGGTGGTGCGGGCGCAGGCCTCGTCGATGAGGTCGATGGCACTCCTCGGCAGGCGATGCCGCCGGTCGTACCGCGAGGCCAGCTCCACAGCCTTGGTCAGCACTTCGTCCTCGATGACGAGGTGGTGGTGGTCGGCGAGCCGGCCGCGCATGACGCGGAGCACCTCCAGCGCGGTATCTGTCGACATCTCCGCCACCTGGATCGGCTGGAAGAGCTGGGTCAGCGCTGGGCTTTCGGCATTGGCCCGGCGGTAGTTCTCCGGTGTCGCGGTGCACCCCACGAGGACGTCGCCGTGCAGCACCGCCGCGCTCAGAATCTCGGCGTGGTCGCCGTGCAGGAGGTCCGAGATGTCGTCGAGCAGCAGGATGACGTCGTCGCGGGCTCGGACTTCAGCCAGCGCTTCGCGCAGGAGATCTCCGCCTTCGCGGCCACCGTGGTCAAGGGCGTGGACCTCCTTGCCCTTGAGTCGTGCCGGTACTTCACCGGCGGCGATTCGCTGGGCCAATCCGTCGAATACCGCGGTTTTTCCGACGCCGTGTTCGCCGACGAGGACCGGGTTGTGCCGCGTCCGGCGGGAGAGAACCTGGACGAGCCGGTCGATCTCCTTGGTTCGTCCGACGGTGGGATCCAGCGCGCTTTGCTGGGCGAGTTCGGTGAGATTGCGTCCCAGCTGTTTCAGCGGTGACGACTGCCCCCGGTTCGGTGCGGCGTGGTCTTCGGTGCGCTCCTGACTCTGTCGGACTGCCGGCGCCACCGGATATCCGAGGAAAGCCTCGACACGGCGTTTTAGCCGCTCATGGGGGACCTTCAGCCGCATGAGCACGTCGGCGGCACCACCGTCGCTTTCGTGGAGCAAGCCCAACAGGAGATGTTCTGTTCCGACATAGCTTTGACCGAGCCGCGTAGCTTCCTTCAACGAGTGATCCAGCACCCTCTTCGTGCCCGAGGTGAACGGGATGCGCACCTTCGACGGCTCGGTGCCCGGCCCGATCAATTCATCGATTTGGTGGCGGAGACCCTCGAGAGTGGCACCCTCGGCCTCCAGCGCTCGCGCGGCGACACCCTCACCTTCGTGTGCTAGGCCGAGGAGGATGTGCTCGGTTCCGATGTAGTTGTGGCTCAACGTCTTGGCCTCCTCCTGGGCCAGGACGACTACTCTTCGTGCGCGATCGGTGAACCGCTCAAACATCCATGACCTCCCGCGAGAGCAACGTCAGGTCGCGCCGGACCCAGGCGGTCTGCGGTGCGTCTTCGCCCAAGTGCACCTTCTGCATCACCAGTAACTCCTTCAGGAGAGCGGCACTTTCCTCGGTCTGCCCCGTCAGGGCGAGGTTGACCGCGAGGACGTGCTGGGCCCGCCAGCAGGCCGGGTCGAGATGACCTGAGACACGGCGAAGGTCGGGCAGAAGCGTCCGAAGCAGCGTGATCGCATCCTCGCGAAGTCCGGCCTCACCGAGGTTCACCGCGAGGAGGTGCCGCGACCGCAGCGTGTCGGCGTGCTCGTCGCCGAGTTCAGCGGTCTGTAGGGCGTGGAGTTTGCGAAGCCGCTCGGACGCCTCCGCCGGGTCACCGCCCTCGCCGATCGCATGGGCGATGAGCTGCTCGGTCCGCCAGACCTTCACGTTCCGGTCGCCGAGGATCGCCTGCTGGCGAGCCAGGATTTTCTCCAGGTCGGGAAGCTGCTTTTGCCAGCTCTCGGCTCGGCCCCGCCGGACGATCTCGGCGATCCGTGTGTCGAGATCCTCTTCGCTCTCGGCTGAAATGGCGTGGTTGCGCGCGATCCGGAACCGGCCCGAGTTCTGGCTCCCGCGCTTCTGCGGCCTGGGCAACCCGGCGGCCGCCATCATGGTCGACAGGTGCTGGTAGACGTCGTCGACCGTCAGAAATTCGCCCGCTTCCGGGATCCCCGTCTTCAGGACCCGCAGCAACCGGCCGGTGAACGCGGTGTGCGGCTCGCCGTCGAGGACGAGGGCGACCTGGTCACGCTGGGCGGATGTCATCAGGTAGGTGCCGTCGATGTCGAGCTGACCGACGACCGCCCCGACCGGGTCGGCGAGTGTTTCGCCCATCGCCCGGCCTGAGTAGCAGGAATCCAGGATGACGACTTTCGTGCGCGCCGGGCTGTCCAGAATCTGATCTCGCAGCGCGTCGTAGGACAGCGACCCGAACGTCGGGTGTTCGAGGTCGCTGTCGGGTAGGCCGAGGTACAGCTCGTGCCGGCGGCCGATGATGCCGTGGCCGACGAAGTAGACGACCAGGAGACCCGTCGCGCCCGTCATCGCCTCGCGGATTCGCCTGCCCAGCTGGGCGATGTCCGGTTCGTCGAGCAGGACTGTGCAGTGCTCGGCCTGGACGAGTCCGTGGTCCGGGTCGGTGAAGACGTCCCGCAAGTCGTTCAGGCACTGTTCGACGACCGGAATGGGCGGAAGGCGCTCGTCGGTGTACTGAGACGTGCCGATGAGGACAACGCGCGATTCCTCCAGAACCGCGGGAATCATGCCGATTCGCCCTCCCGGAACAGGCGGTCGAGGATCGCTTCGATGTCGTCCGAGCCGACTCGGTCGGCATCGATCTCCGTCGTCTTCTCGCCGTTTTCTCCGCGGCTCAGCCGGAGGACGACGTGCTTGCCCCGTGGCTGCTGGACCCAAGCCTTCAACGCGGAGGCGAGCATGGTCAGGGCGCCACCGCTGCCGACCGAAATCAGGATCGCGTCCGCGATCGTCCCCAGTTCGCCGGGCTTCGGCGCCGCGTGGCGTTTCTTCACCGCCGGTCTCAGCTCGGGGTCGCCGCGCAGCCAGTCGAGCAAGGACTCCTGCAGTAGTGCATCGTTCACGGAAACAGCGATGTCCATGTGAATGCTCGCCCACCCTCTCGGCCGGTGCAACGTGCCGGGGATGTCGTGGAGACATTCCGTCTTGTTACGCGCGGTGCCCGCCACCTTTCGCGGCTACGCTCTGAGTCCGTGACGGTGCGCTGGAGCGTGACGATCGACTGCGCGGACCCCCGCGCGCTGGCGAGGTTCTGGGCGGTGGCCCTCGGCTACATCGAACGTCCGCCGCCGGCGGGGTTCGCGAGCTGGGAAGCGTGGTTCAGCCGGCACGGCGTGCCCGAGGCGGAGTGGGACGACGGCGCGTACTTGAGCGATCCGGAGGGCGTCCTGCCGAGCCTGAGCTTCCTCAAGGTGCCCGAGGGGAAGGTCGCCAAGAACCGCGTCCACCTGGACCTCCAGGCCGGCGGCGGGCGTGACGTGCCGTGGGAGACGCGCTGGGAGCGGGTCGTGGAGGCGGTCGCCCGGCTGACCGCCGCGGGCGCGGCGGTCCTGCGCGAGCACCGGCTGGACGGCCGTCCGGACCACTTCGTGATGGCGGACCCGGAGGGCAACGAGTTCTGCGTACTGTGATGCCTCGCGCGTTCGTTCACCGGTGTACCCACGCCGCACGAAGGAGTTGTCATGGCGTTCACGGCCGATGAGCTCGGCTATCTGCGTTCCCAGCCGCTCGCCCGCGTGGCCACCCTCGGCCCGGGTGGCCAGCCGGACCTCGTCCCGCTCGCCTTCGAATACGACGGCGAGCACTTCTGGGTCGGCGGTGTCGGCGCGGCCGTGACCTCGACGCGCAAGTTCCGCAACGTCGCCGCCGGGCGCCGGAGGGTTGCGCTGCTGGTCGATGACCTCGTCTCCCTGCAGCCGTTCATCGCCCGGGCGATCCGGGTCTACGGCGTCGCGGACGAACCGGTGGAGCGCACCGGCCTGGTCGGGCCGGGACTGTACGCGCGGATCACGCCGAAGATCTCGTGGAGCTGGAACATGGCCGGGGAGCCGGTGGGCGAGACCTGGTACGAGCCGCGCCGGGCCGTGCACCGCTAGCCGGTCAGGCCGCCGGGCTGCCGCTGGTCCACGGCAGCACCCGCCCGAACCGGACCAGTTCGCCGTAGGTCGCCGGGTCCACGTCCGCGAACACCAGGTCCAGCACCGCCCGCGCCGCCTCCTCCGGGGTCTGCGCCCGGCTGAAGTCGCTGAACCACGGCCGCGACGCGCGTGTGTCCACCAGGCCCGGGCAGACGGCCGCCACCAGGGTGCCGGCCGCCAGGTCCGCGTCCCGGCGGAGCGCCGCCACCGCGCGGACCGCCGCGACCTGCGCCACCTTCGACGGCACGTTGATCCAGTCCGGCCAGCCCGCCGCCCGCGCGGTTCCGTCGTGGATCGCCGAACGCCAGTCCTCGACCGCCTTCTCCACCTCGTCCAGCGAGACGCCGTCGAAGCGCGGCCGCAGCGGCTCGGGCAGGTTGCCCAGGGTGCCCAGCGTGCTGGCGACGACGAGCAGCCGCCCGCCCGGCCGCAGGACCGGCCCGAACGAGCGCAGCACCGCGTGGGTGCCGCCGTTGGCGACGTCGAGGAAGACGTCGGCCTGCTCGGCCTGCGGGCGGTCGGGCGTCAGCGGACCGATGGCGTTGGAGAGCACGATGTCGACCGGCTCGGCGAAGCGAGCCACCGCGGCCGCGTCGGAGACGTCGAGGACGCGGCCTTCGACGCGGCTGCGCGTCGCCGGATCGGCGGCGACGGCGGCGGCCGCCGCGGCCACCCGGCCGGCGTCGCGGCCGGTGAGCAGGACGAGGTCTTCGGGGGCGAGGCGGGCGGCGAGCCCGCGGACGAGGGCGAAGCCGAGGCCCTGGTTGGCCCCGGTCACCACGGCGGTACGTGTCATACCCGCACGCTAAGCCGACCCGAGTCCATGCGAAAAGCGAGAATCGAGCAACCCTGGTATGCGTGAACGTCATGGACTTCGGCGACGTCACCCTGCTCGCCCTGCGCGTGTTCCGCGAGGTCGCCGAACGCGGCACCCTCACCGCGGCCGCGACGGCGCTCGGCTACACGCAGTCCGCGGTGTCGCGGCAGATCGCGTCGCTCGAACGAGTGACCCGAACGCCCGTGCTGGAGCGGCGGCCCGGCGGCGTGCGCCTCACCGCCGCTGGGAACGTCGTGCTGCGGCGGGCCGTCGCGGTGCTCGACGAGATCGACGCCGCCGGGCGCGAACTGGCCGGGCTGCCCGCCGACGCCGGGACGGTCCGGCTGGGCTGGTTCCCCAGCGCGGGCGCGGTGCTGGTGCCGCGCGCGGTCGCCGAACTGCGGCGGACGCACCCCGCGGTCACCGTCGTCACCCGGGAGGGCACGACGCCGGTCCTGGTCCGGGCGTTGCGCGCGGGCACGGTCGACTTGGCGGTGCTCGGCTCGGCCCCGCCGTTCCGCCCGCCGGACGCCGAGACGCCGGCGTTGCGCCTGGAGACGCTCGCCGAGCGCACCCTCCGCGTTGCCGTGCCCGCGGGGCACCCGCTGGCCGGTGCCGGCCAGGTCGACGTCGCGGACCTGCGCGGGCAGCGGTGGATCGCCGGGCCGTCGGCGGGCGCGGAGACGCTGATGGGCGTGTGGCCGGGCCTCGACGAGCGCCCCGAGATCGCCCACACCGCCCGAGACTGGCTGGCCAAGCTGAGCCTCGTCGCGGCCGGCTGCGGGCTGACGACGTTGCCGGCTTCGCTGGCCGAGGCGGTGCCACCCGGGGTGCGGGTGCTGGCCGTGCGCGGCGGCCCGGCGGAGCGGCGGCGGGTCGTGCTGGCGCGCCTCCCGGGTCCGGTGTCCGAACCCGCGGCGCTGCTGGCCGACGTCCTGCGCCGCGCCGCCGGATGACCCAGATCACTTCCGTTCCGGTCACATCGGCCGTCGCCGTGGGGTCTACTCCTACGACCGGCGAACGGAAGGAACGGGACACAGTGGACGCGCTGACCGAGCGGTTCGAGCAGGAGCGCCCGCGGCTGCGCGCGGTCGCCTACCGGATGCTGGGCTCGGCGGCCGAAGCCGACGACGCCGTCCAGGAGGCGTGGCTGCGGTTCCACCGCTCCGACGCCGGCGAAATCGGCAACATCCCCGCGTGGCTGACCACCGTGGTCGCCCGGGTGTGCCTGTCCCTGCTGCGCACGCGCCGCAACCACCGCGAAGAACCCCTCGACGGCCAACCCGAGCCGGACGACGGCCGCCGCGATCCGGAGCAGGAGGCGGAGCTCGCCGACTCCGTCGGGCGGGCGCTGCTGGTGGTCCTCGACGCGCTGGGCCCGGCCGAGCGCGTCGCGTTCGTGCTGCACGACATGTTCGCGGTGCCCTTCGACGAGATCGCGCCGATGATCGGCAAGACCCCGGCCGCCACCCGGCAGCTCGCCAGCCGCGCCCGTCGCCGGGTGAAGGGCGGCGAGACGGCGGACGCGGACCTGCCCCGGCGCCGCAAGGTCGTCGAAGCCTTCCTGGCGGCGTCCCGCGGCGGCGACTTCGAAGCGCTCCTGGCCCTGCTCGACCCGGACGTCGTGCTGCGCGCCGACCGGTTCGCCGGTCCGAGCCCGGCGCCGATCGTGCTGCACGGCGTCGAGAGCGTGCGCCGCGGCGCGATCCTGGCGTCCGAGCGGGCTCGCGCCAGTGAACTCGCCCTCGTCGACGGCACCCCCGGCCTGCTCATGGTCCGCGAGGGACGGCTCGCGGTGGTCCTGAAGTTCCAGGTCGACGCCGACCGCATCACGGGCATCGAGGTCATCGCCGACCCGGAGCGGCTCGCCGCGCTGGACCTGGCGGTGCTCTAACCCAGGGCGGCGCGAAGACGGGCTTCGCGCTCTTCGGGCGTCTGACGCGGGCAGCTCACGCACTTCGGGTTGCCCACTTCGTAGATCAGGCAGCACGAGGCACGCCGTACGGCGGGAGTGCGGCCGACGCGCACGAAGCGCGGCTTGGGCAGGCCGAGGTCGATCGCTTCGACCAGGGGTTCGGCGAGGGCCATCGCGCGTTCCGGGTCGGGCGTCCAGAGCAGCCGGTTGCCGATCGAGTCGGTGGCGATCGCGCCCAGCGCCCGCTCCCGCGCCCCGCTGACCGCGGCGATGGTGGCGATCGCCGTCCCGAGGGCGCCGGTGAGCGCGGCGCCCACCGCGGGGAGGCCGCCGTCGAGGGAACGGGTGGACCGGGCACCCAGGAACCGCCCGTCGGTGACGAGGTCGAGCTCCACGGCGTCCAGCGACGGATCCACCGGCCGTCCGGCCACCAGGCCCTCCACCGCCGGGGCCACCAGCACCGAGGAGAGCGAATACCACCAGATCGTCCCCAGCACCTCCGGCCGCGCGCAGCCGTACAGCTTCGCCGCGCCGCCGATGCGGGCGCGCACCCAGTCCTCGTCCGCGAGCCGGGTCGCGGACACGGTCCAGCCGGGCTTCACCCCTGCCGCCGGTACGTGGAGACGGTGAACGACACCGTGACGACCTGGGCCTCGCTCAGCGCGTCCAGGCGCTCCCGGCGGCCGTCGCGGTCCAGGTGGAACCCCGCCGGACCCATCTCGACCGCCTGGCGCACCTGCCGCGGCGTCAGCTCGACCTCGCGCCGCACCTGCGTGCGCCCGGTGCGCGTGAAGTACTCGCCGAGGGTGGCGTCGAGCCGCTCGTCCTTGCGCTCGTCGACGGCCAGGACCAGGTCGCCCAGCTCGCGGAGGTGGTCCGGCGCCGGCGCGGCGACGACCAGCAGGCCGCCGGGCCGCAGCACGCGGTGGAATTCGGGCCCGTTGCGCGGCGCGAAGACGTTCAGCACGACCGACGCCACGCCGTCGCCCACCGGCCACGGCTCCCACAGGTTCCACACCGCCGCGCCCAGCCGCGGGTGGGCCCGCGCCGCCCGCCGCAGGGCGACCGCCGAGACGTCCAGCGCGAGCCCGAACGCCGCCGACGTCTCCAGCACGCGCGCGAGGTAGTACCCCGTGCCCGCGCCGGCGTCGACGACGAGGCCGTCCGCCTCCGCGCAGACGCGGGCCAGTTCGTCGGCCAGGGGTTCGTAGGCGCCCGAGGAGAGGAAGCCGGCGCGGGCCGCGACCATCGGCGCGGTATCCGCCGTCCCGGCCGGGATTCGCGCGTGCAACAGGTTCACGTAACCCTGTCGCGCTAGATCGAAAGAGTGGCGGTTTCCGCAACGCAGCGTGCGTCCCGCTGGGCCGATCGGGTCACCGCAGACCGAACACCGCAACGCCGCCACGACCGAGGGTGGCAGTGGGTCATTCCCGTGGTCGCCCGGTGTCATGGGGATATTCGACCACGACGTTTCGCAACCGGACACTCCAGGAGGGGTCCTGGGAAACCTGGCCGTAACAACCGGGCGCGGACAGTTCACGCGGGCGAAACCTCACGAGCCGCCCCGTGAAACACCGCGCGCCAAAACTGCCAACGCACGAACCCAGGGCACGGGAGGACGATGTGCTGAACGCAGGAGACACCGCGTGGGTATTGGCCAGCGCCGCGCTGGTCATGCTCATGACCCCAGGACTGGCGTTCTTCTATGGCGGCATGGTCCGCGCGAAGAGCGTCTTGAACATGCTGATGATGAACTTCATCGCGCTGGCCGTCGTGGGGGTGCTGTGGGCCCTCTACGGGTTCACGATGTCCTTCGGCGACGACGCGTTCGGAGGCTTCATCGGTAACTTCCACTTCGCCGGCCTCGAAAACACCTTCGGCAAGCTCGCCGGCTTCGCGGTCGCCGCCACCGACACCACGCCGGCGGTCGCCTGGCCCGGTTCGGACGCGCTGCCCGTCCTCGCGTTCGTGATGTTCCAGCTGATGTTCGCGATCATCACGCCCGCGCTGATCTCCGGCGCCATCGCCGACCGCGCGAAGTTCTGGGGCTGGACGCTGTTCGTCGTCATCTGGGTGACGGTCGTGTACTTCCCGGTCGCGCACTGGGTGTTCTCCTTCAACGGCTTCATCGGCGAGAACTCCGTCGGTGGCTGGATCGCCAACAACCTCAAGGCACTCGACTTCGCCGGTGGGACCGCGGTCCACATCAACGCCGGTGCCGCGGGTCTCGCCCTCGCGATCGTGCTCGGCAAGCGCAAGGGCTGGCCGAAGGACACCGGCCGGCCGCACAACGTGCCGTTCGTGCTGCTCGGTGCTTCGCTGCTGTGGTTCGGCTGGTACGGCTTCAACGCCGGTTCGGCGCTGGCCGCCAACGACCTCGCCGCCGTCGCGTTCACCAACACCACCGTCGCCACCGCCGCCGCGGTGCTCGGCTGGCTGATCGTGGAGCAGCTCAAGTTCGGCAAGCCGACCACCCTCGGCGCGGCCTCCGGCGCGGTCGCCGGCCTGGTCGCCATCACCCCGGCGTGTGGTTTCGTGAGCCCGCTCGGGGCCATCGCGATCGGCCTCATCGCCGGTGCGGTCTGCGCGCTCGCCATCTCGCTCAAGTTCAAGTTCGGCTTCGACGACTCGCTCGACGTCGTGGGCGTCCACCTGGTCGGCGGCATCGTCGGCACGCTGCTGATCGGCTTCTTCGGCACCACGAGCGTCAACGCGCTCGGCGCGGACGGCCTGTTCTACGGCGGTGGGCTCACCCAGCTGGGCCGTCAGGCCGCGGCCGCCGGTGCGGTGCTCGCGTACTCCTTCGTGCTGTCCTTCATCATCGGCTTCGTGATCAAGAAGGCCGGCGGCTTCCGCGTCAGCACCGAGGACGAGGTCAGCGGCATCGACGAAGCCCAGCACGCGGAGAGCGCCTACGACTTCACCGGGTCGGGCGGTGGCCTCGGCCACCCGTCGACCGTCCCGGTCAAGTCCACCCCGGCCGCGAAACTCGAGGAGAGCAAGGCATGAAGCTCATCACGGCGATTGTCAAGCCGTTCACGCTCGACGACGTCCGCTCCGCGCTGGAGCAGCTGGGCGTGCTGGGCATGACGGTCAGCGAGGTCCAGGGCTACGGCCGGCAGAAGGGCCACACCGAGGTCTACCGCGGCGCGGAGTACTCGGTGGACTTCGTGGCCAAGCTGAAGGTCGAGGTCGTCACCGACGACACGAACGTGGAGAAGGTCCTCGAGGCCATCACCACGGCCGCCCACACCGGCAAGATCGGCGACGGCAAGCTGTGGGTGACGCCGGTGGAGACCGTCATCCGGGTACGGACCGGCGAGCGCGGCACGGACGCCCTATAAGGCGTCTGGGATGGCCGACGGGGGCGAACTGGTCAAGGCCACCGAGCGACTGCTCGAGGGCAGGCACGGGAGGCTGGGGGCGTCCGCTTTGCGGGCGGCCCTGGTCGACCTCTACGAGTTCTGGCTGGGCAGGGGAGCCTCGGCGGCCGGCGTCGACACCGCGGAACCGGGTGTCGCGCTGGTCGCCGTGGGCGGGCTCGGCCGCCGGGAGCTGGTGCCGTTCTCCGATCTCGACCTGCTGCTGGTGCACAACGGCAACAGCGGCGTCGGCGAGATCGCGGACGCGCTCTGGTATCCCTTGTGGGACGCCAAAGTCGGGCTCGACCACTCGGTCCGCACGCCCGGCGAGGCGCTGAAGGTCGCTTCGGAAGACCTCCGCGTGGCGATGGGCCTGCTCGACGCCCGGCACCTCGCCGGGGACGCCGAGCTGAGCGGCCGGCTGGTTTCCGCGGCGCGTGACCAGTGGCGGCGCACCGCGCGCAAGCAGATCCCGGACCTGACGGCGTCGGTCCGGCAGCGCTGGGCACGCAGCGGCGAAATCGCGCAGTCCGCCGAACCGGACCTCAAGCACGGCCGGGGTGGGCTGCGGGACTTCGCCGTCCTGGAGGCACTGGCCGCGGCACAGCTCACCGCGCGTCCGGGCGAGGAACTCCTGGAGGCGAAGGGACTCCTGCTCGACGTCCGCACCGAGCTGCGGCGCGAGATCCGGCGCGAACGGGACGTCCTGTCCGCGCCGGAGGCCGAGCTGGTCGCGGCCGAACTGGGGTTCGGCGACCGGTTCACGCTGGCCCGCAAGCTTTCCGGGGCGGGCCGGACGATCGCGTACGCACTCGACGTCGCGCTTCGGTCCACTGTGGATCCTCCGAAGACGCGGTTCGGACGGCGTCCCGCGCGGACGCCGCTGGCCGAAAACGTGGTGCTGCACGGGAACGAGGTCGCGCTGGCCCGCGACGCCGTCCCGGCGAAGGACCCGGCGCTGCTGCTGCGCGTCGCGGCGGCGTCGGCCCGCACGGGCAAGCCGATCGCGCTCGGCACGCTCAAGGCGCTGGCCGAGTCGGCACCGGAGCTGCGCGCGCCGTGGCCGGCCGAGGCGCTGAACGCGCTGGTCGAGCTGCTGGGCGCGGGTGAGGGCCTGGTCGACGCGGTGGAGTCGCTCGACCGGACGGGCCTGTGGTCCCGGCTGTTCCCGGAGTGGGGCGCGGTCCGCGACCTGCCGCCGCGGTCGCCGGTGCACCAGTGGACGGTCGACCGGCACCTGATCCGCACCTGCGTCGAGGCGGCCAAGCTGACCACCACGGTGTCGCGGCCGGACCTGCTGCTGATCGGCGCGCTGCTGCACGACATCGGCAAGGGCCGCGACGCGGACCATTCGGAGCTGGGCGCCAAGATCTCGGCCCAGGTCGCGGCCCGGCTCGGGCTCTCGGCGACGGACGCGGCGACGGTGTCGTCGATGGTCCGCCACCACCTCCTGCTGCCGCACACGGCAACGCGGCGCGACATCAGCGAGCCGGCGACGGTGGCTCGGGTGGTGAAGACCCTGGACAGCGACATCGTCCTGGTCGAGTTGCTGCACGCGCTGACCCAAGCCGACTCCCTGGCCACCGGCCCGGGCGTGTGGACGGACTGGAAGGCCCGCCTGCTGGCG
Organism: Amycolatopsis sp. MtRt-6; assembly: GCF_017308975.1. Lineage (GTDB taxonomy): Bacteria > Actinomycetota > Actinomycetes > Mycobacteriales > Pseudonocardiaceae > Amycolatopsis. Next base: position 196,649 of record NZ_JADWPD010000005.1, on the reverse strand, counting down.
GAGCTGGTGTCGGGCTGCGAGGAAGTGTTGCGCGGCACGGGGTTCACGGCCCCCTCGCCGATGGACGACGAACAACGCGAGCTCGTCGCTTCGGCGGTGGCGTCGGGCACGGGCGAGATCCGGATCAGCTCGCACGGCAAGGTGGTGACGGTCCTGCTGGCGGTCCCGGCCCGAGCGGAGCTGCTGGCCCCGGCGGCGGGCGTGCTGGCGCTGAATTCCCTGGAGGTCCACTCGGCGATCCTGCGCGGCCACGACGGCGGCCGGGCGGGGGTGTTCACGGCGTCGCCGAAGTTCGGCTCGCTGCCGGACGCGACGTTGCTGAGGGAGCAGTTCGCCCGCGCGGTGGCGGGGACCTTGCCGCTGACACAGCGTCTGGCGGCGAAGGAGCGGGACTACGGGTCGCCGGCTCCGGTGGCGCCGAAGGTGCTGTGGTTCGACGACGAGACGACGGGCCCGGACACGGTGGTCCTGGAGCTGCGCGCGGCCGACCGGATCGGCTTGCTGTTCCGGGTGGCGGGCGCGTTGCGCAGGTGCGACGCGGAGGTCCGCTGGGCGAAGGCGTCGACGCTGGGCGGAGCGGTGGTGGACTCGTTCGCGGTGACCCCTCGAAGCGGCCGCATCGAGCCGGGCTGGCGCCGCGAGGTGGAGCAAGCGGTCCTGACCGCGGCTTCCTGACCAGCCCGCCTCCGAGCGCCCCAATGTGGCCTTGGTTGCGTTGAACGCACCCAATGTGGCCTTCGGTGCGTTCAACGCACCGAAGGCCACATTGGGGCGCTCGGCGCGAGCGGCGTGCCGGGGTTCCGGTCTAGGCGGGGGCGCCGACCCAGCGGCGCAGCGCTTCGTCCAGGCCCGGTCCGCCGTCCCACACGACGTAGCCGTCCGGCCGGACGAGCCGAGGTGCCGCCCCCTCCCGGCCCTCGACCCGTCCGGTCCACCCCGCCGGCACTGCCGCGCCGATCAGGACCGCCCGGCCGTCCGGGGCCGCCGGGACGTCCGCACGGCCGCTGACCCCGGCGTACGTCACCCCGATGCCGGACAGCTCCGCGGCGACCGCGCGGCGTGCCTCGGGCACCGCCAGCAGCTCCGTGACCACCGCCCGGACCGCCGCCGCGTCCGGGGCCGGCACGCCCAGGACCGCCTGGGCCCGGGTGCTGACCAGCACGCGCGCCGCGATCGGGTGACGCTCGTCGTGGTAGCTGTCGAGCAGCCCGTCCGGGGCCGTGCCGTGGACCGTCGCCGCCAGCTTCCAGCCCAGGTTCGCCGCGTCCTGCAAACCCAGGTTCAGCCCCTGGCCGCCGACCGGGAGGTGGATGTGCGCCGCGTCGCCGGCGAACAGCACCCGGCCGTGGCGGTAGCGCTCCAGCTGCCGGGACGCGTCGCCGAACCGCGACGCCCACAGCACCTCGCCCAAGACGACGTCCGGCCCGTGCGCCGCGGTCAGTGCCCGCCGCACCTCGTCCGCCGTCACCGGCGCGTCGCGGCCGAGCCGGTGCTGCTCCTCGCCGTACACGATCGTGCGATAGCGGCCGGCGGACAGCGGCAGCAGGTACCCCGACCCCGACGACGGCAGTGTCCAATCCTCCGCCAGGCCGGCGGGCTTGGCGGCCAGGGTGACGTCGGCGACGACCAGCGACGTCCGTGCCGGGCGGCCGGGGAACGCGGCACCCAGCAGCATCCGGACCGTGCTGTGCCCGCCGTCGGCCGCGACCAGCCAGCCGGCGCGGTGCTCGCGGCCGCCCGCGGTGACCGTGACGCCCTCGTCGTCCTGGGCCACGGCGGTCACGGCCGCGCCGCGCAGCACCGGTGTGCGCAGCCGTGCCTCGATCGCCGCCGTGACGTGGGCCTGTTCCACGCCGAGCTGGTACGGGAAGCGCGTCGGCAGGTCGCGGTAGTCGATGGGGACACCGGAGAAGTGCCCGGCGGGCAGCTTCGCCCGCGCGTGCGGCTCGATCGCGGCGAGCAGGCCGCGGTCGGCCAGCACCTCGACCGACCGCGGCTGCAGGCCGAGGGCCTTCGACTGCGTGGCGGGCCCGGGGTCGCGTTCCAGCACCAGGACGTCGACGCCGGCGCGCTCCAGCTCGAACGCGGTCAGCAGGCCGGTCGGGCCGGCGCCCGCGACCAGGACGTCAGGCATCCAGGTTCTCCTTGCGGAGGTACCAGACGTGCCAGGCGATCAGCACGGCCAGCGCGCCGAACCACGCCACGTTGGTGACCAGCGCGATGAGGTCGATCGGCAGCGTGTAGACGAGCACGATGTGCACCACCGCGCTGCCCAGCAGCACCGCGCCCCAGGCGGCGGTGTCGATCCGCAGCCCGCGCCGGAAGCGGGCGTCGGTGTCCCAGCGGCCCGCCCACGCGTCCGCGCCTTCGGCACCGCGCTTGACCTCGGCGATCGTGCGGCCGAGCGTCAGCTGCGCGGGCCGGCCGACGAACACCGACACCAGCATCCACGCGCCGAAGAGGCCGCCCAGCGCCGCCGTCCAGCCTTCGCGGATCACCAGCGTGCGCGGGTCGTCCGACAGCAGGCCGAGCACGACTGACAGCACCAGGACGCTCAGCGTGACCAGGGCGACGAGGTCGATCTTGCGGTTCCGGGCGATCGTCCAGAGCACGTACGGCGCGGCCACCAGGATGCCGGCCATCAGCGCCCACCACTGGCTCACCCCGGCGGCGCGCAGGCCGTAGAACAGCGCCATCGGCACGATCACTTCGAACACGATGGTGCGCACGTTGGCGCGCACCACCCGCCGCAGCCCGGCGTCGGTTTTCTCCTCGGTTGTCATGCGGTTCCCCCAGCGGATCCGGGTGCGGTCGCCCGCACGTAGAGGTCGGCGAGCTCGCGGCCGATGCGCGTGAGCTCGGCGGGTTCGGGCGGGTTCGCCGCCGCGGTGGCGACGACGGCGTCGAGCCCGGTCGTCAGGGCGAGCGCCGTGATCCGGACGTCGAAGGCGCCGAAGACGCCGGCCGCCTGCCCGGTGCGGAAGTGCTCTTCGAACAGGGCGAGCCGCCCGTCGACGGCGTCGCTGCGCGAGCCGGCGTTCTTGACGAGGTCGATCAGTGCCCGCAGCTCGGTGGCGTGCTCGCCGACGAGCTCGACGTTCGCCTCGACGAACGCGCGCAGCTGGGCGACGTGCCCGACGGCGGCGTCGATGCGCGGCTGCATGAACGCCCCGGTGATCTCTTCGATCTCGGTCACGCAGGCCGCGAGGAGGTCGTCCTTGCCGGCGAAGTGGTAGCTGATCATGCCGGTGCTCGACAGGCCGGCGTGCTTGGCGATCCGGCTGAAGGACGCCTTGAGGTAGCCGGCTTCGGCGATCACGGCGATCGCCGCCCGCACGATCTGGGCGCGCCTGCCGGACTCGGTGAACGTTCTTGCTCGCACGAGCAAAATTTAGCTCAGCCAAGCAAACCTGACAAGTTGCCTGGTCAGAGCCGGGAGAAGGGGTGGGTCAGGCGAGCGCGGTGCCGTCGACGACCTGGTTGCGGCCTGCGTCCTTGGCCCGGTAGAGGGCCTTGTCCGCGGCCTGCAGCAGGCGGTCGACGGCCGTGCCGCCGTCCGGGTACGTCGCCACGCCGATCGACGCGGACAGCCCGCCGATGGCGCGGACGTGGCTGCCGTCCTCGTACTCGACCCGCAGGGACTCGATGGCCGACCGGATGCGCTCGGCCACCGCGAGCACGGCCGCCGGGCCGATGTCCGGCAGCAGGACGACGAACTCCTCGCCGCCGAAGCGGCCGACCGAGTCGTAGTCGCGGACGGCGCTCTTGATCGTCGCCGCCACCGCGCGCAGCACCGTGTCGCCCGCCAGGTGGCCGTGGCGGTCGTTGATCAGCTTGAAGTGGTCCAGGTCGATCATCAGCACGCCGAACGTGCTCCGCGTGTGGCGCTGCGCCCTGGCCAGCTCGCGCGACGCGAGCAGGTGCCACCCGGTCGTGTTGAACAGGCCCGTCTTCTCGTCGGTCGTCGCCGCGATCTCCAGCTGCTTGATCAGCACCGCCCGGTGCAGCACCAGCAGCGGCGGCACGATGGCGAGGGTGAGCGCGGGCAGCGTCGCCAGCGTCAGGGCCGTCAGCATGCCCAGGCACAGCGTCGCGACTTCGAGCAGGTTGTCGCCGAGGCCGCCGAAGAACGCCTTCAGCGAGCGGGTCGTGATCGTCAGCGCCGGGAGGATCGTGATCGCCGCGACCAGGAAGTACGTCACCGCCGCGAGCGCGATCGCCGTGACGCCGCGCCAGCCCGCCGTCAGCGCGGCGGACATGTCGCCGACCCCGAGCCACGCGAGCACCAGGTCGGCCGAGTAGCAGGTGACGATGACCAGCGTCGCGTTCAGCGTCGTCCGGAACGGCGGGACGCGCTTGATCCGCGCCAGGCTGCGCGTCGCCAGGTGCACGTACAGGACGGCGACCAGGGCCGCGCCCAGCGCCGGCGGCAGGAGCAGCACCCCGGCGAACGTCCAGACCGACGTCAGGTTGATGTGCGGGGTGTCCGACACGAGGCGCCGGACGCGCTCGACCTGCCGGCCGAGCTCCGCCTGCAGCACGCCGAGCCCGGCGAGGACGCCGAAGACGGCCAGGTCCCACGCCCGCACCGGCACGGCCAGCGCCGTCCAGACAGTGGCGACCAGCGCGACCGACTCGACGAGGAAGCAGTAGAAGACCAGCGACGCGCGCTGCTGCCAGAGGGTCCAGTGAGCAGGGTTCACCGCCGCACGGATCCGTCCCGCGCGGGGTTGGGCCGGACGGGCGCCGTCCATACTCAAGGCGGTGCAACTCCCCTGGGTGATCCGACGATCCGCGTTCCACCCCACCACACCGGGCCGCCGCGATCGATGATTGCCACACGTTCGGAGCAGTGAAGGGAGGCCGCCGCCATGCGCAACCGCGAGTCCTGAGCCCCCGAGTCCCGACGTCCGCGCGGACCACCGGAGGGAGGCCGTCATGCGCAACCGCGAGTCCTGAGCCGCCATGACCCCCGTTCACCGTGTCCGAGAGGAGAGCCGTCGTGCGCAACCGTGAGTCCTGAGCCCGCCGTACCCCTGTTCCGTTCCGATCAGGAGAGAGGAATCGTCACCATGCGCAACCGTGAGTCGTGAACCTCGTCCGCGGGCCCGGGTGGGACCGCCTCAGGCGGTCGCGCCGCCGTCGACCACCAGGTCGTGCCCCACGGTGAACGCCGCTTCGTCCGAAGCCAGCCACAGCACCGCGGCGGCCACTTCGGCGGTGGCACCCACCCGGCCCAGCGGAATCGCGTCCTTCAGCCGCTCGGCGCGGCCGGCGTCCGTCTCGCCGGGGCGCCGGGACATGTCCGTGTCGGTCGCGCCCGGGCTGACGGCGTTGATGCGGACGCCGTCGGCGATGTGGTCGCGCGCCGCCGTCCTGGTCAGCGCGCTCACCGCGGCCTTCGACGCCGCGTAGGCCGCCAGGTTCGGCAGCCTGCCGTGCGCGCCGAGGTTCGACGCCATGTTGACGATCGCGCCGCCGCCGTGCGCCCGCATGTGCGCGACCTCGTGCTTGAGGCACAGCCACGTCCCGGTGACGTTCGTGTCGAGCACCGCGCCGAAGCCGGCCTCGTCGAGGTCGGCGGCCGGTGCCGGCGACCCGAGGATGCCCGCGTTGTTGAACGCGACGTCCAGCCCGCCGTGCCGTGCGACGACCGTCTCCACCATCCGCGCCACGTCCGCCGAATCGGTGATGTCGACGGTCACCGCGGTCGTGGTGCCGCCGATTTCCTTCACCGCCGACGCCAGCCGCTGCTCGTCACGCCCGGCGACGACCACGGTGGCGCCTTCGGCCGCGAACGCCCGCGCCGTCGCCCGTCCGATGCCCGAGCCGCCGCCCGTCACCAGGACGACCTTGCCCGCGAAACGTGCCCCCATCGTGTACCTTCTTTCTGGTCTGATCATTCTCGAATAAGCAGGCGCAGGGCCTGCGAGACGGCGGCGTGCACCCGGCTCGCCGCGTCGGTGCCCTTGCCCAGGACGCGTAGTCCCTGGAGCACGGTGAGCAGGAACCGCGCCAGTGTCGCCGGGTCGCTGCCGTCGGGGAGTTCGTCCTGGGCCTTCGCGCGTTCCAGCGCCATGGTCAGCGCGACCTCGAGGGTGTCCCAGCTGCGTTCCACCAGCCGCGCGACTTCGGGGTCGTGGGGGAGCAGCTCGATGGCCGAGTTGACGACGAAGCAGCCCATTCTCGTTTCGTCGCCGAGGATTTCCGCGGTGTAGCCGCCGAAGAGCCGGCGCACCGCGGCCACCCCGGACCCCGGCTCCGACAACTGGGCCATCACCCGCGCGTCGGTTCGTTCCGCGTAGCGCTTCAACGCGGTGACGTACAGGTCGTGCTTCGTGCCGAAGGTGGCGTACAGGCTGGCTTTGGCGACGCCGAGGTGCGTGACGAGGTCGCTGACCGACGTCGCCTCGTACCCCTGCTGCCGGAAGAGCGTGAGCGCGCCTTCGCACGCTTCGCCGACGTCGAACTCCTTGACCCGGGACATGATCAAAACCCTAGTCGTATCGAGAACGAGCGGTCAAATATGTAGGCGGCGGTGTGTCGCGTCCGGTCACGCCGCGTGCGGTGGCACTATGGCTGCTTCGACCGGCCCGAGGGGGTGAGCGATGCAGGATCGGCTGACGCTGCCGCCGACCGTCGTCGCCACCCACCTGCGCTCCTGCGCCGAGGAACTCGCCGCCGGCCTGCGCTGCGGTGGCCCGGGTGCCACGACGGCCGAGCTCACCGACGTCGTCGCCCAGCTGGTCGCCGGCCAGGAGGCCATCTCGCACGCGCTCGCCGGCCTCGCCGCCCGCGTCGAAGGCGGTTCGGCCGCGCTCGCCGCGGCGCCGCCGCTCGACGTCGAGGTGGTCACCGAGGTGCTCCGCGCGGCCGCCATCGCCTCCCGTTGCTCGGCGGAGGCGCTCGACGAGGTCACGCCGTCGTTCGAATGTGTGAGCGAATCCGTCTCGCCTGACACCCGTTTGTAGCTGTCGATCCGCCGCGGCCGCTGTCTAGCCTGGGAGCTGCGGAGGTGGCACGGATGCGCGCGGTGTGGACAGGCACGATCGGGTTCGGCAGTTACGCCATCCCGGTGAAGGCGTACAGCGCCACCGAGGAGCGGGAGATCCCGCTGCACCAGGTGCACGAGTCCGACGGCGGCCGCGTCCGGGTCAAGCGCGTGTGCGAGGTCGACGGCGCCGAGGTGCCACCGGAGGAGATGGTCCACGGCTACCCGGTCCCCGGCGGCGACGTCGTCCTGCTGTCGGCCCACGAGCTGGCGTCGCTCCCGATGCCGGGCCGCACGATCGCCATCCGCGGCTTCGCGCCGGTGCCCGACGTCGACCCGCTCTGGTTCGCGAAGAGCTACTACCTCGAACCCGAGCCGGCGGGCACGAAGCCGTACGTGCTGTTCAGCGAGGCGCTCCAGCAGTCGGGCCGGCTCGCGCTGGTCACGGTGGCGCTGCGCCGCCGCGAGACGCTCGGCGCGTTGCGGGTGCGCGACCAGGTGATCGTGCTGGAGACGATGCGCTGGCCGGACGAGGTGCGCACCCCGGACTTCCCGTTCCAGCACGCCGACGTCGACATCCGCCCCGGCGAGCTGCGGCGCGCGGTGAACCTGGTCGAGGAGCTGACCGGCGAGTTCGACCCGGGCCGCTACCCCGACCGTTACCGCGAAGCCTTCCAGGCGCTGGTCCAGGCGAAGATCGACGGCGCCGAGGTGGTCCAGCCGACGGCCGCCGAGCAGGCCGAGGGAGTGACCCGCCTGCTGGCGGCGTTGCAGGAGAGCGCGGCCGAAGCGGAGGACGCGCGCAACGCGGCGGTCACGAAGGCCAAGGCGGCGGCTTCGAGGGCCGCGAAGGCGCGTACGACGGCGAAGCGGGCCGCGACCCGCAGCCGGTCGAAGACGTCTTGAGTATTACTACCCACGGGTAATTGAGGGTTCTCACACTCAACCGGCCGTCCCCCGGCGCGGCAGACTTCTCCCTGTCAGCGGGTACCGGATCGCTGGCGAGGGGGGAAGTCGGGACGGCCCCTGGGGAGGTGAGCCGTCCAGACGCCAGGGTTCCGGGGCGGGCCGAAGGAGGAGCGGCCCGTTTCCGGGACCCGTCCCGCACCACGGGGAGGTGGCGCGGGGCCCAAGGGGGTGTCCGAAGGCTGCCGTGGAGGGATCGAGGGGTCTCCACGGCAGCTTTCCGGCGTCCGCGAACCGGCGGTCGTGGTGATCACCTTGCCTGCCCCGCCGAGGTTGCGGCGAGCGGCCCGCGAGAGCGGGAGACCCGGAGCGACTACCCTCGACAGGGCCGGCCGAGTCCGGCGCGCCACCATCGACCCAGCTGGAGCGTGCACACCCGTGTTCGACACCCTCTCCGATCGGCTCACCGCCGCCCTGCAGACGCTCACGCGCAAGGGCAAGCTGTCCGACGCCGACATCGACGCCACCGCGCGCGAAATCCGCATCGCGCTGCTGGAGGCCGACGTCGCCCTCGGCGTGGTCAAGACCTTCATCGCGAGGATCAAGGAGCGGGCGAAGGGCGCCGAGGTCTCCCAGGCGCTCAACCCCGCGCAGCAGGTCATCAAGATCGTCAACGAGGAGCTCGTCGGGATCCTCGGCGGCGAGACGCGCCGGCTCAACCTGGCCAAGACCCCGCCGACCGTCATCATGCTCGCGGGTCTGCAGGGTGCCGGTAAGACGACGCTCGCCGGCAAGCTGGCGATGTGGCTGAAGAAGCAGGGCCACGCGCCGATGCTGGTCGCCTGCGACCTCCAGCGCCCGAACGCCGTCACGCAGCTGCAGGTCGTCGGCGAGCGCGCCGGCGTCGTCACCTTCGCGCCCGAGCCCGGCAACGGCGTCGGCGACCCGGTCGACGTCGCCCGCCGCGCCATCGCCGAGGCCAAGCACGCGCAGCACGACGTCGTCGTGGTCGACACCGCGGGCCGCCTGGGTGTCGACGAAGAGCTGATGAAGCAGGCCGCGGACATCCGCGACGCGGTGAACCCGGACGAGGTCCTGTTCGTCGTCGACGCGATGATCGGTCAGGACGCCGTGACGACGGCCGAGGCGTTCCGCGACGGCGTCGGCTTCACCGGCGTCGTGCTCACCAAGCTCGACGGCGACGCCCGCGGTGGTGCCGCGCTGAGCGTCCGCGAGGTCACCGGCCAGCCGATCCTCTTCGCCTCCAACGGCGAGAAGCTCGAAGACTTCGACACCTTCCACCCCGACCGGATGGCGTCGCGGATCCTCGGCATGGGTGACGTCCTCACCCTGATCGAGCAGGCCGAGCAGGCCTTCGACCAGGACCAGGCCGAGAAGGCCGCGGCGAAGCTGTCCAGCGGCCAGCTGACCCTGGAAGACTTCCTCGAGCAAATGCTCGCGGTCCGCAAGATGGGCCCGATCGGCAACCTGCTCGGCATGCTCCCGGGCGCCGGCCAGATGAAGGACCAGCTGGCCCAGGTCGACGACAAGCACCTCGACAAGCTGCAGGCGATCATCCGCGGCATGACCCCGGCCGAGCGCGACGACCCGAAGATGATCAACGGCTCGCGGCGGCTGCGCATCGCCAACGGCTCCGGCGTCACCGTCCGCGAGGTCAACGACCTGGTCAACCGGTTCTTCGAGGCCCGCAAGATGATGGCCCAGATGGCCGGCCGGTTCGGCTTCGGCGGCGGGGGCGGCGGCTCGAAGTCCCGCAAGGGCAAGAAGGGCAAGAAGGGCCGCGGTCCCACGCCCCCCAAGGTCCGTGGCGGCTTCCCCGGCGGCATGCCGATGCTGCCCCCGGGCGGTGGCATGCCGGGCGGGATGCCCGACCTGTCGCAGCTCGGCGGCATGAACGACGTCCCGGGCTTCGACCCGTCGAAGTTCAAGCTGCCCAAGAACCCCAAGGACAATTGAGCACCGCGCTCCACGCCGCCGGGGTGATCCTGCCCGGCGGCGAGCCGGGGGAGCTGTGGATCACCGGCGGCCGGATCTCCTTCGAGCCGGTGCCGGACGCCGAGACCCTCGGCCGGGACGTCTTCCTCGTGCCCGGCCTGGTCGACGCGCACTGCCACCCCGGCATCGGCGTCGGCGGGCCCGTCTCCCTCGAAGAGGCGGCCGCCCAGGCCCGGCAGGACCGGGACGCGGGCACGCTGCTCATCCGCGACTGCGGCCTCCCGATCGACGTCCGGCCGCTGCAGCGGCGCGCCGACCTGCCGGCGATCATCCGCGCCGGACGGCACCTTGCCCTCACCAAGCGGTACATCCCGGGCCTGGGCATCGAGCTGGACGACCCGGCGCACCTGCCGGAAGCGGTCGCCGAGCAGGCGCGCGACGGCGACGGCTGGGTCAAGCTCGTCGGTGACTGGATCGACCGCGGGGTGGGCGACCTCGCGCCGCTGTGGCCGGACGACGTCCTCGCCGAAGCCGTCAAGGTCGCGCACGACCACGGCGCCCGCGTCACCGCGCACGTGTTCGGCGAAGCCGCGATGCCCGGCCTCATCGCGTCCGGCATCGACTGCCTGGAGCACGGCACCGGCCTGAGCGCCGACCAGCTCGCGGAGCTGGCGCGCCACGACGTCGCGCTCGTGCCGACCCTGATCAACATCGAGAACTTCCCGGGCATCGCGGACAAGGCGGGCAAGTACCCGACGTACGCGGCGCACATGCGCGCGTTGCACGCCGGCGTGGGCGACATGGTCGCTTCGGCCATCGAAGCCGGCGTACGCGTCTTCGCGGGCAGTGACGCCGGGGGCCTGGTCGAGCACGGCAGGCTCGTCGACGAGATCGAGGCGCTCCACCGCGCGGGAATGACGCGCGAGCAGGCCCTCGCGAGCGCGTCCTGGGCGGCCCGCGACTGGCTCGGCCACCCCGGCATCGCCGACGGCGCGCCCGCCGACCTGCTCGTCTACCCGAGCGATCCGCGCGAGGACCTGGGCGTCCTGCGGCATCCTTCGCACATCGTGCTCGGCGGGGTCGTGTACGCCTAGACCCCGCTGATTTCCTTGCGGGGGCGGCACTTTAGCGTGGGGCGCGTGACGGACGACGACGGCGCACGGCGCGTGCTGAGGGCGCACTGGTGTTTCGTGGCGTTCTTCGCGGGGATCGCCGGCTACTACCTGGCCAACCTGATCATCGCCGCGGCGGTCAACCGCAACGTCGGCGAGTTCGACCCCCTCGAACTGCACGACATCGGCCCGCTGCTGCTCCTGGCGTTCGTGCCCAACCTGCTGCTCGGCCTCGGCCCGGCGGCCGGCTCGTGGCTGTGGGGCGAGGGCCTGCGCGCCGACTTCGGCCTCAAGCCGACCTGGCGCGACGTCCGGATCGGCCTCGCCTGCGGCGTGCTCGCGCTGGTCGTCGGCTACCTGCTCAACCTGATGCTGATCGCGGTCTACGGCGCCGACGACGTCTCCGACAGCCCGCTGACCGACCTCGCCGACACCTTCGACGGCGACACCGTGTGGCTGGTGCTCGCGGCCGTGATCGTCATCGCCGGCGCGCCGATCACCGAAGAGCTGCTGGTCCGCGGCACGCTGTGGAACGCGCTGTCGTTCCACCGGGTCCCGCCCTGGGTGGTGCTCGTGCTCACCTCGCTCGTGTTCGCCCAGCTGCACGGCGAGCCGACCCGCACCATCGCCCTGTTCGGCCAGGGCATCGCGATGGGGCTGGCCCGGTACCTGTCCGGCCGGGTCAGCGCCGGGGTGATCGCCCACGCGGCCAACAACCTGCCGCCCGCCGTGCTGCTGTTCGTCGCGCACTGAGGCGTTGCGAAGTTCGATGGACAGTAGCTGGACGGATACTGTGCGATCACATCCCGGCGGCTAGGCTCGACACCTGGAGCCGAGCGACGCGGAGGGCAAGGCGTGACCACTTCCCAGCCCCGGGACCCGGCTGCCGACGCGACGCCGTTGCCGGAGCCGGAGGAGCCCGCCTTCCTGCCGCCCGCGCCGCGGCACCGGTGGGGTTTCGGGGCGTTCCTGCTCGTCGAGGCGGTGCTGCTGGCGTCCGCGGCCTTCGTGTCCGTCCTCGTCGGCGACACCGGCCCCGGCCCGCTGCCGATGCGCGTCGTGCTGCTCGGCACCATGCTGCCGACGATGATCGCGGCCGGCGTCGCGGTGCTGATCACCTACGTCCGCGGCAACGGCCCCCTCGCCGACCTGCGGCTCGAGTGGCGCTGGGCCGACGTGAAGACCGGGCTCCGGTACGGCTGCGTCGGCCTCGTCTTCACCACCGTCGCCGCCTACCTGTGGACGCGGCTGGTCGGCGACGCCAACGCGACGTCGGCGATCAGCGCGCTGGTCGAGGACCGCCGGATGTCGATCTCGGCGGCCCTGGTGATGTTCGTCTACCTCTGGCTGCTCGGCCCGATCTGCGAGGAGATCATCTACCGCGGCCTGCTCTGGGGTGCCGCGGAGCAGCTGCAGTGGCGCAGCGAGCGCTGGGGCCGCGTCGCGGCGTTCCTGCTGTCGACGGCGGTGTTCGCGGCCAGCCACCTCGAGCCGCTGCGGACGACGTTGCTGCTGGTCATCGCGGTGCCGATCGGTCTGGTCCGGCTGGTCACCGGGCGGCTGCCGGGCAGTATCGTCGCGCACCAGGTGAACAACTTCCTCCCGGCGCTGACCATCCTGCTCGGGGCGCTCGGGGTGGCCTCTTTCTGAGTGCGCGGGTGCCATCTGGCAGAATGGTGCACTGCCTGCTTCCGCCGGACCCTCTCACCGCGCGAAAGCTCCTGACCTTCGGGTGCCCGCGTCCGTGTCCCCACTCGGCCCGCGTGCGCCCAGCCCAGCACCAGAGAGACTCGAGGAGAACCCACACCCGTGGCCGTCAAGATCAAGCTGCAGCGCCTCGGCAAGATCCGTGCGCCGTACTACCGCATCATCGTCGCCGACGCGCGCACCCGCCGGGACGGCAAGGCCATCGAGACGATCGGCAAGTACCACCCGAAGGAAGAGCCGAGCCTGATCGAGGTCGTCTCCGAGCGCGCCCAGTACTGGCTGGGTGTCGGCGCGCAGCCGACCGAGCCGGTCCAGCGCCTGCTGGAGATCACCGGTGACTGGCAGAAGTTCAAGGGCCTGCCGGGCGCCGAGGGCACCCTGAAGGTGGCCGAGCCGAAGCCGTCCAAGCAGGACCTGTTCAACGCGGCGCTGGCCGCGGCCGGCGAGGAGCCCACCACCGAGGCCACCACGCCGAAGAAGAAGTCCACCCCGAAGAAGGCCGAGGCCGAGAAGGCGGAGGCCGCTGAGGGCGAGAAGTCCGAGTGAGTTTCCTCGCGGACTCCCTCGAGCACCTGGTGCGCGGGATCGTCGACAACCCGGACGAGGTCCGGGTCGAGCTGCTGACCACGCGCCGTGGCCGCACGCTCGAGGTGCACGTGCACCCCGACGACCTCGGCAAGGTGATCGGCCGGGGTGGTCGCACGGCGACCGCCCTGCGCACCGTCATGGGTGGCATCGGTGGCCGCGGCGTCCGCGTGGACGTCGTCGACACCGACCGCTGAGCCTCATCGAAACGGTCAGGATGGACGTCGTAGTCGGCCGCATCGCGAAGGCGCACGGAATCCGCGGGGAACTCGCGGTGGACGTGCGCACGGACTCGCCGGAAGAGCGGTTCAAGATCGGTGCGGCCGTCACGACGAAGCTGCGTGACGGCAGCAAGAGGGAACTCACCATCGCAGCCGCCCGCGAACACAGCGGGCGGCTGCTGGTGCGTTTCGAGGAGGTCCTCACCCGCGACGTCGCCGAGACGCTGCGGGGTGCGCTGCTGCTGGCCGACACGGCCACGCTGCCGCCGACCGCGGACCCCGACGAGTTCTACGACCACGAGCTGGCCGGCCTGCGGGCCGAGCTGACCGACGGCACGGTCGTCGGGAAGGTCGTCGAGGTCGTCCACTCGCCCGCGGGCGAGCTGCTGGAGCTGGACGTCGACGGCCGTCCGGCGCTCGTGCCGTTCGTCCGCGCGATCGTCCCGACCGTGGACGTCGCCGGTGGCCGCGTCGTGCTCGACCCGCCGGAAGGGCTCCTGGACGCCTGATGCGGATCGACGTCGTCACGATCTTCCCCGAATACCTCGACCCACTGCGTGCCGCGCTGCTGGGCCGGGCGATCGACCGCGGCCTCATCGAGGTCGGCGTGCACGACCTGCGCGACTGGACCCACGACGTGCACCGCGCGGTCGACGACGCCCCGTACGGCGGCGGCCCCGGCATGGTCATGAAGCCGCAGATCTGGGGCCCGGCCCTGGACGACGTCTGCACGTCCGAGACACGGCTCGTCGTGCCGACGCCGGCGGGGAAGCCGTTCACCCAGGAGCTGGCGCACGCCTACGCGGCGGAGCAGCATCTGGTCTTCGCCTGCGGCCGGTACGAGGGCATCGACCAGCGGGTCGTCGACGACGCGGCCCGCCGGATGCCGGTCGACGAGGTGTCGATCGGCGACTACGTGCTGGTCGGCGGCGAGGCGGCGGTGCTGGTCATCGTCGAGGCCGTCGTCCGGCTGCTGCCGGGGGTGCTCGGCAACGCGCGCTCGGCCGCGGAGGACTCGTTCTCCGACGGCCTGCTCGAGGGGCCCAGCTACACGCGGCCGGAGGTGTGGCGCGACCTGGCCGTGCCGGACGTGCTGCGGTCGGGCAATCACGCCCTGATCGACCGCTGGCGGCGTGACCAGGCCCTCGAGCGCACGGCCCGCCGCCGCCCCGATCTCCTGGCGGCGCTGCCGGAAGGTAGTCTCGACAAGCACGATCGCGGGGTCCTGGAGGGCTTGGACCCCGGGCAGGCTTAGGGCCGGTGCATTCGCCGGAACCCCGGTCTGTAATACTTGACAGGTTGGCGTGAGTGGACCTCCTCGTCCACGAGCCCGCCATCAGCCCCCCGGGTCGCCCGCAGCGGCACCGTTGCGCGCCCGGGATCTGTACGCAAGCCATACCGAAGACGAGGACGGACCACCGATGAACACCCTGGACGCGCTGGACAAGCAGTCGCTGCGTTCCGACATCCCGGACTTCCGCCCGGGCGACACGCTCAAGGTGAGTGTCCGCGTCATCGAGGGCAACCGCGAGCGCAACCAGGTCTTCCAGGGCGTGGTCATCCGCCGTCAGGGCGGTGGCATCCGGGAGACCTTCACCGTGCGCAAGGTTTCGTTCGGCGTCGGCGTCGAGCGCACCTTCCCGGTGCACTCGCCGAACCTGGCCGAGATCGAGGTGCACAAGCGCGGCGACGTGCGGCGCGCGAAGCTGTACTACCTCCGCGACCTGCGCGGCAAGAAGGCCAAGATCAAGGAGCGTCGCGAGAACCGCGAGACGGCCTCGGCTAACTGAGTCACCACCCGGTTACCGGTAGCCTGACGACGTGGCCGAACCCGTGTCCCAGAACGCTCCCGAGGATGACCCCGATCGCTCCGAGGAGGACAAGCCCAGGCTGTCCCGCTCCGAGGAGCGCGGGGGATCCCGCCGGCGGCGCGCCAAACCCGCCAAGAAACGGTCGTTCTGGAAGGAACTGCCGATCCTGCTCGTGATCGCCCTGGTGCTCACGATCCTGATCCAGACATTCCTCGCGAAGGTCTTCATGATCCCCTCGGGGTCCATGGAGGCCACCCTGCACGGGTGTCCCGGGTGTACCGGAGACCGGATCCTCGTGGACCGGGTCACCTACGACTTCACCGAGCCCGCCCCGGGTGACGTGATCGTCTTCAAGGGCCCGCAGTCGTGGATCAACAACGAGATCCCGCCGCAGGAGTCGAGCAACATCGTCGTCCGCGGCCTGCGTGGTCTCGGTTCGCTGGTCGGGTTCGCCCCGCCGGACGAGCGCGACTTCGTCAAGCGGGTCATCGCCGTCGGCGGTCAGACCGTCCAGTGCTGCGACCCGCAGGGCCGCGTCATCGTGGACGGCAAGGCGCTCGACGAGCCGTACATCTACTGGGACGACCCGGCCGTCCAGGAGCAGCGGTCCTTCGACCCGGTCAAGGTTCCCGCCGGAATGCTCTGGGTCATGGGCGACAACCGCAACAACTCCGACGACTCGCGCTTCCAGGGCGGCGGCGGCGTCAACGGCGCGGTCCCGGTCGCGGACGTCATCGGCAAGGCGCGGATCATTGTCCTGCCGCCGAGCCGGTGGGGCGGGATCACCGACCACAACCCGCAGGAAGCGGCGCAGCCGGTGGCGCTGGGCGCGCCGGCCTGGCAGAGCGGGCTCCCGCTCGGCGCCGGGATCGCGGCGGCGTGGCCGGCGTTGTTCGTCGGGCGCAAGCTCAAGTCCGGACTGCGCCGGGTGGCCGGGCGGAAACCCTAGCCACCCGACCCTTGCCGGCAGACGGGTGATCCAGCCTTGACACTTCCCGTTCCCCTGACGGCGGCCGAGCCGATCCGGCCACCGCGGGCCGTGGTGCGCGGCGACCTCTTCTGGGGGTTGCAGGGCGCGCTCGACCGCCGTGGCCTCGGCCCGGTCGCCGGTGTGGACGAAGCCGGCGCCGGAGCGTGCGCGGGGCCGCTGGTGGTCGCGGCCTGCGTGCTCAAGCAGGGCGACGCGGCGAAGCTGACCGAGCTCACCGACTCCAAGATGATGACGGCCAAGGCGCGCGACCGGGTCTACGACCTGATCCTCGCCCGGGCCGTCGACTACTCGGTGATCGTCATCCCGACCGAAGAAGTCGACCTCTACGGGATCCGGGTGATGAACCTGGAGGGCATGCGCCGCGCCGCGGCGGCCCTGCGCGTGTCCCCGGGCTACATCCTCACCGACGGGTTCCGCGTCCCCGGCCTGACGGCCCCGAACGCGGCGGTCATCAAGGGCGACCGGTCCGTGGCCTGCATCGCGGCCGCGTCGGTGCTGGCGAAGGTGACGCGGGACCGCATCATGGCGGGCTACCACGAAGACTTCCCGCACTACGGGTTCGACGTGCACAAGGGGTACAGCACGTCCGACCACCTGGCGGCGCTGCGCGAGCACGGCCCCAGCGACGTCCACCGCTGGTCGTACACGAACGTCGCCACGGTGGCCGTCAAGCACGGCCTGCGCCCGGTACGCCCGGTCCTGCTGACGTACGCGGCGCTGGAGAAGGCGATGGAGACGCCCGCCGCGGCCGGGCTGGCCGCGGTCCTCGACGAGGCATTGGAGCCTCAACTCAGCCTGCCGCTGCATGCCCTGGCCGCGGGTGTGGGTCACAATGAACGCTCCGCCGGCGGAGCAGCAGCACGATCCCCAGCACGATCCCGAGGAGGGGCGCGGATTTCATGAGCGCAGAGGATCTCGAGAAGTACGAGACCGAGATGGAGCTCTCGCTGTACCGCGAGTACCGCGACATAGTCGGCCAGTTCTCGTACGTGGTGGAGACCGAGCGGCGGTTCTACCTGGCGAACGCGGTCGACGTCCAGGTCCGCGACGGCGGCGGCGAGGTGTACTTCGAGGTCCGCATGTCCGACGCGTGGGTCTGGGACATGTACCGCCCGGCCCGCTTCGTCAAGCACGTCCGGGTCATCACGTTCAAGGACGTCAACGTGGAGGAACTGGACAAGCCGGACCTCCGCCTCCCCGAGGACGGCCCCTTCTCGGGCTGACGTTCGTCTTCGTCCCGCGCCGGCTCGCCACCTCGGTCGAGCCGGCGCGTTTTGCGTGCCGTCCTGGTAGCACATCCCACCGTCAGTTCGGGCGCTCCGCGGCATTCCGTGGACCGGTTGTCCACATCACCCCCGTTGTCCACAGCTTCGCGATCCGGCTCTGGTGAGCCCCCTCCGCAGGCTGGCATCGTCGAACGCACACGCACCGTGATCGCCGGGACCGCCCCGGTGACGGGCGCGAACCGACGAGGGGGCGAACACGATGACGGGCACCGACGAGCTCGCCAGACACCGCCGGGATCTGGGCGCCTGGGGCGAAGACCTGGCGCTCCGGTACCTGCAGGACCGCGGGCTGGTCCTGCTGGCCCGCAACTGGCGCTGCCGCGAAGGCGAGCTGGACCTCGTCTTCACCGACCGCACCCGCGTCATCGTCTGCGAGGTGAAAACCCGCTCCGGAACCGAATTCGGCCTCCCGGCCGAAACGGTCACCGAGGAGAAGGCGGGCCGGGTCCGCCGTGCTGCCCAACGCTGGCTGCGCGAGTTCCGCATCGGCTGGTGCCCCGTCCGCTACGACGTGGTCACGATCCTCGCGGAGCCGGGCACCCGGCCCCGCCTCCAGCACATCGAGGCGGCGTTCTGATGCCCATCGCCAAAGCCTGGTCGGCCGGCCTCCTCGGCATCAACGGCCGGGTGATCGAGATCGAGGCCGACCTCGGCGGCGGGCTGAGCCGGATCACCATCGTCGGCCTGCCCGACGCCGGGTTGCGCGAGGCGAAGGACCGCGTCCGGTCCGCCGTCCGCAATTCCGGTCAGTCCTGGCCCGACGGCAAGATCACCCTCGGCCTGTCCCCGGCGAACCTGCCCAAGATGGGATCCGCCTTCGACCTGGGCATCGCGGCGGCGGTGCTCGCGGCGTCGGGTGCGGTCCCGGCCACCCGCCTGCTCGGCACCGTGCTGCTGGGCGAGCTCGCCCTGGACGGCCGGATCCGCGCGGTCCGCGGCATCCTGCCCGGCCTGCTGGCGGCCCGGGCGGCGGGCTACGGACGAGCCGTCGTGCCGACGGACTCCCTCGTCGAGGCGGCTCTCGTCGACGGCATCGAAGTCGCGGGCGCACCGCACCTGCGCGACTTCGTGGCCTGGCTGAACCGCGAAGCCGAGCTGGCCCACCCGGAGCCACCCGGCCCGGTGCCACCGCCGGAGGTCCCGGACCTCGCGGACGTCATCGGCCAGCCGGAGGCACGCTGGGCGCTGGAGGTCGCCGCGGCGGGCGGCCACCACCTCCTCCTCACCGGCCCGCCGGGGGTGGGCAAGACGATGCTGGCGAAGCGGCTCCCCGGCCTCCTCCCGCAGCTGACGCCCGAGGAGTCCCTGGAGGTCACCGCGGTGCACTCGGTCGACGGCTCGCTGTCGAAATCCTCACCGCTGGTGACGATTCCGCCGTTCGTGGCCCCGCACTATTCGATCTCCTTACCGGCCCTGATCGGCGGCGGCAGCGGAGCAGCGTCACCGGGCGCGATCAGCCGCGCCCACCGCGGCGTCCTGTTCCTCGACGAGGTGTGCGAGTTCGGCGGGCAGTGCCTCGAGTCGCTCCGGACCGTCCTCGAGGAGGGCGAGGTGCGCATCGCCCGCGTGAAGGGCGCGATCACCTACCCGGCGCGCTTCCAGCTGGTCCTGGCCACCAACCCGTGTGCCTGCGCACCGCCGAAAGACGCCGACTGCGTGTGTTCGCCGAGCGCCCGCCGCCGGTACCTTTCCAAGCTGTCCGGACCGCTGCTGGATCGCGTCGACCTGAGGGTCCGCCTACGGCCGCTGAGCGCGATCAGCGCGCACGACACGGGTCCGGCGGAGCCCTCGGAAGCGGTGCGCCAACGGGTGTTCGCAGCACGCCGGCGAGCTGCCCAACGCTGGAGCGAGCACGGCTGGCTGTCGAACTCCGAGGTCCCCGGCCCCGCCTTGCGACGCGAGTTCGCCCTTCCCGCCGACACAACGGCTCTCCTCGACAGAGCCATGGAGAGAGGAGCCCTGAGCGGCCGCGGAGCCGACCGCTGCCTGCGCATCGCCTGGACATTGGCCGACCTCGACGGCGAGCCCCGCCCCGGAGCAGATCAGGTCGGAGCGGCCCTGGCTTTCCGAGAGCGGGTGGCGGCATGAGCGTCGACGAATCGCGGCAGGCCCGTGCCTACCTGCTGCGCGTGGCGGAACCTCCGGCGGTCGCCCTCGTCGCGTTCGTCGCCGAGCACGGGCCAGTGGCGGCAGCCGCGCGGGTTCGGCGCGGCGATTGCCCACCCGAAGTACGCAAAGTGACCGAGGCACGCCGCGGCTACGACCTCGTCAGCCAGGACTTCACCCGAGCCGCCGCGGCCGGCGCCCGGCTGGTCGTGCCCGAAGACGACGAGTGGCCCGGCTGGCCGCTGCACAGCCTCGACCTCGCCGCCCATCGTGGGGTGGCCGAAGCCGTACAACCTTTGGCCTTGTGGGTGGCCGGTGAGGGTGCGCTGGACACCGCCGCCGATCGGGCCGTGGCCATCGTCGGTGCCCGCGCCGCGACCGCCTACGGCGAACACCACGCCGCCGAGTTCGCGTACGGGCTGGCCGGCCGGGGTGTGCCGATCTTCTCGGGGGCCGCCTACGGCATCGACGGGGCGGCCCACCGAGGCGCACTCGCCGCCGAGGGCGTCACCGTCGCGGTGCTGGGCTGCGCTGTCGACAACGGCTATCCGGCCGGGCACATCAGCATGCTGAACCGGATCGTCCGCTCCGGCGGCGCGGTCGTCAGCGAATACCCGCCCGGCACCCCACCCGCGCGGCACCGCTTCCTCGTCCGCAACCGGCTCATCGCCGCCCTGACCGAAGGCACCTTGGTGGTCGAGGCGGGGCGCCGCAGCGGTGCTCGCAACACCGCCGGCACCGCCGGTGCCTTCGGCAAGGTGGTGATGGCCCTGCCCGGGCCCGTGACGTCGGGGATGTCCGTCGGCTGTCACGAACTGATCCGCGACGCCAAAGCAACGCTGGTCTCGACCGTCGACGAGGTCCTCGAGACCGTCGGCCGTTTCGGGGCCGCCGAGGACACCGCCCCGAGCCGGCCGAAACGGCGTACCGACCGGCTGGGGCCCGAGGCACTGCGTGCCTTCGAGGCACTCGCCGTGCGCGCCGACCGGTCCGACGCCGAGGTCGCGGCCGAATCCGGCCTCCCGCTGCGGCGGGTGCGGGCGTTGCTGCCCGAACTGGAGATCGACGGATTCGCCGTCCGCGGGGACTCCGGCTGGCGACGACGGAAGGAAAGCGCGTGATCACCACGAAATCCGGGCAAAATCGCCGACGGCGTTCGGCCGGTCCGGTAGGGCCGCGTGGCGATCCTTGACCGGAGGCGGTTGTTCGCGCAGCGTGACAGCCATGCCGCCACCACGCTCCGGCCGGGCTCGCCGTCCCGACCTCCGCGCGCTCCGGGCCGCGTTGCCCGAGCCCGTGCGCGCCGTCGTGACCGCCTACGAACGGCACCTCGGGCTCGAACGCGGCCTGTCCGCGCACACCGTCCGGGCGTACGTCGGGGACGCGGTGTCGCTGCTGGGGTTCGTCGTGGACGACGGCAGCGAGGCCGCGGAGCTCGACCTCGCCCGGCTGCGGGCGTGGCTCGCCGCGCAGCAGTCCGGCGGGGCGAGCCGGACGACGCTGGCCAGGCGGGCCGCCTCGGCCCGGACGTTCACCGCCTGGGCGCACCGCACCGGCGTGCTGGCGACGGACCCGGGTGGCCGGCTCGCCGCCCCGAGGGCGCATCGCACCCTGCCCGGGGTGCTGCGTGCCGGGCAGGCGGGGGAGGTCATGCAGGCGTCGGCCGCCGGCGCCGCGCAACGCGATCCCGTCGCCCTGCGTGATCGCGCGATCGTCGAACTGCTGTACGCCACCGGCATCCGTGTGTCCGAGTTGTGCGGGCTGGACGTCGGCGGGGCGGACTTCTCCCGTCGTGTCGTGACGGTGCTGGGGAAGGGCGGCAAGGAACGCGTCGTCCCGTTCGGCGTTCCGGCGGCGGAGGCGCTCGCGGACTGGATCGACGACGGGCGGCCGAAGATCGTCGCCGAAACCGGTGGTGAGAGCGCCGAGCCCGCGCTTTTCCTCGGTGTCCGGGGCAAACGCGTCGACCCGCGCACGGTGCGGCGCGTCGTCCACGACGCCGTCACGGCGGTGCCCGGAGCCCTCGACATGGGGCCCCACGGCCTGCGGCATTCCGCCGCGACGCATCTGCTCGAAGGGGGTGCCGATCTCAGGAGCGTTCAGGAACTGCTTGGTCACGCTACGCTTGCCACGACGCAGCTCTACACTCATGTGACCGTCGACCGGTTGAAAGCGATCCATGACCGAGCGCACCCCAGGGCCTGAGGCGGTCCGGGGAGGCTCGCCGGGGTCGTCACCAGCAGGTCCGGCGGCGCACGCGCATCCGCACGAGCACGGAGACGACACTGAGCCGCATGCCGAGAACGACTGTGCGATGACAGCAGGCCCGCACGTGACCGAAGCCGCCGGAGTGAGCACTCACGGTGAGGCTGCCGCGCCCGCGGAGGCCCGGGCCGGCTACGACGTCGACGCCGGAATCGCGGCTCTGTGGCAGCAGTTCGCCGACAGCCCGGACCAGGCGTCGCGCGATCGGCTCGTGCTCCACTACGCCCCGCTCGTCAAGTACGTCGCCGGCCGGGTCGGCACCGGCCTGCCCACCCACATCGACGTCGGCGACCTCGTGCAGTCGGGCATCTTCGGGCTCGTCGACGCGATCGAGAAGTTCGACCCCGAGCGCGGCCTGCGCTTCGAGACCTACGCGATGCAGCGCATCCGCGGCGCGATCCTCGACGACCTCCGTTCGCAGGACTGGGTCCCGCGCGCGGTCCGCAGCAAGGCGAAGGAGGCGGAGCGCGCGATGGAGCGCCTCGGCGCCCGCCTGCACCGCACCCCGACCGACGCGGAGCTCGCCGCCGAACTCGGCATCGGCCTCGACGACCTGCGCGACTTCTACGGCCAGCTGCAGCTCACCAGCGTCGTCGCGCTGGAGGACCTGGTGGCCGCGGGCAAGGACAGCGGTTCGCTGGTCGACACGCTGCCCGACGACGACGCCGTCGACCCGGTCGCGGTGCTCGTCGACCAGGACAACCGCCGCCAGCTCGCCCAGGCGATCGCGCAGCTGACCGAGCGGGACAAGATCGTGGTCAGCCTCTACTACTTCGAGAGCCTGACCCTCGCCGAGATCGGCAAGGTCCTCGGCGTCACCGAGTCGCGGGTCAGCCAGCTGCACACGCGGGCGGTCATGCGGTTGCGCGCCAAGCTGGTCGAGCAGACCGGCAACTGATCATCCACCACCTCCCCACGGCTTGAGCCGGTATTCGCCCGCCTCGCCGGTCAGGGCGAGGGGATCGACGTACTCCTCGCCCCGCCGGACGCCCCAGTGCAGGCACGCCGCCACCGCGCAGCCGGGATGCCCGGCGAGGACGGTGCCGAGCACCTGGCCCCGGTAGACCTGCTCGCCCACGGCCACCTTCGCCGAGACGGGTTCGTAGGTGGTCCGCAGCCCGCCGTCGTGGTCGACGGAGAGCACGGGCCGCCCACCCACCAGACCGGCGAAGACGACGACGCCCGCATCGGCGGCCAGCACGTCCTGCCCGGGCACGGCGGCCAGGTCGACGCCGCGATGCCCGGGACCGAACGGGGTGTCAGGCGCGTCGAAGTACTTCGTGACCACCGGAACGGGTGACAAAGGCCAGGAGAGCCGCGGATGCCGCACGGCACGGGAGCCGCCCGCGTCAGGTCCGGCCGCAGAGGTGGGCGGCCACGCCGGGGCGATCATGAGCGCGACCGCCCACGGCACGACCGGCCCTCGCACGGCGGCGGGGAGAGCCCGCGGTGCGGCCGACGGGGCAGCGGTGGCTGCGAGCCAACCGGCCGGCGGTCCGGGCATCTCGGATGACCACCGTGCCGGCGTCGCCGCAGATGGAGCGAAGTCCGGGCGTTCGGCTATCGCCGCTACCGGCCACCGGGGCGAGGCTGTTGCGCGCGAGACGAGGTCGGCTGACGCAGGCTTGGCCACCGCCGGCTCTGCGAGCCGCCTGGGTGACGCCGCGGGCGAGCCGAGATCGCCGGATCGCGGCTCGGCTGCTAAGGGCCGCCTGGGCGACGTCGCGGATGAGCCGAGATCGCCTGACCACGGCTCGGCCGCCGTGGGCCGCGCGGGTGATGCCGCTGCGGGCGTGCGCAGGTCACCTCGCCGAGCTTCGGCTCCCGAGCCGACGCGCCAAGCGCCCGCCTCAGGCGGCGGCAGAGCACGTGCCCGAGGCGGTGCGAGACCGCCCGTCCACCGCTCCGGCGCCGCGCGTGGTGGGCTGGATTCGTCCGTCCCGGGCGCATCTGTCCCCAGCCTCGGCGACGTCGACGCCAGCGCCGGCACCTCACCTCGCCAAGCCGCCGCCCCGGGGGCTCGAACACCGGCATCTCCACTCGCGAACCACCCTCCAAGAACCACCATGACCAGGGCAAACGCGCCCAAGAACCACCCCGGCGCCCACCACCGGGAACGCTTGATCGACTCCATGTCTCCAGCGTGCGGTACCCGAGCGCTCCGTGGGCCGCCGAGGCTGAATCTGTGGATAACCGGACCCGATGTGGACAACTTCGCCGTCCGGTGGCCGCCGGTGGGGGAGGGGGTGGTGGCAGGGGGTAGAATCTTCTGCGCAGTCCGTTTCAGCGGGCTGACTTCGCGTGCACGTGCGCGTTCCCCCTTCTGGAAACAGCCGGGGGAGCGCACGGGGTCCGGCGGTCCACGGGGTTTCCTCTACTCCCGGGGTCCGGACACCGGCGCGGGCACCAGGGCGAACGGCCACCCGGCCGCGAGCGACAACCGAGCAGCGCGTCCAGCGGAAGCAAGGCGCGCACTACACAGAAGAGGTGTGATTCCGGCAATGGCCGTCGTCACCATGAAGCAGCTGCTCGACAGCGGCGTGCACTTCGGGCACCAGACCCGCCGGTGGAACCCGAAGATGAAGCGCTACATCTTCACCGAGCGCAACGGCATCTACATCATCGACCTGCAGCAGACGCTGACCTACATCGACCGTGCGTACGAGTTCATCAAGGAGACCGTCGCGCACGGCGGCACCATCATGTTCGTCGGCACCAAGAAGCAGGCTCAGGAAGCCATCGCCAACGAGGCCGCGCGCGTGGGCATGCCCTACGTCAACCAGCGCTGGCTCGGCGGCATGCTGACCAACTTCCAGACCGTGCACAAGCGCCTCCTCCGCCTCAAGGAGCTCGAGGCCCAGGAGCAGACCGGTGGCTTCACCGGCCTCACCAAGCGCGAGATCCTGACGCTGACCCGCGAGAAGGAAAAGCTGGAGAAGACCCTCGGCGGTATCCGCGACATGGCCAAGGTGCCGAGCGCGGTGTGGATCGTCGACACCAAGAAGGAGCACATCGCCGTCGGCGAGGCTCGGAAGCTGAACATCCCGGTCGTCGCGATCCTGGACACCAACTGCGACCCGGACGAGGTCGACTACCCGATCCCGGGCAACGACGACGCCATCCGGTCGGCCGCGCTGCTGACCAAGGTCGTCGCCGAGGCCGCGGCCGCCGGTCTGATGGCGCGCTCCAGCCGCAACGGTGCTTCGGCCGACGCGAAGCCGGAGCCGGGTGTCGCCGCGGACGAGCCGCTGGCCGAGTGGGAGAAGGAGCTGCTCGCCGGCTCCGAGACCGCCGCCGCGGACGCGAACGAGGCCGCTGCCGCGACCGAGGCCGCCGCCGAGCAGGCGACCGCCTCCTCCTGATGCTCCACCGCCCGTGGGGGCGGCCCCCCCGGCCCGCCGCCCCCGCGGCGCACCCCCCCACAGAGCGGCCCAAGACCGGGGTAACAC
>NZ_JADWPD010000005.1:19331-171253 GCF_017308975.1 Amycolatopsis sp. MtRt-6 | reverse complement strand
CCGGCCCCCCCCCCCACCGGCCCCCCCCCCGCCGGGGGGGCCGCCCCCGGGGGCCGCCCCCACCGGCGTAGCAACCCACAGATTTCCTGCAAAGGACGGATTTACCAGAATGGCGAACTACACCGCCGCTGACGTGAAGCGCCTGCGCGAGATGACCGGCGCCGGCATGATGGACTGCAAGAAGGCCCTCGAGGAGAACGGCGGCGACTTCGACAAGGCCGTCGAGTTCCTCCGCATCAAGGGCGCCAAGGACGTCGGCAAGCGCGCCGAGCGCGCCACCGCCGAGGGCCTGGTCACCGGCGACGGCGGCGTCCTCATCGAGCTCGACTCCGAGACCGACTTCGTCGCGAAGAACGCCGACTTCCAGGCGCTCGCCGCGAAGATCGTCGAGGTCGCGAAGACCCTCAAGACCTCCGACGTCGAGGCGCTGAAGGGTGCCGAGCTCGACGGCAAGACCGTCAACGAGGTCGTCCAGGAGCTGTCGGCCCGCATCGGCGAGAAGCTCGAGCTGCGCCGCGTCGTGGCCTTCGAGGGCCAGACCGCCACCTACCTGCACCGCCGCGGCTCCGACCTGCCGCCGGCCGTCGGCGTGCTCGTCGAGTTCACCGGTGACGACGCCGAGGCCGCCCGCGGTGCCGCCATGCAGGTCGCCGCGCTGCGCGCGAAGTACCTGACCCGCGAGGAGGTGCCGGCCGAGATCGTCGAGAACGAGCGCCGCATCGCCGAGCAGACCGCCCGCGAAGAGGGCAAGCCGGAGCAGGCCATGCCGAAGATCATCGAGGGCAAGGTCAACGCCTACTACAAGGACAACGTCCTGCTCGAGCAGCCGTCGGTCAAGGACAACAAGAAGACCGTCAAGGCCCTGCTCGACGAGGCCGGCGTGACCCTGACCAAGTTCGCGCGCTTCGAGGTCGGCCAGGCCTGACTTCAGGCCAGGGCGTAGGTTCTACACCCACAGTGCCCCGTCTCCGTCCATCGGGGACGGGGCACTGTCGGGTCCAGAGAAGAAAAGCACGCGCGAAGGGCGTAGGAGGCGACATAGATGGGTGACCGGGTCGAAGGTGGCTACCGGCGGGTGCTGCTGAAGCTGGGCGGCGAGATGTTCGGCGGTGGTTCGATCGGTGTCGATCCGGACGTCGTCCACTCGGTCGCCCAGCAGATCGCCGACGTCGCCCGCACCGGTGTCCAGGTCGCGGTCGTGATCGGCGGCGGCAACTACTTCCGGGGCGCGGAGCTGTCGCAGCGCGGCATGGACCGCGACCGCGCCGACTACATGGCGATGCTGGGCACCGTGATGAACTGCCTGGCGCTGCAGGACTTCCTGGAGAAGGAGGGCCTGCCCACCCGCGTGCAGACCGCCATCACGATGGGCCAGGTCGCCGAGCCCTACATCCCGCGCCGCGCCGAGCGTCACCTGGAGAAGGGCCGCGTCGTGATCTTCGGCGCCGGGGTCGGCATGCCGTACTTCTCCACCGACACCGCGGCCGCGCAGCGGGCGCTCGAACTGGGCTGCGAGGCCGTGCTGATGGCGAAGGCCGTCGACGGCGTCTACACCGCGGACCCGAAGGCCGACCCGACCGCCGAGATGTTCCGCGAGATCACCCACCGCGAGGTGCTGGAGCGCGACCTCAAGGTCGCCGACGCGACGGCGTTCAGCCTGTGCATGGACAACAACATGCCGATCATCGTGTTCAACCTGCTCACCGAGGGGAACATCGCCCGCGCGGTGAGTGGTGAAAGAATCGGCACGTTGGTCAGCACCCCCACTGCCGGGGTGCCGGCCTAGACCTGCTGGGATCAGCAAGCGCCACCCATCACAACTACGGGAGTGACCGTGATCGACGAGACCCTCCTCGATGCCGAGGAGAAGATGGAAAAAGCGGTGTCCGTCGCCAAGGACGAGCTGCAGTCGGTTCGCACCGGCCGGGCTTCGTCGGCGATGTTCTCGCGGATCGTCGTCGAGTACTACGGCTCGCCGACCCCGCTCAACCAGCTGGCCAGCGTGAACGTGCCGGAAGCCCGGATGGCGCTCATCAAGCCGTACGACCAGTCGCAGCTCGGCGCGATCGAGAAGGCGATCCGGGAGTCCGACCTCGGGGTCAACCCGAGCAACGACGGCCAGGTCATCCGCATCGTCATCCCGCAGCTCACCGAGGAGCGGCGCAAGGAGATGGTGAAGGTCGCCAAGGGCAAGGGCGAGGACGCCCGCGTCTCGATCCGCAGCGTCCGCCGCAAGGCCAAGGACGAGCTCGACCGCATCGCCAAGGACGGCGAAGCCGGTGAGGACGACGTCGCGCGCGCGGAGAAGGAACTGCAGAACCTGACCGACACCTACGTGCACAAGGTCGACGAGCTGGTCAAGCACAAGGAAGCCGAGCTGCTCGAGGTCTGATGGCACAGGTGAGCGAGGAACGCGAGGACCGGGTGGACGCCACCGGAGCACACCCGGCGGCCGCGCCCGGGACGCCGGAGCCGGGTGACGCCGGCACCCCGGCCACGCCGGAGTTTCCGGGCACGGCCGGGGCTTCGGCGACCTCGGAAACCGGTGGGACGGCGGCGACGCCGGTCGTGCCGGAGACCTCGGGCACCGGCGAGGCGGCGCGGTTGTCGGCCGCCGGCACCGCCGAGGCGGACACGCCGGCAGCCTTGCGGACTGGCGAAGCGGGCGGCGCTGCGGCGGACACGCCGGCAGCCTTGCGGACTGGCGAAGCGGGCGGCGCTGCGGCGGACACGTCGGCAACCTTGCGGACCGGCGAGGCGGGTGGCGCTGTGGCACAACCGCCCGCGGCTTCGGACTCGGGCGCGTCGGACACGCCGGCGCCGGCGGAGGCCGTCAAGAAGGCCTCCAAGGCCGGTCGCAACCTGCCCGCCGCCATCGGGGTCGCGTTGCTGCTCGGCGCCGCGATCATCGTTTCGCTGCTCACCGTTCGCTACCTCATGATCGGGATCATCGCGATCGCGATCGCGGTCGGCACCTTCGAATTCGCCGGGGTGCTGCGCCGGGTCGCCGACATCCGGGTCGCGATGATCCCGGTGCTCGTCGGCGGGCAGGCGATGATCTGGCTCGCCTGGCCGTTCGGGCGGGAAGGCGCGCTCACCGCGTTCGTCCTCACCGTGCTCGCTTGCCTGCTCTGGCGGCTGCCCGGCGGGGCGAAGGGCTACCTGCGCGACATCAGCGCCTCGACGTTCGCCGCCGCCTACCTGCCGCTGTTCGCCGCCTTCGCGGCGATGCTCGTGCCGCCGGAAGACGGCGTCGGGCGGGTTCTCACCTTCCTGATCGGCGTCGTCGCGTCGGACACCGGTGGCTACATCGCCGGTGTGCTCGGCGGGAAGCACCCGATGGCGCCCACCATCAGCCCGAAGAAGACCTGGGAAGGCTTCGCCGGTTCGCTGATCGGCGGGGTCGTGGCCGGGGCGCTGACGCTCAGCCTGATGCTCGACGGCCACGTCTGGCAGGGCGTGATCTTCGGTGTCGCCATCGTGCTCACCGCGACCCTCGGCGACCTCGTCGAGTCGCTGATCAAGCGCGACCTCGGCGTCAAGGACATGGGCACGCTGCTGCCCGGGCACGGCGGGATCATGGACCGCCTCGACTCGCTGCTGCCCTCGGCCGTCGTGTCCTGGCTGCTGCTTTCGGCTTTCGTTCCGGTCTAGTCGTCGTACGGGTCGTCGACCTCGGCGCGGCCCCAGCCCTCGGTGGCGCGCGAGTGGTCGATCACCGCGAAGACCGCGCCCTCCGGGTCGGCGAGGATCGACATCCGGCCGAACGGGGTGTCGTAGGGCTGGATCACCACCGTGCCGCCGTGCATGATCGCCTCGCCCGCGACCGCGTCGACGCCGCGGGCCGGGTCGATGTCGAAGTACACGAGCCAGTGCGGCGGGGTGTCCAGGCTGTACTCCGAGCCCATCACGTACCGGTACAGCACCGGCTCGTGCTCGATGAGCCATTCGACGTAGTCGAGCGTCTCGCCGTCGCCGATCTGATGGCTGCCGTAGGTGAACAGCTTGGTGTAGAAGTGATCCGCCGCGACGCCGTCGTGGGTGTTGAGGTCGGCGCCGCTGAAGGTGTTCGGGATGCCGGTGATGAACTCCCAGTTCGGCGGCACCTCCCAGAACACCACCGGCGCGCCGCACGCGTCGAGGGCGTGCATGATCGTGCCGCGGTCCGGGATGGTGACCGGCCCGAGGGTGATCTGCCCGCCGAGGTGCTCCACCCACTCGGCCGCGCTCGCGGTGTGCGGCACGGAGATGTGCGGCACCCACCCCAGCGGGGCGCCCTGGGCCGCGCGGTAGAGCCCGCCGACGGGGACGGTGTTGAGCGCCGCGATGGCGTACCGGCCGTCGGAGGTCGCCGGGTCCCGCTGAGTGGTGTACTCCCAGCCGAAGAGGGCACCGTAGAATCTCTCCGCCACGGCCTGCTCGCGGCAGGCCAGCTCGATCCAGCACGGAATTCCGGCCGGGACCGGGGACGGGGTACTGGACGGGCCGATTGCCATGGGTGCTCCTCCCGATACCCACCGGATTCTAGGCGTGATCGGGGAGTTTTTCCGCCAAGAATCCGCCACCGGGAGAGCACGGGCCGGCGACGAGGACCCGGAAGGAGCAGCGGGGTGCGGTGGTCGTCGCGGCGCGCGGAGGTCGTGCCCAGCCCCAACATCTGGTACTACCAGGCCGATTACGAGCTGGAGAACCGGGCGCAGGACAGCACCGGCGAGATCTGGCGGGTGCTGCGCGAGGAGCACGACTGGACCGGCCGGGACGTGCTGGACGTCGGCTGTGGTGACGGGTTTCACTTGCCGCGCTTCGCCCGTGACGCGCGATCGGTGCTGGGGGTGGAGCCGCACGAACCGTTGGTGCGCAGCGCACTCGAGCGGATCGAGGGACTGTCGAACGTGGACGTCCGGATGGGCCGGGCCCAGCGGCTGCCGGTCCGCAGCGCGAGCGTCGACGTCGTGCACGCGCGCACCGCGTACTTCTTCGGGCCCGGGTGCGAGCCGGGGCTGGCGGAGGCCGAGCGGGTGCTGCGGCCGGGCGGCGCGATCCTGATCGTCGACCTCGACGTGACGAGCGAGCCCTATGGTCGCTGGATGCGCGCCGACCTACCGCACTACGACCCGGCCGCCGTGGAACGGTTCTTCGCCCGGGCCGGGTTCGGCTGCCGCCGCGTCGCGACCGAATGGCGGTTTGCGACCGCCGCGGACCTCGAAGCGGTGCTGAAGATCGAGTTCAGCAAGCGGGTCGCCGAACAGGCGATCGCGGAGTCCTTGCAGCGTAACGGGAATCGCGGCGAAGACCTGACGCTGCCGGTGGGCTACCGCGTCCACACGCGGGTGAAGCCCACCGGCCTCGTCCTGCCAGGTCACTCGGCCGCCGCCTCGCCCGAAGCGGACTCGTCCTCGTCTTCGCCGAGGATGCCGTAGAGCGAGCGCCGGGCGTCGTTGAGGACCTCGGCCGCGCGGGCCTGCTGGCTTTCGGTGCCCGCGCGCATGATCTGCACGACGGCGGCGGCGAGGTTCTTGCCCGCCTTCGCGAGCCCGACCTCGACCGGGTCGACGTCCTGGGCGATCTGCTCCCACGGCGGCGTGCTGTCCTGCTGCTCCGCGGCGGCGCGGCCGGCGTCGGTCAGCTCGAACAGCTTCTTGCCGTGCTCGTCCTTGCTGATCACCAGGCCTTCGTCGGCCAGCAGCTGCAGCGTCGGGTAGACCGAGCCGGGGCTGGGCCGCCAGAAGCCGCCGGAGCGCTCGCCGATTTCGCGGATGATCTCGTAGCCGTGCCGGGGCTGCTCGGCGAGCAGCGCCAGGATCGCGGCGCGGACGTCACCGCGGCGGCTGCGCCGTCCGCCGTGACCCCGCCGGTGCGGGCCGTGGCCGCGACCGCGGCCACCGGGGCCGAAGCCCGGGGGGAACTCGCCGAAACCGCCGAAGGGCCCGAAAGGTGCGCGCCCACGCTCGTGGGCGAAGGGGTGTCGTTGCCTACGCATGTCGTGTTCCTTTCTCGAACTGTTGCGACACGTTCACGATATATCGAAAACAGTCGGCTGGCAACCCGCCTCCGGTGAGCTCGCTCACGGAACTTGAGTCTCCAAGATCCGGCGACCTAGATTAGGCACGCCTAACCACCTGTTAGCAGAGGTAACGACCAGTGCGGACCCGCTCGCTCCCGCTCACGGCCGGGCTGCTGGTCCTCACCGCGGCCGTGGCCGCCGCCGTGCTGCTCAGCATCGGTGTCGGCACCCGGGGTCTGAGCCCGGGCACCGTGCTGGACGCGCTCTTCCACTTCGACGCGGGCAACCCCGACCACCTCGTCGTCCGCGAACTCCGGCTCCCGCGCACCCTCGCCGGGGTGCTCGCCGGCCTCGCGCTGGGCCTGTCGGGCGCCGTCATCCAGGGCGCGACGCGCAACCCCCTGGCCGATCCGGGACTGCTCGGCGTCAACGCGGGCGCCGCCCTGTTCGTGGTGCTCGGCATCGGCACGTTCGGCCTCACCAGCGTCGGCGGGTACGTCTGGTTCGGCTTCCTGGGCGCCGCGGCGGCCGGGGGTGTCGTCTACGGCATCAGCTCCCTCGGCCGGGCCGGCGCGACACCGGTGAAGCTCGCCCTCGCCGGCGCCGCGGTGACGGCGGCGCTGGCCTCGGTGACGAGCGCGCTGCTGCTCACCGACCAGACGACGTTCGACCAGTACCGCTTCTGGCAGGTCGGCTCGCTGACCGGCCGCGACGCGGCGACGATCACCCAGGCCGTGCCGTTCGTGGTGGCCGGCGTGCTCCTCGCGCTGGTCGCCGCCCGCCAGCTCAACGCGCTCGCCCTGGGCGAAGACGTCGCCCGCTCGCTCGGTCAGAACGTGCCCGTCGCGCGGCTGGTGTGCGCGCTCGCCGTCGTCGTGCTCTGCGGTTCCGCGACGGCGATCGCCGGGCCGATCGCGTTCGTCGGGCTGACCGTCCCGCACGCCGCGTGGCTCGTCACCGGGCCCGACCACCGCTGGCTGCTGCCGTACTCGGCGTTGCTCGCGCCGCTGCTCCTGCTGGTCTCCGACGTCGTCGGCCGCGTGGTCGCGCGCCCGGCCGAGGTGCAGGTCGGGATCGTCACCGCGCTCGTCGGCGCGCCCGTGTTCGTCTTCCTGGTGCGGCGCCGGAAGGTCGTGGCGGTGTGAACGCCGTCGAGGTGGTCGCCGCCGCGCGTCGGCGCGGCTCGGTCCGGGCCGTTGTCGTTTCGGCCGCGCTGACGCTCGCGATCGTGGTCGTCTTCGCGGTTTCCCTGGCCGTTGGCGACTTCCCGGTGCCGCTCGGCGACCTCCCCGGCCTCCTCTTCGGAGGGGACGGTGTCGGTCGCGCCGCGTACGTCGTCACGGAGCTGAGGCTGCCGCGCGCGATCACCGGCGTCCTCGTCGGCGTCGCCTTCGGGACGTCGGGCGCGCTCTTCCAGCGCCTGCTGCGCAATCCGCTGGCCAGCCCGGACGTCATCGGCGTGACGCAGGGCGCGAGCGCGGCGGCGGTCGTGGCGATCGTGCTGTTCGGCGCCGGGGGAGCGGTCGTCTCGGCCGCGGCGCTGGCCGGCGCGCTGCTCACCGGCGTCACGATCTACCTCCTCGCCCGCCGCGGCGGCGTGCACGGCTACCGGCTGGTGCTCGTCGGCGTCGGCATCGGCGCGGTCCTGTCCAGCGTCGTGTCCTACCTGATGACCTGGGCCGACGTCACCCTCGCCCAGCAGGCCCTGGTGTGGCTGACCGGCAACCTCAACGGCCGGAGCTGGGACCACGTCGTGCCGCTCGCGGTGGCGCTCGTCGTCCTGCTGCCCGCGGCGCTGCTGCGGAGCCGCGCCCTCGCCGGGCTCCAGCTCGGCGACGACACCGCGGCCGGGCTCGGGCTCGACGTCGAACGCAGCCGCGTCACCCTGCTGCTGATCGCCGTCGCGCTCGCGGCCTTCGCGACGGCGGCCGCCGGCCCGGTCGCGTTCGTCGCCTTCGTGGCCAAC
Organism: Amycolatopsis sp. MtRt-6; assembly: GCF_017308975.1. Lineage (GTDB taxonomy): Bacteria > Actinomycetota > Actinomycetes > Mycobacteriales > Pseudonocardiaceae > Amycolatopsis. The sequence continues at coordinate 163,283 of NZ_JADWPD010000005.1, read as the reverse complement.
CCGATCGCGACCCGGCTCGTCGGCGGGGCCCGCGCGGGACTGCTGCCCGCGGCGCTGACCGGCGCGCTCGTGGTGCTGCTGGGCGACTTCGCGGCCCAGCACCTGCTCGGCGAGCAGGTGCCGGTCGGCGTCGTCACCGGCGCCGTCGGTGCCCCGTACCTGCTGTGGCTGCTGGCCACCGCCAACCGCGCCGGCCGAGTGTGAGGAACGCCGTGACACTGCACACCGAGAACCTCGACCTCGGCTACGGGCCGCTGCGCGTGGTCAAGGACCTCTCCGTCCGGATCCCGCCCGGCAAGGTCACCATGATCGTCGGGACCAACGCCTGCGGGAAGTCGACGCTCCTGCGCGGCCTCGCCCGGCTGCTCACCCCGACGGCGGGCGCGGTCTACCTCGACGGCAAGGGCATCACGACGTGGCGCAGCAAGGACGTCGCCACGGTGCTCGGCCTGCTCCCGCAGTCGCCGACCGCGCCCGAGGGCATCACGGTCGCCGACCTCGTCGGCCGCGGCCGCTACCCGCACCAGGGCGTCTTCCGCCGCTGGAGCGCCGAAGACGACGAAGCGGTGGCCCGCGCGCTGACCGCGACCGACACCGTCGAGCTGGCCGCCCGCCCGGTCGACGAGCTGTCCGGCGGGCAGCGCCAGCGCGTCTGGATCGCCATGGCCCTGGCGCAGCGGACGCCGTTGCTGCTGCTCGACGAGCCCACGACGTTCCTCGACATCGCCCACCAGGTCGAGGTCCTCGACCTGCTGTCCGACCTGAACGCCGAGGACGGCCGCACGATCGTCATCGTCCTGCACGACCTCAACCTGGCCGCCCGCTACGGCGACCACCTGATCGCGATGAAGGACGGCCGGATCGCCGCCGAAGGCGCGCCCGCCGAGATCCTCACCGCCGACCTCGTCGCCGACGTCTTCGGCATGCCCTGCCAGGTCATCGAAGACCCGGTCTCCGCCACGCCCCTGGTCGTCCCGATCGGCAGGCGGCGGGCCACACCCCGAGAAGAAGGAACCCCCGATGCGTCCTAAGTGGACACCTTTGGCCGCCGTCCTCGTGTCGGTCACGCTCCTCGCCGCCTGCGGCCAGCCGGAGAAGCCGAGCAGCTCCGGCGTCGGCGACACCGACGTCGCCACCGGCGGCCGGCTGTTCTCCACCGCGGACACCGAGACGGCCAAGCTCGGCGCGGACGTCGGCCCCGGCGTCTTCCCGCGCACGGTGACCCACGCGCTCGGCAAGACGAAGCTGGACAAGAAACCCACGCGGGTCGTCGTGCTCGACAGCGGCGAGCTGGACGACGTCCTCGCGCTCGGCGTCACCCCGGTCGGCATGGCCACCACGGCCGGGCAGAGCGGTGTGCCGTCCTACCTCGCCGACCGCGTCAAGGGCATCCCGGCGGTCGGGGACATCAACAACCTCAACCTCGAGCAGATCGCGGCGCTGACACCGGACCTGATCGTCGGCAGCAAGCTGCGCGCCAAGGACCTCTACCCGCAGCTGTCGAAGATCGCGCCGACGGTGTTCAGCATCCGGCCCGGGTTCCCGTGGAAGGAGAACCTGCTGCTGGCCGGGGCGGCGCTGGGCGACGAAACGAAGGCCGTCGGCCTGCTGAACGACTACCAGAAGCGCGCCAACGAGGTGAAGGCTTCGGTGAAGGGCGCGCCGAAGATCTCGCTGCTGCGCTTCCTCTCCGGCAACATCCGGCTCTACGGCAACCTGTCCTTCATCGGCGTGATCCTCAAGGACGTCGGCCTCGCGCGGCCGGCCAACCAGAACATCAACGAGCTCGCGGCGCAGATCTCCAAGGAGCGCATCGACGAGGCCGACGCCGACTGGATCTTCTACTCCAGCTACGGCGCGGGCCCGAGCGCGGACGAGAAGGCCGTCACGAGCAGCGGGTTGTGGGCCGGGCTCGGCGCGGTGAAGGCGCAGCACGCGATCCCGGTCGCCGACGAGGTGTGGTTCCTCGGGCTGGGCCCGATCGGGGCGATGAAGGTTCTCGACGACCTCAAGAAGTACCTCGGCTGAACAAGGTTCTGAGAAGATCGGCGCGTGCCGGACACCATCGACGAGATCGACGCGCGCCTGCTCGAAGCGCTGGGTGATGACCCGCGGGCCACGGCGGTCGCGCTGGCCGAGCGGCTGGGCCTGTCCCGCAACACGGTGCAGGCCCGGCTCGCGCGGCTCGAGCAGCGCGGCGTCCTCCGGTCGTTCGAACGCCGCATCGACCCCGCGCGGCTGGGCTACCCGCTGCGGGCGTTCGTCAACGCGCAGGTCGACCAGCGGCGCCTCGCCGAGATCGTCGTGGCCGTCGACGCCGACGACCTCTACCGGATCGCCGGGCACATCCTCGCTTCGCCCGGGGTGGAGCGGACGAACATCTCGCTCGTCATGCGGGAGCTCGTCCCGTACCGCCTGACGCCCCTGCTGGAGCGGGTGCATTCTGCGCAGCCGGAGGCCTGAGCTCTCCGGCTCCACTGCGCATTCTGCGCACTTTCGACCGCATCGGTTGTGCGATGCGTCCACCGGTGCTGTTCTGGTGTGCGCTTCCTGCACGAAAGGTGTCGACGATGACCCATGCCCCCGTGACCGCCCCGGCGCTCACCGCGATCGAGCAGCGGGTCCTCTGGCTCGCCACCGCGATCGTGCACCAGGCCAACCGGGTCCGGCCCAACCCCTCGGGGCTGAAGGTCGGCGGGCACCAGGCGTCGTGCGCGTCGCTGGTCTCGATCATGACGTCGCTGTGGTTCCGGCACCTGCGCCCCGAGGACCGCGTCTCGGTGAAGCCGCACGCGTCGCCGGTGCTCCACGCGATCAACTACCTGCTCGGCGAGCTGGACGAGGTCTACCTGCCGACCCTGCGCGAGTTCGGCGGCCTGCAGAGCTACCCGAGCCGCGCGAAGGACCCCGATCCCGTCGACTACTCGACCGGCTCGGTCGGCATCGGCGCCACCGCCCCGATCTGGGGCGCGCTGGCCCGCCGCTACCTGACGACCCGGGGCTCGGACGCGGGCACCGGCCGCCAGTACTCGCTGGTCGGCGACGCCGAGCTGGACGAGGGCGCGATCTGGGAGGCCATCCTCGACCCGGCCGTCGCCGAGCTGGGCGAGATCGTCTGGATCGTCGACCTCAACCGCCAGTCGCTCGACCGGGTCGTCCCGAACATCGCCGCCGGGCGGCTGCAGGGCATGTTCGACGCGGCCGGCTGGCAGGTCCTGACGCTGAAGTACGGGCGGCTGCTGGAGGAACTGTTCACCCGGCCGGGCGGCGCCGAGCTGCGTGCCCGCATCGACGCCATGCCGAACCCCGAGTACCAGCGGCTGCTGCGCTGCGACGCCGCCCAAGTGCGCGACCGGCTGCCCGCCGGCAACGCGGCCCTCGCCGGGCTGGTCGCTTCGCTGGACGACGAGACGCTGCTGGCCGCGATCCGCAACCTCGGCGGCCACGACCTCGGCTCGCTCGACGAGGTCTTCGCGTCCATTGCGGACGACCGGCCGACGGTCATCTTCTGCTACACGGTCAAGGGCCGCGGCCTGCCGACGCAGGGACACCCGCAGAACCACTCGTCGCTCCTGACCGTGGCGCAGATGGAAGAGCTGGCCGCTTCGCTGGGTACGGACCTCGCTTCGCCGTGGGAGGGCTTCGCTCCCGAGTCACCCGAAGCCGCGTTGTGCGCTGAAGTTGCTTCGCGCCTTCGCCGTCCGGACGTTCCTTCGGCGCCTTCGCTGAACCTGCCCGTCGACATCGGGCGTACGCCGTCCGGGACCGCGACGACGCAGGCGGCGCTGGGCCGCGTCTTGCTCGACCTGACGCGCGAAGCGCCCGAAGCGGCGAAGCGCGTCGTGACGGTCAGCCCCGACGTCAGCTCGACGACCAACCTCGGCGGCTGGGTCAACAAGGTCGGCGTCTGGTCGGCGACCGAGCGCCGCGACTGGTTCGAGGACGACCCCGAGACGATCATGCACTGGCGGGAGAAGCCGACCGGCCAGCACGTCGAGCTGGGCATCGCCGAGACGAACCTCGTCGGCCTGCTCGGCGAGCTGGGCGCGACCTGGAGCCGCTGGGGCGAGCCGCTGCTGCCCATCGGCGTCATGTACGACCCGTTCGTCGAGCGCGCGCTGGAGCCGTGGTCGTTCGGCATCTACGCGGGCGGCCAGTCGATCCTGATCGGCACGCCGTCCGGCGTCACGCTCGCCCCGGAGGGCGGCGCGCACCAGTCGATCACCACGCCGTCGATCGGCATCGAGCAGCCCGGCTGCGTCAGCTACGAACCGGCGTTCGCGATCGACACCGAGTGGACGCTGCTGGCCGCGCTCGGCCGGCTCGGCAAGCCGGGCGGGACGTCGTCGTACTTCCGGCTCTCGACGCGGCCGGTCGACCAGACCCTGGCCGCGGTGCCCACGGACCCGGCCGCCCGCGAACGCCGTCGCCGCCAGGTCGTGGCGGGCGCGTACCTGCTGCGGCGTGCCGCTTCACCCGCGGTCACGCTGGCGGCGATGGGCGCGCTGGTGCCCGGCACCCTGGCGGCGGCCGAGCGGCTGGCCCAGGCCGGCGTCGAGGCCGACGTCGTGTGCGTGACCAGCCCGGGCCTGCTGTTCGAGGCGGTCCAGGCCCGGTCCGGCCGGGGCGGCGCCGAGTCGTGGATCCTCGACCAGGTCTTCCCGGCCGCGCGGGCTCGCCCGTTGGTGACGGTGCTCGACGGTCATCCGCACACGCTGGCGTTCCTGGCCGGGATCAACCGGGTCCCGTCGGTCGCGCTCGGCGTCACCGGCTTCGGGCAGTCGGGCTCGCTGGAGGACGTCTACCGCTACCACGGCATCGACACGGACGCGATCATCCGGGCCGCGCTCGACGCCGTCAGCTGAAGGTCGCGCCGGCGAGCAGGGTGTCCATCTTGGCGTCCCAGCCCGGGAAGGAGCCGTACTGGACGATCAGGACCCGGCTCGTCGGCAGCCACCACATCCGGACCTGGTTGTTCTGCGCCGAGTTCTCGCAGGTGACCTGCCAGCGGGCGTACTCGGCCTTCTTCGGCCCGATCGGCGCGAACCCGGAGTCGAGGAGCTTGCTGCCGGTGGCCTCCGCGGCCTTCCCGGGCGGCGACGCGGGCGTGATGCAGGTCGGCGTGTCCGTGCCGGTGTACCAGCCGAAGGGCCGTTTCGCGCTCGGCGGGTTGATCGGCGCGGCGGGGTCCGCCGTCCGCAGGTCGAGGACGCGCGCTTCGCAGACGACGGTGCCTTCGGCGATGCAGCCGTCCAGTAGGCCGTCCGGGCTGTGCGCGGTGTAGGTCGCGCCCGGCGGGAGCGGCAGGTGCAGCGACCCGACGTTCGCCTGCGGCACGCTCGGCGCGTTCTCGGCCGGAGCGCCGCAGGCGGCGAGGCCCAGGGTGACCGCGACCACCAGGACAAGGTGCCGGAAGGACACGCGCTCACCTCTTTCGTCGGACGCCGCGTTCACGGTGGATCATCCCGGTGGGTGAGGCGGCCCCGCCGGCCGGGGGCCGCCCGTGACCTGGGGTACACGTCGTGGGGGCGCCGAGGGCGGCCCGGGCAGGCACGTGGGACACTGGACCGGTTATGACTGCCCTCCCGCTTGTCTTCGACGCGCCCAAGCGCGGCCTGCCGCCGCGCCACCTCGCCGACCTTTCGGTGTCCGAGCGCGCGGCCGCCGTCGCCGAGCTGGGGGAGAAGCCGTTCCGCGCGAAGCAGCTGTCGAACCACTACTTCTCCCGCCTGACAGTCGACCCGGCGGAGATGACGGACATCCCGGCGGCGTCGCGCGAGCGCCTGGTCGAGTCGTTGATGCCGACGCTGCTGACCGAGGTCCGCGCCCTGGCGGCCGACGACGGCGCGACCCGCAAGACGCTGTGGCGCGCGCACGACGGCACGCTGCTGGAGAGCGTCCTGATGCGCTACCCGGACCGCGCGACGCTGTGCATCTCGAGCCAGGCGGGCTGCGGCATGGCGTGCCCGTTCTGCGCGACCGGCCAGGGCGGCCTCGACCGCAACCTGTCGACGGCGGAGATCGTGGACCAGGTCCGCTCGGCGGCGGCGGTCATGCGCGACGGCACGATGCCGGGCGGGCCCGGCCGGCTGTCGAACATCGTCTTCATGGGCATGGGCGAACCTCTAGCGAACTTTGTCCGAGTCGTGAAGGCCGTTCGCCGAATCACGGACCCCGCGCCGGGTGGCCTCGGCATCGGGCAGCGGTCGGTGACGGTGTCAACCGTGGGTCTGGCGCCGGCGATCCGGAAGCTTGCCGACGAGAAGATGCAGGTGCGTCTCGCGGTGTCGCTGCACACGCCGGATGACGAGCTGCGGGACACGCTGGTGCCGGTGAACAATCGCTGGTCGATCGACGAGGTCCTCTCCGCGGCCCGGTACTACGCCGATACCTCCGGACGGCGGGTCTCGATCGAATACGCCCTCATCCGGGACATCAACGACCAGCCGTGGCGGGCCGAGTTGCTCGCGAAGCGTTTGCGCCAGCACCTGGGCCAGCTGGTCCACGTCAACGTCATCCCGCTGAACCCGACGCCGGGCAGCAAGTGGGATGCCTCGCCGAAGCCGGTCGAGCGCGAGTTCGTGCGCCTGGTGAACGCGGGCGGAGTCGCTTGCACCGTCCGGGACACCCGTGGTCAGGACATCGCGGCTGCCTGTGGTCAGCTGGCCGCTGAAGGCTGATTCTGTTCGTTTCGATGATGGAGTGTTTGTCGTGATGTATGCGCCCAGCCTGTTGGATCCGGCTGCGGAGGAGCTTCGGCTCGCGGACGTGGTCGGCCGCGGCGCGACCGAGGTGGCGCGTGAAGCGCGGACCCTGTTGGGTGAGCGGTTCAGCTCGGTGACGTTCATGTACGTGTTGATGCGGGCGTTCGAGGTGGAGTACACCGCCGCACGGGACGCGTCGCGGTGGCACGAGTTCCATGGAGGGCCGCGGGCGCTGTCGGACGCTGATCTGGAGGAGCTGCTCGCTCCGTGGCTTGATCGCTGATCGGCCGCCTGAGGTGGGCGCCCGCGACCTCGTCGGCTCGAACCCGCACCACCCGCCGGTGGACCCGGCCCGACGGACCGGAGGTCCGTCGGAGAGACTGGGGGCCAGTGCCCGCCCTCTCGACCTGGAGCCTTTGATGCCGCAAGGGACCGTCCGTTGGTTCGACGCCGAACGTGGTTTCGGCTTCCTCGCGCCCGAGGACGGCTCGCCGGACGTGTTCGTGCACGCCTCCGAGATCGTCGGGGACGGCGGCGCGAAAGTGCTCCGCGAGGGTCAGGCCGTCGTGTTCGAGGTCGGCGAGAACGACCGCGGGCCCCAGGCGCTGCGCGTTCGCGTCACCGCCGATGCGGCCACCGGCAGCGCCGTGGGCCTGCTCGGCACCATCAACTGGTACGAGCCGGCCAAGGGGTACGGCTTCGCCTCACCGGACGGCGGCGGCGCCGACATCTTCGTGCACAGCTCCGCCATCGTGACCGGCGGCGTGGTCACCGAGGGGCAGCGGGTGGCCTTCCTGATCGTCGAAGGCGAGCGCGGCCCGCAGGCCGGGCACGTGATCCCGCTGGGAGCAGGGGCCGGCTCACCCGCTGCGGCCGGTATCGCGGACGGTGCCGACGGCACGGTGGCCTGGTACAACGAGGACAAGGGCTTCGGCTTCATCAACCCCGACTCCGGCGCCGGGGACGTCTTCGTTCACGCCCGGGCCCTGGCCGAGGGGCTGACGTGGCTCGCGGAGGGCGACCGCGTCGCCTACGACGTGGCCAGTGGAGACAAGGGCCCGCAGGCCCGCGACGTGCACCTGGTCCGGGGCGCCGAGCCCCAGACGGCGCGGTCGGCGCCTGCCGCGGCCGCAGGGCCGGCGGCGCGGGACGTGCCCGTACGAGGCGGCGAGGGCGTCGTCGCGCGCTACGACGCCGACCGGGGCTTCGGCTTCATCACCCCGGACGCAGGCGGCGACGATCTCTTCGCCCACGCGTCCGTGATCATGGGGTCGGAGCCGCTGCAGAAGGGTGACCGGGTCCGGTACGCGGTGCGTCAGAGCGACCGGGGCCCGCAGGCCGACCGCATCGAACGCCTCTGAAGAGGCGGCCCCACCGATGGCTGATCAGAGCGCTCGTTCATCCCCGTCGATGGTGCCGTCGGCAACGCGGCTGCAGCCTCCTCCAGGAGATCGATCTCCCTCGTGGTGACGGGGTCGTCTTGTTCACTGGCTGCCGGAAAGCTGCTCAATGGGGCCACGTGCTGGCACTCTCGTGCACGAGGCCGGGCGCGCGCTGGTGAGCATCGTGACTGGCGGAGGCATGTATCGGATCGGGATCAGCGGCGCCGCGTCCGGGCGGACGGCGCGTTTTGGCACCGCCCCTGGCCGCTGTGGTTGCTGGTGGAGTGCAATGCGAACGGCCGCCGTCGGTGCCGGGGGCTGTTGGGCGCGGACGTCGCCGTGTTGCGGGACAACCTCAAGCCGGAGATCGGCGACGACCTGCTGGCGCGTGGCTTCCTGGTTCGACCACCAGTTGGGCCGGTTGGCTGATCTGCTCGGCGTTTGACCGAGCAGATCAGCACAGGTGAATAAGCGCACCGCTGCGGAAACTGTCACAGTCGCCCCATGACGCATGCGGTGGTGCTGGGCGCGAGCATGGGTGGACTACTGGCGGCGCGGGCGTTGGTCGGCTCCTACGACCGGATCACGGTGGTCGATCGGGATTCCCTGGCGGCCGACGTCGTGCACCGGCGGGGGGTGCCGCAGGCCAGGCATTTCCACACCATCCTGCTGCGCGGCAAGGATGCGCTCGACGAGATGTTCCCCGGCTTTTCGGCCGAGCTGGTCGCGGCGGGCGCGGTGCCGGTGGGGTTCAATGTGGACGCGCGGTTCGTGCTGGCGGGTCACCCGATGGTGCGCTCGGACACCGGCGCGGCGGACATCCAGGCGACCCGGCCGATGCTGGAGGGCGCGGTTCGGGCGCGGGTGGCGACCTATCCCGGCGTGCGGATCGTGCCCGACTGCGACGTGGTCGGGCCGGTGTTCGAGGGCGACCGAGTGACCGGCGTCCGGGTCGACCGCGACGGCGCGGAGGAGGTGTTGGCCGCCGACCTCGTCATCGACGCGATGGGCCGGTCCGGTCGGGCCCGGTCGTGGCTCGCGTCGGTCGGCCTGCCGACGCCCGCCGAGGACCGGATCGACGTCAACATGATGTACGCCAGCAGGCTCGTGCGGCCGGAGACACCGTTCCAGGACAAGCTGGTGCTGGTCGGCCCGGTGCCCGGTCGGCCGACCGGGTTCGCGTTCGCCGCGCAGGAGGGCGGCGACTGGATGGTCACCCAGGTGGGCATGGCGGGTGACCACCCGCCGACCGACGAAGCGGGCTTCCTGGCGTTCCTCAAGCGGTCCGCGCCACCGGACGTGCAGGACGCCGTGGCCGCCTCCGAACCGGTGAGCGAGATCCGCACGCACCGGTTCCCGGCGAGCCTGCGCCGCCGCTACGAGCACCTGCGGCAGTTCCCGCCGGGTCTGCTCGTATTCGGTGACGCGATGTGCAGCTTCAATCCGATCTACGGCCAAGGCATGACCGTCGCGGCGTTGGAGTCCGAGGCCCTGCGGCGGTGCCTGGAGATCGGCGACGCGAACCTGTCCACGCGGTTCTTCCGCGCCGCGGCCAAGATCATCGACCCGGTGTGGCAACTCAACGCGCTCGGAGACCTGGCGCTGCCGGAGATCCCCGGCCACCGCTCGCTGTCCACCAAGACGCTGAACCGATACGTGGCCCGGCTGCAACGCGTCGCCGCGCACGACCCCGTGGCCGCCGCCGCGTTCATCCGCACCATCGGGCTCCTGCAACCGCCGACGTCGATCCTGCGCCCGGACGTGCTAGCGCGCGTCGTGGTCGGGGGCCTGCGTCACACCTGAGCCGCCGAGGCCCGCGCACCGGCTCCTTGGGCACCGTGCTGCTGCCGTTCGCGTTCCTCGCGGTGAGCGCGGTCTACGTGATCGCGGGGTGGTCAGCCGCCGGGTGCAGCCGCGCAACCGGATCGGGCTGTTGTTGGTGCTCTGCTCACGCTGCCGCGTCGGCTGGTCGTCGGACGATGGCGAGGGTCAGGCGGTCGGCGTCTTCGGTGCCGGGCTCGGTGGTGTAAACGGTGATGCGCAGGTCGTCCAGGGCGACGAGCAGCGTGTCGCAGTCCAGGGTGATCGGGCCCGACCGCCGGGTCGTCGATGGTCTTGCGCCGGGACGGGTCGGTCAGGGGCGGCGGTGCCTCGGCGTCCCAGAGTTCGGCGAAGCGCGGGCTGCCGGAGGTCAGGTCGGCGATCAAGCGCCGCAGCGCGCGGTCGGCCGGGTAGCGCGAGGCCGTCAGGCGCCGGGGTCGAAGTTGGACGCGTCGCCGAAGCCGGTGGAGCGGGAGTTCGTGCGGCTGGTGAACGCGGGCGGAGTAGCGTGCACGGTGCGTGACACGCGCGGCCAGGAGATCGCCGCCGCCTGTGGGCAGCTTGCTGCCGAAGGCTGAGTTTCGTTTCGGTTATGGAGAAATCGTCGTGATGTATGCGCCCAGCCTGCTGGACCCGGCTGCGGAATCGTTGAAGCTGTCGGACGTCTGTGGTGCCACGCAGGTCGCCCGCGAAGCCCGGACGTTGCTGGGTGAGCGGTTCAGCTCGGTGACGTTCATGTACGTGCTGATGCGCGCGTACGAGGTCGAGTACAACGCGGCACGCGACGCTTCGCGCTGGCACGAGTTCCACGGCGGGCCGCGGGCGCTGTCGGACGCCGACCTGGAGAAGCTGCTCGCTCCGTGGCTCGACCGCTGACCGGACGCGGTCAGCCGGTGGTTGCCGCGGGCTTGTGCTCGAAGCGGGCGATCTCGAGGAGGGATTCGACCGCCTGGCGCACCGACGCTTCCCAGAGCACCTCGCCGTAGGCGGGGGTCGCCTGGGTGGGGTCTCCGACGACGCCGGGGGTGCCGAAGTCGTTCGACAGCCAGCCGAAGCTGACCGGGCGCCCGTTGAAGCCGATGTGCTCGAACTCCGCCAGGTGCTCGGGCACCCAGCGCTCGGCGCGCGAGAGGTCCACGAGGTCGGGGCGGAGGTGCAGGACGAGGGAGGTCTCCGCGGCGCCGCCGTGGATGCCGAGCCCCCGCTCGTCGAGCCCTTCGCCGGCAGGCGGGTCCGTGCGGGCGAGCGAAGGCATGAGGAACGTCTTGAGCCCGAAGCGTTTCCGGATTTCCCGCAGCGCCACCTGCAGGAGCGCGACGTTGCCGCCGTGCCCGTTGACGAACACGAGTGTCCGGGCCCCCATGAGCTCCACCGCCCGCCCGATTTCGACGACCGTGCGGAACAGGGTCTCGGTGTCGAGCCAGACCGTGCCGGGTGCCCAGCTGTGCTCGTCCGATTTCGTGTAGGTGAGCGTCGGGAGCTGCCAGACGTCGACGCCCGCGGCGGCGGCGCGCTCGACGGCGGCGCCGGCGACCGCTTCGGCGAGCAGGGCGTCGGTGCTGAGCGGCAGGTGCGGCCCGTGGTGCTCGATCGCCCCGGTCGGGAGGACCACGATCGAGTCCTTGCCGATCCGGTCCGCGAGAGCCGGGCCCGCGAGTTCGGCGATGGCGCGGCTCATATCTTGGCCTGCGCGGGCAGGGTGACGGCGAGCTCGGGCACGCCGAGGTGGCCGGGGTTGAGCAGCCCGTCCGGGTCGGTGCGTTTCTTGAGCGCGAGGAGCTCTTCGACTCCGTGGTCGACGTAGAACTGGTGCGGGCTGTGGACGCGCACGCCGAGTTCGACGAGCTTCGCGTATCCGGCGTAGACGTCCGCCGCTCCCGTGTACTCCGCGACGAGCATCCCGATGGGGAAGCGATGTGCGGCTTCGATGTGCAGGATGCCGCCGGGGTACACGGCCTCGACCTCGTGGATGCGGTCGATCAGTGCTTCGCCGCCGACCTCGACGTGGAAGTACTCCTTGCCGGGGCTGTTCTTCTTGAGCCACCAGATGGGGTGGTTGTAGGAGAGCATCGAAACCTTGATCGTCTGCTGGACCCCTTCGCGGACGTCTTCGACCGAGCCACCGGCGGCGGAGATGAGCGACGACGCGGCATCGAGCGCCGTCACGTCGACGATCGCGCGCAGGTTCGCGCGCCCGGCGGGGATCGCCGGGTCCGCGGGGAGCCGTTCCGCCACGGCGGCCCGGTCCGCGCTCACCAGCCGGGGCAGCGGATCGAGCCCGCGGAGCGCCCGCACCGCGCCGAGTGCCTCCTCGAAGGTGGGGAAGCTCGCGTAGACGGCCCGCCAGTCCTGGGCCGGTTCGAGCCGGACCGTCGCGCGGGCGATCACCCCCGCGGTGCCGTAGGTGTGCACGAAAGTCTGCGCTTCGTCGCCCTCGACGTGGGTGAGAGCCGGCGTGGTACCCGGCAGGGCGACGTCGAGCGCGACGACGAAGCCTTCCCAGTTCGTGCCGTGCGCGATCGATCCCGTGCCGCCCGAACCCCCGGAGAGGAAACCGCCCACAGTGGACTGCGCGGTCGACGGATACATCCAGAGCTGCTGGCCGCTCGCGTCGGCAGCGCGTTCCAGGAGCGCCAGGGAGGCGCCGGCTTCGGCCGTGATGACGCCGTCGCCCACTTCGACGACGGCGCGGGCGCGCGTCGTGTCGAGGATCAGGCCGCCGTGCAGCGGGATGCCCTGCCCGTAGTTGCCCGTCCCCTTGCCGCGGGCGGTGACGGGGACGCGGTGGCGGGTCGCGGCGGCCACGACCGCCGCGATCTGCTCCGCGTCCGCCGGATAGGCCACGAGGTCGGCGAGGCCGAGCGGGAGCTGCTCGGAGAGGATGGGGCTCATCGTGGCCTCGTCGACCGAGGCGCGCTCGCGGGTCTTGAGGTCGGTGCTCACGCCGCGCTCGCCGAGCAGTTCGACGAGTTCGGCCCGCAGCGCCTCGAGGCTCTCAGTGCTGGTCATGGCGCTCCTGTTCACCAGCCGAGGCTGATCTTCGGGTCGAGGAACTGGTTCGTGACGAGGTCGGCCGCGGTGAGGCCACTCTTGACGTGGCCGCCCGTCTTGGAAAAGACCGGCGCCGCGATCTTGATGAACTCGGATACGCGCTTGTCGTCCATCGCGCCGACGTGGCCGGTGCCGGCGTCGGTCGCGATCTTGAGGTCCTTCATCTGCGCGACGGCGGCCTTGCCCACCGCGGCGTTGTACGTCCAGCCGTTGTTGTAGGCCTGCACGAGCTTGACGATGAGGTCGTTCGTCGCCGCCGGGTTCTGCAGGAAGTCGACGTCCGCCTGCTGCATGACGGGCACGAGCTTCTTGAGGCACGGCGAGAGCGAGGCCAGTTCGCTGGTGCGGACGGACATCGTCTGGGGGTACGGGGACCAGCCGGTGTCCGCGACCAGCTGGAACTTGAGCGGCTTGCCCCACGCGGCGATTTCGTTCTGGTAGACGTACGGCTCGGCGGTCGCGAAGCCCTGCTGCGCGTCCTTGCCCTTGGCGGTCACGAACTTCGCCGGAGCGCCGTCGTAGCTCCCGTCGAGGATGCCGGCGGGCAGGTAGCCCGCGTCGGTGAGATAGTCCATGTAGGCGGCGCCGTTGAAGTACCGGACGACGCCGCCGTTCGCCTGGAGCCGGATGCCGAGGTCCTTGATGGTGGTGACGTCGGGGTAGGTCTTCGGGTCCCACATGATCATCATCGGTGACTTGTCGTTCTGGGCGAACACGGCCGTGGTCGGCATGTCCCCGGAGAACTGGACGGCCTCGTCGGTGGAGACGTAGCCGAGGGTGATCGACTTGTCCTGGTTCATCTGGGCCGAGACCTTCGAGAAGCCGATCGCCGGCCCGCCGGCGCGGACCTGGAGCTTGACGCCGGTCGGCCTGCCGTTGGCGTAGAGGTCGCTCGTCACGGACTTCTGGCTGGCATCGATCGAGGGATTCGGGCCGAGCAGCTGGTAGAGGTGCCCGTGGTCGGCCTCGGGATTCCAGTCGGTCTGGACGACGACCGTCGACGGGCACACACCGGCGAGGTCGACGGCGGGCCCGGTCGGGACGGGCGCCGGGGGCGCTGCGCCGGCGTCGGCCGACCCGCTTCCACCGCAGGCGGTGAGGGCGACGGCAAGCGTGGCGACGGACAGGATGACGGCGGCGGGGCGGGGTCGGGTGCGCATGGGGCTCCGTTTCGGGGACGGGGAGGTCAGGTGAAGTCGAACCAGCGGCCGACCGCGAGCCGGCCGATGAGCCCGAAGGCGAGGAAGACGGCGATGCCGTAGAGCGAGGCGATGATGATCGTCGCGTAGAGCTCGGGCCCCATCAGGCGGGACGCCGTGACCTGGATGAGGACGCCGAGGCCGGGATCGCCGCGCTGGAAGAACTGGTCGCCGACGATCGCGCCGATCACGGACAGCCCCGCGGAGGTGCGGAGGCCGACGAAGATCGAGGGGAGCGCGGCTGGGATCTGCAGCTTGACCAGGCGGGTCAGCCGGCTCGCGCCTTGGAGCGCGAAGAGCTCGCGTTGCGCGTGGTCCGCGGAATGCAGGCCGAAGAGCGTGTTGGAGACCATGGGGAACAGCGCGATCATGACGGTCACGATCACGCGGGAGAGGAAGGCGTAGCCGAACAGCGCCCCGATGAGCGGCACGAGCGCGAGGATCGGCACGCACTGGAGCACGACGGCGTACGGGTACAGCGCCTTCTCGAGGCCCTTGGCCTGGGCCATGACGGTGGCCCACAGGATCCCGAGGACGATGGCGGCGCCGAGACCGGTGAGCGAGACGAGCGTCGTGCGGCCGAGTGCGGCCCACAGCTCCGCGTTGAACCCGGTCGGGGCGCCGTCGGGGCGGGTGTCGTCGATGATCGCCGTCAGCACGAGGTGCGGGTACGGCACGAGGTAGGGCGACTCGACCACCTGGTCGTAGTACGCCGCCACCGCGTACCACAGCCCGGCGAAGACGCCGAAGGCCACGACGGGCTGCCACCACGACGCCGGTTTCCGGATGCGTCGCGGCTGCAGGGCGGCCGTGGTGCGGCGGGCCGCGGTTTCCTGGAGCGTGGGCATCAGCGGTGCCCCTTCCGGAGCGCGTGCGAAACGTCGCCGACGAGCTCGGCGAACTCACGAGTGAAGCGGATGTCGGGATCCCGCGGCATCGGGAAGGGCACGTCGAACCGCGTGACGATGGAGCCCGGCCGGCCGGACATGACGACGACCTTGGTCGAGAGGTAGACGGCCTCGGAGACCGAGTGCGTGACGAACAGCCCCGCGAAGCGCTGCTCGGTGAACAGCCGCAGGAGCTCGTCGTTGAGGCGTTCACGCGTGATCTCGTCGAGCGCCCCGAACGGCTCGTCGAACAGGAACAGTTCGGGGTCGAGCGTGAGCGAGCGCGCGAGTGAGACGCGCATCTTCATGCCGCCCGAGAGCTGTTTCGGAAGATGTTTCTCGAAGCCGCCGAGGCCGACGAGCCCGATCGCGGCGGCTGCCTTCGCGGCCCGGTCCGCCTTGGCCGCCCGGTTGAGCTCGGCGAGGAGTTCGACGTTGCCCTGGACCGACCGCCACGGAAGGAGCGTCGCGTCCTGGAAGACGTAGCCGATGCGGCTCGTGCTCACGTCGGCCGCGCCGCCCGAAGCCGATTCGAGGCCCGACGCGATGCGCAGGAGCGTGGACTTGCCGCAGCCGCTCGGGCCGACGATCGAGACGAAGTCGCCGCGGTCCACCGTGAGGTCGACGCCGCCGAGCGCCGCCGTGCCGTCGGGGAAGACGAGGTCGACGTCGCGGAAGTTCAGCAGGGGCGGGCGGATGGCCGGCTCGGCCGCGGTCGTGGCGGACATGCGGTTCCCTTCAGGAAGCGGGGACGAACCCCGGCAGCGCCGGGAGTTCGCGGTGTGTCTCGGTGATCGCGACGACGCGGCCGCGGTGGACGACGATGCGGTCGGCGGGCGCGGTGGCGATCGCGTCGACGAGGTTCACGGCCCGGATGGCGAGGAAGTCGGCCGGGGCGCCGACCGCCGTCCCCGCGGCCGGCAGTCCCATGACGGATCGCGCCCCGGTGCTCACGAGCCCGTAGGCCTCTTCGGGGGAGAGGTGGCCCGCCGTGACGAGGAGCGACGCGGTTTCGAGTGCGTCGCCGCGGCCCACGGGGTTGAACGGATCGCGCACGTTGTCCGCCCCGGCGCCGAGGCGGACGCCCGCGTCGAGAAGCTCGCGCAAGGGCGCGAGACCGCGCGGCGTCGAAACGGGGTGCTCCCAGCCCTGGAGGTAGAGGTTCGTGCTGGGCAGGGTGACGATGCCGACGTCCGCGGCCTTGACGTCCGCGATGATCGCGTCCCGGCGCGCGGCTTCGAGGGTGCCGAGCCGCACGCAGTGGCCGGCGGTGCGCGGGCGGGCGGCCGGCCAGTCGCGCACCGCGCGGGCGTAGGCGTCGAGGGTGACGGGGCCGGAAAGGTTTTCGTCGGCGTGGAGGTCGGCGCCGATCCCGCGTCGTTCCGCGAGCGCGAGCAGCCGCGTGAGGTCCGCCGCGGGATCGGGAGCGAGGTGCGGAGCGCCGCCGACCAGGTCGACGCCGACGTCCAGGACCGCTTCCACGTGGTGGTCGGGGCAGTGCGGCCCGGCGAGCGCCACGAGCTGGATGTCCATGAGGCCCGCGAGCTCCTCCCGGACCTGGACCAGGGCACGGGCCGCGCGCGTCACGTCTGCGAGGCCGGCACCGCCGTCTTCGAGGACGTCGACGTGGGATCGGATCGCGGTGGTGCCCGCCGCGAGCATCGCGAGAGCCTGAGCCCGGGCGCGCTCGACGATCGACTCGGTACTCATCGCCGACGCGTGGCGCCGCCACGCGTCGATCGCGGAGCCGAGGTCACCGAGCTTCGGGCCGACGGCGTCGAAACTCCGGGCCTTGTCGAGATGGGCGTGGGGCTCGGCCGGGGCGGGAAGCAGCAGCCGGCCACCCAGATCGAGCGTCGGCCCGTGGGGCTCGGCCGTGCCCGCGGCGGTGATCGCGCTGACCACGCCCGAGGCGAACGCGACGTCCACGAGGCGCCCGTCGGGCAGCTGCGCGTTGCGCACCCCGGCGAGCGGGCGGGGCAGCGGGTTCGCCATGCGTTTCTCCGGGTTCGGCGTGTTGCGGAACTGCGGGGATGGTGCGAATGTTGATCGCATCAACATTGGCTGACGGTACGGAGCCGAGATTTCCGATGTGTAAAACCCCGTGTTCTTTGTGTTGCCCCTGCGGTCCGGCGGGGCGGCGGCGGTCGCCGTGAAGGAAGCCGGTCACGCGTCCTCACGCGTCGTCGACGAGCAGGCCGAGCGGGTCGGCGCGTGCATCCGTGAGCTGCGCCGGTCCCGTGGCCTCACGCTCGTCCAGCTGGCCGGGCGGACGGGACTTTCGCATCCGTTCCTCAGCCAGCTGGAGCGGGGACACGCCCGGCCGAGCATGGTTTCGCTCGACCGCATCGCGAAGGCGCTCGGCACGACCCAGGTCGAGCTCATCGCCGCCGGTGCCCCGGGCTTGCCGGACACCGACGTCGGGCGACCCGACGTGCTGCGCGCCGGTGAGGGCGCCCGCAACCAGCTCCCGAACGGCGAGGTCAGGCTGCTGACACGCGGCAGGCGGGCGTTCGACCCGATCGAGTGGACCGGCACCAACTCCGAGTTCGGCGACTACTTCCGCCACGCGGAGGACGAGTTCGTCCACGTCGTGAGCGGGACTCTCCTGCTGGACCTCGAGAAGGACGGGACGGTCCGGCTCGACGCCGGAGACTCCGTCTACTACCCGGGCGGCACCCCGCACCGCTGGTGCTCGCCCGACGGATCACGGTTCCACCTCGTCGTGGTGAAGCAGAAGCTCCTGGAGGACGGATGATCGACCTCGTACTGCCGACAGGGGACGAGCGTCGGTACTCGCTCTGCGGGGCCTTGGCCGCGGACGCCTGGCGGGTCGCCGTCCGGCGGGCCGAAGCGGGCCGCGGGGGATCGGCGTATGTCCACAATGTCCTCGAGGCCGGGACGGCACTGCGAGCACGCGGGCCGGTCAGCCACTTCGAGTTCCGGCCGGAGGCCCCCGCGCTCTTCGTCGCCGGCGGCATCGCCGAGGAGGCCGCGAACCGCACGATGATGATCTACGTCTCGCGTGCCCGCGGCGGCCGGCTCGTCCCGGATCTGTGACCGGACCATGCTCACGATTCGGGACGCGGAACGCATTCTCGTCAATTCGTCCACAGAGGACAGCGGCGACTTCGCCCTCGGCAACGGTTCCCCGCACGAGACGGTGCTCGACGCCGCCGGCTGCGTTGTCACGCCGGGGCTCGTGAACGCCCACCACCACCTGCTGCAGAGCGCGTTCCGCACCCTGCCCGGCACGCGGGGCGTTCCGATGGCCGAGTGGCTGCCCGCGATGGCCGCCGCCTACGGGAAGGTGGGCCACGACCCGGAGGCCTACGCCGTCGCCGCCGCGGTGGGTGCCGCCGAAAGCCTCCTGTGCGGCGTCACGACCATCGCCGACCACCACCTGAACTGGCCGCACGGCGCCCCGATCGCGGACACGGTCGCCCTGGCCAGGGCGACGACCGAGGCCGTCCGGTCCCTCGGCGCCCGGCTCGTCTTCGTGCGCGGCTCGGCACGGGACGATCCGGAGTGGGCGGGTGAGTCCGCCGAGGCCATCGTGACCGCGCTCGTTCCCGGGGGCACCGGCGGGGTCTCGCCGGACGGCATGCTCCAGGTCGCGGTCGGCCCCGCCGGGGTCCATTCCGACGCGCGGGAGACGTTCGCGGCCCTCGGCGCGGTCGCGGCCCGGCACGGCCTGCGCCGCCGGACCCAGGCCAACGAGCAGGTCGACACCGCGATCGCCGCCGAGCGCTACGGGCGCAGGCCACTGCAGCTCCTCGATGAATGGGGCTGGCTGGAACCGGACGTCACCGTGGCCCACCTGTGTGACGTCACGCCCGGAGAGATCCGCCTTCTCGCGCGGGCGGGCGTGACCGCGACGCACGCGCCGGGATGCGACGTGCCGATGGGGTGGGGCGTCGCGCCGGTCGCCAGGCTGATCGAGGCGGGCGTCGTCGTCGGCCTGGGCACGAGCGGCGGGGGCAGCAATGACGCCGGGCACCTGCTCGCCGACGCCCGGCTCGCCCTCCAGGTCTCCGGTCTGGTGGGGCCGCAGCTTCCCGCGCGCACCGTGCTCGGGATGGCCACGGCGGGTTCCGCGTGGGGGCTGGGCCGAACCGAGCTCGGGCAGCTGGGTGCCGGTTCGGCGGGGGACCTGTGCGTGTGGGACGTATCCGGCGTCGCCGACGCGGGCGTGCACGATCCCGTCGCGGGACTCCTGTGGGCTTCGCCCGGACGGCGGCCGAAACACGTGGTCGTCGGCGGGCGCGTCGTCGTGCGGGACTACCGGCTGGTTGCGGCCGACGAAGCGGAACTCACCGCGCGCCTGCGCGAACGGCTCTCCCGCACGCCGCCCGCGAGCTGACTTCGCGGGGGTTGCCCAAGCCGGCCGGGTTCTGCCCGTGGGGAAAAGGCTGTGAGAGGGGATTCACCGCGACGAAGAAGACAATCAAAACGGCCGGTGTGCGGATGGTCCGCTTCCAGCTGGTCACCCGCCAGGCGGGCGGTCCGGACAACAGCCGCTACGTGCCGCTCGACGGCGAAACCTACCGGCTTCCGCTGCAGAAGGGCGGCAAGGTGCTCAGCGCGGCGACCCTGTGCCCCCAACGACAAGAAGTGGTGAGCACATGACATCCGGAGCGGGGCACCGGCTCCTCGTGGTCCTCGGCGACCTGCGGACCACCACCGGGTGGACGGTGGTGGTCACCGACGAGATCGGTGCCTTGACGAGGTGGCGGCTGAGCGGAGCGACGTGGCAGGCCGTCGTGACGGTGGAGCCGCGGCGCTGGCTCGGGCTGGAATTCGAGGCGCGTGACCCGGTGACCGGCAGGCGCGCCGGCTACGACATCGACACCGACCTGTACGACATATCGCGGGACGACCAGCGCGGATTCGCGGAGGAAATCGAACGGGACATCATCGAATTCCTCGACGACCTGCGGAGGGGAGCCGTGCTGCGCGGGAACGACGGGACGAAGTTCGTGCTCGTCTTTCCGCTGGCCGGTTCCTGTGTCCGCGTGGTCAAGGGGCGCGTCATGACCAGCGCTTCCACGCACGCCGATCTGGCGGCGGCGCGGAAGGGCGGTGACTACGTCCCGCTGGAATGAGGCCCTCAACAGCCCGGATCGGGCGAAATCGTGCGAATCGCCCCGTCCGGGAGTTAGGCTGCTGATCCGGGAAACACACGCGGTGGGGGGATCTCGTGGATCTTGTCGTGGACATGCCGGAACTGCGCAGGTTCGGCACGAGTGTGCTCGGTGGCGACGGTCACGGCGACGGCGGCGGGGTGATCGACTACCTGCAGGCGGGCCACAGCCTGCTCCGGGACATCGCGACCGAAGCCGAACAGGGCGTGCTGCAGGGCGGCTGGGGGAAGACCGGGCAGTTCCAGGAGGGGCTCCTCCGGTTCGCGCGCGAATTCGCGCTCAAGATGACGGACTTCGTCGACGAGGAGGGTGAATTCATCCAGTTCCTCAACGGCCTGCGCGACCGGATGCTCCAGTCCGCCGACGCGTACGAGGGAGCCGAGGCGCAGAACGTGCAGGCTCTCGACGCGATCGCCAAGAAGCTGAACCCGGGCTAGGGGGACGACATGGCCCAGCGGTGGTACACGCCGGACGACGGCGGCCCGGTCGCCGATCTCGATCCGGTCTTTCGTCATGGTTACGCGCCGGCCCTGCACGGAATGCTGAAGGCGTTGAGCGTCGTCAACACCGACGGTCCGCCGTGGGGGCCGAGGTGGGCCCAGTTCGACGACCCGTTCTACAAGCCGACGGAGCTGCGCTCGGCCATGGACAACCTCGGGTGGTCGGTCGCGTACTGCACGCTTCACCCGATCATGCAGGGCTCGGTCCACGGCGACGGCAGCCGGGACCTCAGCGTGAGCGAGTTCTTCAGCCACGCGGAGATCCTCAGCGGCCAGGACGTCGGCAAGGTCAAGGGCTACGCCGGCCGGGACCACCCGGAAGCGCTCAAGCTCCAGGACGGCGGCTGGATCGAGCGTGCGGGCAACGCGCTCGAGAACGCCCGCGCTTCCGGCCGGGCGCTGACCGAGTACGGCCGGCTCGAACCACTGCAGCTGGGCAACGGCTGGTGGGGCGCGCACTGGAGCGGGCCGGTCGGTTCGGTGCCGCACGACGCCCAGGCGCGTTGTTCGACCATCAACGAGTGGCACGAAAACCTCCGCGCGTCGGCCCTGACCGTGCTGGCGGAGTCGCTCACCCGGTTCGGCGCGATCATCCACGGCGCGCGGTTCAACCTGAACAGCTTGATGGGCGCGTGCGTGGCCCAGCTCGAGAAGTTCGACGCCGAAGCCGAAGTGCCGCAAGGCTTGTCCACCGGCTGGAAGACCTACCGGGGCATCGTGGACCTGGCGACCGCCGGTCCGATGGTCCCCTTCGTGATCGCCGACAAGATGGTCGAGGTGCTCAGCGGCAACGGCACCGAAAACCTCGACGCCGGCGGCTTCTACGGCACGCTCTACAGCTTCCTGCAGAAGGCGGACGAGCTGATGCGCCGCACGACCGACGAGGTCGACGCGCTCATCGACGAGATGCGGAAGAAGTTCGTCATCGCGGACAAGGACCTGGGCGCGCCGTCCTGGACCGGGACGGCGCCGGAGATCGCCTGAGTGCCGCTCGCCGGCCCGGGATGGCGCAGCGTGCACGGTGCGTGACGCCCGCGGGCGGAAGATCGCCGCCGCCGGTGGGTGGAAGGCCGGGTTTCGTTTCGGTTGGGGGCAAATCGTCGAAGCTGCTCGCGCCGCGGCTCAGGCGGCCGTCGCCTTCAGGGACTCGGACAACGTCACCAGCTCGCGGACGTCGTCGTCCAGGCCACCGCCCTCCGGCACCGCCAGCGGCATCCCCTGCTCCGGCACCGGCTCGCGGCGGGCGTGCGCGCGCAGCGCCTCCGTCAGCCGATCCGGCAACGGACCGTCCAAGCGCGCCACGTACGGGCTGATCCGGACCAGCCCGTCGCGGCATTCGATCACCCGCCGGTAGTAACGGCGGTGGACGCCGAGCACGCTCAGCGTGTCCCAGCGGCCCAGTGGGGTGCGGCTCAGCGCGTCCTCCGGGAACGCCTCGTGCAGCTTTGTCCACAACGGACGGAGCCGGTGGTACGTGCGCAGGTGCTGCCACCACACGCGGGCCGCCGCCAGGCGGGTGGCGACGCCCGGGTAGGACAGGCCGACCACCAGCAGGATCGCGCTCGGGAACACCAGCCAGACCGTCGCCTGGACCAGCAGCCAGGGGATCGCCGCGCCCGCCCAGTGCACCAGCACCACCGCGATCAGGGTCGCGCCGCCGACCGCGCCGAACGCGAACCCGACCGACGCCACCGACAGCCCGCGGGCCAGCCGCGGGGCCGCGCCGCGGGCGTAACGCCGTGCGAAGAAGCAGGCGCTCGCGATGCCGTACGTCAGGTACAGGTCGGCCGCGAGGTAGAACACCGAAACCGCGCCACGCGGGTACTGCACCGGCGGGACGTCCGGCATGAGCACCGTCACGGTGGCCATCACCAGGATCGCGGCGCCCAGCGGGATCGCCTCCAGCCGGGCGCGCCGCCGGGCGCGGGAGCCCGGCCGGGCCGAGAACAGGAAGAAACACGCCAGCGAGAAGACCAGCCCGCAGAGAAAGACGTGCTGGAACAGCAGCGGCACGATCGGCCCGGGATACGGCTGGTTGACGTCGCCCGCCAGCAGGCCCAGCGGGTACGCGGCCGCGAAGCAGGCCAGGCAGGCGGTGACCATCCAGCGCGCCACGTCGCCCGGTGCACGCGTCAGCTGGTAGATCTTCCACAGCAGTGCCGGGAACAGGATGACGGCCTGGACCACGAGCAGCGTGATCTTGCCGCTCACAGCCAGCCCAGCCGTTCGTCCAGCGCGGCGTCGATCCGCCGCGCGGCACCCGCGTCCGACGACGGCGGGGCGACCCGGTCGAGGACCGATGCCCACTCGAGGATGATCGTCGCCACCGTCTCGGCCTCCCGCTCGTGGTCGGTGTCGTAGGAGGTGCGCAGCAGGGCGCGCCCCACCGCCTCCGGTTCCAGGCCCGGCGCCAGCTTGCCGACCAGGTCGCGGTTCTCCGCGGTGGCGCCGTGGCCGGCGATGATGTGGCCCAGCTCGTGCAGGATGATGTGGCGCTGGTGGGCCTTGCTCGTGTCCTGTTGGTAGACGATGTAGTCGGCCTCGGCGGTGGCGATCCAGGCGCCGAACGGCCCCGGCACCGGGATCCGGTGCGGCAGCAGCCGGATCGGGCGCCCGCGCTGCCGGCCGACGCCGCGGCACAGCTCGAGGACGTCGAGCGGCGGCCGGATGCCCAGTTCGTTCAGCAGCCGCCTGCAGCGGCGTCGCAACTCGCGTTCCTTCACCAGCCGCCTTGCCATCGCCGTCGGACCACCCGGACGGTCTTACGGTAGACGACGCCACCCCAGTCGATCATCGCCCGCCCTGGGGACCCGGACCCGCCGGCCGTCCGCCGGCGCGGTTTCGCAGAGTGACGCGCGGCGGCGGTGAACTGCCGCTCGCCGAGCCCGGGGTGAGTGTCAGCCGATCCGGAACAGGCGCCCGCCGTGGGCGGCGAGCACGGTCGGCGGCCCGGCCATGGGGCCCGCCGTCGCCTGCCAGGCCGTTGCGCCGGAGGCGGCGGCCGAGCCGGCGGGGAGCGGCAGGCCCGCGGTGCCGCCGCCGGTCACCGTGCCGGCCGGGTCGGTGACGAGGATGCAGTCCGGTGGCGTCCCGTCGACAGCCACCCAGCCGGTGACGATCGCGCCGGGGGCGGCGGGCGGCGCGTCGAGTGCTCCGCGCACCGGCTGGGCCGTGCTCAGGTCGACGTGGCTGCCCAGTTCGGGACCGTGGCAGCCCAGGGTGAACGCGCTGCTGAACGGATAGGCCCCCAGCGCGCGGGCGGCCGGCGCGGCGGCGCGCTGGATGTGCAGGGCTTCCAGCGCCGCGGGGGCGTCGACGCGCAGCGCGACCGCGGCCAGGCCGAGCGGCGCGTAGCTGCGGCGGACCTCGTCGGCCTTGGCGCCGCCGATCGCGTGCGTCACCAGGGCCAGGGTGACGACGGCCGCGACGACGTAGCGGTGTGGCCACTGTGGACGGTGCAGGGTGGCCAGCACCGTCAGCGCGCTCGTCGCCAGCGCCGCGACCAGGACGTACCGGCTGATGAGGCCGACGTTGCCGCCGGGCACGTTCGCCGTCGTGCGGCCGAGTGCCAGCATGGCCGCCAGGGCGAAGGCATAGAGCGCCAGGCCCGCCCAGCCGGCGTCCGCGGCCGGGCGGGCGGTGACGGTCCGGCGCAGCAGGAGGCCGAGCAGGGCGAGCGTGCACCCGCCGGCGATCACCGCGACGACGGCGACGTCGGCCGACCACAGCCCGCCGACGGCGGCCGTGACGACGGACAGGCGCCCGTCGGGGTCGAAGGCAGCCGTGGCGCCCGACTGCGTCCCGGCGGGCTTGGTGAGCCACCACGCGCCGAGCACCACCACGCCGGCCGCGGCCGGGAGCGCGATCCGGAGCCGGGATTCCCCGCGCAGCCAGGCGACGAACGCGAGCACGAACCAGATCGGCAGCGCGGCGCCGAAGCAGAGGCACCCCACGACGGCGGCCGCGGCCGCGCCGGCCAGGCGGCCGCGGTGGGCACACGCGACGGCGATCGCGCACGACGTCACCGCGGGCACCCAGCTGATGCCGTTGGTGCCCTGCAACCAGAGCTCGGTGGCGTGGGAGGAGAACAGCAGCCACGCCAGCGCGGCCGTCAGCGCGTCGCGGGCGGGGTGCTTCGGCAGCATCGTGCGCAGGGCCACCACGGCGACCGCGAGCAGGAGGACCGACAGGACGGTCAGGACGCGGTTGTCGCCGCCGAACCAGGCCGCGTCGGCGTAGAAGAGGAGCGACGGGACGACGAACGGCTGGTCGAGGTGGTAGGTGAAGACCTGGCCGAGCAGGAGCCGGCCGTTGTCGTCGGTGATCTTGGCGAAGACGTGCCAGTAGTCGAGCAGGACGTGCATCCGCGGCGCACGCACCGCGGCCAGCAGCGCCAAGCCGGCGGGCAGCGCCGCGAAGAGCCACCACGCGACGGCCGGCAGCCGCTCCGCCGCCCGGGCCGCGGCGGCACGCGGGACCGGCGCGGTGACGTCCGGTCCGGGGGTGCCGGCGAGCGCGGGCTGGGTCATGGGTCTCCTGCCGGGAACGAGGTGCGGGACCGGCGGCGATCGTATCGGGTGGCCCCTTCCCGCCGGACTCGCCGCCGATGTCGATTCGCCGCTCGTGGAAGGGTTTGCCCGGCCGCAGGCCGCTCGGAGATCATCTGGGCGTCGTTGCCCCGGCGAAAGGGAACCCCGCGTGCCGACCGCCTGCCCGGCCCCCGCGACCACCGAGTACTCGAAACGGCGACGCGCCTTCGCGCTCGGCGCGCTGGCCCTGGGGGCCTTCGGGATCGGCCTCACCGAGTTCGTCGTCGTCGGGCTGCTCGGGCCGCTCGGTGCCGACCTGCGCGTCTCCCTGCCCACCGCCGGGCTGCTCGTCACCGGCTACGCCGCGGCGGTGGCGATCGGCGCGCCCGTCATGACCGCGGCCGGCGCCCGGCTGCCGCGCAAGACGATGCTCGTCGTCCTGATGAGCCTCTTCATCACCGGGAACGTGCTAGCCGCCCTCGCGCCCGGGTACGGCGTGCTCATGGCCGGGCGGGTCGTTTCGGCTCTGTGCCACGGTGCCTTCATGGGGATCGGCCCCATCATGGCCGCGAGCCTCGTCGCTCCCGGGCGCCGGTCGCGGGCCATCGCGCTGATGATGACCGGGCTCACCGTGTCGAACGTGGTGGGCGTGCCGTTCGGGACGGCGCTGGGCCTGCAGCTCGGCTGGCGCTCGGCGTTCTGGGCCATCGCCCTGATCGGCGCGGCCGCGCTCGCCGCGATCGCGGCCTTCGTGCCCCGGCGACCGGACGGCGCGAGCCACGGGCTCGGCGGCGAGCTCGCGGTCTTCCGCCGTCCCCAGGTGTGGTGGGTGCTGACGACGACGATGCTCGGGTGGGGTGCGGCATACGCGGCCATCACCTTCCTGGAGCCGATGCTGACGCGGGTCGCCGGCTTCGGCGCTTC
Source organism: Amycolatopsis sp. MtRt-6 (assembly GCF_017308975.1). GTDB lineage: Bacteria > Actinomycetota > Actinomycetes > Mycobacteriales > Pseudonocardiaceae > Amycolatopsis. Next base: position 137,142 of record NZ_JADWPD010000005.1, on the reverse strand, counting down.
GGCGGTGCCGTGGCTGCTGCTGCTCTTCGGGGCCGGGCTGACCGGCGGCAACCTGCTCGGCGGCCGGCTCGCCGACCGCGCGCTCGTGCCCACGCTCTACGGCACCGTCGTCGCGGCGATCGCGGCACTGGCCGGCTTCGCCTTCGCGGTGCACTACCAGGTGCCGGCGGCGATCATGGTGTTCGTGCTGGGTGCCACCGGGTTCGCCATGGTCCCCGTCTTCCAGACCCGCGTGATGGACGTGGCGCGGGAGGCGCCGTCGCTCGCCTCTTCGGTGAACGCCTCGGCCTTCAACGTCGGCATCGCCCTGTCCGCCTGGCTCGGCGGCCTGGCGATCGACGGCGGTCTCGGGCTCGTCGCCCCGGTGTGGATCGGCGTCGTGCTGGGGGTCGCCGCGCTCGCCACCGCGGTCGCCTCCCGCGCCGCCGAACGGCGGGCCGCGCGCTGAGGCCGGGGAATCAGCGCGGCTCGGCCGGCGCCCACAGACCGTCGGCGTCGCCGGCTTCCAGCCGGCCCCGGTACACCCCGATCTTCCGGTCGATCAGCTTCAGGTTCTCCGCCAGTTCCGCCAGCCTCGCCAGCACGTCGGCACGGTGCTCCTCCAGCAGCGCCAGCCGCTCCGGCTCGTTGCCGCGGCCGGCCGCGACCAGGTCCGCGTAGCGGCGGATCGTCTTGATCGGCATGCCGGTGGCCCGCAGCTTGGTGCAGATCTTGATCCAGTCCAGGTCCAGCTGCCGGTAGCGGCGGCGGCCGCCGCTGGTGCGGTCGACGCGGGTCACCACCAGGCCCGCCCGTTCGTAGTAGCGCAGCGTGTGCGCGCTGACCCCGGTGCGGCGGGCCGCGTCCGCGATGGTCAGCCCCTCCGCGGGGATCGGGTTGACTTCGAGCACGCTCTAAATCCTAGCGTCGACGGCATGACCGTTCCGACCACAAGCCGTCCAGGCCTGGTGCTCGCGATCTGCTGCGCCGGCATCGTCGTCGTGGTGATGGACATCTCCATCGTCACCGTCGCCCTGCCTTCGATCCGCCGTGACCTGGGCGCTTCCGTGGCGAGCCTGCAGTGGACCGTCGACGCCTACACGCTGGTGCTGGCCGCGTTCCTGGTGCTCGCCGGTTCGGCCGCCGACCGGTTCGGCCGCCGTCGCGTCTTCCAGTGCGGGCTCGCCGTCTTCGGCCTCGGGTCGCTGCTGTGCAGCCTGGCGCCCGGCATCGGCTGGCTGATCGCCGCCCGCGCGCTGCAGGCCGCCGGCGGCACCATGCTCAACCCGGTCGCGATGGCCATCGTCGCCACCACCTTCCCCGCGCCGGCCGAGCGCGCCCGCGCCATCGGCGTGTTCGGCTCGATGTCCGGGCTGGCGCTGGTGCTCGGGCCGATCCTCGGCGGCGTGCTCGTCGACGGCTTCGGCTGGCGGGCCGTCTTCTGGGTCAACGTGCCGATCGCCGCCGCCGCGCTCGTCGCCACCAGCCTGTTCGTGCCCGAGTCGCGCGCGCCGCGCGCCCGCCGCTTCGACCCGGTGGGGCAGGTCCTCGTGCTGCTGGTGCTGGGCAGCGTCGTCTTCGCCCTCATCGAGTCGCACCGGCTGGGCTGGACGTCACCGGGGATCCTCGGCCTGCTCGCCGTCGCCGGCCTCGGCGTCCTGGGCCTCCTGCGCCACGAACCGCGCCGCGCCGATCCGCTGCTCGAACCGCGGCTGTTCCGCAGCATCCCGTTCAGCTCGGCGATCCTCATGGCGCTGCTGGCCCTGTGCGGGTTCGGGGTGTTCCTCTTCGTCGCCACCCAGTACCTCCAGGAGACGCGCGGCATGACGGCGCCGGCGGCCGGGCTGTGCCTGCTCCCGGTCGGGCTGGCCGTCCTCGTGCTGTCCCCGCGCACCGGACGCGTGGTCGGCACCCGGGGCCCGCGGTGGCCGCTGGTCGTCGCCGGGACGGCGCTGGCGGCGGGCGGCGCCGCGGCCGCGTGGCTCGGCCCGGCGACACCCCTGCCGGTGGTGCTCGCGACCTTCCTGCTGTTCGGCGTCTTCCTCGGCACGGTCAACCCGCCGATCACCAACACCGCCGTCTCCGGGATGCCGGGCTCGATGGCCGGGGTGGCGGCCTCGCTGGCGTCTTCGGGCCGGCAGACCGGCACCACCCTGGGTGTCGCGCTCGCCGGTTCCGCGCACGGCGTGTGGTGGCTGGTCGCCGGGCTCGGGACCGGTCTCGTCGCCTTGGCGCTGTTCGGCACGGGCCGCCGGGCGGCCGCCACGGCGCACCGGGCGGCCACCCTGTTCGACGAGCTCAGCCTCCCGCGACCGACGGGATGATCTGCACTTCGGTGTCCGCCTTCAGCACCGCCTCGGTGCCGCCGCGGTGGCGGCACTCCTCGCCGTCGACGTAGAAGTTGACGTACCGGCGCAGCCCCGCCTGTTCGTCACGCAGCCGCCGTTCCAGCGCCGGGTACCGCTCGGCGAGCGCGTCGAGCAGGGCGCCGAGCGTGGCCGGCTCGGCGACGTCGACGGCCAGCCGGGAGTCGCCGCCGGCCTTCTCCCGCAGTACCCCGGGCAGCAGCACGGTGATCCGCACGGGTCACACCCTCGCGGCGCGGACGCTCAGCACGTCGGGCAGGTGTGCCGCGACGAGCTGCCAGCTGTCGCCGTCGTCGCGGCTGGCGTAGACGTCACCGGTCCGCGAGCCGAAGTACACCCCGGCCGGGTCGGCGTCGTCGGTGCACATCGCGTCGCGCATGACGCCGGCCCAGTACCCGTCCGGCAGGCCCTGGCCGAGTGCCTCCCACGACTTGCCGGCGTCTTCGCTGCGGTACACCCGGCAGCGGCCGTCCGGCGGGAACCGCATCACGTCGGCGACCAGCGGGAACGTGTAGATCACCTCGGGCCGGTGCGGGTGGACGACCATCGGGAAGCCGAAGTCGCTCGGCAGGCCGTCGGCGATGGACTGCCAGGTCGCGCCCGCGTCGTCGCTGCGGTAGACGCCGTGGTGGACCTGGGCGAACAGCCGGTCCGGTTCGGCCGGGTGCCGCGCGACCTTGTGCACGCAGTGGCCGTACTCGGGGTACGGGTCGGGCACGTGGACCGCCTTGATGCCGGTGTTGCTCGCCTGCCAGGACTCGCCGCCGTCCTCGGTGCGGTAGACGCCGCCGGTCGACATCGCCACGGTGACGCGGGCGGCGTCGGTCGGGTGCGGGAGCACGGTGTGGATGGCCTTGCCGCCGCCCCCGGGCGTCCAGTGCTCGCGGTGCGGGTGGTCCCACAGGCCGCGGACGAGCTCGTAGGTGCGGCCGCCGTCGGTGGAGCGGAACAGCGCGGACGGCTCGGTGCCGGCGTAGACGACGTCCGGCTCGCTCGCCGCGCCGGGCACCAGCTGCCACGCTCTGGCCAGCGACTCGCCGGTGTCCGCCGGGAACGCGATCGGGGCGTGGTCGGGTTCGGCCCAGGTCGCGCCCAGGTCGTCGCTGGTGGCGACGCTCGGCCCGTAGTGCTCGCTGGTGACCCCGGCCAGCAGCCGCGGGGTGGCGCGGCGGGTGTCGATGCCGACCGCGTACACCTCCGTCATCGGGTGGTGCGGGCCGGTGACCTCCCACGTGGCCCGGTCGTCGGTGCTGGTGGCCAGCCACAGACCCTTGCGCGTACCGATCGCGAGCAGAACGGACATCCGGGATCTTCCTCCGGTTCGCCGGGTGACTCAGGTCACAGGTACTCTGCCGGAAAAATCTCCCCGGGGAAATGTCGAACGCCCGCCGAGGCCGTTCGACGCGGGGGTGAAGGCCGGTCACCGCGTCCGGGAACGCACCGGACCCCGGCCGACGAACACCAGGGAGCACACATGCGGTTTCTCATGATGCACCGGGTCGACGAGCGCGACCCGCAGTCGTGGAACCCCAGCCAGGAGTTCATCGAGAAGATGGGCGCGTTCATCCAGGAGTCGGCGGAGAAGGACATCCTGATCACCGCCGAGGGCGTCCACCCGACGGAGAAGGGCTCGCTGGTCCGCAAGCCGCGCGGTGCCGCGATCCGCGTGACCGACGGCCCGTTCGCCGAGGCCAAGGAGGTCATCGGCGGGTTCGCGCTGATCAACGCGGCGGACCGGGCCGAGGCCGTCGAGTTCGCCAAGCGGTACGTCGAGCTGTTCGACCAGGAGATCGAGGTGGAGATCCGCCAGGTCGTCGAGTTCGACGAGCTGCCGACGCAGGACTGACGTCGCCCGGTGGCGCCGGGCCGGACGTACCCGGTCACCGGCGCCACCGGCAACGCGGTCTTCGCTGTCCCGCGGATGGGCGTTGTGCGCCGGGCCCGGTTCGGGCCAGGGTGGGTGCCGGCCGTCAGGAGGGGAGCGGACTTGAGCGGAGACCGGGCCCGGCCCGACCTGTCCGCCGCGCTCGCCGTCGTGCTCGCGGTGCCCGTCGTCGCCGGCAGCCTGCTCGTGCTCGCCGTCGCCGGGAAGCTCGTCTGGCCCCCGTACTTCTGGGCCCTCCCCGCCGGCTGGGCGCTGCTCGGCGGGATCACCTTCGTGCCCGCCGTCGAACACTTCCTGCTGCCGCTGACCTTCGGCATGCGGCAGCCGACCACGCGGGAGCTCGCGCGGCTGACCCCGAGCTGGCAGGCCGTCTGCGCCGCCGCCGGGGTCGACGGCGACCGCTACCGCCTGTGGGTCGACCGCTCCCGCGAGCTCAACGCCTTCGCCGCGGGCGGCCGGACCGTCGCCGTCACGCGGACCGCGCTGGAGCTGCCGCCGCCGAGCCTGGAGGCGATCCTGGCGCACGAGCTCGGCCACCACCTCGCCGGGCACACGCGGATTTCGCTGTACGTCTGGTGGCTGGAGCTGCCGGCCCGGCTCCTGACGCGCCTGCTCCGGCTGGTCGCGCTGGCCGTCCCGTACGTCGGGCGCGCGTTCGCCGCCTTCGGGCGGTCGGTCGCCGTGCTCGTCACCGTGCTGCTGTCGCTGGGCATCCTGACCGCGCTCGCCTTCCTCGACCCGTGGCTGCTGCTGGCGCCCCTGCTCGGTCCGGTGCTGGCCTGGTCGAAGCGGCTCGGCGAGTACCGGGCCGACCTGGTGGCGGCGCGGCTGGGCTACGGCCCGGAGCTGATCTCGCTGTTCCGGGAGTGGATCCGGGCGAGCGGCGGCGACGAGCGGCGGATGTGGGCCCGGCTGCTGGCCGGGCATCCCGCCCACGTCGACCGGATCAAGCGGCTGAAGGACCGCGGTTTCCGAGGCTGAGAAATTTTTCTGCGAAGGTGTGTCCAACGGACCGGCCGCCGTTCGTAGTGGTGGCGTACGGCAACCGAGCCACTGGAGGATCCCGTGAAGTACCTGATGCTGATCAACGCCTCGCTCGACGCCGACGGCGCGCCCACCGGCTGCAGCACGCCCGAGGACTGGATGCTGTTCGACAAGTCCCTCAAGGAGGCCGGGGTCTACGTCGGCGGCGACTCGCTCGCCGACTTCACCACGGCCGCCACGGTCCGGGTGGACGAGCACGGCGAGCGGATCGTCACCGACGGCCCGTTCGCCGAATCCCGCGAGGTGCTCGGCGGCTACTTCGTCGTCGACGTGCCGGACCTCGACGTCGCGCTCGACTGGGCGGCGCGCTGCCCGGGCTCGCGCGACGGCGGGTCGATCGTGGTGCGGCCGCTCGCCGGCTACGAGGGCTGACGGCGGTGGCGGGGCGGGCGGGCGCGCCGGCCGGGGCTTCCGGGCTGACGCTCGAGGCGGTGTTCCGGGAGGAGCGCGGGCTGCTGCTCGCCGCGCTCGTCCGCCGGTTCGGCGACCTCGACCTGGCCGAGGAGGTGACGTCGGAGGCGATCGAGGCCGCGCTGGTGCACTGGCCGGCCGAGGGCGTGCCGCCGAAACCGGGCGCCTGGCTGATGACCACGGCCCGGCGCAAGGCGGTCGACCGCCTGCGCCGCGACCAGGCCTACGCGGCCCGGCTCGCGGTCCTGCAGGTCGAGGCCGACCGCGCGGCGCCCGCCCCGCCGTCGTCCGGCGACGGCGACCTCCCGGACGAACGGCTCCAGCTGTTCTTCACGTGCGCCCACCCGGCGCTGCCGGCCGAGGACCGCGCGGCGCTGACGTTGCGCTGCCTGGCCGGGCTGACGACCCCGGAGGTGGCGCGGGCGTTCCTGGTGCCGAGCGCGACGATGGGCAAGCGGATCGTGCGCGCGAAGAACCGGATCCGCGCGCTGCGGATCCCGTTCCGGGTCCCGGACGCGGCCGAGCTGCCCGGGCGGCTGCCGGGCGTGCTGCAGGTGGTGTATTCGATCTTCACCGAGGGCTACGCGGCGAGTTCGGGGCCGGACCTGCAGCGGCCGGCCCTGGCGGAGGAGGCGATCCGCCTGGCCCGCATCCTGCGCCGCCTGCTGCCGGGGGAGCGCGAGGTGGCGGGCCTGCTGGCGCTGATGCTGCTGATCCACGCCCGCCGGGACACCCGCACGGGCCCGGACGGCGACCTGGTGCTCCTCGACGACCAGGACCGCACCCGCTGGGACCGCCCGATGATCGAGGAGGGCGCGGCACTGGTGGTGACGGCGCTGACCGGCGGGCCCCCGGGAAGGTACGGAGTCCAGGCGGCGATCGCGGCCCTGCACGACGAGGCCCCGGACGTGGCGGGCACGGACTGGCCGCAGATCGTGGCGTTGTACGACGTGCTGCGCGGGCTGGCGCCATCGCCGGTGGTGGAGCTGAACCGCGCGGTGGCGGTGGCGATGCGCGACGGGCCGGAAGCGGGATTGGCGTTGCTGGAGGGACTGGCGGGGGAGCCGCGGTTGCGGGAGTACAGCCCGTTTCCGGCGGCTCGGGGGGATTTGCTGAGCCGGCTGGGCCGGTTCGAGGAAGCGGCCGAGGCGTACCGGGAGGCGTTGTCCCTCGCCGGAACCGAGCCGGAGAGGCTGCATCTGCGGGGGCGGCTGGCCTCCGGCCCCCGGTAGCCATTTTACCGGGAGCCACCGACAGTTCCGGCGGCGAGCGCTTGAGCCTGCGGAGCCGGGTCACCCGCCCGGCCGGCGACCACCCGGAATTGTCGGTGGCCCCCGGTAAGCTGGACACCGGGGGCCGGAGGCCTACGCCGCCCGCAGCGCGGCCACGGCCGGTGCGAACATCGTCGCCTTGATCGCGCCCAGCGTTCCGCGGTCCTTCCCCGCCAGCCCCTCCACCCGGGTGCGAGCCACCTTCACCACTTCGCCCTCGGCCGCGACCTCGTCCACCAGCCCGATCTCCGCCGCCTCCGAGCCGCCGAACCGCCGGGCCGTCGTCATCGACGCCATCGCCGCCGACGGCGTCAGCTTCCCCTGGATCAACGCCGCCATGCCCGGCGTGAACGGGATGTTGATGTCCGCTTCCGGGAAGCAGAAATAACCCCGGTCCGCGCGCATCACGCGGAAATCGTGCGCCATCGCGAGCATCGCGCCCGCGCCGAACGCGTGGCCGTTGATTGCCGCGATCGTCGGGACCGGCAGCGTCAGCACCCGGGCGAACAGCTCCTGGACGTCCGCCACGTACCGGCCGGCCTGGTCACTGTGCGCCGTCAGCCATTCGAGGTCCAGGCCGTTCGAATAGAACTTGCCGCCTCCGGTCGTCAGCAGCGCGCCGTCGACACCGTCCAAAAAGGAATGGACGCGCTGCAGCCAGTCCGGCGAGAAGCGGTTTTCGCCGTCGCCCAGGTCGAGCACGGAAACGGTCACGGTCGGTCCTTTTCTCGAGGGGGCACGGTCAGCACCGCCCGCACCGCGGCGGCCAGCCTTTCCCGCACCAGCGGATCGGTGATGTCACGCCGGAAGAACGCCGTCGGCAGGTCGACGACGCACGTCGTGATCACCTCGACGGCCAGTCCGTCGCCGCGGCCCCACACCTGCCGGGCGAGCCGGACCAGCAGGGTGACCAGGCGTTTGTCCACCGCGTGCAGTGCTTCCGCCAGCTCGTCGGGCAGCTCCGGCCCGAACAGCCGGTCGCTCCGCACCTTCAGCAGCATCCGCGCCCCGTCGGGACGCAGCAACGCGAACTCCGCGGGCGTGTCCGCCGCCGCGACGACGGCCTCGACCGGCGACGAAGCCTGCTCCACGCGGGAGGTCTGCAGGTCGAGGAACGCCGTCGCCGCGCGTAGCCAGACCTGAGCCAGCAGGGCACTGAGCGACCCGAACGCGTGGTAGATGGTCCCGTTCGGGACACCCGCGGCCGCCGCCAGGCCACGCACCGTCACGTCCGTCGAGGAGGCGACGAGCCGCTCGGCGACGTCGAGCAGCGCGTCGAGGTCGTGAACGCGGGGGCGGGGCATGCCGCGACCGTAACAGAACACGTGCTCCAAAACCAGGGCGGTAGGCTGCCGCCGTGGAGATCTGGATCAACCCGGCGTGCTCGAAGTGCCGGTCCGCGGTGTCGATGCTCGACGAGGCCGGCGCGGAGTACACCGTGCGCCGCTACCTCGAGGACCCGCCGACCGTGGCGGAACTCGAAGCCGTCCTGGAGCGCCTCGGCCTCGAACCGTGGGACATCACGCGCACCGCCGAGCCCGTCGCGAAGGAACTCGGCCTCAAGACCTGGGGCCGGACGCCCGAAGACCGGCCGAAGTGGCTCGACGCGCTGGCCGCGCACCCCAAGCTCATCCAGCGCCCGATCATCACCGCCGACGACGGCACCACGGTCGTCGCCCGCGACCCCGAAACCGTGCGTTCGGTCCTTTAAGGAATCTCGTCGGTCGTCGCCAGGAGCGGGACGTCGAGGGGCACCGTCTCCGGGTACTTGATCCCGGCGCCGGTGTTGAGCACGACGACGTCTTCGCCGCCCTCGAGCCATCCGGACTCGCGAAGGTGCCGTAGCGCGGCGAAGCACGCTCCGCCTTCGGGGCAGACGAAGGTGCCCTCGTAAGAGGTCAGTTCCCGTTGCGCCGCAAGCAGTTCCTCGTCGGTGACGGCGACCGCGGTGCCGCCGGTCGCGTAGACGGCGTCGAGCACGAGGAAGTCGCCCAGCGCCTTGGGTACGGTGATGCCGAAGGCGACCGTCCGGGCGTCCGGGAACGGCGTGCTCTCCCGCTCGCCGCGCGCGAACGCCGTGACGATCGGCGCGCACCCGGTGGCCTGGACGGCGACGAGCCGGGGCAGCGGACCGGAAACCCAGCCCAGCTCCCGCATCTCCAGCAGCGCCTTGTGGATCCCGATGATGCCGACCCCGCCGCCGGTCGGGTAGAGGATGACGTCGGGCAGCCGCCAGCCGAACTGCTCGGCGATCTCGTACCCCATCGTCTTCTTGCCCTCGATGCGGTACGGCTCCTTCAGCGTCGAGACGTCCTGCACCCCGGGACGCCGCCCGGCCGCCGCCGCGACGAGCTTGCCCGCGTCCCCGATGAGACCGGCCACCCGGTACAGCTCGGCGCCGGCGGCCACGCACTCGCGCAGGGTGATCGCCGGCGCGTCGTCCGGCATCGCGACCAGGCTCGACAGCCCCGCGCGCGCCGCGTACAACGCCCACGCGGCGCCGGCGTTGCCGTTCGTCGGCATCGCGATCCCGCGCACGCCCAGCTCGGCCGCCCGCGAGACACCGACCGCGGCGCCGCGCGCCTTGAACGTGCCGGTCGGGACCAGGCCTTCGTCCTTCATCCACAGGCGTGACAGGCCCAGCTCGCGGCCGTAGCGCGGCAGCCGCAGCAACGGCGTCATGCCTTCGCCGAGGCTGACGACGTGCTCGGGCGACCGCACCGGCAGCACCTCGTGGTAGCGCCACAGCGTCGGTTCCCGCCCGGCGATCTCCTTCGGCGTCACGGCTTCGCGAACCCCGTCGAGGTCGTAGCGCGCGAGCAGCGGCGCGCCGGCCGGGGACAGGCCCTGGACGGTGTCGGCGGCCAGGCGTTCGCCGGTCCGCGAGCATTCCAGGTGGCTGAGGAACGAGTACGGCACAGAGCCGATCTTAGGTCCTAAAGTGAGCACATGGACGCGCTGCGGGTGTGCCTGTACGTCTTCGCCGGGGTCACGCTCGGCACCTGGCTGGTATCCCTGCTGACCAGGGAGTACTCCTGGGTCGACCGGATCTGGTCGATCGTGCCGGTGGCCTACGTGGGGATCTTCGCCGGCGCCGCCGGGTTCGCCGACGCGCGGCTCGACGTCATGTTCGCGCTGGTCGCGCTGTGGGGCGCCCGGCTGACGTTCAACTTCGCCCGCAAGGGCGGCTACGCGCCCGGCGGTGAAGACTACCGGTGGGCCGTGCTGCGCGCGCGGATGGCGCCGTGGCAGTTCCAGGTGTTCAACTTCTTCTTCATCTCGCTGTACCAGAACGTGATCCTGCTGCTGATCACGCTGCCGGCGCTGACCGCGCTGGAGCACCCCGGCGAGTTCGGCGTCGCGGACGTCGGCGTCGCGGTGGTGTTCGCCGCCTTCCTGGTCGGCGAGACGGTCGCCGACCAGCAGCAGTGGGCGTTCCACCGGGAGAAGCACGCGGGCCGCGCGCCGACGCGGTTCCTGCAGGCCGGGCTGTTCCGCTACTCGCGGCACCCGAACTTCTTCTTCGAGCAGGCGCAGTGGTGGGCGATCGCCGCGTTCGGCGTCGTCGCCGGCGGTCTGGAGTGGACGGTCGTCGGCGCGGTGCTGCTCACCCTGCTGTTCGTCGGCTCGACACGGTTCACCGAGAGCATCACGAAGTCCCGCTACCCCGAGTACGCGGACTACCAGCGGCGGACGTCGGCCGTGGTCCCGTGGCCGGTGCGCGGATGACGGTCGTCGCCGCCCTGCAGATCGCGACCGGTGTCCCGATCGAGCGTGTCCTGGCCTTCGAGGACGACATCCGCGGCGCCGACCTGGTCGTGCTGCCCGAGGCCGTCCTCGGCGGCTACCCGCGCGAAGAACCGTTCGTGGAGTACTTCGGCGCGTCGGTGACCGTGCCCGGCCCGGAGGTGACGGAGCTGGCCGGGCTCGCGGCGTGGACCGGCGCGACCCTGGTCGTCGGCGTCATCGAGCGCGACGGTTCGACGCTGTACAGCACGGTCGTCTTCCTCGACCCGGAGCAGGGGCTGGTGGCCAAGCACCGCAAGCTGGTCCCGACGGCCCGCGAACGCCTGGTGTGGGGCCGCGGCGACGGCTCGACGCTCCCGGTGGTCCCGACGGCGGCGGGCCGCGCCGGCGCGGCGATCTGCTGGGAGAACCACATGCCGCTGCTGCGAGCGGCGATGTACGCGAAGGGCGTCGAAATCTGGTGCGCGCCGACGGCGGACGACCGCGACGTCTGGCAGGCGTCGATGCGCCACATCGCCGACGAAGGCCGGTGTTTCGTGGTTTCGGCGTGCCCGTACGAGCCGGCGGGCGACGACCCGTTCCGCGGCGGCAGCGTGATCGTCGGCCCGCTCGGCGACGTGCTGGCGGGCCCGCTGCGCGACGGCGAAGGCCTGATCAAGGCGGAGATCGACCTGACGGAGATCGTCGCCGCGCGGCACAGCCTCGACGTCTCGGGGCACTACGCGCGGCCGGACGTGTTCTCGCTGACCGTGGACGAGCGGCCGCGGGACGGCGTCACTTTCGTGAGGTGACGCCGTCCCGCGCGCGCTCACACCGCCAGCCGGCCCCCGTCCACCGGCAGGATCGCGCCGTGGACGAAGCTCGCGTCGCCCGCCGCCAGGAACGCGATGGCCGCCGCGATCTCCTCCGGGGACGCCACGCGGCCCGCCGGGCCCGCCGCCGCCAGCCTGTCCAGGCCGTCGCCGAAGGCCGCCGTGCCCTCGGTGCGGGTCGGGCCCGGGCTGACCGCGTTGACGCGCACGCCCGACGGCCCGAACTCCGCCGCCCACGCCTTCGTCATCAGCTCGATCGCCGCCTTTGACGCGCCGTAGACCGCCATGCCCGCCATGCCGCGCAGCGCGACCATCGTGGACACGTTGACGATCGCGCCGTGCCCGCGCGCCGCCATCTCCGGCCCCACCGCGGCGACCAGGAAGAACGGCACCTTCACGTTCGTCGCGAACACCGTGTCGAAGTCCGCCTCCGGGAACTCCGCGGTCGGCCCGGTGGGGAACACGCCGGCGTTGTTGACCAGCACGTCGATCGGCCCGCCGACCTCGCGTGCCCGGTCCGCGAGGGCCCGCGCCGACGCGGCGTCCGTCAGCTCCGCCGCGACGAAGTCGGCCTTGCCACCCGCCGCGCGAATGGCTTCGACGACTTCGGCGCCGCGCCCGGCGTCCCGGCCGGACAGCACCACGTGCGCGCCGAGCCGAGCCAGCGCGACCGCCGTCGCCCGGCCGATCCCGCTCGTCCCGCCGGTCACCAGTGCCGTCGACCCGGCCAGTTCTGCAGTCATCGCCCAACTCCTCCGCAACTCCGGGGGTTTTCCCCGGTCGCAGGGTTCAAGCGAGGCCGCCGCAAGGGGCTTCCCAAACTGCGTTCGTCCCTCCTTATACCTCCGATCCGTTCCGCTGATGGTCTTCCAGCGCCGCGACGAACTCCGCGACGTCACGCCGGTGCGACGTCGCCGGCCACACGGCCCAGGTGCGCCGGACGATCGGGGTGCCGGCCAGCGGCACCCACCTGACCGTGTCCGGCAGCGGGTACGGCCACTCGGGCGGCGCGAAGGCGTACGCCCCGCCCGCGCTGACCGCCGGAATCTTGAGCTCGACGATCAGCCGCTGCTCCTCCGGCACCTCCGGGCCGACGTCGAGGCCGTGGCTGCGCAGGATCGCCGCCAGCTCGTCGTACCAGGCCGGGCTGCCCGCACGCGGGAAGGCGAACCACTCCAGGCCGGCCAGGTCCTCCAGCCGGACCGGCGAACCCAGCTTCTCGGCCAGGTCCGCGGCCAGCAGGACGCCGACGTCCTCGGTCACCACGAGGACGGCGTCCAGGTCGGGCCCGGGCGGGCGCTCGCGGACCAGCCCGACGTCCAGCTCGCCGGCCCGCAACGCGGCCACCTGCGCCACCGACGACAGGTGCCGCGCCTGCACCCGCGTGTCCGGCAGCCGCGCGAGCGCCGAAGGCAGCAGGCCGGGTGGCAGTTCCAGGGGGACGCCGACGCGCAGCACGCCGCTGCCGGGCGCGGTGTGCCGGGCCATGGCGGCGAGTGCCTGGTCGTGGCGGGCCAGCACGGCCCGGGCCTCGCCGAGCAGTGTCGTCCCGGCGTCGGTGACCTGGACGCCGGTGCTGGTGCGCACCAGCAGCCGGACGCCGAGCCGCCGTTCGAGGGCGGTGATCGTCTGGGACAGCGCCGGCTGGCTGACGTGCAGCTGCCGCGCCGCTTTCGACATCGCGCCCGCCTCGACGACCGCGACGAACGTGCGCAGCTCCCGGATCTCCATCAGCGGCCCCACCGGATCGGCAGCGACTTGAGGCCGTTCTGGAAGTTCGACCGCAGCCGCACGGGAGGCCCCGCCAGGGAAACGTGGCCGAGCAGGTCGAGCACCGCGTCGAACATGGCCCGCATCTGCACCCGCGCGAGGTGGGCGCCGAGGCAGAAGTGCGGCCCGTGGCCGAAGGTCAGGTGGTCGTTCGGGGTCCGGCCGATGTCGAAGGTGTCCGGCGAAGGGAACACCGCGGGATCCCGGTTGGCCGACGAGAACCAGACCACCACCTTGTCGCCGGCGGCAATGTCCACATCGGACAGCCGGACGTCCGATGCCGCCGTGCGCCGGAAGTGCGTCACCGGCGTCCACCACCGCAGCATCTCCTCGACCGCGGAGGGCAGCAGCGACCGGTCTTCGAGGAGCCGCCGGTATTCCGCGGGGTGGGAGAGCAGGGCGAGCAGCCCGCCGGGCAGACCGTTGCGCAGGGTTTCGTTGCCGGCCACCGAGAACAGCCAGAACAGGTTCTCGAACTCGGCGAGCGAGACGCGCCCGCCGTCTTCGCCGACGTGCCGCATCAGGTTGCTCATCACGTCGTTGCCGGGATGCGAACGCTTGTACTCGCCCAAAGCGTTCGCGTACGCGTAGAGATCCGGCATGCCCGCCCGGGTCCGCGGGTCCGGCATCGACCCGTCCGGCCCCGGTGCCGGGCGGACGGCGAGCGCCGCCCGGGCGAGGTCGCTCACCTCGGCGACGGAAACCGTCGAGCTGACCGCGTATTCGGCGTCCTGGTAGCCGATCACGCGGTTGCTCCAGTCGTACATCAGCCGCCGGTCCTGTTCCGGCACGCCGAACACCCCGGCCAGGGTGCGCAGCGGCAGGTCGGCCGCCACGGCGGCGAAGTCGCACGAACCGCGATCGGCGACCGCCGCGACCAGCTCCCGCGCCCAGCTTTCGATCTGCGACGTCAGCTTCGCGACCGCGCGCGGGGTGAACGCCTTCGTGAGCAGGCCACGCAGCCTGCCGTGCTCCGGCGGGTCCATGTTGAGCATCATCCGGCGCACGTACGCGAGATCCGCCGCGTCGCGGATCTGCGTCCCGCCCAGCTGTGAGGAGAACACTCCCGGGTCGCGCAGCACCCGCCGCACCTCGGCGTGCCCGAGCACGGCCCAGAAGTCGTCGACGCGCACCACCGGGCCGGCGCGCCGCAGCCGCGCCAGCTCGTCGTACGGGACCCCTCGCACGTAGGTGTCCGGATCGGTGATCGCCACGCGCCGACCCTAGCCGCGACCACCGACAATTTGGGAGGCTGCGCGGATGGACACGCTCAACATGCGCATCGGCGGCAAGGGCGAACCGGCCGTCCTCCTCCTGCACGGCCTCGGCGCGACCGGCGCCGTCTGGGACCACTTCTCCGTCCTGCTCGACCGGCGCGTCCTCGTGCCCGACCTGCCCGGGCACGGCCTGTCCGCGCCGCTGCCGCACTACAGCTTCCGGACGCTGGCCGCGGCGGTCGCGCGGGCGCTGCCGGACAACCGGCCGCTGGTCGTCGCCGGCCACTCGCTCGGTGGCGTGCTCGCGCTGGAGCTGGCGTCCGACCGCTACGACGTCGACGTCGCCGGCGTGCTGGCCCTGGGCGTGAAGGTCGAGTGGAGCCAGGACGACCTGAACCGCGCCGCGTCGTTCGCCGCCAAGCCGGCCCGGGTGTTCGCGACGCGGGAAGACGCCGACCAGGCCTACCTGAAGGTGTCCGGGCTGCTCGGCATCGCGCCGGCCGACCCGGCCGGGCTTCGCGAGACCGAGGGAGGTTGGCGCCTCGCGATGGACCCGGCCGCGTTCGGCCTCGGCGCGCCGGACATGCCGGCCCTGCTGGCCGGGGCGCGTTGCCCGGTGCTGCTCGCCGCGGGCGAGCACGACCCGATGAGCCGTCCGGAGCAGCTGCGGGCGCTCGACCCCGGCGCCGTCACGCTCGCCGGCCTCGGGCACAACGCCCACGTCGAGGACCCGGCCGCCGTGCGGGCCCTGCTCAAGCGCTTCGGCGTGTGACGGTCCGGGCGCAGCCGTCGTACCCCACGCGACGGCTGCTCCGCGAACCCCTCGCCACCACCGGACGCGAGAAAGCCTAGGAAAGCGCGGTGGACGAGCGCCTGTACTCGTGCTCGCCGCCGCTGTCACGGTCCGTACCTGCGGAAACGGTTATCTTCGCCGATCGGTGGTACATCTCGGGCGGCACGATCGTGATGCTGGAGAGGTACGTTCCGCTCGGGGACGCAGGAGAGGACGCCTGTGGAGGAAGGCCCGTCGTTCGCCGGATGGCTGCGGGACCGGCGTGTGCTCGCCGGCCTCACCCAGGCCCAGCTCGCCGAGCGCGCGGGGCTGAGCCTGCGCGCGGTGCGCAACGCCGAGCTCGGCAGCGTCCGGCGGCCCCGGCCGGAGACGGCCCGCAAGCTGCGGGAAGCGCTGGCCGAAGCCCCGCCGGACCCCGTGCGGATCGGCGTGCTGGGCCCGCTGACGGTGACGCGCGGCACCGAGGCCGTGGAGATCGGCGCGGAGAAGCAGCGCCTACTGCTGGCGCTGCTGGCCCTGCGGCCGAACCGGACCGTCCGGCGCGAGGACCTCGTCGACGTCATCTGGGACGAGCCGCCGCCGTCGTGCCTGGACCTGCTCCACACCTACGTGGCGCGGCTGCGGCGGGCGCTGCGGCCCGCCGACCTGATCGCCACGGACAAGGGCGGCTACCGGCTCGCGGCCGGCGAGGACGAGCTCGACCTGCTGCGTTTCGAAGCGCTCCTTGAGCGGGCCGCGCTCAAGGAAGCCCTCGAGCTCTGGCGCGGCCCGGCGCTCGCCGACGTCGAACGGCTGCGCCAGCACCCGGCCCGGCTCGCGCTGGCGATGCGACGCGCCAAGGCGGTCATGGCCTACGCCGACGTCGCCGAGCCCGAAGACGCGGCCGTGCAGCTGCGGGTGCTGACCGCCGAGGAGCCGCTGAACGAGTCCGCGCACGCCAAGCTGATGCTGGCGCTCGCCGCGTCCGGGCGCCAGGCCGCCGCGCTGGACGTCTTCGCCGAGGTGCGCCGCCGGCTGGCCGGGGAGCTCGGCCTCGAACCCGGCCCCGAGCTGCGGGCGGCCCAGCGGCAGGTGCTGCGGCAGGACTTCGCCGCGCCGGAGCCGCCGGCCCGGGTGCCCGCGCAGCTGCCCGCGGACGTCCCCGGCTTCCGCGGCCGCACCGCCCAGCTGGCCGAGCTGGACGCGTTGCTGCACCGCGACGAAGGCGACACGAGCGCGCGCATCGCCGTCCTGTCCGGCACCGGCGGGGTCGGCAAGACCGCCCTCGCCGTCCACTGGGCGCGGCGCTCGCCCGGGGAGTTCCCGGACGGCCAGCTCTACCTCGACCTGCACGGCTACGGCACGGTCCGGCCGGTCGACCCGGGCGACGCGCTGTCGGGCTTCCTGCGTGCCCTCGGCGTCCCCGGGGCGGACATCCCCGCCGAGCCGGACGAGCGTGCGGCCAAGTTCCGCACCGCGCTCACCGGACGGCGGATGCTACTGGTGCTGGACAACGCGAACGCGGTCGGGCAAGTCCGCCCGCTGCTGCCCGGCTCGCCGACCTGCCTGGTCCTGGTGACCAGCCGGGACGCGCTGCCCGGGCTGGTCGCCCGCCACGGCGCCCGGCGCGTGCTCGTCGACCTGCTCACCGAGGCCGAAGCCCGTGACCTGCTGCGCGCGCTGCTCGGCCCGCGCGTCGACGGCGAACCCGAGGCCACCGCGGCGCTGATCGGCTACGCGGCCCGGCTGCCGCTGGCCTTGCGGCTGGTCGCGGAGCTGGCGCTGAGCAGACCGGGGGAGCGGCTGGCCGATCTCGCCGCGGAACTCGCCGACGAACGGCGGCGGCTCGACCTGCTCGACGGCGGCGGCGACCCGCTGACCGCGGTCCGCGCCGTGTTCTCCTGGTCCTACCGCCACCTCGCGCCCGACGCCGCCCGCGTGTTCCGGCTCTGCGGCCTGCACCCGGGCCGCGACCTGACGCCGCCCGCGCTGGCCGCGCTCGCCGGCGTCCCGCTGCCGGAGGCCGAACGGCTGGCCGGCGCCCTGGTGCGCGCCCACCTCGCGCAGCAGACCGGCGACGACCGCGTCCAGCTGCACGACCTGCTGCGCGTCTACGCCGCCGAGCTCGCGGCCGCCGACCCTCTTGAAAGCCGCGACGCGCAGCAGCGGCTGTTCGACTTCTACGTCTCCTCGGCCGGGCAGGCCATGGACGTCGTCCTGCCGCAGGAACGGCACCTGCGGCCGCGCGTGCCCGAACCCGACGTCAAGGTGATCGACGCGCAGGCATGGCTCGAGGCCGAGCGCCGCAACCTGCTGGCGGTCGCCGCGCACGCGACGCGCCACGACTGGCCCGACCACCTGCGGCTGCTCTCCGGGATCCTGTGGCACTACCTCGACGTCGGTGGCTACCACGAGGAAGCCCTGGTGCTGCACACGCACGCGTCGGCGCTGGCGCACGACGCCGGGGACCGTGTGGCCGAGGCGGAGCCGCTCATCCTGATCGCGCTGGGCCACTGGCGCGTCGGCCGGTCGCCGGAAGCCTTGCGGTACCTGGAGGAGGCGCTTGTCCTGGCCCGGGAAACCGGCGACTGGCGCACCGAGCTCCACGCCGTCAACACCCTGGGTCTCGTCTGCCGCGCGCTGGGCCGGTTCGCCGACGGCATCCGGTACTCGACGGAAGCCCTGGACCTGGCCAGGAAGACGGGCGACCGCACCAGCGAAGGCCTGGTCCTGGTGGTGCTCGGCTGTTCCTGCCGCGGCATCGGCCGCTACGGCGAAGCGATCGGACACCTCGAAGAGGCGCTGGCACTGGCCCGCGACACCGCCGACCGCACGAGCGAGGGCTACGCGCTGGTCAACCTGGGCGACACGCTGTCGGCGCTCGGCCGGCACGACGAAGCCGCGCGGGTCCTGGACGAGGGGCTGGGGCACCTGCGCGCGATGGGCGTGCGGGTCAGCGAGGGGTACGCCCTGGGCATCCTCGGCGACGTCGAGCACGCGCGTGGCCGGTACGCCGAAGCCGCGGCACACCTGGAGCGGGCGCTGGAAATCGCGCAGGAGACCGGAAGCCCGCCCAACCGCAGCATCTCGCTGAAGCACCTGGGTGACGTGCGGCTGGCGCAGGGCCGCTACCCGGAGGCGGCCCAGCACCTGGAAGAGGCGCTGAGCCTGGCCCGGGAATGCGGCGACCGCGGCGTGGAATCCCGCGTGCTCAACAGCCTGGGCAGCCTCTCCGCCGCCCGCGGCGCCGCCGCGGAGGCGCTGCGGTACCACCGCGAAGCACTGGCCGTGGCGAAGGAAACCGGCTGCCGTCCGGAACAGGGCCGCGCCCACTGCGGGCTCGGCGAAGTCCACTATGGACTCGGGGACTCCGGAGCCGCGCGCTCGCACTGGGAGCGGGCGCTGGCCTGTTACGCCGGGGAAGGCCTGCCCGGCGCGATCCGGGTGCGGAACCACCTGACGGCCTTGGAACGCGTCTCGCGGTGATCGGGTTCGCGGCCGGCCAGGTCGTGTTCGAGCCGCTGGCGGTCGCGGTCGACGACGTCGGTGCTGCCGGCGAGCCGGGGCCTCACGGCCTGCTCCCGGTGGCCTTGAAGAACGTGTAGTGGAAGGTGCCGTCTTCGCGGGTGGTCCGGTGCAGGTCCGCGACGCCGTGGTCCCAGCGCTCCCGCGTGATCAGCCCGTGGGTGACGGCGGTTTCGCCGACGCCTTCGACCATCGCGGTGAAGGTGTCGCGGGTGAACCCGGCGACCAGATCGGGTCGCGACGCGTCGGCGTAAACCGTGCGCGGCGCGACACTGACCTCCGCGAATCCGGCGCCGGTGAGCAGCGGATAGAGGCGCCGTCCGATGAGCGCGTCGCCGCCGGCGCCGGCCTGCAGCCCGACGAGGCAGCCGATCGCGGCCTGGGCGGCCTCGCTGCGCGGGTGGAAGAACGCCGACCCGTGGTCGCCTTCGATCACCGTGATCGTGCCGCCCGGCCGCAGCAGGGTCTTCAGGTGCGCGAGGGCTTTCTCCGGCTCCGGCAGGTGTTCCAGGACGAAGCAGACGAAGACGTGGTCGTACTCGCCGTCGAGGGCGAACAGGTCGGCCTGCCGGAAATCGACGCCGCTCACGCGTTCCCGCGCCTGGGCGAGGGACGCTTCTTCGACGTCGACCGCCGTCAGGTGCGCGCCCGGGCTGCGGGCGACGAGGTGGACGGTCTGGGCGCCGACGCCGCAGCCGGCCTCCAGCACGCGGCTGCCGGCGGGGTAGGCCGTCCCGGCGTGCAGGAGTTCGGCGAGGGTGTCGGCCTGGTCGCCGAGGCGGCGGGCCTCGGGTGCGGTGTATCCGTGCACGTAAGCGGTGTCCATGGGTCCAGCGTGCTGCGACAATGGTCCGATGGACAGAGCCAAAACCACGTCCTCCGAGGGGTCCATAGGCTCGGACTTCCTCCAGCTGGACGTCCGGTCGGCGCCGCCGGGTGGGCTCGCGGACTGGCTCGCCGGGCAGCTGCGCGCCGCGGTCGCCGACGGCAGGCTCCCGGTCGGCGGCCGGTTGCCCGCGTCCCGGGTGCTGGCCGCGGACCTGCGCGTGTCGCGCGGGGTGGTGACGGAGGCCTACCAGCGGCTGATCGACGACGGCCACGCCGAGGGCCGCGGCCGGGCGGGCACGGTCATCGTGGCCGCGCCCGTGCTGCCGCCCTCGCCGTCCCCGGCTCGTCCGGCCTGGAACGTGATCACGCCCGTGCCCGGTGCGGAGGTCTTCGACGCGGTCCGCGCGGCCCCGGCCCGGATCGACCTCACACCGGGCGTCCCGGACCTGACGGCGTTCCCGCGGGCGGCGTGGCTGAAGGCGGAGCGGGCGGTGCTGGACGAGCTGGAGCCGTCCCATTTCGGCTATGGCGACCCGCGGGGCGCGCCGTCGATGCGGCTGGCGGTGTCGCGCTGGCTGGCGCGCAACCGCGGGATCCGCGTGGATCCGGGCGAGATCATCGTGGTGGCGGGGGTGGCGCAGGCGCTGACGTTGCTGGGGGAGGTGCTGCGGCAGCACGGCGTCTCCGCGGTGGCCGTCGAGGACCCGGGTTCGCTCGGTGCCCGCCAGCACCTGCACCACTGCGGCCTGGAAACCCCGCCGGTCCCGGTCGACGACGACGGCGTGCGGGTCGCCGCGTTGGAGGCTCCGGCGGTGCTGCTGACGCCGGCCCACCAGTTCCCGACGGGCGTGGTCCTGGGCGGCGGGCGTCGCCGGGAGCTGCTGCGCTGGGCGGCCGGCGGCGGAATCGTCATCGAGGACGACTACGACGCCGAGCACCGCTACGACCGGGCGCCGGTGCCCGCGGTGCGGTCGATGCTGCCGGAGGTGTGCTACATGGGCAGCGTGTCGAAGCTGCTGGCGCCGGCGTTGCGCGTGGGCTGGCTGCTGGCGCCGCCGCGGTTCTTCCCGGATCTCGTGGCCGCCAAGCGGTTCGCCGACCTGGGGAACCCGGTGCTGGCCCAGCTGGTGCTGGCCAGGTTGATGGAGACGGGCGAGCTGGAGCGGCAGCTGAGGGCGGTGCGGGGGCGGCACCGCCGTCGCCGGGACGCGATGATCCGGGCGCTGGCTGCCGAGCTGCCGTCGGCGGTCGTCCACGGCGCGGCGGCGGGCCTGCACCTGACGGTGACTTTCGACGCGGACGTGGACGACGTCGCGGTGGCGGCGGCCGCGTTGGCGGAGGGCGTGAAGGTCCAGCCGTTGTCGTGGCACCGGCAGCGTCCGGGACGGCCGGGCCTGGTGCTGGGGTATGCGGCGCGGACGGCGACGGAGATCGAGGCGGGCGTGGCGGTACTGGGACACCTGTTAAAGAGTCCACAAAGGACGTTCAAGCGGATGTGACCACGCTCTCCCATGCGTTTCGCGCTGTTGGTTGCCATACGCAAGCAAGTTGCTTAGCCTAGCTAAGGGACTGGCGAGCAGAAGGGCTGCACAGTGGCGGAACGCCGGACGTATTCGATCGCGGAACTGGGGCCGCGGTACAAGTGGATCGCGCTGTCCAACACGACGCTGGGCATGCTGATCGCCACGATCAACTCCTCGATCGTGCTGATCGCGCTGCCCGACATCTTCAAGGGCATCGGCATCAACCCCCTGGAACCGGCCAACACGAGCTACCTGCTGTGGATGATCATGGGCTTTCTCGTGGTCACCGCGGTGCTCGTGGTGAGCTTCGGCAGGCTCGGCGACATGTACGGCCGCGCGAGGATGTACAACCTCGGCTTCGCGGTGTTCACGGTTTCGTCGATCATGCTGGCCATCACGTGGTTCGACGGCGACGCGGCCGCGTTGTGGCTGATCGGCTGGCGGATCGTGCAGGGCGTCGGCGGCGCCTTCCTGATGGCGAACTCCTCGGCGATCCTCACCGACGCCTTCCCGGCCAACCAGCGCGGGCTCGCGCTCGGCATGAACGGCGTCGCGGCGATCGCGGGCTCGTTCCTCGGCCTGGTCGTCGGCGGCGTGCTCGCGCCGGTCGACTGGAACCTGATCTTCCTCGTGTCGGTGCCGTTCGGCGTGATCGGCACGGTCTGGGCGTACCTCAAGCTGCACGACACCGGCGTCCGCAAGCACGCGCGGATGGACTGGTGGGGCAACATCACCTTCGCGGTCGGCCTGATCGCGGTGCTGATCGGCATCACCTACGGCATCCAGCCGTACGGCTCGTCGCCGACCGGCTGGGGCAGCCCGTTCGTGCTGAGCTGCCTGATCGGCGGGATCGCGGTGCTGGTGGCGTTCGTGATCATCGAGTCGAAGGTGGACAACCCGCTGTTCCGCATGTCGCTGTTCCGGATCCGTTCGTTCACCTGGGGCAACGTCGCGAACCTGACGGCGTCGCTCGGCCGCGGCGGGCTGCAGTTCATCCTGATCATCTGGCTGCAGGGCATCTGGCTGCCCCAGCACGGCTACACGTTCGAGCAGACACCGCTGTGGGCGGGCATCTACATGCTCCCGATGACGATCGGCTTCCTGGTGTCGGCGCCGGCGTCGGGCGTCCTGTCCGACCGCATCGGCAGCCGCCTCCTCGCCTCCGGCGGCCTGTTCATCACGGCGGTGACGTTCCTGCTGCTGATCCTCCTGCCGGTGAACTTCGACTACTGGGCGTTCGCGACGATCCTGTTGCTGAACGGAATCGGCATGGGCATGTTCGCCTCCCCGAACCGCGCGGAGGTGATGAACAGCCTCCCGGCGGACGCCCGAGGTTCCGGCGCGGGCATGATGACAACGTTCCAGAACGCGGCGATGGTCCTGTCCATCGGCTTCTTCTTCAGCTTGATCATCGCGGGCCTGTCGTCGAGCCTGCCGTCCACGATGAGCGCGGGCCTGATCGAACACGGCGTTCCCGCGGCGTCGGCGGCGCAGATCGCCAACCTCCCGGCGGTGGCGGTGCTGTTCGCGGCATTCCTGGGCTACAACCCGATCCAGCAGCTCCTGGGCGGTCAGCTGTCGTCGCTCCCGCCGGACCAGGCGTCGTTCCTGACGGGCCGCAGCTTCTTCCCGAACCTGATTTCGGGCCCGTTCCAGTCGGGTTTGGCGGTGGCGTTCGGCTTCGCGATCGTGGTGTGCCTGATCGGCGCGGTGGCGTCGTTGCTGACAAAGGACGCCCGCCCGGCGGACGCCGAGTCGGCGGGCGAGGAACTGGCCGCGGTGGCCGGGGAGTCGAGCGGCGGGCCGAGCGAATTGGTGTCGCCTTCCAGGGAACGCTGAAGGTAGTTTCGGAAGCCGGGTGCCGGATGGAGGACCGCATCGTCGTCTTCGGCTCGGACGGTGGCGGAGCCTTGTTCGCGCTGAGCGAGAGTGGCCGCGGCGTCTATCGAATGGCCGACGGATCGTTCGTCGGGCGAGGGGCGCCGTGCGACGGAGGAGATGTCACCGTTGTCGCCCCGGACATCGGAGGGTTCTGGGATTTTCTGTGTGACGAACTGCGCGCTCAACTGAACGGATTCGGGGAAGCCGGGTGAATGGACTCGCGGGCCGCGAGGTCGATCGCGTCGACTGGTCGGCCTTGCCGGTGATGGGGGACCGTTCGAGTGAGGTTCCGGCGAGCCTGGTCGGACTTCTCGGCGCGACTACCCGAGAAGAAGCGAAATCCTGCTACTGGCGCCTCGAGAACGTGGTGGTGGTCCAAGGGCAGTTGTTCGAGGCGGCGCCTGCCGTGGTCTCGGTTCTGATGGCCGCACTTTCGGAAGGCGTCTCGAAGGCTGCCAAGCTGGAAGTCTTGGAATTGCTTTTCCAGCTGGTCTCCGGTGAGTCCGACCGTGAAGCGCGGGCGCGGGGCAACGAGGTGCTGGGGGATCAGTGCCGGGAGCGGGCCCGCGAAGGTCTGTGGACCCGCTACGCGGAGTTCGGCGGCGAGTACGAACCGGAGGCCCGGGACATTCTCGAACGCATCGAAACGAATCCGGAGCGGCTGGCGACCTGGCGGTAGGTCTACCAGCCGACCGTGGCTCGCTGGATCTTCACCGGCTTCGCCGGCGCCCCGTCCAGCGGCCCATTCGGATCGGTAGGAATGATCCCGTCCGCCACCATCCGATCAAGAGCCGACATCCCCCGAACCACCCGCCCCATCACGGAGTAGTTCGCCGGGATGTTCGCGAACGAGTGCACGATGAAGAACTCCGACCCATTCGTCCCCGGCCCCTGGTTCCCCATCGCAATAGTCCCCCGCGGGTACGTCTCGGAACCCGAGACCTCGTCCGGGAAGCGATACCCCGGCCCACCCTTCTCCACCTCATAGATGTCCCCACACTGAAGAACACCAAGCCGCGAAGAGTTGGTCAGCCGCCAGCACTGGGACCGGTCATAGAACCGCTGCAGAACCAGCGAAACCATGTTGTGCACCGCACAAGGCGCAGCCCCACCACGATCCAGCCGCACGGTCACCGGTCCGTAGTTGAACCGGAACGTCACATCGACAGTCCCGCGGGTCAACGCGAAAGGCAACGGACGCACCACCGGCCGCGCAGCCGGGTTGTCCGGGGTGGGCGTGAACTCGCACCGGACCAGCGGCGCCGACGCCGAGGCCGGTGCCGGAGCCGCCACCAGGGCACCCAAAACGGACAACACAGCCAGTCCCCAGCGCAGCTTCATGCCGGGGACGTTAGCGAAAAACCGACTACTTGCGCCAGGCCGTGCGCTGCTTGCGGATGTCCAGCACCAGCAGCAGCACGAGGAACGCCGACAGGCCGATGAGCCACACGTTCTCGGTGTTGTTCTCGTGGTTGCCCTTGATCATCACCAGCAGGATGATCGCGCTGACCCAGCCGGCGATGCGGGTGGCCTTCGGGAACGAGCCGTGCCAGCCCCAGGCCGCGGACGGCTCGTCGCGCGGGTCGACCTCGGGCCGCCTCTTCTCGACCGCCTTGCCTGCCACGATGAACTCCTCAAACCCCGTGAACCTCGGACCCGCCGATGATCCCACACCTCCGGGTGCGCCGCGGAGACGGCCCGCGCGACAATGACCGGCGATGACTACCTCGCGAAGCGTTCTCGTGCTCGGCTCGACCGGGTCCATCGGTGTGCAGGCCCTCGACGTCGCCGCGCGCAACCCGCACCTGTTCCGGGTGGCCGGGATCGCCGCCGGTGGGGCCGATCCGGCCGCGCTCGCCGCGCAGGCCATCGCCCACGGGGTCGAGGCCGTCGCCGTGACCAAGGCCACGGCCGCCGAAGACGTGCAGCTCGCGCTGTACGCCGAGGCGCAGAAGCGGGGGTACGCCCAGGGCGAGTTCAAGCTCCCGCGGCTCTTCGCCGGCTCCGACGCCGTCACCGAACTGATCGACTCGGTGAAAACGGACACCGTTCTCAACGCGCTCCCCGGCTCCCGGGGCCTCGAGCCGACGCTCAAGGCGCTCGCCACCGGCGCCACCCTCGCCCTCGCGAACAAGGAGTCCCTGATCGCCGGTGGGCCGCTCGTGCTCGCCGCCGCCAAGCCCGGTCAGCTGGTCCCGGTCGACTCCGAGCACTCCGCCATCGCGCAGGCGCTGCGGGCCGGGAAAGAAAACGAAGTCGCGCGGCTCGTCCTCACCGCTTCCGGCGGCCCGTTCCGCGGCCGCAAGCGCGCGGAGCTGGCCGGCGTCACCGTCGAGCAGGCGATGGCGCACCCCACCTGGTCCATGGGCCCGCTCATCACGATCAACTCCGCCACCCTGGTCAACAAGGGCCTCGAGCTGATCGAGGCGGCCCTCCTCTTCGACATCGCGCCGGAAAAGATCGACGTCACCGTGCACCCGCAGTCGATCGTTCACTCGATGGTGACCTTCACCGACGGCTCGACGATCGCCCAGGCCAGCCCGCCCGACATGCGGCTGCCGATCGCGCTCGCGCTGCACTGGCCCGACCGCGTTCCCGGCGCCGCCTCCGCCTGCACCTGGGACACCGCCGCGACCTGGACGTTCGAGCCGCTGGACAACGAGGCGTTCCCCTCGGTCGAGCTGGCCCGCCACTGCGGCAGCGCAGGCGGCTGCCTGCCCGCGGTCTACAACGCCGCGAACGAGGAGCTCGTGTCCGCCTTCCTCGCGCAGAACACCAGCTTCACGTCGATAGTGGACACTGTTTCCGAGGTGGTGGGAGCCGCCGACGAATGGCGTCGCGAACCGCGTGACGTCGAAGACGTTCTCGCCGCCGAGCGCTGGGCTCGCGCGCGGGCCGGTTCGATCATCGAGGGGAAGTAGCGGGTGCTCGCCTACATCATCGGTGTGGTGCTCTTCGCGCTGGGGATCTGCGTCTCCGTCGCACTGCACGAAGCAGGCCACATGCTCACCGCGAAGGCCTTCGGCATGAAGGTCCGCCGGTACTTCGTGGGCTTCGGGCCCACGGTGTTCTCCTGGCGCCGCGGTGAGACCGAGTACGGCCTGAAGTGGATCCCGCTCGGCGGGTTCTGCGACATCGCCGGCATGACCGCGCTCGACGAGGTCACCCCGGACGAGGCGCCGCGCGCGATGTGGCGGTTCAAGACCTGGAAGCGCACCGTCGTGATGTCGGCCGGGTCGATCACCCACTTCATCCTGGGCTTCGTGGTCCTCTACCTGATGGCCGTGACCATGGGCCTGCCGAACCTGGCGGCCGCCGACCCGGTCCAGCCGGTGCTGGCCTCGACCTCCTGCGCCGTCTCGACGACGACGAAGGAACAGGCCGCAAACTCCACCTGCCCGCCGGGGGCGCTGACGCCGGCGAAGACGGCCGGGCTGCAGGCCGGCGACAAGGTTCTCGCGGTCGGCGGGAAGCCGGTCGCGTCCTGGGAGGAGATGCTCACCGCCGTGCAGGCCACCAGCGGCCGGACGGTGTTCGAGGTGCAGCGCGGCAACCAGCAGCTCTGGCTCGTCGTCGACGTGCCGAAGGTGCAGCGCTGGTCCCCCTCCGGGGTCAAGGAGGTCGGGATGATCGGCGCCTCGCCCCAGCCGCCGTCGGTGACCACGCAGTACGGCCCGGTCGCCGCGATCGGCGCCACGTTCAGCTTCACCGGTACGATGTTCGCCGAGACGGCGCAGCGGCTCATCGAGTTCCCGGAGCGCATCCCCGCCGTCGTCACCGCGATCTTCGGCGGCGAACGCGACCCGAACACGCCGGTCAGCGTCGTCGGCGCGAGCCGGATCGGCGGCGAGGCCGTCGAGCAGGGCATCTGGGTGCTGTTCTTCTTCCTGCTGGCCAGCCTGAACTTCTTCATCGGCGTGTTCAACCTGCTGCCGCTGCTGCCGCTGGACGGCGGGCACATCGCGGTGGTCTGGTACGAGCGCGTCCGCGACTGGATCCGGGCCCGGCGGGGCAAGGCGGCCGCCGGTCCCGTCGACTACACGAAGCTGTCCGGCATCACCATGGTCCTGGTGCTCATCGGCGGCGCGGTGACGCTACTCACGGTGACCGCCGACATCGTCAACCCGATCCGGATCGGCCCATGAGGTTCCACGGTGGGGTGGCGGCCCGCCGGCGGCCGCTCACCCCGGCCGTAATGTTGCTCACCGTGACGGTTGACATGGTGAAGGCGGCCCGGTAGGGCTAGGTACGCTGGACGTCGTGACCGTCGCACTCGGTATGCCAGCCCTGCCCCCGCCCGTTCTCTCCGAGCGCCGCAAGACCCGCCAGCTCCAGGTGGGTCCGGTCGGTGTCGGCAGCGACCACCCGATCTCCGTCCAGTCGATGACGACGACGCTCACCTCCGACGTCAATGCGACCCTGCAGCAGATCGCCGAGCTGACCGCCGCGGGCTGCGACATCGTCCGCGTGGCGTGCCCGTCGGCCGACGACGCCGAGGCGCTGCCCGCGATCGCGCGCAAGTCGCAGATCCCGGTGATCGCCGACATCCACTTCCAGCCGAAGTACGTCTTCGCGGCGATCGAGGCCGGCTGCGCGGCGGTGCGCGTCAACCCCGGCAACATCCGGAAGTTCGACGACCAGGTCAAGGAGATCGCGCAGGCCGCGAAGGACCACGGCACGCCGATCCGGATCGGCGTCAACGCCGGCTCGCTCGACAAGCGGATCATGGACAAGTACGGCAAGGCGACGCCGGAGGCGCTGGCCGAGTCGGCGCTGTGGGAGGCGTCGCTGTTCGCCGAGCACGACTTCCACGACATCAAGATCTCGGTGAAGCACAACGACCCGGTGGTCATGGTGCGCGCCTACGAGATCCTCGCCGAGCAGTGCGACTACCCGCTGCACCTCGGCGTGACCGAGGCCGGCCCGGCGTTCCAGGGCACGATCAAGTCGGCCGTCGCGTTCGGCGCGCTGCTGCGCCAGGGCATCGGCGACACGATCCGCGTCTCGCTGTCCGCGCCGCCGGTCGAAGAGGTCAAGGTCGGCATCCAGATCCTGCAGTCGCTGAACCTCAAGCAGCGCAAGCTGGAGATCGTGTCGTGCCCGTCGTGCGGGCGCGCGCAGGTCGACGTCTACACGCTCGCCGAGCAGGTCACCGCCGGGCTCGAGGGCATGGAGATCCCGCTGCGCGTGGCCGTCATGGGCTGCGTCGTGAACGGCCCCGGCGAGGCCCGCGAGGCCGACCTGGGAGTGGCGTCGGGCAACGGCAAGGGCCAGATCTTCGTCAAGGGCGAGGTCATCAAGACCGTGCCCGAGCACGCGATCGTCGAGACGCTCATCGAAGAGGCCATGCGCATCGCCGAAGAGGCCGGCGAGTCCCTCGGCGAGGGTGCGCCGGTGGTCACCGCCGGCTGAGTTCTTCCGCCGAAGCCCTCCTCACCGGCCGGTGAGGAGGGCTTCGGCGCGTTTCAGCCCTGGAGGTGGTGCTGGGCGGCGTCGCGGATCTGCAGGCGGACGTTCTCCAGCGCGGCCGCGACCTCGTCGATCTGCTGGGAAGCGAGCTGGATGGCGCCCTGGATCGCGGTCGCGGTGGACGTCTCCCCGAGCAGGCCCAGCACCTGGGCCTGGAGGTCTTCGAGGTCGCTCTTCGTGGCGAGCGCGATGCCGGTCGGCACCTGGTCGGCGAGCAGCTCCAGCTGCTGCGCCTGCTCCTGGATCGTCATCGGGTGGTTCCTTCCGCGGTGGGGACGCACGTCCGTGTTATCAGACCCGGAAACTGTCGGTGGTGACGATTACGCTGGCATTCGTGAGCGTGACCTGGGCCATTCGCGAGCCGCACCCGGTGGTGCGGCCCCTGGTCGCGCGCTATGTCGGGTATGCCCAGGACGACGTCACGCTGGCCGTCCACCGCGGCCTGCCGTCCCGGCATGTGACGCTCGTCATCAGCCTCGCCGGGCCGGTGCGGATGGCCGGCCACAGCCTGCAGGCGCTGGTCGGCGGGCTCCACACGCGCGCGGTGCTGATCCGGCAGGACAGCGTGCAGGAGGGCCTGCAGCTGGAGCTCGACCCGCTGGGCGTGCGGACGCTGTTCGGCGTGACGGCGGCCGAGCTGAGCGGCGAGGTGGCCGACCTCGCCGACTTCGGGCTCGGCTGGTTGCCGGACAGGCTGCGGGAGCTGCCTTGGCGCGAGCGGTTCGCGCTGCTCGACGACGTCCTGGCCACCCGGGCCGTCGAGCCGGTGGTGCCGCCACCCGAGCTGGGCCAGGCGTGGCGCCGGCTGCGCGGCGCCGGCGGCCAGGTGCGCGTCGCGGAGCTCGCCGAGGAGGTCGGCTGGAGCCGGCGGCACCTGGGCGAGCGGTTCCGCACGGAGCTGGGGCTGACGCCGAAGCAGGCGGCGCGCGTGCTGCGGTTCGAGCGGGCCGGGAGCCTGCTGCGGCAGGGGCGGGCGGACCTGGCGGCGCTGGCGGCGGAGTGCGGGTTCTACGACCAGGCGCACCTGACCAACGAGTGGCGTGCGCTGGCGGGCTGCACGCCGGGCACGTGGATCGCCGAGGAGCTCCCGTTCCTCCAAGACGAGGAGACGGAGGTGGCGCGAAGCTGACCGCATGACTCCCGAACCGAACGTCTGGCCCGCTCTCCGGTACGACGACGCCCCGGCCGCGGTCCGTTTCCTCGTCGACGTCCTGGGTTTCACCGAGGCATTGGTGGTGCCCGAGGGCGACCTCATCGCGCACGCGGAGCTGCGCTGGCCCGAGGGCGGCGCGGTGATGCTGGGCAGCGTCCGCCCTCCGGACGGCGTCCACGACGCGATGAAGCCGGGTGCGGCCGCGGTATACGTGGTGTCGGACAAGGTCGACGAGATCCACGCGCGGGTGAAGCGCGCCGGCGCGGAGATCACGGCCGAGCTGACGGACACCGACTACGGCTCGCACACGTTCAGCCTCCGCGACCCGGAGGGCAACTCCTGGACGGTCGGCACCTACCGCGGCGCGGCCTGACCGGACGCGCCCGGCTACCGCACCGGCCGCTCGAAGGTCACCAGCAGGCCGTCGACCCCGCCGGGGCCGACGCGTCCCTTCACCTCGGTGGCCGTGATGGCCTTGAGCTGCCACCCGTCGGACGCGTGGTCGTTGAGCAGCTTCTCGAGCTTGGCGCCCGACATCTTGCCCCCGACCAGCTTCTCCCGGACCTCGACGACCTTGTACGTGTAGCGCTGCATGTCCCCGATTCTGCCCGGGACGGCCGGCGCGGGTGTTCATCTCACCGTGTCGACGGCCTCGCGTTCCGTTTACCGGCCGAATCTGGCACCCTGGAGCCCGTGTTGCGGCTTGCAGGTGCACGGCTGCTCGACGATCGGGACTATCCGGCGGTTCGTGCCGCGCTGGCCGCCGACCCGGTGGGCAGCTGCATGGTCAGCGCCCGGGTCGAGGCCGCGGGCCTCGACCCGTGGCGGCTCGGTGGTGAGCTCTGGGCCGCCGACAGCCGTCCGGTCCGGGCCGGACGGCTCCAAGGGCTGTGCTTTTCCGGGCCGAACCTCATCCCGCTGCGCGGCAACGCGCCCGCGTTGCGCTCCTTCGCCGACCGGGCACTGAGAAGGCAACGCACCTGCTCCTCCCTCGTCGGTCCGGCCGAGCAGGTCCTCGGCCTGTGGGACGAACTCGAAGGCGAGTGGGGCCCGGCCCGCGAAGTGCGCGACGACCAGCCGCTGATGGCCCTCGACAGCACCCCGCTCGTCGCCGCCGATCCGCTGGTCCGGCCCGTCCGGCCGGACGAACTGGAGCGGTACCTGCCCGCGGCCGTCTCGATGTTCATCGAGGAGGTCGGCGTCGACCCGCGCAGCGGCGACGGCGGCGCCAGCTACCGCGCCCGGGTCACCGAGCTGATCGGTGCCGGCCGCGCGTTCGCCCGCTTCGAGGACGGCGAGGTCGTCTTCAAGGCCGAGATCGGCGCCATGTCGGCCACCGTCGGGCAGATCCAGGGCGTCTGGGTGCACCCCGGGCGCCGCGGCGACGGGCTGGGCACCGCCGGCACCGCCGCGGTGGTCAACCGGCTCGTCCGCGGCCTCGGCCGCACCGCCAGCCTCTACGTCAACGCCTTCAACGCCCCCGCCCTCGCGGCCTACCGCAAAATCGGGTTCAAGCAGGTCGGCCAGTACGCGACGGTGCTGTTCTAACCACTCTTCCGTGGCGGTGTTTCACCGCCCGCGACACCGCTCTGACCAGGCATCATCCGGCCATGAGTGCACGTCGACGTCGCAGTGCGCTCGCGGTGCTGCTGCTCGCCGCCGCGACCACGGCCGGGTGCTCGGGCGACGGCCCCGAGGACGCCCTCTCCGCCTTCCTGGACGCCGTCGCGGCCGGGGACGTCGCCGCCGCGGCGGCGAACACCGACTCGCCCGAAGCCGCGAAGACCGTCCTCGCCCAGGTCCGCGGTGTGCTCGAGCCCGAGGGCCTCGACGTCGACGAAGAAGAGGTCAAGCAGCCGGAAGGCGACGTCGTGACCGCCAGCTACCGGCTGACCTGGCACCTGCCGCACGGCCGCACCTGGTCCTACCGCGCCGACGCCCAGCTGCGGGCGGCCGAGAACGGCTGGCAGGTGCACTGGCAGCCGACGGTCGTGCACCCGCAGCTGGCCGTCGGCCAGACCCTGGGCATGCTGCCCCAGCTGCCGGAGACGGCACCGGTGCTCGACCGCGACGGCGTGCCGCTGATGCGTCCGCAGACCGTCATCGGCGTGGTCGTCGATCCGCAGAAGACCGGCGACGCGAGTGCGGTCGCCGGCACCCTCGCCAAGGCACTGCACCGCTACGAGCCGTCGGTCACCGGCCGGTCCGTGCTCGACGGGATGAACAAGACCAAGCCCGGCGACGCCTACCCGGTGATCACCCTGCGCGCGGGTGACTACCAGCGCGTCAAGTCGGCGATCTACGACCTGCCGGGCGTCCGCTTCGCCAGCCAGGAGCGGCTGCTGCCGGTGACCCGCGGGTCCGGGCAGCAGGTCCTGCCGGGTATCCGGGCGCTGGTCGAGCAGCAGCTGGCCGGGGCGGCGGGCTGGCGGATCGTCACCCGCGACGTCACCGGCGGCGAGGTGTCCGAGCTCAGGGCCGAGCCGCCGCGGCCCGCGCCCGCCGTCACCAGCACACTCAGCGCGAAGCTGCAGGCCGCCGCCGAGAAGGCGCTCGACACCGAGCCCTACCCGGCCGCGCTGGTCGCGATCCAGCCGTCGAGCGGGGACATCCTCGCCGTGGCGCAGAACGACGCCGCCGACGAGGAAGGCTCGCTGGCGCTGTCCGGGCGGTACCCGCCGGGGTCGACGTTCAAGATCGTCACGGCCGCGGCCGCGCTGTCGGCGGGGGAGGCCGACGCGGGCAGCGCGGTCGGCTGCCCCGGGACGACGACGATCGAAAACCGCGTCGTGCCGAACGAAGGCCGGTTCGACCTGGGCCGGGTGCCGCTGAAGACGGCGTTCGCGCGGTCCTGCAACACGACCTTCGCCCGGCTCGCCGCGAGCCTGCCGGGGCCGTCGCTCACCGACACCGCCCGCTCCTTCGGCCTCGGCGCCGACTTCGTCGTGCCGGGCCTGACCACGGTCACCGGGGACGTCCCGGCCAGCGACTCGGCCGTCCAGCGGGCGGAAAACGGCTTCGGCCAGGGCCGGGTGGTCGCCAGCCCGTTCGGCCTGGCGCTGGTCGCGGCCACCGTGCAGGCCGGGAAGGTGCCGTCGCCGTCGATCGTCAAGGGCATGCCGGCGACCACGGAGAACGTCGGCGACCCGCCGTCGCGAGAAGTCCTCGACGCGCTACGCGGGATGATGCGGGAGGTCGTCACCGCGGGCACCGCGACCGGGCTGCGGGACATCCCCGACGTCGCGGGCAAGACCGGCACGGCCCAGTTCGGCGACGGCTCCCGTTCGCACGGCTGGTTCGTCGGCTACCGCGGCGACCTGGCGTTCGCCGTGCTCCTGACCGAAGCCGGGTCCTCCAAACCGGCGGTGCAGGCCGCCCACCGGTTCCTGGCGGGGATCGGCTGAGGAGGCCGTCGTAAGGTGGGGGCATGTCCGTTCGTGCCCCGCTCGTTCCCGGCGTCCAGACGCCGCGCCGTGACGTCCCCAGTTCCATCGCCCGTCCCGAGTACGTGGACAAGCCGGCGCCGAAGCGGGACACCGGCAACGGCGTGCGCACGCCCGAGGTGATCGAGAAGATGCGGGTCGCGAGCCGCATCGCCGCCCAGGCCCTGGAGGAGGGCGGCAAGGCCGTCAAGCCGGGTGCCACCACGGACGACATCGACAAGGTGGTGCACGAGTTCCTGCTCGACCACCACGCCTACCCCTCGACGCTGGGCTACCGCCGCTTCCCGAAGTCGTGCTGCACCTCGCTCAACGAGGTGATCTGCCACGGCATCCCGGACTCGACGGTGATCGAGGACGGCGACATCTGCAACATCGACGTCACCGCCTACATCGGCGGCGTCCACGGCGACACGAACGCGACCTTCCTGGCCGGCGACGTCTCCGAGGAGGCCCGCCTGCTGGTGGAGCGCACCCGCGAGGCGACGCTGCGGGCGATCAAGGCGGTCCGCCCGGGCCGGCAGCTGAACGTCATCGGCCGGGTGATCGAGTCCTACGCCAAGCGGTTCGGCTACGGCGTGGTCCGCGACTTCACCGGCCACGGCGTCGGCCCGGCGTTCCACACCCCGCCGACGGTCCTGCACTACGAAGAGCCCTCCGTCGACACGATCATCGAGGAGGGCATGACCTTCACGATCGAGCCGATGATCACCCTGGGCACCATCGACTACGACATCTGGGCCGACGACTGGACCGTCACCACGAAGGACAAGAAGTGGACGGCCCAGTTCGAGCACACCCTCGTGGTGACGGCCGACGGCAGCGAGATCCTCACGCTGCCCTGAGTCAGTGGCTGGTGGCCTTCTTGTAGCAGCGCACCGAAAGCGGCACGAAGATCACCAGCAGCACCGCGATCCACAGCACCGAGGCGAGCACGGCGTGCTGCATCGGCCAGGCGCCGTGCACCGGTATGGCGGCGCTGGTGTTGCCGAACAGCTCCCGTGACGCCTGGGTGATCGCCGACACCGGGTTCCAGTCCGCGATCACCCGCAGCGGGGTGGGCAGGCGGCCGCTGTCGACGAACGTGTTGGCCAGGAACGTCAGCGGGAAGATCGCCACGCTCGAGACGTTGTTGAACACCTCGGGCTTGCGCACGGCCAGGCCGAGCGTGCCCATCACCCACGACAGCGCGTAGGCGAACGCGAGCAGCAGGAGCACGCCACCCAGCGCCTCGAAAACGCCGGTGTGGATGCGCCAGCCGACCAGCAGGCCGACGAGGCCCATGATGAGCAGGCTCGTCACGTTGAGGATCAGGTCCGCCGTGGTGCGGCCGATCAGCACCGCGGCCGGGGACATCGGCAGCGAGCGGAACCGGTCGATGATGCCCTTCTGCAGGTCGTCGGTCAGGCCGTAGCCGGTGACGATGCTGCCCATCGCCACCGCGAGGACGAAGATCCCCGGCAGCATGAACTCGCGGTAGGACATCCCGGGGATGTCGATCACGCTGCCGAACACGTAGCCGAACAGCAGCACGAACATCACCGGCATGAACACGATGGACCCGAGCAGGTCCAGCGACCGGAGGATCTTGATCGAGTTGCGCTTGGCCACGGTCACGCCGTCGGTGACGGCCATCTGCACCGCGTTCATCACACGGCCTCCTTCGCGGGTTCGGCCGTCTCGTGGCCGGTCAGGGTGAGGAAAACGTCGTCGAGGGTGGGGCGGCGGACACCGACGTCGCGGACGTCGACGCCTTCCGCGGCGAGGATCGCCAGGGCTTCGGTAAGCGCTTTCGCGCCGTGGGTCACGGGCACGGTGAGCCGGAAGGCCTCGGCCTGCGGCTCGCCGCTGGCCAGCCGGGCCAGGGCGCGGCGGGCCACGAGGACGTCGTCGTGGGTGCCGACGGTCAGCTCGATCCGCTCGCCGCCGACGAGGTCCTTGAGCTCGTCGGCGGTGCCGCGGGCGATCACGCGCCCGTGGTCGACGACGGCGATGCTGTCGGCCAGCCGGTCGGCCTCTTCGAGGTACTGGGTGGTCAGCAGCAGCGTGGTGCCGCCCGCGACCAGCTCGGTGATGACGTCCCACAGCTCGGTGCGGGCCCGCGGGTCGAGCCCGGTGGTGGGCTCGTCGAGGAACAGCACCGGCGGGTTGGCCACGAGCGCGCCGGCCAGGTCGAGCCGGCGCCGCATGCCGCCGGAGTAGCCCTTCACCGGGCGGTCGGCGGCGTCCTCCAGGCTGAACCGGGCGAGCAGCTCCCGGCCGCGGGCCTTGGCCCGCTTGGTGCCCAGGTGGTAGAGCCGCCCGACCATCTCGAGGTTCTCGGCCCCGGTCAGCTCCTGGTCGACGGCGGCGTACTGGCCCGAGGCGCCGATGTGCGAGCGCAGCTCGTGCGCGTCCTTCACGACGTCGAACCCGGCGACCGTCGCGCGGCCCGCGTCCGGCTTCTGCAGCGTCGTGAGGATCTGGACGGTGGTGGTCTTCCCGGCGCCGTTCGGCCCGAGCACCCCCAGCACCGTGCCCTCGGGGACCCGCAGCGACATCCCGTCGAGCGCGGTGACCTTCCCGTACTTCTTGACCAGTCCCTCGGCCACGATGGCGTCCGGCATGGGATTTCCCCTGTCTGTGTGTGGATTTCAGGCCCGGCGGATGACGATGTCGCCGGTGTAGGTGTGGGCCTTGACCTCGACGGTCTCGGTGGTGCCGCCCGGCCCGTCGGACGGCGTGAGCGTGTTGCGCACGGAGCCGGTCAGCGAGTTCAGCTCCAGCCACGCGGCACTGCCCTCGCGGATGCCGACCTCGATCTCGCCGACGGCGGTCTCGAGGACGACCCGGTCGCGGATGACCTCGCCGAGCCGGATGTCGCCGGCGGCGGTCTTCGCGTGGACGCCGGCGTGGGCGACGTCGACCACGATGTCGCCGTTGGCCGTGCTGACGCGCAGGTCGCCGGTCACCTCGCCGACGCGGGTCTCGCCGTTGGAGTTCTTCAGCACGGCGGTGCCGTCGATCTCGCGGATCCGCAGCTCGCCGGAGCCGGTGCCGACCTCGGCGTGCCCGGTGGCCCGGTCGACGAAGACGTCACCGGTCGCGGTGTTCGCTTCCAGCCGCGAGGTCTCGTCGAGGTGGATGTTGCCCACGGACGTCTTGAGCCGGCTGTCACCGAGGCGGCCGGTGACGTGGACGTCACCCATCGCGGACGTCGCCTTGACGCGGGAGCCGGCCGGCAGCTCGACCGTGACGTGCAGCGCGCCGCCCTTGCCCCACAGTTTGGTGGTGTACTTCGGGCCCTTGACCAGCAGCTCGCCGTCGGCGAACTCGACGCGGGTCTTCGCGGCGGCCTTGACGTCCTCGGTGTCGCCGGGGTCGGCCGGCTGGACCTCGACGGTGGTTTCGGTGCGGTCGCCGGCGACGATCCGGACGTCGGCCACGCTGACGTCGAGCGTGGCCGTGATCGGCTCGGGGGTGGCGAAAAATGGCATGGCTGCGCCCTCCTGGGGTGCGGTGAGAGTGTTTTTGCTGGTCAGCGCAGGCGGGTCAGCGAACCCAGCCGGTGTACTTCTCGCCGTAGACGGAACGGCGGTACGTGGGCCTGCTCGCGTCCGCGCCGAGTGCGGTGTTCGCGGCCCGGACGAGCCAGGCGTTGATGGAGAGCCGGTCGCGGCTCGCGGCCTCCTCGACCCGCTGCTTCAGCTGGTCGGGGAGCCGCAGGTTGATCCGGGAGACGGCGCCGTCGTCGGCCTCGGGCGGCGGCGGTGGTGCTTCGTCGGGGGCCGGTTCGGGCGCGGTGGGCAGGGCGACCGCGAACTCCGCTTCACGGCGGCGAAGGCGTACTTCGACGGAGCCGGGAGCGAGGTCGCGGGTGATCTCGTCGGCCGCGGCCGACAGCGCGTCGAGCAAGGTGAGCCGGATGGCGGACTCCAGGGGGGAGGCCAGCCGCTCGGCCAGGGCGACAGCGTCCTCGCCGGCCGCCTCGGCGGCTACCGCGAACTCGCGGCGGAGGCTGTCCACGAAGGGCGTCAGGTCCATGGCACTACTGTGGCACCACGGTGGTGCCACGACAACCCTGAAATGGCACCCTTAAGGGTCGTCGGCGGGTGAAGTCGCAGGTCAGGAGCGTTCTATGCGCTCCAGGAGCTCGTCGAGGAACCCACAGGCCTCGGCGGCGGCGCGGTCCGGATCTCGGTCGGCGATGGCCTGCGCGAGGCCTTCGTGGCCGATTTCCGGCGAATGGTTCGCCCCCGGCGCGATGCTGGACGTCGTCGCGATGCTCGCCGCGATGACCTCGGTCAGGCCGCGGTAGAGCTCGGTCAGCAGCCGGTTGTGCCCGGCGCCGACGACCGCGCAGTGGAATTCGGCATCCGTGCGGGCGAAGTCCTGCCAGCGTCCTTCGCGCAGCTCGACCTCGCGGCGGCCGAGCAGCGACCACAGCTCGGCGACCTCTTCTTCGGTCCGCTCGATGGCCGCGAGGCGGGCGCCCTCGACCTCCAGCGTGCGCCGGACCTGCAGGACCTCGCGCAGCTCCGAGCCGCAGAGCCGGCGGATCGCGCCGGACACCTCGCTCGTGGCGCGCACGTAGGTGCCGTCGCCCTGCCGGACCTCCAGGAGACCGGTGTGCGCGAGCGCGCGGACGGCTTCGCGGACGGTGTTGCGCCCGACGCCGAGCTGCTCGACGAGCGCGGTCTCGGTCGGGATGCGCTCGCCGATCGGCCATTCGCCCTGCGTGACCGCGGTCCGCAGCTGCTCGATGACCTGGTCGACGAGGCCGGCCCGGCGCGTGGTGGCCAGAGGCACAGGATTATCCCTTCATCCAATCATCCTACGTATGAGAGAGTAGCGGGCATGCCCGTCGAACAGCGTGAACTCGAACTGGACGGCGCCACCGAGATCCGGACGCCCGGCGTGGTCGCCGCCGGGGCGCTGCTCGCGGTCGCGGTGGTGCTCACCGCCCTCAACCTGCGCCCGGCCATCACCGGCGTCGGGCCGATGCTCGCCGAAATGCGCCAGGACCTGGGCACGTCCGGCGTCTGGGCCGGCGTGCTCACGACGTTGCCGACGCTCTGCTTCGCCGGCGCCGGGCTGGCCGCGCCGCTGCTCGCGCGCCGGGCCGGGATCGGCGCCGCCATCGCGATCGCGCTGGCCGCCCTCGCCGCCGGCCTCGTGCTGCGCGTGCTCGACGGCCCGGCCGTGGTGCTCGGCGGCACGCTCGTCGCCACCGCCGGGATCGCCCTGGTCAACGTGCTCATCCCGGTCGTCATCAAGGACTCCTTCCCGGCTCGCATCGGCGTGCTGACCGGCGTCTACACCGCCGCGCTGCAGGGCGGGGGCGCCCTCGGCTCGGCGGTGACCCCCCGGCTCGGCGACGCCCTCGGCGGCTGGCGCCCGGCGCTGGGCAGCTGGGCCGTGCTCGCGGTCGTCGCGCTGCTGGCGTGGATTTTCGCAGCCCGCGGCACCGGCCGGACACCGCGGCCCGCCGACGGCGCCGCGGGCGGCCGGTCGCTGCTGCGCAACCGGCTCGCCTGGATCGTCACGGGCTTCTTCGGCCTGCAGGCGTTCTACGCCTACGCGGCGATGGGCTGGTTCCCGCAGGTGCTGATGGACGCGGGCGTGCCGCGCGACGACGCCGGGCTGCTGTTCGGCCTGGTTTCGCTGATCGCCGTGCCGATCAGCCTCGTCGTCGCGCCGATGGCGGCCCGGCGGCGCGGGCAGAGCCCGTGGATCGTCGGGTTGGGCGTCTTCGGCGTCGCCGGGACCATCGGGCTGATGCTCGCGCCGTCGTGGTCGCCGCTGCTCTGGAGCATCCTCGTCGGGCTCGGGATGAGCACGTTCTCGCTGGCCCTGACCGTGATCGCGCTGCGCGCGCGGACCGGCGCCGACACCGCCCGGCTGTCCGGGATGGCTCAGGGCTTCGGCTACCTTTTCGCCGCGCTGGGGCCGTTCCTGTTCGGCCTGCTGCACGACCTCGCGGGCGGCTGGACCGTGCCGCTGGCCATGCTGCTCGGTCTGCTCGTGGTCCAACTGACGTTCGGCGCCTTCGCCGGCCGCCACCGCTTCGTCTGATTCACCGGCGAGCGGCCAGCACGGCCGCGAGGCCCTCTCGCAGATCGTCGACGAAGTACTCGGGGACCTCCAGCGACGGGAAGTGCCCACCGCGTTCGGGCTCCCGCCAGCGGACGATCTGCCGGTATCGCTCCTGCGCCCAGGGCCGCGGGTACTTCTCGATGTCGTGGGGGTACGTCGTGATGGCCGCGGGGACGTCGACCCGGAGATCGGGGTCGAGCGAGTTGTGGCTCTCGTAGTAGATGCGGGCCGCCGAGGCGCCGGACCGCGTCAGCCAGTACAGGGTGACGTTGTCGAGGACGCGGTCACGGGAGATCGTCTCGAACGGGCTGTCCTCGGTGTCGGACCACTCGGCGAACTTGTCGAGGATCCAGGCGAGCAGCCCGGCCGGTGAGTCGACGAGTGCGTAGCCGATGGTCTGCGGCCGGGTCGCCTGCTGCTTCGCGTACGCCGCGCGGTGGTGCCAGAAATGGTGGGTTTCCTCGGCCCACCGGCGTTCGACCGCGGTCAGCCCGTCCGTCGTCGCCCCGGGCAGCCCCTGCGCGAACGTCGTGTGGATGCCGAGGACGTGCGCCGGGAACCGGCCGCCGAGCACCGTGGTGATGTTGCCGCCCCAGTCGCCGCCGTGGGCGGCGAACGTGGCGTAGCCGAGCCTGCCCATCAGTTCCACCCAGGCGGCCGCGATCTTTTCGGTGCCCCACCCGGTAGTGGCCGGCTTGTCGCTGTACCCGAAGCCGGGCAGCGACGGCGCCACGACGTGGAACGCCGGCGCCTCGGTGTCCGCCGGGTCGGCCAGTTCGTCGATGACATCGACGAACTCGGCGACGCTGCCCGGCCAGCCGTGTGTCATCAGCAGGGGAGTGGCGTCCGGGCGCGGGGACCGGCGGTGCAGGAAGTGGATGCCCAGACCGTCGACGGTCGTGCGGAACTGGCCGATCCGGTCGAGGCGGTCTTCGAACGACCGCCAGTCGTACCCGGTGCGCCAGTAGTCCACGACGTCGACGAGGTCGGCGAGCGGCACGCCCTGCGCCCACCGGCGCTCTGTCGTCTCGGCTTCCGGCAGCCGCGCGGCGGCCAGCCGGGCGCGCAGATCGTCGAGTTCGGCTTCGGGTGCGCGGGCTTCGAATGCGTGCAAGTCGCTGGTGAGACGGAGCATGAGACCTCCTGACCTTGCCGGAACCGGCTAAGACGGTTCTAACACGGCGTCGCGCCGGCAGGCAACCGGCTAAGGTGGTTCCATGCGTGCCGAATTCCCCGAATTCCGCCTCGGTAGCGTGCTGGCGACCAGCTTCACGGCGACGCTGACCGAGCGTCAGGGCGAGGCTGTGGAGCGCGTTCCGACGCCGCGGCGGCTCGCCGACTGGCTGGCGGTGAGCGGTCTCGCCGTGGATTCCTGCACCACGGCCCAGCACGACCTCGCCCGGGAACTGAGGGAGGCGATCCACGCCACCGCGACCGCGGCCGCGCTCGGGGACCCGCTCCCGGCGGACGCGGTCCGGATCATCAACGACCGCAGCGGCCAGGGCCGGGCCGCGGCCGTCCTGACGGCCGAGGGCAAGCGGCTATGGCGGATCGGCTGCGTGGAAGACGCCCTCGGCGTGATCGCCGCCGACGCGATCGGCATCGTCGCCGGCGAGCGAGACGGAAGACTGGCCCTGTGCGCCTCGCCGACCTGCCGGGCCGCGTTCTTCGACACCAGCCAGAGCCGCACCCGCAGATGGTGCGACATGAACTCGTGGGGTAACCGCCATATGATGGCGCTTTTCAACGCAAAAAAAGCCTGAGCCGCGGGG
Source organism: Amycolatopsis sp. MtRt-6 (assembly GCF_017308975.1). Taxonomy (GTDB): domain Bacteria; phylum Actinomycetota; class Actinomycetes; order Mycobacteriales; family Pseudonocardiaceae; genus Amycolatopsis. The sequence goes on along the minus strand of NZ_JADWPD010000005.1, from coordinate 96,202 downwards.
GGGGGGGGGCCCGGCCCGCGGAGGTTCAGTCCAGCGGCAGGTTGAGCAGCGCGTTCTCGACCAGCTCCGGCATCGCCGGGTGGATCCAGTACTGGCCACGCGCCATGCTGCGCGCGTCGAGGCCGAAGCTCATCGCCTGGATGAGCGGCTGGATCACCGACGACGCCTGCGGGCCGATGATGTGCGCGCCGAGCAGCTGCCCGGTCGCCGGGTCGGCCAGGAGCTTCGCGAAGCCCGTCGTGTCCTCCATCGCCCAGCCGTAGGCGATCCCGGCGTAGTCCTGCTTCGAGACCACATAGGACACGCCGAGCTCGCGGGCCTTCTGCTCGGTGAGCCCCACCGAAGCCACCTGCGGGTGGGTGAAGACCGCGTGCGGCACGAACCGGTGGTCGGCGGTGATCCGTTCCTCCGGGTGCAGCAGGTTGTGCTGCACCACGCGGGCTTCGTGGTTCGCGACGTGCTTGAGCTCGTGCGGCGACGACAGGTCACCGAGGGCGTAGATGCCCTCGACCACGGTCTGCTGGTGGTCGTCGACCACGACGTGCCCACTGTCCATTGTGGTCACACCCGTCGCGGTGACGTCGAGGAGGTCGGAGTTCGGCTTCCGGCCGGTGGCGATCAGCAGCACGTCGCCCTCGACGGTCTCGGCGCCCTGCGGGCCTTCGAGGTCCAGCGCGATGCCGCCGTCCGTCTTGCGCGCCCGGACGGTCTTGCGGTCGAGGCGGACGTCGAACCGCTCGGCGGCCAGCTCGGTGAAGCGCGCGCTGACGTCCTCGTCCTCCGAGCGCAGCAGCCGCCCGGAGCGGTTGACCAGCGTGACGTGCACGCCGAACGAGGCGAAGACGTGCGCGAACTCGGCCGCGATGTACCCGCCGCCCAGGATCACGATGCGCTCGGGCAGCTCGTCGAGGCGCATCACGGTGTCGGAGGTATGGTACTCGACGCCGTCCAGGCCCGGGATCTCCGGGATGACCGGACGGCCACCCGCGGCGAGCACGAACTTGTCGGCGGTCAGCACCTCGTCGGGGCGGCTGTCGGCGAAGCTGACACGCAGCTCCTTGTGCCCGGTGAAGCGGCCGGTGCCCTCGAAGACGTCGACGTTCGCGTTGTCCTCGTGGTTGCGGCGGTACTCCGCGCCGCCCTCGGCGATCGGGTCGATCCGGCCGAAGACGCGGTCACGGACGTCTCGCCAGCGCACGCCCTTCAGCTCTTCGTCGACTCCGTACTTCGCGCTGTGCGAAGGCGTGTACGCCACGTCGGCGGCGTACACGAACATCTTCGTCGGGATGCAGCCCACGTTGAGGCAGGTGCCGCCGAAAGTGCCCTTCTCCACGATCGCCGTCTTCTTGCCGGCGAAACCGGGGCCGAGGATCGAGTTCCCCGATCCCGTCCCGACGATCACCAGGTCGTAGTGGGGCACTGCATCCTCCGCGGGGTTCGGTCCGGTCGATTCACCCTAGCCAACCGTTGCCGCGCAGCGCGTGTTCCCCGTTGTGCTTAACGTCGTATTACGTGGTCAACGGCCGGTCGCGGTGAAGTGCATCCGGTCGGTCGGGCTGCGCCAGTTCCCGCCCCAGCGCCATCCGATCGCCGCGAACGCGCGCACGGTCGCGTCGCCGGCCAGGACCATGCCGGGCCGCTTGCGCGAGCGGTCGACGTACGCCGAGGCCAGCTCGGGCAGCACCAGGTCGCCCCGGGTGTAGGGGTTGCAGAACGGGTTGACGTCCACGGCGAGCCCGGAGGCGTGCGCCGACCAGGTCGGCTGCCCGTCGGCCGCCCCGCGGGCGTTCACCAGCATTTCGCCGGTGTGCGCGCGGCCGTCGAAGCCCCAGAAGGACATCGTCAGGGAGCGGAGGTCGCCTGCCTTGACGGGGCAGGCGGGCTGCCACGTGCTGCGCGCGAGGACGTCGGCGGGCACGACGCTGATCGTCGAAGCGTAGCCGGCACCCGCCGGCGGCGGCAGGAAGTCTTTTGTCGGAAGTGCCCGATTCACTAGTTCGGGTGGCGTCGGCTCGATTTGGCCGAAGCCGTCGGGACGGCGGGGGAGCGGCCGGGCACCCACCCGCCAGGTGACGGCGGGCGCGCTCGACGGCGGCTGTCCGGCCGTGGTGCTCGCCGCGACCGTCGTCGACGTCGGGGCCGAAGGCGCAGGCGGCGCTTCCGCCGAGCACGCCGCCAGCGCGAGGGCCGGGACCGCCCACCACGCCGCCGTCGCTCTCCGTCGCAGGGGGCGAGCCTGGCAGAAGCGCTGGGTGAGCGCGGAGTCCACCCGTTCCAGTGACACCGTTTTGGGCCCCCTCGGATTAGGGTAATGAGCGCACGTCGTTCACGCACCGGAGTTGTCCGGGTGCCGAGTGCTCTGCCCTGTGCTGTGCCGAAGAGGGGAAGACCCATGTCCGTGAAGTCCCGTCGTTCCCTGCTGTTCGCGAGCGGCGTGCTCCTCGCGGTCGCCGCGGTCGCCGTCCCGGTCGTGGTGGGCACGGCGGCGGCGGATTCCGGCGCGGCCGGGTCCGGCAACCAGGCGCGGATCGTCGGCGGCCAGCGGGCTTCCCTGTCCGACCACCCGTACGCGGTGTACCTGACCGACGCGGGCGGCAACCAGTTCTGCGGCGCGGTGATCGTCAGCTCCACGTCGGTCGCGACGGCCGCGCACTGTGCCAAGGCGGTGGCGAAGCAGGACATCCGCGTGGTGGCCGGCCGCGAGGACAAGCGCACCGCCGAAGGTCAGGTGCTCGGCGTCTCGAAGGTCTGGGTCGCCCAGGGCTACACCGACCCGACGCAGGGCGGCGACATCGCCGTGCTCACCGTCCGCGGCCAGTTCGACTACCGGCCCGCGAAGCTGCCCGACGGCAACGACGCGCGGCTGTACGACAAGGGCACCAAGGCGACCGTGCTCGGCTGGGGCCGCATCGCCGACGGCGGCGCCCGTTCCGACTACCTGCGCAGCGCCCAGGTCCCGGTGGTGTCGGACGCCGAATGCCGCGCCGACTACGACGTCTACGACCAGCGGACCATGGTGTGCGCGGGCTACGCCGAGGGCGGCGTCGACGCCTGCCAGGGCGACTCCGGCGGCCCGCTCGTGGTCGGCGACACGCTGATCGGCATCGTCTCCTTCGGCGACGGCTGCGCGAAGGCGAACCGGCCGGGTGTCTACACGCGCGTCTCGGAGTACGTCAACGACATCGAGGCCCAGGCCAGGCCCCGCCTCCTCGGCTGAGCGTGCTAAGCAGGGGTATGCCGACCCTGCACGACGCCACCGGTCCCGAGCTGACCGCGGCCCAGCTGCACGACATCCTCCGCCTGCGCGTCGACGTGTTCGTCGTGGAGCAGAAGGCCGCGTACCCGGAGCTCGACGGCCGGGACCTGCTCCCGGACACCCGCCACCTGTGGTTCGACGACGACGGCGCGGTCCTGGCGTACCTGCGGGTGCTGCTCGACCCCGGCGGCATCCGCCGCATCGGCCGCGTGGTCACGGCCGCCCCCGCCCGCGGTGCCGGGTTGGCGGCCCGCCTGATGGACGCGGCCCTGACGGTCCCGGGCGAGTACGTCCTGGACGCCCAGACCTACGTCCAAGGCTTCTACGCCCGCTACGGCTTCATCGCGGAAGGTCCCGAGTACACCGATGACGACGGAATCCCGCACATCAGGATGCGCCGCCGCCCGTGAACCCGCCGATCAGGCGATCGCGCCGCGCGGGGCCGTCGCGGTGATCACCTTCACCGCGCGGTCCACGTCGGCTTCCGTGAGGTCGGCCCGCGCCGTCAGCCGCAGCCGCGAGATGCCGTCCGGAACCGACGGCGGCCGGAAGCACCCGACGCGGATGCCCTGCTCCGCACACGCCGCGGCCCACCCCACGGCCGTCTCCGCGGACGGCGCCTGAACCGAGATCACGGCGGCGTCCGGCAGGCTCGCCTTCAGCCCGGCCGCCTTCAACGACATCGCCAGGTTGCCGGCGTTCTCGACCACCTTCTCCGCCAGCACCGGCTCGTCCTTCAGCGCGTGCAACGCCGCCAACGCGGCCGCGGCGCTCGCGGGCGCCAGCGCCGTGTCGAAGATGAAGCTCCGTGCCGTGTCCACGAGGTGCTTGATCACCCGCCGCGGCCCGACCACCGCGCCGCCCTGGGCGCCAAGGGACTTCGACAGCGTCAACGTCGTGACGACGTCGGGCGCACCCGACAGCCCGGCCGCGTGGACCGCGCCGCGGCCACCCTCGCCCAGGACACCGAAGCCGTGGGCGTCGTCCACGAGCAGTGCCGCGCCGTGCTCACGGCAGATGCCGGCCACCTCGCCGAGCGGGGCCAGGTCGCCGTCGACCGAGAACACCGAATCGGTCACCACCAGCGCGCGCGGCTTGCGCCGGGTCGCCAGCGCGTGCTTGATCGCCGGCGGCGTCGAGTGCGCGACCGCGGCGACGTCGGCCCGCGACAGCCGGCAGCCTTCGATCAGCGACGCGTGGATGTACTTGTCGGTGACGATCGCGGATTCGGCTCCGGACAGCGCCGTCACCGCGCCGAGGTTCGCGGCGAACCCGGAGGAGAACACGAGCGCCGCCTGTGCGCCGCAGAACCGGGCGAGTTCCATCTCCAGCTCGGTGTGCAGCTCGGTCGATCCGGTGACCAGCCGGGACCCGGTCGCCCCGGCGCCCCAGCGCAGCGCGGCGGCCGCGGCGGCCCCGGCGACGCGCTTGTCGCGGGCCAGCCCGAGGTAGTCGTTGCCGGCCAGATCCAGCTCGTCGGCCTGCGCGGGACGCGGCCGCAGCTGCCGCACGAGTCCGGCGTTCGCCCGCTTCTCCGCCTCGGCGTCGAGCCAGTCGAAAACCTCGTCGGGCGGGGGCGTCGGCGGCGTAGTCACGTCCCGCAGTCTCCCATCCGCCCCTCGAAGCTCCGCCAAGCGGGCCGGGAAACGCCGGAAGCCCCGGACCGGGCGGTCCGGGGCTTCCGAAGGGGACGATCAGCTGTCGTAGCCGCGACGCGGGCCACGGCTCGGGCGGCCGTAGCCACCGCCGTTGCCCGAGCGGGGCTGGCGGCCGCGGCCGCCGAAGCCGCCGGGACGGCCTTCGCGGTCGCCGCCGCGGTAACCACCACGGTCGCCGCCGCGCTCGCCACCGCGGTCACGATCGCCGTAGCTGCGCTCGCCGCGGTACGAACCGCCGCGCTCGCCGCCCCGGCCGCCACCGAAGCCGCGGTCACCGCGGAAGCCGCCGCCGCTGCGACGCGGGTTCTCGCGCCGCCGCTCGACGACCGGCTCGCCGCTGGGCTCCTGGGCGCCGGTGATGCGGGACAGCTCGGCGTCGCCCGGGCGGACCGTCGTCGACTCCGCGCGCACGCCGGCGCGGTCGGTCAGCCGGCGGACCATCCGGCGCTGGTCGTGCGTCGCCAGCGTGACGACCACACCGGACGCCCCGGCGCGCGCGGTGCGGCCGGCGCGGTGCAGGTAGTCCTTGTGGTCGGCCGCCGGGTCGACGTGCAGCACCAGCGAGATGTCGTCGACGTGGATGCCGCGCGCGGCGACGTCCGTGGCGACCAGCACCGGGGTGAGGCCGTCCTTGAAGTCGGCGAGGACGCGGTTGCGCTGCCCCTGGGTCTTGCCGCCGTGCAGCGCCGCCGCGTGCACACCCTGCTCGCGCAGCCGCTCGGTGAGCCGGTCGACGTGGTGCTTGGTGCGCACGAACATGATCGTGCGGCCGTCGCGGGCGCCGATCTGCGTGATGACGTCCTGCTTGTCCTGGTGCGAAACCTGGAGCACGTGGTGGTCCATGGTCGTCACGCTGGCGGTCGACGGCGCGACGGAGTGCGTGACCGGGTCGGTCAGGTACTGCTTGACCAGGCGGTTGACGTCACCGTCGAGGGTCGCGGAGAACAGCAGCCGCTGCCCGCCCGGCGGGGTCAGGTCGAGGATCTCGCGGACCTGCGGCATGAAGCCCATGTCCGCCATCTGGTCGGCCTCGTCGAGGGCGATGAAGTTGCAGTCACCCAGCGCCGCGGTGCCCTGGCGGACGTGGTCGGACAGCCGGCCCGGCGTGGCGATCAGCAGGTCGACGCCGCGGGACAGCGCGTCCGCCTGGCGGGCGAAGGCCATGCCGCCGACGGCCGTGCGGCACCACAGGCCGAGCGACTTGGCCAGCGGGGTCAGCGAGTCGGCGACCTGCATGGCCAGCTCGCGGGTCGGGACCAGGATCAGCGCGCGGGGGCGCTTCGGGCGGGCCTTGCCGCCGTCGAGCCGGGCCAGCATGGCCAGGCCGAAGGCGAGGGTCTTGCCGGAGCCGGTCTGGGCGCGGCCCAGCACGTCGCGGCCGGCCAGCGCGTCCGGGATGGTCGCGGACTGGATCGGGAAGGGCTGGTTGATGCCCGCCTCGGCCAGCGCGCGGAGCAGCGGCTCCGGCAGGCCCAGCTGGGCGAACGTCTTGGTGGCCACGGTCTCGACGGCGTCGTCGCGCAGCATGTCGCCGCCCGCAGGCCGCTGGCGCGGCTTGTGGTCGGGACGGCCCGCGCGGGCGGACGTCGAGGAGTGGCCGGAGTTGAACGTGACTGTCACAAATGCCTCTCGGACGTGGTTCGTCGCAAGGGAGGCCCGGGCTGCCCGCGCGCAGGCAGGGCAAGATGGTGTGCGATGGGCGTTCACAGGGACGGACCCGGCACACCGTGTCATCGCTTGCCGACACTGCGCGCCGCTTGGGGGTTACGGATCACCGCGAGCCATTCGGTGGCTCTGGAGGCGACGGACACCAACTCATCCACGCCGCCGGTTGCGGTCTGTGTTCACTGTACCCGAGCCGGAGCTGGGACTACGCATCGAGGTCACCGGTTGTGGGCGGCGTCGCAGCAGTGTTCCGCACCACAGCCGCGACGCCGCCCCGGAATCAGCTGAGACCGGCCGCGGAAACCAGCTCCGCGAGCAGTTCTTCGGTCCTCGTGACGTGCTCGCCGAGGCCGCGGCCGTGGAACCAGCCGGCCAGGTTGCGCACGTCCCGCGCCAGGAACTCGGCGCCGCCGGGGTTGGCGACGACGTCGACGACCTGGGGCAGGTCGATCACCATCAGCCTGCCCCGGTGCACGAGCAGGTTGTACGCCGAGAGGTCGCCGTGCGCGAGCCCCTCGGCGGCGAGCAGCTCGAGCGCCGCGGTGGCCTGGAACCACAGGTCCTTCAGTTCGTCCGGGTCCGGGCGGACCTGGGCGAGCCTGGGCGCGGCCGTGCCGTCTTCCTCGCCGAGGAATTCGAGCAGCAGTTCCGTGCCCTCGCGCTGCACCGGGTAGGGGACCGGCGCGCCGAGCGTCCACAGGCGACTCAGCGCGGCGAACTCCGCGACCGCCCACTGCTCGGCGATGAGGTTGCGGCCGAACGCGCTGCGCTGCGCCATCGCCCGCATCTCACGGGAGCGGCGCATCCGCCGTCCCTCGAGGTAGCCCGCGTCGCGGTGGAACAGCTTGTGTTCGTCGCTGCGGTAGCGCTTCGCGGCGAGCAGCGTGCCCGGCGTGCCGGGCAGTCCCCGCCGCAGGAGGTGGACGTCGGCCTCCTTGCCGGTCTTGAGGACGCCGAGGTCGGTGTCGACCGCGGCGAGCTCGGTGACGACCCAGTCCGGCCGCGGTGACGGACCGTGTTCGGCGTCGTCCCAGGTGGACCAACGGTCGGCACCATCGGGTAGCTGGTTTTCGGTGTAGGCGTCGTCGCGGAGCTTCGCTAGGCGGACGCGTTCGGCTTCGGTCAGCCGCCCGCTGCGCGTGGGCTCGGGTTCGTCGAACCGTCCGCGCCGCGGGCTCTTCCGGCGGCGGGCAGGCTGGTCGTCGAACAGATCGAAATCTTCGAAATCGTGCTGGCGCACTGGTGGGTTTCTCCTTGGTCAGGGATGCCCCACCGGGCGCGTGGTCAGCCTCGGGGGGCGGGTGGGTGAGGGCGCGAAAGGGCCCGGACAGTCATCACGACAGGCACCTCCCGTTCTCACCACACCGGCTCCCTGCCGGCTGCGCACAGGATGCCGGACCGGTCACGCTCCGCGCAAGCGAATAGCGCGAACGGTCCGTTCGTGACGTTTCCTTGAATTCGGTCCGGCGCGGTGGTCACGATGAATGGGCAGGCCGAACCAGGAGAAGGGCGGCGGATGAACAGCTACGACGTGGTGATCGTCGGCGGCGGGCACAACGGCCTGGTGGCGGCCGCGTACCTGGCGCGGGCGGGCCGGTCGGTGCTCGTGCTCGAACGGCGGGACGAGACCGGTGGCGCCGCCGTCTCGTTCCGCGCGTTCGAGGGCGTGGACGTCCGGCTTTCGCGCTACTCGTACCTGGTCAGCCTGCTGCCGAAGAAGATCGTGGCCGATCTCGGTCTCGACGTGGAGCTGCGACGACGCCGGATGTCGTCCTACACCCCGTCGGGCGGCTCCGGTCTCCTTGTCGACACGGGCGACGCCGGCCGGACGTCGGCGTCGTTCCGGGCGGTCACCGGGTCCACTTCGGACTTCTCGGCCTGGCAACGGTTCTACGAGCTGACCGGGCGCGTCGCCGGGCGCGCGTTCGGGACGCTCACCGAACCACTGCTGTCCGAAGTGGACTTCCGCGAGCGCGTCGGCGACGCCGAGGCGTGGTCCCTGCTGTTCGAACGGCCGATCGGCGAAACGCTCACGTCGTGGTTCGGCCACGACACGGTGCGCGGCGTGGTGCTCACCGACGCGCTGATCGGCACGTTCGCCCCGGCGGACGGCGAGGACCTGCGGCAGAACCGGTGCCTGCTCTATCACGTGATCGGCAACGGCACCGGCGACTGGGACGTCCCGGTCGGCGGCATGGGCGCGGTCACCCGTTCGCTCGCGGCGGTGGCGACCGCGGCGGGCGCGCGCCTGGAGACCGGTGCGGACGTGCTCTCGGTCGACCCGGACGGCGAGGTGCGGTATCGGCGCGCCGATACCGAGCTCGTCGTCCGGGGCGGGCACGTCCTGGCGAACGTCGCGCCGGCGACGCTCGCGCGCCTGCTGGGCGAGGAACCGGCGGAACGCCCGGAAGGCGCACAGCTGAAGGTGAACATGGTCCTGACGCGGCTGCCGAGGCTGCGTGACCCGGACGTCGATCCGGCCGACGCGTTCGGAGGCACCTTCCACGTCAACGAGAGCTTCACGCAGCTCGAGGTGGCGTACCGCGAGGCGGCGGCGGGGCGGATCCCCTCGCTGCCGCCCTGCGAGATCTACTGCCACTCGTTGACGGATCCGTCGATCCTCGGCCCGGCCGAACGCTCGGCCGGCACGCACACGCTCACCCTGTTCGGCCTGCACATGCCGGCACGCCTCTTCGAGGGGCGCAACGAAGAGGCACGCGAAGCGGCGTTGCGCGCGACGCTCGCTTCGCTGAACAGCGTGCTGGCCGAGCCGATCGAGGACTGCCTGCACACCACGCCGGACGGAAAACCCTGTGTGGAAGCCAAAACCCCGTTGGACCTGGAAGCCGAGCTGGGTCTGCCGGCGGGGCACATCTTCCACCGGGACCTTGCGTGGCCGTTCGCCCAGGATCCGGCCCGGGCCGGGTCCTGGGGTGTGGAGACACCGCACGAGCGCATCCTGCTCTGTGGTGCGGGAGCCGCGAGGGGAGGTGGTGTCAGCGGCATCCCGGGCCACAACGCGGCGATGGCGGTGCTGGGTGTCCGGCCGGGCTGATCGGAGGCGCCCCTGATTCGCTGCCACCGTTTTACGGGTCAGGGGCGTTTTCCGGAACCGGCTGACCGGTGCGCTGCCCCAAGCAGGTGCATCGGGGGAGGCGTCGTTGACAGGCGTCTTCCCCGGTGCTCCCATGAAGTCGCCAGTGGCTGAGGGCGCGGGTCGCGGAGGGGCACGGATGAGCGAAAACGATGCGTTCGCGGAGTTCCCGCCCGAAATCCGGCGGCGGGTGGCGAGCTACCTCACGGTGACTTCGCGGGCCGGGATTCCCGAAGTTTCGCAGTACGGGTCCGAAGGCTCGGAGAGCACCGAGAGCTCCGAAAGCAGCGAACGGTCCGAAGGCAAGGAGGGGACCGAAAGCAGTGAAACTTCGGAGCGTTCCGAAAGCACGGAAACCAGCGAGAACTCCGAAACCACCGAAATGACGGAACGGTATGGCGGCCAGTTCCCCGGCCCCCGCTGACGCCGGTCGCGAGCCGGACCCACCCGGCGCGGGTTCCGGCGGGCTGTTCATCCCGGCCGAAGCGCGGCCCGCGGTGGTGACGGACCTGGCGAAGACCGCTTGGCAGGTCGCGGCCGCCCTCGAGGCGTGGGAAACCAGCCGGCGGTGACGCTCCTGGTCATCGCCCCGGAGTCGGACGAGACGGCGGCCCGGTTCGCCGGTTTCGCCGTCGGGCACGGGATTCCGGCGGTGGTCGCGGCCGAGTTCGGCCGCGTCGGTGTCTCGGTGCGCGTGAACCGCGCGCGGGAAAGCCGGGTGCGGCTGACGCTCGACGGCGCCGAGGTGACCGGGGTCCTCAACCGCGGAATCGGCGGCTGGGGAGACGAACCGGACCGCGACCGGGCGTTCGCCGCGGCCGAGACGTACGCGGCCTTCTGGTCTGCGCTCGCGCTGTGGCCGGGGCCGGTGGTCAACCGGCCTTCGGAACGCGGGTACTTCGCGCGCCTCGACCCGCTGGAGCTCGTCGCGGCCGGCGAGGTCGAGCCGCCGCGCTCGGTGGTCCTCAACGACGGGTCGGCGCCGGGGCGGGACGTGCTCCGGATTCCCGAATGGACAGTCGTGGACCCCGGCGCGCCGCGCAGCCGGTTCGACGTCGTGCAGATCACCGACCGCGATCCGGCCCGCACCCGCCGGGTGCTCGTGGCCGGCACCGGGGTCTTCGCGGTGGACGGGTCCGGCCGGGCGCTGGTGGAAGGGGTGGCGCCGGTAGTCGCGTGGCTGCGCCGCCGGGGCCTCGGGTTCGCCGACTTCGCCGTGGAAGCGGAAGCCGGTGCGCTCCGGCTGGTCGACGTCTCGTGCTGGCCGGGACACCACCTGTTCGCGCACCTGGAGGACCAGGTCTACGCGGCGCTGCTGGCGCGGCTCGTCCCGTGATCCTCTGCCTCGGCTTGGCCGCCGACCCGACCTTCACGGCCGGGTTGCGGGCGTTCCGCCGGGCGGGGCTGGACTTCCGGCCGGTCGACCTGCCGTCGCTGGCGATGCGCGGAAACATCCGGATCCCGCTGGACAGCCCGGGCGACACGGTGCTGTCGATCGGCGACGACCGCCACCGCGTCGGCGACTTCTCCGCTGTCTGGTGCCGGCTGGTGGAGGTCGCCTCCGCCGCGCCGACGCCCGAACTCGCGGCCGCCTCCGCGGGCCAGACCGAAGCGCTGGCCCGGATCCTGGAGTTCGTGCCCGGCCGGGTGATGAACCCGCCGCTTCGCGAGGCGTCCGGCTTCACGAAGGTGCTGCACTCGGTCGCGCTCGGCGAGGTCGGCGGCTGGCAGGTCCCCGAGACGTGCCTCACCTCGGATCCGGCGGAGGCGCTGGACTTCGTCCGCGGCTGCCGCACCGGCGCGATCTTCAAGGGCGCCAGCGCGACGAAGACGTGGGCGACGGTCTTCGAGCCGCACCACGAGTCCCGGCTGCCCCTGCTCGTCCGCCTCCCAGTGCTCTTCCAGGAACGCGTCATCGGCCCGGACGTGCGGGTGCACGTGGTCGGCGACCGGTCGTTCGGCGAGCTGATCGACTCGCCGGTGCTCGACTACCGGACCGTCCGCGGGGTCAACGACTACCGGCCGCTGGAGCCACCGCCGGAAATCGCCGGAGGGTGCGCGCGGCTCACCGCGCACTGCGGGGTGCCGCTGCTGGGCGTCGACTTCAAGATCGACCGCGTCACCGGCGAATGGTTCTTCCTGGAGGCCAACTCGATGCCGTGCTTCGAGGGGTACGACGAGCGGGCCGGCGGGGCCATCTCCCGGGCGATCGCCGGCTGGCTCGGCGCGGAAGCCTGACCCGCGGACGTCAAGGCGCGTAGCCGTCGCCCAGAACCTGCGGGATGCCCTGCCGGATTTCCTCGGCAGTCGCCTCGTCGCCCGCTTCGGCGAAGACGGCCGCCGCTTCGGTGAACCTGTGGAAGGCGTCCGCCGGCCGCCCCGTCTTGCTCAGTGCGTGGCCCAGCTGGATCAGCGCCATGCCCCGGCCCTGGTGGTCGCCGGCACGGGAACAAAGGTCGAGAGCTCGCTGGTGGGCGGCCATGGCTTCGCCGGTCCGCCCGCCGGCGGCCAGCACGATCCCGAGGTTGTTCCACACCACGCCTTCGCCGGGACGGGGCCCGAACTCGCGGAAGATCTCGAGGGCCTTCCGGTGCGCGGCGGCGGCCTCGTCGAACCGGCCCAGCTCGCGCAGGGCGATCCCGAGGTTGTTCAACGCGGCGCCTTCGCCGTGGTGGTCGCCGGCCTCCCGCAGGATTTCGCGGGCCCGCTCGTGGGCGCCGCGCGCTTCGCCGAACTGCTTGAGCGCGCTCTGGGCGAGGCCCAGCCGGTTCCACGCGGACCCTTCGCCGACGCGGTCACCGGCGGTGCGGCAGAACTCGATGTCCGTTCGGTGCTCGGCGATCGCCTCCTCGAACCGTCCGGCCGCACGGAGTGCGGACCCCAGATCGTGGGACGTCGCGGTTTCGCTGGGACGATCACCGAACTCGCGGAAGATGGCGAGGGCCCAGCGGTGGGCGGTGACGGCGTCGTCGAACCGCCGCACGTCGTCGAGTGCGCGGCCGAGGCTGCTCCAGGCCTGGGCTTCGCGGAACGGGTCGTCGAACTCGCGGAAGAGGTCACAGGCCCGTTCGTGCGCGTCGATGGCATCGGCCGCCCGCCCCAGCTTGCGCAGCGCGTGCCCCAGTCCGTTGCACGCCAGGGCTTCACCGCGACCGTCGCCGATGATCGCGTGGAGGTCGCGAGCACGCCGGTGGGCGATGATCGCTCTGCCGAATCGCTTCAGCTCGCACAAGGCGATCCCGAGGTTGTTCCACGCCATGGCCTCGCCGTGGCGGTCGCCGGAGGCGCGGAAGATGGCGCGAGCGAGCCGGTGGGCGGTGACGGCTTCCCTGAATCTCTTCACCTCGCTCAAGGCGAGACCGAGCCCGTTGGCCGCCTGGGCCTCGCCGTGGCGGTCCTTGAACTCGCGGTAGAGGGCGCGCGCCCGCTCGTGCGCCGCGATCGCCTCGTCGAACCGCCGCACCGCGCACAACGCGAAACCCAGGCGGTTCAGCACCGCTCCGATCCGCTGGGGGTTGCCGAGCGCGGTCGCCGCCGCGGCGGCGTGCTCGGCGACGGTGATCCAGTCGGTGAAGTGCCGCCGCCCGCGCAGGTATTCGGCGATCAGCATGGCGAGCCGGCAGGTTTCGCGGTAGCGGCCGGTGCGGTGGGTGAGGGCCACGAGGGCGGTGATGTTCGCCCGCTCGGCGTCGAACCAGGCCAGTGCCTGAGCCCGGCCGGCGAACCGGTCGGGGAGGAACTGGCCGCGGAGAACGTGCAGGTGGGCGTCGGCGGCGTCGGCCGACCAGAGGTAGTACCGGACGAGCCGGGACATCGCCGCGGTCGCGACGTCGGCGGCGAGGTGACGGCGGGCGTAGAAGGCGACCAGGTCGTGGAGCTGCCACCGGCCGTCGGCGGTGTGCCGCAGGAGCGAGCCGGCGCGCAGGGTCCGCAGCAGCGTGGCCGCGGCCGCCGTGGACACGCCGGCGAGCGCGGCGGCGGTTTCGGTGGCCAGGTCCGGTCCCGGGTCGAGGGTGAGCAGCGGCAGCAACGCGGCGGCACCGGGATCGCGCTCGGCGAGACGCCGGTAGGAGACGTCGATGACAAAGCCGACGTTCCGTGCGCCGTGCCGCAGACCGGACACCCGCGCTTCCCCGTCGGCGAACTGGGCGGCCAGCGTGGCGATGCCGGTCGTCGGTTCGTCGGTGAGGATGGCGGCCGCGATCTCGACCGCCAGCGGCAGCAGCCCGCACAGCCGCACCAGGTGGCCGACGACCTCGGGTTCGGCACCGGGCCGGGGATCCGCGGGGTCGGCGGCCCGGAGCGTGCGGATCAGCAGGTCGGCGGCCTCGGCCTCGGTGAGGACGTCCAGGGAGAGCCGGCGCACGGCGGCCGTATCGAAGAGATGGTCGCGGGTGGTCACCAGCGCGCGGTGCTTGCGGTGGCGCGGCAGCAGATCCCGCACCTGGGCGGCTTCGGCGACGTTGTCCAGCACGAGCAGCACCGGCCGTCCGCGGTCGGCCAGCCGGTCGAGCCACCGGTGGTACTCGCCGGCCTGCTCGTCGACGGTGTCCGGGATCCGCTCGTCGGGCATGCCCAGCACCCGCAGCATCGACGCGTAGACCTGGGCGGGCCGCACCGGCGCGGCGTCGTAACCGTGCAGGTCCACCAGCAGCACCCCGCCCGGACACCAGCCGCGCTCGGCGGCGAGCATCGCGGTGTGGACGGCGAGCGCGGTTTTCCCTACGCCGCCCATGCCCGCCATGGCCGACACGACCACGGGCTTGGTCGTGTCGGAGCTGGGAGCCAGCAGCCGCAGCAGCCCTTCGACCTCCGAAGCCCGGCCGACGAACAGGTGGCCGTCGCGGCCCGGGTGGAGGACTTCCACCACGGCGGCCGGTCCGGGGGTGGTGCCGGGATTGATGAAGACGTTCTCGGCCACCGCGAAGGACGTCCCGCCGGCGGACGCAAGCGCGGACACGTGCGCCGCGCCGGCCCGGCCGGGGTGGGGAGCCTGGACGAGCCCGGTCGCGGGTGGCTCTACGCCCGGTCCGGGGCCTGAGGGTCCCGCGGCTGCCCGAAATGCACGTCGCGGCCGACGGCGCCGATGGCGATCCCCTGGTCGTGGGCGTGCGCGGTGCCCGACACCGCTGTCCCGCCGTCGGTGGCCACCACGCCGCCGGGCCGGCTCGCCTCGGCCAGTGCGGCTTCCAGCGCCGCGGCGAACCGCTCGTCTTCGTCGGCCGCGTCTTCGACCGCCAGCGCCACCCGGGTCCGGGTGCGCTCGCTCACCTCGCCGGTCTCGGCGGCTTCCGCGGCCAGCTTCTGCACGGCGGAGTCGTCGCCGAGTTTCGCCAGCACGACGTCCCTGACCTTCGCCGCGCCCGCGTCCACGACTTCGTCTGCGATCCCGTCGAGCGCCTTGCCCGCCCGCCGCGCCTTGCCCACCGCCCAGGCGATGAGCGCTCCGATCACGATCTCCACACCCACCACGACGGGCCCCTTCGCTCGGCTGCCACCGCACCCTGAGTCGCCGGTCGCCCATCCTACGTAACAGCGAGAGCCGTTCGCACCGACCGAACGGGCAGTCAGCCGTGCTCCGCGCACAGGCACGCGACGCCCGGCTCGATCCACTCCCGGCCCGCCCACTCCGGGTGCCGCTCGACGAGCAGCGCGCGAACTTCGGCGGTGGTCTCGGCCACGCCCATCGCCGAGTCCCGCCGTCGCCAGGTCTCGTCGCGCAGTTCCCGCAGGTAGTCACGGACGTCGGTGAGCACTGAGCTGTCGCCGGCGGCACCGTGCCCGGGGACGACCACCCGCGGCCCGGTCGCCACCAGCCGGTCCAGCACCGCGAGCCAGCCCACGCCCGAGACGTCCGTGTCGTGCGGCGGGAACCACGGGAAGATGGCGAACTGCCCGGTCTCGGCCAGGTCGCCGGTGAACAGCACGCCGGCGTCCGGCACCTCGACGACCTGGTCACCGGCGGTGTGGCCCCGCCCGGTGGGCCGCAGCCGGACGGTCCGGCCGCCGAGGTCGAGGTCCCGCGCGCCGTCGTAGACGACATCGGGCGTGGGCAGGCGGACGCCGTCGAGGCGGCGGGCGATCGGTTCGCCCAGCCCGCGGAACATCTCCAGGTAGCCAGGGCCTTTGGTGGCGAGGTCCGCGGCCTGCGCACGGTTGACGAGGTAGGTGGCCTCGCCGGCGAACACCTGCGCGCCGAAGGCGTGTTCGGGGTGGAAGTGCGTCGTGGTCAGGTACAGCTTCCGGCCCTTCGCCACTTCGCGCGCGAAGGCGAGTACCTGAGCCGCGTTGGCGTTGCCGATGCCCGTGTCGACGACCAGCACGGCTTCGGTGCCGCCGACGACGCCGATGTTGGGTACCAGGTCGACGTGGTCGTTCGGGATCACCAGCAGGTCGGGGGCGATCTCCCGGGCGCCGGAGACGCGCACGGCGGGATCGGTCAGTTCGGTCATGCCCCGATTCCACCGCCGCCCGGGCACAGGCGTCCAAGACCGGTTCGGTGGTGCCGATACCGGGCGAATATCGTCGCCGGTCATGGAGCTGCGCACGCTTCGGTACTTCGTCGCGGTCGCCGAGGAACTTCACTTCGGCCGGGCCGCCGCGCGGCTGCACATGAGCCAGCCGCCGCTGAGCCGGGCGATCAAGCAGCTCGAAACCGACGTCGGGGCCGTCCTGCTGCTGCGGTCCGCCGCCGGCGTCACGCTCACCCCGGCCGGGACGGCGCTGCTGGCCGAGGCACGGGCACTGCTCGACCAGGCCGACCGGGCCCGCGCGCGCGTGGCCACGGCGGCGGGCGCACCGACTCTCACCGTCGGCATCCTCGGCGACGGCGCCGACCCGGCCGCGAACCGGCTCGCCGACGCCTACCGGCGGCAGCACCCGGACGTCGAGGTCCGCGTCCGCGACGCCGACCTGACCGATCCGACCTGCGGGCTGCGCGCCGGGCTGGTCGACGTCGCGCTGACCCGCGGGCCGTTCGACGAGACCGGCCTGACCGTGCACGAGCTGCGCGCCGACCCGGTGGGCGCGGTGCTGCGCGCCGACGACCCGCTGGCCGGCCGCGACCGCCTGGCGCTCGCCGACCTGACCGGGCGGCGCTGGTTCCGGTTCCCCGACGGCACCGACCCGGTCTGGCAGGCGTACTGGCACGGCGGCGAACACCGCGAGGGGCCGGTGGTGCGGGCGGTCCAGGAGTGCCTGCAGGCGGTGCTCTGGAACGGCACGGTCGGGCTGATGCCGCTCGGGCACCGGCCGCCGGGGGAGCTGGTCGTGGTCCCGCTCGCCGACATGGCGCCGAGCCCCGTGGTCGTCGCCTGGAAGGACACCGGGCCGCTGGTCCGCTCGCTCGGACAGCTCGCGATGGCCGCCTACCGGGCCTGAGCAGCGCGGCGCCCGAGCTTGCCGGGCCACTAGACCACCGGCGCGCGGCGGACGTCGTACAGATCCCAGTCCAGCTGCCAGAACGCGTCGATGCCGTGCTCGCGGATGTACTTCCGCTCGGTGTCGTGCACCGGGTAGCAGCCGGCGATGCTGATCGGCGGGCCGCCGACGTCGATCAGCGTGTACTGGTGCGCGTCGAGGGCCGCCGGCGCCGAAACGGCGAACGCCGTCATCGCCGACTCCGGCGCGATCGGCTGCCCGAAGTCGATGGTGTCGCCGTAGACGAACGGGCAGGTGCCCCGCAGCTGCTCGGCGAGGTAGCCGATGGCCAGCGCCCAGACGGGGTCGTCGGACCGGACGCTGATCCACAGCTCGGGTTTCACGCCGTGCCACTCGGGGTGGTCGGCCAGCGAAAGGCCGTAGGTCGCGCCGGTGAGATACCGCGGTTCGGGCTCGTCGGCGTAGACGAACGCGATGACGTCGTCGAGCCCGGGCTGCGTCGACGGGATGGGCTGCAGCCGGGGCTGGGAGGACCCCGTCAGGGTGTCGAGATGGGCGACATACCGCTCGGCACGGCTCGGCATGGCGCGCAGCATACGACCGGGCGGCTGCCTGCGTGGCGCATCCCGTTGGCCCGGGCGTGCCAAGATCGGGCAGGGTGGAGAGCATGCGAGTGCTCGTGATCGGCAGCGGAATCGGCGGCGCGGCGACGGCCTGGCACCTCGCGGGCCGCGGCGCGGAAGTGGTCGTGGCGGACGCGGCCCGGCCGGGAACGGCGACCGAAGCCGGCGCCGGAATCGTCAGTCCGTGGACATCACGCTGGGAAGACGCGCTGTACCCGCTCGCGGCGGCGGCCGGCCGCCACTACCGGGAGTTCACCGCGGAGCTCGGCGACGCGTCGTTCGAGGTCGTCGGCGGGATGGTCGTGTCCGCCGACGACGCGGAGCTGGCCGAAGTACACGAACGGCTGACGGCGCGGGCAGCGAAGGCACCCGAGATCGGCGAGGTCCGGCGCCTCGACCCGGCGCAGGCCCGCGAACTGTTCCCGGCGCTGGCGCCCGGCCTGGGCGCGGTGCACCTGGCGGGAGCGGGCCGCGTCGACGGGCACCTGTTGCGCCGCGCGTTGCTGGCGGGCGCCGAGCGCCGGGGCGCGAAGTTCGTGGCGGGCGAGATCGCGTTCCGCGCCGACGGCACCGTGGTCGGCCCGGACGGCCCCCTGGAAGCGGACAGCGTCGTGGTGGCGGCCGGCGCGTGGAGCCGGGAACTGCTGGCACCGCTGGGGATCGACCTGCCGGTGACGCCGCACCGCGGCCAGATCAGCCACTTCGACCTGCCGGGCACGGACACCTCGGCGTGGCCGGTGGTCCTGCCGCGCAGCAGCCACTACCTGCTCGCCTTCGGCGGCGGCCGGGTGGTGGCGGGCGCGACACGCGAGGCGGAAGCGGGCTTCGACTACCGCGTGACGGCGGCCGGCCAGCGCGAAGTACTGGACAACGCCTTGACGGTGGCGCCCGGCCTCGCGAACGCAACCCTCACCGAAACCCGGGTCGGCTTCCGTCCCGGCACCCCGGACGGTCTCCCGGTGCTGGGCCTGCTGCGTCCGGGCCTGGCGGTGTCGACCGGCTTCGGCGCCGGCGGGCTGACGAACGCACCGTTCGCGGGAAAGCTGGTGGCGGCGGTCGCGCTGGGCGAGGACCCGGGCTTCGACCTGAGCCCGTTCGCCCCGGACCGGTTTTGAGGGGATATCGCCTCCGCGCGGCGACGGAGGCGGACATACCGGCGTTGCTGGCGATTCTCGACGGCGCGAGCGAGTGGCTCGGGTCGCAGGGGACCGACCAGTGGGCGGGCTCGCGGTGGCGGGCGGAGGAGCTGCGTCCGGATTTGGCGACGGGCGGCCTGCGGGTGGCGGAGCAGCTGCGCCCCGACTTGGCGACGGGTGTCTCCGCGGCCGCCGAGCCGGCCCTGGCGGAAGCCGGCCGCAGCTCACCTCCGCTCCGGGCCGTTCCGGTCGCCACCATGACACTCGGCGAAACCGCCTCCTCGCTCCACCTCGGCCACTTCGCCGTCGACCGGCGCTTTGCCGGGCTCGGCGTCGGCGCGTGGCTGATTCGCGAAGCCGCCGACGAAGCCGCGCGGCGGGGGAAACGCTCGCTGCGGCTCGATGCCTGGACCACCAACACCCGGCTGCACGACTACTACCGCCGGCAGGGCTTCCGGCTCGTGCGGATCTCCGGCGGCACCTCGGGGGCCTTGTTCGAACGGGCCGTCAGCCCTCGGTGACCAGCTCCAGGGCGTGCTCGCCGGTGCGCTCGACCACCAAGCCCGCCTTGGTGATCACCTTCACCAGCTGGTCCACAGTGGACGGCTCGGCGCGTGTCGCAGCCAGGACGTGCGCCAGACGGCCCTTGTACGCCTTGTTGAAGTGGCTCACCGTCACGCGCTCACCGCGGGCGTTCTCCGTCACCACCCGGACCGTCACCGCGTCCGGGCGCAGCTTCGCGAACGCCGAGTACGTCCCCGAGCGCAAGTCCACGACCAGGCCCTCTACGCCCTGCAGCACCGGCTCGAGCACCGGCTTCCACAGCCCGCGGACGGTGCCCAGCGCCGGCAGCGAGTTGCCGCCCGAGAGCCGGTACGCCGGGATCGGGTCCGTTGCCGAGACGACGCCGAACAGCGACGACGTCACCGCCAGCCGCCGGTGGGCCTTCTCCAGCCCCGCCTTCGTGAAGCTCTTCACGTCCAGCGCGTCGTACAGCACGCCGGTGTAGCGGCGCAGCGCCGGCATCGTCGGGGCCGTCCACAGCTCCGCGTTGCGCGCGACCTCCCCGGCCTGCCGCTCGGTGAGGCCGAGGGCCGCGATGCTCGCGGGGACGTCGGCGGCCAGCTCGGCCAGCGCGTCGGCGACCTTCGCGCGCGTCGGGTTCAGCTCGGGGTACGACAGCGCGGCGAGGTCGAGGGGACCGCCGCGGCCGCCGTCGGCCTTGGTCTCGGATGGGGGGAGGAGCACCAGCACGCGCCGAGCCTAAATCGGGATGCGCGAGCGTCGCCGTCCGGCCTAGCCTCCCGGCATGGACCTGACCTGGCGCCCGTTGACCCTCGACGACGCTCTCGCCCTCGCCCGGCTGTACGCGGCGGCTGAGGCAGTCGACCGGACGGGTGAGCACTTCAGCGCGGAAGACCTCCGCGAAGAGCTGGAAGCGCCCAACGTCGACCTGGCCCGCGCCACCGTCGGTGCCTGGGCCGGCGACCGGCTCGTGGGCTACGGCCTGGTCCTCCGCCGCCCCGCCGCCGACCCCGTGCACATGATCCGGCTCCAGTCGGTCGTGCACCCGGAGCACCGCGACGACGCCGTCGGCACTCACCTGGTCGAGTGGTTCGCGCGCACGAGCCACGAGGTCCACGAGCGTGCCTTCCCGGACGCGCCCCTCGAACTCCAGCACGGCAGTCACCAGAACGAACGCTGGATCGCCGGCGTCCTCACCCGCGCGGGCTACACGCACGGCCGGACGATGGTGAACATGCGCGTCGGCCTCGCCGACCTGCCGCCGCAGCCGCCGCTGCCGGACGGCTTCGAGGCCGTGCCGTTCGACCTCAAGTACGACCTCGCCGCGCTCGACGCCCGCAACGACACCTTCGCCGGTCACTGGGGCAGCACGATTTACGAGCCCGACGCCTGGCGCCACCTGGTGACCGGCTCGAAGGACTTCCGCCCGGACCTGTCGTTCCTCGTCCTGGACGGCGACAAGGTGCTGGCGTTCGTGCTGAGCCACCACTACGCCTCCGAAACCGAGGCGACGGGCGTCCGCGAGCACTACGCCACCTGGGTGGGAACGCGGACCGCGCTGCGCGGCCGCGGTGTCGCGTCCGGGTTGCTGGGGCACACGCTCCGGGCGGCGAAGGACGCGGGGTTCGACCGATCGGCCCTCAACGTCGACGTCGACAACGCGCACCGCGCGCTCGGTGTCTACGAACGGTGCGGCTATCGCGTCGAAGACGAATGGCACGTGTACGTGCTCAAAGGTCCACGAGGTTGAGCAGCTCCTCGCCCTGCGCATACCGGCGTAGCTGCTCCGCAGCGAGCTTCTTCGCGCGCGGGTAGAACGACGCCGATCCGCCCGCGATGTGCGGGGTGATGACCACGCCCGGAATTGTCCACAGTGGATGGTCCGCGGGCAGCGGTTCCGGGTCCACGACGTCGAGGCCGGCGCGGAGACGTCCGGTGCGGGTCTCGGCGACCAGCGCGTCCGTGTCGATCGCCGTGCCGCGGCCGACGTTGATCACCAGCGCGTCGTCCGGGAGGGCGGCGAGCTCGGCCGGGCCGATCAGGCCGCGGGTCGCGGGGGTGTCCGGCAGGATCAGCACCACGATGCCGGCCCCGGGCAGCAACTCGGGCAGCTCCTCGACGCCGTGGACGTCCTCGGCCGGCCGGGGGCGGCTCGCCACCCGCGTCACCACGGCCTCGGCGGCGACGAGCTGGCGTTCGACGGCCTGCCCGATCGAGCCGTACCCGACCAGGAGCACCCGGCTGCCGGCCAGCGACCGCGTGTGCTCGCGGACCCATTCGCCGCGCGTCTGCTGGGCGAACCAGCGTGGCAGGTCGCGCTGCGCCGCGTGGATGAGCGCGAGGGCGTGCTCGGCGACGCTCAGGTCGTGCAGCCCGCGCCCGTTCGCGAGGCGCACGCCGTCGGGCAGCAGCGGTACGAGCGTCTCGACCCCGGCGGACAACGACTGCACCACCCGCAGCGACGGCAGTTCCGGGATGAGCTTCGGCGGTTCCGGCCCGCGGTCGTAGGGCAGCACGTAGAACTCGACGTCGCCGAGATCGGCCGGAGGGGCGTCGACGCCGTCGTAATACGCGGCGCCAAGCCCCTCCGGCACGTCGATGTCGGTCCACGGCAGCAGTACGCGAGCGCTCATGCCGCCTTTCTACCCGCTACCGCGTGTAGTAGCCCTGCAGGTCGACGACCACGTGCGTCGAGCCCGCCGAGTTGCGGACGTCGAACCGCGCCCCCGAGCCGAGCCGGACCGTCGCGGCGTTGGACGTGTTCTCGCCCGCCGTGACGTTCACCGTCGAGGGGACACCGCTGTAGGGCAGGTCGTGCGACCAGGCGGCCAGGAACGTCGAGAGGCTCGGCTGCACGCCGGTGATGTTCAGCGCCGCGGCGGTCGCTCCGGACGGCAGCCCGCCGGCGGTCACCGTGACGATCCCGCCCTGGCCCAGCGGCGCCGCCGCGGTGCCGGCGCGGGTGTCGAGCAGGCGGGTGGGCGTGCTCAACGCCGCGTACCGGCTGCCCGCGTCGCCGGGGACGAACGCGCCGGCCAGCGACAGCAGGGCGTGGCTCTGGCCGTGGTGCAGGAAGACGCGGATGGCGCCGTCGTCGCCGATCCGGACCAGCGACTGGGCCGCGCGGTTCTCGTCCGGCCGGATGTTCAGCGTCGACGGGCCGGGCGTGCCCTGGGCGAAGACGCTGAAGTAGGTGTCGGAGTCGGCTTCGGTCCCGGTGAGGTTGACGGCCACGGCGACGGCGTCGGCGGGGATGCCCGCGACGCCGCGGACCGGGACCGTCACGACCTCGCCCGCGGTCAGCTTGCGCGGGTGCCCGCCGAGCGACGTGCGGGTGTCGAGCACCAGTTCGGCCTTGTCCTTCGGCTGATAGGTCGACTCGCCGGAGGCGCTGTAGTAACCGAGGTAGTCGACGATGACCTCGATGTCGCCGGCGTTGTTGCGGACCTTGATCCTGCCGTCCGGGCCGACCGGGACCACGGCCATGACGGCGGCGGTGCGACCGGCGCCGATGTTGAGGTTCGACGTCGTGGGCAGGGCGTCGCCGTAGGCGGTCAGGAAGGTGCTCGCGGTGCCGCCGGTGCCGACGAGCCCGACCGCGACGGCGCTCGCGTTGGCCGGCAGGCCGGGGACGGCGACGGACACGGATTCGCCTGCCGCCACGGGCTTCTTGTGCCCGCCCAGGTCGGTGCGGGTGTCGAGCACGCGCTGCGCGGCAGGCAGCGCGGTGTAGGCGTCGCCGCGGAGACGGAGGCCGATCCAGCCGGCGATGTCGTCGATACGGGTCTCGACGGTGCCCTGCCGGGTCTCGTTCGAGCCGAGGCAGCCGGCCTGCCAGGACGCGTGGTGGAGGCCGGCGAGCTCGACGACGCCGTCGCGCTCGCGCAGCAGCGGACCGCCGGCGTCGCCCTGGCAGGTCGTCGCAGTGGCGGGGTCGCCGAGGACGGCGAGGGTGGTGGCGGTGACGCTCTGCACGGCGACGGGGACGGTGTGGAGCTTGCCGGGCACCCACTCGGTGGCGGTGCGGCCGTAGCCGGCGACGCGCAGGCGCTCGTTCTGCGCCGGGGCGGCGGTGCCGATGGCGACCGGGGTGACGTCGGTGACCGGCGCGGCCAGCTTGGCGAGGGCGACGTTGCGGTCGGTCCGGAAGAGGAGGTCGACGATCGCGCGTTCGGCCCCGGCGGTGCCCCGCTGGCCGACGATGGCCTTACTGGCGAGCTTCGGCGGACCGGCTTGGGTGCCGTTTTCCGGGAAGCAGCTCGCGGCGGTGACGACCCACTGCGGCGCGACCAGGGCACCGCTGCACCCGCGGACACCGCCGACCTCGATCTTGGTGGCGAAGGTGTAGGCCCCCTCGGCGGCGGGGCTGCCCCCGGTGACGGCGGACGCGGGAGCGGCGCCGGCAACGCCGGCAACCACGGCGACGGCGAGCGCGATTCCGGCTCTTCCGGTTCTTCCGGGCATGGTGAAGGCACCCTTGACGGGCGGCATGGATCCCCCTGAGAAATCTGGTCGCGAACGGGAAATGTCGCGGTCACCCCGCACCGAGGACCCCCGTTCCTGGTCGCGGCGATGCTAGCGGGTTGCGTTGGCGGGTCGCCAGTAGCCGAAAGGCGGGTGCGGGGGGTTGGGCCGAACGGACGATCAAGGGGGGTTCGCGGTGGCGGGTGGCGCGGATCCGGCCTGCCGGCGGGTGGATTTGCGGAGGGCAGCGTCGGACGGCGCGGGACGCGGCCGGGG
This sequence comes from Amycolatopsis sp. MtRt-6, assembly GCF_017308975.1. Classification (GTDB taxonomy): domain Bacteria; phylum Actinomycetota; class Actinomycetes; order Mycobacteriales; family Pseudonocardiaceae; genus Amycolatopsis. Next base: position 72,125 of record NZ_JADWPD010000005.1, on the reverse strand, counting down.
TAGGCGAGCAGCCACTCGACTCGCTCCCGGACCACCGAACCGGCGCTCGCTCTTCTCTCCCTCCCCCCGCCCACCCCCACCCCCCCGGTCAGCCCGCGCTCAGTGCACCCCGGCCGACACGCAGAACTCGTTGCCCTCCGGGTCGGTCAGTACCGTCCAGGCCAGGCCTGGCACCTCGTGCTCCGCCACCTCCTTCGCGCCCAACCCCACGAGCCGCTTCACCTCGGCCGCGCGGTCCTCTGCCCCGAAGTCGATGTGGACCCTGTTCTTGCCCGCTCTCGGCTCCGGTACCTGCTGGAGCCCCACCATCAGCCCACCCTGGGGCGGCGGTGCGAGCAGCACGAACTCGCCGTAGTCCTGCTCCACCCTTGTGCCCAGCGCCGCCGTCCAGAACTGCGTGAGGACCTTCGGGTCCGCGCAGTCGATCGTGATCATGCCCATCTGGATCGTCATGGCCCGACGCTAGCGGTCACCACCGACAAAAACGGGCCGCCGAGTAACCCGTTGGAGTCACGGCCGGGTGGTTGACTACCCTGAGCGGGACTTTCACACCCGCCCGGAGCAGGGAGCCCCGCAGTGATCACCAGGACTTCGTCGTTGTTCCTTCGCACGTTGCGCGAGGATCCGGCGGACGCCGAAGTACCGAGCCACCGGCTCCTGGTACGTGCCGGCTACGTCCGCCGGGTCGCCCCGGGCGGGTACTCCTGGCTGCCGCTCGGCCTGCGCGTGCTGCGCCGCATCGAGGCCGTCGTGCGCGAGGAAATGAACGCCATCGGCGCGCAGGAAATCCAGTTCCCCGCGCTGCTGCCGAAGGAACCCTACGAGGCCACCGGCCGGTGGACCGAGTACGGCGACGCCCTCTTCCGCCTCAAGGACCGCAAGGGCGCCGACTACCTCCTCGGCCCGACGCACGAAGAGCTCTTCGCCCTCACCGTCAAGGGCGAGTACAGCTCGTACCGCGACTACCCGGTCACGCTGTACCAGATCCAGACCAAGTACCGCGACGAGGCCCGCCCCCGCGCCGGCATCCTGCGCGGCCGCGAGTTCGTCATGAAGGACTCCTACTCCTTCGACCTCGACGACGACGGTCTCGCGCGCTCCTACCAGGCCCACCGCGACGCCTACACCAAGCTGTTCGACCGGCTCGGCCTGGAATACGTCGTCGTCAAGGCGACGTCGGGTGCCATGGGCGGCTCGGCGTCCGAGGAGTTCCTCGCCGTCGCCGAGACCGGCGAAGACACCTACGTCCGCAGCACCGAGTCCGGCTACGCGGCGAACGTCGAAGCCGTCGTCACGCCCGCGCCGGCCGCGCAGCCCGTTGAGGGCCGTCCCGAGGCGCAGGTGCACCACACGCCGAACACGCCGACCATCGAGACGCTCGTCGCCTTCCTCAACAACGCCGGCCTGGGCCGCACCTTCACCGCCGCGGACACGCTGAAGAACGTCATGCTCAAGACGCGGCAGCCGGGCTCGGACGAGTGGGAGCTCGTCTGCGTCGCCGTCCCGGGCGACCGCGAAGTGGACATGAAGCGCCTCGAAGCGTCGCTGGAGCCGGCCGAGGTCGCGCTGCTCGACGAGGCCGACTTCGCGAAGAACCCGTTCCTCGTCAAGGGCTACATCGGCCCGAAGGCGCTGCAGGACAACGGCGTCCGCTACCTCGCCGACCCGCGGATCGTCCCCGGCACCGCCTGGGTCACCGGGGCCGACAAGGTCGACCACCACGTCGTCGACCTGCTGGCCGGCCGCGACTTCACCCCGGACGGCACCATCGAGGCCGCCGAGGTCCGCGAGGGCGACGCGTCGCCGGACGGGCACGGCACCCTCGTGGCCGCGCGCGGCATCGAGATCGGGCACATCTTCCAGCTCGGCCGCAAGTACACCGACGCCTTCGAGGTCGACGCGCTCGGCCCCGACTCGAAGCCGATCCGGATCACCATGGGCTCCTACGGCGTCGGCGTCTCGCGGCTGGTCGGCGTGCTCGCCGAGCAGAACCACGACGACCTCGGCCTGATCTGGCCGCGTATTGTGTCGCCGTTCGACGTGCACATCGTCATCGCGGGCAAGGACGAGGCCGTCGCGGCCGGCGCCGAGAAGATCGCCGCCGAGCTCGACGCGGCCGGTGTCGAGGTCATCCTCGACGACCGCAAGGCCACGCCCGGCGTCAAGTTCGCCGACGCGGAGCTGGTCGGCGTCCCGACCATCCTGGTCGTCGGGCGCGGCCTGGCCAACGGCGTCGTCGAGGTCAAGGACCGGCGGTCCGGCGAGCGCGAGGAGATCGCGGTCGACGCCGTCGTCGAGCACCTGGTCAAGCTCGTCCGGTCCTGATGGGACTGTTCTCCCGGCGGCCCGAAGACGTGACGCCGGGGTACGAGGACAACGCGGCGCTTCGCGGGTTCGGCGGTTACGAACCCGCGGACGCGCCGCGCGCGCAGCCGAAGCGGATCCGCCCACGGCCGAAGCCGCTGAAGTGGCGCCGGGCGCCGTGGTTCGGCCTGGTGTTCATCGCCCTGGTCGCCGGCGTGCTGAACGCGCTGGGCGTCGGCAAGCCGCGCCCGGCGTCGTCGACGCCGCCGCCCGCGCCGCTGGTGGTGACGCCGTCGCCGCGCGCGGCGGTGCCGGCGGTGGTCGCGGGCTGGCAGTCCGTGGCGGGGCGCGACGGCTCGTACGCCTACGACGTCCCCGCGAACTGGGTGCCCGCGCCCACCACGCTGCACGGCTGGGAAAAGACCGCCGCCGTCCCGGGCCTCCGGCTGATCACGAGCGCGTTCCTCGGCGAAGACTTCTGCGGCGAGAACACCATCGGCGGCGCGGGAGTGACCACGCAACCGCCGCCCGACCTCGACGCGGCGGCCCGCAAAGCGGTGACCGACCTCGCGGTGAGCGCCTACAGCCCGGACAACGGCCCGCTCGCCGCCGTGACCCCGGACGCCGGCGCGGACGCGCGGATCACGAAGGCGGACGGCACCGCGGTCCCGGCCAGGGTCGTGGTCGCCGAGGTGGTCCCGACGGAAACGGGGGAGTGCGCGCCCCGGCACGCGCTGGTGGCGGCGCTGGCGTTCGGGAACGGCTCGGGCGCGTCGGGTGTGGTGGTGGCGTACGCGGACAGCGACCGCGGCGGGCCTTCGGTGCGGGACGACCTGGTGCGGATCGTGCGCAGCTACCGGTTCGTGCCGGAGGCGCAGCGGAGCACGACGACTCCGCCGCCGACGACGTACCGCTAGCGCGGACGGCTTTCGTACGCTTCGAGGTCGCCGACGATCCAGCCGTGGGTGAATTCGTCTTCCGCGGGGGACGCGCCGACGACCGAGCGGACGAAGAAGTCTTCCTGCGTCACGTCGATGTCGTCGTCGAGCATGGCGATCGAGTCGGGCCAGGCGTCCGGGACGTGCTCGGTGAGAATTTGCATCGGGGCGTTGCGGAGATCCGCGTCGACGCTGGAACCGGCGAGTTTCAGGTCGATTTCCCGGGGGAGGTTTTCGACGATGTCGAGGGCGTTGTCGTCCAGGGCGGGGCAATCGCCGAGGTCGACGTGTTCGAGGGCGTTCAGTGGGGCCAGTTCACTTATGTCGGTGAGTGAGGCGCAGCCGCCCAGCGCGATGCTGCGCAAGCCGGTCATGCGGCTGATGCCGTGGAGGCTTTCGAGCTCGGAGCCGGGGGCATCGAGAATTTCGAGGTGGGGGCACCCGGCGAAGGCGCTGAGGTCGCTCAGTGGCCACTCGGGGATGCTGAGGGAGCGCAGGCGGGGCAGGGACAGCTCCGCGGCCGGTGCGCTCGACGGCGTAAAGCCGGCCAGCTCCAGGTTCTCGATCTTGTCCAGGGCGTTGAGCGCCTCCAGGTTGATGAGCTCGATCTCTCCTGAAGCATTTATTTCCAGGTCGGTCAGGTTGGGGACGCGGTGGAAGAAAGTACAGTCGAGGGGGAGCCGGTCGCCGCCGGAATTGATGACGAAGAGAAACAACGAGGTGAGGCTGGAGTTCCGGGGCGAAGGGGAAGACCCCGGAAGGTTTCCCACAGCGGAGTCGACTACAGCCGCCCAAAGTGTCTGTAAGCCGGGAATGTCGAGGAGCGGGACCAGGTCCTCGGTGGTGAGCCGACCCATCACGGACAGGCCGGTCAGCCTCGTGTTCGCCGTCGAACTCGGGTCCGACCACCACGACGACGATATCAGACTGGCGTGGACCAGGTAGTCGCGGCTGAGCTTTCCAGTGAAGGGAACCCTGGAGAAATCCCGCAATTCCACCGCGGTCGGTGCGTGAAGCTCCGTGAGCACCTGTTCCGCGTACTCCGCGGGCGGGAAGAACGACCAAGCCTCGATCAGGCTCTGGGCGAGTGACCGGCGAAGCGCCACCGGAAGGTCGATCAGGACCTTGAGCGCCTTCGGGGTCCCGATCCGGCCCAGCGCCTCGACACAGCGTTCGAGCGCGTGATCATTGTCGGCCACACCGACCAGGAACCGTTCGACCAGGCCCACGCTGGTGTCCCCGCCGGCCACCAGCTTCAGCATCGCGTCGCTGTTGAGCGGCGGGACCAGCGACTCGAGGTACGACTCCAGCCTGCGCGTCACGCTTTCGTCCACCCGCAGACACGCGTCGACGCAGTTCATCACCAGGCTGTACAGGTATTCCCGGTCTCCGTGCGCGGCGTTTTCGGCCTTCGTCAGCAGATGGTCGAGCAGCTTCGTGGCTTCGCCGGGCCGGGCCATGCCGACTGCCAGCGCGACGACCCCGGCATACGACGGGTCGCCGGACCACTTCAGCAACGCGCCGAAGTCGCCCTGGCCGCTCATCCAGCGCGCCGCGAGGTACTCCAGGAACGTTCGGTGGGCGAAGCCGAGCACGTCCGTTGCCGGCTCGCGCAGGATGGACCGCTCGACGAGGTCCTGGAGGGCCTCGTCCGCGGTGATGGTGTCCTGGCGCAGCAAGCGAAGAGTTCGCGAGACGTGGTTCCGCGCCTTGTCCTTGGGGATCTCCGAATGGTCGTTGCGGACCAGCCACTGCGCGAGATCCTCCAGGAGTGCGAGCCGTTCCTCGGGACCGAGCGGGGATGTCGCGAGGTTCCGTTCGGTGTCGCGTCGCCCGGCCAGCATTTCGAGCGCGTTCTCGTACAGTTCGATACGCCGCCGTGGCAGGCTGCCGATGCCCTTTCTCGCGTAGGTGAGGGCGCACAGGACCGCGCACAGCAGCGGCGTGCGGGCCAGGTCCAGCAGGACCGGACTGTGCAAGATGTGCTCGGCGACCAGCTTCCCTTTGGCGCGATGGCCTTCCTGGTGCTCCTTCGGCAGGCCACTGCTCGTCGAGACATGCCAATGCTGCACCAGAGCCGAGATCTGGTCCGGCCCCATCGGTTCGAGCTGCGCCATGGCGTATTCCTCGAGCTTGAAGCCCGGGTGACGCAGCGCGGCGGGGCGGCCGCTGATGATGAACACGCTGTCGGGGAATTCGTTCCGCAAGCGGTTGAGCCAGTCCTGCACCGCGGGGCGGCGGGCGACCGGGAGCTCGTCCAAGCCGTCGATCAGCACGAGCGCCCGGCCGCCGGCGAGGATGTCGGTGCACCAGCCGACCGGCTTCCGGGCGCCGAGGTTCGACGCCACCTCGTCGGTGAGTGCCTCGACTTCCGGGAGTGGCTGCTCCACGTACCGCCGGAGCCGCACGACGAGCGGGATCCGGCCCTTCCACTTCCCGAGTTTCGGCGGCAGCTGTTCCCGGGCGGTGGCCACGGCGATCCACTGCAGCAGCGTCGTCTTGCCCGAACCCGCCTCGCCGATCACCACGTGGTGGTCGGCCGAGGCGAGGACGTTGACCACGTCGTTGCGGCGGCCACCAGACCACGTGTGGTCGTCGTCCCACCGGCCGCTCGCCGCGGACAGCGCCACGAACGCCGGCGTCAGCGCGTACCGCTCGACCGAGCGGGCGAGGTCGATGCCGAGGATCTCGAGGGTGTCGAGGTGGTTGCTGACCGCGCGCAGGTAGTCCGTCGTGTAGGCGGCGGCCGACAGCTGGGCGTCGATGGCCTCGTCGTGGGCTCGTTGCTGCCGCGGGACGCTGCTGAGGGCCGTTTCCAACGCCTTGGGGAGGTCCGCCTCGCGCTCGATCGCCCCGGGCAACGCCTCGCGGCGCAGGTCGGGGAGGCCCAGGTACGCTCCGACCAGGAACGCCGTGACGTCGGAACGGAAGTAGCCCTCGCCCGGTGAGCCTCGGTTGCCGAGGAGGGGGCGGAGCGTCGAAGCCTCGACCTTCGCGGCGTGGGAGTGGCTGACCGCCTGAAGGCCCGTGACGACTTGCTCGAAGAACCCGGCATCGTCGACGGCGTAGGCGTCAACGGCTCGTTCGAGGTGCTCCAGCAGGACTTCCTCGAGGTCCTCGAGCAGCCGCTCCGCCTTCCGCTTCTCCTTCCGATCGCGGCCCAGCGCGGGGATTTCCGCGCGCGAGCCCCACCGGTTCAGCCGCAGCAGCGCCGACAGCAGGGCGGCGGCGACGTCTTCAAGGGTGTAGGTCGTCTGGTCGACCGCGTCGAGCAGCGCGAACGCGAACTCGGCGGCGTGGCCCGCGGCGATGTCCTGCCACCCTGCCCGGTCGGATTCCGCCTTGCCGGACAACAGGTCGCTGATCCCGCGGATGACGCCGATCGAAACGCCGGACCGGGCCGACGCCGCTTTGACGAACCCCAGGCCCTCCTGCTCCGTCGCCACCACCTGGCTGTAGTGGCGCTTGATGACGTCGGCGGTGGGCGCCTCGGCGTCGGCGACGACCTTGCCGCCCGCGGCGATCGGCTCGACCACGACGGAGAACCCGGTGGCCAGCTCGTGACGCAGGTACCGGGCGGCCTGCACGAGGTCGTAGGACGCCGTGCCGACCTGACCACGCGGGACGAAGGCGTCAGCCACCTCCTTCCCGTACTCGTAGCCGTGCACTTCGGTGGCGAACACGACGTCGCCGAGCTCGACGTCCTTGACCCCGCCCGCCACACCGACGAAGAGCGCGGCCTCCGGGGAGAAGTGCTGGAGCGCGCGTTCCGTCGAATAGCTCGCCTCTTCGTTGCCACGGCCGATCTCCGCGACGGCCACCCGCCACGCACCGGACGTCCCGACGAGGTACCGGCTGCCCTGGGCGTGCGTCTGCCACCGCGCACCCGTCAGCCGGTCGGCGACCGCGGTGAACTCGACCGGCAGGGCGGTGAGGACGACCGCCGTCCGGGTCATTCCTTCGCGTCCGTGCCGGAAGGTGCGCGCAGGCGGTCCCAGTTCTTGCTGTCGCGCTCGATGGCCCGGTTCAGCTCGCCGTAGATGCGCTCGACGTCCTGCTTGAGCGCGTCCGGCGAAAGGTCTTTGCTCATGCTGTACCGCAGGTCCCGGGAAATGTTCTCGAGGTCGCGGACGGTTTGCGTCCGGAGTATCCACAGCTCACGGTGGGAGAAGAAGGCGTCCGCCGCGGCGAGTACGGTGATCAGCGCGCCCAGCGCGAGCGCGATGTTCGCGAACAGATCGGCGTAGCCGTCGAGGTTCCGCAGCCCGAGCAGGACGCTGATGGTGGCGGACAGCAGAACCGTCGAAAGCCGCAGCGCAAACGCCTTGCGCTTGTCGCGCTTGCGGCGCGTCGAGTACCGCCGCAGCTGCTGATCGAGTTCGGAGCGCAGAAAGGCAAGCTCGCCGTTGGGCTCTTCGGACACGACGTCGAATGTAGCACCGGGCGTTTTGCCGCTTCTGCTTCCGCTGGGCACGCGGATTCGGCAGGCTGCCGGGCATGAGCGGTGATGCAGACAGACGGCTCGGCCGGATCCGGGCCGTCGCGTTCGGGGTGCTGGCCGTCGCCGGCGTGCTTCTCCTCTTCGGACCGTTGCTGGCCAAGGCCTGGATCTGGCTCGTCGAACCGCGGGACCCGGACTGGTGGGGTGCGTCCGGCCAGTGGGTCGGGGGCATCGGCACGATCGCGGCCGTCGTGGTGGCGTTGTGGATCGCCATCCGCGACGGCCGTCTCGCGCGCGAAGACCGGCGGGAGCGGGACCTGCGTGAACGGCAGGAGCAGGCCGCGAAGGTCACCGCGTGGATCGAGTACGCCGGTGGCCAGGGCTACATGGTCGTCTCCAACGCGAACGCCGAAGCGGTCAACCACGTCGTCGTGTCTTTCGATCTGGTGCACAACCTGCCGATGACCGGGTCGACGCTGCACCGCGGGCCGGACATCGAGGACGACGAGTACCTCTACGCCATCCTGCCGCCCGGCAAGTGGCGGATGCCGATCCGCGAGGAGTGGCAGCGCCCGGACATGACACCCGGGGTGATGCTCGCCTTCACCGACTCGCGGAACAGCCACTGGCTGCGGCTCACCGACGGGCGGTTGATCCCGAAGGAGCAGAACGTGGTGACCCGGCGGAAGATCCGGTTTCCGCAGCGGATCAGCGTGCCCGAGAGTTACTGATCGGCGAGCGGGCCGGGAGCCCGCTCGCCGCAAGGGGTCAGCGGGTGCGGACCAGCTTGGCCAGCTCGCGCAGGCGGACGTCCGGCAGGTAGGCGCGGCTCAGGGCCAGCCCGATGCGCGGGAGGTCGGCCTCGTCGCGGAAAGCCAGGTACAGCGGGACGTGGCGCGGCTGGAACTTGGCCTTGAACGCGTGCAGGGAACGGAATCCGTAGTACGGCTCCATCACGCGGCCCAGTGACTCCAGCGCCCGGTCGACCGGCCGCGCCGGGAAACCGTTGCCGCTGCGGGCCAGGGGAGCGCCCGACAGTGACACGAACCGGGCACCTTCCTCTCGGAACGCCAGGCAGGCCGAGGCGATGAGGAACTCCATCACCGGGCGGAAGCCGTGGGCGCTGCGGCGCATGATGTCCAGGGTCCAGCCGCCGACCTTGCCGGCACCCGTGTGGACCGGGAGCCACGACGTCACGCCGTGGACCGTGCCCTCCGCGTCGACCGCCAACCCGACCCGGGTGGCCGGGTCCATGGCCTCGTCGACGCCGCCCAGCGTGAAGCCCATCTCCGGCATGGCCTTGTCGGACATCCACTCCTCCGACAGCGCCCGGACCTGCGCCAGGATCGGCTCGGGCTGGTCGGCCAAGCGCACGAGCCGGAACTCGATGTCCTGCTTGGCCGCCTTGTTCAGCGCCGTCCGGACGTCCTGCCACGCCTTGCCGCGGAACTCGAGGCCGTCGAGGTCGAGCACGTTGTCCTCGGCGACCTGGACGTGCTGCCAGCCCAGCTCGCGCGTGGCCGCGACGGTGGCTTCCGTCGCCGAGAACACGCACGGCACCAGGCCGGAGTTCTCGCACATCGCGGCGAACTCGGTGACCGTGGCCGCCGCGGTGCCGTCCGGTGCGATCGGGTCGCCCAGGGCGACCGCGACCCCCGCGTGGCGGCGGTAGGCCAGGTACGACCGGCCGTCTTCGCGGACGAAGTACGTGTTACGCGGCCAAGTCGTCATCCACGACAGCGTGCTGCCGCCGTGACGGCCCAGCAGGGTGCGGGCCAGCGCTGGCCCCGGGCCCTGCGCGTGGCGGCGCAGCCGGCGGCGCGACGGCACCCGGAAAGCGTGCCGCGCGGCGATCAGCACGCCCAGCTCGACCGTCCACAAGAGATTGTCCACGAAGAACAGCGGCAGGCCGGCGACGTCGTACTCGCCGCCGAAGATGTCGGCCACGCCCAGCGCCGTCGCGACGGCCAGACCCTGCAGCGTCACGAACGCCGAGAGCGCGACGGCCCAGCGCCACGCGACGCGGCCGCCCTTGCGCAGCCCGTTGATCATCGGCAGCACCAGCAGGACCAGGATGCCGAGTTCCGGCGCCGTCAGCGAAACGCCGTCGTCGGAACCGAACGGGCCGTCGCCGGGCACCAGGAACATGACGATCTCGGCGATGGTGAGCAGCAGCAGCCCGGCCACGGCCAGCACCCGCCACTCCCGCAGGTTCGGGGCCGTCTGCCCGGCCGCCCGCCGCGTGCCCACCAGGCGCTTGCCGAGCGGAAGGGCCAGCAGCAGCGCGAAGAAGTGCACGAGGTCGGCCAGCGTGCCGACGTAGACGATCGCGACGCCGGCGTACACGCACAGCCCGGCCCGCAGGCGCAGCGCCCACGGCGGCCGCAGCGTCGCGCTGGCGACCGCCACCGCGGCGAGCGCGCCGCCGGAGAACCCGACGTCGAGGCTGCCCGCGACCCGCTCGGCCCACAGCCAGCCGGAGTTGCGGCACAGCGCGAGGAACTGGGTCGCGACGAGCACCGAGACGATCTGGCCGCCGATGGTCACGGCCATCGCGCGCCGCGTTCCCAGCTTCCACTCGGCGAAGCCGGCGAAGAGCGCGAAGCTGCCGACCATCGGGAGGTAATACCACGGGATGACGGCGAAGAACGGCCCGGTGAACATGGTCCACCACCGGCCCGCCTCCAGCGACGGCAGCCCGTAGGCGACGAACGGGTAGACCGCGCGGTCTTCGGCCGCGTTCCACAGCGCCCCGGTCGCGACGGCCAGCACCAGCATGGCGAGCGTGACGCCGCTGGTGAACGGCAGCCGCCGTGCGAGCACGGCAACCGTGCCTCGGATGCGTCCCCCTCCGGCGGGCTTGGCCGCCGCCACTGCTTCAGTCATGAAGAAGAGTCTGTCGAGTTCCCCGCGCGGGCAACATCGGGCAAGGGAACGAGATTTCCCCTAGGGGTGTCGTTCTTTCGGCTGAGGGTTTCCCCCTCCCAAGGACGACTTTCAGCCGAAAACCGCCCGGCGGACCGCGTCCGTGTCGGCCAGGTCCGGCAATACGGTGTGCGCGCCGGCCGCCCGCAGTTCCTCGGCGGAGAAGTGCCCGGTGGCCACGGCGACGGAGACCGCGCCGTTGTCCACCGCCGCCTTGACGTCGTTGGGGGTGTCGCCGATGACGACCACCGCGTCGGCGCCGAACTCGGTGCCGTGCTTGGCCGCCGCCAGGCCGACCGCGTGGGGGACCAGGTCCGGGCGGTGCACCGACAGCGTGCCGTAGCCGCCGATCTCGAGGTCGAGGTGCTCGTCCAGGCCGAACGGGGCGAGCTTGTGCCGCGAGATCTCCGGCAGGTTGCCGGTGACGAGCGTCTGGACGACGTCGCCGCCGCCGGCGAACGCGGCCAGCGCCTCGGCCGCGCCCGGCAGCGCGCGAGCCGTCTCGGCGAAGGTGTGCCGGTGGCGTTCCGACTCCGCCACCAGGGCCTGGAACAGCGCCTGGATCGTCTCCTCGGCGGCCTCGAAGCCGTTCGCGGTGAGCAGGTCGGTCGTCGTCGCGCGTTCCGTGCGGCCCCCGAACACCGGGTGCACGCGCAGGGTCGCGCCGGTCGCGACGGTGAACGCCGTCCCGTACCAGGCGGCGCCCAACTCGGCGAAGTCCACGAGCGTGTGGTCGATGTCCCAGAGCACCAGCCGCTTCTTCTCCATCCATGCCCCCGCCGCCACCCTCAACGGAGGCGCTTCGCGCCCAGCTTTTCCCATGTGTCCGAGGCTACCGGGACAGTTATTCAACGCACGTTGACTTTTCGGCGGCGGGGTCGTACCTTGAGGCGTAATTCAACAAGTGACGAATAACTGGAGGCAGTGATGACCCGTCCCGCAGGGGCGCTCGCCCTGGTCGCCGCCCTGGCCGGCGCGCTGGTGGCGGTGGTGCTCGGATTCCTCACCTTCGGCGCGCAGGCCACCATCGCGCCGGACGGCGTCCCGGTCGCCGTCGCCGCGCCGCCGGAGATCGCGCAGCGCGTCGCCGGCCACGGCGGCGGCCAGCTCGCCTGGACGGTCGCGACCCCGGCCGAAGCGCGGCAGCTGCTGGAAGACAAGAAGGTCTACGGCGTGCTGGAGCTCGCGCCGGGGCCGGTCGCGACCGTGGTGACGTCGGGGGCGGTCAACCCGGCGGGCACCCAGGTCGCGCAGCAGGCGCTCACCGGCGCGGCGACCGCGCTGGCGGGCCCGCCGAAGCAGGAGGTCCTGCACCCGGCCGGGCTCGCGGGCCGGGTCGCGCCACTGGCCGCGAGCGCGCTGGCGTGGATCGGCGCGCTCGTCGCCGGGCTCGCGCTGACCCAGCTCGCGAAGCGGACCGGTCGCACGGTCGGCGCCGGCGCGCGGTTCCTGCAGGTCATCGGCGCCGGCGTGCTGATCACGGCAGTCGTGGCCGGGTTCTTCGCGCTGTGGGACGCGTCGCTGCCGCTGACCGCGGACGTCCTCGGCTTCGTCTTCCTCGCCGCGACGGCGTTCGCGGCGCTGCAGGCCGGGCTGCTGCGGCTGCTGGGCCTGCGCGCGATGGCCGTCCTCGCGCCGCTGTACCTGGTCGCGCCCGCGGTGGCCGGGCAGGTGCCGGAGCTGCTGAACCCGGCCTACCGCGCGCTGCTGTGGTCGTGGACGCCGTTCCGGTTCTCGGCCGAAGGTCTGCGGAGCCTGCTGCAGGGCGTGCCGGGCGCGCCCGACGTGACGACCGCGCTGTGGGTGCTCGGCGCGCTGCTGGCCGCCGGCCTGCTGGTGACGCTGTGGCCGGGCCGGTCAGCCCGCCAGGAGACTGAAGCGCACCTTGCGAACGGGGTTGTCGAGGTTGGTGTCCACTAGGCAGATCGACTGCCAGGTGCCCAGCGCCAGCACGCCGCCGAGCACCGGGATCGTCGCGTAGGGCGGCACCAGCGCCGGGAGCACGTGGTCACGGCCGTGACCCGGGCTCCCGTGCCGGTGCCGCCAGCGGCCGTCCCGGGGGAGCAGCTCGTCGAGCGCGGTCAGCAGGTCTTCGTCGCTGCCGGCGCCGGTTTCCAGGACGGCCAGCCCGGCGGTGGCGTGCGGGACCCAGACGTGCAGCAGCCCGTCGGCCGCGTCGGCGTCGCGCAGGAAGGCCTCGGCTTCGCGGGTGAGGTCGTGGACGACGGCTTCGGAGCCGGTGCGGACCTCGATCTCGGTGGAGTACATGCCGCCCAGCCTAGGGAGCCACCGGCTCCTTCGCGGGTTCGCCGGTGGTGGTGAACGCGAACGCGGTCAGCACCGCGAGGAGCACCGCGCCGGCGAGGTAGGGGACGACGGGAGCGATCTCGTACAGGCCGGTCCCCAGCAGCGGCCCGGCCATGAACGCCAGCGCGCTGCCCGCCCCCATGAGCCCGGCGACGGCGCCCTGCTCCTCGCGGGTGGCGAGCAACGTCGGCGCGGACATGAACCCCGGCGTCGCGAACCCCATCCCGGCGCCGAGCACGCCCACCCCGGCGCCGAGCAGCAGGCCGTCCGAGCCGGCGGCCACCAGGAGCATTCCGCCGGTCATGACGACCGCGCCCACCCGGACCAGCCGCAGCGGCGGCCAGTCCAGCCGCGGGACGGCGGCCACCTGGACGAGGATGATCATCCCGGCGCCGGCCAGCATGACCAGGCTGGTGACGCGGCCGGTGTCCTGGCCGGTCAGGTGCAGCCGGTCCTGCACCAGGAAGCCGATGGTCATGAGGACGATCGCCAGCGCGAGGTACAGGCCGAAGCCGAGAATCAGGAACGGCCGGAAGCGCCGGTCGAGCGGGCTGACCCGCACCGTCTCCGGCCCGGCCTCGCGCTTCGGCGGCTTCGGCAGCGCGAACGTGATCGCGACGGCGATCCCGGCCAGGACGACCGGGGCGGCGTAGACCGGGACGAGCAGGTTCCCGGTGAGGCTCAGCAGCCCGCCGAGCGCGGGGCCGGCGGCGAGCGCGAGGCCCTGGGCCGCGCCGAACACCGCCATACCCCGCACCCGCTCGGCCGGGCCGTCGGTGACATCGGCGATGTAGGACTGGGCGGTCACCGGGGTCGCGGCCCAGGCCAGGCCGAACAGGACGCCGCGGGTGAGCAGCACCGCCGCGAACAGCACCGGCACGGCGAGGGCCTTCGCCAGGCCGAGCTGGGCGACGAAGGCGAACGCGACCAGGCTCGCCATGGCGCCGAACAGCGAGACCAGCAGCACCGGCCGGTGCCCCCAGCGCGCGGTCCGGCGGCCCCAGAACGGGCTGGCCAGCACGACGCCCGCGCCGCCGACGGCCCATACGGCACCCAGCGCGAACTCGCTGAACCCGAACTCGCGGGCCAGCGGCGGCAGGATCGGGTTGAGCAGCTGCTGGCCCGCCATCAGGCCGAACACGGCCAGGCAGACCAGAAAGACCGGTCGTTTCACAACGCACCCCCAGGTGACTTTTCGAACGTGTTCCGAAAGTAGCACCGGGCGGTCGGAGCTGTCGACCGGGCATGATGGGGACGTGCCACGCATCGGGCGGCCGCCCTCGACGTCCCGCGAGCAGATCCTCGAAGCCGCGCGGGCGATCCTCGACCGGGACGGCCGGGAGAAGCTGACGATCCGCAGGCTCGCCGCGGAGCTCGGCGTCGGCGCGACGACGCTGTACCACCACGTGCGCGACAAGGACGACCTGCTGATCCAGCTGCTGGAGCACTACGCCGAGCGGCTGCCGCGGCCCGCGCTGCCGGACGATCCGCGGGAGCGCGTCGTCGCCGCGGCGACCCTGATGCACGACGCGCTCGCCGGTCGGCCCGAGATCGCGGAGGTGCTCACGGCCGACGACTTCCTCGGCGAGTCGGCGCTGTGGATGGTCGACGCGATCGTCGGGGGCGCGCTGGCCTGCGGGTGCCCGCCGGAGCGGGCCGTCGAGCTGTACCGGAACGTCTGGTACTACACGATCGGCGAGATCCTGGTCCGGGCGCGCGCCGGGCGGCGGGCGGCCGAGGGCAGGCCGAGCTACCGCGATCAGGTGTTCGCCGGGCTGGACGCGGCCCGCTTCCCGAACCTCGCCGCGGTCGGCGACCGCTGGCCGGAGCTGAGCGCGCGCGACACCTACCGGGCGGGGCTGCGCGCCTTCGTCGACGGGCTGCTGGCTCAGGAATCCAGGTAACGCAGCACCGCGAGCACCCGGCGGTTGTCCCCATCGGACGGTGACAGGCCGAGCTTGCCGAAGATCGACGTCACGTACTTCTCCACCGAGCCGGGGGAGAGGTACAGCTTCGCCGCGATCGCGGAGTTCGACCGGCCTTCCGCCATCAGGCCGAGCACCTCGCGCTCCCGCGGGGTGAGGTCGCCGAGCGCGTCGGTCCGGCGCGTCGCCGAGAACAGCTGGCTGACGACCTCGGGGTCGAGGACCGTCTCGCCGTCGGCGACCCGGCGCAGCGCGTCGAGGAAGTCCGAGACCTCCGCGACGCGGTCCTTGAGCAGGTACCCGACGCCGCCCGCGCGGTCGGCCAGGAGCTGGGCCGCGTACTTCGTCTCGACGTACTGGGAGAACAGCAGGATCGCGCAGCCCGGCAGCTCGCGGCGCAGCGCGATCGCCGCCCGCAGGCCTTCGTCGGTGTGCGTCGGCGGCATCCGGATGTCCACAATGGACACGTCGGGTGCGTGGCTTTCCACGGCGGCGCGCAGCGCGTCGGCGTCCTTCACCGCGGCGACGACCTCGTGGCCGCGGAAGGTCAGCAGCTCGGCGAGGCCCTGGCGCAGGATGGTGGAGTCCTCCGCGATGACGATCCGCATGCCGCGACCCTAGCGGGGCAGCGGCACCCGCGCCGTCACTTCGGTCGGACCGCCCGCCGGGCTGGTGACGGTCAGCTCGCCGTCCACCGTCCGCAGCCGTTCGGCGACGCCGGCCAGGCCGCCGCCCGGCACGATCCGGGCGCCGCCGGGGCCGCTGTCGAGCACCCGCAGCAGCAGCACGTCCAGGGTTTCGGTGACTTCGACCAGCGTCGTCCCACCGTGCTTGGCGGCGTTCGTGAGCAGTTCGGCGGTGCTGAAGTAGACGATGGTCTCCAGCGACGGCGGCGGGCGGCGCGGCAGGTCGACCACGACCCGCGCGTCGATCCCGGACGTCGCGACCAGCGTGGCGAGGGCGACGTCCAGGCCCGCGTCCAGCGCGGCCGGGTGGATGCCGCGGGCGAGGTCGCGCAGCTCGGTCAGCGCCTGCTTGGCGTTGGTGTGCGCCGCGGTGACCAGCTCTTTCACCTGCGGGAGGTCGACGTCGGCCAGCTCGTCCTTGGCGAGGCCGAGCTTCATCGCCAGCGCGACGAGCTGGGCCTGCGCGCCGTCGTGGAGGTCGCGTTCGATGCGCCGCAGCCGCAGGGCGGCGTCTTCGACCGCCGTCGCGCGGCTCGCCTCCAGGTCGCGCACGCGTTCGGACAGCTCGCGTTCGCCGAGCAGC
Source organism: Amycolatopsis sp. MtRt-6 (assembly GCF_017308975.1). Taxonomy (GTDB): domain Bacteria; phylum Actinomycetota; class Actinomycetes; order Mycobacteriales; family Pseudonocardiaceae; genus Amycolatopsis. Next base: position 56,016 of record NZ_JADWPD010000005.1, on the reverse strand, counting down.
CCGACGACGAGCAGCCGGTCGAGCGCGACGAAGGCGTGCGTCACCCACGGCAGCGCGAGCAGCACCAGCAGCCCGGACGCCGACCAGGCGAGCGCGCCGGCCCAGCTGTCGGCGCGGATGTCGAAGGCGGGCAGCTGCCGTTCGCCGAGCGGGTACCAGAGGAAGGAATAGGGGGTGGCGGCGAAGCTGTAGACGGTCGCTGCGAAGACGGTGAAGAGCCCGGCGAGGGTCAGCGGCAGGCGCAGGAGCAGGTAGCCGACGGCCCGCCAGCCCGCGGGATCGCCGACGCGGGCTTTCACCCAGCTCCACAGCCCGGGCTTGAGCTCGGGACGGCGCGGGGCGGGGACGCTGACGCCGAGCAGGGCTTTCGCGAGCTTCCGGTGGGCGGCGCCGAGCCCGCGGACGTAGAAGATGGCGCCGGCGAGGACGAGGAAGCCGACCAGGACGGGGGTGAGCCAGAGGCCGAGCGCGAGCAGGACGAGGAAGGTGAGGAGCGAGAAGAGGGTGAGCGGGCCGGCGAGCCACAGCCAGAGGTATTCGGCCCGGAAGTCCCGCGAGGCGAGCGGGCCGAAGACCCGGCGCAGCGGGTGGGGTGGGTCGAAGGTGGTCACGGGTTCAGTGTCGCCCGGTTCCGCGAGCGAGCCCATCCGGTTTTCCCCCGGCTTCAGCCCCCGGGAAGCGCCCGGTTCGGCACCCGGCCGCGGGGGCGCCCCCCGTTTTCCACGCTACCGGCAGGCACCGACAATTTCCGCGCCGGCCGGGGAAGCGACGTACCGGCAGGCACCGACAATTTCCGCGCCGGCCGGGGAAGCGACGCCGCGAATGACTCATTGGGGACCTCCCACGTCCCCAATGAGTCATTCGCGGCACTCGGGTTCAGGGCGTGTCCGGGTCGTCCTCCCGCGCCCGCTGCGCCGCCTCGCGCATCTCGATCACGTCGGTGAGCCAGTCACCCGTCTCGCGGGCGATGTCGCGGATCGCGCCCGTGATGATCGAAGCGATGTTGCCGACGTGCGTTGCCGCTGATTCGGTGATCACCTGCAGGGTGTCCTTCTCTCGTTCGAACTGACCCACCATGTCACCCTCACGCCGCTCGGAGCTGCCGGTCGGGTTCCACGGTAGCCGGGGACTGCGGGGCGGGCAGGGCCAGCTTCACGATCTTCTTCGCCACCGACCAGAGCTGCTTGCGCAGCGGGCCCGTGTGGTACGGCAGCCCGTACTTCTCGCAGATCTCGCGCACCTCGCCGGCGATCTGCGGGTACCGACGCGCCGGGATGTCCGGGAACAGGTGGTGCTCGATCTGGTGTGACAGGTTGCCGCTCAGGATGTGGAACAGCGGGCCGCCCGTGATGTTCGCCGAACCCAGGATCTGGCGCAGGTACCACTGGCCCCGCGATTCCGAAGCGGTTTCCTCTTCGGTGAAACTTTCGACGTCCGCCGGGAAGTGGCCGCAGAAGATGATCGCGAACGCCCACAGGTTGCGGGTCAGGTTCGCCGTCGCGTTGCCGAGGAACGTCAGCGGGGCCAGCGGACCGGTCAGGAGCGGGAACAGGACGTAGTCCTTGCCGATCTGCCGCGACGCCTTCCGCACGATGCGCCGCAGCACCGGCACGTTGTCTGTCCACGAACGCGAGCCCTTGACGACGTTTTCGACCTCGAGGTCGTGCAGCATCACGCCCCACTGGAAGAAGATCGCCAGCAGCGTCGCGTACACCGGGTTGCCCAGGTAGTACGGGTGCCACTTCTGGGCGGTGTCCATCCGCAGGATCCCGTAGCCGACGTCGCGGTCCTTGTCGACGATGTTCGTGTACGTGTGGTGGATGTAGTTGTGCGAGTGCCGCCAGTTCTCCGCCGGCGCCACCGTGTCCCACTCGAACCGCTGCGAGCTCAGCGCCGGGTCGCGCGTCCAGTCGTACTGGCCGTGCATGACGTTGTGGCCGATCTCCATGTTGTCCAGGATCTTGGCCAGCGACAGCGCGCCGACGCCGGCGAGCCACGCCGGCGGGAAGAACCCGGCGAACAGCAACGCCCGCCCGGCGACCTCCAGGCCGCGCTGGGTCCTGATGATCCGGTGGATGTAGTCGACGTCTTCCTGGCCCAGGTCGTCGACGATGCGCTGCCGCAGCGCGTCGAGCTCGCGGCCGAACTCCTCGACCTGTTCCGGGGTCAGGCGGTCCTGCAGACCGGTCATGGCAGTCTCCTCTAAGCGTCGATCTCGACGTCCCCGACCGGGACGGAGATGCAGAGCTGGATTTCTTCGTCTTCCTCGCCGGAAACCTCGCCGGTGCGCGCGTTGCGGACGCGCCCGGCGGTCTTCAGCTGGGTGCAGGAGAAGCAGATGCCCATCCGGCAGCCGTGCTCCGGCGACAGCCCGGCTTCCTCGGCCTGCTCCAGCAACGGCTTCCCCGAGTTGGCGCACTCCCGGCCGCTGCGGCGGAACCGCACCCGGCCTTCCGCGTCCGCCGTGTCGAAGGTCAGCGCCGGCGGCGTGAACTCTTCGGTGTGCACGCGTTCACCCAACTCCGCGCGGACGGCGTCCATGAGCGGTTTCGGGCCGCAGACGAACGTCTCCGCGTCGCGGAACCGCGGCTCGACGTGCTCGACCGAGAAGAACCCGTTCAGGTCGCCGCCCGTCGAGTGGGTGTAGGCGTGTGCCACTCGCAGCCCGGGGTGCCGGGCGGCGAGCTCGGCCAGTTCGGTGCGGTAGAGCGCGTCGGCCGGGCCGTTGGAGTAGTGCAGGAACGCGATCTCGCCCGGGTGGCCCTCCGCGACCAGGGTGCGCGCCATCGCGAGCACCGGCGTGATGCCGCTGCCGCCGCTGATCAGCAGCACCCGGTCCGGCCGCTCGGCGGGCAGCGTGAACCCGCCGTCCGGAGTGGACAGATTGACGACCGAGCCGACGCCGATCGAACGGTTCAGGTGCCCGGAGACCAGGCCCTGCTCCTTGACGGTGAACTCCAGTTCGTCGTCGTACTGCGAACCGCACGGCGAATAGCAGCGCGTGCGCCGGACGCCGTCGATCTCCACCTGCATCCGGACGTACTGGCCGGCGGTGAAGCCGGGCCACGCGCGGCTGGGCCGCACGGTGAGGGTGACGCTGTCCGGCGTCTGCTTGCGCACCGCCGTGACCAGCCCGCGGATCTCGCGGCGGACCAGCATCGGGTCGACGAGCTCCAGGTACCGGTCCATCCCGTGCGGCGTCAGCAGCGCCTCGGCCAGCGAGGCGAGGCCGCGCACCCGCCGGGGGATGAGCGCCGTCATCGGGTTCCTCCTCGATTACAGTGAACGACTGTACACTCAACAGTGCACTGCAGGAGTGGACGCCCTGTCAACGCGAGACGCGAAGGATGTGACGTGAGCAACGCGGTGGACAGCCGTACGCTGGACCCTGTGTCCGAACCCCTGACGCCGGTGAGCCGCCAAGAACGCAAAATGCGCACCCGCCAGGCGCTGCTGGACACCGCCCTCGAGCTGCTGGCCGACCGCCCGTTCGCCACGCTGTCGCTGCGCGAGGTCGCGAAAGGCGCCGGCATCGTCCCGACGGCCTTCTACCGGCACTTCGCCTCGATGGACGACCTCGGTGTCGCGCTCGTCGAAGAGGCGACGCGCACGCTGCGCGGGATGATCCGCTCCGCCCGCACCGATCCGGCCACCTACCAGGGGATGATCAGCGCGTCGGTGACGACGCTGCACCGGTTCGTCCGGGCGAACGAGGACCATTTCCGGTTCCTGACCCGCGAGCGGTACGCCGGCGGCTCGCTCGCCCAGGCGATCGCCGCCGAACTGCGGCTGTTCTCCGGCGACCTCGCGATCGACCTCGCCCGCTTTCCGACGCTGCGCGAGTGGAGCACCGAAGACCTGCACATGCTGGCCGACTTGATCGTTTCCGCAATGCTGACGACCATTGTCGAACTGCTCGAAGCCCGCCCAGGTGACGACGCGAAAATCACCGGAACGGCGGAAAAACGGCTGCGCCTCGTCCTGCTGGGCGTCCCGCACTGGAAAACCAGCTGAACGTTTCCCGGGCGGCACTCGTATTTCCCGGCACAACCCGGAGACTTGCGACTCACGTCACTGGGGACTGTCGGTCCGACGTGGTACAACCCTCGGATCGTGCCTCGCCGATGAGGAGGTCGTGTGACGGACAGCGAACAGAGTCAGCAGCTCACCGTGGGTGTGGTGGCCGAATCACGCCCCGGGGAGCGGCGGGTGGCCGTGGTGCCCAAGCTCGTCGGGCGGCTCGCGCAGCGCGGGCTGCGCGTCGTCGTCGAGCCGGGTGCCGGGTCCGGGGCGCACCTGAGTGACGACGCGTACACCCAAGCCGGTGCCGAACTCGGCGACGCCTGGGGCGCGCCGATCGTCGTGAAGGTCAACCCGCCATCGCCCGCGGAAGTCGCGAAACTGAGCCGGGGCGCCGTGCTCGTCGGTTTCCTCGATCCGCGCGGCAACCCGGACGGGCTCGCGAAGCTCGAAGAAGCGGGGGTGCGCGCCTTCGCGATGGAGGCGGTCCCGCGGATTTCCCGGGCGCAGGCGATGGACGCGCTGTCGTCACAGGCCAGCATCGGCGGTTACCGCGCGGTCCTGCTCGCCGCGCAGAAACTCCCGCGGTTCTTCCCGATGCTCACCACCGCGGCGGGCACCGTCCCACCGGCCAAGGTGCTCGTGCTCGGCGCCGGCGTCGCCGGTCTGCAGGCACTGGCCACGGCGAAACGGCTCGGCGCCCAGACCACGGGTTACGACGTGCGGCCCGAGGTCGCCGAGCAGGTCAAGTCGCTCGGCGCGCAGTTCCTCGACCTCGGCATCGAAGCGGTCGGCGAAGGCGGGTACGCCCGCGAGCTGACGCCGGAGGAGCGCGAGGAACAGCAGCGGCGGCTCACCGAAGCCATCACGAAGTTCGACGTCGTGATCACCACCGCGCTGGTCCCGGGCCGCAAGGCGCCGACGCTGGTCACCGCGGACGCCGTCAAGGGCATGCCCGCCGGGTCGGTCGTGATCGACCTCGCCGGCGAGACCGGCGGCAACTGCGAGCTGACCAAGCCGGGTGAGGACGTCGTGGAGCACGACGTCACCATTTCGTCCCCGCTCAACCTGCCCGCCGAAATGCCTTCGCACGCCAGCGAGCTCTACGCGCGCAACGTCGTCGAGCTGCTGGAGCTGCTCGTGACGAAGGAAGGCGCGCTGGAGCTGAACTTCGAAGACGAGATCGTCGCCGGTGCCTGCGTGGCCGGGCGCGAAGGGAGCGCGTCGTGAGCCCATTGGTGCAGAACCTCGCGGTGCTCGTGCTCGCCGGGTTCGTCGGCTTCGCTGTCATCTCGAAGGTGCCCAACACCCTGCACACCCCGCTGATGTCGGGCACCAACGCCATCCACGGCATCGTGCTGCTGGGCGGGCTGGTCGTGCTCGGCCTCGGTGTCGACGGCGTGTTCAACAAGATCCTGCTGGTGATCGCGATCGCCTTCGGCACCATCAACGTCGTCGGCGGGTTCCTCGTCACCGACCGGATGCTGTCGATGTTCAAGGCCAAGAAGCCCGCCCCGGCCGATGAGGAGGAGACGAAGTGACCGACTTCATCGCGATCCTCTACATCATCGCGTTCGCCCTCTTCATCTACGGCTTGATGGGCCTCACCGGCCCGCGCACCGCCGTCCGCGGCAACTGGATCGCCGCGGCCGGCATGGGCATCGCCGTGATCGCCACGCTGCTCACCCCCGGGATGGGCAACTGGGTGCTGATCGCCCTCGGCGTCGGGATCGGCGTGGTCGTCGGCGTCCCGTCGGCGCGCCAGGTCAAGATGACCGCGATGCCGCAGATGGTGGCCTTGTTCAACGGCGTCGGCGGCGGCGCGGTCGCGCTCATCGCGTGGGTCGAGTTCAACTCCACCGGCGGCTACGCGCACGAACCGGCGTACATCGCGATCGCGTCGCTGTTCGCCGCGATCATCGGGTCGATCTCCTTCTGGGGCTCGAACGTCGCCTTCGGCAAGCTGCAGGAGCTGATCAGCGGCCGCCCGATCACGCTGGGCAAGCTCCAGCAGCCGGTCAACGCGCTGCTCCTGCTGATCGCGGTGGCCTGCGCGGTGGTGATCATCGCCGGCGGTGACTCGTGGCTGCTGATCGTCGGGCTGCTCGTCGCGTCCGGCGTCCTCGGCCTCACCGTGGTGCTGCCGATCGGCGGCGCGGACATGCCGGTCGTGATCTCGCTGCTCAACGCCTTCACCGGGCTTTCGGCCGCGGCGATGGGCCTGGCGCTGGACAACACCGCGCTCATCGTGGCCGGCATGATCGTCGGCGCGTCCGGCTCGATCCTGACCAACCTCATGGCCAAGGCGATGAACCGGTCCATCCCGGCGATCGTCGCGGGCGGCTTCGGCGGCGGGCCGGCGGTCGCGGCCGGCGGTGGTGAGAAGGAAGCCCGGCCGGTGCGGTCGACGAGCGCGGCCGACACCGCGATCCAGATGGCCTACGCGAGCAAGGTCGTCGTCGTGCCGGGGTACGGCATGGCCGTGGCGCAGGCGCAGCACACCGTCCGCGAGATGGCAAAGCTGCTGGAAAAGAAGGGCATCACGGTCGCCTACGCGATCCACCCGGTGGCCGGCCGGATGCCGGGGCACATGAACGTGCTGCTCGCCGAGGCCGACGTGCCGTACGAGCAGCTCAAGGAGATGGACGAGATCAACTCCGAGTTCGCCCAGACCGACGTCGCGCTGGTGATCGGCGCGAACGACGTCACGAACCCGGCGGCGCAGACCGACCCGAGCTCGCCGATCTACGGGATGCCGATCCTCAAGGTCAACGAGAGCCGGTCCGTGATCGTCTTGAAACGCGGGATGAGCTCCGGGTTCGCCGGCATCGACAACGACCTGTTCTACGATCCGAAGACCAGCATGCTCTTCGGGGACGCCAAGTCGTCGGTGGGCGAGATCGTGGAGGAACTCAAGGCGCTATGACGACCGGGTCGGATGTTCGTGCGGCGTTCACGGATCCGGCCGAGAATCTCGCTTTCGACGAAGCGCTCCTCCGGGTTGCGCCCGAGTCACCGGTGCTGTGGCTCTGGCGCAACCCGGTCTGCGTCGTGGTCGGGCGCGGGCAGCGGATCGCCCGCGAAGTGCGCGTTCTGGAATGTGAGCGCGACGGCGTCCCGGTGCTGCGGCGGGCCAGCGGCGGCGGCACGGTGTTCCACGACCCCGGCAACCTGAACGTCACCCTGGTCCTGCCCGGCCCGGCCGACCGGCCGCTGGAAGCACTCGGCCAGGTGATGAGCGCCGCCGTGGACCAGCTCGGGCTGGTGCCGCGGATCGGCGACCGCGGGCTGTTCGTCGGCGACGCGAAGCTGTGCGGGTTCGCCGTGTTCCGCACCAAGTCCGTTCTGCTGGCCCACTCGACGCTGCTGGTCGAGACGTCGGCGGGGCTCGTCGGCCGCTACCTGACCAGCGCGCCGCCGGACCCGCGGCCGCTCGACTCGCACCGCAGCCCGGTGGCGTCGCTGGCCGAGCACGGCCTGCGACCCGGGTTCCCGGCCGTCGAGGCGGCGGTCCGGGCGGCGGCGTCACAGCTGCTCGGGACGCTCGTGCCCCGCCCGCCGTCGGCGGCCGAGCTGGCGCGGCAGCGGGCGTTGCTGCACACCCGCTACCGCTACCCGTCCTGGCACGCCGACGGCGCCCAGCGCGCGGCCTGAACCGTCTACTGTGGACTTACTCGGCCGCCGAGAACGTGACGGTCGGGATCTTGCGCGCGACCGCCCGGGTGGTGGCCTTCGGCTCCGCGGCCTGCTTGGCGCGAACGGGCTTCGCGGGCTCGGCCTTCGCGCGGGTCGGCTTCGCCGGCGCGGGCTTGACCGTGGTGGTCGCCTTCGCCTTCGCCTGGGTGGCTTTGGCCGGGGTGGCTTTGGCGGGTGCGGCCTTGGCCGGGGTGGCCTTGGCGGGCGCGGCCTTGGGCTTCGCGGCGGGCGGGGTCTTCTTCGCGCCGGGCACGATCCGCGGCCGGTTCTTGCGGCCGCCGGTGCGGCGGCCGGCGCCGGCGTACCGCTGGAGGAACTCGCGCAACGCCTCGGCGTTGGCGAAGGAGAGGTCGATGTCGTAGTCGATGCCGTCCAGGCCGAAGCCGACGGTCTCCGCCGCGGGCTCGCCGGTCAGATCATCCAGCACCTGCACAGCCGTGTTCCTGGCCACGACAAACCTCCCGTGCTCGAACGTGTGATGTGTTCGCGCGCACCGGGCCCGACGGCACCCGGTGCCGCCGACAGCTTGCGACTTCCTGACGGAGAATAGCCGCTGGCTTGCGTGATCCCGCGTAGTGGTGTGACCTGAAGCCATGTCTGGACAGACTTTTGACGTAGTGGTGATCGGCGCGGGTCCGGTGGGGGAGGTGGCCGCCGAACGGGCGGCCCGCGGAGGCCTGAAGGTCGCCCTCGTCGAGCACGAACGCTTCGGCGGCGAGTGCTCCTACTGGGCCTGCGTCCCGAGCAAGGCGTTGCTGCGGCCGGGAAACCTCCTCGCCGCCGCCAAGCGGGTGCCCGGCGTGCCGGTCGGCGACCGGATCGACCCGGCGGCGGTGTTCGCGCGCCGTGACTGGTTCACCGGCAAGGGCGACGACTCGGGGCAGGTCGACTGGGCTCGCGGCGCCGGCATCGAACCGGTTCGCGGGCACGGGGAGATCACCGGCGAGCGGGAAGTGACGGTCGGCGGTGACCGCGTGCTGACCGCGCGGCACGCGGTGATCGTCTGCACCGGCAGCGTCCCGAGCACGCCGTCGATTCCCGGGCTCGACACGATCCGGCCGTGGGGTTCGCGGGAAGCGACGTCGGCGTCGTCGGTGCCCGGGCGCCTCGGCGTCCTCGGCGGTGGCGTGGTCGGCGTCGAGATGGCGCAGGCGTTCGCCACGCTCGGGTCGGAGGTCCACCTGGTGATCACCGGCCCGCGGCCGCTGCCGCGCAACGCGTCGTTCGCCGGCGACCTCGTGCTGGCGGGGCTGCGCGAAGCCGGCGTCGTGGTGCACACGGAGTCGGGCGTGTCCGCGGTCGCCGCCGGTGACTCCGGGACGACGTTGACGCTGAAGGACGGCTCGACGATCGTCGTCGACGAGTTCCTGGTGGCGACCGGCCGCCGCCCCGCGACCGCCGGGCTCGAGCGCTTCGGCATCCAGCCCGGGCAGCCGCTGGAGACCGACGACACCGGCCGCGTGTCCGCAGTGGACGGTGGCTGGCTGTTCGCGGCCGGTGACGTCACCGGCCGGGCGCCGCTGACCCACCAGGGCAAGTACGGCGCCCGCGCGGCGGGCGACACGGTGGCGGCGCTGGCGGCGGGGACGTTCTCGTCGGCGGAGCCGTGGAGCCGCTTCGCCGCGACGGCCGACCACCACGCGGTGCCCCAGGTGGTGTTCACCGACCCGGAGGTCGCGGCGGTCGGCCTGGCGGACGCGCGGCCGGGCTCGGCGGACCGCGTCGTCGACATCGACATCGCGGTGGCGGGCTCGTCCCTGCACGCGGACGGCTACACGGGCAAGGCCCGGATGGTCGTCGACACGGAGCGGAACGTGCTCCTGGGCGTGACGTTCGTCGGCCAGGACGTCTCGGAGCTGCTGCATTCGGCGACGATCGCGATCGTCGGCGAGGTGCCGCTGGACCGGCTGTGGCACGCGGTGCCGTCGTTCCCGACGATCAGCGAGGTGTGGCTGCGGCTGCTGGAGGCGTACGGGCTCTGAGGGCTACTGGGCGGGCAGGTCGAGGGCGGCCTTGGCGGCCCTGACCAGGCCGGGATCGTCCGGAGTGGACGGTCCCGGCGCCCAGACGGCCTGCACGAGCCGCACGGAGGAGCCGTCGAGCTTGCTGGCGTAGGCGGCGTTCTCGAAGCGCGGGGCGGTGGCGCCCCACTGGCCGGTCTCGGTGGCGAGGTCGAGGATCCCGCCCCCGCCGGGTGTGTCGGCCACGGCCTTGAAGGCGGCGGCCTGGGCCGCATCGGGGAACTCGACGATCCCGACGGTGACAGCCCCGGCCCGGCCGTCGACGGTGGCGGCGTAGCTGGCGCGCTTGACGCCGGAGCAGCTGGTCTGCTGCAGGCTGGTCTGGGCATCCCCGAAGGCGTGCGAAGCACACCGCTGGTCACCGGCGGCGGCGCGGAGGGCGAACTGCAGGCTGCGCACGGGAGTGGTGGCGGGCGGCGCCGGCGAGACGGTGGCCGGCGGCGCAGCCGGCGCGGCGGCGGTGCCGTCACCGGTGGTGGCAACGGCAACGGCGGCAACGACGAGGACAACGAGCGCACCGATGGCGCCGAGGGGCAGCCAGCGGACGGTGCGCGGGGTCGCGGCGGTGGATTCGGGCTTCGGCCGGGGTCGGGGGAAGGGCTGCGGGGAGCCGGCCGAGGGCAGCGGGAGCCGAGGGACGCTCGACGGCTCGGGATTTTCGGCCGCGGCGGGCTGGGGGCCGGTTTTGCCGGGCCGGGGTGTCGTGGGGTCGGGAGATGGCGCGGTTTCGGTGGGGAGTTCGGGCGTGGCGGGGCGGTCGGCTGGCTCGGTTTTGCCGGGCCGGGGTGCCGGGTTCTCGGGCTCGGTCGAGGGATCGACGGCCGCGATTTGGTTGCTGCCGGGCCTGGGAAGGCTGAGGTTTTCGGTGCGTTCCGTCTCGGCGGCAGAGGAATCAGCCGGGTCCGGGGGCTCGGTGCCGGGGAAGACCGGTCGTGGCGGGGGATCGGCAGGGCGCTCTGGCTCGGCAGGCGAGGGAAGAACCTCGGTGGGTTCGGCCGGCGTGGTCTCCATGCCGGGGAACACCGGCCGCGCCGGTTCCTCCTCCACAGGCACTTCAGCGGGCGGGGAAGTGGTCTCCGCGGTCGGGGAAAGCTCCGGCTCGACCGCGGGTTCCGGCGCCGCGGGCTTCGGCTTGGCTTCGGCCGGGGTCTCGGTCCGCCAGTCGGTCTTGCCCGCCGTGGCCGGGGCCGCCTGCTTCGGCGTGGCCGGGCCGGAAACCGCCGTGGCGGGACCCGCGGCCGGAGCCACCGCTGGACCCGCGGCCGGAGCCGCCGCTGGACCCGCGGCCGGAGCCGCCGCTGGACCCGCGGCCGGAGCCGCCGCTGGAACCGCGGCCGGAGCCGCCGCTGGAACCGCGGCCGGAGCCGCCGCTGGACCCGCGGCCGGAGCCGCAGCCGGAACAGTGCCGTGAACCGCGGCCGGAACCACAGCCGCCGCGGCGCCCGGCTCGGCTCCGGCCGCCTCCGGGCCATCGTCCCAAAGGGACTCCGGGGGCGAGTCGTCCGTCAGCCGGCTGAAGCCCTCGCCCAGCAGGACTTCATCCGAAAACTCCGGGGCCGACGGCGCCAGCCCGCGGATCAACGCCCGGACCTGGTCCACCGACCGTGGCCGGTGCGCCGTCGCCAACGACACCGTGGCCGCCAGCATCGTCGTCGGCGTCGGGTGCAACACCCGCACCGGACCCGCCAGGTCCGAGACCGGCTGGTCCACCGTCTCCACGTACGGCCCCACCGCGATGATCGTTCCCACCGGGGCCGTCCCCGGGACCAGCGCCGCGATTCGCCTTTCGCAAGCCTGGGAAACGTCCAGGGCCTCCGTGGCCGGGTTCACCGAATCGTCGTCCGCGACCAGGGGCCAGCCGTCCGCCTTCCACGGGCCGCCCAGGGGGGCCTCCAGGCGCAATGCCGGGTCCGGGAGGTCCACGCCGATCACGATGATCACTCCGTGGGGGAGGAGCACCACCGCCTCGATCGGGCGGTCCGTCACCCCGCCCACGCCCACCAGGGCTATCCCGCCGATCACGGTGCTGCCGCGGCCCAGGGACGCCAGTGCCGCCCGGATGTCGTCCGCCACCCGGGACTGCTGCCGCTCCAGGCGCACCAGTCGCACCGCTGTCCCTCCCTGCTCGCCGTTCCGGGTCAACACGCTAGCGCGCGTAGCGCAATGATCCGTGCGACACGGGCGAGCCGCGGCCGGTTGCCCTCCGAAAGTGTGCGGCGGGTGACTTGTGGTGTTCATGTGGCCAAACGGCACGGTTGGGGTGCAGAATGTGCTACAACGCATCGGAGGCGGCATTCGGGAGCCGCGCTGAGGCCCGCGCTGCAGCTCGGAGTAGGGCGTAGGGGAAGACGTCCCTCGTCGAGCAAGCGGAGGTAGCAGTGAGCACCCGTGGCAGCACCCGAGGTGTGGTGTACGTCCACTCGTCGCCGTCTGCGGTGTGTCCGCACGTCGAGTGGGCCATTTCGGGCACCCTGGGTGCCCGCGTTGACCTGAAGTGGACGGCGCAGCCGGCCAGTCCGGGTCAGCTTCGCGCCGAGTGCGGCTGGCGCGCGCCCGCGGGCACCGGCGCCAAACTGGCGGCCGCGCTCAAGGCGTGGCCGATGATTCGGTTCGAGGTCACCGAAGAGCCCAGTGCGGGCGTCGACGGCGAACGGTTCTGCTTCGCGCCCGGCCTCGGCCTGTGGCACGGCCGGACCAGCGCCAACGGCGACATCGTGGTGGGCGAGGACCAGCTGCGCGCGCTCGTCACCATGACCCGCGGCGGCGAATCCCTCGCGCACAAGCTGGACGAGCTCCTGGCCGCGAGCTGGGACGAGGCGCTCGAGCCGTTCCGCCACGCCGGTGACGGCGCGCCGGTGACCTGGCTGCACCAGGTCGGCTGAGCCCCGGGAGGGGGCCGGTACCCTTTCCGGCGTGACCGCCCCCGCCCCCAGCTCTCGCCAGCGCTGGCTGGTGCCCGTCGTGGTCGTGGTGCTGTCCGTGACCGTCGGCGGCGGCCTGCTCGCGCGCGAGCTCTACCGCCGGCCCGACCAGCCCGCCGGCGACGCCTCCAGCTCGGTGCCGTCGCCGTCGCCGTCGAACAGCGGTGAGCCCGGCGCGGCGGACGCCGTCCGGATGACCGACGACGCCAGGGCGCACCCGCAGGCCGACGCCGTCCGCCGGCTCCTGGAGAAGTACTTCACGGCCATCAACCTCAAGCAGTACCAGCAGTGGACCGCCGTGGTCACCGACGAGCGGGCCGCCGCCCAGTCGCAGGCCGACTGGAAGAAGGGGGTTCGGACCACAAAGGACAGCGACGCCCTCGTCTACCGGATCGAGCGCTCGTCCGGGTCCTCGCTGCGGGTCCTGGTCGGGTTCACCAGCAGGCAGGCCGTCGAGGACGCCCCGCCGTTCTTCCGCGAGCCCTGCATCAAGTGGCGGCTCGTCATGCCGATGGTGATCGAGGACAGGACCCTGAAGATCGCCGCCGTCGACGGCGGGCCACCGCCCGAACACGAGAAGTGCTGACCGACGAGAAAGGGGCCCGGCCGAAGCCGGGCCCCTTCTTCGTGTCCGGAAAGCGAACTCAGGCCGCCGGGGTGAACAGCAGCGCGGTGTTGTGGCCGCCGAACCCGAACGAGTTGCTGATCGCCGCGGTCAGCTCGACCTTGCGCGGCTCGCCCGCGACGACGTCCAGCTGCACCCGCGGGTCCAGGTCCGTCAGGTTCCGGGTGGCCGGCACCAGGCCGTGGTAGAGCGCCAGGATCGTGATGATCCCCTCGACCGCGCCGGCACCGCCGACGAGGTGGCCGAGCGAGCCCTTCGGCGCCGTGACGACCACGTGGTCCCCGATCGCGTTGCGGATCGCCGCCGCCTCGCCGATGTCACCGACCACAGTGGACGTCGCGTGCGCGTTCACGTGCCCGACGTCGGCCGGGGTCACGCCGGCCATCTTCATCGCCGCGCGCATCGCGGCGATCTGGCCGACGCCCTCCGGGTGGTTGCCGGTGATGTGGTAGGCGTCCGAGGTGATGCCGTGGCCGGCGAGCGTCGCGTAGACGCGCGCCCCGCGGGCCTTCGCCAGGTCCGCGCGCTCCAGGATGACCACGCCGGCGCCCTCGCCGAGAACGAAGCCGTCGCGGCTCGCGTCGAACGGCCGCGACGCGCTCGCCGGGTCGTCGTTGCGCGTGGAGACCGTGCGGGCCTGGGCGAACCCGGCCAGCGTGATCGGGTGGATGCACGCTTCGGCGCCCCCCGCGATCACGACGTCGGCGCGCCCGGAGCGGATCATCTCCACCCCGCTGGCGATGCCCTCGGCACCCGAGGCACAGGCCGAGGCCGGGGAATGCACCCCGGCCCGCGCCCGGAGGTCGATGCCCACGTGCGCGGCCGGGCCGTTCGGCATCAGCATCGGCACGGTCAGCGGCGACACCTTGCGGAGACCCTGCTGGTGCAACAGGTCGTTCTGGGTGAGCAGGGTGACCGGGCCGCCGATGCCGGTGCCGATCGACACGCCGAGGCGGTCGGGGTCGACGTCGGTGTGCTCGTCGGTCGGCTCGGTGTACCCGGCGTCCGCCCACGCCTGCCGGGCGGCGATCAGCGCGACCTGCTCGCAGCGGTCCATCCGGCGGGCCTGGACCCGGGGCAGGACATCGGCCGGCTCGACGGCCAGCTGACCGCCGATCTTGACCGGCAGCTGCAGCTCCTCGACCCAGTCGGCCTCGATCGCGCGAACCCCGCTCGCCCCGGCCAGCAGACCGTCCCAGGTGGACGTGACGTCCCCGCCGAGCGGTGTGGTGGCGCCGAGACCGGTGATCACGACGTCGATGTTGCTCATGGGAGTCTCCTCAAGGAGGGAAGAGGACTTACTTCGAGTTGGCGGACACGTAGTTCACCGCGTCGCCCACGGTCTTCAGGTTGGCGAGCTCGTCGTCCGGGATCTTGACGCCGAACTTGTCCTCGGCCTGCACGGCGATCTCGACCATCGACAGCGAGTCGATGTCCAGGTCGTCCACGAACGACTTCTCGGCGGTGACGTCGTCCTGAGCCACACCGGCGACCTCTTCGACGATCTCGGCGAGGCCGGCGAGGATCTCAGCGTTGTCAGCCATGGGGTAGTTCCCTTCTCGGTCTTTCTGGGGTCTTGTTTCCCTCGGGCGAGTGCCCGCGGGGAGCGTAACGGTGATCAGGGGCAGACGAACGCCTGCCCGGCGTAGGACAGGCCCGCGCCGAACCCGACCGCCAGCACCAGGTCGCCGGGCTTCGCCGTCCCGGCCTTGCGCATGTGGTCGAGCGCGAGGGGGATGGACGCCGACGAGGTGTTGCCGGAGTACTTGATGTCGTCGGCGACGACCATGTCGTCGCGGGCGCCGTTGGCCCGCAGCTTCTTCGCGATCGCCTCGACGATGCGCAGGTTCGCCTGGTGCGGGATCAGCACGTCCACATCGGACGGCTTGAGCCCGGCCGCCTCCAGCGCGCCCAGCGCGATCGGCGCGATCTGGGTCGTCGCCCACCGGAAGACCGACTGGCCCTCCTGGTAGATGTACTTCTCGTCGCGCATGTAGATCAGGTCGACCAGGTCGCCCGCGCTGCCCCAGGAGACCGGGCCGATCTGCGGCTCGTCGGACGCGCCGACCACCGCGGCGCCCGCGCCGTCGGCGAAGATGATCGCGTTGGCCCGGTCGACCGGGTCGACGGAGTCGGTGAGCTTCTCCGAGCCGATGACCAGGACCTTCTTCGCCGAGCCCGCCCGGATCAGGTCCGAGGCGACACCCAGGCCGTAGCAGAACCCGGCGCACGCGGCGTTGAGGTCGAAGGCACCGGGGCTGGGGATGCCGATCCGGGCCGCCACCTGCGCGGCGGCGTTCGGGATGAGCGTCCGCATCGTGCAGTTCGGCAGGATGACGGTGTCCACTTCGGACGGCTCGACACCGGCGTCTTCGAGGGCGGCCTTGCCGGCGGCCACGGCGAAGTCGGTGAGCTCCTCGTCCTTCTCGGCGAACCGCCGCTCGACGATCCCGACACGCGATTGGATCCACTCGTCGGTGGTGTCCATGATCTTCGAGAGGTCGTCGTTGGTGACGATCTTCTCCGGCTGCGCGCTGCCGATACCCAGCACGCGGCTGCCGCGGGAGCCGGTGGTGAGGCTCAGGGCGGGTCGGTCGGTCACGAGGCGTCCTCCTGGCGCAGCGTCGCCAGCTCGGCCGGCGTCTTCAGCGCGGTGGTAGTGGTGACGACGCCCTTGAGCTGCCGCTTGACCAGGCCGGTCAGGGTGCCCGCGGGCGCGAGTTCGATCGTGTGGGTGACGCCGACGGCGACCAGGCCGTCCATCGTCAGGTCCCAGCGGACCGGCCGGGTGACCTGGGAGACCAGCCGCTCCAGGTACTCGGCCCCGCTGGTGACGACGGCACCGTCCGCGTTGGACAGCAGCGGGCGGGTGGGGTCTGCCGGGGTCAGCTCGGCGGCGTGGGCGCGCATCGCCTCTTCGGCGGGCGCCATGTACCGCGTGTGGAACGCGCCGGCGACCTTGAGGGCGCGGATCTTCGTGCCTTCGAGGGGCTCGGCGACGATCTTCGCGATCGTGTCGGCGGCACCGGAGGCGACGATCTGCCCGGCGCCGTTGCGGTTCGCCGCGGTCAGGCCCTGCTCTTCGAGCCACGCGACGACCTGCTCGGGGTCGCCGAGCATGACCGCGGCCATCGACGTCGGTTCCATCGCGCACGCCTTCGCCATCTCGGCCCCGCGGACGGCGGCGAGCGCGACGGCGTCTTCGGGCTGCAGCACCCCGGCGATCGCGGCGGCCGCGAGCTCGCCGACGGAGTGGCCGGCGACCGGCGCGTCCGCGGGCACCGGCGCGGTGGCCTGGAGGTGCTCGAAGGTGAGCAGCGACAGCGCGACGATCAGCGGCTGGGCGATCGCGGTGTCCTGGATCTCGTCGGCGTCCGCCTCGGTGCCGAGGCGGAGCAGGTCGAGCCCGGCGCGGTCGGACCACTGCGCGACGCGCTCGCGCGCGCCGTCGAGGTCGAGCCAGGGCGTGAACATGCCGGGGGCCTGGGACCCCTGGCCGGGAGCGAGGACTGCTGCTGTCACCCTTCAAGACAACACTCCGGGGCGGCTTCCCGGGGATGCCGACGCTCACAGTGTCTGTGCGGCGTCTTTGTCGGAACCCTCCAAAGAAGGGCGGGGGAAGCTCGCGCGTAACCCGGATGCCTTGTCGGGTTCAATCACCTTTCGCTGTTAAGTCCATCACGTGACGCCCGTCTCGGGAAGAGGCGGTCCTGCGGGGTTTCAGCCAAGCTTCTCGGCCAAGGCGACGATGAGACCTTCGGGGCCGCGGACGTAGCAGAGCCGGTAGCTGTCTCCGTACTGCACCAGCTCGCCGACGGGCTCGGCGCCGTGCCGGCGCACCCGGGCGAGGACGGCCTCGATGTCCTCGACGGCGAACATGAGGCGACGGAGACCGAACGCGTTCAGCGGTGCCGGTCCGGGGGCGGCCGGCGGCGCCGGCTCGTGGAACTTCATCAGCTCGAGCCGCCCGTGGCCGTCCGGGGTCCGGACCACCGCCAGGTCGCACCGGACGCCTTCGAGCGCGACGAGGCTGTCCACCGGCGGCCCTTCGACCGTGGCCTCGCCCTCGAGCTCCAGGCCGAGACCGACGAAGAACGCGATCACCGCCGCCAGGTCTTCGACCACGATGCCGATGTTGTCCAGCCGCTGGATCGTCATGGTTTCTCCTCGGTCACGCGGCCTCGATGGCCGCTCGTGCTCCGGGGACGGAGCCGGCGGCCGGTTCTCGACACCGAGGTGTCACCAGAGGCCGCGGGCCCTCGCCAGCCGTCCGACGGTCAGCGCGATCCGCAGCACCAGGGCGTCGCGCGGGTCGGTTGCCTGGCAGCCCGTCAGGTCCGCCGCCTTCCGCAGCCGGTAGCGGACCGTGTTCGGGTGGACGAACAGCGTCTTCGCGCACGTCTCCAGCACGCCGCCACTCTCCAGGTACGCCTCGACTGTGCGCTGCAGCGTCGGTCCGGCCTCTTCCAACGGCCGCGCGATCGTGTCCACCAGCAGGCGCTCGGCCTCCGCGTCCCCCGACAGGGCGCGCTCGGGCAGCAGGTCCGCCGAGCGCACCGGCCGGGGCGCGCCCGGCCAGCCGACCACGGCCCGCAGGCCGGACAACGCCTCCGTCGCGCTGTGGTGGGCTTCGGCCAGGGTCGGCACCGTCGGGCCGGCGACCACCGGGCCCTCGGCGAACGCCACCGACATGCGGGTCAGGATCTCCCGCTCCTTGACCCCGCCCTCGGTGGGCCCGCCGACCACGACCACCAGCCGGGACCCCTGCACCGACAGCAGCACCGGGCGGCCGACGCGGGCCGCGCGGCTGCGGACCTCGAACACCACCGTCGGCGGGTCCTCCGACGGCGGGTTGCCGACGAGCACGGTGGCCGCCGCCGTCGGGTCCCAGCCCAGCGCCGTGGCCCGCGACAGCACCGACTCCTCGGCGTCGCCGCGGACGATGCCGTCGACGACCAGCGCCTCCAGCCGGGCGTCCCACGCGCCGCGCGCTTCCGCCGCGGCGGCGTAGGAATTCGCCGCCGCGAAAGCGATTTCGCGGCCGTATCGGAGGATTCCCTCGATCAGGGCGGCCCGTTCCGCTTCGTTCGCCGCGAACTCGGGCAGCTGCTCCTCGAACACCTCGATGGCCAGCCGCACCATGCCGACCGCCTGGCGCAGGCTGATCCACCGCGACAGCTCGGCCGGCGCGTCGCGGAACGCCTCGGTCGTGAGCTTCAAGGCCTCTTTGGAATCCCGCAGCCAGTCGACGAAGCCGGCGGCGCCGGCCTGGGTGATCAGCAGGACGCTCGCGCGCTGGTCGGCGGGCAGCCGGGCGAACCAGGGCAGCCGCCGCTCCATCACCGTGATGCTCGCGCTCGCGAGGCTGCCGGACGCGTGCTCCAGCCGCCGGAGCGTCTTCGCGGACAGTCCGTGGTGCTTCGGCACCCGGCGCGGGGCGGTGGTTCCATCCATGGCGCCCGCGATCCTACGTGCCCGCAACTTTGGTAGCCCCTCGCGGCAACGCACGAGGGTGGCCGGGGCGTGTACGCACTGCCTAGGATCGGGGCCACACGAGAACGGGGGAACCGGAATGACCGGTTTAGAGATCGACGGGATTTCCAAACGCTACGGTGACGTGGTCGCTCTTCGCGAAATGACGTTCGACGTCCGGCCGGGGGAATTGTTCGGCTTCGTCGGCAGCAACGGCGCCGGCAAGACCACGACCATGCGGATCGCGCTCGGCGTGCTGTCCGCCGACGCCGGCGAAGTCCGCTACGACGGCGCGCCGGTGACGCACGAAACGCGCCGCCACATCGGCTACATGCCCGAAGAACGCGGCCTCTACCCGAAGATGAAGGTGGCCGAGCAGCTGACGTACCTCGCGCGGCTGCACGGGATGTCGACGGCGGACGCGCGGTCGTCGACCGAAAAGTGGACCGAACGGCTGGGCGTCGCCGGCCGCCGCGACGACGAGGTGCAGAAGCTCAGCCTCGGCAACCAGCAGCGCGTCCAGCTGGCCGCCGCGCTGGTGCACGAGCCGCGCATCCTGGTGCTCGACGAGCCGTTCTCCGGCCTCGACCCGGTCGCGGTCGACGTGATGAGCCAGGTGCTCAAGGAAAAGGCGGCCGAGGGTGTGCCTGTCGTGTTCTCCAGCCACCAGCTCGATCTGGTCGAACGGCTCTGCGACCGCGTCGGAATCGTCCGGAGTGGACAGATGGTGGCCGTCGGCACGGTCGGCGAGCTGCGCGTCGGCGGCACGACGCGGCTGCGGGTCGACGTCCCCGAGGCCGCCGACGGGTGGGCCGACGGCCTGCCCGGGGTGAAGGTGCTCGGCCGGACGGGCGCGGTGACCGAGCTCGAACTGGGCGAGGACGCCGACGACCAGGCCGTGCTCAAGGCGGCGCTGGCCACCGGGCCGGTCCGCGAGTTCGCCCGCGAGCAGCCGTCGCTGACCGAGCTGTTCCGTTCCGTCGTCACCACCGAGGAGGTGGCCGCGTGAGCACCCCGGTCCCGGACGTCCGGATGAGCCCCACCGCGGCGGTGGGCCTGGTCGCCTCCCGCGAGATCAGCACCCGGCTGAAGTCGAAGGCCTACCGGATCAGCACGGTGGTCACGCTGCTGCTGATCGTGGCCGGCATCTTCGTGCTCAAGCTGATCTCCGGCGGCGGCGCCGACTCGAAGGTCGGGTACACCGCCGCGACCGCCGCCTTCTCCGCGCCGCTGACCGCGGCCGGGAAGGCCCTCGACGAGAACATCGAGACCACGCAGGTCGCCGACGAGGCCGCCGGGCGGGCGCAGCTGGCCGACGGCTCGCTCGACGCGCTGCTCACCGGCGACGGCCGGAGCGTGCACGTCCAGGTGAAGAAGGACCTCGACGGCAAGCTCGCGAACGTCCTGCAGATGCTGTCCCAGCAGGTAGCGGTGACCCAGCAGGTCGCCGCGCTGGGCGGGGACCCCGTCCGGTTCCAGGCCGCGGTCGCCTCGGCGAAGTTCATCGAGGACCCGCCGCTGGAGCAGCCCTACGACTACAACGGTCAGCAGCTCGTGCTGGGCATCATCGCCGGCGTCCTGATCTACATGTCCCTCCTGCTCAACGGCCAGAGCGTCGCGCAGGGCGTCGTCGAAGAGAAGACGTCGCGGGTGGTCGAGCTGCTGCTGTCGACGATCAAGCCGTGGCAGCTGATGGCGGGCAAGGTGCTCGGCATCGGGGTGGTGGGGCTGTTCCAGATGGTCGTGATCGGCGTCGTCGGGGTGGTGACCGCGCTGGCCGCGGACGTGCTGACGATCTCCGTCTCGGCGGCCGTGGGCACCGTCGTCTGGCTGGTCGTCTGGTACCTGCTCGGGTTCTTCCTGTACTCGATCGTGTTCGCCGCGCTCGGGGCGCTGGTTTCGCGTCAGGAAGACATCGGCGGCGCCACGATGCCGGCCATGATGCTGGTGATCGCCGGATACGTGATCGGCATTTCCGTGCTGCCGTCGGATCCGGGCAACACGTTCGTCGAAGTGCTTTCGGTGATTCCGGTGTTCTCGCCGACGCTGATGCCGATGCGGCTGGCGATGGGCGGAGTGCCCGTTTGGGAAGCCGTGGTGTCGGTGGGGCTGGTGGTGCTGATGATTCCGGGGCTGATCTGGTTCGCCGCGCGGATCTACCGGAACGCCGTCATGCGCACCGGCGCGAAAGTGAAACTGCGCGACGCCCTGCGCGCGGCCTGACGTCGCTCAAGCCGGATTCGTCCGGTTAATGCTCGAGGCCGCCCGGCGCTTGCGGTTTACGCTGCGCCGGACGGCCTCGTCTCCCCGGTCCCCACCGGTAGAACCAGTATGGCCACGGGTGATCTTCGCGCGCCAGTCGTCTCACTCGATCGTGGGGCGCACGAGTTGCCGCCCCTGGGTACTTGATCGACGATCCGGTGCAAATCCGTGGAGGGAGTCGGTATGGGCGAGCAACTGAAGGACGGGCTCGGGCAGGCGTGGGCCATGGTGGCCACGTTCGTCCCGAAACTCGTGGGTTTCCTGATCATCCTGCTGATCGGCTGGTTGATCGCGAAAGCCGTCTCGAAAGGGCTGGCGCTCGTGCTCGGGAAAGCCGGTTTCGGGAAACTGGTCGAGCGGACCGGGCTGAGCGGAAAGGTCGGCCAGCAGAAGATCGACGCGACCGGGATCCTCGTCAAATTGGTCTACTACTTCATTCTGCTGATCGCGCTGCAGCTGGCGTTCGGCGTGTTCGGGCCGACCAACCCGGTGAGCCAGCTGCTCAACGACATCATCGCGTTCCTGCCGCGGATCGTGGTGGCGCTGGTGCTCGTCGTGGTGGCCGCGGCGATCGCGAAGGTGGTGCGGGACGTCGTCGCGTCCGCGCTGTCCGGCCGCGGGGCGGCGCGCCCGCTTTCCCTGGCGGCCTACTGGCTGATCATGGCGTTCGGCATCATCGCGGCGCTCGGCCAGGTGAACATCGCGACGGCGATCACCGGCCCGGTGCTGATCGCGGTGCTGGCGACGATCGGCGGCGTGATCGTGGTCGGCTTCGGCGGCGGCCTGATCAAGCCGGCCCAGGACCGCTGGCGCGGCTGGATCGCGAACATGGAGCACCAGCTGGAGACGCCGGCGCAGCGCACCGGCGAGATGGGCACCGGCCCGGCGGCCCCGCGCGCGCCGGTCGGCGCGGACAGCACCCCGACGCCGCCGGTCGGCACCCCGCGCCCGCAGGCCTGACACCGACCGCTCCAAGCACCCCAATGTGGCGTTGGGTGCGTCAGACGCACCGAACGCCACTTTGGGTGCGTGGGATGCACCGAACGCCACATTGGGTGCGTGGGATGCACCGAACGCCACTTTGGGTGCGTGGGATGCACCGAACGCCACATTGGGTGCGTCAGATGCACCCAACGCCACATTGGGTGCGTTGGGGTCCCGCGGTCCGGCGGTCGAGGAAGCCGCCGGACCGCGCCGGCCTGGCTGGCCCGGCGAGCGCCCGGGGCCGCCATCGACGCGCGGCGGCTGCGGCCCACCATCACCGGCCTGCCCCCTCGGGCGTCCACGCGCGCGTCGTCCGCGGTGGGTGCTCCACCTCGGTGACGTCCAGACCGTGGGATGTCTCGCCCCTCACACTCCCTGGGGAATTCACTCGCCGGCGAGCATGTTGGGAGCGGTAGGACGAAAGGGGCGTGACGTGGACTTCCTGCTGCACCACGGGATCACCGTGCTCGGCCAGTGGATTTCGATCGCGGAGCTCGCCGGGCAGGTGTTCGCGCTCGCCGTCGTGTTCCTCGCGCAGCGTCGCACCCTGTGGACGTGGCCGGTGCAGGTCGGGGCCACCGTGCTGCTGTTCGCCGTCTACGTCTCCGCGCACCTCGGCGGGCTCGCCGCGCGGCAGGTCGCCATCCTCGCCATCTCCGTCTACGGCTGGTGGGCCTGGACGCGCCGCCAGGACCCGGTGTTCGGCGTCGTCGTCCGGAAGGGCCGGCTCGCCGAACGGCTCGCCATGATCGGCGCCTTCGTCGTCGGCACCACGGTGATGGCGCTGGTCCTCGACGCGCTGAACGCGTCCTGGGCGCCCTGGCCGGACGCCGCCATCTTCGTCGGCACCCTCGTCGCCTTCGCGGCGCAGGGGCTCGGGCTGGTGGAGTTCTGGCTGGTCTGGCTGGCCGTCGACGCGATCGGCGTGCCGCTGCAGATCTCGTCCGGGCTGTACTTCTCCGCCGCGATCTACATCGTGTTCGCCGGCCTCGTCGTGCACGGCTGGTGGAGCTGGAACCGCTCGGCTCAGCGCGTCGCCGCCCGGCCCGGGGTCACGGCAGCATCCAGCTGAGCGCCGCGGTGCTCTGACCCCAGACGATCAGGCACATCACCAGCAGCAGCCCGATGCTCCACGGCAGCACCTTCCGCAGCAGCTTCCCCTCTTCGCCGGGCAGGTTCGCCGCCACGCAGGCGATCGTGAGGTTCTGCGGCGAGACCATCTTGCCGAGGACGCCGCCGGAGCTGTTCGCCGCGGCCAGCAGGTCCGCGGGCAGGCCGGTCTGGTGCGCCGCCGTCACCTGCAGGGCGCCGAACAGCGCGTTGGCCGAGGTGTCCGACCCCGAGACGGCGACGCCGAACCAGCCCAGCACCGGCGAGAGGAACGCGAGCCCGGCGCCCGCGGCGGCGATGAACGTGCCGATGGTGGTCGTCTGGCCGGACAGGTTCATGACGTAGGCCAGCGCGAGCACGCCGGTCACGGTGAGGATCGCGAACCGCAGCTCCTTGACCGTGGCCAGCCACTCCCGCGCGGTGTCGCCCGCCTTCACCGCGAGGATCGCCGCCGTGACGACGCCGGCCAGCAGCACGAGCGTGCCGCCGGTGTTGAGCAGCGGCAGCGAGAACGTGTTGCCGGACACCGGTTTCCCGTTCGGCGCGGCGACGTTCAGGCCGGGCCAGTGGAACTTCCAGGTCGCCTTGTCCAGCAGCCGCTTGACCGGCGGCAGCACGGCGATCGAGAAGATCACGATGATGAGCAGGTACGGCAGGTAGGCCTTGACGACGTCGTCGCGCGAATCCGCCGGCGGCGTTTCGGCGGTCGCCGTCCCGCCGGAGCCGATCCGGACGGCTTCGGGCACCGGGCGGCGGGTGTGGGGGAGCGCCACGAGCGCGGCCGCGCCGGCCAGCGCCGCGCCGATGTCGGCCAGCTGCGGGGACACGTAGTTCGAGGCGAGGAACTGCACGAGCCCGAACGCGACGCCGCAGACCAGCGCGGGCAGCCAGGTGTCCTTCAGGCCGCGCTTGCCGTCGACGATGATCACCAGCAGCAGCGGCACGACGAGGGCGAGCAGCGGCGTCTGGCGCCCGACGATCGACGAGACGTCCTGCAGCGGCAGGCCGGTGACCTGCGCCAGCGTCACGACCGGGGTGCCCATGGCCCCGAACGCGACCGGCGCGGTGTTGGCGACCAGCGCGACGACGGCCGCCTTGACCGGGTGGAACCCGACGGCGACCAGCATCACGGCGCTGATCGCGACCGGCGCGCCGAACCCGGCGAGGGCCTCCATGAGCGCGCCGAAGCAGAAGGCGATGATCAGCGCCTGGATGCGCGGGTCGTCGGAGATCCGGCCGAACGAGCGGCGCAGGACGTCGAAGTGCCCGGTCCGCACGGTGAGCCGGTAGATCCACAGCGCGTTGACGACGATCCACATGATCGGCCACAGCCCGAAGGCGGCACCCTGCAGCGCCCCGGAGACGGCCTGCACGACCGGCATCCCGTACGCGGCGATGCCGACGACGAGCGCGACGAGCAGCCCGAGGAGGGCGGCGTGGTGCGCCCGCATCCGGACGGCGCCGAGCAGCACGAGGACGGTGGCCAGCGGGAGCACGGCGACGAGCGCGGAGAGGCCCAGGGAGCCGAGGGGAGTGAGATCTTGGACGAACACGGGCGACCTCCGTTTTCCACGATGCGAAAACGGCCTTTCGGCGGGTGTCCGAGATCTTCGTCACAAACCAGGCGGTCCGTCAAGAACTTGAGACCAGTTGGCCCAACCGGTCAAGAGTTGACCGGCAGCACCGCGAGCGCGGTCTCGGCGATGCCGCGCAGGTCGGCTTGGTCGCAGCCGCCCTTGCCGAGGGCTTCGATGCCGCGCATGGTCGCCAGCAGGAGGCCGGCCAGCCGGGCCGGGTCGTGCCCGCCGGCGATGTCCCCCGCGCGCTGGGCTCCCGCGACGCAGGCCGTCAGCAGGCTGTTCAGTTCGCGGAACGCCTTGCGGGCGCGGTTCGCGATCTCGGGGTCGTGCTCCGCGCACTCGGCGGCGGCTTTCGCGATGAGGCAGCCCCGGTGGATGTCGTCCGCGGCGACGGATTCGGCGTCGGCCAGGACGTAGTCGCGGAGGCGCTGGTAGGCCTCGCTGTCGGGGCCCTCGAGCTTGCGGCGCACGCCTTCGACCGCGGTGGCGCAGTGGTCGTCGAAGATGCGCACGAAGAGGGCGTGCTTGTCGCCGAAGGCGCCGTAGAGGCTGCCTTTGCCGAGGCCGGTCGCGGCGGCGATGTCGTCGATCTTCGTGCCCGCGTAGCCGGTCGACCAGAACCGGTCCCGCGCCGTGCGCAGGACCGCGCCTTCGTCGAAGCCGCGGGGTCTCGCCATGGCTCCAGGATAGGCATTCTTGACTGCTTCGTCCAGAACGGCGTACGTTCTGGACGAGACAGTCAAGAATTTGGGAGGGCAGCATGAAGCTGGCGAACAAGACCGCGCTCGTGACCGGCGCCGGGACCGGCATCGGGCTGGGGATCGCGAAGCGGTTCGCGGCGGAGGGCGCGCACGTCGTCATCACCGGACGGCGCAAGGAGGTCCTCGACGACGCCGCCGCCGAGATCGGCGGCTCGGTGCAGGCGATCCGCGCCGATTCCTCGAACCTCGCCGACCTGGACGAGGTCTACCGCGCGATCGCCGAACGCGGCCGCGGCCTGGACGTCGTGGTGGCCAACTCTGGCAGCGGCGTGTTCGCCCCGCTCGGCGAGATCACCGAGGAGCAGTTCGACGCGACCTTCGGCACCAACGTCAAGGGCGTGCTCTTCACCGTCCAGAAGGCGCTGCCGCTGCTGAACGCGAACGCGTCGATCATTCTCACCGGCTCGACGACGTCGACGCGGGTCAGCCCGGCCTTCAGTGTCTACGCGGCGACGAAAGCGGCCGTACGCAACTTCGCCCGCAGCTGGGCGCTCGACCTGAAGGGGACGGGCACACGGGTCAACGTCCTGAGCCCCGGACCGACGCACACCCCGGGCCTGCTCAGCCTGGTGGACGAGGACGCGCAGCAGGGCCTGGTCGACGACCTCGTCGCCAGGGTCCCGCTGGGCCGCCTCGGTGACCCCGCGGAAATCGCCGCCGCGGCGCTGTTCCTGGCGTCGGCGGAGGCGAGCTTCGTCAACGGCGTCGAGTTCTTCGTCGACGGCGGCGCGGCACAGGTTTAACGCAAGGTGGCGTGGCTCGGCGTCAGGTCATTCAGGGTCCGGACGCCGAGCAGCTGCATCGTGCGGACCAGCTCGGTCCGCAGGATGTCCACGCAGCGCTGGACGCCGCGCTCGCCGCCGGCCATCAGGCCGTACAGGAACGCGCGGCCGATCAGGACCGCGTCGGCGCCGCGGGCGATGGCCGCCACGATGTCGCCGCCGGACAGGATGCCCGTGTCGATCCAGACCTCCGCCTCGCCCTGGATCTCGTCGAGGACCGCCGGGAGCAGCTCCAGCGGCGTCGGCGCGCGGTCGAGCTGGCGGCCGCCGTGGTTCGAGATCAGCACCGCGTCCGCGCCGTGCTTGACGACGTCGCGGGCGTCGTCGACGTTCTGCACGCCCTTGACCACCAGGTTCCCCGGCCAGGTCCGGCGGACCCAGTCGAGGTCGTCGTAGTTCAGCGTCGGGTCGAACAGCTTGTTGAGCAGCTCGGCCACGGTGCCGTCGAAGTGGCTGAGCGAGGCGAACCGCAGCGGCTCGGTGGTGAGCAGGTTGAACCACCACGCCGGGTGCAGCGCGCCGTCGAGGAACGTCTTGAGCGTCAGCGCCGGCGGGATGGTCAGGCCGTTGCGGACGTCGCGCAGCCGGGCGCCGCCGACCGGCGTGTCGACCGTCAGCATCAGCGTGTCGTAGCCCGCAGCCCACGCCCGATTCATCAGATCTTCGCCGGCGCCGTGGTCGCGCCAGACGTAGAGCTGGAACCACTTGCGGGCACCCGGGGCGGCCTCGGCGAGGTCTTCGATCGACGTCGTCGCCATCGTCGAGAGCCCGACCGGGATGCCGGTGCGCTCGGCGACGCGGGCCACCGCGCGCTCGCCCTCGTGCTGCATCATGCGGGTGAAGCCGGTGGGGGCGAAGGCGAACGGCAGCGCGGACGTCTTGCCGAGGATCTCGCGGCTGGTGTCCACGTCGGACACCCCGCGCAGCACGTTCGGGTGGAACTCGACGCGCCGGTAGGCCTGCCGGGCGCGGCGCAGGCTGTCCTCCAGCTCGGCCGCGCCGTCGGTGTAGTCGAACGCCGCCCGCGGGGTGCGCTTGCGCGCGATCGTCCGCAGGTCGGCGATGGTGTGCGCGTTCGCCAGCCGCCGGTCCGTCGGGTTCAGCACGATCGGCTTCGGCCGCAGGATCTGCTGCAGCTCACTCGGCTTGGGCAGCCGGCGCTTCGTCACCTTCATCACTCCCTACGCGCAAGGGCCCGGCAGACATCCGATGTCTGCCGGGCCCTGAACCTAGCAGCAGGTCACGCGTTCCCGGAATCCGACGTCTGCGGCCCGGCGGCCGCGATGTCGTCGAGCCGGTACTTCGTGGCCGCTTCGAGGACCTTCGCCTTGTCGACCTCGCCGCGCTTGGCGAGGATCGACAGCGCCCCGACGGTGATCGACTCGGCGTCGACCAGGAACTTCCGCCGCGCCGCGGGCCGGGTGTCGGAGAAGCCGAAGCCGTCCGTGCCCAGCGTCAGCATGTCGGTCGGGACGTACGGGCGGATCAGGTCCGGCACCGCGCGCATCCAGTCCGACACCGCCACGACCGGCCCGTTCGCGCCGCGCAGCTTCTCGGTCACGTACGGCACGCGCGGCTCGCTGCCCGGGTAGAGCAGGTTGTCGTGGTCGATCTCGACGGCTTCGCGCCGCAGCTCGGTCCACGACGTGGCCGACCACACCGCGGCCCGCACACCCCACTCCTCGGCGAGCATCTTCTGCGCCTTGAGCGCGTCCGGCATCGTGACGCCCGAGACCAGGATCTGCACCTCGGGGCCGTCGCCCGCGGGGGCGTCGGCGTACTTGTACAGACCCTTCAGCAGGCCGTCGACGTCGAGGTTCTCCGGCTCGGCGGGCTGCTGGTAGGGCTCGTTGTAGATCGTCATGTAGTAGAAGATGTTCTCGCCGTTGCCGTCCGGGCCCGTCTCGCCGTACATCCGGCGGAGACCGTCCTTGACGATGTGCGCGATCTCGAACGACCACGCCGGGTCGTAGGTGACCGCGGCCGGGTTCGTCGCCGCCAGCAGCAGCGAGTGCCCGTCCGCGTGCTGCAGGCCCTCGCCCGTCAGCGTGGTCCGGCCGGCGGTGGCGCCGAGGACGAACCCGCGGGCCATCTGGTCGGCGGCCGCGTACAGGCCGTCACCGGTCCGCTGGAAGCCGAACATCGAGTAGAAGATGTAGATCGGGATCATCGGCTCGCCGTGCGTGGCGTACGACGTGCCGACGGCGGTGAACGACGCGGTCGAGCCCGCCTCGTTGATGCCCTCGTGCAGCAGCTGGCCCTTCTCGGACTCCTTGTAGGCCAGCATCAGGCTCGCGTCGACCGACGTGTACGTCTGGCCGTGCGGGTTGTAGATCTTCGCCGTCGGGAACATCGAGTCGAGGCCGAAGGTGCGGGCCTCGTCCGGGATGATCGGGACGACGCGCTTGCCGATCTCGGAGTCCTTCGCCAGCTCGCGGACCAGCCGGACGAACGCCATGGTGGTGGCGACCTCCTGCTTGCCGGAGCCCTTCCGGATGCCCTCGTAGACCTTGTCGCCGGGCAGGACCAGCGCCTTCGCGGCCTTCGGACGGCGTTCCGGCAGGAAGCCGCCGAGCGCCTTGCGGCGGCCGATCATGTACTCGATCTCGGGCGAGTTGGCGCCCGGGTGGTAGTACGGCGGCAGCTTCGGGTCGCGCTCGAGCTCCTCGTCGCTGATCGGGATCCGCTGCGAGTCGCGGAACAGCTTCAGGTCGTCGAGGGTGAGCTTCTTCATCTGGTGCGTGGCGTTGCGGCCCTCGAACGCCGGGCCCAGGCCGTAGCCCTTGATCGTGTGGGCCAGGATCACCGTCGGCTGGCCGTGGTGCTCCAGCGCCGCCTTGTACGCCGCGTACACCTTGCGGTAGTCGTGGCCGCCGCGCTTGAGGTTCCAGATGTCGGCGTCGGAGAGGTCCTTGACCAGATCCTTCGTCCGCGGGTCGCGGCCGAAGAAGTGCTCGCGGACGAAGGCGCCGTCGTTGGCCTTGTACGTCTGGTAGTCACCGTCCGGGGTGACGTTCATCAGGTTGACCAGCGCGCCGTCGCGGTCGGCGTGCAGCAGCGAGTCCCACTCGCGGCCCCAGATCACCTTGATGACGTTCCAGCCGGCGCCGCGGAAGTACGACTCCAGCTCCTGGATGATCTTGCCGTTGCCGCGCACCGGGCCGTCGAGCCGCTGCAGGTTGCAGTTGATCACGAAGGTCAGGTTGTCGAGGCCTTCGCCGGCGGCCACGTGGATGAGGCCCCGCGACTCGGCCTCGTCCATCTCGCCGTCGCCGAGGAACGCCCAGACGTGCTGGTCGTCGGTGTTCTTGATGCCGCGGTCGCGCAGGTAGCGGTTGAACCGGGCCTGGTAGATGGCGTTCATCGGGCCGAGGCCCATCGACACCGTCGGGTTCTCCCAGAACTCCGGCATCAGCCGCGGGTGCGGGTACGACGGCAGGCCGCCGCCCTCACCCGCGTGGCTGTACTCCTGGCGGAAGCCGTCGAGCTGCGACTCGGAGAGCCGGCCTTCGAGGAAGGCGCGGGCGTAGATGCCGGGGGAGGCGTGACCCTGGATGTAGATCTGGTCGCCGCCGCCGGAGTGGTCCTTGCCGCGGAAGAAGTGGTTGAAGCCCACCTCGTAGAGGGCGGCCGAGGAGGCGTAGGTCGAGATGTGACCGCCGACACCGACGCCCGGGCGCTGCGCGCGGTGCACCATGATCGCCGCGTTCCAGCGGATCCAGGCGCGGTAGCGGCGCTCGATGTCCTCGTCGCCCGGGAACCAGGGCTCGTTCTCGGTGGGGATGGTGTTGACGTAGTCCGTCGAGGTCAGAGCCGGGACGCCGACGTTCCGCTCCCGGGCCCGCTCGAGGATGCGCAGCATCAGGTACCGGGCTCGCTGCTGCCCGCCCCTCGCCAGGGCCTCGTCGAAGGAGTCCAGCCACTCGGCGGTCTCCTCCGGGTCGATGTCGGGCAGGTGCGCCGCCAGTCCGTCACGGATGACGCGTACGCGTGCCGGGGTCTCCTTGCCGGAGGCGCCGTCGTTCTGCGGGGCCAAGGGGTCTCCTTGCGAAAAGTTGTAGCCGGTGGTGCTCGTACGCGGGGGTGTACGACTCTCCATCGTCGTCTTCCGTCCCGGCTTCCGCACCGCTACTTGGCGGTAACATAGGCCGACCCGGTCGAGCCACTCCCAGCGCGCGGTGTATCGCGCGCGCGTTTTCTTCCTCCCCACCCTAGGGGACGACCCCCGGTGGGGTGGCAGACCGGGGGCGCCAGGCACCCGAAACGCCGTCGCGGGCGACCGCCGGCGGGCCGTATCCTGCGACACGAGTTGTCAAAGATCCGGTGTGGACGGTTGCGCGCGGAGCCTCACCAGTGTTCGCTATCGGCAACCGGGTCGCCGAGTGTGGCGGAGTCGTACCCTCCGAGGGTGCTGCGAAGCCACGCTCCGTCGTAGTTGGAGGAGTGAAAGCAGTGGTCGCCGCGGGAGACGCTGATCAGAGCAGCGTCGCCGAGAGGCTCGGCATCAAGCCCGAGATGGTGGTCCAGGAGATCGGCTGGGACGAGGACGTCGACGACGACGTCCGCGCGGCGATCGAGGAGCAGATCGGCGGGGAAATCCTCGACGAGGACGCCGACGAGGTCATCGACGTGGTGCTGCTCTGGTGGCGCGAGGACGACGGCGACCTGGGCGACGCGCTCATCGACGCCAGGGGCCCCCTGGAGGAAACCGGGGTGATCTGGGTCCTGACCCCCAAGACGGGACAGCCAGGGCACGTCGAGCCGAGCGAAATCGCCGAAGCGGTGCCCGCCGTCGGACTGGCCCAGACCGCCAACATCAGTGTCGGCCCGAACTGGATCGGCACCCGCCTGGTGTCGCCGAAGTCGAAGTCGAAGCAGCGCTGAACAAGTCCCGCCGGACGGACACGATAGGGTTGTTGTCGCAGGCACGTGTCCGTTCGGGAGAGGAAACGCTGGTATGACCGTCGAGGTCGGTTCTGAGGCCCCTGACTTCACGCTCAACGACTACAACAAGCAGCCGGTCCAACTGTCGTCGTTCCGCGGTGACAAGCCGGTGCTGCTGGTGTTCTACCCGTTCGCGTTCAGCAGCATCTGCACGGGCGAGCTGTGCCAGCTCCGCGACGAGTTCGCGGACTACGACAACAAGGGCATCCAGGTCCTGGGCGTCTCGGTCGACACGCCGTTCTCGCTCAAGGCGTGGGCCGAGAAGGAGGGCTACCAGTTCCCGCTGCTGTCCGACTTCTGGCCGCACGGCGAGGTGGCCCAGGCGTACGGCGTGTTCAACTCCGACGCCGGCCTGGCCGTGCGCGGCACGTTCCTGATCGACAAGGACGGCGTCGTGCGGTTCGCCGAGGTCAACGCGCCGGGCGAGGCGCGCGACCAGCAGGGCTGGAAGAAGGCCGTGGCCGAACTGACGGCCTGAGTTTTCGCGGCGGCGGTCCTCCCGGGCCGTCGCCGTCCGGGCGCATAGCTCAGCGGAAGAGCACTCGGCTTACACCCGAGCGGTCGCAGGTTCGAACCCTGCTGCGCCCACCGATTGCCCACCGCGGTCCCGTTCGGGTGGTTGGCGGGTTTCGCCGCGCGGCGCTTCTCGGGTTGTCGCACACTGGCCGGTGTTGATCTTCGCCTCGGCGAAACGTCACCCCGGCGGTCAGGAGTGTCCGAACGTGAAGCGTGCCGTGAAGAACCTGGTGATCGGGGCGGGAGCCGCCGCGGTGCTGACTCTTTCGCTGGGTGGCGTGGCGAGCGCGAAGGAGGCCGGCGACTACTACGGCCCGTTCGCCACCGAAGGGGAGTGCGAGAGCGCCAGGGTGTTGTTCAACTACAGCGACCCCTGCTACTGGTCACTCCAGGGCGGCGGCACCTGGTGGTTCTACGGCGGCTTCTAATTCGCTGGCCCACCCGCCGGGCACGTCACTGGCCTCCGCCGGGTGCTCGCCGACGAGGCGCTGGCCGACGCCGCCGTGGAAGTCGAGCGGGTCGGCACCGGCACCGGCTACCGGTTGTGGTCGGCGACCTACGACCGGCCCAATTCCGCCTTCGACCTCGACGAGCCCGTGGTCACCGAGATCGTCGGCGCGCTGCCCGCGGGGGTGGCGCTCGATGCCGCCTGCGGGACCGGTCGCTACGCCGGGCTCCTGGCCGGGCGCGGCCACCGGGTCATCGGGATCGACCGCTCGCCCGAGATGCTCGCGTGGGCGCGCACCCGGGTGCCGCGGGGCGCGGTCCCGCCCGTGCGCGGTGCCGACGGCAGGCCCGGCCGGCTGGCTTCCCACCGTCACCCGATCGGGGACTACCTTCGTGCCGCGCCGGCGGCGGGACTGCAGGTGCGCCGGTGCGAGGAACCAGCGGTGGACAGCTTGCCGCTACGGAACCGGCAGCCACGCCCGGACCGTGGGACCTGTGGCCGTGGAGCCTGGCCGCCCTGGTGCCCGAAGCGGCACGAGCCGTCGCCGCGGGGCGCGCCGGCGCTGGTCGTCTGGCACTTCCAGCGGTGACATCGCCGTTCACCCCGCCATGGCCGGTTCCGGTG
This sequence comes from Amycolatopsis sp. MtRt-6, assembly GCF_017308975.1. GTDB lineage: Bacteria > Actinomycetota > Actinomycetes > Mycobacteriales > Pseudonocardiaceae > Amycolatopsis. Next base: position 23,250 of record NZ_JADWPD010000005.1, on the reverse strand, counting down.
CGACGGCCTTCATGCGGCGCAGCGTCGTCACCAGCAGTGCCAGGCCCGCGAACAACCCGGCCGCGATCACGCCCGTCACGTTCAGCGCCGTCGTGAACGCCGCCTTCGCCTGCTCGGCCAGCTCCGGCCGGGTGACGTCGACGGCCGGCGTGGTGCCCGCCGGGAACACGCCGTGGTACACCGCCGCCGCGGTCAGGCCGATGAGCGCCATGCCCAGCGAGCCGCCCAGGTAGTTGCCCGTGTCCGCCATCGAGGCCGCCGAGCCCGCGCGCTCCGGCGGGACCGAACCCACCACCAGGCCGATGCCCAGCGCGAACAGCGGGCCCGTGCCCAGCGCCAGCACCGTGATGCCCGCCACCACCGGCACCACGCCGTCGGTGAGGACCAGCAGGAGGCTGCCCGCCGCCGACACCGCGAGGCCGCCCGCGATCGCCGTCGCCGGGGTCCAGCGGCGGGTGAGCGCCGGCGCCGTCATCGTGCCCGCCGCCACGCCGAGTCCCATCGGGGCGAACAGCAGCGCCGCGGCGACCGGGGAGTGGCCGAGGACGCTCTGCAGGTACTGCGTCACCAGCAGGCCGACGCCGGCCATCGCGACCCCGGCGAACACCAGCGCCACCAGCACCGCGGTGAACGGGCCGCTCCGGAACAGCCGCAGGTCCAGGAGCGGCGACGGCGTCGTCAGCTGACGGCGGGCGAAGGCGATGCCCAGCAGCGTCCCGGCGGTGATCGCGGCGACCGGCAGGACCGGCGAGCCGGTGGTCAGCTGCTTGAGGCCGAACACGATCAGCAGCACCGCACCCAGCGAGAGCCCGACCCCGGGCAGGTCCAGCCGGCCGGACGCCGGGGCGCGGAACTCCGGCAGCAGGACCGGCCCCGCGGCGAGCAGCACGGCGACGGCCGGGACGGCGACCAGGAAGACCGAGCCCCACGAGAAGTGCTGGAGCAGGAAGCCGGCGAACACCGGGCCGGCCGCGCCGCCGGCGAACTGGCAGGTGGCCCAGATCGCGATGGCCTTCCCGCGCTGCTTCTCGTCGCGGAACATGTTGGTGATCAGGGCGAGCGTCGACGGCATCAGCGTCGCCCCCGCCACCCCGAGCGCCCCGCGGACGACGATGAGCATCACCGGCCCGGTCGAGAACGCGGCGACGATCGACAGGAGCCCGAACGCCCCGCCGCCGGCGAGCAGCAGCCGCCGTCGCCCGATCCGGTCGCCGAGCGTGCCCATGGTGATGACGAACCCGGCGACGACGAAGCCGTAGCTGTCGGTGATCCACAGCTGTTCGGTGCTGCTCGCGCCGAGATCGGCGCTCAGCTGCGGCAGCGCGAGGAACAGCGACGTCATGTCCATCGCGACGAGCAGGGTGGGCAGCACGAGCACCGCCAGGCCCAGCCACTCCCGCCGTCCGGCCGGCTTCTCCATGTTCGGCTCCTTCTCCGTGGTCCGTTTGCCAGGAGGTCGGAGCCGCCGCGGGGAACCGGACACGGGTTCCGGAATTTTTCCGCGCCGGTCACGGCCGTCCCGGCGAACCCGCCGGGACGGCCGTGACAGTGGTCAGCCGCAGTGCCAGCGCACCGGCGCCTTGGTGCGCTCCGGCACGTACACCGTGGCGCTGCCGAGCACGTCGCCGCTCTCGGTGATGTCGCTCACCTGGACGTCCTGGCCGCCGAGGACGACGACCTGCGTGGGACCTCCGTCGGCGGGGGCGAGCACCGTCTCCCCGTAGGGCCCGGATCCGACGACATCCCCGGCGGCGTTCATCGCGTCCGGGTATCGCAGCCCAGGCAGTGCCCGCTCGACCGAACCGTCGTGCCGCCACACGTAGCCGGCCCCGCCGTCACCGGCGTATCCGGCGACGCTGTCCGCGTTGACGGCCTTCGGAACGACGTCGCCGGTGGAAACCGGCGACGTGAGACCGACGGGATCGCCGGCCTCCCGCAGCAGGTAGCCCGCCAGGCCGCCGCCGGTGGACCAGAAGGCGAAGGCCGCCGCGATGGTGCCCTCGTCGTCGATGTCTCCCGCGACCTCGTACTCCTGGCTCGGCACCGGCACCAGCTCCACGGTGCCCGGCGCCGCCGCGGGCCACCGGACCAGCCGGTGCACCCCGTTGGCCGCGGTTTCCCCGACGAGGCCCACGACGTCACCGCGTGCGTTGACCCGCCACGCCTTGCTGTTGGTGTAGCCCGGCGGCTCGGGCAGCCGCTCGAAGCGACCGCCGGTGTACCGCACGGCGTGGTTCAGGGGGAACTCCCCGAACTCCCGCGGATCCATGAAGGAGCCGACGGCCACTCCGGCCGCGTTCACGTCGATCAGTTCGGTGTCCAGGCCGAACGCCGCGCCGAGCACCTGGACGCCGTCCGCCCGCCACACCGCGCCCACGCGCGGCTCGCCGGTCGCGTCCGGCCACAAGGTGCCGGCGACCGCCCCCGCTCCGTCTCCCTTCCCGAGGCCGTCCAGCCGGTAGGCCTCCGGCACCGGCAAGACGGTCTGCCGCCACTGGCAGCCCTCCGCCGCTGCCGCTGTGGCCGGCGCCCCGGCCAGTACCGCCCCCGCGAGCACCGCCACCGCGATGTACTTCCCCCTGTTGCGCAAACGTCCTCCTCGAATCTCGGGCCAACCCCCGACCGAACACCTCCGATTCTAGTGGCGGGCACCGACAGAAACGGGATTCCTGTTGCCGCGCAAAGGTTTTGGTTTGATGGGAATGTGGTTGCCGGAGCCGGCGGCCGCCCCGGGACGCCGTCGCCGAGGCCTACCGCGAATTCGCCGAGGGGACGCGAACGGCCGCACGCCGTGCCCGCTGATCGGGCGCTTTGTCAAGATCCGCACGCAAGGACCCGAACTTCTTGCGCGAAACGCCGAAAATCCCGCATGCCCGTAACGGGTGATCGTCGGCGGCCGACAGGCAGTGCGGCAAGTGACCAACTCACCTGAGGGGGAACCTGTGAAGGGTTCAGGGTTTTTGCAGCGAGCCGCCGCCGTCATCGCGGTGCCCGTGCTCGCCGTGCTCGTGGGGACCGTGCCGGCGCAGGCGCAGCCGGTCGCCACCGGATCACTGTCGTTCAGCGGGGACGAGGGCGACTACATCAGCGGAGGGAGCACCTACGCCTACTCGACGGACGCGAAGGACCGGCTCACGGTCAACGCGTCCGCGGACCGCAACCACATCGCCGTGAGCGTCAGCGGCTTCAACAGTGACTGGTGGACGCTCGACCTGGCCGCACCCAGCGGCACGGCCCTGACCGCGGGCACCTACGGCGAAGCGACCCGGTACCCGTTCCAGGGGGCCAACGCGCCGGGGCTGAGTCTGAGCGGGAACGGCCGGGGCTGCAACGAACTGATCGGGACGTTCATCATCCAGAACGTCGTCTTCGGGCCGCACGGGTACGTCCAGACGCTCGACGCCGCGTTCGAGCAGCACTGCGAAGGCGGCAAGCCCGCCGCGCGCGGTGAGGTGCACATCGCGAACCCGCCGGCTCCGCCGGAGCTCGGGATCGGGCTCAAGGTGGCCACGGACGGCACCGCGAGCACGCTCAACGGCAACGCGTACCTGCACGGCACCGTCGACTGCACCGCCGCGGCCAAGGTGACCCTGAGCGGGGCCACGACGCAGGTCAAGCGCAACGTCATCATCCGCGGCAACTACACGACGCAGGTCGCCTGCACGCCGGGCACGCCGGCGCCGTGGCAGGCGACCGTGGTGCCCACCGGCACCACGCCGTTCCAGAAGGGGAAGGCCGAGGTCGTCACCCAGGCGACCGCGCTCGACCCGGTCTACAACACCAACGTCTCGGTCGACGACACCACCGTCGTCACCTTGGTGAAGGGCTGATTTCCCGGCCGTGGGGGGGGCGGGGGGGGGGGCCCCCCCCCGCCCCCCCCCCCCCGGCCGGCGCGGCGGGCGCGGGGGCGCGCGGGGGG
>NZ_JADWPD010000005.1:0-19321 GCF_017308975.1 Amycolatopsis sp. MtRt-6 | reverse complement strand
CCACCCCCCGGTCTGCTCGTGGTGGTGGGGGTGTTTCCCGGGCGGGGGGGCCGCGGGGCGGGCGCCCCCACGGCCTACGCCGCGTGCCAGGCGTGCTCGGCGAAGGCGTCGTCGAGCGGGGCTCGGGTGAGCCGGTTCGCGAACGTCGACAGCGTGTACGTCCCGATGCCCAGCACCACTTCCAGCGCGTTCCGTTCCGTGTAGCCGGCGCCGGTGAAGGCCGCCAGTTCGGCCGCCGGGACCTCGCCCCGTGTGTCCATGACCGAGTGGACGAAGACGCGCAGTGCCTCCAGCCGCGGCTCCGGGAGCGGGGACTCCGCCCGCAGGGCCGCCACCAGTTCCGGTGCCGCGGTCAGGCGGGTCAGCGTGGCCGTGTGCATCGCCACGCAGAGGTGGCATTCGTTGCGCGCGGCCACCGTCATGATCAGCACCTCGCGTTCGAGCGCGGTCAGCGTGGTGGCCTCGAAGATCGCGCTGAGCTTCAGGAAACCGTTCAGCAGTTCCGGCGAGGTCGCCAGCCGGGCGACGGCGGACGGCACGCGGCCGAACTTCTTCGCGGTGGCCGTCATCGCCGGGCGGGCGGCGGCGGGGGCGGACTCGGGGGTGTGATCGGCGAACAAGGCGTCTCCAGGGGTAGAATCGACAACATGGTTGTCGAAACCGTAAACCTGGTTGTCGAGTTTGGCAAGCCCGCATGAGCGGGACGCCGGGGTACGAGCTGCCCTTCCTCCTCTTCGGTGGCTTCCGCACGCTCATCGACCGCCTGCACGCCGAACTCGCGCTCCGCGGCCACCCCGACGTGCGGCCGTCCTACGGCTTCGCGATGCAGGCCGTCGGCGTGCAGGGGGCGACGGCGTCGGAGATCGGCCGCCGCCTGGGCGTGTCCAAGCAGGCGGCGGGCAAGACGGTCGAACGCCTCGAAGCGCTCGGGTACGTCGAGCGCGCCGACGACCCCGCCGACGCGCGTCGCAAGATCGTGCGGCTCACCGCGCACGGCGTCGACGTGCTCCGGAAGTCGGCGGAGATCTTCGACGAGCTGCGCGCGGACTGGGCGCGCACGGTCGGCGCGGACCGGATCACCGCGCTCGAGGACGACCTGCGCGCCGTCGTCGGCCCGGCGGCGTACCGGCTCGACGCCGCCGGGTGGCTCTCGGGCTAGAAGCCGCAGCCGGGGTCCGGGGCGTCCTCCGACAGCGGGCTGCCCTTGGGAAGGACGTACAGGACTTCGAGCACCAGCGGTGCCGACCCGAGGTTGCGGCCGATGTGCACCAGGTTCGGCTCCTCGGTGAACACGCGCCCGGCCCCGTAGACGCCGTCGACGCTGCAGTCGGCCATGTTGTGCGTGAGCGTGCCGGACTTCACGTACGCGTAGAGCGTGCCGTCGTGGAAGTGCCAGCCCGTGTAGCCGCCCGGCTGGATCGTGACCTCGCGGAACGTGTAATCGGTGTGCCCGATGGTTTTCTGGGCCAGTATCGTGCCGGTGACGCCGCTGCCGGGCGTCGCGGAGGCGGTCGAGGGGAGCACCAGGGCGGCGGCGAGGGCGGCCGTGACAACGGCGATCGGCTTGCGCATCGGGCCAAGCTACCGCGTCCGGGCGTGCCCTTGCGGGCAGAGATCCGGGTACCGTGCCGCCCATGGACGCGGACGTTTTCGGGCAGGTCCTCGGCGCGGTGCGGGAGTTCGTGCGCAAGGAGGTCGTGCCGCGCGAGGCCGAAATCGACGAACGCGACGAAATCCCCGCCGAAATCCGGGAAAAGGCCGCCGAACTCGGGCTGTTCGGCTGGGCGCTGCCGGAGGAGTACGGCGGGCTCGGGCTCGGCATGGCCGAAGACGTCCGGCTGGCGATCGAGCTCGGCTGGACGACGCCCGCGTTCCGGTCCCTGTTCGGCACCAACAACGGCATCGCCGGCCAGGCGATCGTGCACCACGGGACGCCGGACCAGCGCACCCGCTGGCTGCCGCGGCTGGCCGCGGGCCAGGCGATCGCCTCGTTCGCGCTCACCGAAGCCGAGGCGGGCTCGGACCCGGGCGGGCTGACCAGCCGCGCGGTCCGCGACGGCGACCGCTACCGGCTCTCGGGCACCAAGCGGTTCATCACCAACGCGCCGCTTGCCGAAGTGTTCGTCGCGTTCGCCCGCACCGGTCCGGAAAGCACCGGCAGCCGCGGCATTTCCGCGTTCCTGGTGCCCGCGGGCGCGCCCGGCGTCACCGTCGGCCCGCACGACGCCAAGATGGGCCAGGCGGGCGCGTGGACGTCGGAAGTGGTCTTCGACGACGTCGAACTGTCCGCCGACGCGCTGGTCGGCGAAGAGGGCAAGGGGTTCGGCATCGCGATGGCCTCGCTGGCGCGCGGCCGCCTGCACATCGCGGCGCTGTGCGTCGGCCTCGCCGAGCGGGCGCTCGCCGAGGCCGTCGAGTACGCGCGGACGGCCCGTCAGGGTGGCCGGGTGATCGGCGAGTACCAGCTGGTGCAGGCCTTGCTCGCGGACTCCCACGCCGAGCTGGCGGCCGGCCGCGCGATGGTGCACGAAGCCGCGGCGAAGTACGACTCGGGCGAGGACCGCAAGCTCGGGCCGTCGTCGGCGAAGCTGTTCTGCACCGAGATGCTCGGCCGGGTCGCCGACCGGGCGGTGCAGGTGCACGGCGGCACGGGGTACGTCCGCGGGGTGCCGGTCGAGCGGATCTACCGCGACGCGCGGCTGTTCCGGATCTACGAAGGGACCAGCGAAATCCAGAAGCTCGTCATCGCGCGGCAATTGCTCGAGGGCTGAACCGCCATCCGCGGAACCGGGGTGTTTCTTCCGGGATTCGTGCCCGCGTAATCCGCCGGTCGGTGGAGGCGCGCGCGAAGCGCGGCCGATTGAATTGGTGGTGCCTCGACACCGTCTCCCAGGAGGTCGACCATGACTGTAGCCGTCCTTTCCCAGGCCGAGGAAAGCGCCCTTCTTCCGCTGGAGTTGAGCAATTCTTCGGACTCGGCTTTCTTCGGCGCCTTCGCCCACAAGGTCGAAGCCGCCTACCTGGCGTGGGCCGTCCGCGCGGAAACCCTGCACTGAGGCTCAGCGCAGTTTCTCGATCTCCCGCACCAGCAGATCGATCTCGTCCTCGGTGTTGTAGTAGTGCACCGACGCCCGGACCATGTCCGGCAGGGCGCGCGCGGTGAAGTCGTACTGGGCGGAGGTGCGCGTCGACAGCGACGTGTTGATGTGCGCCTCCGCCAGCCGCGCCTTGATCTCCGCGGCCGGGGTGCCGGCCAGGCTGAACGTGACCAGGCCGCACTTGCGCGCGCCGACGTCGTGGACGTGCGCCCCGGCTTCACCCAGTCGCTCTCGGAGCGTCGCCGCCAGCGAAGCGACGCGCGACTCGATCGCCGGCAGGCCCCAGTCGAGGGCGTAGTCGACGGCCGCGCCGAGGCCGTACACCGCGGCGAAGTCGCGCTCCCACACCTCGAAGCGCTTGGCGGTCGGGTCGACGACGTACTCCGCCGGCGACTCCCAGGTCGCCGAGTGCAGGTCGAGCATGGCCGGCTCCAGCCGCTCGCGCAGCCGCGGGTGCACGTAGAGGAACCCGGTGCCGCGCGGGCCGCGCAGGAACTTGCGGCCGGTCCCGGACAGCGCGTCGCACTTCAGGCGTGTGACGTCGAGGTCGAGCTGGCCCGCCGACTGGCACGCGTCCAGCAGGAACGGGATGCCGGCCACCTCGGCGACCGCGCCGATCTCCTCGGCCGGGTTCACCAGGCCGCCCTGGGTGGGCACGTGGCTGACGGCGATCAGCTTGACGTCGCCGTCGACGCGCCGCCGCAGCTCTTCGACGTCCAGCTGCCCGGACTCGTCGTCGCCGATCACCTCGACGACCGCCCCGGTGCGCCGGGCGACCTGCAGGAACGCGATCGCGTTGCTGGCGTACTCCGCCCGCGAGGTCAGGATCCGGTCGCCGGGCCCGAAGGGCAGCGCGTAGAACACCGCCTGCCAGGAGCGGGTCGCGTTGTCGGTGAGCGCGATGTCGTCGGAACCGGCGCCGAGCAGCCGGGCCACCGACGCGTACACCGCGTCCAGGCGGTCCGCGGCCTCGGCGGCCGCCTCGTAGCCGCCGACCAGCGCTTCGTGGCGCAGGTACTCGACGACGGTGTCGGTCACGACGGCGGGGGGAAGCGCCGAGCCGGCGTTGTTGAAGTGGACCACCTCGGCGCAGCCCGGGGTCTCGCGGCGCGCGCGTTCGACGTCGAAGCTCATACCAACTGAATACAGTAGATAGCTATTGTATGCAATACTGTCCGATATGGCCCGCATCCCGTTGCGCAGCGACCTCATCGAGCAGATCACCGCCCGCGTACTCGACGGGCGGCTGGCCGCCGGCACCCGCGTCAACGAGGTGCACCTGGCCCGCGAGCTGGGCGTCAGCCGGACGCCGCTGCGGGAGGCGCTGATCGGGCTCGCCGACCGCGGCCTGCTGGTCTCCGCGCCCGGCCGGGGTTTCCTCGTGCCGCCGTTCGACCCGGACGAGGCGCGCCGGCTCTACCCGCTGGTGGCCGAGCTCGAAGCCCTCGCGCTGCGCTGGACGTCGCCGCTGGAGCTGGCCGGGCTGCCGGACGCGCTCGACGCCGTCGCCGACGAGATGGCGGCGGCGGACGGCGGCGATCTGTCCGCTTTGGACGATCGCTGGCACGCGCTGCTGCTGTCGCGCTGCCCGAACCCGCACCTGCTGCGGCTGATCGAGCAGACGAAGCCGCTGCTCAAGCGCTACGAATCGGCGTACTTCGCCCGGCACGACCACGCCGGGGAAAGCATCGGCGAGCACCGCCGCATCGCCGCGGCCCTGCGCGACGGCGACCTGGCCACGGCGTCCTCGGTGCTCGTCGCCAACTGGGTGAAAGCCTTGGCATTTCTGGGGAAGGACGAAGGATGATCATCGCGCACCTGAGCGACCTGCACCTCGACGGTGGGAAGCGAGCCGAAGACCGCGTCGCGGCCGTGATGGGCTACCTCGGCGGGCTGGTGGAGCCGATCGACGCGGTCGTCGTCACCGGCGACATCGCCGACCACGGCGCCGCCGAGGAGTACGCGCGCGCCGCCGAGCTGCTCAAGCATCCGGCGCCGGTGCTGGTGTGCCCGGGCAACCACGACGTCCGCGCGGCGTTTCGCACGGGGTTGCTCGACCTGCCGGCGTCCGGCGAACCGATCGACCTGGCCCAGGAGGTCGGCGGCGTGCTGTTCGCGCTGTGCGACTCGACGATCCCGGGCCGCGGCGCGGGATTCCTCGCCGACGAGACCCTGGAGTGGCTCGACGGCGTTCTTTCCGGCGGCGACGGCCCGGCGTTCGTGGCGTTCCACCACCCGCCGGTCGAGGTCGGGATTCCGCTGGTGGACGCGATCCGCCAGACCGGCTCGGAGCGGCTGGCGGCCGTGCTGCGGCGGCACCCGCGGGTGAAGGCGCTGCTGGCCGGGCACGTGCACACGGGCGCCGCGACGACGTTCGCCGGCGTGCCGCTGCGCATCGCCCCCGGCGTGGTCTCGGGCTCCCTGCTCCCGGTCGAGCCGGGCGCGGACCGCGGCTGGGCCGACGGCGGCCCGCTGGAGTACGACCGCCCGCCGGGCCTGCTGCTGCACGTCCTGCACGACGACGGCCGGGTGACCAGCCACCACCGCACCGTCCCGCTCTGACCGGCCCAAGCGCCCCAATGTGGCCTTCGGTGCGTTCAACGCACCGAAGGCCACCTTGGGTGCGTTCAACGCACCGAAGGCCACCTTGGGTGCGTTCAACGCAACCAAGGCCACATTGGGGCGCTGTCAGCCGCTGAACACCGGCAGGGTGACCCGGGACGGCCGGGCCGCGTCGTGGAACACCTCGAAGCGGTTCGGCTTCCCGGTCACCGCCGACGTCACCGGCTCGCCCGTGCCGTGGTTGCGCGCGAACCGCGGGAACGCCCCGCCCGCGACCTGGACCCGCAGGCGGTGGCCGCGGCGGAAGCGGTACGCCGTCGGGTCGAGCGTCACCTCCGCCGTCACCACGCCGTCCGCGTCGGCCACCGGGAAGCCCGGTCGCAGGCGCAGGATCCCGTCGGTCACGTTGCGGGAGACACCGCCGGAATCGACGTCGCAGAGCCGGACGTAGACGTCGGCGTGGCCCAGCTCGGTGCGCACGTGCACGGTCGCCGTCACCTCGCCGATGACGTCGACGTCCGACGGCAGCGGCTCGCCGGTGAACACCAGCACGTCCGGCCGGGCCTCGACCGCCTGGTTGTCGCGCTGCTTCCACTCGCCGGTCAGCAGCGGGCCGCCGACCGCGGGCGTCGGGTCGGCCGGGTCGTAGGTGAACGTCGTCGGCAAAGCGGGTTCACCGAACGCTTCGCCGAGGCCGCCGATCGGCCGCAGGTGCGCGCTGGTCGCCTTCGACGGCGGCGGCCACGACTCGAAGTCCAGCCACGTCCCGGCGCCCTGCAGGAACAGCCGGACCGGCGAGCGCTGGAGGGACGTCCGGTCGCCGTGCAGGTGCGCGCGCAGGAACCCGATCTGGTCGCGGATCATCGGGCCCATGCTCGCGGGCTCGCCGTGCGCCCACGGCCCGATCGTGATCCGCGGCGCCTTGCCCGCGTCGGCGAGGACCCGGAAGTCCCGCAGCTGCGAGCCGACGAACAGGTCGTACCAGCCGGTCACCATCGACACCGGCACGTCGAGCTTCGCGACCGAAGCGCTGTGGTCGGACATGGCCCAGTAGTCGTCTTCGGGGACGAAGTGCTCGGTGACGTCCTGGAGGAACCGCACGGGCTTCCCGATCGCGGCGACGTCGGCGCGGCTCAGCGGCAGGAACGACATCGCCTTCCGCGTCCTGCGCTTCTGCAGCGGGTTCGGGAGCGCGGCGAAGCGCTCTTCCTGGCGGCCGATCAGCGCCGACCACGACACCATGTTGTCGGCCGCGAGCACGCCGCCCGGGTAGAACGTCGAGACGAACTCCGACGCGGTCACGCCGAGGCACATCGCGGCGAGCGGCGGGTCGAGGTACGGCCCGACCGCCCATTGCGTGTGCCCGAGGTAGCTGGCGCCGGCCATGCCGATGGTCCCGTCGCACCACGGCTGGGCGCGCAGCCACTCCGCGGTCGCGAGGCCGTCTTCGCGTTCGAGGTGGAACGGCCGGAACTCGCCGCCGGAGCCGAAGGAGCCGCGGGTGCTCTGGACGACCGTCTGCAGCCCGTGCCGGGCGAACGTGTCGCCGAAGAGCTTCGAGGCCAGGCCCTTGCGCCCGTACGGTGTCCGGATCAGCACGACCGGCGCCGACGTCGTCCCGGCCGGGGCGTACCGGTCGGCGAGCAGCGTGACGCCGTCGGGCATGGGCACGGCGAGGTCGCGCGTCACGACCGGCTTGGGGCCTTCGGCGCGGGGCAGTCCGAGCAGTTTGTCGACAAGCCGATCCAGCACGGGCGCCCCGCCTTCCGAAGTGGAGTAGATCCTTCCGGATCCGACGGTACCTCAGTTCGCGCGCGCGAGGGTTTCCGGCCGCAGCAGCTTCGCCAGCTCCTCGGCCGGGATCAGGCCCTTCTCGACGACGAGCTCGGCGACCCCGCGCCCGGTGGCCAGTGCCTCCTTCGCGATCTCCGTCGCGGCCGCGTAGCCGATGCTCGGGTTCAGCGCCGTCACCAGGCCGATCGAGTTCTCGACGTAGGCGCGCATGACGTCGACGTTCGCGGTGATCCCCTCGACACACTTGGAAGCCAGCGTCCGGCAGGCCGCGCCCAGGTGCGTGATGCTCTCCGACAGCGAGTGCAGGATGATCGGCTCGAAGGCGTTGAGCTGCAGCTGGCCCGCCTCGGCGGCCATCGTCACGGTGACGTCGTTGCCGATCACCTCGAACGCGACCTGGTTGACCACCTCGGGGATCACCGGGTTGATCTTGCCGGGCATGATCGACGAGCCGGCCTGCACCGGGGGCAGGTTGATCTCGTTCAGCCCGGCCCGCGGGCCCGACGACAGCAGCCGCAGGTCGTTGCAGCTCTTCGAGAGCTTGACCGCGATCCGCTTGAGGACGCCGGACAGGTGCACGAACGCGCCGCAGTCCTGGGTGGCCTCGACGAGGTCCGCCGCGGTGACGACCGGCAGCCCGGTGATCTCGCGCAGGTGGCGGCACGCGGCCTCGGCGTAGCCCGGCGCGGCGTTGAGGCCGGTGCCGATCGCGGTCGCGCCGAGGTTGATCTCGTGCAGCAGCGCGACGGCTTCGTTCAGCCGCTGCCGGTCCTCGCCGAGCATCACCGCGTAGGTGCCGAACTCCTGGCCGAGCGTCATCGGCACGGCGTCCTGCAGCTGCGTGCGGCCCATCTTCAGCACGTCGTGGAACTCGACGGCCTTGGCCGCGAACGCCTTCTCCAGCACGACCATCGACTCGGACAGCTCGCGCACGGCGAGGATCGTGGCGACGTTGACCGCGGTCGGGTAGGCGTCGTTCGTCGACTGCCCGAGGTTGACGTGCTCGTTGGGGTGCACGACGTGGTAGTCGCCCTTGGCGTGCCCGAGCAGCTCGAGCGCGCGGTTCGCGATCACCTCGTTGGCGTTCATGTTGGTCGACGTCCCGGCACCACCCTGGATGACGTCGACGACGAACTCGCCGTGCAGCGCGCCTTCGCGGATCTCCCGGCAGGCCCCGGCGATCGCGTCCGCGATGCGCGGTTCGAGCAGGCCGAGCTCGGCGTTCGCGCGCGCCGCGGCCTCCTTCACCGCGGCCAGCGCCTCGATCAGGTGCGGGTAGGCGGCGAGCGTCGTGCCGGTGATCGGGAAGTTCTCCCGGGCGCGGGCGGTGTGGACGCCCCAGTACGCGTCGGCGGGGACGTCCTTGTCGCCCAGCAGGTCGTGTTCGCGGCGGGTGGTCATACGGTGCTCCCCACAGGCAGGTTTCCGGTGAAACGCAGGTTGTCCGGGCCGGGCGGGACGTCGACACCGCACAGCCCGAGCAGCGCGGCCAGCACCGGGTAGCGCGCCCGGTCGCCGCCGTCGGCGATCTTGAACGCGATCGCCGTGCCGTCCGGCAGCGCGGCGACCTGGACGGCTTCGAAACCGTCCTTGGCGATCAGCCCGGGTACCGCGCGCATGACGGCGGTGACGTCCCGGCGGCTGCCGCCGACCAGCTCCGGATGCTGCCGGATGCCGTCGGCGACCAGGCCCTCCGGCGTGCCGGGGGCGGCCGTGGCGAGCTTCGACACGGCCGTCGCGAGCCCGCGCAGCGTCGTCGCGAAGAGCGGCGCGCCGCAGCCGTCGACGGCCACCCGGGCGATGGGCCGGCCGGTCAGGTCCTCGACGGTGGCGGCGATCGCGCGTTGCAGTGGGTGGGCCGGGTCGAGGTAGCCCTCGACCGGCCAGCCGTTCAGCGCGCAGGTCGCGAGCATCGCCGCGTGCTTGCCCGAGCAGTTGTGCCCCAGCCGGGAAGGCGCCCGGCCTTCGCCGAGCCACCGGTCGCGCTCGACCGGGTCGAACGGGAAGTCCGCGGGGTTGCCGAGCAGGTCGGGGGAGCGTCCGTCGAGGACGTCGAGCGCGGCGTCCAGGTGCATCCGCTCGCCCGAGTGGCTGGCCGCGGCGATCGCGAACCCGGCGGGGGACAGCCGCAGGCCGAGCCGCGCCATCGCGGTGGCCTGCAGCGGCTTCGCCGTCGACCGCGGGTACATCGCGGTGTCGACGTCCCCGGCGGCGAACCGCGTCGAGCCGTCCGGGGCGAGCACCACGGCCGAGCCGTGGTGGACACCCTCGACCAGGCCGTCGCGGATCAGCTCGACGAGCGGTTCGTGGCTCACAGACCCTCCTCGTCGAACGCCCGCATGTCGATCCGCTTGCGCACGCCGAACCAGCCGGCGACCAGGGCGACGACGATGGCGGGCAGCGCGAGCAGGGTGATCCGGCCGGTCTCGTCGAAGCCCATCAGCACGACGACGGCGGCGAGGAAGACCAGCGTCACGATCTCCGTGTAGGGCGAGAACGGCAGCCGGAACGACGGCCGCTCGAGGCCTTCGCGCCTGGTCTTCCGGACGAACAGCAGGTGGCAAAGCACGATGATGGCCCAGGTCGCGAGGATGCCGATCGCGGCGAAGTTCAGCACGATGTCGAAGGCCTCCTTCGGCACCAGGTAGTTGAGGCCGACGCCGACCACGCAGACGGCCGCGGTGAGCAGGATCCCGCCGTAGGGCACGTGGTTGCGGTTCATCACGCCGGTGAACTTCGGCGCCGAGCCCGCCATCGCCATCGACCGCAGGATCCGGCCGGTCGAGTACAGGCCGGAGTTCAGGCTGGACAGCGCCGCGGTGAGCACGACCAGGTTCATCACGCTGTCCGCCGCGGGCACGCCCAGGTGCGAGAGCACGGTGACGAACGGGCTCTGGTCCTTGGAGTAGGAGCTCCACGGCAGCAGCATCGCCAGCAGCACGACCGAGCCGACGTAGAAGACGAGGATGCGCCACATGATGGAGTTGATCGCCTTCGGCATGATCTTCTCCGGGTTCTGCGTCTCGCCCGCGGCGACGCCGACCAGCTCGACCGAGGCGTAGGCGAACACCACGCCCTGCACGATCAGCACCATCGGCAGCAGGCCGGACGGGAAGATCCCGCCGTGGTCGGCGATCAGCTGCGGGCCGCCCGCGACGCCGTCGATCGGGGTCTGCGTCACCAGCAGGAAGATGCCGATCACCATGAACACCACGAGCGCGGCGACCTTGATGATGGCGAACCAGAACTCCATCTCGCCGAACAGCTTCACCGACACCATGTTCAGCGTCAGCACGACGGCGAGCGCGATCAGCGCCAGCACCCACTGCGGGATCGGCGAGAAGAACGACCAGAAGTGCGCGTAGAGCGCGATCGCCGTGATGTCGGCGATGCCCGTGGTCGACCAGTTGAGGAAGTGCATCCAGCCGGCGACGTACGCGCCCTTCTCGCCCATGAACTCGCGGGCATAGGAGACGAAGGCCCCGCTGGAGGGCCGGTAGAGGATCAGCTCGCCGAGCGCGCGGACGACGAAGAAGGCGAAGAGCCCGCAGACGGCGTAGACGATCGCCAGCGCCGGGCCGGCCTGGGCGAGCCGTCCGCCCGCGCCGAGGAACAGGCCGGTGCCGATCGCCCCGCCGATCGCGATCATGTTGACGTGCCGGGGCTTGAGAGCCTTGTGGTAGCCGGCGTCGCCCGCGTCGGTGGCCGTGGCGGCCGTGGCCGGAATGGTCTGTTCGGTCACTGGTCCCCGTTCACGATGCTGGTCAGAGTGGCTTCGACGTGCTGCAGGTGCGCCGTCATGGCTTCGACGGCTTGCTCTTCGGAACCGCTCTCGATCGCGGTGACGATCTCGCGGTGTTCGATGTTCGACTGGCGGCGCCGGTCGCCGAGCTGGTTGAGGAAGGCGGACTGGCGGGCGAGCGCGTCCCGGATCTCCTCGATCACCTTCCCGAACACGGGGTTGCCCGAGGCCTGGGCGATGGTGATGTGGAAGAGCGAGTCGAGCGCGACCCAGGCCGTGTTGTCGGTCTCGGCGTCCATCCGGTCGAGCAGGTGGGCGAGCAGGTCGAGGTCGTCCTGGCTGCGCCGCACGGCCGCGTACCCGGCGACCGGGATCTCGACGTGCCGCCGCACTTCGATGAGGTCGCGGGCCGAGTAGGGCCCGAAGGTGGGGTTGTCGGCCGGGCCGGTCGCGGTGACGAAGGTGCCCTTGCCGGTCTTCGACTCGGTCATGCCGAGCGCCTGCAGACCGCGCAGGGCTTCCCGGATCACCGACCGGCTGACCTCGAACTCCCTGCTCAGGGCCGCTTCCGAGGGGAGCTTGTCGCCGACGGCGTGCTCGCCGCGTTCGATCGAGGAACGCAGGTGGGCCAGCACGGCCTCCATGGCACTCACTCTGCGAGGACCACCTTGTCCGGCTGTCTGGCTGTCAGACAGGTTCATGGCGGGAATGCTCGGTGCCGGTGCTGCCGGTGTCAACGCGAGTGCCGGAGTCTGTGGCCCAGCTCACGACTCCCGGCGCGCGTTTCCGGCGTGTCGCGGACGGCTCGTTCGCGGTTTGCGTGACCGCCCGGCAGCGGCGCGTGTCGTGATCGTTTCCGCCGAAGGGGCAGCGCGTCGGTGCTCTCCTCCGGTCCCGCCGAGGGGCACAATCGAGCCCGGCGAGTGCGGGATAGGCTGGGGGACCCGGGCGCGCCCGTCCCATCCACCTAGGGGAGGTTTTCGCTGGTGTCGAACGATTCTTTCGTCCACCTGCACGTCCACACCGAGTACTCGATGCTCGACGGTGCGGCGAAGATCGGTCCCCTCTTCGCGGAGGCGGCGCGCCTCGGCATGCCCGCGGTCGGCATGACCGACCACGGCAACATGTACGGCGGCGACGAGTTCTACCAGCAGTCGAAGAAGCACGGCCTCAAGCCGATCATCGGCATCGAGGCCTACATCGCGCCGGAGAGCCGGTTCCACAAGAAGCCCGTCTTCTGGGGCCAGGCCAACCAGCGCGGCTCGGACGAGTTCGGTGAGGGCGGCGACGTCTCCGGTGGCGGCGCGTACACGCACATGACCATGCTCGCGGCGGACGCCACCGGGCTGCGGAACCTCTTCAAGCTGTCCTCGCTGGCCAGCATGCAGGGCTACTACCGCAAGCCCCGGATGGACCGCGAGCTCATCGCGGAGAACAGCACCGGCATCATCGCCACCACCGGCTGCCCGTCCGGCGAGGTGCAGACCCGGCTGCGGCTGGGCCAGAAGGAGGCGGCGATCCAGGCCGCGTCCGACTACAAGGACATCTTCGGCGCCGACAACTTCTTCCTCGAGCTGATGGACCACGGCCTCCCGATCGAGCGGTCGGTCCGCGAAGGCCTGCTGGAGGTCGGCCGCCTGCTCGACCTCAAGCCGATCGCGACCAACGACTCGCACTACGTCGTCAAGGAGCAGGCCGACACCCACAGCGCGCTGCTGGCCGTCCAGTCGGGCAAGACGCTCAACGACCCGACCCGGTTCAAGTTCGACGGCAACGGCTACTACCTCAAGTCCGCCGCCGACATGCGCGAGTACTGGGACAAGGAGGTCCCCGGCGCGGCCGACAACACGCTGCTGATCGCCGAGCGCGTCGAGTCCTACGAGGACGTCTACGCCCACAAGGACCGGCTGCCGTTCTTCGAGGTCCCGGAGGGCTACGACCAGGGAAGCTGGCTCCGCGAAGAGGTCCAGCGCGGCCTCAAGTGGCGCTTCCCGGACGGCGTGCCGGACGAGTACTACAACGAGCGCATCGAGATCGAGCTCGACGTCATCATCGGGAAGGGCTTCCCGGCCTACTTCCTCATCGTCGCCGACCTCATCAGCTACGCCCGCCGCGTCGGCATCCGGGTCGGCCCGGGCCGTGGTTCGGCCGCCGGCTCGCTGGTCGCGTACGTCCTCGGTATCACGAACCTGGACCCGATCCCGCAGAAGCTGCTGTTCGAGCGGTTCCTCAACCCCGAGCGCGTCTCGATGCCCGACATCGACATCGACTTCGACGACCGCCGGCGCGGCGAGATGATCCGGTACGCCACCGAGAAGTACGGCGCGGACAAGGTCGCCCAGGTCATCACCTTCGGCACGATCAAGACCAAGGCCGCGATCAAGGACTCCGCCCGCGTCCACTTCGGCCAGCCCGGGTACGCGATCGCGGACAAGATCTCCAAGGCGCTGCCGCCGCCGATCATGGCGAAGGACATCCCGCTCTCGGGCATCGTCGACTCGAAGCACGAGCGCTACGGCGAGGCCGCCGAGGTCCGCGCCCTGGTCGAGACCGACGAAGAGTGCAAGACGATCTTCGAGACCGCCCGCGGCCTCGAGGGCCTGATCCGCAACGCCGGCGTCCACGCCTGCGCGGTCATCATGTCCTGCGACCCGCTGACCGACGCGATCCCGCTGTGGCAGCGCGACGACGGCTCGATCATCACCGGCTGGGACTACCCGTCGTGCGAGGCCATCGGCCTGCTCAAGATGGACTTCCTCGGCCTGCGCAACCTCACCGTCATCGGGGACGCGATCGACAACATCAAGGCCAACCGCGGGGTCGACGTCGACCTCGACACCCTGGGCGTCGACGACCCCGAGACGTACAAGCTGCTCGCCCGCGGCGACACGCTCGGCGTGTTCCAGCTGGACGGCGGGCCCATGCGCGACCTGCTGCGCCGCATGGAGCCCACGGTGTTCGACGACATCGTCGCGGTCGGCGCGCTGTACCGCCCCGGCCCGATGGGCATGAACGCGCACAACGACTACGCCGACCGCAAGAACAACCGGCAGAAGGTCAAGCCGATCCACCCGGAGCTCGACGAGCCGCTGCGGGAGATCCTGGCCGACACGTACGGCCTGATCGTGTACCAAGAGCAGATCATGCACATCGGCCAGAAGGTGGCCGGGTACACGATGGGCCGCGCGGACGTGCTCCGCCGCGCGATGGGCAAGAAGAAGAAAGAAGTCCTCGACAAGGAGTTCGAGGGCTTCGAAGAGGGCATGCGCAACAGCGAACTGGTGCCCGGCGGGTTCTCCAAAGAGGCGATCAAGGCCCTCTGGGACACGATCCTCCCGTTCGCCGGCTACGCGTTCAACAAGAGCCACGCGGCCGCGTACGGCCTGGTCTCCTACTGGACCGCGTACCTCAAGGCCAACTTCACCGCCGAGTACATGGCGGCCCTGCTCACCTCGGTGGGTGACAACAAGGACAAGTCGGCGGTCTACCTCTCCGAGTGCCGCCGCCTCGGCATCAAGGTGCTGCCGCCGGACGTCAACGAGTCGGCCATGCGGTTCGCGGCCGTCGGGGACGACATCCGCTTCGGGCTGGGTGCCGTCCGCAACGTCGGCGCGAACGTCGTCGAGTCGATCATCAAGACCCGCGAGGAGAAGGGCAAGTACGCGTCCTTCACCGACTTCCTCGACAAGTCCGAGCTGGTCGCCTGCAACAAGCGGGTGATCGAGTCGCTGATCAAGGCGGGCGCGTTCGACTCCCTCGGCCACACGCGGCTGTCGATGATCCAGGTCCACGAGGACGCGGTCGAGGCCGTCGTCCCGCTCAAGCGCCAGGAGGCGATGGGCCAGTTCGACCTGTTCGGCTTCGGCGGCGACGAGGGGGAGGCGGCGCCGTCGTCGTCCCCGCTCGCGCACCTGAAGTTCGGCGAGGAGGAGTACCCGCGCAAGCAGCTGCTCGCCTACGAGCGCGAGATGCTCGGCCTGTACGTCTCGGCGCACCCGCTGGACGGCGCCGAGCGGATCCTGCGCAAGCACGCCCCCAAGCCGATCGCCTCGATCCTGGCCGACCCGCCGAAGGAAGGCGAGCTGGTGATCTCCGGGCTGATCACCTCGCTGGAGCGGCGGGTCAACAAGAAGGGCGAGCCCTGGGCGATCTGCACGGTCGAGGACATGGACGCCTCCCTCGAGGTGCTGTTCTTCCCGAAGGCGTACGCGCTCTTCTCGGGTGAGCTGATCGAGGACAACGCGGTCCTGGTCAAGGGCCGGGTCAACTGGCGCGAGGACAAGATGTCCGTCTTCGGCGGCGGCCTGGCGACCCTGGACCTGTCCGAGGTCGGCACGGGCAACGGCGACGACGAGCCACCGCTGGTGCTCCTCGCCGCGGCCGAGAAGATCGACCAGTCGGTGGTCAGCGAGCTGCGGTCCACGCTGCTGGCGCACAAGGGGGAGACCCCGGTGCACCTCAAGCTGGTGGGCAAGAACCAGACGGTCTTCGCGCTGTACGACTACCCGGTCAAGGTCAGCTCGATGCTGATCGGCGAGTTGAAGGGCATCCGCGGGATCACCGCGTCGACGTGACGCTGCGGGGATCCGCGCGCGGATCCCCGCTTTCCGTGTTTTGCTGGACACGATGACGTACGAACCCGATCCCCGCCGCTGGAAGGCGCTTGCCGTCTCGCTCACGGCCGGGTTCATGGGCTTGCTCGACGTCAGCATCGTCAACGTCGCCCTGCCCTCGATGCAGGCCGGCCTGCACGCGAGCAGCGGCGGGATCCGCTGGGTCGTCTCCGGCTACGCCCTGGCGTTCGGCCTGGTCCTCGTCACCGGCGGCCGGCTCGGGGACGCGTTCGGCCGCCGGAACATGTTCCTCGGCGCCCTCGCCGCCTTCGTCGTCACCAGCGCACTGGCCGGCGCGGCCCCGAACGAGACCACGCTGGTGCTGGCCCGGCTCGCCCAGGGCGTGGCGGCGGGCATGCTCACGCCGCAGAACACCGGCCTGATCCAGGACCTCTTCCGCGGCTCCGAGCGCGGCCGCGCGTTCGGGATGTTCGGCGCGGTCGTCGGGATCTCGACGGCCGTCGGTCCCATCCTCGGCGGCGCCATCATCGCGGTCTTCGGCGCCGAAAACGGCTGGCGCTGGGTGTTCTACGTCAACGTCCCGATCGGCGTGCTCGCGTTCGCCCTCGCGCTGCGGATGCTGCCGCGCAGTGAGAAGAAGCAGCTGAGTATCCGGTCGGAGATCGACTTCGCCGGCATCGTCCTGCTCGCGGTCGCCGTCCTCGGCGTGCTGCTCCCGGTCGTCGACGCCGACTCCGGCGGCCTCACCCGGCTGTGGTGGCTGTTCCCGGTCGCGCTCGTCTTCGGGGTGGTGTTCGTGCGCTGGGAGCACTCGGTGGTCCGGCGCGGCCGGGCGCCGCTGCTCGACACGCGGCTGTTCACCGGCACCCCCGGCTACGCCGCCGGCGCGGCTGTCGGGGCGCTCTACTTCTGCGGGTTCGCCGGGATCTGGCTGGTCTTCGCGATGTACTTCCAGCAGGGCCTCGGCTACTCGCCCCTGCAGTCGGGCCTGTCGGTGACGCCGTTCGCACTCGGCTCGGCGGTGTCCGCGGCCGTCGCCGGCCGGCTGGTGCCCCGCTTCGGCCGCCGGCTCACCGTCACCGGGCTGGCCATGGTCGCCGCCGGCCTGCTGGCCGTCGCGCTGCTGGCCGAGCTCGTCCCGCCGGCGGCGTCCGGCTGGGCGTTCGCGCTGCCGCTGATGTTCGCGGGTGTGGGCGGCGGCATGGTGATCTCGCCGAACACGACGTTGACGCTCGAGTGCGTGCCGGTCCGGATGGCCGGCGTCGCGGGTGGCGCGCTGCAGACCGGCCAGCGGATCGGCACGGCGGTCGGCACCGCGGTGCTCGCGTCGGTGTTCGGCGCGGTCCTCGCCCGCGGCTACCCGGTCGCGCTCACCGTCGCGCTCGGCTGCGCGGCCGCGCTGACGTGCGGCGCGCTCGCCCTGGCGGTCGCCGAGCTCCGCGCCCGACGGCAGCGGGCCTCGGCGGCGGAGCGGGACGCGCGGCTGGCCGAGACGTCCGCCGCGGACATCCATCGGAGCTGAGGTACTACTTTCCGCAGATTGGCGATGCTCCATCCGAGTGACGAGCACGGAAAGATACTGGTGCTACGGAGAGCAACCGGGTAGATCTTATGGAGCCTTCACTGCGCGGCTTCGGCTACCGACAGTGGCAATCAGTCGGCCACCCGGGGATGGGGTGACCGGCTTGAGCGATCGAGGCGTCCGGAGTACGAGGGAATGGACACACTCGGTCACCT
This sequence comes from Amycolatopsis sp. MtRt-6, assembly GCF_017308975.1. Lineage (GTDB taxonomy): Bacteria > Actinomycetota > Actinomycetes > Mycobacteriales > Pseudonocardiaceae > Amycolatopsis. Next base: position 1,814 of record NZ_JADWPD010000005.1, on the reverse strand, counting down.
TCCGTCCAGTGGGTGTCGGCGTCCGCGGGGGACCGTCCGGCACTCGCGGAAGGGCTGCCCATCGGTGTCCACGGCGCGTGACGGCGGCGGGCGGGCCCGGGGGAGGGGGAACCGGGCCCGCCCGTCTTCTTCACCCGTGTCGCGCTGACCTCTTCCGCCCCGATCGTGCTGGGATGATCGCGTCCGTCCGAGGCCGACGCGGGGAGTCCCGATGACCGAGCAGCCGTCGCGGATCCGGGTGTGGCACCGGCCGATGCGTTCGCGCGACCGAGCCGAGCGCCACCGCGTGGCCACGCCGCTGGAACTGCTGTTCGACCTGTGTTTCGTGGTCGCCGTCGGCCAGGCCGCGGCCGCGCTGCACCACGAGCTGGCCGAGGGGCACGCGGCGCACGGCGTGACGTCGTTCGCGATGGTGTTCTTCGCGATCTGGTGGGGCTGGCTGAACTTCAGCTGGTTCGCCTCGGCGTTCGACACCGACGACGTCCCGTACCGGCTGGCCACGCTCGTACAGATCGCCGGCGGGCTGACCATCGCGGCCGGCGTGTCCCGCGCGTTCGACGGCGACTTCCGCGTGATCGTCGCCGGCTACGTCCTGATGCGGCTGTCCCTGGTCGGGCAGTGGCTGCGGGCCGCGCGTTCGGCGCCCGAGGTCCGGCCCGCGGCCCTGCGGTTCGCGGCCGGGATCGCGTGCTGCCAGGTGCTCTGGATCGCCCGCCTGTTCCTGCCCGAGTCCACGGCGACCGTGACGTTCGTGGCCGTCGTGCTCTGCGAGCTCGCGGTGCCGGTGATCGCCGAGCGCAGCGCGCGGACGACGTGGCACCCGCACCACATCGCCGAGCGGTACGGCCTGTTCACGCTGATCGTCCTCGGCGAGACGATCTTGAGCGCGACCAACGCGATCAAGGAGGGCACGGCCGAACCCGGGCACCTGGGCGCGCTGATCTCGCTGGCCGCGGCCGCGCTCGTCCTGGTGTTCTCGATGTGGTGGCTGTACTTCGACCGGCCGGGGCACGCACGGCTCGTCCGCCGTCCGGGCATGGTCACGGCGATGAGCTGGGGGTACGGCCACTACCTGATCTTCGCCTCGGCGGCGGCCGTCGGCGCGGGGCTGGAGGTGGCGGTCGGCTACGACACGGGGACGCTGGACCTCGGCGGGGTGGCGGCGGCGCTGCCGACCACGATCCCGGTCGCGGTGTTCCTGCTGAGCGTGTGGCTGCTGCACATCGGGCCGACGAACGAGTGCCGCCCGATCGCCATCGGGTTCCCGGTGACCGCGGTGCTCGTCCTGGCGGCGTCGTTCACGCCGGCACCCATCCACGTGGCCGCCGGGCTCGCGGCCGCGTTGGTCGTCCTGACGGTCGTCGCGACCCACGAGTCGCCGCTGCCGGCCTGAGCGCCTATCGGTGCAGGTCAGAGGCTTGGCGCGAAAAAAGGGACCCCCCTGTGCGAGGGGGTTTCGGGGGCATGTAAAGTTCTCCAAGTCGCCAGGGAAACCGAGCGGCCGCCGGGAACACGAACCAAGCTCCCACGATCGTGGTAGAGTGGGTGGTCCCGAACCAGGGTGGTATCCCTGGAACAAAGCTTGAAACAAAAGCCGAAGACCAAGGCGCTTCGCGGCGCGGCGGTCCGAAGTGTGTTGCTTGAGAACTCAACAGTGTGCTAGTGAACTAAGCCAGTAGAGCTTATGTTTGAAACCCCCTCGTCGGGGTTTCCTTTGAGAGCAGTAAAATGCCTCGATTGAATTCGAAGACATTGTTGGAGAGTTTGATCCTGGCTCAGGACGAACGCTGGCGGCGTGCTTAACACATGCAAGT
>NZ_JADWPD010000049.1 GCF_017308975.1 Amycolatopsis sp. MtRt-6 | reverse complement strand
TGCTCACCCAGCACGAACAGAACGTCCGCGACAACGCCCGGCCAGGCCCCGCTTGAGCACTACCACACCCCCTCAACCCGACCTGACCAGCACAAACCACGATGAAACAACCCCATTGGGGCGCTTGAGACTGGCGCTTCAGCTCTTGTCGGTCTTCTTCTGCTCCTCGGCCGAGGTCGAGGTCGAGGACGAGGACGAAGCCGAGGCCGGCGTCTCCGAAGCAGCGGGCTTCTCCGGAGCCGGTGCCTCGGCCGCCACCTTCGCGTGCTCCGGCTCGTCCGCGGAGGCGGAATCCGCGGCCGGTACCGAGGCGTCCGAAGGCGGCGAGTCCGGTGCCGGCCGGGCGTCCTTGCTCACCAGGGTCTCCAGTGCCTCCCGCGGCCCCCGCCGGGCCGCGATCACGAAGTACGCCACCGCGCCCGCGAACAGCAGGATCGACGTCCACACGTTCACCCGCAGGCCGAGGATGTGGTTGGCCGTGTCCGTCCGCATCATCTCGATCCAGCCGCGGCCCGCCGTGTAGCCCGCCACGTACAGCGCGAACGCGCGCCCGTGGCCGAGCTTGAACTTGCGGTCCGCCCACACCACCAGCGCCGCGACCAGCAGGTTCCAGATCAGCTCGTACAGGAACGTCGGGTGGACCGGGCTCTCCGGCAGCGGGATGTGCCCCGTCGCGACGCCGTTCAGCAGGTTGTCCGGGTCCTCCGGGTTGAAGCGCTGGTAGACCTCGAGCCCCCACGGCAGGTCGGTGTGCGCGCCGTACAGCTCCTGGTTGAAGTAGTTGCCGAGGCGCCCGATCGCCTGCGCGACGACGATGCCAGGGGCGACCGCGTCCGCCATCGCCGGCAGCGGGATGCCGCGGCGGCGGCAGGCGATGAGCGCGCCCACCGCGCCGAGGGCGATCGCGCCCCAGATGCCGAGGCCGCCGTCCCAGATCGCGAACGCCTTCCAGGGGTTGCGGCCCTCGGTGAAGTACAGCTCGGGGTCGGTGATCACGTGGTACAACCGGCCACCGACCAGGCCGAACGGCACCGCGAACACCGCGATGTCGATCACCGTGCCCTTGGTGCCGCCGCGGGCCACCCAGCGGCGCTCGCCCCACCAGATCGCCACGATGATGCCGGCGATGATGCACAGGGCGTACGCGCGGAGCGGGATCGGTCCCAGGTGCCAGACACCGCGGTCGGGGCTGGGGATCGTCGCGAGAAAGGCGCTCATCACGCGGCCACCGTAGCGCTAAGGCGCCGGAGCATCCAAGGCGGCCAGGTACCCCGCCACCAGCGCGTGCGCGACCTGGGTGACGGCTTGGTCACGCGGCAGGAACCGTTCGTCGTGCAGGCTCGGCACGCCCGCCGTGTCGCCGAGGCCGACGAACAGCATCAGCCCCCGGGTCGCGCCGCCGCAGTAGTGGGCGAAGTCGTCGGCGCCGAACGACCGGAACCCCTCGTCGACGACGAAGCCGGCGTGCCGCAGCCACCGCTGGGCACCCGCGGCCAGGAAAGCGTCGTTGTCCAGGACCGGCTCGCACGGGCTGATCTCCAGCTCCGCCGTGCAGCCGTGCGCCCGCGCGGTGCCGTGGACGATCTCGGCCAGGGTCTCCAGGGCTCGCTCGCGGTCCTTCGCGCGCATCAACCGCAGGGAGCCGAACGCGCTCGCGCTGTTCGGGACGACGTTGGCCGCCGCGCCGCCCTGGATGCGGCCGATCGAGCAGACCGCGCCGAACACCGGGTCGATCCGGCGGGACGCCAGCTGCTGCAGGCTCACCACCAGCTGGGACAGCGCCAGGATGGGGTCGCGCAGCAGGTGCGGGTAGCCGGCGTGGCCGCCCTGGCCGTGCATCGTGACCTCGAACTCGTCGGTCGAGGCGTTCACCGGGCCCGGCACCGCCGCGACGACGCCGTGCGCGATCCGCGGCTGGACGTGCGCGCCGATCACCGTGTCCACCCCGTGCTCGGCCAGCACTCCGGACTCGACGACGTCGAGCGCGCCGGGCGGCGACGTCTCCTCCCGCGGCTGCAGCAGCGCCAGGACCGGCCGCGGCACGCCGACGCGCTCCGCGGCCCGGCAGACGGCGACCAGCGCGGCGAGGTGGACGTCGTGGCCGCACGCGTGCATCAGGTCGTTCCCGGACGCCCACGGCACGCCGGTGCCCTCCAGCACCGGGAGCGCGTCGAGCTCGGCCCGCAGCGCCACGCCCGGCCCGGCCCCGCCGGGCACCCGGATCGCGCGGCCGGTCTTGGCGACGCGGGTGCCGTCGCCCATGCCGAGCGCGGCGGCCACCAGGCGGGCGGTGTCCTCCTCGTCGCCGGAGCCGCGGGGGTCGGCGTGCACCGCGTGCCGGAGCTCGACGGCGGCGGGCAGTTCGTCGGCGATCGCCTGCGTCCACCGGGTCCACAGATCACTCACACGTGCTCCAAGCGGTAGATCCTCTTCGCGTTCTCGTGTCCCACCAAAGCACACAGCCGGACGGCGTCCTTTTCGGACATCGCGCCGGCGTCGAGCGCGGCACGCGCGAAATCCGACAAACCCTGCCGGAACAGGGCGGTGCCCAGGTGGTACAGCTCGGCCAGCCCGAAGGCGTCGGTGGAGAAGAGGACCTTCCCGAACGGCGCGATCTCCAGGAGCTCGGCCAGCACGGCCGGCGCCCGGAACCCCGCGTTGTGCGTGATGAGCCCGGCGTCGACGAACACGTGCTCGAAGACCTGCGCCAGATACGCGGCATTGCGGTGGAACGGGTAGTTGTGCAGCAGCAGGATCGGCACGCCGCTGCCGCGGGTGGCCCGCAGGAGCCCGGTGAGCAGCAGCGGGTCGCAGCGGCGCAGGTCGACGTCGGCGTCGCCGTAGCCGACGTGGAACTGCACCGGCAGGCCGAGGTCGAGGCCGGTGAACACGAGGTGCCGGTGCAGCACCTCGTCGGCCAGGCGCGGGGTGCCCGACGCGAGCCACCGCCCGGCCGCGGCTTCGACCTCCGGCGCGGACGGCGGCGAACCCCCCAGTTCCAGGCCGACGCGGTAGGCCGCGATCGACTTGAGCCCGACGGCGGTCTCGGCGCGTTTCCCCAGCTCGTCGGCGAAGGCGGTGGCGAACCCGTGTGCCGTGCTGCCGCGGATGACGTACTCGGCCACCTGTTCCAGCCGGACGACGTCGTGCGCGCGCGTGCCCGCCAGCTCGGCGAACCCCGCGGTCGTGGTCAGTTCGCCGGGGAGGAACCCGCCGTCGAGGAGGAAATCGGTCGTGCCGGTGGCCCGCAGGAACCGCCGGGCCACCTCGGCCGCGCCCAGTTCGGCGCGACGCTCGAGGTAGGCCTCGGCCGGGGCGTGCTCCGGCAGGTCGAGCACGGGCGCGCAGCGTGCGCGCACGGCCAGCCCGATGAGCGAGTCGAACAGGCTGGTCCCCAGCGGCGAAGGCGCGTCGGCCTCGGTCAGCATCGCCTCGAAACCGGCGCGGTCGACGTCGCGGGTGACGACGCCGTGGCAGTGGTGGTCGACCAGGGGCAGATCCGCGACGAACGGGAGCAAACTCCTCATGTGCCTCCGTCCACACTCGGCAGCTTCTCTCCCACCCTACGAGCGTAGGCCGGTGCGGACCGGGATCGGCGCAGCCCTGGACGGGTTTCGGCGGAGTCTGACACGATCTCCACCTCATTTCGCAAGCAATCGACTCAGTGGACATCGACGGGGGCAGGATGAGCCGGCTCGATCGGGCAGAACTCGCGCAACAGGGCGCACTCCGGGCCGACGCCCTGCGCGCCGCCGGCGTGGAGCTCGTCGCACTGACCTTCGTGGACAACAGCGGCATCGCGCGGGTGAAGGCCGTCCCGGTGGACCGGCTGTGGTCGGCGGCGGCGTGGGGTGTCGGCGCGTCGAACTCGTTCGACTTCTTCCTGGCCACCGACGAGATCGTCGGCGGCAGGCATTCGCGCGGCCCGGTCGGCGACCTGCGGCTGCACCCGGACCTCGACGCGCTCGTGCCGCTGGCCGCGCAGCCCGGCTGGGCGTGGGCCCCGGCGTGGCGGTACGACCAGGACGGCGAGCCGCACCCGCAGGACGCGCGGGCGCTGGCCGCGACCGCGACGGCCCGGCTCGCGGAGCTGGGCTACAACGCGCGGACGGCGTTCGAGATCGAGTGGGTGATCACGGCGGCGGACGCGCCGGACGACCCGCGCTCGGCCACCGCGGGCCCGGCTTACGGCTACGGGCGGCTGTCTTCGCAGGCGGGCTACCTGCGCAAACTGGTGTCCACCCTGGCCGCCCAGGGTGTCGCGGTGGAACAGATCCACCCGGAGTACGCGGCCGGCCAGTTCGAGGTGTCGGTGGCGGCCGGCGACCCGGTGCGCGCGGCGGACGTCGCGGTGCTGACGCGCGAGACCATCCGGACGGTCAGCGAGCAGTACGGGCTGCGGGCGTCGTTCACGCCGAAGTTCGCCCCGGACGGCGTCGGCAACGGCGGCCACGTCCACCTGAGCCTGTGGGACGGCGACCGCAACCTTTGCGCCGGCGGCGACCGGCGGTTCGGGCTCACCGAGACTGCGGAGGCGTTCGGCGCCGGCATCCTGTCGCGGCTGCCGGCGCTGCTGGCGATCGGCGCGCCGTCGGTAGTCAGCTACCTGCGGCTCGAACCGCACCACTGGGCCGGGGTGTTCCGCGTGTGGGGCCTGGAGAACCGCGAGGCGCCGCTGCGGCTGGTCCAGGGCCCGGCCGGGCAGCGCGACCGGGCGGCGAACTTCGAGGTCAAGTGCTTCGACCTGACGGCGAACCCGTACCTGGTGGTGGCGGGGCTGATCTTCGCGGGCCTGGCCGGGGTGCGGGAGCGCTCGACACTGCCCGAGCCGGTCGACGTCGACCCCGGCACGCTCCCCTCGCCCGAGCGGCTGCCGACGTCGCTGGCCGACGCGGTGACGGCGTTCGAAGCGGACAGCGCGTTGACGTCGGCGTTCGGCGCCGAGCTGGCGGCGACGCTGGTGGACGTCCGCCGCGGCGAGCTCGACCGGCTCGGCGCCCTGCCGCCGGACGAGCTGTGCGCCGTGATGCGGTACCTACATTGACTTGAGTGCCTTGGCGACCTCGCTGCGCAACTGCGGGAGCTTGGCGTAGAGCTTGTCGCCCGGGCATTCGGTGTTGTAGAAGTCGCGGTGGCCCTTGATCTCTTCGACGGGGATGCCGTACTGCCGGCAGATGTAGGCGCAGAAGACGACGAGCGAGGCGAACTGCGCCTCGGGCGGCTCGACGCTGCGGTAGAGGCCCTCGTTTTCGATGCCGATGGCGTTGGTGTTCTGCCCGGGACAGTGCGCGCCCTGGATCATGGTGGTCCGCCCGCGCACCGCGTCGAGGCTGCCGTGCCGCCCTTCGAGCCGGTACCCGCCGCGGCTGACGCTGAAGTGCTGGCCGGAGTCCGACCAGTGGTTGTTGTCGATGTGGTCGTGCTGGACGTCGCGGGCGATCTGGAAGGCCTGCGCGAGGGAGTAGTCGGTGGTGTTGGCGCTGGCCATGTGGTGGATGAGGATCCGGTTCGCGGGGTGGTCGAGCGTGGTGAGCGCGTCGGCCGGCGGCCGCGCGCCCCACTCGGCACAGCCGTAGATCCGCGGCTCGGTGCCCGCGGCTTGAGCGGCTTGGGCGGCTCTCGGGAGGACCAGGCCGGCGGCCCCGGCGACGGCGAGGCCGGCGGCACCGCGGAGGAAGCTGCGCCGCGGGAGGTGTGCGATGTCCATGCGGTGGACTCTCCCGCGGCGCTGTACAGCTTTCGTACAAAAGCCGGTCAGGCGAGGCGGATTGTGGCGTTGAAGGGCCTGGTGATCTCGATATCCGTTTCATCGCTCTTGGCGATGGGGTTGTACTCGTCGCCTTGGAGTTCGAAGAGGGTCGCCGTGGCCGGCTCGCCGGATTCGACCAGGAGGTAGTACGGGATCAGGGCTTCGGCGTAGAGAGCCCGCTTGAGGACCCGGTCCCGCACCTTGCTCGAGGGTGAGACGATTTCCACCACGAGCACGACTTGCTTCTCGGTGACGCTGACGCCCCTCAGCCCCGGCTCGTCGATCACTACCAGATCCGGTATGACCAGGCGGTCACCGCGATTACCCAGTACGACATTCGCGCCCGGGAACACTTCGAACCTCTGCTCCGCCCCTGTGCTGAGCTGCACCGTGAGTACGCGAACCAATCGCTGGTGCTCCAGACTCGGCCACGGGCTCACGAGGAGAGCTCCGTCCACGAGTTCGATCCGCTGCAGAGAGGTCTGAGCCTCGGGCAGGGCGAGAACTTCGTCGACCGTCCAGCCATCCGGTCGCGGCGGGATGGAGAACTCCGTTCCGGGCTCAGTCGGTGCTGCCATCGCGCTTCACCTCCGTCCCGGTGCGTCGCCGTGGGTCTGTCCCAGTGTGACATGTCCGCTCGATCCCCTCGTTGCCGATCATCACACGAGGAGTATGCAGACCACCACCGACAGTTCTGATCGGGCGATGGGTGTCACGCAGGTGTGACACCCACTCCGGGTCACGCAGGCGTGACCGCCCGGCGCACGCCTTCGGCCAGCTCCGCCGACAGCGCGTGCACTCCCGAAGTGCCCTCGGCCGCCGCCGTGACCAGGGCCGAGCCCACGATCACCGCGTCCGCGAACGATGCCACCTCGGCCGCCTGGTCGCCCGAACGCACGCCCAGGCCCACGCCGATCGGCAGCGAAGTGTGCGCTCGCGTGCGCCGCACCAGCTCCTCGGCTCCCGCGCCGACCTGGTCGCGCGCGCCCGTCACGCCCATCACCGCGGTCGCGTAGATGAAGCCCGACGACGACGCCGCCGTCAACGCCAGCCGCTCCTCCGACGACGACGGGGCCACCAGGAACGTCCGGTCCAAGCCGTGCGTCTCCGATGCCGCCATCCAAGAAGAAGCCTCGTCCGGGATCAGGTCCGGCGTGATCAGGCCGAGCCCGCCCGCCGCCGCCAGATCACGCGCGAAGCGGTCCACGCCGTAGCGGTTGACCGGGTTCCAGTACGTCATCACGACCGCACGCCCGCCGCGCGCCGACACCGACTCGACCACCTCGAACACGTGCTTGAGGCGGAAGCCGTTGTCCAGCGCCGTCACCGAGGCGGCCTGGATCGTCGGGCCGTCCATCACCGGGTCCGAATACGGGATCCCGACCTCGATCAGGTCCGCGCCGCCGTCGACGCAGGCCGCGATCAGGTCCTTCGACCCGTCGACCGTGGGGAACCCGGCCGGGAGGTAGCCGACCAGCGCGGCACGCCCTTCGGCGCGCGTCGTGGCGAAGAGGTCGTCCAGCCCGCTCATTCGTTCACCAGTCCGAACCACTTGGCCGCCGTGTCCATGTCCTTGTCGCCGCGACCGGAGAGGTTCACGACGATCAGCCCGTCCGGACCCAGCTCGCGGCCCAGCACCAGCGCGCCGGCCAGCGCGTGCGCCGACTCGATCGCCGGAATGATGCCCTCGGTGCGGGACAGCAGCTTGAACGCGTCCATCGCCTCGGCGTCGGTGACCGGCCGGTACTCGGCGCGGCCGGTGTCCTTCAGCCACGCGTGCTCCGGGCCGACGCCCGGGTAGTCCAGGCCGGCCGAGATCGAGTGCGACTCGACCGTCTGGCCGTCCTCGTCCTGCAGCAGGTACGTCATCGCGCCGTGCAGGTTGCCCGGGGTGCCCTTCGTCAGGGTCGCCCCGTGCCGGTTGCCCTCGATGCCCTCGCCGCCCGGCTCCAGGCCGACCAGCCGCACCGACGGGTCGTCGTAGAAGCCCGAGAAGATGCCGATGGCGTTCGACCCGCCGCCGACGCAGGCCGCGACGACGTCCGGCAGGCGTCCCGCCTGCTCCAGGATCTGTTCCCGGGCCTCGGTGCCGATGACGTGGTGGAAGTTGCGCACCATCGCCGGGAACGGCGCCGGGCCGGCCGCCGTGCCGAAGAGGTAGTGCGTGGTGCCGGCGTTGGTGACCCAGTCGCGCAGCGCCTCGTTGATCGCGTCCTTCAGCGTCCGCGACCCGGTCTTGACCGGGATCACCTCGGCGCCCAGCAGCCGCATGCGGGCCACGTTCAGCGCCTGGCGCTCGGTGTCGACCTCGCCCATGTAGACGACGCAGTCGAGGTCGAGCAGCGCGCACGCGGTGGCCGTCGCGACGCCGTGCTGGCCCGCGCCGGTCTCGGCGATGACGCGCTTCTTGCCCATCCGCTTGGTGAGCAGTGCCTGGCCCAGCACGTTGTTGATCTTGTGCGAGCCGGTGTGGTTGAGGTCCTCGCGCTTGAGGAACACCCGCGCGCCGCCAGCGTGCTCGCCGAAGCGCTTGGCCTCGGTGAGCAGCGACGGGCGGCCCGCGTACTCGCGCAGGAGGCGGTTGAACTCGTTCAGGAACTCCGGGTCGTGGCGGGCCTTGTCGTACTCGGTGGCGACCTCGTCGACGACGCCGATCAGCGCCTCCGGCATGAACCGCCCGCCGTACGGGCCGTAGTAGCCGCGCTCGTCAGGGTCGTGCGCGCCGACTTCGTGAGGCCGTTCGACGGCACCGTGCTCGCTCGTCACCGCGACGGCCTCGGGCAGGCGGGGTGGGAGCCGGCGGTGACCAGCTTGACCAGGGCACCCTTCGGGTCTCCAGACGCGACGAGCCCCTCGCCGACCAGCACCGCGTCGGCGCCGTGACCGGCGTACGACATCAGGTCGCCCGGGCCGCGGACACCGGATTCGGCGACCTTGTAGACGTCCATCGGCAGGCCGGGGGCCAGCCGCGAGAAGACGTCCCGGTCGACCTCGAGGGTGTGCAGGTTGCGCGCGTTGACGCCGATGACCTTGGCGCCCGCCTCGAGGGCCCGGTCGGCCTCCTCGGCGTTGTGGATCTCCACCAGCGCGGTCATGCCGAGCGATTCGACGCGGTCGAGCAGCGCGACGAGCGCGTTCTGCTCCAGCGCGGCGACGATCAGCAGCACCATGTCGGCGCCGTGCAGGCGGGCCTCGTGCACCTGGTAGGGACTGACGATGAAGTCCTTGCGCAGGATGGGGATGTCCACCGCGGCGCGGACCGCGTCGAGGTCGGCCAGCGAGCCGCCGAAGCGGCGTTGCTCGGTGAGCACGCTGATCACGCGCGCCCCGCCGGCTTCGTAGTCCTTCGCCAGCGCGGCCGGGTCGGGGATGTCGGCCAGCTCACCCTTCGACGGGCTGCGCCGCTTGACCTCGGCGATGACGCCGATGCCGGACTCGCGCAGGGCGGCCATCACGTCGCGCGGCGCCGGGGCGGCGGCCGCGCGGATCTTCAGCTCGTCGAACGGCAACGCGGCTTCCCGCACGGCGAGATCTTCCCGCACGCCGGCGACGATGTCTTCGAGCACGCTCACCGGGCGCCCCCACGAGGGCGCGTGCTCACGGATTCACTCGCAAGGTCGCTCACAAAAACCTTCCCCTTCCCGCCGAAACGATGCTAACCCCCGCATCCGAGACGCCGGGTTCCGGGTGTGCGCGTTACTCCGAATGCCTGCCCCGGACGTCGGTCGGATCTTCCCCTTCGGACAGGGCTTCCCACAGCTCCGCGTCGGGGTCACGGACCTTTTTCCGGGTGGCCGGAGCCGCGTACTTCGCCCCGAGCCGGGTGGCCCGGCCCGCGCCCTTGACGGCTGCCAACCCGCCGGCGGCGACGAGAATTCCCGCGACCACGGCGAGCCCGCGGCCCAGCAGCATCTCCGCCACCGGCAGCCCGTCGGCGTAGCCGGAGAACCGGACCCCGGCGACGCCGAGCCAGACCGCCGCCGCCCCGGCCAGCGCCAGCACGACGCCGAGGGCGCGCCGCGCCCAGCCGCCGGTGGCCACCAGCCCGGCCACGCCGGCCAGGGCCAGCAGCGCCAGCGGCACGAGCGCGGTGGCCCGCTGCTCGCCGGTCTCGCGGTACAGGAGGGTCCCGCGCACGCCACCGTCGCGGAACTCCGCGAACCAGGTCAGCCGTGACGCACCCCACAGTGCCAGCGCGCCCAGCAGGAGCGCGGTCACCATCATCCACAGTGGACGCTTCGGCGCCGCCGGTGCCGTGTCCACGGCCCCGGACGGCGCGCCCGGTGTGTCAGACATGCGCGGCGTCCGCGGCCGAGTCGAGCGCACCCGCCGCCACCATCGTCTGCGCCGCGGCCACGGCCGAAAGCACGGTCCGCGCCTTGTTCAGCGATTCGGTGTCCTCGTAGTCCGGCACCGAGTCGGCGACCACCCCGCCCCCGGCCTGGACGTGCGCGATGCCGTCCTTGACCAGCGCGGTGCGGATGGCGATCGCGGTGTCGGCGTCGCCGGCGAAGTCGAGGTAGCCGACGACCCCGCCGTACAGCGCGCGGCGGACCGGCTCCAGTTCCTCGATCAGCTCCATCGCGCGGACCTTCGGCGCGCCGGACAGCGTCCCGGCCGGGAAGCACGCGGTGACCGCGTCGAACGCCGTCTTGCCCTCGGCCAGCTCGCCGGTGACCGTGGACACGATGTGCATGACGTGGCTGTAGCGCTCGATCTGGAAGAAGTCGACGACGCGCACGGTGCCCGGCTTGCAGACCTTGCCGAGGTCGTTGCGGCCGAGGTCGACGAGCATCAGGTGCTCGGCGCGCTCCTTCTCGTCGGCCAGCAGGTCCTTGGCCAGCTGCGCGTCCTCTTCGGGGTCGGCGCCCCGCCAGCGGGTGCCCGCGATCGGGTGCGTGGTCGCGCGGCCGTCCCGCACGGTGACGAGGGATTCGGGGCTGGAGCCGACGATGTCGAAGCCCTCCAGCCGCAGCAGGTACATGTACGGGCTCGGGTTGGACGTGCGCAGCACGCGGTAGATGTCGATCGCGTCGGCCGCGGTCGGGATCTCGAATCGTTGCGAGGGCACGATCTGGAACGCTTCGCCGGCCTTGATCGCCTCGACGGCCTTCTCGACGGCCGCGTGGAAGTCCTCCTTCGACCGCTTCCGGGTGAATTCCGGCGCGGGCCGGTCGAACGCGGCGACGGTGGCGGGCGCGGCCACCTGCAGCTGCGCGGTCATCGCGGAGAGGCGCGCGACGGCGTCGTCGTAGGCCGCGTCCACGCGCTCGGGCGAGTCGTCCCAGTTGACGGCGTTCGCGATGAGCGTGACCATGCCCTCGTGGTGGTCGAAGGCCGCGAGGTCGGTGGCCAGGAGCATGGTCAGCTCGGGGACGTCGAGGTCGCGCTCGGCCAGCTCCGGCAGCTTTTCCAGCCAGCGCACGGCGTCGTAGCCGATGTAGCCGACCATGCCGCCGGTCAGCGGGGGCAGCCCGGGCAGCGGCTCGGTGTGCAGGGCTTCGATGGTCTCGCGCAGGACGTTCAGCGGGTTGCCCTCGCTGGGCAGGCCGACCGGCGGGGTGCCGGTCCAGATCGCCTGGCCGTCGCGGACGGTGAGCGCGGCCGGGCTGCGGACGCCGATGAACGACCAGCGGGTCCAGGACGCGCCGTTTTCGGCGGACTCGAAGAGGAACGTGCCGGGCCGGTCGGCGGCGAGCTTGCGGTACACCCCGATCGGCGTCTCGCCGTCGGCGAGGACCCGGCGCACGACCGGGATCACGCGGCGGTTCTCGGCGAGGACGCGGAAGTCCTCGCGGGACGGGCTGACCGTGCCGGGACCGGTCGAACCGGCGGATGCGCTGACCATGGCCCTCATTGTGCCGGTCCTTGGACAACCAGCGACGGTGGGTGTCAAATTCAACGCCCTTTGAATTTTACCGGCCGGTGAGTCATGATGGTGCCGTGAGCACCACCGACAACACCGAGCCTACGGCCCGCCGCCGCGGCCGGCGGCCCGCGGGCCAGGACACCCGCACGGCGCTGGTCGAAGCCGCGCGGGCCGTGTTCGCCGAAACCGGTTACGACGGCGCGACCGTGCGCGCGATCGCCACGCGCGCCGGCGTCGACGCGGCCATGGTCAACCACTGGTTCGGCAGCAAGGAGGGCCTGTTCGCCCAGGCGGTCCTCGAGCTGCCGTTCGACCCCATGGAGCTGCAGAAGGCCCTGCGCAACGGCCCCGACGACGAGCTGGGCGAACGGATCATCCGCACGTTCATCACCCGCTGGGACAGCGCGGGCGGCGCCGTGTTCGTGGCGCTCATCCGCAGCATCACCGGCCACGAGCAGGCCGGCCACGTGCTGCGCGACTTCTTCCAGCGGTTCTTCAGCGCGCTGATCGACTCGCTCGGCTCGGACCGCATCCCGCTGCGGATGAACCTGTGCGCGACCCAGATGGTGGGCCTGGGCATGGTCCGGTACGTGGCGAAGTTCGAGCCGCTCACCACCGAGGACGTCGAGGTCCTGGTGCGCGCGATCGCGCCGAACCTGCAGCGCTACCTCCCCGGCGACATCGGCTGACCCCAAGGGGGCGTTGGTTGCGTCCGACGCACCCAATGTGGCGTTCGGTGCGTCAGACGCACCGAACGCCACATTGGGGTGCTGGGGACCGCGAGCCGGGAGCCGGTCGGGCCGTTCGGGACGAGGACGACCATGTGCCGCACGGAAATCACCTCGCGGGGTCCGGCCGCCGGGAGAGCGAACCACACCCACCGCCGTTTGACGAAACCGCCGAAGGGATCCATCGGCCGAGCTCGGAAGCCTTCAGCGGCGCCGATGCCGCGAGAAAAGGCACAGCGCCGCAAGGCAACCGGACGGCCGCGCCGAGCGTGCAAGTGAGCAGGCAATCGTCACCCGGATGCTGGATGAAATAGCGGCAGATCGTGATTCGTGGACACCATTCGCACAATCGGGGAATCGACGGTATTCGTACTATCCCCGCATGAAGCCAACGTCTTCGGGACCCGCCGCGAGAACTCTCGCCGCCTCGCTGCGCGAAGAACGCGAAGCGCGCAAAATCGGTTTGCGGGCGCTCGCCGACAAACTGGGCATCCTCCCCCAGTTGCTGTCGGTGTGGGAGAAAGGCCATCGCCTGCCGAGCGTCGAAGACGTGTCGGCGATCCTGGCGCTGCTGGGTGTCACCGGAGAAAAGCGTGACCGGATCCGGGCGCTCGCCCGGCACGCCCGCGAACCCAATTGGCTCGCGTCGGGCAACACCGATCTCCCTTTCGCGCTCACCACGAGATTGGATCTCGAACGGACCGCCACCGCCATCACGACGTGGTCACCGCTGATCGTGCCCGGATTGCTGCAGACCCCCGACTACATCCGGTCGATCATGGACAATTCCGCGGTGCCGATCGAACAGGCCGACAGGCAGTTGCGCGTCAGGCTGGCCCGGCAGGCGATTCTCACCCGCTACGAACCGATCCGCTTCACCGCGTTGCTCGGCGAACGGGCGCTCCAGGAGAACTTCGGCACCGCCGGGGTCATGTCCGACCAGATCGATCACCTGGTGGCGATGTCCGAGCGCCGGAACATCAGCCTGCGCGTCGTTCCGGCCGGAATCGGCTACCACCCCGGGCTGATCGGGCCGTTCGAAATCTACGAGTTCCCCGGCTCGCCACCGATCGCTTCTGTCGAACACGTCTGCTCGACGGCTTTCCTGCACGAGGACACCCAGATTTCCGGGCACCAGAAAGTGGCCAAGCTCCTGCACAAGGCAGCGCTGAGCGAAGAGGATTCCCAGGCTCTGCTGCGGGAGGCCGCCCGCTGACCGCTACCGTGCGAGCAGGAGCGCGACGAGCGCCAGCGTGCCCGGGACCACCTGCACGAAGAGGATCTTCCTGCTGGCCGTCGCGGCGCCGTAGAGGCCCGCGACGATCACGCAGACCAGGCCGTACAGCTGGAGCTGGAACTCGCTCGCGACGAGGCCCCACACCAGCGCGAGGGCCAGGAAGCCGTTGTAGAGCCCCTGGTTCGCGGCGAGCGTCTTGGTCTGCTCCGCGAACTCCTTCGTCGTGCCGAAGCCGGCGCGGGCGCGGGCGCTCGTCCAGAGGAACATCTCCAGGACGAGGATGTAGAGGTGGATCAGGGCGACGAGCCCGACCAGGATGTCGGCGACGATGGTCACGCGTGCTCTTTCTCATCGGCCAGGAGGAGGCGTTCCTCGGTGTCGAAGCAGGTGTGCGTGCCGGTGTGACAGGCCGGGCCGGTCTGGTCGACGCGCAGCAGCACCGTATCGCCGTCGCAGTCGATCCGCACCTCGCGAACGTGCTGGTAGTGCCCCGACGTCTCGCCCTTGACCCACAGCTTCCGGCGGCTGCGCGACCAGTACGTCCCGCGGCGGGTGGCGAGCGTGGCGGCGAGGGCGTCGTCGTTCATCCAGGCCATCATCAGCACGTCGGAGGTGGCGTGCTCGACGACGACCGCGGCGATCAGGCCGTCGGCGTTGCGCTTGAGGCGCGCCGAGACGGCCGCGTCCAGGGTCATGCTTGCGCTCCCAGGAGGTGCCGCTTGAGCGGCATCGAGTTCAGCAGGACGAACGTGTAGCCGTAGCCCGCGAAGGACAGGCCGGAGAACAGCTTGTTGAACCACAGCTCGGCACCGAGCAGCAGGAACGCGTGCAGCAGCGCGAAGACGACGGCGACGACGAGGCCGCCGATCCGCGCGCTGCCCATCTTCAGCACCAGCCCGGTGGTGACGACGCCGCCGAGGATCAGCGCGAGCGCGGGCATCCGGTAGATGGCCAGACCCGCCCCGGCGCCGAGCACGGGCACCAGGTTGAGCAGCGCCCAGGCGATGGGCAGCCCGACCAGCAGGCCGGCGGTGACTTTCACCTCGACGGGTGCCTGCCAGGACTTCACCGGACCTCGACCCCGTCTTCGCGCAGGGCGTTCTTGACGTCCCCGATCTTCAGCTGTCCGAAGTGGAACACGCTGGCGGCGAGCACGGCGTCGGCCCCGGTCCGCACGGCGGGCACGAAGTGCTCGACGGCGCCGGCGCCCCCGCTGGCGATCACCGGGACCCGCACGGCCTTGCGGACGAGTTCGATGAGTTCGAGGTCGAAGCCGTTCTTCGTGCCGTCGGCGTCCATGGAGTTGAGCAGGATCTCCCCGACGCCGAGCTCCTCGCCGCGGGCGGCCCATTCGACGGCGTCGATCCCGGTCCCCCGCCGGCCACCGTGGGTGGTGACCTCGAAGCCGGAGGCGGTCGGCTCGCCGCCTTCGGGCACGCGCCGGGCGTCGACGGACAGCACGATGCACTGGGCGCCGAACCGCCGCGACGCCTCGCTGAGGAACTCGGGCCGCGCGATGGCGGCGGTGTTGATGCTGACCTTGTCGGCCCCGGTCCGCAGCAGCCGGTTGACGTCGTCGTTGCTGCGGACGCCACCCCCGACGGTGAGCGGGATGAAGACCTGTTCGGCGGTCCGGCGCACGACGTCGTAGGTGGTCTCGCGGTCGCCGGAGGAGGCCGTGACATCGAGGAAGGTGAGCTCGTCGGCGCCCTCGGCGTCATAGCGCCGGGCCAGCTCGACGGGGTCACCGGCGTCGCGGAGGCCGGCGAAGTTGACACCCTTCACGACCCGGCCCGCGTCGACGTCGAGACAGGGGATCACCCGCACCGCGACAGACATGCCCACCAGCGTAGTCAAGGGGTCGGGACCGCCGCCGATGGCACGGCCCGGCATCCGCTGTTCACGCCCCGGCCACCCGATTCGTCTAGGTTCCGCGCGTGCGCAGACTCCTTCCGGTGGCCGTGGCCGCCGTCTCCCTCCTGACCGCCTTCCCCGCGTCCGCCGCGACGCGCGATCCGGCGCCCGTCCTGCAGACCCAGGCCTTCGTCGACGACCCCGGCGCCACCCCCGCCAATGCCGATGCCGACGACCCCGCGATCTGGGTGCACCCGCACGACCCCGAACGCAGCGTCGTGCTCGGCACCCTCAAGGAGGGCGGCCTCGCCGCGTTCGACCTCGGCGCGCGGACCCTGCAGCTCGTCCCCGCCGGGCCGGGTGGACGGTTCAACAACGTCGACGTCGTCGGGGACCTGGCCGTCGTCAGCGACCGGGGCCGGGACCGCGTCCGCGTCTACCGGATCGACCCGGCGGGCTCGGCCGCCGGGTCGCACGTGCTGCGGGACGTCACCGATCCCGCCGCCGCACCGGTGTTCTCCGCGTCGGAGTCCGAAGTGGACGAGCAGCGGACCGCCTACGGCCTGGCCGCGGGCCGGGACCCGCGCACCGGCGTCCGGTGGGTCGCGGTGACCCGGCGGCACGAGACGCGGGTGGCGCTGCTGCGGCTCGTCGACCGGCCCGGTGGCACGGTCGGCACCGCCCCGATCGGCACCGTCGACCTGCCGTCGGCGTTCCGCCTCCCGGACGGCTCGAGCTGGTCGCCGTGCGAGGAGCCCGGCGAGGGACCGCAGCTGGAGGGCTCGGTCATCGACGGCCGCGTGCTCTACACCGCCCAGGAGGACGTCGGGATCTGGCGGATCCCGCTCACGTCCACCGGCTTCGGGCGGCCGGAGCTGATCGACCGCGTGCGGTCCTTCGGCGTCCCCCAGCGCTGGGACGCGGCTACCGAAGAGTGCGTCCCGGACGGCCCCGACCCCGGCTTCGGCGGCCGCTGGCTGACCGCCGACGCGGAGGGCCTCGCGGTGGCGAACGGCACGCTGCTCGCCTCCAGCCAGGGCGACTCGCGGTTCGTGGTGTACGGCAGGCACGTCCGTGACCTGCGGATCGTCGCCGGCCGCGGCACGGACTCGGTCGAGCACTCCGACGGCTCGGCGATCAGCACGGCCTACCTCGGCCGCCGCTTCCCGCACGGCCTGCTGGTGGTCCACGACGGTGAGCGCCGCCCGGCAGCCGGCGACCTCCCGGCCACGGGCTTCGCCTTCGTCCGGCTGGAGGAGGTCCTCGGCCGGTAAAAAAACTTCCGTCCGCCGTGCAGCGGCACGGCCCCCTCATGCGTCCACAAGGGTGACCGAGAGGACGCGTGTGACCTTCGAAGAGTTCGTGGCGGAGCGGCTGGACGGGCTGCTCCGCTACGCCACCGTCCTGACGAACGACCCGCACCTGGCGCAGGACGTCGTCCAGGACGTGCTGCTGCGTGCCCAGCAGCGCTGGAACGGCATCGCCGCGCCGCCGACCTACGTCCGGCGGATGGTCACCAACGAGTACCTCTCGTGGCGGCGGCGCGCGGTGCGCCGGATGGTGCCCAGCAGCCACGACGTCCTCGACGCGATCGGCCCGCCGGAAGCCGACCCGGCGGCCGCCTACGACGAGCGGGACGCCATGCTCGGCCTGCTCGCCACGCTGCCCCGCAAGCAGCGCGCGGCCATCGTGCTGCGCTACTACGAGAACTACACCGACGCCGAGATCGCCGCGGTCCTGCGGTGCGGCGTCTCCACCGTGCGCAGCCAGATCTCGCGCGCACTGGCCACCCTGCGGCAAGCCCCGCACGCGATCGTCACGACCGGAGCCCCCGAATGACCCGCAGCGAGCACGAGACCGAGACGCTGATCCGGGAGAGCCTGGACCGCCTGGCGGCGCGCGCTCCGGACGGGCAGGCCGTGCACGAGGCCCTCGCCCGCGCCGGCCGCGAGCCGCGGCCGTCGACCCGGCTGGCGCTGGTGGCCGCCGCCGTCGTCGTGCTGGTCGTCGGCGTCGTCGCGGGGACGCAGGTGCTGACCCGGCCGGACCTGACGCCGGCCGCGAGCCGCCCGGTGCTGGGCTACAGCCCGGAGTGGCTGCCCGGCGGCTTCACCGAGCAGTACCGCGAAGGCGGGCCCGGGATCACCCCGCAGGTCCGCCGGTGGCTCGCCGGCCCGGCCTCGATCACGCTGCTGGCGTACTCGACGGACGACCCCGAGTGGTCACAGACCGCGCTGAAGATCGCCGCGATCAAGGACCAGGTCGTGGTGAACGGCCGGGTCGGCATGGTGACCGGCTCGGGCAGCACGGCGCAGCTCACCTGGCTGGCCGACGGCAAGCACGTGCTGCGCGCGTCGCTCGCCGGGATCCCGGACGCCCGCGAGGTCGCCCAGCGGATCGCCGACTCGGTCGCCGCCACACCGGTCGGCGTCCGCGGTGAGCTGCGGTTCGGCCCGCTGCCGCCGGGACTGGCCGAACGCTCGGCGGCGGTGCGGGGCACCGGCCCCGGCGACGCGAGCACCGAGCTGACCGCGGCCGACCCGGCCCGGCCGGCGGTCCCCGTGGTGCGGGTCGCCGCCGGCGCGGGCTCCCCCGGCCTGACCGGCGCCGCCCCGGTGACCGTGCGCGGCGGGCAGGGGTTCTTCGTGGCCCGGCAGAACGGGTGGGACGCGGTGGTCGCGACCCAGCTGCCGTCGGGGCGCTGGCTGACGGTGTCGGGGCCGCGGCCGCAGGCCGAGCTGGTCGCCATCGCGAACGGCGTCCAGCTCGACCCGGCACCCGACTACCGCTGGCTCGGGACTACCAGCTGATCATCGGGAACCAGATGATCCCGAGCCTGCCGAGCACCCGGACGTCCCAGTAGAGCAGCGTGAACGTGCCGCCGACCAGCAGGGCGACGCCGGTCACGGTGGCGACCCGCGCCGGCTTCGCGGCCAGCCAGCGCTGGACGCGCCCGCCCGTGGCGTAGGTGAGAACAAGGAACAGCACCGCCATGACGACGATGTTGCCGAGCGACTGCAGCGCGAACGCGGCGGCGCCGTAGAAGACGTTGTGCTGCTCGGCGGCGTCGCGGAACATGATCCGGAACAGCGGGTACGGCCGGCCGATGAGGAACCCGCCGATGAGCGCGCCCATGAGCACGAGCGGCGCGGCGGGGTGGCGGCGGGTGAAGTTCTCGAAGGGGTTGCGGAGGATGCCGAGGGCGATCAGGCCCATCAGCACGAAGACCAGGCCGACGATGCCGAAGGCGATCATGGACTGGATGCTGCGCGGGGAGAGCCCGGCGGTCCGCGCGGTGGAGAACTGCGGCATCCGCGTGCCGACGAGCGCGACGATCACGCCGTAGACCACCGACACGGTGAGCATGCCGGCGGAGATCCAGCCGAGCGGCTTGAGCGCGTTCCGCTTCCCGCCCGCCTGGTCGCCCACCAGCGGCGCGACGGCCCCGAACGCGGCGATGTTGCAGGCGGTGAACGACCCGGCGAGGCCGGAGACGAACGCGAAGAGCGTCCCGGCGAGGACGCCGCTGATCGGCGTCGCCTTGGCGTCGTGGCCGAGGAGGCCGTTCGCGACGCTGTCCCCGATCACGGAGTCGACGAACGGCGCCGACCAGATGGTGGTCAGCACGAACCCCGCCACGATCGCGGCGACGGCGATGGCACCCCGGCGCGCGGGGTACGGCCCGGCGCCGAAGAAGCCTGCTTGCGGGTGAACCGGAACTTGCTGTGTGACCGCCATCGAAGCCCTCCAGGATGCGGGAATGCAGCTCACGAAGCGTTGCAGGCTCAGGCGTTGAAACGCTTCGGCCAGGCGTGTGGGGTTTTGGCGCCGAAAGGCCTAGGCACTTTTCCCGCCGGTTACCGTGGGCCATGACCTTCCCCGGCAGCGCCGCCTGGCGGCACGAAGACGCCCGCACCGGCTTCGAAGTGACCCGGTTCCGCCGCCACGAAGGCGGCTGGCTCGTCGAGGGCGCCACGAGCGCCGTGGAGGACGGCGTCGCCTGGGCGGTGCGGTACTCCCTCACCCTGAGTCCACAGTGGACCCTGCGCTCGGCGCGGATCGGCGGGCTCGGCGCCCGGGAACTGACGGTCGAAGCGGACGGCCACGGACGCTGGCGGCTCGACGGAAAGCCCGCGCCACACCTGGACGGCTGCCTCGACCTGGACCTCGAGGCGTCGGCGATGACGAACACCTTCCCGGTGCACCGGCTCGCCCTGCCGGCCGGCGCCCGGGCCGAGGCGCCCGCCGCCTACGTCCGCGCGGCCGACCTCGGCGTCGACCGGCTGGAGCAGACCTACGAGCACCTGTCGCCCGGCCGGTACGGCTACGCGGCGCCGGCGTTCGGCTTCGCGTGCGTCCTCGAATACGACGACACGGGCCTGATCACCCGCTACCCCGGCATCGCCGTCCGCCACCCGGCTACGGTGGACGCATGACCTCCGAGACCGACCGCCTCGCCGCCGAGCGCTACGTCGTGCTGACCACGTTCCGGCGCGACGGCCGGGCCGTGCCGACCCCGATCTGGGTGGCCGGGCGCGACGACGAGCTGGTGCTGTGGTCGGAGCGCGCGGCCGGCAAGGTCAAGCGCATCCGCAACAGCGGCCGGGTCGAGGTCCAGGCCTGCGACGTCCGCGGGCGGAAGACACACGGCGCGAAGGTGTCCGGCCAGGCCCGGCTGCTGGACGCCGCCGAGACCGAGCAGGCCCGGCGCGCGATCGCCCGCAAGTACGGCGTCGTCGGGCGCGTCACGATGTTCTTCTCGAAGCTGCGCGGGCCGGCGGACCGGACGGTCGGCATCGCGGTCAAAGTGGACGGCTGAAGCTGCGGAAGCCGCGCCGCAGGTAGTTCGGCAGCGCGTTCGGGTGGTCGAGCGTCGAGGTGTGCAGCCAGACGCGCCGCGTCCCGGGCAGCGCCCACGCGTCGGCGACGACGAGGGTGAGCGCGAACCCGCCGAGTCCTTTCCCGACGAACTCCGGCAGCAGGCCGAACGTGGTGATCTCGACGTCGTTCCCGGGCTGTGGCTCGAAATCCGCCGCGCCGGCGATCTCGCCCCGGTACTCGACGATCCGGTATTCGCGGTGCGGCGCGGCGAGCCAGCGGTCCCAGCCGTCGTCGCCGCGGGTGACGCTCGGCCAGCGGTACGGCGTCCCGATCCGGACGTGCAGCTCGCGGATCAGCGGCCCCGGCCCGGTGGTCCGCAGCCCGACCCCGTCGACGAGCGGAGCCGGGTTGAGCTGGTCGGCGGCGGTCATTTCGAGCTGGGTGACGATCTCCTCCACCCGCGGCAACCTACGACGGCCGCGGGCCGCTGTCAGCCGCTTTTCGGCCTCATGCGGCGGCGCGCAGGGCGGCCGCCATGGCGGCGGAGTCGTGGTCCGGCCCGCAGCCCTCGACCACGATCAGGTCGCCCGGGATGTGGTCCGCGCGCAGCCGCAGGATTTCGCGGTAGGCAGGAGAGGCGTACCACTCGTGCGCCGCGGCGAGGCTCGGGAACTCGATGAGCACGAGCCCGCCGGCCCACTCGCCTTCCATGACGTGCACCGGCGCGCCGTGCACGAGGAACCTGCCGCCGTACGGGTCGAGAGTCGCCTGGATGCGTTCGAGGTACTGGAAAACCTCCTCCGGCAGCACGGCGGGCGGGCGCAGGTGGGCGAGTCCGTAGGCGGTCATGGCGTTCCTTCCGTTGTCCTGGAAACCAGCCTGTCCGCTCGACGGCACGGCGTCGATTACGCCGGAGGTAATGCCGGCTGCCCGGCCAGCAGGCGTTCCACCAGCGCCGTGACGAGGTCGCGGCGCTCCGCTTCGGTGAACAGGTCCGGCAGCGTCAGCCGTTCCATGATCAGCCAGTTGAGCGCCAGCCACAGCAGGACCACCATCGTGCCGTCGCCGGGCAGGCCGGACTTCTCGTGGTACTCGACGTTGAAGTCGACGTCCGCGCGGATGCGGCGGGTCAGCACGGCCCGCAGCTCCGGACGGCGCGTGGCCTCCAGCCGCAGTTCCAGCAGGGCCAGGAAGCCCGTCGGGAAGGCGGCCACGCGGTCGACCAGCTCGTGCATCAGCTCCGTGACGCGGGCCCGGTCGCGCGATCCCGCCAGGCCGTCCGCGAGAACCGCTTCGTCGACCAGACGCTCGTACACGCGCTCGCCCGCGTGCGTGAGGATTTCGTCACGGCTGGAGAAGTAGTTGGACGTCGTGCCGGCCGGCACCCCGGCCTGCTGGTCGACCGCGCGGAAGGTGAGCCCGCGCGCGCCTTCGCGGGCCAGGACCTCGATCGAGGCGTCGAGCAGGGCCGCCCGCCGCTGGGGGTTGCGTCGCACCATGTTGACACCACTCCAGATGTAGTACTACGGTTCGGACCACTTCAGTCAAAGTACTACATCCGGAGTTGATCCGTGCGCAAGCTCGTCTACTTCATCGGCGTCAGCATCGACGGCGTGATCGCCGGACCGGGCGGCGAAACGAACTTCCACCCGCTCGCCCCGGACATGGTCGCCCACGTCCGCGCGGAGTTCCCGGAGACCATGCCGGTCCACATCCGGCCGCTCATCGGGATGGCCGAGGACACGCCGAACCGGCGGTACGACACGGTGATCATGGGCCGGGGGACCTACGCGGTCCCGCTGGCCGAAGGCGTCACCAACCCGTACCCGCACCTCCGGCAGTACGTCGTCTCGCGGTCGCTGACCGAGGCGGACCCGGCGATCACGCTGGTCCCCGGCGACCCGGCGGCGCTCGTGCGCCGGCTCAAGGCCGAAGAAGGCCTGGACATCTGGCTGTGCGGCGGCGCGGACCTGGCCGGGCACCTGCTGCCGGAGATCGACGAGCTGGTGGTGAAGTCCTACCCGGTGGTGGCGGGCGGCGGGGTACCGATGTTCAGCGGCGGCTTCGGGCCGCGCGGGTTCACGCCGGTGGAGGTGCTGACGTTCACCCACGGCGGCACGATCACCACCTACCGCGCGGACTAGACCTTCGCGACCGCGGCCAGCGCCTCGGGCAGCGTGAACGCCCCCGCGTACAGCGCCTTCCCGACGATCGACCCCTCGACGCCGTCGGACGCCAGGCCCGCCAGCGCGACCAGGTCGGCCACGCTCGACACCCCGCCGGACGCGATCACCGGCGCGTCGGTGCGGGCGACGACGTCACGCAGCAGCTCCAGGTTCGGGCCGCGCAGCGTGCCGTCCTTGCTGACGTCGGTGACGACGTACCGGGACGCGCCGTCGCGGTCGAGGCGCTCGAGGACGTCCCACAGGTCGCCGCCGTCGGAGGTCCAGCCGCGGGCCGAGAGCCGGTGGCCGGCCTCGGTGATCCGCACGTCGAGGCCGATCGCGACGCGGTCGCCGTACTCGCCGATGACCCGGGCGGTCCACTCCGGGTCCTCGAGCGCGGCGGTGCCGAGGTTGACGCGCCGGGCCCCGGTGGCCAGGGCGGCCTTCAGCGACGCGTCGTCGCGGATGCCGCCGGACAGCTCGACCTGGACGTCGAGCGTGCCGACGACCTCGGCGAGCAGCTCGCGGTTGCTGCCCTTGCCGAAGGCGGCGTCGAGGTCGACCAGGTGGATCCACTCGGCGCCGTCGCGCTGCCAGGCGAGCGCCGCTTCCAGCGGGCTGCCATAGGAGGTCTCGGTGCCGGCCTCGCCCTGGACGAGTCGCACGGCCTGGCCATCGGCCACATCAACGGCGGGAAGCAGCGTGAAAGTCACGCGGGTAACTCTAGGGCGGAGCCCCGGATCACCCGGTCAGAGGGTCGCCAGCCAGTTGCGCAGCAGGTGCGCCCCGGCGTCGCCCGACTTCTCCGGGTGGAACTGGGTGGCCCACAGCGGGCCGTTCTCCACCGCGGCGACGAAGTCCTCGCCGTGGTGCGCCCAGGTGACCTTCGGCTCCTGCCCGGCCAGGCCGTCGAGCTCCCACTTGCGCGCGGCGTAGGAGTGCACGAAGTAGAACCGCTCGGCCGGGTCGAGCCCGGCGAACAGCTGCGAGTCCGCCGGCGCGCGCACGGTGTTCCACCCCATGTGCGGCAGGACGTCGGCGTGCAGCCGGTCGACGACGCCGGGCCACTCGCCGGTGCCCTCGGTCTCCTCGCCGTGCTCGACGCCGCGGGAGAAGAGGATCTGCATGCCGACGCAGATGCCGAGCACCGGCCGCCCGCCGGCGAGGCGCTTGCCGATGATCCGGTGCCCCTGCACGTCCAGCAGCCCCGCCATGCAGGCGGAGTAGGCGCCGACACCGGGCACGACCAGGCCGTCGGCTTCGACGGCGGCATGCGGGTCGGCGGTGACCTCGACGTCGGCCCCGGCGCGCGCGACGGCGCGTTCGGCGGAGCGGAGGTTGCCGGAACCGTAGTCGAGGATCACCACACGAGACACGCCACCCAGCGTAGCCGCAGGCCCCGGCACACTCGAACGAATAGGGCCTGCCACACAGTGGTCGACGGCCGGAAAAATCTTGGAGAACCCCGTTTGAGCGGTCCCCGCACCGGGTATCAAGTCACCCGATCGTGTGCGCTCAGCCCGGCACGACCGGACGCCAGGGAGGCGAAGATGGCCGAGGACGATCTGCTGTCCCAGATGCTGCACGCCTGGCGCGACGACATCGAAAGCGTGCCGTTCCCGCAGTTCAGCGAGCTGCTGATCCCGCGGCAGCAGGTCCGGTCCCGGTGCACGCCCGGCACGTCTGCCGCCCGCGTGACGAACGCCACGCGGAGAACAGACGCCTGACTGTGGTTTCCTGCGGTGGCCGCATCGACGCGTCCACCGGGAGTCCTCATGAGTGAGCCTGCGAACGAATCATTCAACACTGCGCTCCGGGCTCAGGCCGCGCCGAGCGCCAGCGAGGTGCGCGCATGAGCAGTGCCCCTGACCCGCACGACTTCCTCGACCTCGACGCCGGGCTCGCCGAGGACGAACGCGCCATCCGCGACGCCGTCCGCGCGTACGCGAAGGACAACCTGCTGGACCACGTCGCCGGCTGGTACGAAACGGGCGCGCTCCCTGCCGCGGAGCTGGCGAAGGGCTTCGGCTCGCTCGGCCTGCTCGGCATGCACCTGGAGGGCTATGGCTGCGCCGGCACCAGCGCCGTCGCCTACGGCATCGCCTGCCGCGAGCTCGAGGCCGTCGACTCCGGGCTGCGCAGCTTCGTCTCGGTGCAGGGGTCGCTGGCGATGTACGCGATCCACAAGTGGGGCAGCGAAGAGCAGCGGCAGGAGTGGCTGCCGCGGATGGCGACCGGCGAGGCGCTGGGCTGCTTCGGGCTGACCGAGCCGGACGCGGGCAGCGACCCGGGCTCGATGCGGACACGCGCGGTGCGCGACGGCGCCGACTGGGTGCTGTCGGGCACGAAGATGTGGATCACCAACGGAACCGTCGCCGACGTCGCCGTCGTCTGGGCGCAGACCGACGACGGGATCCGCGGCTTCGTCGTCCCGACGTCGACCCCGGGCTTCACCGCGAACGAGGTCAAGCACAAGCTGTCGCTGCGGGCGTCGTTGACGGCGGAACTGGTGCTCGACGGCGTCCGGCTGCCCGCGTCGGCGGCGTTCCCCGAGGTCCGCGGCCTGCGTGGGCCGTTGTCGTGCTTGAACGAGGCGCGCTACGGGATCCTGTTCGGCGTCGTGGGCGCGGCGCGCGCGTGCTACGAAGCCGCGTTGGAGTACACGCTTTCGCGGTCGCAGTTCGGGAAGCCGCTCGCCGGGTTCCAGCTGACCCAGCACAAGCTCGCCGACCTGGTCGTCGAGGTCAACCGCGCCGGGCTGGTGGCGCTGCAGATCGGGCGTCTGAAAGACGCCGGCGCCCTGCACCACAACCACGTCAGCTTCGGGAAGATGGCGAACGTCCGGTCGGCGCTGGACGTGGCCCGGACGGCGCGCTCGATGCTGGGCGCCAACGGGATTTCCCTGGAGTACCCGGTGATGCGGCACATGGCGAACCTCGAGACGGTGCTGACGTACGAAGGCACCGAGGAGATGCACGCGCTGTCACTCGGACAGGCGGTCACGGGGCTCGCGGCGTTCCGCTGATCCGTTTTTGTCGGTGGTGGCCGCTAGCGTTCGCGGCATGACTGCTTCCGACTTCGAAACCGTCCTGGAGCTTCGTCGCTACACCCTGCACCCGGGGCGGCGCGA
This sequence comes from Amycolatopsis sp. MtRt-6, assembly GCF_017308975.1. Lineage (GTDB taxonomy): Bacteria > Actinomycetota > Actinomycetes > Mycobacteriales > Pseudonocardiaceae > Amycolatopsis. Next base: position 32,422 of record NZ_JADWPD010000049.1, on the reverse strand, counting down.
CGAGCTGATCGAGTTGTTCGAGCGCGAGTTCGTCGAGCCGCAGGAGGCCGCGGGCGCGCACTTGTTCGGGTTGTTCCGCTCGCGGGCTTCGCCGGACGAGTTCGTGTGGCTGCGCGGGTTCCGCTCGATGGAGGCGCGCAAGGAGGCGCTGGAGCGGTTCTACTCCGGCCCGGTCTGGAAGGCCCACCGGGCAGCGGCGAACGCGACGATGGTCGACTCCGACAACGTGCTGTTGCTGCGCCCGGTCCGTCGCGGCCTGGCGGCGCCACCACCGGGCGCGGGTCTGCACGTGACGATCTCTTCGCCCACGCCCCCACCGGAGTCCGCGTTCGCGGCGTTCGAGACGGAGCCGTCTCCGAACACCTTCCCGCAGCTGCCGGTGCGCACCGACGGGCCGTTCTCGGTGTGGTTCAGCCGCGCCGCCTCGGCTTCGTCTTCGGAGTTGATCCCCACCACGCGGTCACTGATCCGCTGAGAGGAGTTCGATGAGCCCTTCGGGGTAAAGGATCTTGCGGCGGTCGCGGAACTCGGCGAGGTCGACCCACCGCGCGCTGGCGGGTTCGTCGAGGATTTTCATCTCGTCGCACTCGTACCGGCTCGGGTCGGCGAACTCGGCGGCGAAGACGAAGGCGATCTCGTGCCCGGGCCGGTCCTGCCAGGTGAAGACGTTCTCGAGCACGCCGAGCCGCCTGCCGACGGTGATCGCGGCGCCGAGTTCTTCGAGGAATTCCCGCTCGAGAGCTTCCTTGCTGCTTTCCCCGAACTCGATCCCACCCCCGAGCGGCCGGCAGAAGGTCTGGCCCTTGACGTGGTCGTGCGCTTCGAAGACGAGAAGGGCGTCCCCCCGCCGGATGACGGCGAGCACGATCGGCCGGATCGATGGCATGCCGGTGACGCTATCGACCCGCGCCTCCCGCAGCACGAGCCGTCCCACCCACCCGGCCCCGGCGACGGCGAGCACCCCGACGGCCAGCCAGGCCCACCGCGCCCCGAACACCCCGGCCACAGCCACGACCACGATGCCCACGGCGGGCACCACCCAGGGCGAAAACCCCATCCCCACCCCGTCCCACGAACCTCGACTGGGCCTGAATGCTGGCCTAACATGGTCGGATCCTGGAGGGCGGGGTGAGGCGGATGCGAAGATTGCGTTTCGTTCGCCGGATCACGCAGCTGACGACCAATCCCCCGCCGACGCTTCCCGGCCACCGGCGCCGCCGAGCCGGGCAGACCTGCCCGCAGTGCGGCAACCTCGTCCGGCGGGAGGGCGACCGGGACTGGTGCCCGGTCTGTGAAGAGTACGTCGACGAGATGCGCGGCTAGGCGCGGCGATGGCGAGCCCCTCACTTCCGGCGGTCGCCCTCGACCTGGCCGGACGGATCGGTCGCTACTTCAACGTCGTCAGCGTGGTGCCCGCGCTCTTCCTCACCGCGTGGACCACCGCCCTGGTGACCAGTGACGCCTGGAAGGCCGCCCCGGACCTGCGGCTGATGGTGCACCGCCTCGCGGGCATCAACCTGGCCGGCGCGGTGTGGCTGGTCCTGACCACCACGATGTTCGCCTTGTTCCTGCACCCGCTCCAGCTGGGCATGACCCGGCTTCTCGAGGGCTACTGGGGAAGTTCGTGGCTCTCGCGCATCCTCCTGCGGCGAGCGATCACTCACCACCGCAAGCGGCGCTCCAAACTGCACCGCCGCTACGCGAAACTGGCCGCCGCACGAGACGAAATCCTGCTGGGCCAGCTGGTGGCCAGGTACGAGGAAAAGCGCGCGAAGAACAAGAAACACCAGGGAGATCCCCGGTCCTGGGCGCCGGATCGGCTGGAGCAGGCGCTGACCGGGCAGCTCGCCGACGACAAAGCCCATGCGGTCACCGGGCTGCACGCCGCTTCGGCCGCGGCCGACATCGCCTTCGACCGCTACCCCGAGGCCTCGCGGGTGATGCCGACCCGGCTCGGCAACGCGCTGCGCTCGGGGGAAGACACCATCGGCTCGCAATACGGGCTCGACGCGATCCTGACCGCGCCGCACGTCGCCTTGATCGCGCCCCCGGAGCACGTCGGCTATCTCCAGGATGCACGCCAGCAGCTCGACACCGCGGTGCGGCTGTGCGTGGTCGCGCTGATCGTCACCGCTGAAACCGCTGCCTGCCTTCTTTTGGACGGTTGGTGGCTGTTCGTCGCGCTGGCGCCGTACCTGCTCGCGTGGATCGCCTACCGTTCCTCGGTCGCCGCGGCCGACCACTACATGGCGATCGTCGGCACGGTGCTCGACCTGAACCGGTTCAAGCTCTACGAAAGCCTGCACGTGAAGCTGCCGATGAACACGGTCGAAGAACGGTGGAACAACCGGAAACTGATGGCGATCCTCGAGCGGCGGAAGAATGCGAACGTCCGCTACGAACACCCCGCCGCCGGTACCCCCAGCACCGGCGGCACCGCTCCTACTCCCCCAGGAACTCCCTGATCGACAGCCCGAGCGACCCCGCGTCCAGGCCGTGCGCCAGATCGTGGTCCGCGATCCCGCCGTACATCCTGACCTCCGCGTCCCGCCGGACGCCCAGCGACCGCAGCCGGTGCGGCACGTCCGAAAGCGCCTCCGCCACCCACGCCGCCGACGTCCCCGCCAGGTACGGCTCCACCAGCACCACCGAAGCCGCCGACGAAAGCACCGCCGAACGCAGGCCGGCTCCGTCGAACGGGCGGATCGTCGACGCGTACAGCACCGTCACGTCCAGGCCCGCCGTCGCTCGCAGCACGCGGTCCAGCACCGGGCCCACCGCCACCACGACGCCGCGAGACCCCTGCCGCACCCGGGTGAAACCCACCCCCAGGTGTGGGGAAGCGTTTTCCTGCGCCGAAAGCCGCAGGTAGACACGGCCGTCGCCGGGGATCGACTCCAGCAGGTGGCGTTCGGCCTCCGCCGGGTGGCCCGGCACGTGGACCGTCCAGCCCGGCAGCGAATCGATCAGCGCGACGTCGCCCGGGGACTGGTGCGTGCGCCCCGCCGTCGACATGTCGTACGACGCTCCCCACGACACCAGGACCCCGCCCACCTCCTGGTGCGAGAAGTCCAGCTTGATCTGCTCGAAGGCGCGCTCGACCAGGAACGACGGGAACGTGTGCACGATCGGCCGCAGTCCCGCCAGCGCCAGGCCGGCGCCCGTGCTGACCAGCAGCTGCTCGCGGATCCCGACGTTGATCACCCGGTCCGGGTGCCGCCGCGCGACGTCGGCGAGCTGCGCGGCCGAGATGTCGGCCAGCACGACCGCGACGTCCGGGTCGGCGTCGACGATTCGTTCGGTGGCGGCGAGGAAGGTTTCCCGCATCGGCAGCATGTTCACTCCTTCGGTTCGACGACGGCGACCACGGCGAGCGGCCGGCCGGGGTGAGGGGCGGTGAAGGCGTCGTACAGCGCGTCGTGGTCGCGGCCGGACACCGTGCGGGCCTCCCAGCCTTCGACGGCGAAGCGGCGGGCGAGGCCGTCGGGCCAGCCGCGCGTCGACGACTGGTTGTCGATCACCACGGTGGTCAGGTTTTCCAGGCCCTCGCGCGCCGCGACGACGATCGCCTCGTGGTTCGAGCCCTCGTCGAGCTCGGCGTCGCCGACGAGGGTCACGACTTTCGCGTGCGTCAGGCCGCGGGCGCGCAGGCCGAGCGCGGTGCCGAACGCGATCGGCAGGCCGTGGCCGAGCGACCCGCTGGAGATTTCGACGCCGGGAACGCGGCGGCGGTCGGGGTGGTGGCCCAGCCGCGACACCGCGTCGGCCCACGTCGCCAGCTCCGCTTCGGCGATGAAGCCTTTCGCGGTGAGCACGGCGTAGTACGCCATCGGCCCGTGCCCTTTGGACAGCAGGAAACGGTCGCGGCCGGGCTCGCGGAAGTTCGCGGGCGTGACGTCGAGCACCCGGTCGTAGAGCACCCACAGGACGTCCAATGTGGACTCCGCGGCAGCGTGGTGTTTTTCGTCGCCGGTCATCAGGGAGATCAGCCGGGGCAGGTCGGCGTAGCCCGGTTCGGTCACAGTGGTCATGCATCCGACGATGCAACCTCGACTAAACTCGAAGTCAAGGATAACCTGGCCGGGTGACCAGGCTCGCTGAACATCTCAGCATCGGACAGGTGGCGGAACGCAGCGGGGTTCCGCACACGGCATTGCGGTTCTACGAGGAGAAGGGGCTGATCAGTTCGGAGCGCTCGGCGGGCAACCAGCGCCGCTACGCGCGTTCGGTGCTGCGCCGGATCGCGTTCATCCGCGCCGCACAACGGGTCGGGCTCTCGCTCGAGGACATCAGCTCGGCGCTGGCGACGCTGCCGGAAGACCACGCCCCCACGAAGGCGGACTGGGCGCGCCTGTCCCGCGACTGGCAGCACGAGCTCGACGCCCGGATCGACGCCCTGCAACGCCTTCGCGACCGGCTCACCGGCTGCGTCGGCTGCGGGTGCCTGTCCCTGCGCAGCTGCGCGCTGTACAACAACGACGACGAGCTGGCCCGCTTCGGGCCGGGCGCGAGCAAACTGCGTCCCGCGGTCGAGGGCGGCATCTAAAGGAGTTGCGCGCGGGGAGGATGCTGAGGAGGCAATGAACGAACAAGAAGTGATCCGCCTCTCGAAGCGGCTGGCGCGGCACCTGCGCCACGACCCCGCCGCCCTCGGCCTGACCCTCGCCCCCGGCGGCTGGGTCGCGGTCGACACCCTCGTGCGCGCACTGTCGATCACCCGCGAGGAACTCGACGAAGTCGTCGAGAAGAACAACAAGCGCCGTTTCGCGTACGACGAAACGGGCACGCGCATCCGCGCGAGCCAGGGCCACAGCGTCACGGTCGAGCTGGGCCTGCCGGACGCGCCGCCACCGCACGTGCTGTACCACGGCACGGTGGCGAAGTACCTCGACGCGATCTTCCGCGAGGGCCTGCGCCCGATGAACCGCCACGCGGTCCACCTGTCGGCAACCCCGGAGACGGCCCGGACGGTCGGCGCCCGCCGCGGAAAGCCGGTGATCCTCCGCATCGACGCGGCCGCGATGGCCGCGGCCGGTCACGCGTTCCAGGTGAGCGCCAACGGAGTCTGGCTGACCGCCTCGGTCCCCCCGCCCTACCTGACCCACCTCACCTGACCCCGAGATACCCGCCCAATCACGCGAGATACCCCGCCAATCACGCGAGATGCCCGCCCAAGCACGCGAACCGACTGTCCAAGTACGCGAGCCGACCGCTCAAGTACACGCGACTCGCGTGGTCAGAACTCGTGTGATCGCGGGCGGAACTCGCGTGCTGGGGACCGGAACTCGCGTACCTGGAGGCGGGATTCGCGTGCTTGGCGGGGCATCTCACGTGACCGGGGAGGCATCTCACGTGACTGGGGAGGCATCTCACGTGACTGGGGAGGCATCTCGCGTGACTGGCGGGGCATCACGTGTGACTGGGGAGGCGGCTTGCGTGGTTAGAGGGACGACACGGGGGTGAGGGTTCGGCGGCGGGGGCGGCCCAGGAGGCGGCGGCCCACGTCCAGGAGCTCCGCGCGCAGTTCCTCGTCGCCCAGGCCGGCCAGGTCCGGGGAGCCGCCCGCCATTGCTATGCCCGTCAGGGCCACCATGGCGTTGACGCGGGCCGTCGTGTCCGGGTTGGGGCCGGAGAAGATGCCGAGGAGCGCCTGGCCGAAGCCCTCCGTGCCGCCGTGGGCCGACTTCTCGATCGCGCGGGCGATGCCCGGATCGCTCGAAAACAGCGCCACCAGCGCGCGGTGGCGGATCACCAGGTCGACGAACCCCTCCAGCAACAGATCCACCTGCGCGCCCCGGCGCTTCTGGGCCGCCGCTCGGCGTACCAGGTCGTCCAGGTCTCGCACGCCCGGCTCGGCCACCGCCTCGGTGATCTCCGCCTTCGTCTTGAAGTGGTAGTACACCGCCGCCTTCGTGATCCCCAGCGCGTCGGCGATCATCTGCAGCGACGTGCCCTCGACCCCGTGTTCGGTGAACAGCCGCAGCGCGGTCTGCAGCAATCGGGTCCGGGTGTCCTCGGCCGGGCCGGCGGTCATTCTTCCTCCTCAGCAGCCGTCGGAGCCTACGTCACGCCTTGTCGATCGGCAAACCGCCTTACTAGCCGAACGGCTAGGGATCCACCTTGCTGTTCGGCAAGTCACATACTTGCCGATCGGCTTGGAGTCTCCCTTGCCGATCGGCTAGCTTGACAAGGACCCTATGGAGTGAACTGACCCCGTTCGGGCGAAACGGAGCTGACTCGTGGCGACCTTCCTGTACCGGCTCGGCCGGTTTTCCTTCCGGCGCAGAGCGCTGGTCGCGGCCGTCTGGGCGGCGGTCCTGGTGGCACTGGGCCTGGGCGCGCTGACGCTGTCGGGCCAGCTGTCGAACTCGGTGACGATCCCCGGCACCGAGTCGCAGCGGGCGATCGACCAGCTCACCGAGAAGTTTCCGCAGGCCAACGCGGGTGGCGCCACCGCGCGCGTGGTCATCGAGGCTCCGGCCGGGACCACGGTGACCGACGCCAAGGGCAAGGCCGCCGTCGAAGCCCTCGTCGGGCAGCTGAAGACGGCGCCGAAGGTCGCCGCCGTGGTCGACCCGTTCCAGGCGCAGGCGATCTCACCCGATCAGCGCGTCGCGCTCGCCCAGGTCAGTTACGGAGCGAAAGCGTACGAACTGACCGACGACGACCGTCAGGCGCTGCTGGACACCGCGAACGCCGGCCGCGCCGCCGGGTTCACCATCGAGTTCGGCGGTGATGCCGTGCAGGGCGTGCCCGCGACCGGCGCCACCGAGGGCCTGGGCGTCGCCGTGGCCGCCGTCGTGCTGGTGATCACGTTCGGCTCGCTGCTCGCGGCCGGCATCCCGCTGCTCACCGCGCTGATCGGCGTCGGCACCGGGATGGCGGGCATCTTCTTCGCCTCCGGGTTCCTCGAGCTGAACTCGAACACGCCGGTCCTGGCGCTGATGATCGGCCTGGCCGTCGGCATCGACTACGCGCTGTTCATCGTGTCGCGCTACCGGCACGAACTCGGCATCGGCCGCGACCCCGAGGAAGCCGCCGGCCGCGCCGCGGGCACCGCCGGGTCCGCCGTCGTCTTCGCCGGGCTCACCGTCATCATCGCGCTGGCCGGCCTCACCGTCATCGGTATCCCCTTCCTCGGCCAGATGGGCGTCGCCGCGGCCGTCACCGTCGCGATCGCCGTGCTCATCGCCCTGACGCTGCTGCCCGCGATCCTCGGCTTCGCCGGTTCCCGGGTCGCCGGCGGCCGCATCCGGCTGCGCCGCAAGCCGGTCGAAACGACGCACGGCGAGCGCTGGGCGCGGTTCGTCGACCGGCACCGGATCCCGGTGCTGCTGGTCGCGCTGGCCGGGATGGCCGTCGTCGCGCTGCCCGCCCTGGGCATGCAGCTCGGCCTGCCCAACGACAGCACCGCGGCGCCGGAGTCGACGCAGCGCAAGGCGTACGAGATCGCCAGCCGCAGCTTCGGCGAAGGCTCCAACGGGCCGCTGCTGGTCGTCGTCGACGTCTCGCAGAGCGCCAACCGCCAGGCCGCCCTCGGCCAGGCCGCGGCCGGCATCCAGAAGCTGCCGGACGTCGCCGCCGTCACCCCGCTGCGCCTCAACCAGGCCGGCGACACGGCACTGCTCACGGTGATCCCGAAGAGCGGCCCGAGCAGCACGGAGACCGAAAACCTCGTGGCCGCGATCCGCGCCGAATCGGGCACGCTGGACGCGAAGCTGTCCGTCACCGGCCAGACCGCGGCGAACATCGACGTCTCCGAGAAGCTGTCGGACGCGATGCTGCCGTACCTGGCGCTGATCGTCGGGCTGGCGTTCGTGCTGCTGATGCTGGTGTTCCGCTCGGTGGTGGTGCCGCTGAAGGCGACGATCGGCTTCCTCGGCTCGGTCGCGGCGACGTTCGGCGCGGTGGTCGCGGTGTTCCAGTGGGGCTGGCTGACGGACCTGCTCGGCGTCTCCTCGACCGGCCCGATCATGAGCATGCTGCCGATCCTGCTGATCGGCGTGCTGTTCGGGCTGGCGATGGACTACCAGGTGTTCCTGGTGACGCGGATGCGCGAGGAGCACGTCCACGGCGCGGAGCCGCAGGAAGCGATGGTGACGGGCTTCCGCCACGGGGCGCGCGTGGTGGTCGCGGCGGCGCTGATCATGATCAGCGTGTTCGCCGGCTTCGTCCTCGCCGAGTCGTCGCTGATCCAGTCGATCGGCTTCGCGCTGGCGTTCGGCGTGCTGGTGGACGCGTTCGTGGTCCGCATGACGCTGGTCCCGGCGGTGATGTCCCTGCTCGGCCGCGGCGCGTGGTGGCTGCCGAAGTGGCTGGACCGGATCCTGCCGGACGTCGACGTCGAGGGCGAGAAGCTCACGAAGCACCTCGACGAGCCCGAGGAGCGGGAGCTGGTCGGCGCGAGCCGCTGATTTCCGCGCGAAGGCCCTCTCGGTACGCCGAGGGGGCCTTCGCCGTTTCTCAGCTGGAGAACCAGAAGATGGCGCCACCGATGGCGAGGACGGCGGCGATACCCAGGACCACGGCCAGGAACTTGGCCGTCTTCCAGGTCGAATAGACGCCGCCGACCAGGAACCCGCCGAGGGCGAGCAGGAGCACGCCGACCACACCACTGTTCACGCCGGTTAGGGTGCCACATGCCCATGGAACTGATCGTGCTGGGCAGCGCGAGCCCCTATCCGCGGCCCGGCGAGCCGTGTTCCGGCTACCTGGTACGCGGCGGCGGAGCGACCGTCTGGCTCGACGCCGGCCCCGGCACCCTCGCCGCGCTTCAGGAGCACACCGCGCTCACCGACGTCGACGCCATCTGGATTTCGCACCTGCACGCCGACCACGTCGCCGACCTGCTGCCCGCCGTCTACGCGCTGCTCTTCGCCGAGCTGCGGCCCGCGAAGCCGATGCCGCTCTACGGGCCGCCGGGGATCGGCGAACGGCTCGGTGCGTTCCTGAGCAACACCGGGCCGGCGCCGATCGGGCAGGCCTTCGCCGTGCACGAGCTGCACGACGGTCACTTCGCCGAGGTCGACGGCCTCACCCTGGCCACCAGGGCGGTCGAGCACGGCTTCCCGGCGTTCGGCGTCCGCGTCACCGACGGCGCCCGGGTGCTGGCCTATTCCGGCGACACGGGCCCGTGCGCGGCACTCACCGAACTGGCCGGCGGCGCCGACCTCTTCCTGTGCGAGGCCGACGTGCCGACGCCGTCGCCGGTGCACCTGACCCCGGAGGACGCGGCCCGCGCCGCCCACGCCGCGGGGAAGCTCGTGCTCACCCACATCGGCCCGTTCCTCGAGCCGGCCGAGGCAGCCGGCCGCGCCGGAACCGACGCGGTCGCCACGCCAGGGACCGGGTACGAGGTTTAGAGGACGCCCTTCGTCGAGGGGATGCCGCCCGCGCGCGGGTCCGGCTCGGTGGCCGCGCGCAGCGCCCGGGCCACCGCCTTGTACTCCGCCTCCGCGATGTGGTGCGGGTCGCGGCCGTGGATCACCCGCACGTGCAACGCGATCTGCGCGTGGAACGCCAGCGAGTCGAACACGTGCCGGGTCAGCACGAACGGGTAGTTGCCGCCGATCGTGAACGTGGTGAACTGCTCCGGCTCGCCCACATGGACGCAGTACGGCCGCCCGGAGACGTCGATGGCCGCGTGGGCCAGCGTCTCGTCCATCGGGATCCAGGCGTCGCCAAAGCGGCGGATGCCGCTCTTGTCGCCCAGGGCCTGGCGGATCGCCTGGCCCAGCACGATCGCCGTGTCCTCCACCGTGTGGTGGGCGTCGATGTGGACGTCGCCCGTGGCCTCGATCTTGAGGTCCAGGGAGCCGTGGACGCCGAACGCCGTCAGCATGTGGTCGTAGAACGGGACGCCGGTCGAGATCTCGACCTCGCCCGTTCCGTCCAGGTCCAGCTGGACGGCGATCGAGGACTCCTTGGTGGTCCGTTCGACCTTGCCGATGCGGGTCATCGCGAGACTTCCTTACTCGCCTCGAGGAAGGCGTCGTTCTCTTCCGGGGTGCCGATGCTCACGCGCAGGTGACCGGGGATGCCCGGGTCGCGGATCAGCACCCCGCGATCCAAATAGGACTGCCAGGCCGCCGACGGGGACGCGAACCGTCCGAAGAGGACGAAGTTCGAGTCGCTCGGCACCGGGTCGTAACCCAGGCCCGCCAGCGCTTCCACGACGCGGTCGCGCTCCGCGGCCAGCTTGTGCACACTGTCCAAAGTGGCGTCCGCGTGCCGCAGCGCCGCCCGCGCCGCCGCCTGCGTCAGCCGCGACAGGTGGTACGGCAGGCGCACCAGCTGCAGCGCGTCGACCACCGCCGGCGCCGCCGCCAGGTAGCCGAGCCGGCCGCCCGCGAAGGCGAACGCCTTGCTCATCGTGCGCGACACGATCAACGACGCCGGGTAGTCCGCCAGCAAAGAGACCGCGCTCGGCTGCGACGAGAACTCCGCGTACGCCTCGTCGACGACCACCATGCCGGTGGCCGCGTCGAGCAACGAGCGCAGCTCGTCGAGCGGGATCGACCCGCCCGTCGGGTTGTTCGGGCTGGTGACGAACACGATGTCCGGCCGCTTCGAGCGAACGAGAGCGGCCGCCGCGGCCGTGTCGAGCGTGAAGTCGTCGCGGCGCGGGGCCGGAACCCACTCGGTGCGGGTGCCCGACGCGATGATCGGGTGCATCGAGTACGACGGCTCGAAGCCCAGCGCGCTGCGCCCCGGCCCGCCGAACGCCTGCAGGATCTGCTGCAGCACCTCGTTGGACCCGTTGGCGGCCCAGACGTTCGCCTCCGACAGCACCACCCGCGTCGACACGCTCAGGTAGTCGGCCAGGTCCTGCCGCAGCCCCACCGCGTCGCGGTCGGGGTAGCGGTGCAGTTCAGCCGCCTCCGCGCGCACCGCCTCCGCCACGTCCGCGACCAGCGCGGGCGGCGGCGGGTACGGGTTCTCGTTCGTGTTCAGCCGGACCGGGACGTCCAGCTGCGGCGCCCCGTACGGCGACTTGCCGCGCAGGTCGTCCCGCAGCGGCAGCTGGTCCAGAGTGACCTCTTCGCCGATCGTCATCGGACCGAACCTCCGAAGCGCGCGGCGACGGCCTCGCCGTGCGCGGGCAGGTCCTCGGCGTCGGCCAGCGCGACGACGCGGCCGGCGACCTCGCGCAGCGCCTCCTCGGAGTAGTCCACGACGTGGATGCCCTTGAGGAAGCTCTGCACGGACAGGCCCGAGGAGTGGCGGGCGAACCCGCCGGTGGGCAGCACGTGGTTGGACCCGGCGCAGTAGTCGCCGAGCGACACCGGGGCGTACGCGCCGACGAAGATCGCGCCCGCGTTGCGGACCCGGGCCGCCACCGAACGCGCGTCCGCCGTCTGGATCTCCAGGTGCTCGGCGGCGTAGGCGTCGACGACGCGCAGCCCCTCGTCCACTGTGGACACCAGGATGACGCCGGACTGCTTGCCGGACAGGGCTTCGGCGACCCGCGAGCTGTGCTTCGTCGCGGCGACGCGGCCGGTCAGCTCCTTGTCGACGGCGTCGGCCAGCTCGGGCGACGTCGTCACCAGCACGCTCGCGGCCAGCGGGTCGTGCTCGGCCTGGCTGATCAGGTCGGCGGCGACGTGCACCGGGTCGGCCGTCTCGTCGGCGAGGATGGCGATCTCGGTCGGCCCCGCCTCGGCGTCGATGCCGATCAGGCCGCGCAGGAGGCGCTTGGCCGCGGTGAGGTAGATGTTGCCCGGCCCGGTGACGACGTCGACCGGGGCCAGCTCGGCGCCGTCGGTGTCCGTGCCGCCGTACGCCAGCAACGCGACGGCCTGCGCGCCGCCCGCCGCCCACACCTCGTCGACGCCGAGCAGCTCGGCCGCGGCGAGGATGGTCGGGTGCGGCAGGCCGTCGAACGCGGCCTGCGGCGGCGAGCAGACGACCAGCGAGCCGACGCCGGCGATCTGCGCCGGGACGACGTTCATCACCACGGTCGACGGGTACACCGCCAGCCCGCCCGGCGCGTACAGCCCGACGCGCTCGACCGGCACCCACTTCTCGGTGACCGTGCCGCCCTCGACGACGGTGGTCGTGACGTCGGTGCGGCGCTGCTCGGCGTGCACCTTCCGGGCGCGGGTGATCGACTCCTCCAGCGCCGCGCGCACGGCCGGGTCCAGCTCCCGCAGGGCCTGCATCAACGCGGCACGCGGCACCCGCACGGCGGCCGGGCGGACCTGGTCGAACCGCTCGGTGTACTCGAGGACGGCTTCGACACCGCGGTCACGGACCGCCTCGACCACCGGGCGCACGTGATGCAGCGCCGCGTCCACGTCGTATTCGGCGCGAGGGAGCGTGGCGCGCAGTTCGGCGGCGGTCGGGACCTGCCCACGCAGGTCGGTGCGGTTCAACATGACCACCAGGGTACGAGGTCACGCCCAGCGGGTTTTCAGCGATACTCCCCGGTGACGGCCGATCCCAGCATGCAGGAGGCAGCGGTGGCGCGAATCGCGTTGTGCCAGGTCAACTCGGGTGACGATCCGGAGGCGAACCTGAAGCTCGTTCGCGAAGGCGTCGAAGCCGCGGCGGCGGACGGCGCGCGGATCGTCGTGTTCCCGGAGGCGGCGATGGCGCGGTTCGGGCGGCCGCTGGAACCGGTCGCGGAGCCGCTCGACGGCGGGTGGGCGTCGGCGGTGGCCGCCATCGCCGCGGAGCACGACGTGGTGGTGGTCGCCGGCATGTTCACCCCGGCGGACGCGGGTCGCGTGCGCAACACGCTGCTGATCACCGGCGGCGGGCACCACCGCGGCTACGACAAGATCCACCTCTACGACGCGTTCGGGTTCGCCGAGTCCGACACGGTGGCGCCGGGTACCACGCCGATGACGTTCGAGCTGGACGGCGTCGTCCACGGCGTCGCGACCTGCTACGACGTGCGGTTCCCGGAGCTGTTCCGCGCACTGGCCGACGACGGCGCCGACGTCGTGCTGCTGCCGGCGTCCTGGGGCGCCGGCGAGGGCAAGCGCGAGCAGTGGGAGGTCCTGGTGCGGGCGCGGGCGCTGGACTCGGGCTGCTGGGTGCTGGCCTGCGGCCAGGCCGACCCCGCGGCGACGGGCGTCACGGTCAACCCGAAGGCGCCGACGGGGATCGGGTATTCGCTGGTCGCGGACGGCTTCGGCCGGGTCGTCGCCCAAGCCGGAGCGGCGCCGGAGAGGCTGCTGGTGGACGTGGATCCGGCGGTGTCGGCCAAGGCCCGCGCCGCCACGGGGGCCCTGGCCAACCGGCGCCTCTAGCGCCCCAATGTGGCCTTGGTTGCGTCCAACGCACCCAAGGCGGCCTTCGGTGCGTTCAACGCACCGAAGGCCACATTGGGGCGCTTGGGGCCGGGGCGCTAGCGGAGCAGGCCTTCGCGGATGGCGACGCGCACGAAGCCCGCGCGTCGCCGTTCGCCGGTCTTGTCGCGGATGCGGTCCAGGTACGACCGGACCGTGCGGACGCTGATGTTCAGGATCTCCGCGACGTCGACGTCCCGCTCCCCCGCCGCCACCAGGCGGAGCACCTGCTTTTCCCGCTCCGACAACACGATCTTCGGGCCCGCGTGCCGTTCCTCGCTGTCCTGGATGATCATCCCGGCCAGGGTCGGTGACACGTACGCGTTGTCGTCGGCGATCGTGCGGATCGCGCGCAGCAGCTCGTCACTGTCGACGTCCTTGGACAGGAAGCCCTTCGCGCCCGCCTGCATCGCGCCGAGGACCTCCGGCTGTTCCGCGTGCGCGGACACCACCAGCACCTTGTGCCCCATCTGCCCCACTTCCAGGACCGCGGCCGCGTCCTGGACACCGCGCAGCTTGAGGTCGAGGACGACGACGCTGCCCGCCGGCTGGTCCTGCACCGCGAACCGGGCCACCGAGTCCGCCACCGCGCCCAGCTCGATGTCCGGTGCCTCGGTCAGCACGCGGGTCAGCGCGTACCGGTAGAGCGGGTGGTCCTCGATCACGCCGACGGAGATGCGCCCGCTCATTTGCGGCCGCCGCGCCGGGGACCGGCCTCGCCGATCAGGCCACGCCGGATGGCCTCCTTGACCAGGCCCGGCCGCCGCCGTTCCCCCGTCTTGTCGCGGATGCGGTCCAGGTAGCCGCGGACCGTCCGGACGCCGATGCCGAGGATCAGCGCGATGTCGACGTCCCGCTCCCCCGCCGCCACCAGCCGCAGCACCTGCTCCTCGCGCGGGGACAGCTCGGCTTCGGCGCCCACGGCGGGCCGGTCGGCGTTGTCCTTCATGATCATCCCGGCGACCACAGCCGAGACGTACGCGCCGCCGCCGGCCACCGTCTTGATCGCGATCAGCAGCTCGTCGGCGTCGACGTCCTTCGACAGGAACCCGCGCGCCCCCGCCGCGATCGCTCCCAGCACGACCTCCGGTTCCGCCTGCGCGGAAACCACGAGCACGTGGTGCCCGAGCTCGCACACCTCCAGCACGGCCGCCGCCCCCGCGACGCCCGGCAGGCCCAGGTCGAGCAGGACCACGCTGCCCGGCGGCTGCCGGTGCACGTGGAACCGGGCGACCGAATCGACGACCGCGCCCAGCTCGACGAAGTCGGCTTCGGCCAGCACGCGTTCGACGGAGACGCGGTACAGCGGGTGGTCTTCGATGACCGCGACCCGGACCCGCCCCTGGCCCAGTTCACCCTCGGTCGGACGCTCTTCTGTCATGTGCACGACTTTCACCCCGTTCCACCCGACGGAGCCGGCCGCCCGGCCGTGGCCGGGTCCAGCGCGGGGCCCGTCGGCACCAATGCCAGCAAACTACCTGCGACCGGCGGTGCGGCTACGCCTCCATAGCCGAGCGAGGCCAAGGCCTGCGCGTTCACCACCGGGTACTTCCGGCCCGTGTCGGTCACGAGGTACGTGGTGACCGAACCGGCTTCGACGACGACGGCTCCCCCCGAGGGAGGCACGAACACCTCGTCCGCCACCCTTGCTTCGGTCCGGGTGGCGACCTGGATTGCCTGGGCACCAACGGGAAGCGGAAATTCGGCCGAAACGAGCAACCGGCTGCCCTGAACGCACAGCGCCACGGAGTTCCCGGTGATCGGCGCCTTGCCCGGGATGCGGTCCGGGTAGGCGGCCGGATCGGCACCGCCGGCCCGCGACGCGCCGACCTTCGCGACCGCGGCGACGTCGGCGGCGCGGACCTCCACCGGCGCGGGCGGCCCGGGGTAGGCGGCGGCGTTGGCCTCCGTCGTCACCAGCAGGCTCGCCTCGGTCTGCCCGACCGGCTCCAGGCCATCCCGGCGGACCAGGTAGTACGACGCGGCGGTGCCCGGCGCGGCCAGCGCGTCGACGACGGCGAGGACTTCGCCGACGCGGGTGCCGCGGCCCCCCACCGCGGGCCCCGGGTCACCGGCGCCGTCGACCGGCAGCGCGGTGAGGTCGCGCCCGGCCGGGACGGTGTCGAGCCACCGCGACGACACCGCGATCGCCGGGTAGCTGTCGAACTGCAGCGCGGTCGCGGCTTCGTCGCTCAGCCGGTAGCGGCGGCCGCCGGCGAGCAGGAACCGTTCCCCCTGCGGCAGCCGCGCGATCACACCCTGGTCCCGCGGCAGCTCGACGCCGGAGGCGGGCGCGGCCAGCAGGACGGCGGTGCGCGGCTCGGCCGACGCGGGCGCGTCCCGGGTGGTCCGGCTGCAGCTCGTCCACGGCGTCGTCACGAGCGCGGTCTTCAGCGGAAGGGAATCCGGGGCGCCGGGAATGCCGATCTGGTTGCCACGGCCCGCCTTGCCGAGGTTGGCCGGCGAGACGGTCACGGTCGCGTCGCCGGTGCCGCCGGCCAGCAGCCGCGCGGACGCGTAGTTGAGCACCGGGTGCAGCACACCGTCGGCGCCGAGCACGAACCGCGCGCCGGTCCCTTCTTCGACGATCACCTTGCCGCCGGCCAGCCAGTCCTTGCCACCGGAGGGGTTCAGCAGGCCGATGATGCCGAAGACGGCGGTGATCAGCAGGGCGGCCACGACGCCGAGGACGGTGCCGAGCACGAGCCGCCGGCTCGGCGAGACGGGGTGGTTGGCGTCGGCGGCGACGAGCGCGGAAACGAGCCTGCGGCGGAGGAACTGGTACGCCTGGATCTGGTCCCGCTGCGTCCACACGCTGCTGTGCCCCCGGCTGTGTGCGTCGACCCTCCGAGCAGCCGATGCTAGGCACCGGATCAGGGGGCGGCGAGGGTAATTTTTACGCCCACGCGGTATCCGGGCAGGCAGTAGCGTCGAGGGCCGGGGAAAGGGGAGCCCGTGTCCGTCGATACCGCTGTCCGCCCGGCACCGTCTCGGCCCGCGTCGGCGCCGCTGCCGTGGCTGCTGCCGATCCGGCCGCTGCAGGCCGCGCTGTGGGAGATCGCCGCGATCGCCGTGCTGCTCGCGTGGCTCGTCGACGGCGTCACGCAGCCGGCGCGGATCGGCGTGAGCGTGGCCGCGGGGTTGGTGGTGCTGCTGACGTCGGTGCGCTTCGCGGGCCGGCACCTGGCGGGCTGGGCGCTGACGTGGACGGGCTTCCGGTTGCGCCGTCACGACACCCGCCGCGACAGCCCGGACCCGCTGCACTGCGTGGCCGGGCCGGTGAAGGTCCGCCAGCACGTCGACCGCGCGGGCAACCGCTTCGGCGTCGCGGAGATCGACGGCGGCTGGAGCGCACTGGTGCGGCTGACGCCCGGGCCGGGCGCGCCGGGACCGATAGTGGACGCCCTGCACGCGGCCTACCGGCGGACGGACATCCCGTTGGCGTCGGCCCAGTTGCTGACATGGGCGATCCCGCGCGGCGACCAGGTGCTGAGGGTGCGCTGGCTGGCGGTCCGCTACCGCCCGGACGAGGCCCCGATAGCCGCACTGGCCCGCGGCGGCGGCGACCTCGGCGCACTGCGGAGCACGGCATCGGCGGCGTTGAGCCTGATGGGCACACTGGCCGAGGCCGGCTACCAGAGCACGGTCCTGGAGGCCGGCGAGCTGGCCAAGGAGCTGCGGGTGGCACTGGGCGTCCAAGGGCCGCCTTCCGGCGCTCCCGACCGGTGGAAGTCGTGGACGTGGGGAACAGCGGCCCAGGCGTGCTTCCGCCCACGGTCACCGCGGGTACTGGACCTGGCGGTCCCGGGCGCGGTGTTCACGGCGACGTCGTACACGCTGACGAGGACCCCGGGCGGCAAGGAGAAGGCGGAGGTGACGATCCGGGTGGGGGCACGGGCGGGTGCGCCGGTTCCCGTGCCTCCCTCGGTGATCCCGCTGCACGGCCGCCACGGCGCCGGCGTGCGCCGCACCCTCCCCCTCGCCCTGGACGGCTGATTCAGTTCACGACGAACGTCCGAATGCTGCGCGCAGGCAGCTGAGCGTTGAACGCTCCATTCGAGACGGTGACGTCGGTGGAGCGCGCGAGCGTCGCACCAGCACTGGTCACCCAGGTCGGGGCGGTCGCGGAACCGGTGCCCCGGATCGTGACCGCGAGGTCGGCCGCCGCGGTGTTCTTGTTGACGGCAACAAGAACAACCCGAGCCCCGCTCTTGAACGCCGAGACATAAACATTGGCCTGCGGGTTCGCGGTAGCGGTGACCCGTTGATAACCAGGCCGGACCCACTTGGCGAAGTGCGCCATGCAGGCCCCCCGCTTGCTGATCTGCCCATCCTCGCGCATCGGCCCGTACGACCGGCGGATGTACCACCACACATAGGTCTGGAACCGGCCGTCCACCAACGCGCGGTGGATGTGCTCGCCGACGTCGAGCGCCTGCGGCCACAGGTCGGCCGAATCGGTGCTGTTGGGGTGGTACACCTCCGTCATCCACAGCTCCTTGCCGCCGCCCTTCTGCTGGAAGAGCGGGTAGGGCAGGCTCCCGGACGGGGTGCCGTAGAGGTGCGCGCCGAGAATGTCCACATTGGCCAGTGCAACAGGGTCGTTGAGGATCGGGTCGGACATGTTCTTGCGGTACTGGAACGACTCGGGCGCGATGACGCGGGTGGTGAGCGAGCCGGCGTTCTCGCGCAGGAACCGGACGATCTCGGCGGCCGTCCACGCTGTCCAGTCGTGCGCGTAGTCCGGCTCGTTCTGGACCGAGATGCCGTACAGGTTCACGCCGTTGCCCGCCATGAACGCGGTGAAGTCGTTCAGGTGCTGGGCATAGGCGCCGTAGGAACCGTACTTCAGCCGCTTGCCGCCGGAGAAGCTTTCGGTCATCGAGGCAGGCGGGTTCCACGGCGAGGCGATGACCTTGGCCCCGAGCTCGCTCGCCCGCCGGGCCGTGGCGACCTCGCGGCTCCAGTTGGCGCGGTTCTCGTGGACGGGGATGCGCAGCACGGTGAACCCCAGCTGGTTCGCGCCGTTGCCGAACGCCGTCTCACGCTGGGCGGCGGTGAGGTCGCTGATCCAGGCGGTGTGGTTCATCCCGCCGAAGCCCAGGATCGTCTGCTGCACGTTCGACGGCTCGACGACCACGGTGGTGGCCGCCGCGGCCGGTGTTCCCACCGCCAGCACCGGCAGTGCGGCGCCCGCCGCCAGCACGGTCCGCCGGCTCAGCGGCCATCCCGCGTTCTCGGACCGGTCTCGACGTGGTGTCATGGCATCTCCCTGGAGTCGACTGGCGAACAGCCTGGGAGCGCTCCCGAACGAGTCTTAACAGTGTCCTTGTGGCACAGTCAAGTAACTTTCAGTCGAAACCATCGACGGTACGGAAAGGCCTGGCACCATGCGGAAACTGGTCTACGGCATGAACCTGTCCCTGGACGGCTACATCGCCGCGCCGGACGGCGACATCGCCTGGAGCGTGCGCAGCGACGAGCTGTTCCAGTGGTGGCTGGACCGGGAGCGGGCCATCGGCCTGTTCCTGTACGGGCGAAAGCTGTGGGAGACCATGAGCGCCTACTGGCCGACCGGCGACCGGCAGCCGGACGCCACCCCGGCGCAGGCCGAGTTCGCGCGGAACTGGCGGGACACGCCGAAGGTGGTGTTCTCCTCGACGATCGGCGAGGCCGGCTGGAACACCCGGGTGGTCACCGGTGACGCGGTCGAGGAGATCACCCGGCTCAAGGCCGGGGACGGCGAGCCGATGCGGGTCGGCGGGGCGGCGCTCGGCGCCGCCGCCATGCGGGCCGGGCTGGTCGACGAGTACGAGATCGTCACCCATCCGGTGCTGGTGGGCGGCGGCACGCCGTTCTTCTCCGCGATGGCCGGCCAGGTGGACCTGGACCTGGTGGACACGCGGATGTTCCCCGGCGGGGTGCTGGCGACCAGGTACGAGACGAAGCGCTGAGCGCGGTCAGCCGCGAACGGCTTCGTACACCCCGGCGATCATGCCGACCACCGGCACCAGTGACAGCAGCACCAGGAACTCCGTCACGTCCAGCAGCCGTGACCAGTAGGGCGAACGCAGTCCGCGCGCCACCCGCGTCGCGTACACCAGGCAGACGACCGCCGCCAGGACGACCGCGCACCCGGCCGCGAACACCGCCGTGCGGTTGCCCGAGGCGACCAGCCACACCCCCGCGCACACCAGCGCCGGGACGCCGAAGCCCACCAGCACCAGCCGTTGCGCCCGGCCCGCGTACGAGCGCGACCGCAGGATCCACGCCAGGCCGAGCAAACCGGCCAGCCCGGCTTCCCACGGACCGCCGGAAGCGAGCACCACCGCACCGGCCAGCACCACCAGACCCAGCGCCACCAGCAGTCCCGTCAGGACCGCCTGCGCCCGGGACGTCCGGCCGATCATCTCCGTGCCCAGCGACGGCTGTTCGTCCGCGCGGAACGCCGCCATGTCGTCCGGCACCCGGGGCAGCGGCAGCCGGGCCAGGCGCAACGCCAGCATCGGGGCCACCGCCGCCAATGCCGTAGCCAGCACTGCCACCACCGCCGCGGCCGAAGCAGCGGAGACGCCGGCCAGGAGCACGACCCCGGTCGTCACCGCGCCGAAGCCCGCCGCGCCCGTGATCGCCACGAACCACGGCAGGCGATCCGCCACCGAGACCGCCGCCAGCACGCCGTACACCGTCACCGCCGCGAAGCCCGCGGCCAGCGGTCCTGCCGACAGGGAAAACAGCGGATGCGGTGGCAGCACCGACATCCCGGCCAGCAGCGCCACGCCGACGCCGGCCAGCGAACCGGCCGCGCCCGCCTCGGCGTCGCCGTACGCGCGGCTCAGCGCGCCGCCGCCGAGCAGCAGCACCAACGCCAGCAGCCCCGTCCCGATCGGGGCCAGGACGCTGCCCGACGCCGCCGCCTGCACCAGCAAGCCGCCCGCCAGCAGCAGCACGACCGCCGCGACCAGCCCGGACCGCCGGGCCACCGCGGGGCCCCAGCCGCCGGAGGTGTCGGCGACACCGGCGATCGAGTCGACGACGTCGTCGAACAGCAGCGGACCCCGCGGGCGCTCCCGCGGGGTCAGGTGCAGCACTTCGCCGTCCCGGATCTGGGCGGCGGCGACGCTCAGGCCCAGCGCCAGTGGCGCGCCGCCCAGCCTCGACAGCACCCAGCCGGGGTGCTCGGCCGACGCCTGCCCGGAGGCGCCGGCCAGCCGCACGAGCTGCGGCACCAGCTCGGCGAACGTCGACTGCTGGGGCAGGGCGACGTCGACGCGGGCCCGCGGCGTGACCACCGTGACCCGGCGGGTCGTCCCGGTCAAAGACGCCGTCATCAGACGTCTTTCGCGGCCGCGATGACCGGCGCGAACTTGGCGCTCGAGGCCTCGGCGAGCTTCTGCAGCCCGGCGTTCACCGCCTCCAGGACGATCTCCGAGAGGTTGCGGGCGTCGTACTCGCGGATCGCGCGGGGGTCGATGTCGATCGAGGTGAAGCGGCCGTCGCCGCGGAGGGTGACGGTGACCTCGTTCTGCCGCGAGTGCGCCTTGACCTCCATCGCCTCGACCGTGCGCTGGATCCGCTGGACCTCTTCGGTCTGCTTGCGCACCTGGGCGAGGAGCTCGTCCATGTCGGGCACCGCGTACGGATCGGTCACTGTTGCTTCCCTTCGTGCTGGCGGACGTGGACGCTCGCCACGAACCGCTGGAATCCGGGTGCGAGCCGCCGGGCGGTCGCGGGCGCGGCCGTGCAGACGAGCTCCAGCACCAGCCGCTCCACCGGCGTGGCGCCGGGGACCGTCAGGTGCACCTGGGTCTGGATCAGCTCGGTGCCTTCGCCGGTGCGCAGGCGCAGCAGCTGCGTGACGGCGGGGGCGGCCGGGTCGCCGACATCGCGGCGGCTCAGCAGCTCGATCCCGGCCAGCGTCCGCGAAAGCCGTTCGACGGCTTCGTCGGCGATGGCGTCGAGAGTCGTGTCGTCCGGCCGCTGCTGCACGCTCACGGTGATGTTCGGGACGAACTCGCCCGGTGCGGCGTCGTGCACGGCGACGAACACCGCGCCCGAGCCGCCCGGGTCGACGGCGGTCCAGCCGTCCGGGATCACGAAGTCGAGGGGAAGCGTCATCACAGCCCCACGTACGCGACGGCGTCGTCCCAAGCGGAGCCGACGGCGTCGGCCGCGTCCGAAGCCGCGTGGCTGACCGCGTCGACGGCCGCGCCGCCGTACTCGCCGATCGTGTGGCCGAGCTTCGGCAGGTCGATGTCGATCTTCGCGCCGACACCCAGGCCGAGGCCGAGCGCCGCGCCCGCCTTGAAGCTGACCTTGAGGTGCCCGGCGTCGTAGACTGCCTGGGCGTCGAGCTGCGCGCCGAGCCCGTACTGCAGCGTGCCGTTCGCGCCGACGCCGATGCCGGCGACGTCCGCGGCGACCTCGCCCTCGACCTTCCCGCCCACGAAAGCGTTCGCGTGCGCGCCGACGCCGTGCGCGCCGATCGTGCCGGACGCGCTGACCTCGCCGCCGGCGAACACCGTGCCCTTGGCGTGCGCTTCGGCGACGCCCCACGCCTTCTTGGCCTCGGCTTCGCCGTGCAGCGCCGCGAGTTCCGCGTGCCCGGCCGCGGAGGCGTCCCAGCCCTTCGACGTGATCTTGCCGTCGTAGCCCGGGGACCAGCCGTCCTGCTCGTGCTGGAACTTGTAGTAAGTGATTTCGGTGTTGCGGGCGAGCTTTTCCTTGACGCCTTCGGGTTCCGGCTGCCCGAACGGCGTGTCGGCCTTCTTCGGCGCGCGGGTGCCTTCGAGGCCGTCCCAGGTGAGCTT
Source organism: Amycolatopsis sp. MtRt-6 (assembly GCF_017308975.1). GTDB lineage: Bacteria > Actinomycetota > Actinomycetes > Mycobacteriales > Pseudonocardiaceae > Amycolatopsis. Next base: position 10,317 of record NZ_JADWPD010000049.1, on the reverse strand, counting down.
CTTCCAGCCGGAGTTGCCGAACCACGAGGGCACGGTCCGCGGCCGCTTCCGGCCGTCCATGGGCTCGCCGTTGAGCCAGTGCAGCGGGCCGCGCGCCCACTTGCCGAGCTCGTGCTCGAGCCGTCCGACGCCTTCGGGCGGGAACAGCTCGGCGAGCGCGTCGGAGAACTCGTCGACCACCTGGCGGGCCGCCGCGACGCTCTGTTCGCCGAGCTGCCGCGCGGCCTGGATGAACGCCCCCACCGCGGCGGAGTTCACCGCGCGGGCCTGGGCGGTCAGCTGGGCGGCGTACTGGTCGAACTGGGCGAGCACCGAGGCGACGGCGGCCTCGGCGGACTGCACGAGCCGCGCCGCTGTGGCGAGCCGATTCGCCTGGTCGCCGAGCTTCGCGGCGGTGTCCGCGAGTTCGTTGCCGAGTTCGGCGGAGGCCGTCGCGAACGCCGTGTAGGCGTCGCCGTCCCAGTCCGCGTGCAGGGTCTTCGCGGACTCGTCGATTTCCCGCGCCCGGCCCGAAACGGCCGCCGCCCGGCCGGCGACTCGCCGCGAGGCCGCGGTCAGCGCGCCGGGATCGCCGGTGACGCAGCGTTGGCACTCGACGAGCACGCGCCGGTACCCGGACAGCACGGAGCTGACCACGCCGGACGCGTCCACCGCCCCGCCCATCGGCTAGTTCCCGGCCGCGTCGTAGTCGACGTGCTGGCTGAAGTGCTTGCCGTTGTAGTCCATGCTGATGTCGAGGTCGAAGTCCTGGCCACCCGGAGCCTCCACAGTGGACTCGCCGGTGGTCAGGTTGGTCCGGATGACGACCTCGTCCGCGTGCCCGGCCGCCGGGGCGGGCAGGGGCGCCGGAGCGGGCGCCGGGGCCGGGATCGACGGCGTCGTCGCCGGGCGGTCGATGGGGATCCAGCTGTTCGCCGGGGTGGCGGCACCGCTGGAACCGCCGCCGGTGGCGAGCGCGGGCGGGGTGTAGTCAGTGAACGAGGGCTGCTGCGGGATCCCCCCGCCGCTCCCGCCCGCCACCGCCTGCTGCCCCGACGGGCTCGCCACCGGCGGCGGGGTCTGCGGCGCGGTGACCGGGGTGTTCCCGATCGACGGCGTCGTCGCGCCCGAGCTGCCGGAGCCGTGGTGGAAGAGCTTCTCGATCTGGCCGATGACCTGCGCGAGCGTGGTGACCTGCTGGGCGAGATCGACCGCGCCGAGCGCCTTGAGCAGCGCGCCGATCGCGGTGATGAACGCCCGCAGCGACGCGCTCGTCGCGGTCGACAAAGCGACCGCGGCCCCGTAGGTCCACCAGTTCGACATCAGCGCGGCGACCGTCGGGTTCACCGCGGCGACGACCGCGCGGTAGGCCTCCTGCGCGGTCTTGATCAGCGTGCCGGAGACGCCGAGCAGCTCGGCGCCCTTCTGGACGACGGTGATGATCTTCGTCAGCTGCTCGAGGGAGTCGTTGATCTTCTTCAGCGCCGACTCGCTCGCCGCCCCCGACCAGATCTTGCCGAGCTGGTCGGCGGCCTTGGTCAGGTCGTTGTACATCGAGAGGAACTGCTCGGCCTTTCTGACCAGGTCCACCACGTGCTTCGCGATCTGTTCCGGCTGGCCGGTGACGATCTGCGGCAGGATGGTGATCGGCCCGCCCGAGGACGCGGTCGCGTCCATCGCGCTGGAGTTCGGGAAAGTCAGCATCGGTCCTCACAGAGTCCTTGAGTGCGACGGAGTTCGAGGGGCGGACGATCAGACGACGGAGGCGGGCCGGTAGACGCTGACCTTCGCCAGCCCGCCGGTGCGGGCGTCGAGCAGCCCGTGGTTGTAGAGGCGGCCACCGTCGCCGGCGACGCCGATGACCGGCTCGCGGTCGGAGAACAGCAGCGGCTCGACGACCACGACGTCACCGCTGTGCACGCCGCCGGGCACGTCGGAGAAGGTGCGCGCGGTGCCGGCGTAGACCTCGATCAGCCCGACGCGCGCCTGGTTGTCGGCGTCGCCGGCGAGCCAGTCGTTGAAGTCGGCGACGCCGTGGAAGCGCGTGTCGGTGATCGGGTGGTCGCCGAGCCTGCCCAGCCGCGCGTCCCCCAGGTAGCGCAGCACGTTCCCGACCGACGACGGCTCGCCGTGGGCGCCCGCGCTGTCGTTGATGGCCAGCGTGGCGAGCTCGGAGGCGTGCGAGCTGCCCCAGATCGACGCCGCGGTGCCGCTCGGCGCGTGCCCGCCGCCGTAACCGGAGGCGACGTCCTGGTCGGCCGCCTGGTAGGCGTCGGCGCTGGCCTTGACGAGCCCGTTGACCTGCTGGAGCAGCTGCAGCAGCGTGCGGACGGCGGTGATCTGGCTGGAGTGCAGGGCCGCGTTCGCGGCGGCGACCGCGCTGCCGAACGTCGCGAACGACATCGGCTGCACGACGAGCCGTTCGAGGTCGGCCACGGCGTTGATGCCGTGGGCGATGATGCCCCCGACGTTGCCCACGGCGGAGCGCATCGCCTCGGGCTCAGCCCGGTACTCGCCGGCCATGGGTCTCCTTCCGGGGTGGCTTGCCGATCCCGAGCGTAAGTTCGGCCCCGGAAGCGGGCGGACGGCAAAAGTACCCACCGTGCGCGCGCGGCAAGTGGCCAAAATACCGGTCAGAGCCGCCCCGATCCGCTGGAGCATTGCCGCATGAGCCTCTCGCCCGAGCGTCCGTCCGAGATCGTGCTGCAGTCGCCGCCGATGCTCCCGAAGGGCTCGTCCGGCGGGATGATGCAGCTGATGATGTTCCTGCCGATGATGCTCGGCATGGGTGCGATGTCGTTCGTCTACATCGGACGCGACGGCGGCGTGATGACGTGGATCTTCGGCGCGCTCTTCATCTGTGCCATGGGCGGCATGGTCGTGATGTCGCTGGGCCGCGGCGGGATGGCGAAGAAGGCGCAGATCAACGACGAACGCCGCGACTACCAGCGGTACCTCTCCGGGCTCCGCACCCAGGTCCGCGACATCGCCGACGGCCAGCGCGCGGCCATGATCGCCGTCCAGCCCGACCCGGCCGACCTGTGGGCCTACGTCGAGACCGGCAAGCTGTGGGACCGGCGGCGGGCCGAGCCGCAGTTCGCGCAGGTGCGCGCGGGCACCGGGCCACAGCGGCTCGCGACGCCGCTGAAGGCGCCGCAGACCGTGCCGCTGGAGGACCTGGACCCGGTGTCGTCGACCAGCCTCAAGCACTTCATCCGCACCTACTCGACGGTGGACGGCCTGCCGGTCGCGCTGTCGCTGCGGTCGTTCGCCGCCGTCACCGTGGCCGGACGGCGGCCCGACGTGCTCGGCCTGGTCCGGGCGCTGCTGTGCCAGCTCGTCACCTTCCACTCCCCCGCGGACCTGCGGATCGCGGTCTGCGTGTCGCCGGACCGGCAGCACGACTGGGAATGGCTCAAGTGGCTGCCGCACGCGACGGCGGCCGGCGCGGCCGACGCCGTCGGCGCGAAACGGCTCGCCGCGGACACCGCGGCCGGGCTCGCCGAGCTGCTGGGCGCCGACCTGGGCGAACGCCCCGCGTTCAGCAGGCGCGCGGCGGCCGAACTCGACCTGCCCCACCTCGTGGTCGTCGTCGACGGCGGGACCGCCCACGGCGAGCCCCGGCTGATCGGCGAGGACGGCAGGCTCGGCGTCACCGTCATCGAGGCCGGGCCGGAGCACCCGCGGGCGTCATCGACCGAGAAGCTGCTGAGCCTGCACACCGCGCCGGAGTCGCTCGGCATGGTCGTCAGCGACGGCGGCGAGTCGCGGCTCGGCTTCCTCGGCCGCCCGGACACCCTCGACCGCGGCGCCGCGGAGGCGCTGGCGCGGATGCTGACGCCGCTGCACACCGCCGCCGCGGTCGTCGGCGAGAAACCGATGTCCACCACGTTCGGGCTGGCCGGGCTGCTCGGCATCGGCGACCCGCGCGACACCGACACGACGGTGACCTGGGCCCCGCGCGCGGCCCGCGACCGGCTGCGGATCCCGCTGGGTGTCAACCCGGAAGGCCGCCCGGTCGAGCTGGACCTCAAGGAGTCGGCCGAAGGCGGGATGGGCCCGCACGGGCTGGTCATCGGCGCGACCGGGTCCGGCAAGAGCGAGCTGCTGCGGACGCTGGTGACGGCGCTGGCCGTGACGCACTCGTCGGAGACGCTCAACCTGGCGCTCATCGACTTCAAGGGCGGCGCGACCTTCGCCGGGATGACGGGGCTGCCGCACACGTGCGCCGTCATCACCAACCTGTCCGACGACCTCGCGCTGGTCGACCGGATGGCGGATGCGTTGAACGGCGAGCTGCTGCGGCGCCAGGAACTGCTGCACGCGGCCGGGAACTACGCGTCGGTGCGGGACTACGAGAAGGCCCGCGCGGACGGCGCGCCGCTCGAACCGCTGCCGTCGCTGCTGGTGATCATCGACGAGTTCAGCGAGCTGCTGTCCTCGCGCCCGGAGTTCATCGACCTGTTCGTCGCGATCGGCCGGCTCGGGCGCTCGCTGGGGATTCACCTGCTGCTGGCGTCGCAGCGGCTGGAGGAGGGCCGGCTGCGCGGGCTCGACTCGCACCTGTCGTACCGGATCGGGCTGCGGACGTTCTCCGCCGCGGAAAGCCGCGCGGTGCTGGGGGTCGCGGACGCCTACCACCTGCCGCCGGTGCCGGGGTCGGCGTACCTGAAGTCCGACACCGAGACCCTGGTCCGGCTCAAGGCGGCCTACGTCTCCGGGGAGCTGCCGCCGCGGAGCACGGTCGTGCGCGAGGACGGCCAGGAGCTGGGTGTCCTGCCGTTTTCCCTGGCCCCGGCGGAAATCCCGGTGACGACGGAAATCTCCCCGGCGCCTTCGGAGGAGGGCGGCACCGGCGAAACGATCATCGGCGCGATGCTGTCACGCCTGGCGGGCCGCGGCCCGGCCGCGCACCAGATCTGGCTGCCGCCGCTGAACGAACCGCCGACGCTGGACCAGCTGCTGCCCCCGCTCGGCGAGGACGCGGCGCGCGGCCTGTGCCCGCTCGGCTGGGGCGGCAACGGGAAGCTGACGATCCCGGTGGCGCTGGTGGACAAGCCGTTCGAGCAGCGCCGCGACCTGCTGTGGGCCGACTTCTCCGGTGCCGCGGGGCACGCGCTGATCGTCGGCGCGCCGCAGAGCGGGAAGTCGACGCTGATGAAGGACATCGCGGGCATGCTCGCGCTGACGCACACGCCGGCCGAAGTCCAGTTGTTCGTACTGGACATGGGTGGCGGCGCGCTGGCGCCGATCGCCGGCCTGCCGCACGTGTCGGGTTACGCGACCCGACGGGACGCGCAGCGCTGCCGCCGGGTCGTCGCCGAGCTGACGACGTTGCTGGAGCAGCGCGAGGAGTTCTTCGCGGCACAGGGGATCGAGTCGATGGCGGCGTTCCGCGCCCGCCGCGGCGAGTACACGGAGAGCACGGACGAGCGCGAGTTCGGCGACGTGTTCCTGTTCGTGGACAACTGGACCACGATCCGCCAGGAGTACGAGCAGCTGGAAGAGCAGATCACCGGGCTGGCGGCGCGCGGGCTCGGCTTCGGCATCCACGTGATCGTCTCGCTCAACCAGTGGATCGGCGTCCGCGCCCAGCTGCGCGACGCGATCGGCACCCGGTTCGAGCTGCGCCTGGGCGACCCGATGGATTCGTCGATCGACCGCAAGGTGGCGGCCAACGTCCCGGCCGACCGCCCGGGCCGCGGCATCACGGCGGAGAAACTCCACTTCCTGGCGGCCCTGCCCCGCATCGACACCGACCAGCGCCCGGAGACGGTCGGCGCGGGCGGCGTCGACCTGGTGCGCCGGATTTCGGAGGCGTGGCAGGGGCCGCGTGCCCCGCAGGTCCGGCTGCTGCCACCCGAGGTGCCGTTGGACACGCTGCCTGCTGCTCCTTCGCGGCAGGTCACCTTGGGCATCGCGGAATCGACGTTGCGCCCGGTGCACCTGGACTTCGCGGCGGACCCGCACTTCGTGGCGTTCGGCGACGTGGAGTCGGGCAAGTCGTCGCTGCTGCGAGCGATCGCCACGGGGATCACGTCGGCGTACACGCCGGAGGAGGCGGCGATCATCGTGGCGGATTACCGGCGGGGTCTGCTGGGCGCGGTGGCCGAGCCGCACCTGCTGGGCTACGCGGGGGCCGAGGGCAAGCTGACGGACCTGATCGCGGAGTGCGCCCAGGCGATGCGGAACCGCCTGCCGGGGCCATCGGTGACACCGGATCAGCTGCGCAACAGGTCCTGGTGGCGCGGACCGGAGCTGTTCGTGCTGGTGGACGACTACGAGCTGGTGGCGACGGTCGGGCGGAACCCGTTGCAACCGTTGCTGGAGTTCCTGCCGCAGGCCCGGGACATCGGCCTGCACTTGATCATCGTGCGTGGTTCCGGTGGGGCGGGAAGGGCGTTGTTCGAGCCGGTGCTCCAGCGGCTGCGGGAGCTGGGCTCACCGGGGTTGATCATGTCGGGGACGAAGGACGAAGGGGCGTTGCTGGCGGACGTGAAGCCGTCACCGCAGCCGCCGGGGCGGGGGACGCTGGTGTCGCGGCGGCACGGGACCGGGCTGGTCCAGGTGGCGTGGACGAAACCGGCGGAGTCCTGAGTTCGGGGAGTGGCTTCGACCGGGTCGACGTTTCCGTTCCCGACGTCGTGGACAGGCACAGCGCCCAACAGTCGTAGTCGGCCGGCAGCCTGAGCGTCTTCATCGCACGGGCCCGGTCTTCTCCGCGGCGAAGTGGTAGTAACAGACCGCCCGGTGCTTGCCCCCGGCCCAGCTCGCCGACGTCGGCGTCATGACCTGCACGCGGACGCCGGGTATCGAGCCGGCGCCGGCTTCGCAGCGGGCCAGGGTGTTCCGGTAGAGCTCGAGGATGTCCGGCATCGGCCCCTCCCCCAGCGGGAGCACTTCGAAGGCCTCACCGGTGTGCCCCGCCGCGCACGGCCTCCGGAACACGTCGGCCTCCCCCGAGGCGGCCGGCGCCCAGAAGCAGTCGCCGACGGCGAGGTCGAGACCGTGCGCCACCCCCTCGGGCAGCCGTTCCCCGGCGGGACCACCAGCCCCGCAGACGACGAGCACGAGCCCCCGCTGCCGCCGTTTCCGGATCCGCGAGATCGCCACGGCACCGCACACCGGCGCAAGGAGCCCGCCGAGCAGGCCGAACACCTGAGCGGCGGACATCCCGTCCAGGTCTCAATCCTCGTAGAGCGGATCGTCCTCGACCCGCACCGCCACTGATTCGAGGTGGCCACCCGGGACGGCGTCCAGCCGGTCGGCGAGCATCCCGGCCACCCGCCGCTGCCCCGCCTCGGCGTCCTCGCCGTCGAGCGCGGGGAAGGCCGAGAGCAGCGCGATCTCGCAGTACTCCGCCGCCGAGCCGGCCGCCCGCGCCGAAACGATCTGGACCGTCGACGCCCGCGTTGCTTCGGCGACCGGCCGGTACCGCTCGAGCGCCTGCCCCGGGTCGGCCACCGGGACCCGCAGGTGTACCCGCGAAACGAGGTCCGAGTCCGCCCGGGGGGTGAAGTCGGGGCGGGTCACGTAGGTCGCGACCCGCGTTTCGCCGCCCCCGGGTACGGCCAGCAGCCCGTAGACGACGTAGCCGTCGGACTCCTGCTCGCCGAACGGCAGGTCGGCGTAGCCGCCCGCGTCCGGGTCACCGTGGACTTCGAGGGCGGCGAGGTCGAGGCGGTACTCGAGGGCCACCGGCAGCACCGCTCGCCGCAACGCCTCGCCGGTGGTCTCCGCCTCGGCCACGGGACAGGAAAGGAAGAGGGAAACGGTGAAGCCCTTCCGGCCGCCTTCCGGGTCGGCGCGCCGGATCTCCAGCGCCGAGGCCCCGAACTTCCCGGCCAGCGACGCGGACACACCGGCCGCCGTGGCGAATTCCTCGGTTTCGACGCCGATCAGGATATTCGCCACGACGTCCGATGTGGAAAACCTCATTTGTGCGTTACACGTCCTTCAGGCGAGATATTCGCGTGCCCTTGATCCTTGGCGAAGTAGTCCATCTTACCATCGCCATTTCTGATCTGGACGTCCCATTCGGACTTGTTCGGGTCCCACTTCCAGCCGTTGCCGTAGGCGTCCTCGTACATCCCGTTGCGCTTGGGCTTGGCCGGGTTGAAGTTCTTCGGCGGCACGAACCGGATCGGCCCCATCGTCGGCAGCCGGGCGTCCTTGAGGGCCCGGAGGTACTCCGGTCCCTTGCCGCTGAGGAACTTCTCCGCGTCCCGCTGCATGGCGTTCATCACGCCGAGCGCGCGGTTCGCGTGCTCGGGCGAGAGGCCCTTCAGGTTGTGCGCGACGTTCTCCAGGAATCCCGGCCGCCCCAGGTAGGGCGCGAGGTTCACGAACGCCTTTTCGATCCGGCGCGCGGCCTTGGCCAGGTCCGCTCCCGCGCCGAGCCCCGGGATGGCCCCGACGACCGACATCCCCACGCCGGCCCAGTCGCCGTTGAACAGGCTCATCAAGCCGGAGCCGACGTTGGTCACCGGCGTCGGGTCGAACATGCTCGCGATGTCGATCAGCAGGCCGGCGAGATCGGCGAGCGACATCCCGCCCTCGAGGACCATCTCCTCGGGCACGACCGGATCGGCCTCCCCCGTCGGTTCCTGGGGCACCGGCACCGGGTTTTCGCGCTGGGCCTTCGCCTCCGCGTCGCGCTTGTCCGCGTAGATCTTCAACGCGTCCGCCGCCGCCTGCGCGGCTTCGTCGGCCGATTTCTTGGCGGCGAGGGCCGAAGCACGGGCCTGGTCCGCCGAATCCTGCGCCTCGGCGGCGTAGACCCGGGCCCGCGCCGCGGACGACGACGCCTCGGCGGCCGACTGTTCGGCCGACCGCGCGGAGCTCTGTGCCGAGTTCGCCGCGTCACGGGCCTGCTGGGCCGAGCGCGCGGCCGCGTCCGCCGACTCCTGTGCCTCACGGGCGGACTGCGCGGCCCGCTCCGCGGCACCCTTGGCTTCCTCGGCCGCCCGCTTCGCCTGGTCGGCGAAGGCCTGCGCCTCGCCGGCGGCGTTGCGGGCCACCGCGGCCGCCCGCGCCGCCTCGGCGGCACTCGCCCGGGCTTCGGCCGCCAGCCGCGCCGCTTCCGCGACGTAGCGCCGGATCTGGGCGGCGTGGGTCGCCGCGTCGTGGTCGAGCCGCTGGGCCTTGTACTGCCCGACCTGGAGGAAGATCCGCAGGAACGACGGCGGCCCGGACAGGGCGACCTGCCCGGCGGCCTTGACGTTCGGTCCGCCGGTGCTGATGACCCGGCCCACGGCGATCCGGTCGTCGTGTTCGGCCGCCGCGTACTGCCCGGTGGCGAGGAACTGCTCGACGTCCGCGGGGGTGCCGTTCAGCGCCTGCTGCGCGGCGTCCTTCGTGGCGGGGCCGCCGGTGCTCATGATCTGGCCGACGCGAACCCGGTCGTCGGCCACCTTGCCGTCGTAGTACTGGGTGCGCAGGAACTCCCGGACACCGGGGTAGGCACCGAACAACGCGGTTTCGGCGGCGGTCTTCTTCGCCGCCTTGCCCGCCGAGTCCGCCAGGTACGCGACGCGCGCCCGGTCGTCCTGCTCGGCCGCGACCTGACGCTGGGTCCGCACGTACGACAGCACGTCGGCGTCCGCCCCGGCCAGTGCCGATTCCGCGGCCTCCTTCGTCCACGAACCACCGGTCTTGCGCAGCTGGATCGCGATCTTGCGCCCGTTCGCCACCTGGGTGGCGACCGGCGTGTCCGGCGCCCCGGCCTCGGCGATCAGCCGCTGGGTCTCCTGGTCCAGCCGGGCGGCCTCGGCCGCCTCCCACTCGGCGTCGGCTCTTCGCGTGTCATACACCTGTTTCGCCTGCTCGGCGGCGCCGATCGCCTCGGCGGTGTCGTTCGCGAGCCGGTCGGCCTCGCTCTGCCGGGCGGTCGCCTCGATCCGTTCGGCCTCGGTGGCCGCCGCCGTCGCGGCGTCAGCCGCGCGAAGTGACGCTTCGGCGTGCAGCGTGGCTTCCTTGGCCGCGTCCTGGGCCTGTCCGGCGTGCTTGGCCGCCTCTTCGGCGGCCGTCGCCGCGGCCTCCGCGTGCCCGGCCGCGGAACGGGCCGCCCGGGACGCCTCGGCCGCCGCGCTCGCCGCCTGGTTGGCGAACGACTCCGCGGCGTTCGCGGCGCGGTTGGCTTCCGCGGCCTTCCGCTTCGCCGTGGCTGCCGCGTTCCTGGCCCGCTGGGCTTCCGCGCCGGCGGAGCCGGCGTACCCGGCGGCTTCGCTCGCGGCGGCCGCGGCGGCGTCGGCGTTCGCGCCGGCGCTGCGGGCCGAACCGGCCGCGGACGCGGCGTTCACCGCGGCGGCACCGGCGGCGGTCGCCGCGTCGGCGGCG
>NZ_JADWPD010000048.1:25895-77711 GCF_017308975.1 Amycolatopsis sp. MtRt-6 | reverse complement strand
GCGACTGGATCACCACCACCGCAGACGTCCCACCGGCAATTTGCCGTGGACGGCAAATCCCTGCGCGGCACCTTCGCCCGCACCGGCGGAGCCGGAGTGCACCTGCTCTCGGCGCTGACCCACCAGGACGGGACCGTCCTGGCCCAGCAACAGGTCACCACCGGGACCAGCGAGACCGCCTGGATTCAGCCCCTGCTGGAGACCATCGACCTGGCCGGGACCGTGGTCACCGCCGACGCCCTGCACACCACCCGCAGCCTCGCCCGCTACCTGGATCAGCACGGCGCGGACTATGTGTTCACCGTCAAAGCAAATCAGCACCGGCTCCACACCCGGCTGCAGACACTGCCCTGGCCACAAGGGACCCACCACACCAGCACCGGCATCGGGCACGGACGACTCGAACAACGCACCACCTACCGCGAAGACGCCTCCCGCATCCGCACCGGCACCGCACCCCGCGCCATGGCCACCCTCCGCAACCTCGCCATCAGCGCCCTACGCACCACCGGCCACACCAACATCGCCGCAGGACTACGACACATGGCCCGAGACACCACCCGACCACTCACCCTCTACGGAATCACCCCATGACCAGCACAAACGACTTTGCCGGAACCCTGCCAGAGGAGGGCGGGGGAGTTCGCTCTCTCAGCCGCGGCGCCGCAGCTGCGCCAAGGCTTCGGTGTCCAGCGGTCCACCTCGCTCGGCCAGCCGGGCCCCGATCCGCTCCCGGTCCTCGGCACTCCGGTTCCCGCCGAACTTGAACTTCGCCCGCACCCCGGTGACCGTGAACTCGATCCCGCGAATTCCCGGCAGCAACCGCCGGTCCGGCGCGTCCTGAGCCGCGCTCACCGGTGCCCGGGCCCCGTCCCGCTCGAAGTGGCGCAGCTGCTTCTCCAGCAGCGCCGCCTTCGCCGCCGGGTCGTCCACCAGCCGCACGTCACCTTCGAGCTGCACCGTCGCGTAGTACGACGTCGGGACGCCGTACGCCGGGTCCGCCGTCGCGTTCCAGTCCGCGCGGATGTAGGTGTAGTCGCCGATCACCGTCAGCAGGGCTCGCGGGTGCTCCTCCAGCAGCGGCCAGATCGGGTTCGGGCGGGCCAGATGCGTGACGATCGTGCGGTCGCCGTCGAACGCGAAGTGCGCCGGCGTCACCACCGGCAGGTCGCGGCCGGCCCCGCCGGCGACGAGCTGGCCGAAGTCGTGGCCGGACAGCCACTCCCGCCACTCCGCGTCGGAAGCGGCCGAGTCCCAGGGGTGGATCAACATGGCCCGAGTATTCCCGAGGCAAGTGGCCTCGTCAGAGGGCCATTTCCGGCCTACTTCTGATGGCCACTTTCCGCGAGTTCGTCCTCGGCGAGGATCTCCGCGACGGACTTCCGGCGTGCCGGAGGAGTGGCGGAACCGTCCAGCGCGCCGCCCGGCTTCAGCTCGCGGACCGTGAAGTACAGCCAGCCGAGCAGCGCCATCGCCCCGAACGCGATCCACTGCAGCGCGTACGACAGGAACGGCCCCGAGTCCGTCTGCGGCAGCGGCAACGCGCCGAGCACGCCGGGCTGGCCGACGTCGAGCTGGAAGTACCCCGGCCGGATGTCGAGGTTCCCCGCCCGCGCCACCACCCGCGAGTCGACGACGTAACTCTGCAGCCGCCCGCCGGTCGAAGCGTCGGCGAACGCGTCACGGTTCTTCGGGTCGGTCTCGTCCGCGCGCACCCGGGCCGTCACCGACACGGTCCCGGCCGGCGGCGGCGCGAACGGCAGCACGCCGGACTTGCTGTCCAGCCGGACGTAGCCACGGTCGATCAGCACGATCGTGCCGTCGGTGGTCCGCATCGGCGTCAGGACTTCGAAGGCGCCTTCGCCCTGGACCGTCCGCAGCCGCGCGATGACCTCCTTGTCCGGCAGGTACTGGCCGGTGATCGAGACGAGGTGCCACTCGGTGCGCTGGTCGGGCACGCTCCCCGGCGGCAGCAGCTGCGGCAGCGGCACCGGCGCCGCGGTGAACGACGTCTCCAGCGCGGAGTTCTGCTGCTCGCGTTCGGTGTTGCGGCTGAACTGCCAGGGCGAGAGCAGGGTGAAGCAGCAGACGGCGAAGGTGAACACCACCGCCGTCAGAGCCAGCCACCCGGGCCGGAGCAGGAACCGCAACCGCACCCCACCACGGTAGCCCGTGCCGCCCGGCGGCCTGCGCGGGCTGTGACCACTACCGCGGCGAACGCACCCAATCCAGCAAACCGGGCACCGCGCGTTCGATCATGCCGAGGACGTCTTCGAAGCCGTCGTCACCGCCGTAGTACGGGTCCGGGACCTCGGCCCCCTCGGGCGCCGCCGGGTCGAACGACCGCAGCAGCCGCACCTTCGCCGGGTCGCCGACCCGCGACCGCAGGAACTCGAGGTGCCCTTCGTCGGCGGCCAGCAGCAGGTCGGCGTCGAGGTCCTCGTCCGACACCTCGGACGCGACGTGCGAGGTCGGGTAGCCGTGCGCTTTCAGCGTCGCCCGGGCGCGCTTGTCGGCATCGGGCACGGACGACTCGAACAACGCACCACCTACCGCGAAGACGCCTCCCGCATCCGCACCGGCACCGCACCCCGCGCCATGGCCACCCTCCGCAACCTCGCCATCAGCGCCCTACGCACCACCGGCCACACCAACATCGCCGCAGGACTACGACACATGGCCCGAGACACCACCCGACCACTCACCCTCTACGGAATCACCCCATGACCAGCACAAACGACTTTGCCGGAACCCTGCCAGAGGAGGGCGGGGGAGTTCGCTCTCTCAGCCGCGGCGCCGCAGCTGCGCCAAGGCTTCGGTGTCCAGCGGTCCACCTCGCTCGGCCAGCCGGGCCCCGATCCGCTCCCGGTCCTCGGCACTCCGGTTCCCGCCGAACTTGAACTTCGCCCGCACCCCGGTGACCGTGAACTCGATCCCGCGAATTCCCGGCAGCAACCGCCGGTCCGGCGCGTCCTGAGCCGCGCTCACCGGTGCCCGGGCCCCGTCCCGCTCGAAGTGGCGCAGCTGCTTCTCCAGCAGCGCCGCCTTCGCCGCCGGGTCGTCCACCAGCCGCACGTCACCTTCGAGCTGCACCGTCGCGTAGTACGACGTCGGGACGCCGTACGCCGGGTCCGCCGTCGCGTTCCAGTCCGCGCGGATGTAGGTGTAGTCGCCGATCACCGTCAGCAGGGCTCGCGGGTGCTCCTCCAGCAGCGGCCAGATCGGGTTCGGGCGGGCCAGATGCGTGACGATCGTGCGGTCGCCGTCGAACGCGAAGTGCGCCGGCGTCACCACCGGCAGGTCGCGGCCGGCCCCGCCGGCGACGAGCTGGCCGAAGTCGTGGCCGGACAGCCACTCCCGCCACTCCGCGTCGGAAGCGGCCGAGTCCCAGGGGTGGATCAACATGGCCCGAGTATTCCCGAGGCAAGTGGCCTCGTCAGAGGGCCATTTCCGGCCTACTTCTGATGGCCACTTTCCGCGAGTTCGTCCTCGGCGAGGATCTCCGCGACGGACTTCCGGCGTGCCGGAGGAGTGGCGGAACCGTCCAGCGCGCCGCCCGGCTTCAGCTCGCGGACCGTGAAGTACAGCCAGCCGAGCAGCGCCATCGCCCCGAACGCGATCCACTGCAGCGCGTACGACAGGAACGGCCCCGAGTCCGTCTGCGGCAGCGGCAACGCGCCGAGCACGCCGGGCTGGCCGACGTCGAGCTGGAAGTACCCCGGCCGGATGTCGAGGTTCCCCGCCCGCGCCACCACCCGCGAGTCGACGACGTAACTCTGCAGCCGCCCGCCGGTCGAAGCGTCGGCGAACGCGTCACGGTTCTTCGGGTCGGTCTCGTCCGCGCGCACCCGGGCCGTCACCGACACGGTCCCGGCCGGCGGCGGCGCGAACGGCAGCACGCCGGACTTGCTGTCCAGCCGGACGTAGCCACGGTCGATCAGCACGATCGTGCCGTCGGTGGTCCGCATCGGCGTCAGGACTTCGAAGGCGCCTTCGCCCTGGACCGTCCGCAGCCGCGCGATGACCTCCTTGTCCGGCAGGTACTGGCCGGTGATCGAGACGAGGTGCCACTCGGTGCGCTGGTCGGGCACGCTCCCCGGCGGCAGCAGCTGCGGCAGCGGCACCGGCGCCGCGGTGAACGACGTCTCCAGCGCGGAGTTCTGCTGCTCGCGTTCGGTGTTGCGGCTGAACTGCCAGGGCGAGAGCAGGGTGAAGCAGCAGACGGCGAAGGTGAACACCACCGCCGTCAGAGCCAGCCACCCGGGCCGGAGCAGGAACCGCAACCGCACCCCACCACGGTAGCCCGTGCCGCCCGGCGGCCTGCGCGGGCTGTGACCACTACCGCGGCGAACGCACCCAATCCAGCAAACCGGGCACCGCGCGTTCGATCATGCCGAGGACGTCTTCGAAGCCGTCGTCACCGCCGTAGTACGGGTCCGGGACCTCGGCCCCCTCGGGCGCCGCCGGGTCGAACGACCGCAGCAGCCGCACCTTCGCCGGGTCGCCGACCCGCGACCGCAGGAACTCGAGGTGCCCTTCGTCGGCGGCCAGCAGCAGGTCGGCGTCGAGGTCCTCGTCCGACACCTCGGACGCGACGTGCGAGGTCGGGTAGCCGTGCGCTTTCAGCGTCGCCCGGGCGCGCTTGTCGGCGGGCTCGCCGACGTGCCACGGCCCGGTGCCGGCGCTGGTGACGCGGACGGCGTGATCGAGACCGGCGTCGGCGAGCTTGGCCCGGAACACCAGCTCGGCCATCGGGGAGCGGCAGATGTTGCCGGAGCAGACGAAGACGATGTGCGGCACGCCCCGAGCGTAACGACCGGCCCGCCTCGGCCGGACGCGAGCACCGCGGCCACCGGTGATCGGAGAGGCATCACACGTGACTGAGCGGGCATCAAGCGTGATTCAGCGGGCATCACACGTGATTGGGCGGGCATTGGCGTGATGCCCCCGCAAACACGGGTGATGCCCCTCCAGCCACGGGTGATGCCCCTCCGGGCACGCGGCGGGCTCTGCGCGCGGCCCGAGCGTAACCAGCGGGTTCACCCGGTCACCCGCCCGCTCGGCGGTATCCGCGCCCCGCGGCCCGCGCTTAGCGTCGATCGGGCGAGGACGCGAACCGGAAGGAGAGCGATCATGCACGGGTGCTGCTCGAAGTGCACCGGCCAGGGCTGCGGCTGCTGCGGCAACTGCAACTGAACCCGGCCCATCCGGCGCCCGCGGCGGCCTGACGCCGCCGGGGCGCCCCTAGCCCGCCGTGCAGGTCGCCGACGTCGCTTCGCCCAACGCCCGCGCGTGCAGGGCGTCGAACCGGTGGCGGAGATCCACCACGTCCGCCGTCACCAGCTGCCGGACCGGGCACGACCGCGCCGCCCGCACCGACGTCGTCGCCGCCAGCTCCGTCAGCAGGCTCGTGTTGAGCCCGTCGATCACCGGGCGGATCTGCCCGAGGTCCGGGCGGGTCGTCGGCGCCTGGTCCGGGTGCGCGTCCCAGCGGGCGTAGAGGCCGCGCTGCACCAGCTTGTTCGCCTCGATCTGGGCGCGGAAGAACCGCACCGCGTCCGCCGGGTCCAGGCCGAGGCCCGGGGCGCGCGCCGCCACCGAGTCGTAGATCTGCTGCTCCCGCGCCGGGTCGTCGATCGGCGACGGCGTTCCGTACTTCGCCGCGGCCACCTGGTCGGCGATCGCGACGCGCTGGGCCGCCAGGTCGGTGAGCCGCCACAACGTGGGACTCGAAGCCGAAGCGGGAACCGAACCCACGAGAGACGCGGCGAGGACAGCTGTCACCGTGACGAGGAAGGACCGAAGGCGCATGGTCCCGGACCGTACATGCGAAAATCACCGCGTGCCCGCGCCTTCCGCCATTTCCGAAATCATCGCCGTGCTGGAACGGGCATATCCGCCCGAACTGGCCGAATCCTGGGACGCCGTCGGCCTCGTCTGCGGCGACCCCGCCGAACCGGTGAGCCGCGTGCTGTTCTGCGTCGACCCCGTCGCCGAGACCGTCGAGGAAGCCGTCGAGCTCGGCGCGCAGCTGATCGTCGCCCACCACCCGCTGCTGCTGCGCGGCGTGCACGGCGTGCCCGCCGACACCGCCAAGGGCTCGCTCGTCCACCGGATGATCCGCGAAGGCATCGCCCTCTACTGCGCGCACACCAACGCCGACTCCGCCGACCCCGGCGTGTCCGACGCGCTCGCCCACGCCATCGGCCTCCGGGTGACCGGGCCGCTCGCGGCCAACGCCGACGGCGTCACCGGCATCGGCCGCCTCGGCGAGCTGCCCGAGCCCGAGCCGTTCGCGGCGTTCGTCCAGCGCGTCGCCGACGCCCTGCCCGCGACCGTGCCCGGCGTGCTCGGCGCGGGCGACGCGGACCGCCCGATCCGCACCGTCGCCGTGTCCGGCGGCGCCGGGGACTCCTACCTCAAGCAGGCCACCGAAGCCGGCGTCGACGCCTTCGTCACCGCCGACCTGCGGCATCACCCGGCCGGCGAGCACCTCGCCGGCCGGGGTCCGGTGCCCGCGCTGGTCGGGCTGACCCACTGGGCCAGCGAGTGGCCCTGGTGCGGGCAAGCCTCGGCGCTCGTGACGCAGGCCTTTGCGGGTAACGTCGACGTTCACGTCTCCACGCGGTGCACCGACCCGTGGAACGTCCGCGCCGAGCGCACATCGATCTAAGAGGAGCACCGTGAAGGCCGAACCCGCCGTGCAGCGCCAGTTGCTCGAGCTCGCCAAGGTGGACGCCGAGCTCTCGCGCACCGCGCACCGCCGCCGCACCCTGCCCGAGCTGGCCGAGATCGAGGCGGGGGAGAAGACCGTCCGAGCGCGCCGCGACGCGCTCGTCTCGGTGGAGACCGCCGCCTCCGACCTCGACCGCGAGATCGCCCGGCAGGAGAAGGAGATCGAGTCGGTGCGCGCCCGCGAGGACCGCGACCGCAAGCTCCTGGCGTCCGGCACGGTCAACTCCAAGCAGATGACCGACATCGAGCACGAGCTGCAGTCGCTCGAACGCCGCCAGACGGCGTTGGAGGACGACCTGCTGGAGCTGATGGAGCAGCGCGAGGCCCTCGGCCTGGACGCGCAGCGCACCGGCGCCGAGGTCGACAAGGCCGAAGCCGAGGTCGCCGCCGCGGTCGCCCGCCGCGACGAGGCGTTCAAGGACCTCGACACCACCCGCGCGCGCCGCGCCGAAGACCGCGAGAAGCTGGTGCCGCGCTTCCCGGAGCCGCTGCTCAAGCTGTACGAGCGGGTCCGCGAGCACAAGGGCATCGGGGCCGCGCTGCTGCGGGCCCGCCGCTGCGGCGCCTGCCAGCTGGAGCTGGACCGCAACACGGTCAACGAGATCAAGGCCGCGCCGGAGGACGACGTCATCCAGTGCGAGAACTGCGGCGCGATCCTGGTCCGGACCCTGGAGTCGGGTCTGTGACGTCGCATGTGGTGGTCGAAGCCGACGGCGGCTCCCGGGGCAACCCGGGGCCGGCCGGCTACGGCGCGGTGGTTCGCGACAGCGACGGCCAGGTCCTCGCCGAGCGCAAGGAAAGCCTCGGCGTCGTCACCAACAACGTCGCCGAGTACCGCGGGCTGATCGCCGGCCTGGCCGCGGCCGCCGAGCTGGGCGCGTCCACTGTGGACGTCCGGATGGACTCGAAGCTCGTCGTGGAGCAGATGTCCGGGCGCTGGAAGATCAAGCACCCGGACATGCAGCCGCTGGCAGAGGAGGCCAAGGGGCTGGCCGCGGGGTTCTCCCGCGTCAAGTACGAGTGGATCCCGCGCGCGCAGAACTCCCACGCCGACCGGCTGGCCAACGAAGCCATGGACGCGGCGACCGGCAAGCCCGCGGCCGGCCGGCCCGGCAAGCCGAATCAATCCGGGGCTTCGCCCCGGGCCGGGGGCTCCGCCACCCGGACCCCCGAAGGGCGGCCCAGCCTGCCCACCCGCAAGCCCGACCGCGCGGCGGTGGCCTGGACCGGCGCCCAGGGCACCCCGACCCGGCTGCTCCTGCTGCGCCACGGCCAGACGGAGATGTCGGCGCTGCGCCGCTACTCCGGCCGCGGCGACGTCCCGCTGACCGAGCTGGGCCGGACGCAGGCCGCCGCGGCGGCGAAGCGGCTGGCCGCGACCGAAGGGCTGGTCGTCGACGGCGAGGCCGTCCCGATCATCTCCTCGCCGCTCACCCGCACCAAGCAGACCGCGCAGGCCGTCGCCGACGCGCTCGGCGGCCGCGTCGAGACCCACCCGGGCCTCATCGAGACCGACTTCGGCGAGTGGGAAGGCCTGACGTTCGCCGAAGCCGCCGACCGCGACCCCGAGCTGCACCGGTCCTGGCTGGGCGACAGCTCGGTGCCGCCGCCGGGCGGGGAGAGCTTCGACGTCGTGCACCGGCGCGTCCGCAAGGCCCGCGACGAGCTGCTCGCCGAGCACGGCGGCCGGACGTTGGTGCTGGTCAGCCACGTGACGCCGATCAAGACGCTGCTCCGGATGGGCCTCGACGCCGGCCCGCAGCTGCTGTTCCGGCTGCACCTGGACCTGGCGTCGCTGTCGATCGTCGAGTTCTACCCGGACGGGAACGCTTCGGTCCGGCTCGTCAACGACACCTCGCACCTGTCCTGACCAGTGAAAATGTGGGGTGGATCACGCTCAACCCCGACGCGTGGCGGACCTCGGATGGGGTATTGGCTACAGTGTCTCGACCGCGTCGCCGCGGTGTCGGGTCCGGCCTCCGGGTCCAGCAAGGGGGCGCCGGCTCGCGCGTATCCCACCGGCAGAAGCCTGCGGGCGGAACAGTGACGAGGACATGACGGCTAGCGCACTCACCGAGACTTCTCCGAGCGACGTCCCCGAGGACCCGGCTGTCGCCACGACCACCCGCGGCTGGGGTGCGCGGCTGGCGCCGGTCCTGGCGGTGCTCGCCGGCGTCGCGGCGGTCGCCGTCCACGCCGTCCGCTACGGGCACTGGATCGTCGACGACGCCGCCATCACCTTCTCCTACGCCCGCAGCTTCGCCGACGGCCTCGGCCCGGTGCTGCAGCCGGGCGCCCCGCCGGTCGAGGGCTTCTCCGACCCGACGTGGATGGTGCTGCTCGGCCTCGGCAAGCTCGTCGGCCTCTTCGACCACGGCGCGATCTTCGGCATCCCCGACTACGTGCTGTACCCGAAGGCGCTGGGCCTGCTGTTCACCGGCGGCGTCCTGACGGCCTGCTACATCGCCGCGAAGCAGGTCTTCACCCGCTTCGCGTGGCTGGTCACGCTGATCGCCGGCCTGACGCTGGCGACGATCCCGTCGTACGTCATCTGGGTCGTGTCCGGCCTGGAGAACTCGCTGTTCGCGTTCGCGGTCGTCACCCTCGGCGTGACGTTGTTCGTCGCGGTGAAGCGCGACGTGCTGCTGACGCCGAAGGTCGCGCTCTGGTCCGGGGTCATGGTCGCGTTCGCCGCGCTGACCCGCCCGGAAGGCCTGATCTACGCGGGCGCGTACCCGCTCGCGGCGCTGTTCCTGCTGCGGTCCGGGCTGTTCTGGAAGAGCTTCCGGCTGGCGCTGCTGTCGGTGGCGGCGTTCGCCGTGCCGTTCGGCGCGTACGTCGTCTGGCGGTACACGGAGTTCGGGCGGCTGCTGGCCAACCCGTCGGTGGCGAAGCAGCAGGGCCTGCCCGGCCTCGACGCGGTGAAGCGGCCGTTCGAGCTGGTCGGCTACGCGGGCTGGGCCGGCGTGGTCGTGCTGGCGCTGGTGATCGCGTTCGCGCTGGTCAAGGCGCCGTGGCGGCGTCCGCTGATCGCGCTGCTGGTGCCGCTGGGGCTCGGGATCGTCGCGTACGGCGTGATGGTCCCCGACTGGATGTACCAGCACCGGTTCGCCAGCCCGATCTGGGCGCTGGGGGTCATCGCGGGCACGCTGTCGGCCGGTGAGCTGCTGCGCCACCGGCGGGCGCTGCTGCGCGTCGGGATCGTCGTGGTGCTGGTGGGCGCGTTCGTCCCGACGGCCGTCGGGTTCGCGGCGGCGGCGGACAAGTTCGCGAAGAACCCGAACATCACGGCGTGCCTGGTGGCCGACCGCTTCGGCCGCGGCTTCAACACCTACGCCGACATCCTCGGCCTGCAGAAGGCGTCCCTGCTGCTGCCCGACCTCGGCGGCTCGTCGATGACGAGCCGGCTGGAGCTGGTCGACATGGCGGGCCTGGTCAACAAGCCGATCGCCGACCTGGTGCACGACAACGACCTGCAGGGCCTCCGCGACTACGTGTTCGACACGGTCAAGCCGACGTTCATCCACTCGTGGGGCCCCTGGGCGGCGGGCAACGGCATCGCGCTGGACCCGCGTCTCGACCGCGACTACGAGCTGATCTACAGCTCCCCGATCGAGGGCCTCCGCAACGGCGACTGGGTACGCCGCGACGCGGTCACGGACCCGGCGAAGCTGAAGGCGGCCCAGGAGTACGCGGCCCAGACGATCCCGGCGGTGGCGGCGAACCGCTTCGGCGGCCCGCTCGACGACTGCGGCCCGACGATGCACCCGGGCCAGACGATCAAGATGCCCGGCTGATCACGCGTGATGCCCCGCCAAGCACGCGTGATGCCTGCCTGATCACGCGTGCTGCCCGTTCAGGCGGCCCAGCTGAGGCCGAGCCAGAGCGCTACGGTCGCCGCGGCCAGGCTCAGCGGGGTCGTGAGCGCGCCCAGTGCGTGGAACGTCCTGGGGGAGGGCGGTTCCGGGAGCGTCCGGCGCCACAGCAGCGTCGCGAGTGAGCCGAGGTAGCTCGCGTTCGGGCCGATGTTGACGCCGAGCAGCACGGCCAGCAGCACGCCCGGCGCCGGGTGCGGGCCCAGCACCGACAGCAGGATGAGTGTCGCCGGCAGGTTGTTGACGAGGTTGGCCAGCAGCGCCGCCACCCCGGCCGCCACCAGGAGGTCGGCCAGTCCCGTCGACGTCGGCAGGACGTCGCGGAGCACGCCGCCGAGCAGGTGCTCCGACACGGCCTCGACGACGACCGCCAGGCCCAGCACGAACAGGCACAGTTGCGGCGCGGCTTCGGTGACCAGCTGCCACGGCCGGATCTTGCCCTGGGCCAGCGCCCGCACGCCGAGGATCAGCGCGGCCAGCGCGGCGATCCAGACCGGTTCGACGTGCCCGAGCTGCCCGACCGCGAACCCGGCGAGCGTGAGGCCGAGGATGACGAGGGCGAACGTCGGCGTCTCGAGGTGCTGCCGCGGTTCGGGCGTTTCGCGCGGCCGCAGGTCGGCCTTGAAGAACCACAGGAACACGAGCAGTTCGATGCCGATGGTGACGAGCCACGGCAAGGCCATCAGCGCGGTGAACCCGGCGAAGGTCAGCCCGGACGCGGCGAAGGCCAGCAGGTTCGTCAGGTTGGAGACGGGCAGCAGCGTCGACGCCGAGTTGGCCAGGTGCGCGCAGGCGTAGACGTGCGGCCGCGCGGGCAGCCGCAGGCTGGTCGCCGTCGCGAGGACGACGGGGGTGAGCAGCACGACGGTGGCGTCGAGGCTGAGGATCGCGGTGACGCCGCCGGCGGCGGCAAAGGTGAGCACGAGCAGCCGCCGCGGCCGCCCGTGACACGCCTCGGCGAGCCGGTTCCCGAGCCAGGCGAAGACACCGTCGACATTGGCCAAAAAGGACAGAAGCAGGATGGCGGCCAGAAAGCCCAGGGTGGGCAGGATCTCGACGGCCCGCTCCCCGGCAGCGGCGGGAGGCACGAGGCCGAGCAGCAGAGCGAGCCCCGCGGCCGGCACGGCGGCAACGGCTTCGGGCCACCCCCGCGGCCGCACGATCGCGAAGACGAGCACACCGGCGAGGAGCAGCAGGCTGCCTGCGCCCGCGAGGAGGTTCACGCGTTCACGCTAACCGCGGCCGGTTTTTGTCGGTGGTGGCGGGGGCATGGATGGAGCAACCAACGCCACATTGGGGCGCTCGCCGGGACCTGTCAGCGACCGTCCGCCCGCTGCGAAGACTTCGCCAGCGCCCCACCCAGCTCCGCCCGCCCCGGGATCCCCAGCTTCCGGTACGCGCCGGACAAGTGCAGCTCCACCGTCCGCCGCGTCAGGTGGAGTGCCGTCGCGATCTCGCGGTTGGTCAACCCCTGGGCCGCCATCACCGCGATGCGGTTCTCCTGCCGGGTCAGCCCGTGCTCGTTGTCCTTCGCCGGCGTCAACGCCCGGCGCGCCGACCTCAGCTCCTCCGCCGCGCGGCGCGCCAACGGCCGGGCTCCGCACTGCTCGCTCAGCTCCACCGCCTGCCGCAGCGTCTCGATCGCCTTCTCCGACTGACCGTGGCGGGCCTGCAGCGTGCCCAGCTCCGTCAGCGCCGTCGCCAGCTGCAACCGGGACGGTGACGACCGCAGCGTCGTGATCGCCTTCTGCAGCGCGCGCTCGGCTTCGTCGTCCTCGCGGACCAGGCCCAACGTCGTCAGCGCCGTGCCCAACGGCCGCGCCGCGCCCCAGCGGGCCGACGCGTTGATGTCCTCTTCCGCCAGGCGGGCCGCGTCGTCGGTCTGGCCGAGGGCCAGCGCCGCCCGCGCCGCGTGCGCGCGCCACGGCACGAACCCCGGAAAGCGCATTCCGTGGTGCGCCAGCCGCCGCCCGCAGCTCAGCAGGTCCTCGAACCCGAAGCGCGTGTACCCCGTCGCCACGCGCAGGCGCCCGCGCGCGTACAGCAGATACGTGTGCGTGAACAGGCCCTGGCTGGCGACGAAGTCCATCCGGTCCAGCAACGACGTCGCCGCCTCGAACCGGCCCAGGTCCACCCAGCACTCGACGAGCTTCGCCGCGCACAGCACGCCCACCGGGCACGTCGTCGTGCCGCCGCGCTCGTCGAAGCGGCGCAGCAGCGATTCGAAGTGGACGCTCGCGCGCTGCAGGTCGCCGCTGGCCTGCAGCGCGATCCCGCGGGCCAGGGTGGGGAGCGCGCCGTGCGGCACGTGGACGTCCCACGGCTCGCGCTCGACGTCGAGGACCCGGCACAGCCGGTCGACGTGGGCCGGCTCGTCCGACAGCACCGCCGTCGCCAGCGTGAAGAAGTAGTGCTGCTCGAACAACTCACCGTCGTCGCCGGTCAGCGCGTCCGCGAAGTGGCCGACCGCGTCCTGGGCCGAGTCGCCGCTGCGGACGGCGTCGAGCGCCAGCAGCGCCGAGCGGCTCCGCTGGGCCGCCGGGTCGGTCAGCGGCGCCCACTGCTCCTCGAAGTCGCGGAACTCCGGGGGCGGGCCGAGCCTGCTGCCGGCCTCGGCGAGGTACGTCATGCACAGCAGCGGCCACACCGCGTCCGGCCCGCCCGCGTCGAGCCGCGCCGCGATCTGGCCGGCCGCGCTGATCCCGAGCCGGGCGTCCTGGCCGCCGCAGAGCGACAGCAGCATCGCCGTGGCGATGTACGCGGCTGTCTCGCGGTTGCCGACCGTGTCGACGGCTTCCCGCACCCGCTTCGCCGCGCCGGGCGGGTCGAACTGGAACTCCGCGTGCGCGAGCTGCAGCAGCACGGCCATCCGGCGCCCGGACGTCAGCCGCTCCTCCAGCGCCCGCCGCAGGTGCCGGGCGGCCAGCTCGGCCTGCCCGGAGAACACGGCGTCGCGCGCGCTCAGCCGCAGCACGTCCACCGCCCACGGGATCCGGATCGACGTCGCTTCCAGCAGGTGCGCGGCCACGCGCTCGGGCGGCGCCCCCGCCTCGGTCAGCAGCTTCGCCGCCCGGGAGTGGTTGACCGCCCGCGTGGTCTGCGGCATGTCCTTCAGCAGGGAGTTGCGGACGAACGAGTAGGTCAGCGTCGGCTGGTCGCTGTTGTTCAGCACGTGCAACCGGACCAGGGTGTCGATCGCCTGCAGCGCGTCGAGTTCGTCGACGCCGGCCAGCCGGGCCAGCAGGTCGAAGCCGGCGTCCTCGCCGAGGATCGCCGCCGCGTGCAGGATGGCCGGCGCGTGCGGGAACTCCTGCACCCGCGTGGTGAGCACCTGCCCGATCAGCGACGAGCCGAGCTCGTGCGGGTCCGCGCCGGGCAGCAGCCGCGGCCGCAATGCCTGCAGCAGGACCGGGTTGCCGCCGGTCGCCTCGCGGCAGGCGGAGGCCAGCTCGCCGGGGGCGAGGCCGAGGATCTCCGCCGCGGCCGCGTCCCCGAGGCCGTTCAGCGTGATCGTGAGCGGCATGCTCCCCACCACGTCCAGCAGCGCGACCTCGCGGTGCGGCGGGTAGCCGACGACGGACGTCAGGACGATCAGCACCGGCAGGTCGAGCACGCGGTTGCGGATGTAGGCCAGGCACCGCATGGACCAGGCGTCGGCCAGGTGGATGTTGTCGATGCCGAGGAACAGCGGCCCGCGGTCGGTCGCGTCGCGGACGATCCGGAAGAAGAGGTCGAGCGCTTCGCTTTCGCCGGCCGGCCCGCACAGCTCGGCGACCGGGGGGCGCGGCGGCGCACCCGGCTCCTCGAGCGCGTCGGCCAGCTGGCGGACGAGCCCGCCGGCCAGGTGGCTCTCCAGCCGCGACCCGGTGGCCGTCGCGACGGTGAAGCCCGCGTCCGCGGCCAGCGCCGCGGCGGTCCGCAGGAGAGCGCTCTTGCCCATGCCGAACTCGCCGGCCAGCACCGCGCTGGCGGCCGTGCCGCCCAGCACCACCGGGAAGAGACCGGTCAGGCGGCCGAGCTCGGGCTCGCGGCCGGGGAGCCGCGGGGCGGGACGCTTCGGTACCGAAGCCCCGCTGCCGGGGTGCTCGGGATTTACTTCGGTATCCACCGTAAGGACTTTCATGTTGGGTTGGGGCAGACTACTGGAAACCGGCCGACCACGGGAGAGACCGAGGTCCGCGGCCGGTACCGGCCACGACCTGACCAGGGGAGACGATGGACGCAGCGGTTGCGAACCGGATCTTCCCCACCGCCGGCCGGTGTGCGCAGAGGGCCATCGCGGCCACGCCGAGCGCGAGCAGCAGGAGCGGGCCGGCCACCGGCCCCCGCAGGGCTGCCGGCCCCGCCGGTTTCCGGCGCCGGGCCGCACCGTCGTCCGGCGGCAGGTAGCCGAGCCGCACCGCCTCGGCCAGTGCGCCGGCCACCGGGGTGAACCCGGCGACCCGGGCCCGGCAGCGGGCGCAGCCGAGCAGGTGGGCTTCGAAGCTTTCCGGATCGTCGTGGACGCCGAGCCCGTAGGCCGCGGCGTCGCCCTTCCACTCCCTCATCGGACCGCCACTTCCCCGAGCGCCTTCCGCAATTGCCGCATCGCCGTGTACAACCGCGATTTGACGGTTCCCTCCGGAATTCCGAGAATTTCCGCCGCCTGCCGAACGGTGTTTCCGGCGAGATACGTCTCGTAGATGACGGACTGATATTTCGCGTCCAGTTCACGCAATGCTCTGGTAATCGTTAGCGCGGCTAACGAGCTGTCCGCCCGGTCCGCGGACTCGGCGTTTTCCGGGATCTCCAGAGCGACCTCCTGGGGGCGGACGCGGCGATTCCTCCAGCCGTCGATGACGATCCGCCGGGCCACTGTGAGCAGCCATCCGCGCAGCATTCCGGGCTCGCGTTCGAGCGTGGCGGAGTGCTGCCACGCCCGGATCATGGTCTCCTGCACCACGTCTTCGGTCCACTGCCGGTCGTGGTTGGTCAGGGCCAGTACCTGCGCAAACAGGGTGGCGCGGAAGTCCTTGTAGAGCAGGGGGACGAGGTCGTCGCCCGCGGCGGGGCCGGCGTCGACCGCCGTGGCGGACGAGGCGTAGCCGACGTGGCCGCGACTTTCTCTGCCCAGTGCTTCCATAAAGCTCGCAACCTCACCTGACTGGCGGACCGAGGGGTCATCGGAGCGTAGCGCAAAAACACTTAATAGGCCATATGTATCAGTTTCGCGGACCAATTCGACAGGGTGCCGACGGCTGCCGTCGCAACCCGGTTCACAATGTGTCTTGTGATACACGTCACAGGTCACTAAAAGGTGACGGTGAGAACCGGATCACACGTTCTCCCCGTAACAGGAGGTGAGGACTCCTTCGCGAAGGGACAACGGGGATGCCGCTCCGATTCGTGGCGCTGCTGGCCGCCGCGGCCGCGCTCGTGCTGGGCTGTGCCGTCCCGGCGTCGGCCGGGGAACTGCAGCAGTCCGACCGCGCGCTGCTGACCCGGCTCAAGCAGCACACGCTGTGGGCCGTGCCGGCGAGCAGGCTCGCCGTCGACCGGGCCACCAACCGGCGCGTGCGTGCCGTCGCCGTCCGCATCGCCGACGACCAGGCCCGGCTCGACGTCGCCCTGCGCGCGGTCGCCGACCGGCTCGCGGTCACCCTGCCGGGGGAGCCCACGGACCAGGAGCGCGCCTGGGCCGACGAGATAGCCGCCGGCTCCGGCGACGCGTTCGACCGCGCCTACGTCAACCGCCTCCGCGCCGAGTACGGCACCCTCTTCGGGCTCGCCTCCGACGTCCGCGCGGGCACCCGCGACGACGACGTCCGCGCGTTCGCCCAGACCGCCGTCGACACCGCGCTCGGCCACCTGACGCTCCTCGAGAGCACCGGGCTCGCCGAGACCACGTCCCTGCTCGTCTCCGCCACCGAGGACGACACCCTCGGCGGCGGTGCCATCGCCGCCGGCGCCGTCCTCGTGGCCCTCGCCGCCGTCGCCACGTTCGGCCTGCTCCGCCTGCTCGGAACCCCCGGCAGGACCTCGCCGCGCACCCGGAGGTAAGCCGCCCCATGTCCCTGTCCGCCGCGCTGGTCCCGGTGTCGCCGCACGACACCGGGATCGTCGAGGCCGCCGCGCTGTCCGGCCGCCTCACCTACGTCGCCATGTGCCTGACGCTGTGCTGGGGGGTCCTGGCCGCCACCGGCTGGGTCCGCCGGTTCAGCGGCCAGGACGCGATCCGCACCGGGCACGTCGTGCTCGCCGCGTTCACCCTCGCCCTCGGCACCCTGCACGGGCTGACCTTCCTCTTTTTGGAGGACGACCCGTTCGGCGTCGCCGACCTGCTGGTGCCCTTCTACGACGGCACCCCACGGCACGCGCTGGGGATCGCCGGCCTCGAACTCGTCATCGCCGTCTCGGTGACGGCGGGCCTGCGCCGTGGCACCCGGGAAGGCCGCTGGCTGCGCTTCCACCAGGTCGGGTACCTCGCCATCGGCCTGCTCGCCGCGCACGCCTGGCTCGGCGCCATCTCGAGCGGGCACCTCGCCGTCGTCTGGCTCGCCGGCATCACGTTGCTCGTCCCGCCGGTGCTGCTGTCGGTCCTGCGGGTGCTGCCCGCGAACGTGCTGGCCCGCGCCGGGCTGGTCACCGCGCCGCCCGAGACCCTGGAGCCGGCCACCGTGCGCGTCGACGTCGACAGCCAGCGCTGCCACGCCTACGGCGTCTGCCAGGCCGAGGCGCCCCAGGTCTTCCAGCTCGGCCAGGACGGGCAGCTCGCCTACGAGAAGCGCCCGGAACCCCAGCTGGTCCCGCACGTCCAGGCCGCCGCGCGCGCCTGCCCGATGAGAGCCATCCACCTGTTGGGAGCCACCCGATGAGCGAACGCATCGTCATCGCCGGAGCCGGCCTGGCCGGCCTGCGCGCGGCCGAACGGCTGCGCGAACTCGGGTTCGACGGCGAAGTCGTCGTCCTCGGCGCCGAGCCCGGCATCGCCTACCACCGCCCGGCGCTGTCCAAGCAGTTGCTGACCGGCGCGGTCAGCCGCGCGGACACGCAGCTCGCCGACCCGCTCGCGGTCGACGCCGAGTGGCGGTTCGACACGCCGGTGACCGCGCTCTCGCCGCACCGGCAGGTCGTCCACCTCCGCGACGAGGAACTGCCCTACGACGGCCTGATCATCGCCACCGGCGTCGAACCGCGCCGGATGCCGGGCGCGCCGCACGGCCACCCGCGCGTGGTCGTCGTCCGCACCCTGGCCGACACGGTCGCCCTCCAGCGCGCCCTCGCTTCGAACCCCGGCCCGGTCGCCGTCATCGGCGACGGCTTCATCGGCTGCGAAGTCGCCTCCAGCCTGCGCGAGATGAATCGCGAGGTCGTCCTCTTCGGCCGCGCGAGATCGCTGCTGGCCGACGTCCTCGGGCCCGACATCGGCGACTGGCTCACGGCACTGCACACCGCCCGCGGCGTCCGCCTCGAGCTCGGCACCACGATCCGCCGCTGGCGGCCCGCGCCCACCCGCGTCGGCCTCGAGTTCGCCGACGGCCGCGCCCTCGACGTCGCCTGCGTCGTCGTCGCCGTGGGCAGCGTGCCGGCGGTGTCCTGGCTGCGCGGCGCCAAGCTGCCGCTGGACGACGGCGTCGTCTGCGCGCCGACGTGCCACGTGGTCGGGTCGTCGACGATCGTCGCGGCCGGCGACGTTGCCCGCTGGCCCAACCTCCGCTTCGACCCCACGCCACACCGGGAGGAGCACTGGCTCAACGCCGTCGAGATGAGCCGCGCGGCCGCCGAGAACCTCCTCGCCGGGCCGCAGGGGTCCCCGGCCTACACGCCGGTGCCGCGGTACTGGTCCGAGCAGCACGGCGTCCGTATCCAGGTCGCCGGCCGGCCGTCCCTGGCGACCGACACGGTGCTGCTGGAGTCGCCGGTCCCGGGCACCCGGCCCATCACCGGGTTCGTCCGCCACGGCCGGCTCGTCGGCCTGATCGGCCTCGACAGCCCCGCCGCGGTGCTCCACTGGACGACCGAGCTGGCCCGCCAGCACCCGGCGCCCGCCGCGCCGGCGCCGGAGTTCCGGCCCCGCCACCACACCGAGGCGGTGGCCGGTTACTGAGCTACGATCCAGCCTGCGGACGAGCTGGCAGGGCGGTCGCGAGCCGGGTGACCGGCTCGAGGAAAGTCCGGACTCCGCAGGGCAGGGTGGTTGCTAACGGCAACCCGGGGCGACCCGCGGGAAAGTGCCACAGAAAACAGACCGCCCCCGTCCCGGACGGGGGTAAGGGTGAAACGGTGGTGTAAGAGACCACCAGCGTCCCGGGCGACCGGGACGGCTAGGTAAACCCCACCCGGAGCAAGGCCAAGAGGGAGCCCCCGGGCTCCTGCGCAGGCGTTCGAGGACGGCCCGTCCGAGCCTGCGGGTAGGCCGCTGGAGCCTGCCGGCGACGGCAGGCCGAGATGGATGGCCGCCGCCCCGCGAGCCGCAAGGCGACCGGGGAACAGGATCCGGCTTACATGCCAGCTCGTCCGCCCACTCACGACGTGCCCGAAGGGGCATCACGTGTGATTGGAGGGGCATCACCCGTGACTGCGGGGGCATCTCGCGTGATGGGAGAGGCATCGGCGTGATGCCCGTCCAGACACGCGTGATGCCCGCCGGATCACGAGTGATGCCCCTTGGCGATCGGTCAAGAAGTGGTTCCGCCGGGTGGTTACCCGGTAGTAGGGTGCGGGTATGGCGGGTGACGAGCAGCGGTTCAAGTCGGCTTTCGACTCCTTGCACGCCTTCGTGTACTTCGTGCCCGAAGTCGACGCCGCGCTCACCGGTCTCGGGCTGCGGCCGGGCCGGATGCCGTACTTCGCCGGGCGGTCCGCGGCCATGGGGGCCGTCGGGGCCGAGGTCGTCGCGGCCACCTTCTACAACTTCAACCCCGAGGTCGTCGCCCGGGTGATCCCGCGTGCCTGGACCCTGGCGACGCCGGAGCAGGTCCTGGCCGCGCGGCTCGACGGCACCGACCGGGCGCTGACCCGCCTGCTCGGCGACCACGTCAAGAGCGACGAAGTCGCCGAAGCCGCCGAACTCGCGCGCGAGGCGAGCGAGGGGTGCGCCGGCGAAGGGCGTCCCCTCTACGCCGCGCACGCGGGGCTCGCCTGGCCGGCCGAGCCGCACCTCGTGCTCTGGCACGCCGTCACGCTGCTGCGCGAGCACCGCGGTGACGGGCACATCGCGGCGCTCGTCCTCGAAGGGCTCGGCGGGCTCGAAGCCCTCGTCACCCACGGCGCCACCGGACGCGGGTTCGTCACCGCCGCCGCCAAGCTGACCCGTGGCTGGAGCGACGAGCAGTGGGCCGCCGCCGAAAGCCGGCTGAAGGACCGCGGGATCCTCGACGCCGAAGGCGGGCTCACCGAAGCGGGCACCGCGCTGCGCGACCGCCTCGAGGCGGCGACCGAGGCGGCCGCGCGGGGGCCGTGGGACCACCTCGGTGCCGAGAAGGCCGCGCGGCTCGAGGAGCTGTGCCGTGGTTTGAGCCGGCGCCTCGTCGAGGCCGGCGCCTTCCCGGACGGCGTCTTCGCGCTCGGCAGACCCTGAACTCTTTCCAAGATCACGCTATGTAGTGAAAACGTTGTGAGGTGCCGAGCGCCCTGTGACGGACAGCGAGCGCTCCCAAGATCGACATGCGTGCCGACCGGCCGACGGTCATCACAGAGCGGACTCGGAGGACGCGGCCGTTCGTGTCATGCAACACTGTTCCGGGCCGCACAACGGCTCGAGTGCAAGTACCCACAGTGAGCAAATCCCGGGCAATGGGGTGAGTTCGTCAGCACACTGAGAAGTATGGGTGGCCGGGGTTCAACCCGAGGGCCCTTGCCGCGATGATGGTGGGCGTGGAGTTTTCGCGTGCCATCCGCACCACGTCGGTTGACAAGCCAGCCGGCCTCCACGCTGCGCACTTTGACCACTACCCCTCGTAGCCCCCATGATGTTGTTCGAAGCACCGCCTGAGCCAGAACCGCGCGGCCCCCACCGCGCACCGGGAGTATCGCGATGATGACCTTGACCACCCTCGACACGCTGGCCGCCGGCGAACTGGGCACGGGAAACGTGCGCCAGTGGCTGCTCGACAACGTCATCCCCCTGGTGCTGCTGGCCGTCGCGCTCCTGCTCCTGTGGCTGGGCGGCGGCAAGGGCGACAACGCCGGTGTCATGCGCCGGCTCGCCGGCGTGGTCATCGCGCTCGCCATCATCGGTCTCGCGGTCAGCGGCGCGGGCGTGAACGTGGGCCAGTGGATCGCCGGCCTGTTCACCGGCTGAGGCGGGGCCCGCGTGCGCATCAGGACCGATGACGAGGTTTACCGGGTCGACGCCGTGTGGCTCGGCCCGCCGAAAGCGACTTTTCCCTGGAGAGCCCGGTACGTCGCCTGGCTCATCGGCATCCCGACGTTCTTCCTCGTGCTCGGCGTCGAACGCTGGGCGGGGTGGGGCTTCGGGTTCTTCTCGACGGCGTGGGCGTTCGTCGCCACCATCGTGATCACCCGGCTGCTCACGGCCAAGATCAGCCACGAGCGCCCGCTCGGCGCCGTGGTCGCGATGGCCGGGCGCGAGCTGAACACGCCCCGGGTACGGACCACGGGCACGGGCGGCGCGGTCAGCGCCAGCCGCGTCCGGGTGCGGGCCGAGCGCCCGCTGCCGAAGCACCGCCGAAGGCGGCAGTACCAGCACCACGGCGGCCCGCCGGGTGCGGCTTTCACCCAGGGAGCACCACGAGCGCGCCGGAGCCGCAGCAGTGCGGCTCGGGCCGGGAGGTAGTCGTTGTTCGGTCGCGGCGGTAGCCGAGGAAAACGGGGTCGGGACACGCACTCGGGCGCATGGCAACCGCCCGAGCAGGTCCGCGCGTCGCGGAACGGTTCGGGGAACAAGTCGCGCCTGACCGGTGAGCAGGCGATCCCGGCGTATACCCCGTCGATCGCGGTGCGAAGCATCGACGGGCACCTGGTCCGCACCGGCGTCGAGGTCTACGCCTGGTACCGGCTGGCGCCGCAGCGCTGGTCGTTCCGCTCGGACTCGCAGCGGCGCGACCTGATCGCGGCCATCGCCGGCCAGTACGCCGAGCTGCAGGGCCGCTGGCTGCACCTGCGCGTTACGAACCGGCCGTACCCGATCCGGATGTGGGCCGAGGCGCACGTCTACAACGCCCACGGCCGCCCGGCGGACGTCCCGGGCGCGCTGTCGTTCGACGACTACCTGATCGGCGAGCAGCAGCAGCTGATGGGCCGTTCGATGGCCGAAAAAGAGGTCTACCTGGGCGTCCAGGTGCAGACCCGGCGCATGGTCGACCGCGCGGTCGAGCGCGCCGCGCCGGTGCTGCGCAAGATCCTGCCCGAGGCCGTCGACGCCGAGCTGACCGCGCTCGACTCCGAGGTCGAGCACCTCGACCAGGTCATCGGCAGCGCCGGGCTGGAAGGCCGCCCGGTGCACGCCGAGGAGATGTCCTGGCTGATGCACCGGTCCTGTTCGCTGGGCCTGCCCGCGCCGCGGAACATGCCCGCCGTGCCGGGCGCGGCCTGGGAGCCGGAGGACCTGGCCAGCTTCACCGACGCCGCCGACTTCTACGCCGAGCCGTACGCGCCGACGGTGACCGTCCGCGGCCGCACCGGTTCCAACGCCGGCGTCTCGCGGCACCTGGCGGTCCTGACCGTCGGGCAGATGCACGGCCTGCAGATCCCCGAGGTCGACGACCCGTGGATCCAGCACGCCGACCGCCTGCCCGCCGCGGTCGAGGTGTCCGCGCGCATCTACGTCCGGCGCCCCGAAGAGGTGGCCGGCGAGCTGCAGCGGCAGATGAACAAGGTGCGCTCGCAGGTCAAGCACTACACCGACGAGCACGAGCTCGAGCCGCCGCAGTCGCTGTCCCGGCAGGCCGGGCGCGTGCTGGAGATCGACGACGAGATGACGTCGGGCTTCACCGCGCTGGCCACCCGCGTCCGGTCCTGGTGGCGGCTGGCGGTGTCCGGCCCGACCGAGCGCGACGCGCTGCGCCTGGCCC
The DNA here is from genome assembly GCF_017308975.1 of Amycolatopsis sp. MtRt-6. Classification (GTDB taxonomy): domain Bacteria; phylum Actinomycetota; class Actinomycetes; order Mycobacteriales; family Pseudonocardiaceae; genus Amycolatopsis. The sequence goes on along the minus strand of NZ_JADWPD010000048.1, from coordinate 55,087 downwards.
AGCAGCTGCTCGACCTGTACAAGCCGAAGATCGCCATCGAGCACCCCGAGGCCCAGTACGCGATGGCCAGGGAGTTCATCCCGGGCGAGCCCCTGGCCTCGGCGGCGTACATGCGCCGCGGCTCGGTGGTGTGGGCGTCCTCGGCGGTCCCGACGGCGACCGCGGAGGTCGGCGACCGCCGCGGCATCCTGCTCGGCGAGACGTGCACGGCGACCCGCCGCCCGGTGGCCTGGGACCCGTGGATGGCCCAGGAGATCCGCGACGGCTCCGGCCTGACCGCGATGGTGGCCGGCCTGGGTGGTGGTAAGTCGTTCCTCGGCGGCGGCATCGTCTACAAGACGCTGCGCGCGGGGGCGAACTGGACGATCCTCGACCCGTCCGGCCCGCTGTCGCGGCTGTGCGACCTGCCGGAGCTGCGGCCGTACGCGCGGCCGATCAACCTGCTCAACGCCCAGCCGGGGATCCTGAACCCGTACCGCGTGGTCGCCGAGCCGCTGATCGAGCACTTCATGGACGAGGACGACCCCGAGCGCTCCTGGCGCCGCGAGAAGGCCCTAGCGGGCGCGACGCGGCGACGTCTCGTGCTCGACGTGCTGACGGGTGTCCTGCCGTACGAGGTCTCGCGCATGGCGCAGACGCGGATCGTGCTGCTGCGCGCGGTGCGCGCCGTCGGCGGCCGGTTCGACGCCGACCCGGGCCAGGTGATCGACGCCCTGCGCCGGGATTCTTCGGAACACCACGAGCACGCGGTCGTCGTCGCGGACTTCCTCGACGAGATGCGCGAGCGGATGGCCCTGCTCATCCCGGAGTCCGACGCGGACCCGTACTCGGAGACCCGCGACGACCGGCTGACGGTCCTGACGATGGCCGGGCTGACCCTGCCGAAGGACGGCGTCCCCCGCGAGTACTGGACGGACGCGGAGTCCCTCGGCGTCGAGATGCTCAACCTGGCGGCGTGGCTGACCCAGCGGTCGGTGTACGAGAAGCCGAAGGAGCTGCGCAAGGGCGTCTGGATCGACGAGGCGTTCTTCCTGTCCGAGGTCCCGACCGGCCGCGTGCTGATGAACCGCTTCGCGCGCGACTCGCGCAAGTGGAACGTCCGTGTCCTGCTGTCGTCCCAGATCCCGGCGGACTTCCTGAAGATCCAGGGTTTCGTGGCGCTGCTGGACTCGGTGTTCGTCGGTCGCCTGGACGACGACGACGCCCAGGCCGACGCCCTGCGGCTGTTGAAGGTCCCGGTCGGGGTGGGCTACGAGCAGGTCGTGGCGGCGCTCGGCCGTCGTCCCGGAGCGCAGCGGGGCCTGGAGCGGGACGTGGAGCCCCGCCAGTTCATCTTCGGCGACGGCGCGGGCGGCGTGGAGCGCATCCGCGTCGACTTCTCCGGCCCGCACCTGGACCACCTGCGGGCGGTCATGGACACGACACCGGGCTCGAAGGACGCGTCGCCGGCATCCCGGCGTCCGGGCAACGAGCTGGCGCTGCCGTCGGAGGAGAAGAAGCCGTACGTTCCCGTGCCCCCGGAGGACGACATCGAGCTGGAGCAGGACTTCGAGCTGGCGGCGGAACTGGAGGTCGGCCTGGCCGACGAGAACCTCCTGGGCGCCCCGGACCCGTTGGCGTCCGAGACGGGCGAGGTGGAGGGCGGCGTCCAGCCGTCCAACGGGCAACAGCAACACGCCCGGTCAGGTGGAAAGGGCGGCACCGGCCGGGACGCCGCATGAACGCGGCCCGGCAGCGAGGCGTGCGCGCGGATCGGGGCGCGGGCCCCGGTCACCGGCCCGAGCCGCATCCCGTGGCGGCCGCGGGGGGTGCGGCATGAACACCCTGCTCACGGTGGCGGTGTTGCTGGCGCTGGCGGCCGGGTGGCACGCCCTGAAGCGCCGCATCAAGGAGGGCCCGCGGGCCCGGCGCGTGCCGAGCCGCAAGGCGACCATGTTCGCCGTCATGCTGGTCCTCGGCCTGCAGGCCATCGCCACGGCTCCCGCGGCCAGCGCGGCGGCGTGCGGCGAGGCGCCGAACCCGGAACGCCCGGGCGCCGGGATGGTCGGCGCGATCGACCCGCCGGAGGGCCACGGCGAGCCGAACAGCGCCTACATCGACTACGGCTACGCGGGCATGGTCTGGAACACCTTCGAGACCAACTGCTCGGCCGTGAGCCTCACCCCGCCGGGGTCCACATTGGACACCTGGGGTGGCAACCAGCTGTTCAACCTGGGCAAGAACATCGTCGGCGCGACCAACTCGCTGCACTACACGGTGCTCGAGGGCGGCCTGCTGAACCCGATCTACAACGCGGTGAAGTCCGGCGCCGAGAAGGTCTACAACAATATCTACGCCCAGTTGTTCGGCCTGGTCGCCCTGATCCTGTCGATCATGATGTTCCGCAACATCTGGCGGGGAGACCTGGCCTCGGTCAGCAAACGGGCGCTCTACGCGCTGGCCGGCGTGTGGCTGGCGGCGTCGTCACTGGCGATGCTGCGGTACTTCGACCCGATCGACAAGGCGATCGTCCAGACGACCACCAACATCCAGGCGGGGTTCGTCGACGAGAGCGGTGACCGGATCGTCCGCGACATCCTGCCTACCCAGCTCCACACGCAGATCGTCTACAACAACTGGCTGCGCGGGGAGTTCGGCACGCCGTCGGCGCCGCAGGCCGAGCAGTTCGGCAAGCCGCTGCTCGACGCGCAGGCCTTCACCCGCAACCAGCTGGTCAACGGCGACGACGGCAACCAGGCCGTCATCGACGCCAAGAAGAACGCCTACAAGGACATCTCCACCAAGCTCGGCCCGGCCACCGGCTACTTCACCGGCGAAGCGGGCGGCCGCACCGGCGCCGGCTTCCTCTCCCTCGGCCAGGCCCTCGTCTACTCGCTCTTCCAGCTCCTGGCCAAGGCAAGCGTGCTCCTCGCCCAGGTCCTCATCCGCCTCTTCGCCCTGACCGCCCCGCTCATCGGGCTCGTCGCCCTGCTGCACCCGGAGATCCTGCGCCGCGTGCTCAAGGTCGCCGGCGGCGTCGCCTTCAACCTCGTCGTGCTCTCCGTGCTCGCCGGGGTGCACGCCCTGCTGCTGCAGGCCATCTTCGACGCCGGCAACTCGCTGAACATGCTCACGCAGATGGTCCTCGCCGGGCTCATCACCGTGCTGCTGTTCATGGTCGGGCGGCCGGTGCGGCGGCTGTGGCAGATGGTCGAGATGTCGGTCAGCATGGTCGGCGCCGCCGTGCCGTCGCCCGGGGGCGGGATCTTCTCCCGCTTCAAGCGCCACCGCACCGGCCCGACCCCGCAGGACGAGTTCTGGCAGAACGTCCGCGACACCGACGACGTCGTCGACGGCGAACAGCGCGGCCCGCTCGGCGCCACCGCCGGCGGGGGCCGCTTCCGGCCGGAAGCCACGATCTTCGCCAGCGCCCAGCGTCTCGACAACGGCGCCTCCCGGCCGGCCGCCGCGTGGTCCGGCGCGTGGCCGGGCGCCATCGCCGGCGGGTCCGCGGGCGCGCTGCCCGCCGGCGGCCGTCCCGGTGCTCCCGTGTTCGGCCAGTACAACCCGGCCGGCGGCGACGGCGGCGAATACGTCGTCGTCGGGGCCGGTGGGCGTCCGACGATGCGGGAGGAGAGCCGGCGCGTCGACACCTCGCCGGTGGCCGACCGGCGCTGGAGCGACGAGCCCGAGCCCGTCGTCGTGCCGTCCGACCTGCGCCCGCCCGAGTCCACCTTCAGCGACAACGCGCCGCGCACCCCCGGCGTGCGCGCCCAGCCGCGTCGCGTCGACCCGGAGGTCGTCGCCGGCAAGCCGGTCTTCGTGCTGTACCGGCCGTCGCGCGGCATCGAGGTCCGCGAGGAACCGCGTGACACCGACCAAGTGATGGGGCGGTGACCGATGCCGATCCGCACCAACCGCGGCCGCGCCGCGGTCTACCGGCGCCTGTGGGGCTGGCCGCTGCGCTCGCCCCGCCACCTCGTCGGCGCGCTCGTGTTCCTGGCGATCCTCATCACCGCGCTCGGCATCGTCCTGCCCAAGGTGCTCGGCAAGCCGCAGGCCAAGGCGGCCCCGGGCGCCCCGGGGACGACCACCTCGATGACGTCGACCGCGCCCGGCATCGCGGCGCCGGTCCCGACGTCGAACCTGCCGACGCGGCTGTCCACGCCGCTGGCCACCCCGACGCCGACCACGCCGAACGCCGACGCGATCCGCGTCGCCAAGGAGTGGGCCGCGGCCTGGGTGCGCCATCCCGCCGGCATCACCTCCGAGCAGTGGCTCGCGCAGCTCAAGCCGTTCACCACCGAGGAGTACCTGCCGGTGATGAGCTCCGTCGACCCGGCGAACATCCCGGCGACGAAGGTCACCGGTGAGCCGGTCGTCGGCACGGCGTACCCGAGCTCGGTGCAGCTGACCATCCCGACCGACGGGCCGAAGCTCGCCATCACGGTGGTGAGCACCAACGCCGGCTGGCGGGTCGCCGACTACGACCAGGCGAGCTGACCGTGCGGCGCCTGGGGCTCTGGCTGGGGCTGGTCGTGTTCCTCGCGATCGGCGCGCTGGTCGTGACCGCGGTCGCCGCGAAGGTCGTCATCGACAGCCAGCAGGCGCAGGCCCGGGGCGTCAACCTGATGAGCTGCGACGCCTCGGTCGGGCCGACCCAGCCCGGCCAGGGCGACCGCGGCACGGTCGACGCGTCCAAGCTCGACGACGAGCAGCGCGGCATCGTCGCGCTGATCATCTCGATCGGCAAGCAGCGGTCACTGGCGCCGCGCGCGTGGCAGGTCGCGATCCAGGCCGGGATGACGGAGTCCGGGCTGCGCAACCTGACCTACGGCGACCGCGACTCCCAGGGCATCTTCCAGATGCGGCCGTCGATGGGCTGGGGTTCGGTGGCCGAGGTCACCAACCCGCCGTACGCGGTCAACAAGTTCTACGACGTGCTGCTCGCGGTGCCGGACTGGGAGAACAAGCGGCCGGGCGACGCGGCCCAGGCCGTGGAGCGCTCCGGCTTCCCGGACCGCTACCACAAGTGGGAGCCGATGGCGGCGACGCTGGTGGAGACGGTCGGCCAGGTCGTCGACGTCGTCTCCTGCGGCACCGGGCTGGGGGCGCTGCTGCCGCCCAGCCAGGCCGCCGGCCAGGCGATCAGTTTCGCGCTCGGCGAGCAGGGGAAGCCGTATGTGTGGGGCGCCACGGGACCGAATTCGTACGACTGTTCGGGGCTGATGCTCCGGGCGTACGAGTCGGCGGGCATCATCCTGCCGCGAGTCTCGCGCGACCAGTACCGCGCCGGCGCGTACCTGCCGGTGCGCGACGCGCAGCCCGGTGACCTGCTGTTCCTCGCCACGGATCCCTCGGACCCGAGGACGATCCACCACGTGATGATGTACCTCGGCGACAACAAGATCGTCGAAGCGCAGCAGACGGGCGTCCCGGTGCACACCCGGGACTTCTCGTTCGACGAGGCCGAAGTCGTGCCGCAGGCGGTCCGCCCCGGCGTTTAGCATGGGTCGCGAGGGCCTGGACAGAATCGCACCGATTCACCCGACGTCGCGGCGCTTCCACGGGCAGGCGGCCGCGTACTGGCAGAGGATGAGCACGTGGGACGCAAATTCGGCAGGAGGGGCAAGTCCGGAGCGGGCGAGCCCCGTGACCCGGCGGCGCTGTTCGGCGCGCCTCAGCCGCCCCGGCAGAGCGCGCGTCCGGTGTCCAGCACCCCGTTGGCCGACCAGCTCGGCCAGGGGTACCCGGGGGTGGACGCGGGGTACGTGGTGCTGCCGCGGTCGCTGGCCGAGGGGATGTCGCTGCCGTGGCAGCACCAGATGGCGGCGCTGCTGGCCCAGTTCCACGCGGAGCACGCGGGACTGGCGTGGCCGATCTATCGCGTGGTCCCCTCCCGGTACGAGAAGCTGGCGGACCTCGACGAGGAGCAGCTCGCGGAGGCGGGCTACCTGGTGGAGATGGACGCGGACGGCGAGATGGTCTACCGCGAGCGAAGCGGCCGGAAGGTGACGGACCCGGAGCACACATCGGTGCTGGTGTCGTGCCTGGACCCGATCCCGAAGCCGGCCGCCCGCCCAGCCCCGCCGACGGCGGCTTCACCAGCCGGCCCCGCGGCGGCTCCGGCGCCCATGAACATCGGCCCGGCCCCGGTGTGGCGAACGGTGCCACAACCGCCACCGGCGGCGCAGCCGGTCCCTGGAACGCCGGAGCAGCCGGTGTGGGCCCGTCCGGGTGCTCCGGCGGCTCCTGCTCCGGAGGCGCGTAGGGACCCGCCGCCTGCACCGGTGACGTCTGCGTCGTCTGCGGCGCCGGTGGAGCCGGAGTGGTCGGTGACGGCCGAGTCGGACCTGCCAGGCCCGGTGAAGGCCCCCCGCCATGCGGCTCCGGAGGTGCCGGTCGAGGTTTCTCCGGCGGCACCGCCCGGGTCCGAAGGAATGCCGGCAGTTGGTTCGGCGCGGGCCTCGGTGTCTCGTCCGGAGGTGGGTGAGTTCGCGGATCGGCTGCAGACACCGGCGCCGGCAACGCCATCGGAGCAGGTCGCGGATCGCCTGGAGACGTCGGAGCCGGGTGCGCCGGTGTCGCGGGAGGCGGATCGGCCGGAGGTCGCCGAGGTGGGTCCGGCGTCGCGGAGTGTGGCTGAGCCGGAGGCCGCTGGGGCGGTTCCGGCCGAATCGGCGCCGCGGGAAGCGGATCAGCCGGAGATTGCTACGTCGGCTGCGGTCGGTTCGGCGGATCGATCGGAGGCTGCCACCTCGCCTGCGGCCGGATCGGCGCCGCGGGAAGCGGCCGAGCCGGCGGCCCCGGCATCGGCTCCCGCATCGGCTCCGGCTGAGCCGGCGACAGCGGCATCGGCTCCGGCTGAGCCGGCGACAGCGGCATCGGCTCCGGCATCGGCTCCGGCTGAGCCGGCGACAGCGGCATCGGATTCGGTTGATTCGCCGCCGAGCGCGGTGGACCGGCCAGAGGCTGCCGCGTCCCCTGCGGCCGAGCCGGTGCGGGACACGAGCCGGCCAGCGGCGGCGTCGGCCGAATCGGCGGAGCGGGCTCCCGATCGTCCGGACGTTGCTGCACTGCCAACGGAGGAAGCGGCCGTGCCGGCATCCGGTGGGCCGGAACCGCGGGATGCCGCTCGTCCGGAGACGGGTGAAACCGCGGTGGCCGAAACGGTGCCGTCGGAGGAGCCCCGGGCTGAGGAGGCCGTGCCGCCTTCTGGTGAGCGCGAAGCGGCCGGGGCGGAAACGGCTGTGCCGGCTTCGCCGGAGCAGAAGCCGGCTCTTCCGGTGGTGCCGGATTCGCCTGCCGGGCCGCCCACCGCGCCGCAGGAAGTGGCAGCTGTCGATCCGCAGCCGCAGCCGCAGCCGCAGCCGCAGCCGCAGCCGCAGCCGCAGCCGCAGCCGCAGCCGCCGGCAGCGGCGGCCGAGGCGCGGCCGGCGGCCGACGTGCGGCCGGCCGCCGAACCGCAGGCGGAGACCGGTGCCGGTTCGCAGCCTGCAGGTGCCTCGGCCGGGCTTCAGCCAGGTGCCGAACCGCGCGGCGCTGGGTCGCAGCCCGCAGCTGCCGCAGCCGACGTGTCCTCCCCGCCACCGGCAGCGGCGGCCGAACCGCAGGCAGCGCCCGGTGCCGGTTCGCAGCCCGTAGCCGCTTCGGCCGGCGCTCAGCCGCCCGTCGGATCGCAATCAGCGCCTGAGGAGCCTTCAGAAGCCTTGGCTGCCTCGGGTGGTGCCTCGCCGCCTGCGCAACCTCCGGTGGTCGGCTCCCACCTGCCCAGGCCGCCCTGGGGGCCCGCCACCCCGCCGCCCGGCACTCCGCAGGGCCCCAGCCACGGAACCGGGCCTCAGCCGGGCTCCCCGGCGACATCCGGCCCGGCCTCGGCAACCGGCCAAACCACCAACCCCCAGCCGCAGCGTTCCAAGCCGGTCTTCCCCGGCCCGGAATCGACCCCGCAACCCTTCCCCGCCCGCCACGCCGCTCCGGCGCGCCCCGTCTTCCCCGGGCCCGGGACCATGCCGCCCGTCCCGCCGCCTACCCCGAACGCGCGGCCCGTCTTTCCCGGCCGTGACACGCCCCTTCCGCAACCCACGAGGCAAGAGCCCGAAACCCCGCCCCGCGGCACTCCGCGCGGCTGGTTCGACGAGTTCACCGAAAACACCGAACCCGAAGCACCGCAGGACTTCGGGCCCACCGGGCAACCGACCGAGATCCCCTACCGGTACAAGCGCTGAGAGTGGAAACCTGAGACCATGGCCAAAGACCCGAACCCGGACCAGGGGTGGTACTACAACACCCGCACCCACCAGGTCGAGCACCTCGAACGCAGCCGCGGGATCGACCTGCTCGGCCCGTACCCCGACGAGGCCACCGCCCGGCGCGCCCTCGACATCGCCCGGGAGCGCACCCGGCGGGCCGATGCCGAAGACGACGACTAGACCGTCAACCGCGGGCTGAGCACGAACTCCGGGTCGACCTGCGTGGCGAGGTCGGCGCCGGCCCAGGCCGCTGCGTTGCGCAGGTGGAACTCGACCGCCTGGCGCTGGTAGCGCGCCCAATCGCGCTGTTCCGCGTCGACCGCCGACCGCATCGAAGCCAGCGTCGAAAGGTTGGCCGGCTCGAGCTCGCCGATCGGGCGGGCCGTGCCGCGCTCGGCCGCCCGGACGTGCCCCGACGCCGACAGCCAGCCCAGCAGCGCGCTGCCCACCTGCTCCTGCAGGAACTCGACGTCCTCGGCGTCCGTCACCTTGTTGCCCACCACCACGAGCCGGACGCCGAAGTCGCGTGCGTAGTCCGCGTACTGGCGGTACACGCCCACACTGCGGACCGTCGGCTCGCACACCAGGAACGTCACGTCGAACCGCGTGAACAGCCCCGAAGCGAACGCGTCCGCCCCCGCCGTCATGTCCATCACGACGTATTCGCCGTCGACGTCGACCATGTGGTTGAGCAGCAGCTCCGCGGCCCCCACCTTCGAGTGGTAGCACTTGACGCCGAGGTCGTCCTCGTCGAACTGCCCGGTGACGCCGAGCCGCACGCCGCCCAGCTGCCGGAAGCACGCCGCGAAGACCGGGTTGTCCTCGAACGGCCGGACCAGCCGCGACCCGCGGCCGGGCGGGGTCGTCTTGATCATCGACGCCGCGTCCGGGATCCGCGGGTTGTCGCCGCGCAGGTAGTCCTTGATCAGCGCCATGTTGTCGCCCAGCGTCGGCCAGGCGAGCGCTTCCTCCTCGGTCGCGCCGAGCGCCACCGCGAGGTGCTGGTTGATGTCGGCGTCGATGGCGAGCACCGGCAGGCCGGCGTCGGCGAGGTACGCCACGAACAGCGACGACAGCGTGGTCTTGCCGCTGCCGCCCTTGCCGACGAACGCGATCTTCACGGTCGGAGTCCCCTTCTGGCAATGGTGACGGTTTTCATTATGCCCCGGCAACGTACACCCGACCGGCCCGCGCCCGATCAGGCGATCTCCGGGCCGGAACCGGGTTAGGGTTGGGGGGTGCCTCCCCTCGTGATCAGGACACACTCGGCGGGCGGGGACTTCGGCCCCCTGCGTGCCGAGTTTTCGCTGCCGGAGTCGTTCGGGCCCGAGGTGCTGGCCGAGGCGGAGGCGGCCGTCCTCGACCCGCTGGCCAGCGCCGGTCCCCGGGAGGACGCGACCGACCTGCCGCTGGTCACCATCGACCCGCCCGGCGCCAAGGACCTCGACCAGGCGATGGTCGTCGAGCGGACCGCGCACGGCTTCCGCGTCCACTACGCCATCGCCGACCTCGCCGCGTTCGTCCCGCCCGGCGGCGCGCTCGACCGCGAGTCGCGGCTGCGCGGGCAGACGCTCTACCTGCCCGACGGCAACGTCCCGCTGCACCCGCCGGTGCTGTCCGAAGGCGCCGCGAGCCTGCTGCCGGGCGAGGTCCGGCCCGCGGTGCTCTGGACCATCGAGACCGACGAAGCCGGCGAGCCGACGTCCACCCGGGTGCGCCGCGCGCTGGTCCGGTCCACCGAGCAGTTCGACTACGAGACGGTGCAGGCCGCACTCGACGCCGGGAACCCGCACCCGTCGGTGGCCGCGCTGCCCGAGGTGGGCCGGCGCCGGCGCGAGCTGGCCGTCCGGCGCGGCGCCGTCGAGCTGCAACTGCCGGAGCAGGAGATCACCGGCGACCCGGACGGCGGCTGGGTGCTCGCCCGCCGCCCGCGCACCGCCGTCGACGCCTGGAACGCCGAGATCTCGCTGCTCACCGGGATGGCCGCGGCGCGGATCATGCTCGACGCGCGGATCGGCGTCCTGCGCACGCTGCCCGACCCGGAGCCCGAGGCCGTCGACTGGCTGCGCCGCTCGGCCGAAGCGCTCGGTATCGCGTGGGCGCCCGAAACGACCGTCTCGGAGTTCCTGTCCAAACTGGACCCGGGGCAGCCGGCGTCGATGGCGCTCTACGCGGACACCACACGGCTGCTGCGCGGCGCGGGCTACACGGCGTTCGACGGCGAGCTGCCCGCGCTGACGACGCACGCGGGCATCGGCGGCTCGTACGCGCACGTCACGGCGCCGATCCGGCGGCTGGTCGACCGGTTCGCGACGGAGATCTGCCTCGCCGTCTCGGCCGGCCGCGAGGTGCCGGAGTGGGTGCGCGCGGCGCTGGCCGACGTCCCGGAGCGGATGAGCGCGTCGGACACCCTCGCCGCGAAGGTCGAGCGCGCGTGCATCGATCAGGTCGAGGCGTGGGTGCTGGCCGAGCACGTCGGCGGCGAGTTCAGCGCGGTGGTGCTGCGCGCGGACGAGAACAAGGCCGAGATCGTCGTCGAGGACCCGACGGTGATGGCGAAGTGCGCGGGGGAACGGCTGACGGCGGGGGAGCGGATCGCGGTCCGGCTGACCGCGGTCGACGTCGAGAAGCGGAAGGTGTCGTTCGAACGCGCATGACGTACCTGGTCGACGATCTCGGGGAACCGGTGCCGCTGTCCGGACCGGCGGCGCGGGTGGTGTCGCTCGTGCCGTCGCTGACCGAAGCGGTCGAGGTGAGCGCGCCGGGACGGCTGGCCGGCGCGACGGACTACTGCACGCATCCGTCCGATTTGGACGTTCCGCGGGTGGGCGGGTCGAAGTACCCGAAGCTGGACCGGGTCCTCGACCTGGCACCGGACCTGGTGCTGGCCAACGCGGAGGAGAACCGCCAGGAGGACGTGGAACGCCTGCGCGCCAACGGGATCCCGGTGTGGGTGATGGCCGCGGCGACGTCCGTGCCGGCCGCGCTGGGCTCGCTGCGGCGCATCCTGACCCAGGCGTACGAGCTGGACGAGCCGGACTGGCTGGTGGCGGCCGAGGAAGCGTGGCGCGACGTCCGGCCGGTGCGCTTCCACGCGGTGGTCCCGGTGTGGCGCAAGCCGTGGGTGGTCCTGGGCCGCGACACGTTCGCCGGCGACGTCCTGCGCCGCGTCGGCGTGGCGAACGTGTATGCGACGGCGGAGGAGCGCTACCCGCGGCCGGACGTGGAGGAGCTGCGGGCGCACCTGAGCGCGGACGCGGACCTGCTGGTGCTGCCGGACGAGCCGTACCTGTTCACGGCGGACGACGGCCCGGACCACTTCCCGGACGCGCGGTACGTCCTGGTCTCGGGCCGCCACCTCACCTGGTACGGACCGTCACTCGTCGAGGCGCACGAGGCCCTTACAGCGTCAATCCCGTCAGAACCGTGACCCGCTCCTCCGTGAAGTCCGCCATCGCCGACGCCGGGCCTTCGCGCCCCACGCCCGAATCCTTCACCCCGCCGTAGGGCATCTGGTCCGCCCGGAAGCTCGGCACGTCGCCGACGATCACGCCACCCACGCGAAGCGCCGCCGACACCTCGAACGCCGTCGGCAGGTCCCGCGTGAACACCCCGGCCTGCAACCCGAAGCGAGACGCGTTGATCCGCGCGACACCCTCGGCCACCGAGCGCACCCGGACCAGGGAAACCACCGGCCCGAACACCTCCTCGGCCATGACCGGCGCGTCCTCCGGGACGTCCGCCAGCACCGTCGGCTCCACCGTCGCGCCCGACCGCGAGCCACCCGTCAGCAGGCGGCCACCCGCGGACACCGCCGACGAAATCCACGACGACACCCGCGAGGCCGTGTCATCGTTGATCAGCGGCCCGACATCGACGCCGTCGGCGCGCGGGTCGCCGGTCCGCAACGCGCGCACCTGCGAAAGCACCTTCTCTGCCAAGGCGTCGTAAACCGAAGTGTGCGCGTACACCCGCTGCACCGAAATGCACGACTGACCCGCCTGGTACATCGCGAACGTCGCGATCCGCTGCGCCGCGAAGTCCAGATCCGTCCAATCGGGACAGACGAGCACCGCGCCGTTGCCGCCGAGCTCCAGTGCCACGTGCTTGCGCGGCACGCGGTCGCGGATCGTCCAGCCCACGGGGACCGAGCCGGTGAACGACACCACCGGCAACCGAGGGTCCGCCACCAGGCGGGACGACGTCTCGTTGTCCACCGGCAGGATCGACCACGAGCCCGCCGGCAGCCCGGCGGAAGCCAGGATTTCGCCGAGCAGCAACGCCGTCAGCGGCGTCGCCGGCGCGGGCTTGAGCACGATCGGCGCGCCCACCGCGATCGCCGGGGCCACCTTGTGCGCCACCAGGTTCAGCGGGAAGTTGAACGGCGTGATGCCCAGCACCGGGCCGCGCGGCACGCGCCGGACCAGCGCCAGCCGGCCCGTGCCGCCCGGGTCCGTGTCGAGCCGCTGCAGCTCGCCCGAGAACCGGCGGGCCTCCTCCGCCGCCCAGCGGAACGTCGACACCGCGCGCCCCACCTCGCCGCGCGCCCACTTCAGCGGCTTGCCCGACTCGGCCGTGATGAGCGAAGCGATCTCTTCGGACCGCTCACCCAGCGATCGGGACACGTGGTCCAACGCCCCGGCGCGGACGTGCGCGGGCAGCGTCGCGAACTCGTCCGCGACGTCGGCGGCGGCCTGCACCGCGGCCTCGACGTCGGACGGCGAAGGCACGAAGTGCGACCCGGCCGGAGAACCGTCGTAAGGGTGCCGGACAGCGGCGGTCGCACCGCCGGTCACCGGCTTCCCGGCGACCCAGAACGGGAACGTCATGCGCCGGCCTCCGTCCGGACCGCGTGTTCGAGCACCGACAGGCCCTCGTCGAGCAGGTCGTCGGCCAGCGACAGCGGCGGCAGCAGCCGGACGACGTTGCCGTACGTGCCGCAGGTCAGCACCACCACGCCGGCGCGGTGGCAGGCGGCCGCGACGCGCTTGGTCAGGTCGGCGCCGGGCTCCGAAGTCCCGGGGCGCACGAACTCCGCGGCCAGCATCGCGCCGCGCCCGCGGACGTCGCCGATCACTCCGGTTTCGGCCGCCAGCGCCCGCAGCCGCGGCAGCACGGCGTTCTCGATGCGCTTCGCCGACGCGGCGAGGTCCTCGGTCTTCATCGTCTCGATCGAGCCGAGCGCCGCGGCGCACGCGATCGGGTTGCCGCCGTACGTGCCGCCGAGGCCGCCCGGCGGGACCGCGTCGAGCAGCTCGGCGCGGCCGGTGACGGCGGACAGCGGCAGGCCGCCCGCGATGCCCTTGGCCGTCGCGATCAGGTCCGGCACCACGTCCTCGTCGGTGGACGCGAACCAGGAACCGGTGCGGCAGAAGCCTGTCTGGACCTCGTCGGCGACGTACACCACGCCGTTTTCGCGGCACCACGCGGCAATCGCGGGCAGGAAGCCGCGTGCGGGTTCGATGAAGCCACCCTCGCCCTGGATCGGCTCCAGGACCACGGCGGCCACCTGGTCGCCGCCGATCTGCTTCTCGATCCGGTCGATGGCCAGCGCCGCCGCTTCGGGGCCGGACAGGCCGTCGCGGAACGGGTACGAGCCCGGCACGCGGTAGACCTCGGGCGCGAACGGGCCGAAGCCGTGCTTGTAGGGCACGGACTTCGCGGTCATGCCCATCGTGAGGTTGGTGCGGCCGTGGTAGGCGTGGTCGAACACGACGACGGCCTGGCGCCCCGTCGCCACGCGCGCGATCTTCACGGCGTTCTCGACCGCTTCGGCGCCGGAGTTGAACAGCACCGACTTCTTCGCGTGGCCGCCCGGCGTCAGCTCGGCCAGCGCCTCGCAGACCTCGACGTACCCCTCGTACGGCGTGACCATGAAACAGGTGTGGGTGAACCAGCAGGCCTGCTTGCGGACGCGGTCGACGACGGCCGGCGCGGAGTGGCCGACGTTCGTCACCGCGATGCCGGAGCCGAAGTCGATGAGCACGTTGCCGTCGGCGTCGGTGAGCAGGCCGCCGCTGGCCGAGGTGACGTAGACGGGCAGCACCGAGCTGACCCCGGCGGCGACGGCGTTCGCGCGGCGCTGCTGCAGCTCGCGCGAGAGCGGGCCGGGGATTTCGGTCTGCAGCCTGCGCTGGCGCGGGGCCGGGGCCTGCGGCGCGGCGGTGGTGCTTGCGGTCACGGCGTCTCCTGGGAAGTCGGTGGACGTCCTCAGGATGAGCGGGACGCGGCCGCCCGTCAGCTGGCCGTTTTGCACAACTTGGCGCGTACAATTGGCCGTTATGGCACTCACGCTGGCCGGACTCGCCGCCGAGCGCCCGCTCGGGCTGCGGGTGCTGACCGGCGACGCCGGCCTGGACCGGCCGATCGGCTGGGTCCACCCGACCGAGCTGACCGACCCGCAGGCCTTCCTCGAAGGCGGCGAGCTGCTGCTCACCACCGGCCTGGCCCTGGACGAGGAGACGTCACCGGCGTACGTGCGCCGTCTCGTGGACGCCGGCGTCGCCGGGCTCGGCTTCGGTGTCGGGCTGAGCCACGAGTCCGTTCCGCGCTCGCTGGTGGCGACGGCGGCGGAGGTGGGCCTGCCGGTGCTGGAGGTGCCGCGGAAGACGCCGTTCATCGCGATCACCCGCGCGGTTTCGCGCGCGGTGGCGGCCGACGAGTACGCGACGACGGTCCGCATCGGCCGGGCCCAGCAGGAACTGACCCGCACGGCAGTCGGCCAGGGCGGCCCGGCGGGCGTGCTGCGCAAGCTGGCGAAGCTCGTCGACGGCTGGGTGCTGCTCTTCGAACGCGCAACCGTCACCGAAGCGGCTCCGGCGAGCGCGCGAGCGTACGGCGAGCCGCTGCGCGAAGAGCTGGAGCGGCTCCGGACCGGCACGCGGGTGGTGTCGCTCGACGGGCAGGAGGTCGTGCTGCAGACCCTCGACACCGGCACGCGGCGGGTGCTCGCGGTGGGCGCGCCGCTCGACACCGCGGGGCGGCACATCGTGAACACCGCCGTCTCGGTGCTTTCGCTGGCGCTGGAACAGGATCGCGCCCAGGCGGCGGCGCGCGAGGCGCTGCGGACCGGGCTGGTCGAGCTGCTCGTGGGCGGCCAGGCCGAGCTGGCGCTGCGCGTACTGGCCGCGACGGGCGGGGAGCCACCGGCGTCGCCGTGGTCGGTACTGGTGTTCCTCGGCCCGCCCGCGGCCCGCCGCAAGCTGCTCGGAGCACTCGACGGAGAGTTGTTCGCGGCGAAGTCCGGGGGTTCGGTGGTCGTCTTCGGGCCGGAGAGCGTGGTCGAGCCGGCCGCCGAGGCGGCGCTGCGGATCGGCGGCCTGCACGGCGGAGTGGCGGGACCGGTCGCCCCACGTGAGTTCGCGGCCGGGCTCGAGCAGGCCGAACTGGCGGCCCAAGCGGCGGAGGCCGAGGACAAGATCCTGGTCTCCGCGGCCGAGCACACCGGCCGCGGCCTGCTGTCGCTGATCGATCCGGTGGTGGCGCAAGCGTTTGCGAACGGTCTGCTGACGCCGTTGCGCCGCCACGACGAAACGGGCCGCGGCGACCTGGTCGAGTCACTGCGCTGCTGGCTGGAGCACCACGGCCACTGGGACGTGGCGGCGGCGAGGCTGGGTGTCCACCGGCACACGCTGCGGAACCGGATCACCAAGGCGCAGGAGCTGCTGGGCCGCGACCTGGACGCACCGGGCGTCCGGGCGGAGCTGTGGGTCGCGCTGCAGACACCCGCTTAGCCCGGTCCCTTGCTAGTCACCGGTCACGAGCACGATCGGCGCATCACCGCACCGCCGCAGCCCCGGCCCCGGTGCCGCGCCCGCCGACCACCACGCCGGGACGCCGGCGTCGCGCACCAGTGACCCCGTCGGCTGCCGGACGCTGTTCGACACGATCACCCGCCCCTGGGCGTTCAGCAACGCCGCCCCGCGCCCGAGCGAACGCAACCGCGGCCGCACCGCGCGTTCGAACTCGCGCACGAAGACGTCCGCGCCCACCACGCCCGCGAAGGAGCCGGACAGCATGACCGGGATCGTGAACGTCAGCGTGTATTCGTCGGTGCACAGGTAATCCACGTACGGGCCGTTGATGTGCCGCCGCCCGGTGTCGCGGGGGACCGTGAACCACGACTGGCGCGTGTAGTCCAGGAAGTTCTCGGCGGCCGGGTCGAGGCTGATGAACAACGGGGCCGGGGGAGACCCGGCCGTCCACCACTCGAAGCCGAACTCCGAATCGGCCAGCACGCGCGGTGCGCTGACGAACCCCGCGCCGGCGACCAGCCCGCCGAGGGCCTCGGTGACCTGCGGGCGGATCCGGTGCAGCGCGGCCGCGGCGGGCGCGTCCGCCAACACCGACCCGGCGGCCGCCAGCAGGGGCTCGAGCCGCTCGAAAACCCCTTCCACCAACGCGGAAACCTGCTCGACGACCTCGTCGCCGTTCAGCGTGCGGGTGTCGTTCACGGTGCTCACCTCGATGCGCGCGAGTGTGCGGAAGTTTACGGGGCGAGCAGCACGTCTGCGAGCCGGTCGAGCGCGCCCAGAACGTGTTCCTCGGTGAGCTTGCGGGCGAGTTCGCCGTCCGCGGCGTCGATGGCGGCGGCGATCGCCGCGTGCTCCTCGTAGGCGCGCGCCGCGGGCCCGAGCGGCAGCCACAGCAGCCCGCCCAGCTCGCTCTGCAGGTGGACCTCGACGCGGGTCAGCCGCGGCGACTGCGCCGCCGCCGCGACCTCCAGGTGGAACTGCCGCTCCGCCCGCGTGAAGCCGATGCCGTGGGCCGTGCGGAGGTCGTCGGTCGCCAGCCGCAGCCGGGCGACGTCCTCGGGTGAGCTGCGCTCGGCGGCGAGCTTGGCGGCGGCGCCGGCGATCGCGAGGTAGTGGTCGCCGACGTCGCGCAGGTCCGACAGCGACACCTCGCGCAGCCGCGCGCGCCAGGCGTCCGACGGCGGGTCGGCCGGCGCGCGGACGAAGCTGCCGCCGCTGCGGCCGCGCCGCGTCTCGACCAGCCCCTGCTGCCGCAACGCCACGAGCGCTTCCCGGACCGTCACGGTCGAGACGCCGAACTGCGCGGCGAGGTCGGCCTCGCTGGGCAGCTGCTCGGAGTCGGTGAGCAGGCCGAGCGTGATGGCGTCGACCAGCCGCGCCGCCACCGCTTCCGCCCGGCCGACCTGGCCGAGCGGCGCGAACATGGCGGATCGCGCGCTGTGCGACATGCCCTGGCGCATCGTGTCCCTCCGGGCCCTTGTCCCATTACATATGGAACTATATGTTTTAGCTCCCGTCAGCACCGAGGAGTCATCGTGCAGGAGCTGAAGCACTACGTCGGCGGAGCCTACGTCGAGTCGAAGTCGGGCCGGACGGCGGAGATCGCCGACCCCGTCACCGGACGCCCCTACTGCACCGCCCCGATCGCCGGGCCCGAAGACGTCGACAACGCGCTGCAGGTCGCCGCGACCGCGTTCGGGACCTGGCGCGCGACCACGCCCGCGCAGCGCCAGCTCGCGCTGCTCAAGCTCGCCGACGCCCTCGAAGCCCGCGCCGAAGAGATCGTCAGAACGGAGTCCGCCAACACCGGGAAGCCGATCGCGCTGACCATGGCCGAAGAAATCCCGATGGTCCTCGACCAGGTCCGCTTCTTCGCCGGAGCCGCGCGCGTGCTCGAAGGCCGCGCCGCGGGGGAGTACCTGGCGGGCCACACCTCCTTCGTGCGCCGCGAGCCGGTCGGCGTCTGCGCGCAGGTCACGCCGTGGAACTACCCGCTGCTGATGGCCATCTGGAAGATCGCGCCCGCGCTCGCCGCCGGCAACACCGTCGTGCTCAAGCCGTCCGACACCACCCCGGCGTCGACGCTGCTGCTCGCCGAGATCGCCGGCGAGTTCTTCCCACCCGGCGTGTTCAACGTGATCTGCGGCGACCGCGACACCGGTCGCGCGCTGGTCGAGCACGACATCCCGGCCATGGTGTCGATCACCGGCTCGGTCCGGGCCGGCATCGAGGTCGCCAGGTCCGCCGCGAACGACGTCAAGCGCGTGCACCTGGAATTGGGCGGCAAGGCGCCGGTCATCGTCTTCGGCGACGCCGACATCGAAGCCGCCGCCGAGGCCATCGCCGTCGCCGGATACTTCAACGCGGGCCAGGACTGCACCGCCGCCACCCGCGTCCTGGTCGCCGACGACGTGCACGACACCTTCGTCGCCGCCCTCACCCGGCAGGCCGAGCACACCCAGACGGGCAAGCCGGACGACGAAGACGTCGCCTACGGCCCGCTCAACAACGCGGCCCAGCTCGAAAAGGTGGCCGGGTTCATCGACCGGCTGCCGGAGCACGCGACCGTCCACTGTGGAGGACACCGGGCCGGCGACGAGGGCTACTTCTACGAAGCCACCGTCGTCTCCGGCCTGAAGCAGGACGACGAGGCGATCCAGAACGAGATCTTCGGCCCGGTCATCACCGTCCAGCGGTTCTCCGGCGAAGCCGAAGCCCTGAAGCTCGCGAACGGCGTCCAGTACGCCCTCGCGTCGTCGGTCTGGACCCGTGACCACCAGCGCGCGATGCGCGCCGCGGCGAAGCTCGACTTCGGCTGCGTCTGGATCAACACGCACATCCCGCTGGTCGCCGAGATGCCGCACGGCGGGTTCAAGAAGTCCGGCTACGGCAAGGACCTCTCGCTCTACGGCCTCGAGGACTACACGCGCGTCAAGCACGTGATGAGCGCGCTGTGAGGGTCGCCGTGCGCGGCCGTCTCCAGTGGACGGACCGGATCGTGCCGCCGTCGACGCGGATCGTCGCGCCGCTCACGTAGGCAGCCGCCGGGCTCACGAGGTAGCCGACCGCGGCGGCTTCGACGGCCGGCCACTCCGTGCCCCAGCCGTGGGCCGGGGCGATTTCCGTGAGCAGCTCGCGCACGGAGTCCACCAGGATCGCGCCGGAGGAAACCACGTTCGACGTCACGCCGGTGCCGGCGAGGTCCCGGGCCGGTGACACCGCGAGGTCGTGCCGCGCGGCCAGTGTCGCTGTGTAGTGCGGCTGCGTGGCCAGAGGCTGGATCGCCAGCCCGCCGAGACGACGTTGGCCTCGTACATCGCGGACCAGTCCTTCGGTGTCGCGTCGGCCCCACCCCAGGTGGTCGTACGCGCCGGCGTTGGTGACCAGGATGTCGACGTCCCCGGCCGCTTCCGCGACCGCGTCGGCTCCCGCGTCGGTCGACAAATCGCCCAGGGCGACCCCGGCCGCGCCGATCGACGCGGCGACCTTCTCCGTCCGGGCCGCATCCCGGCCGTGGACGACGACGGCGGCACCTTCGGCGGCCGGCAGCCGGGCGATCGCCTCGCCGAGGCCCGCGCTGGAGCCGGTGACGAGGGCGCGTTTACCTGCGAGTCCGAGATCCATGAAGCCATATGAGTACCCGCAACGCCGCCGCCACGCGCGACGCGATCCTGGCTTCCGCCGTCGAAGCCTTCACCCGCGCCGGGTACGACGGTGCCGGCGTCCGCGAGATCGCCCAGTCGGCCGGGGTGACCGCGATGCTCGTCAACCGCTACTTCGGTTCGAAGGAAGGACTCTTCGCGGAGGTGGTCGAGCTGTCGCTGGCCGAGCGGACCGTCCTCACCGACGACCCGGCCACGCTCGCCGCGGACCTCGCCGCCTCGCTCGTGCGCCGGACCGCCCCGGACGCCGGGCGGCTCGACCCGTTCCTGCTGGTTCTCCGCTCGGCGGCCACCCCGCGGGCGGCGGAGATCCTGCGCGCGGGAATCGAGCAGCACGTCGAGAAGCACCTGTCGGACCTGGTCCCGGGCCGGGAGAAGACGGGGCCGGCGCTGGTGTTGTCGGTGATCGCCGGGTTCTGGCTGATGCGCGCTCATCGGGAGCACGGAGCTGACCCGCACGGACGAAGATGCCGTGCGGCGCAAGCTGGCGCAGGTGTTCGCCGTCCTACTCGCGGAATGAGTCCGTCGCCGCCCGCAGTGCCGCCAGGACGCCCGGGTCCGTCACCGCGTGCCCGGCGCCCTCGAGCAGCTTCAGCTCCGACCCCGGCCACGCCCGGTGCAGCTCGTACGCCGTCACCGGCGGGCACACCGTGTCGTACCGGCCCTGGACGATCACGCCCGGGATGCCCGCGAGCTTGGCCGCGTCCCGGATCAGCTGGCCCTCGTCGAGCCAGGCGCCGTGGCGGAAGTAGTGGACCGCGAGCCGGGCGAACGGCAGCGCGAACGCCGGGTCGGCGTACTGGCGGACGAACGACTCCTGGGGCAGCACCGAAACCGTCGCGCCTTCCCAGGTGCTCCACGCGACCGCCGCGCGGTGGCGGACCTCCTCCGCCGGGTCGTCGAGCAGCACGGCGTACCCGGCGAGGGGGTCGTCCCGCAGCGACGCCGGGAGCGGTACGAGGAAGGCCTCCCACTCGCGCGGGAACAGGTGGGCCGCCCCGCCGCGGTAGATCCAGTCCAGCTCGCTCCGCCGCACGGTGAACACGCCCCGCAGGATGATCTCGCTGACGCGCGCGGGGTGCGTCTCGGCGTAGGCGAGGGCGAGGGTCGCGCCCCACGAACCGCCGAACAGCTGCCAGCGCTCGATGCCGAGCCGTTCGCGCAGCAGTTCCATGTCGGCGACCAGGTGCCACAGCGTGTTCGCCGTGAGGTCGCCCGCGTCCGGCGTCGACTGCCCCGCTCCGCGCTGGTCGAACAGGACGATCCGGTAGGCCGCCGGGTCGAAGTGCCGCCGGGCCATCGGCGCGATCCCGCTGCCCGGGCCGCCGTGCAGCACCACGACCGGCTTCCCGGCCGGGTTGCCCGCCTCCTGGCACCGGATGCGGTGCCCGTCGCCGGTCTCCAGGAACCCTTCGGCGCGCGGGGCGATCGGCGGGTAGAGCTCATCCATGCCGGTCACTGTCCCCTAAGGCGATCTGTCTCATGGATGTGACATTTTGCCGTAGGGTCTCGGCGGTCGCCCCGACGCCCCGCCGCCGAGCGCCGGGACGACGGCCGAGAAAGGTGGGGACCCGCCCCCGCCGCCGGGCTGAGCGGGTCCCCGGTCCGAGGGCGTCAGCCGCGGCAGGCAGTCCGCTCACGCATTTCGATCCTCCTCGTCGAGGGTTCGATGCTTGGTCGTGGCGGCGACGGGCCAAACGCTAAGCCATAAGCCGAACATCGGTCAAGGACATGACTGATGTTCATGGATGTGAACGCCAGCTGTGGGGACGCTGAGCCCCTTGCCCGCGGCTTGCGAAAGGGCCGGTACTTTCGGTCTCGGAATTTCGACGGGTCTTCGAAAAAGAGGTACGGAATGTCCGCGGTGACCTATGTCGAGGCGATTGTCGTCGGTGCGCTGCAAGGTGTGTCGGAATTGTTTCCGGTGTCCAGTCTCGGTCACAGCGTCCTGCTGCCCGCCTGGCTCGGCGGTTCGTGGCAGCGCGACCTGACCATCGGGAAGGACTCGCCGTACCTCGCGGTGCTGGTGGCGATGCACGTCGCCACCGCGCTCGCGCTGGTCCTGTTCTTCCGCAAGGACTGGGTGCGGATCATCGGCGGCCTCTGGACGTCGCTCCGCCACCGCGAGGTCCGCACGCCCGACCAGCGGCTCGCCTGGCTGCTGGTGCTCGCCACCATCCCGGTCGGGCTGGCCGGCCTGCTCCTGGAAAGCCTGCTGCGCGACTTCCTCGGCAAGCCGGTGCCGTCGGCGATCTTCCTCGCGCTCAACGGCGGTGTCCTCTACGCCGCCGAGAAGTTCTCGCGCCGCAAGCCCGTCGGGGAGGAAGCGGACACTGTGGACTTCTCCACCGAGGACACCCTGGTCATGCGGGCGATCTCGGTCGAGGAGGCGACCGACGTCCGGCTGGCGAAGCTGCGCGTCGGCGAGGCGGTGCTGATCGGTGCCGCGCAGATCCTCGCGCTGCTGCCGGGCATCAGCCGCTCGGGCATCACGATGGTCGCCGGCCTGCGTCGCGGGCTGGGTCACGAGGACGCGGCCCGCTTCGCCTTCCTGCTCGCCACGCCGGTGATCCTCGCCGCGGGCGTGCTCAAGATGCCGACGCTGTTCGCCCCGGAAAACCAGGCGTCCCTCGGTCCCGCGCTCGTCGGCAGCGTCATCGCCGGGGTCGCTTCGTACATTTCTGTCCGTTTTCTCACAGGATACTTCGAAACGCGCACTCTGACCCCGTTCGCCATTTACTGCGTGGTCGCCGGAATCGGCAGCCTGATCTACTTCGCGGTGTGACATGCCGCTGACGTTGGATGTTCCGGCCGTTCTCGGCGTGCTCGTCTCGGGCACGCTCTACGTCCGCGCGGCCCGCCGCCGCGACTGGCCGCCGGGCCGCACGACGGCGTTCCTCGCCGGGCTCGCGACGATCCTGGCCGTCACCTGCTCCCCGCTGGCCGGCTACGACACGACGTTCTTCTGGGTCCGCGCGGTCCAGACGGTCACCCTGCTGATGATCACGCCGCTGCTGCTCGCCCTGGGTGCCCCCATCCGGCTGCTCCTGGACACCTTCCCGGGCACGACGTGGCTGCGGCGGCACGGCCGCGGCCCGCTCGCCCGCGCGCTGACGTTCCCGCCGGTCGTCACGGTCGTCCTGATCGCCCCGGTCCTGGTGCTGTACCTGACGCCGCTCTACGACCTCACGCTGCGCTCGCCGCTCGTCGACGGCCTGGTCCGGCTCGTTCTCGTGCTGGCCGGCTTCACGTACTTCTGGACGCGCCTGGGCCTCGACCCGACGCCGCGCGAGGACCCGCACCTGGTGTCGGTGTGGATCGCCTTCGCCGAGGTCGTCTTCGACGGCGCGCTCGGCCTGGTGCTGTGGCTCGGCCCGCTGCTCGCCCCGGCGCACTACGCGGCCGCGCACCCGGGCTGGGGCCCGGACCCGCGCACCGACCAGATCATCGGCGCGGGCGTGCTGTGGATCGGCGGCGACGTCGCCGGCCTGCCGTTCGTCGTCGCGTTGTTCGTGCGGTGGGCCCGCGACGACGAACGGCGTGCGAAGCAGATCGACACCCAGCTGGACGAGACGCCGTCGACCGGCCTGTGGTGGGAGCAGGACCCGGCCCTGGCGGAACGGTTCCGCCGCCGATGACCCCGGCTCGCAAGCGCCCCAATGTGGCCTTCGGTGCGTTGAACGCACCGAAGGCCGCCTTGGGTGCGTTCAACGCAACCAAGGCCACCTTGGGACGCTCGGGTTCAGGGTCAGTCGTGGAACGCGTGCTCCGGTGCCGGGAACTCCCCGCGCCGGACGTCCTCGGCGAACGCCGTGGCCGCGTCCTGCAGCACCGTCGCGACGTCGGCGTAGCGCTTGACGAACCGCGGTGCCTTGCCCCGCCGCAGCCCGGCCATGTCCTGCCAGACGAGCACCTGCGCGTCGCAGTCCGGGCCGGCGCCGATGCCGACCGTCGGGATCTTCAGCTCCGCCGTGACGCGCTTGGCGGCTTCGGCGGGCACCATCTCCATCACGACCGCGAACGCCCCGGCCTCCTGCAGCGCCAGCGCGTCGGCGAGCAGCACGTCCGCTGCTTCGCCGCGCCCCTGCACCCGGTAGCCGCCGAGGTTGTGTTCACTCTGCGGGGTGAATCCGATGTGGCCCATGACCGGCACGCCCGCCGACGTCAGCGCCTCGACGTGCGCGGCGAACCGCCGGCCGCCCTCGAGCTTCACGGCGTGCGCGCGGCCCTCCTTCATGAACCGCACCGACGTCTCCAGCGCCTGCTGCGGCGAGAGCTGGTAGGAACCGAACGGCAGGTCCGCCACCACCAGGGCGCGCTTGACCGACCGGGTGACCGCCCGGACCAGCGGCAGCAGCTCGTCGACCGTCACCGGCAGCGAGGTGTCGTAGCCGAAGACGTTGTTGGCCGCGGAGTCGCCGACGAGCAGCACGGGGATCCCGGCCTCGTCGAACAGGGCGGCGGTGTACATGTCGTACGCGGTGAGCATGGGCCACGGTTCGCCGCGTTCCTTGAGCTCGCGCAGGTGGTGGACGCGGACCTTCCGGCCCGGTGGGCGGGCCGCGGGAGCGGCGGATCCGGTGCCGTAGGGAGCGGGTTCTTCGGCGCTGGCAGTCATCGTCGACCGTCCTTCCCTCGAGGCCTCGCTGAGGTCCCCGGGTCGTGGAGCAGAGGCGTCTCAAAGCGTGACACGCCCCCGGACCGGCGCAGGCGACGTGCGACAAGCTTCACACCGCCGGGGACCACCGGCCGTCAGCCTTCAGGTTGATGCCGGGGGACAACCGATGCGGGTTCACTTACGTCAAGAAGAGGCATGACCACCGACCGGCCGCGAAAGGCGACGAAAACACCCATGGGAAACCCCGCGAGCCCGCGCCGTCGCCTGCCCGTCTGGAAGGCGAAGGCGGGCGGCGTCGTCGCGACCGTGGTCCAGCTGGCCGCGGTGTTCTCGGTGATCCTGCTCTTCGCCGGCGGCGCACACGGCCGCCTGCTCAACGGCATCGACATGGCCTTCTCCGGCCTGAGCGTGCCGACCAGCGAGAGCCTGGTCATGGTGCTGCTGCTGGTGGTGCTCGGCAGCGCCCTGCGCCGCCGCAAGAAGGCCGCGCTGTACACGCTGGTGCTGTTCCAGATCGGCGGGCTGCTGCTCACCCTGGCCCTGCAGGCCACCCTCCTGTGGTCACCCGAACTGCTGACGCTCGGCCCGAAGCAGGTCCGGCACATCCCCGCCCAGCTGTGGGTGCTGACCATCGCCGACATCGTCTCGATCGGGCTGATCGTGTTCCTGCTCGCGCTGCGCCCGGCCTTCCCGGCCCGGCTCGCGCCGAGCGCCTGGCGCGACGGCCTGAGCATGCTGTTCGGCGGGTTCGCCGCGGTCATCCTGGTCGGCTGGGCGCTGGCGTCGGCGTTCCCGGGCCACCTCGGCGACGCGTGGGAGAGCTTCGCCTGGGTCGTCAACCACGCCACCGGTGAGAACCTGCAGCTGCGCCGGATCGGGGTCGGCGAAGGCCCCGCCTGGCTCGACGTGTTCCTCGACCTCAGCGCGACCGCGGTCGCCACCGCGGCGCTGTACCTGCTCTTCCGCGGCGTGCGCAGCCGCGCCCTGCGGACCGACGAAGACGAGCTCCGCCTGCGGCAGCTGCTCGCCGAACACGGCGAGGACGACTCCCTCGGCTACTTCGCCACCCGGCGCGACAAGAGCGTCGTCTTCGCGCCGAACGGCCGCGCGGCGGTCACCTACCGCGTCCTCGGCGGCACCAGCGTCGCCAGCGCCGACCCGGTCGGCGACCCGGAGGCGTGGCCCGACGCGGTCCGCGCGTGGCTCGACGAGACACGCACGTACGGCTGGACACCAGGCGTGCTCGGGGCGAGCGAGCGCGGCGCGAAGGTGTACACCGAGGCGGGCCTGCGGGCCCTCGAAATCGGCGACGAAGCGGTGCTCGACGTCCGCGAGTTCAGTCTCGCCGGACCGGAGCGGCGCTCGGTGCGCCAGGCCGTCAAGCGCATCGAGCGCGCCGGCTACACCTCGCGCGTCCGCCGCCACGGGGAGATCCCCGAGGCCGAGATGACCGAGCTGCTCGCGCGGGCGCAGGCCTGGCGCGGCGCCGAGACCGAACGCGGCTTCTCGATGGCGCTCGGCAGGCTCGGCGACCCCAGCGACGGCCGCAGCGTGATGGTCGAGGCCTACGACGCCCACGGCGAGCTGCGCGGGCTGCTGTCGTTCGTCCCGTGGGGCCGCCGCGGGCTTTCGCTCGACCTCATGCGCCGCGACCGCGACGCCGAGAACGGCCTCAACGAGTACATGATCGCCGAGACCGTCGCGGCCGCGCAGCACCTCGGCGCGCAGCGGATCTCGCTCAACTTCGCGATGTTCCGCGCGGTGTTCTCCGAGGGCGAGCGGATCGGCGCGGGCCCGGTGCTGCGGGCCTGGCGCGGGGTGCTGAGCGTGTTCTCGCGGTTCTTCCAGCTGGAGTCGCTGTATCGGTCCAACGCCAAGTACGGGCCGGACTGGGAGCCGCGGTTCCTCTGCTACTCCTCGGCCCGGCGGCTGCCGCGTGTCGGGATCGTCGCCGGCGCGCTCGAAGGCTTCGTCCCGACCGGCCGGGCGCGGTCGCTGCGGCTGGAGACGGTCAGTGACGGCTTCGTCGCCCGTGTCAAGGAGATCGAGGAGTCGGCGGCGACGCCGGTGCCGAAGACCGTGCGGCGGCCCGAGCAGGTCCGCGTCCGGATCGCCAAGCTCGACAAGCTGCGCGAGGCCGGGATCGACCCGTACCCGGTCGGCTTCCGCCGCGACGACCACATCGGGGACGTCGTCGCGAAGTACGGCGGCCTGGCCCCGGACACCGCCACCGGGCACCGCGTCCGGATTGCCGGGCGCGTGCTGAACCTGCGCGTCCTCGGCGGCCTGTGCTTCGCCCGCGTCAAGGACTTCAGCGGCGAGATCCAGCTGATGCTGGAGGCCGGCGAGCTCGACCTCACCCGCTGGCGGACCGGCGTCGACCTCGGCGACCACGTCGGCGTCAGCGGCCAGGTCGTGACGTCGAAGCGGGGCGAGCTCTCGGTGCTCGTCGACGAGTGGACGGTCACCGCGAAGTGCCTGCACCCGCTGCCCGACAAGCGGAAGGGCCTCACCGACCCGGAGACGCGGGTCCGGCAGCGCTACCTCGACCTGGCGGTCAATCCGGACTCGACAAGCATGCTGCGGCTGCGGTCCACAGTGGTCCGCGCGGTGCGCGACCGCCTGCACCACGCCGACTACCTCGAGGTCGAGACGCCGATGCTGCAGACGGTGCACGGCGGCGCCAACGCCCGGCCGTTCGTCACCCACATCAACGCCTACGACATGCGGATGTACCTGCGGATCGCGCCCGAGCTGTACCTCAAGCGGCTGTGCGTGGCCGGCGTCGAGCGCGTCTTCGAGCTCAACCGCAACTTCCGCAACGAAGGCGTCGACGCGACCCACAACCCCGAGTTCACGATGCTCGAGGCGTACCAGGCGTACGCGGACTACGACACGATGCGGACGCTGACCCGCGAGCTGGTCCAGCACGCGGCCGAAGCCGCGTACGGCGCCCAGATCGTCCGGCGGCCCGACGCGGCCGGCAAGCTCGTCGAGTACGACATCTCCGGCGACTGGCCGGTGGTCCCCGTCCACGAAGCCGTCTCGGCGGTGTTCGGCGAGCAGATCGACTCGGGGACGTCCGTGGCCGACCTGCGCCGCCTGTGCGTGGCCGCCGGCGTGCCGGTGGGGGAGGACCCGGGCCACGGCGACCTCGTGCTCAAGGCGTTCGAGCACCTCGTCGAGGGCGCGACGGTGCTGCCGACGTTCTACACCGACTACCCGACCGACGTCTCGCCGCTGACCCGCCAGCACCGCGTGGACCCGCGCCTGGCCGAGCGCTGGGACCTGATCGCGTTCGGCTCCGAGGTCGGCACGGCCTACACCGAGCTGACCGACCCGATCGAGCAGCGCCGGCGGCTCGAGAGCCAGTCGCTGCGCGCGGCCAGCGGCGACGTCGAGGCGATGGAGCTGGACGAGGACTTCCTGCTCGCCCTGGAGCACGGGATGCCGCCGACCGGCGGGCTCGGTCTGGGCGTCGACCGGCTGCTGATGATGCTCACCGGGGCGTCGATCCGCCAGACGGTCCTGTTCCCCTTCGTCCGACCGCAGGCATAACGAGTAGGTGGACCTGGTCACGGCGACGGGCCGGGACGCGGCCGGTCGCTTACGCTCTGCCTCGTGCGCACGGCTCGGATCGCCTCGGCCCTCCTGATGGGGGTGGCCGTCCTCGCGTATTCGGGGTGGCTGCTGGAGTTCTTCCTGCCCACCGGCGTCTCGCCGGTGCGGGACCCGGTGGAGGCCCTGTTGACCGGGCCGCCGGTGTTCCGGGTGCTGCTCGCCGTGTCGGGCGTCGCCTTCCTGCTCGCCGGGCCCCCGCTGCACCGGCTCGGGCCGGTCCAGTGGTCGGCGCGGCTCAGCTCGATCTCGGTCAGCGCGTTCGGCGCGCTCGTGCTGCTGCAGGCCGCCTACCCCGAGCGCAGCCTCCTGCTGTCGTCGCTGCTCAGCGTGGTTCTGGTGGCCGGGGTGATCAGCCTGATCCTGTGGTGGCCGCCGGGCTGGCGCGCGCTCGCGGTCGCCGGCCTGGTCGTGGTGCTGGTGACCTGGCTGGCCGTCGTCCTCGCCCGGCAGCTGGACGCCTACGAGGGCGTGCTGACGCGCTTCCAGCTCCTGGTCCGCGCGGTGCTGTACGGCGTCGGCGGGGCGTACGCCTTCGTCAAGCCGGCGCCGCGGCACGCACACCGATAGCGGGATTCCCGCCCGGAATGCCGGTGGTGGGTGGCACGATCGCCGCAGGTAACCCCGACGGAAGGATCGACATGGCGGGAAACGTGCGCCCGGTGGCCGACGAGCGTGACGGGCTGCTGAGCTTCCTGGAGCAGCAGCGGTACGTGCTCAGGTTGGCGGCACTCGGGCTGACGGACGAACAGGCGAGAGCGACGTCGACGAAGAGCTCGCTCTCGGTGGGCGGGCTGATCAAGCACGTCGCGGCCACCGAGGACAGCTGGCTGGACACGATCCTGCAGGTGCCGCAGAAGCCGTTCGGCGAGGCGATGGCGGAGTACCAGGACGCGCACCGCCTGCGCCCCGACGAGACCCTGGCGGGCGCGCTGGCCCGCTACGACGAGGTGGCGGCCCGCACGGCGGAGGTCATCGCGGGCATCGACGACCTCGGCCAGCCGGTCCCGGTGCCGAAGGGCGTCCCGTGGTTCCCGCAGGACGTCGAGGCCTGGTCGGTCCGCTGGGTCCTGCTCCACCTGATCCAGGAGACGGCCCGCCACGCGGGCCACGCGGACATCATCCGCGAGCACCTCGACGGCGCCACGGCGATGCCCCTGATGGCAGCGGCCGAGGGCTGGCCGGAGTCCCCGTTCATCAAGCCCTGGACCCCGGAGTCCCAACCCGCCTGACCGGGCCCCGGGGGGCGGGCCCCGCCGCGCGCCCCCCCGGGGGTGCAAACAACCCGGGTGGCAACCCCCACACCCCC
>NZ_JADWPD010000048.1:0-25885 GCF_017308975.1 Amycolatopsis sp. MtRt-6 | reverse complement strand
CACCCCCTCCCCCCGTCCCCCCCCCCCCGCCGCCCGGCCCCCCGCCCGCCCCCCCCGCCCCCCCCCCGCCCGTGTCGTCCAATCACGCGTGATGCCTCCCCAGACACACGTGATGCCCCTCCGGACACACGTGATGCCCCTCCGGACACACCGCGGCAGGCTCAGAACAGCGTCGGCTCGTCCGCCAGCGCGCCCTCGATCACGAGCATCCGCCGTTTCGTCCCGACCCCGCCCCGCGCCGAGAACCCGCCGTCCTTCCCGCCGGCGGCCAGCACCCGGTGGCACGGCACGATGATCGGGAACGGGTTGTGCCCCATCGCCTGCCCGACGGCCTGTGCCGACCCCGGCTGCCCGAGCCGGTGGGCGATGTCGCCGTACGTCAGCGTCTTGCCCGGCGGGATCGTCCGCGCGACGTCGTACGCGCGCCGGTTGAAGTCCGGCACCCCCGAGAAGTCCAGGGCCACCGACGTCAGATCCGGCCGCGAACCGCCCAGCAACGCCACGATCCCGGCCACCGCCTCCCGCACCGGCGCCGGCGGCGTTCCCTCGACGGCGTCCGGGAACCGCCGCGCCAGCCAGGCCCGCGTCCGCGAAGCACTGCCCTCGGGCAGCGACGTCCCGATCACGACGTCGTCGCGCCAGGCGAGCCCGCACGCGCCGATCGCCGTGCCGAACACCATGAACCCCGTCGTCATGCCGCTCAGCCTACGACTGAAGAGGGGTACCGCCCCGCCCCGAATGATCGCTAGGTTCGGTTTGGGCGATTTCGAGGAGGACGCGTGCGGCGAATCATCCTGGCCACGGCACTCTTGCTGGGCCTGATCGCGACCCCGGCGGCCGCCGACCCGCTGGTCATGCCGCACGTCGTCGTCACGCACCACACGTGGTGGGCCGAGCTCGCCATCAAGAAGGCCGGCGGCACCGTCGTCGCGAGCTACCCGCAGATCGGCGTCGTGGTCGCGTACACCGAGAAGGACGACTTCGCCGCGAAGCTCCGGAAAACGCCGGGCATCGACGCCGTCGGCGCGACGCGCACCGCGAAGATCCCGAAGGAGTTCTTCGCGCCCCGCAGGGACCTCCGCTACACCGGGCCGAACTCGCCGAACACCGGCCTGGTCCCGCCGGAGGGCACCGCCTGGGACGTCCCGGCACTGCGCCTGCCCGAAGCCCACCAGGTCACCGACGGCAGCAAAAACACCCTCGTCGGCGTCCTCGACGTCGGCGTCGACGACACCCACCCCGACCTGCGGCACGCCTTCGACAGCAGGAACTCCGTCTCCTGCCTGTCCGGCTGGCCCGACCGCGGTCCCGGCGCCTGGCGGCCCACGCTCGACGGCCACGGCACGCACGTCGCGGGCACGATCGCCGCGGCCCGCAACGGCACCGGCGTCGTCGGCGTCGCCCCGGGGGTGAAGATCGCCGCGGTGAAACTCGCCGAACTCGACGACAAGGAGACGGCCGAAAGCATGGTCTGCGGCTTCGTCTGGGCCGCCGAGCACGGCTTCGCCGTCACGAACAACAGCTACCGCTCGATCCCGTGGCGCTACAACTGCGACAACCAGCCGGACCAGGCCGCCGCGAAGCTCGCCGTCGGCCGCGCGGTCGCCTACGCGCAACGCCGGAACGTCCTCGTCGTCGCCTCCGCCGGCAACGCCGGGATCAACCTCGACACCCGCTCGGTCGACAAGGAGAGCCCGGCCGACAGCACGCCGGTGGAGCGCGCGATCGACCCGACCTGCACCCGGCTGCCGCACGAGCTGCCCGGCGTCGTCGGCACCGGCGCGCTCGACGAAAAGCTCGTCAAAGCGACCTTCTCCAACTACTCGGCGTCCCGGATCAGCGTCGCCGCGCCCGGCGCGCGCGTCTGGTCGACCTGGCCGAACGGCGAATACCGGTCCGCGAACGGGACGTCGATGGCCGCGCCGCACGCGAGCGGGGTCGCCGCCCTGATCGCGAGCGAGCACCCGCACTGGAGCGCCGAACGCGTCAAGCGCGCCCTGTTCGCGACGGCGACGCCGCTGCCCTGCCCGGACACCACCTGCGCACCCACGAAGCAGGGAACCACCTACTACGGCCACGGCGTGGTCGACGCGGCGAGGGCTGTCGGCGCGGGATGATGGGCCTCGTGCTCGATCATCTCGTCTATGCCGGCCCGGACCTCGCCGACGCCGTCGCCCGCGTCACCGCCCTCACCGGCGTCACGCCCGTGCCCGGCGGCCGCCACCTCGGCGTGGGCACGGCCAACCACCTCGCCGACCTCGGCGCGGGGATGTACCTGGAGGTCATCGGCCCCGACCCGGAGCAGCCCGCCCCCGAGGTGCCCCGGCCGTTCGGCATCGACGAGCTGACCGAGCCGGCGCTGGTCGCCTGGGCGGTCCGCACGACCGACCTCGACGCGACGATCGCGAAGGCCCGCGCCCACGGCTTCGACCCGGGCGACGCGATCGAGATGTCCCGCGAAACCGCCGACGGCGAAACGCTGCGCTGGCGCCTGACCCCGCCGAGCGTCCCGGGCACCCTGCACCCGTTCCTCATCGACTGGGGCTCGACGCCGCACCCGACCACGCGCGGCCTGCCGTCCCTGCCGCTGCTGATGGTCACCGGCACCCACCCGGACCCGGATTCGGTGCTCGCGGTGACGGACGCGCTCGGCCTGGAACTGCTGGTCCGCCGCGCGGGGAAAGCGGGCCTGACGGCGGCGCTGCGCACCCCGGAAGGCCGCCAGGTCGCCTTGAGCTGAGTGGCGGGTCACGCGCTCGGCGAGCCGACCACCATCCGGGCGGACGCCGGGACGTCGGTGATCTCGGCCAGCGCGGCACGCGCGTGGTCTTCGCCGAGGCGGTGCCCTGAGCGGGCGTGGCAGTCGACGGCGGCGCGGGCGGCCGCCTCGGCCGCGTCGCGACGGCCCAGCCGGTGCTCGGTGAGCGCCAGTGACGTCAACGCCGTGCCGCGCTGGATGTCCCGGCCCGCCGCGGTGGCTCCGGCGAGCGCGACCTGGGCGTAGTAGGCCGACTTGGCCGGGCTGCCCAGGTGCCGGTACGAGACCGCCAAGCCGATCCGGGCGTCGCCGAGGACCCGGCTGTGCTCGTCCGTCGCGAACAGCTCGACGGCTTCGCGGAACCGGGCGAGCGCCTCGCGGTGCCGGCCGTCGAGCTGGTCGACGGTGCCCTGGACGACGAGTGCTTCGCCGAGGACCCGGACCGCGTCGACGGACCGGGCGGCGGCGAGCGCCTGCCCGGCCGTCTCGCGTGCCTGGTCCGCCCGGCCCGCGTCCCGGTGGACCGCGGCCAGGTGGCACAACGTCTCCGCACAGTCCACTGTGGAACCGAGGGTGCCGAAGGCCGCCAGCGCCGCGGTCAGGTGGGTGGCCGCCTCCACCAGCCGGCCCGCCGCGAGGTGCGTCTGCCCGAGGTTGGACCGGGCCGTCGCGGCGGCGTGCGGTGAGCGCACCCGGTCGCAGATCGCCACGGCGTCCTCGCTGCACTGCCGGGCCGCGTCCAGCGCGCCGAGTTCCAGGTGGGCGCTCGCGCTGTTGAGCAGCGCGTTGGCCACCACGAACTCCTGGCCGGTCCGGGCGCCCAGCTCGCGCCCGGCGCCGAACAGCTCGACGGCCAGCGTCGGCCGGCCGATCTCCAGCTGGATGATGCCCATGTTCAGCAGCGCCGCCCCTTCGAGGGGAGCCAGCCCGGCACGACGGCCGCCGTCGAGGGCATGGCCCATCTCGTCCAGCGCTTCGGTGTGCCGGCCCAGTGTCCAGGCCAGGATGCCGAGGCTCATGTGCATCGCGGCCTGCGCGCCTTCGTCACCGGCGTGCACGGCGGCACGCAGCGCCGTGCGCGCGGCGGACGCCCACTGCGTCGTCGTGCTGCGTGAGTGGAAGTAGCCGCGCAGCGCGTCGGCCAGGTGCCAGGCGTGGGACGGCAGGCCGGCGGACTCGGCCGCCTCGATGGCGGCCACGAGGTTGGCGTGCTCGGTTTCGAGGTGGTCCCGGGCCTCGTCCGCGGAGCCGAACCGGGCGCCGGGCCGCGGGCGCGGCAGCCGGCTGAGGTCGGGGTACAGCACGGTCCCCGCGGCGTCGGCGGCGTCGAGGTAGTGCGCGAAGAGCCGGTGCACGGCCGCCCGGCGGTCCTCGGCCGGCTCTTCGCCGCGGGCGCACTCGGTCGCGTAGAGCCGCATCAGGTCGTGGAACTGGAACCGGCCGGGCGCCGGCCGGCCGAGCATGTGCCGCGAGACGAGGTGGTCGAGTGCCTCCCGGGCCTCCGGCAGGCAGTGACAACCGGAGCTTCGCTCCGGGCCGGGGGCTTCGCCACCCGGACCCCCGCAAAGCCCGCCGCAGCCCAGCAATGCGGCGGCGACCTCGGCGCCGAAGTCCTGGCCCGGCACGAGCCCGAGCAACCGGAACAGCCGCCGGGCCCGGTCCGGCAACGCGTGGTAGGACAGGGCGAACGTCGTGCGCACGGCGGCCCGCGGATCGCCCGGGACGGCCAGCCGCCCGAGCCGGTCGCCCGCGCGCAGCTCCGCGAGGTAGTGCTCGACGCCCCCGTCGAAGTTGGCCGCGGCCAGTCGCAGCGCCAGCGGCAGGTACCCGCACAGCCGGGCGACTTCGGCCAGCGCCGCCGGGTCCGCGGTGCGCGCGCCGAGCAGGTCGGTGAACAGCGTCCGGGCCTCGTCCGGGCGCAGCGGGTCGAGCGTCACCACCCTGGCGTCGTGGAGCGCGGCGAGGCCGCCGAGGTGCACCCGGCTGGTGACCAGGACCGCGCAGCCCGGGGTGCCGGGCAGCAGCGGGCGCACCTGCTCGGCGTCGGCGGCGTCGTCGAGCAGGAGCAGGACACGCCGGTCCGCCAGCCGCGCCCGCAGCTGGGCCGCCCGCGCCTCGACCGACGCCGGGAGGTGGGCGCGGTCCAGCCCGGTGGCGTACAACAGGTCCGCGAGGACCTCGGACAGCTCGGCCCGGCCGAGCCGGACGTGCCACTGACCGTCCGGGAAGGCCGCGCGCAGCCGATGGGCCACCCGCACCGCGAGCGCGGTCTTGCCCACCCCCGCCGGCCCGCACACGCCCACCACCGGAACGGCCGCGCCGGTCAGGGTGACCAGCAGCTGGTCCACGAGGTCCGCCCGGCCCGCGAACACCCGGACGTCGAGCGGCAGGGTGCACTGCGCGACCCAGGGTGCCGACCGCGCCGGGTCCACGGGCGGCGGGGGACCGGCGGGCGAGGCCTCGACCTCCCCGGTGAGCACGGCTTGGTGCAGCTCGCGCAGCCGGTCGCCCGGCTCGATGCCCAGCTCGTCCCGGAGCCGGGTCCGCACGGTGCGGTACGCGGCCAGCGCTTCCGCCTGCCGGCCCGCGCGGTGCAGGGCGAGCATCAGCTGCGCCCAGAACCGTTCCCGCATCGGGTGTTCGGCCGTGAGCCCCCGGAGTTCGGCGACCAGCTCGGCGTGCCGGCCCGCGGCCAGCTCGACGTCGACGACTCGCTCGAGCACCTGCAGGCGCTCTTCGGACAGCGACTGCGCCACCGTGGCCCGCAACGATTCCGACGGCACGTCGCTGAGCACCGGGCCACGCCAGAGTGCCAGGCCCGCGCGCAGCGCTTCGGCCTCGGCCGGCGGGTTGCCGCGCACGGCGTCCGCGCCGGCGACCGCG
This sequence comes from Amycolatopsis sp. MtRt-6, assembly GCF_017308975.1. GTDB lineage: Bacteria > Actinomycetota > Actinomycetes > Mycobacteriales > Pseudonocardiaceae > Amycolatopsis. The sequence goes on along the minus strand of NZ_JADWPD010000048.1, from coordinate 20,244 downwards.
GTGCGGAACGCGTCGAGGTCGAGCGCGCCGGGACCGACCTCGATCGAGTAGCCGTCGCGGTGGGTGGTGATCGGCTCGGCGGGCGCGAAGGCCCGGCGCAGCCGCTGGACGTAGGTCTGCACGGTGCCGCGGGCCCCCGCCGGCGGGGCGTCCGCCCACAGGTGCTCGATCAGTTCGGCGACCGAGACGACCTGTCCGGCGCGCAGCAGCAACGACGCGAGCACCACGCGGTGCTTGCCCGCGGGCACCGGGACCTCCTGCCCGCCGATCGTCACCCGCAGGGCGCCGAGTACGCCGAATTCCACCCGCGACCCTCCCCTGTCGGCCCGAAGTGGAGCCGAGTGTGACAGGGCGGGGTGGGTGCTGTCCGCCAAATGGCGTAATTGATCGTTATTGCCGTATTCCGTGCTGCTCGGCCTGCAACCGGTAGAGCTCGGCGTACCGGCCGTCGAAGGCCATCAGCTCCTCGTGCGTGCCGTGCTCGGCGACCCGGCCTTCGTGGAGGACGTAGACGCGGTCGGCGCGCCGGACCGACGCCAGCCGGTGGGTCACCAGCACGATCGCCCGCCCGGCGTCGGCGAGGCCGCAGACCCGGTCGAACACCTCGGTCTCGGCGCGCGGGTCGAGCGCCGCGGTCGGCTCGTCGAAGAGCACGACGGGGGCGTCCCGGTAGTGCACCCTGGCCAGGCCCAGCCGCTGCCACTGCCCGCCGGACAGCGCGGTCCCGCCCCAGAACTCCCTGGCCAGCAGCGTGTCCCAGCCGCGGTCGAGCCGGGCGACCACCTCGTCGGCGCGGCCGAACCGCGCGGCCCGGCGCAGGGCTCCCGCGTCCGGCGGCCGGGTGGAGCGGCCGATGGTGACGTTGACCCGGGCGGTGAACGGCCACTGGACGAAGTCCTGCGCGACGAGCGCGACCTGGTCGAAGACGCTTTCGCGGTCCAGCTCCGAGGTCGGCACGCCGTCCCAGCGGACGCTGCCCCGGCTCGGCAGGTACAGGCCGGCGAGCAGCTTGGCGAGCGTGCTCTTGCCCGAGCCGTTCTCGCCGACGAGCGCCACCACCTCGCCGCGCCGGACGGTCAGGTCGACGCCGCGCAGCGCGGGCTCGGCCGAGTTCGGGTAGGCGAAGTGCAGGTCGTGGACGGTGATCGTGGCCGGCGCGTGCGGCAGCCGCCGGGACCGGGCGGGCATCGCCTCGGCTTCGGCCCGCTCGCAGGCCTGCTGCCAGTCCTGGACGAACAGGCCCTGCTCGTAGAGGTCGTTGACGGCCATGACCAGCTTGGTCAGGTGCTGGGTCCCGGTCCGGATCGCGAGCACCACGGTGCCCGCGACCGCCAGCGGCACCGCGCCGGCGACCAGCAGCAGCCCGAGCGCGCCGTAGGTGGCGGCCTTGGCCAGCCCGGACACGCCGTCGGCGGCCAGCGTCGTCCGGGCCTGGGTGTCGGCCAGCCGGGACTCCTCCGCCTCGGCCCGCCCGGCCAGGCGCCGGTAGTGGTCCAGCAGGAACCGGCCGCTCTGGTGGGCCCGGACCTCTTCGGCCGACGACGGCTGGGTGAGCAGCGACGCGAGCATGTCGAGCTGGCGGTGCAGCTCGGTCCACCGTTTCATGGAGAGGAACCGGGCCCGGGCGACGCGCACGGCGCCCCAGGCCGCGGGCAGGATCACCGCGAGCAGCATCGGCAGCAGCGCGGGGTGCAGCACGACGAGGACGCTGCCCGCGGCGAGGAGACCCGCGATCGCGTCGAGCAGCGCGATCGTGGCCGTGGTGACCTGGCGGGCGGCCAGCGCCCCGCGCCGGGCGGCGGCGAGGTTGTTGCTGAACGTGGCGTCCTGCACGACGGCCAGTTCGACGGCGGCGGCCCGTTCCAGCAGCCGGACGTAGGCGGCCCGGTCGACGCGCGGCCCGAGCCGCCCGTTGGCGGCGCTGCCGATCGACGACAGCACGCTGCGCAGCACGCCGCCCGCGACGACCCCGGCGATCGACGGGGCGGCGGCCACGAGCAGCTCCCGGCTCGGCGGCGCGGACAGCAGGACGGCCAGCACCGAGTTCGTGGCCACGAGGATCACGGCCGTGGCCGCGCCCGCCAGGACGTTCGCCGCGACCGCGACCGGCAGCGTCCACCGGCCCGCCTGCCAGGCGATGCCGAACGTGATGCGCAGCAGCGCGGGCAGCCGGCGCAGCATGGCCCAGAAGCCGAGGGCGGCCGCCGCGCCTTCGTGCTGGGCGAACCCGTCGGTGAGCCGGATCCCGGTGCCGAACAGCGGGTCGTCGCCGTCCGGGCCGTGGCGGCCGTCGTTCTTCTTCGTCCACAACATGGTTCACGCCAAGAGGAACAGTCGGGGCCACGCGGGTGGCCGGGGTGCGGTGAGCGCGGTCAGCACCAGGGCGATCCCGGCGGCGCCGACCAGGATTCCCGGGTTGTCCACAGTGGACCCATCGGGTTCGACGTCGCGGAAGCCGAACACGGTGTCCGGCTCGTAGGCGTCCAGCAGGCGCGTGCAGAGCCGCGCGGCGTGCGCGCGGTGCCGCTCGTCGCCGGTGTCCCACCAGAACAGGGCGGACACCAGCAACGCGCCCGCCATGCCGTGGCAGAAGGCCGGTGTGCGGTGCCCGGTGTCGAGCAGGGCCAGCTCCTGGGCCCGGGCGCGCAGCCGGACGTCGTCGAGCGCGCGGCCGGCCAGCCACAGCGCCCGGGCGGCTCCGGCACTGCCCGCGCACCAGCCGGCGTTCGCGAAATCGGCCTCGGCCACGCGGTCGGCCAGCGCCCGGACGGCGGTCCGCGAGCCGGGCACCCGGCTGTCCAACAGGGCCAGCGCGGCGAGCGGGCCGCTCGCGCCGTGGGCCAGCCCGGGGTGGGGGAACTCCGGACCGAGCCGCGCCAGCGCATCGCCGAAGGTCGTCAGCACCCCGGCGGGCGTGCCGGGGTCGAGCAGCAGGGCCGCGGTCCAGCCGGACAACCCCTGGACGACGTCGTAGCCCGACTGGTCCGCCCCGGCCGTCGGAGCGACCCGGCCGAGCGTCGGCAGCAGCGCCGAAGCGAGCTGCCCGCGCAAACCGGCGTAGCGCGTTCCGCCGCGGCTGAGCAGGGTGGCCGCGGCCAGCACGCCGGTGCCGCCGAGGAACAGCGACAGCGAACCGTCCGGGTCGGCGAACGCGGTGACGGCCGCGGAGAGGAACCGGTGCCCCGCCCGGTCCCAGCCCGCCGCGGGGTCGGCGGCGTCCAGGGCGGCGCACAGCACGGCGGCACCCGCGTCACCGAAGGCCAGCGACATCGGTCGCCACCGCACCACCTCGGCGAACGCGGACTGCCCGCCCAGCGCGGCGACGCCCGCGGCGATCCGTCCGGGATCGACCGCGCGCGCCGCCACGTCGGCGGACACTGCCGCGACCCGCGCCGCGAGGGCGGGGTCAAGCAGAGCCCGGGTCACCGTGGATCAGGTGTTGCACATGGTCGGAGTGAGCGGCGAGGCACTCTCCGGCGCGAACCTGGTGTAGCAGGTGATCGTGCAGTTGCTGGTCGTGGTGCAGCCCTCGGTCACGGCGGAGGCGTGCACGCAGTCGTCGGTGTAAGCCCCGTTGAGGGAGTACCGGTCCTTGCCGTCCTGCGGCACGATTCGCAGCTCCAGCTCGAACATGGCGTCTTCTTCGGTCGGCGCCATCATCATCGTCATGCGTCGGTTTCCTTCTCTTGTCGATCTTCACGAGCCGGCCACAGCCGGCCCGGGTTCCACCTTCCGGGCAGCCGCCGACGCCCTGCCGACGCTCCGCCGACGTCTCGCCGGCGCGGGCCGCGAAGCCGGTGACGCGGTGCGGTGAAGCGTGGTTGTGTGCGTGGCGTTCCGATGTGGAGGGAGTCCCGGTGGTCCGCTACGTGCCCGGCGAAGCAGCGATGCTGCGCATGCCGACCGCTCCGGCGTCGCTGGCGGAGGCGACGCGGGTCAGCCTGGCCGACGCACCCGGTGTGCTGCGCACCGCGCTGGCCGACCCGGTGGTGCGCGAGGCCGTCGAACTGTCGAGCACCGCACTCGCCGGGGCATTGCGCAACGCCGACGTGGGCCGCGCCGAGCCGTCCGAAGTGGACCGGGCCGCCCGCACCGTCGCCCGGTACCTGCTTCGCATGGCGGGCCGGCCGACCCCGTTCGGCCTCTACTCCGGCGTGGCGGTGGCGGCGTTCGACGACGCGACGAAGGTGCGACTCGGCCCGGCACACCGCAAGGGCGTCCGGGTCGACGCGGGCTGGCTGACCGCGGTCGTGCTGCGGCTGGAGCGAGACCCCCGCGTGCTGCGCACCCTGCGGGTGGTGACGAACGACCTGTGCTTCGCCCGCGGCGACCGGCTCGTCCTGCCGTACGTGGCCGACGGGGAGAGGGAGACGCGCTCGGCCCGGGAGCTGTCCGTGCGCCGCACCCCGCCCGTCGACCTGGTCTTCGCCCGGGCACGGGAGCCGATCGCCTTCACCGCGCTGGCCGGCGAGGTCGCCGCCGCCTTCCCGCGCGCGTCCGGCGCGGCGATCGAGAAGCTGCTGACCGGCCTGGTCGCCCAGGACATGCTCCTGACCGACCTGCGGCCGCCGCTGACCGGCACGGACCTGCTCGGCCACGTCGTCGACCGGCTCGCCGCGGTACCCGACCTGCCGGACCTGCCGGCCCTGCGGGAAGCGCGCGACCTGCTGGCCGCCTACGCCGAAGCGCCGATCGGGGGCGGGCTGCCGCAGTGGAACCGGGCCGTCGCCGCGCTGCGCGCGATCCAGCACACCGAGCGGGCCCCGATCCAGGTCGACCTCCGCGTCGACGCGGAGGTGCGGCTGCCGCGCGAGGTCGCCGAGGAGGCCGCCCGCGCCGCCTCGGTCCTCACCCGGTTCGGGGCGGCCCGGCCGGAACTGCCGCAGATCGCGCAGTACCGCGAGCTCTTCGCCGAGCGGTACGGCATGCAGCAGCTGGTGCCGCTGGCCGAACTGGTCGACCCCGAACGCGGCCTCGGCGTGCCCGCGGGCTACCAGGTGCCGGACAGCGAACGGCGGCTCGACGTCGAAACGGTCCCGCCCACTCCGCTCGACGACACCCTCGCCGCCCTCGCCCAGCGGGCGATGCTCAACGGCTCGCTCGAAGTCGTGCTCGACGACGAGCTCGTGGACGCCCTCGCGCCCCACCGGCCGGACGCGCCGGCGCCGGACAGCGCCGAGCTGTGCGTCCGGGTGCTCGCCCCGTCCGCCGCAGCCCTGGACGAGGGCGACTTCCAGCTCGTGGTCGGCCGGTCGGCGGGCTCGCCGAACGCGGGGGAGATGTTCGCCCGGTTCGCGTACCTCTTCGACGACCGGCCCCTCGCGGTGACGCCCGACCAGCCGGAGCTGCTCGCCGCCCAGCTGGTCTTCCGCCCGCTGCACGGCCGCATGGGCAACGTGCTGCAGGTGCCCTCGGTGTGCGAGCACACCCTCGCCATCGGGACGTTCGCCGAACGCGGGCGCGACGACGTGCTCGGGCTGGCCGACCTGGCCGTCGGCCTCGACGGCGACCGGCTGTTCCTGGCCGCGCCCGCGCTGGGCGCCGAGGTGCTGGCGGTTTCGCCGCACCGGGTCAACACCAGCCGGTCCACGGCGAACGTCGTGCGGCTGATCCGGGAGATCACCTCGACGGCGCACTGCGGGCTCGACCCGTGGTCGTGGGGCACGGTCATCCGGCGGCTGCCGATGCAGCCCCGCGTCCGGTACGGCCGCACCGTGCTGGCCACCGCCACGTGGCGGGCGAGCAACCTGATGCGGGACACGAGCCTGTCCTGGGCGGAGTGGAACGCCGAACTCGACGCGTGGCGGGAGCGGTGGCGGGTGCCCGAGCGGGTGCAGGCCGTCGACGGCGACTCCTGCCTGGAACTGGACCTCTCCGGGGAACTGCACCGCAGGCTGCTGCGCGACGAGCTGACCCGGCGCCCGGACACCCTCATCGGGGAGGTGCTCGGCGGCCCGGCGGACACCGGCTGGCTCGACGGCCACACCGCCGAGCTGGTGGTGCCGATGCGCGGGACCGGACCGCGCCGCACCGCCGCCCGGGTCGTCACTCAGCCGCCGCCCGCGCGTCCGCACCTGCCCGGCGGGGAATGGCTGTACGCCAAGCTCTACGCCTCGGCCGCCCGCCACAACGAGCTGCTGGCCGAGCACGTCGGCCGGTTGCGCCCGGACGCCGACCGCTGGTTCTTCATCCGGTACGTCGACCCCGAGCCGCACCTGCGGCTGCGCTTCCACGGCCCGGCCGGCGAACTCCTGCCCGGCCTGCACGCCTGGGCCGCCGAACTGTGCGCCGCGGGGCTGGCGAGCCGGCTCGTGCTGGACACCTACGTCCCGGAGACCGCCCGCTACGGCGGCCCCGAGCTGATGGCGGCCGCCGAACACGCCTTCCGCGCCGACAGCGAGTCCGTCCTCGACCAGCTGCGGCTGACCGAGCTGGGCGTCACCCCCGAGCTGCTGGCCGCGGCCAACTACCTCGACCTGCTCGACGCGTTCGACCCCGGCCGCGACTGGGCGGCGTGGTTCCTCGGCCAGTACCCCAAGGGCCGCCACCACCGTGACTTCCAGGCAGTGCGCCGGGAAGCCGTCGCCCTCATGGACCCGGCGAGCGGCTGGCGTGCCCTCGCCGAGCGTCCCGGCGGCGACCTGCTCCTGCGGTCGTGGGCCGCGCGGAGGCCGGCGCTGGCGGCGTACGGCGAGCAGGCCCGCGCGAGCGGTGAAGTGCCGGACTCGCTGCTGACGGCGTTGCTGCACATGCACCACAACCGGCTGGTCGGCATCGACCGCGAAGCCGAGTTCCGGTCGCTGGCCCTGGCCCGCGGCGCCGTCGAGGCCCACCGCAACCGGGCGAGGTTCGGCCGGTGACCACAGTGGACATTCCAGGCGTCCGCACGCGGGCCGAGGCGGTGGTCGAAGACGTCGCGCGCCGGCTGGCCGATCCGGTGGCGATGATGGCCGAGATGGCCGAGCGCTCACCGGACCGGTGGACGCCGCTGTCGTTGTCGGACGGCTACCCCGCCACGGCGTTGCTGTTCGCGGAATTGGCGTGCGCGGACGCGGGGTACCGCGCGGTGACCCACCGCCACCTGGCCCAGGGCGTCCAGGCGGAACCGGCGGTGCGCGGGCTCTACGTCGGAGCGGGCGCGCTGGCCTTCGCGACCGCCCGGGCCGTGCGCAAACCCGGCGACTACGCCGGCCTTCTGGCTACTTTGGACGATCTCCTCACCGGCTGGGTCGCCCGCCGGCTCCACCCGGAGTGGGAGCGCCTGGCCGCGGGCACGGCAGGCACGGCGTTCTCCGCCTACGACGTGGTGACCGGCGTGACCGGGGTGGGCAGGCACCTGCTGGACCGCGGCGCGGCCGAGGTGACGCGAGCGATCCTGCGGTACCTGGTGGCGCTGACCGAGACCGCCGGCGGGCGGCCGGGGTGGTGGGCCGAGCACCCGGCCACGAAGGCCGGGCAGGCCGATGCCGGGATGGCCCACGGCATCGCGGGTCCGCTGGCGCTGCTGGCGCTCGCCTGGCAGGCCGGGGTCCGGGTGCCGGACCAGGAGGCGGCGGCCGAGCGGATCGCGGACTGGCTGCTGACCTGGTCGGACCTCGACGAGCACGGCCGCTACTGGCCCGCCTGGATCGGCGCGGCGGACCTGGCCGGCCGGCCGCCGCGGCTGGCGCCGACCAAGTCGGCCTGGTGCTACGGCGGTCCCGGCATCGCCCGCGCGCTGGCCCTGGCGGGCTCGGCGTTCGGCCGTCCGGAGTGGACGGACGAAGCCGTCGCCGCGCTGACGGCGACGCTGCGCCGGCCCGCGGCCGACCTGGGCCTGGGGGACGCCGGCCTGTGCCACGGCTGGGCCGGGCTGCTGCACCTGGTTTCGCGGACCGGCCGGGAAACCGGTTCGCCGGAACTGCTCGCCGGTGCCGGCCGGATCGCCGCCCGCGTCCTGGACTCCTACGACCCCGGTTCCGCGTTCGGCTTCCGGACGGACGGGACCGGCGACAGCGCCGGGTTCCTGGAGGGGGCCGCGGGCGTCGCGCTGGCCCTGCTCGGCTGGCTCGGCACCCCGGCCTGCGGGTGGGACGCGGCGCTGCTCGCCGCATGACATCTCGACACGGCTCGACACAGGGAGAGAAATGACTGACGACTACACGACCGACCCGGCCTGGGCGGCGCTGTTCGCCAAGCCCGAGCAGGCCCAGGACCTGCGCTGGGGCCGGGAGCACCTGGTGTTCGCCGCCGCCGACCCCGCGCGCGAGCTGGTGACGCGCGAGAAGATCGAGCACTGGCTGGTGTACGGCAACCTGCGTTACCCGCAGCTCAACGTGAGCTACGGCGGCGACGCCGCGCCGGTGACCACCTTCACCCGGTCGCGCACGCTCAACCAGCATCAGCTCACCGGCTGCGCCCACGCGGACGACATCGGCGAGCACCTGGAGCGCGGGGCGACGCTGGTGCTCAGCAACATGGAGCACTACGACCCGCAGGCCGCCCGGTTCTGCCGCGACATCGGCGCGGCGGTCTCCGGCTCCGCCCAGACGTACGCCTACCTCACCGCGCCCGGCCGGTTCGGCAGCCGCCCGCACCGCGACAGCGCCGACGTGTTCGCCGTGCAGGTCGAGGGCACCAAGGAATGGACGCTCTACGACCTCCCGGAGGGCGGCGACTGGAACCGGGGGTACATCGACGAGGACACTCCGGTGCGGGCCAAGGTGGTCCTGGAGCCGGGGGACGCGATCTACGTCCCGGCGGGCCTCGGCCACCGTGCCCAGGCCGGTCCGGAAGGTTCGCTGCACCTGACCATGTCCATCGGGGTCCCGCGGGTGCACCAGGTGATCGACGTCCTGGCCGAGGAGCTGCGCTCGCGGTTCAACCGGAACGAAGCGCTCCCCCCGGGGCAGGCGGGGCGCCCCGAGATCGTGGCCGAAGCACTGCGCCGCATGGCCACCGCGATCGAAGAGGCCGATCCCGCGGCGATCGCGGGCGCGCTGGTCCGGTCGAACCCGTGGCCGGTGGAGCCGCGACGGCTGCCTTGGTGAAAGGCCGTGAAGGCCACCTTCGGTCCTGAAGGTGGCCTTCACGGACCGGCGATCAGGCCTTGCCCTCGCGCCACAGGTTGGTCATCGGCAGCCGCCGGTCGCGGCCGAAGGCCTTGAAGGTGATCTTCGTGCCCGGCGGGTACTGGCGCCGCTTGTACTCGGCCTTGTCGACCATCCGCACCACGCGGTCGATGGTCTCCGGGTCGAAGCCCGCGGACACCAGGTCGGCGTACCCGCGGTCGCCCTCGACGTAGTCGTCGAGGATGTCGTCGAGCAGCTCGTAGTCCGGCAGCGAGTCGGTGTCCACCTGGCCCGGCCGCAGCTCGGCCGACGGCGGCTTCGTGATGGAGTTCTCCGGGATCGGCGGGGTTTCGCCGTTCTTCACCGCTTCGGCGTTGCGCCACCGGGCGAGCTGCCACACGTGGGTCTTGAAGACGTCCTTGATCGGGGCGAACGCGCCGACCGCGTCGCCGTAGATCGTCGAATACCCGACGGCGAGCTCGGTCTTGTTGCCGGTGGCCAGCACCAGGTGACCGTCCAGGTTGGACAGTGCCATGAGGAGCATGCCGCGCGTGCGCGCCTGGATGTTCTCTTCCGCCAGGCCGGTCAGGGAAAGCTGGTCGACGTACACCCGGACCATGTCCTCGACCGGCTCGACCCGGTAGTGCGCGCCGATCCGCCGCGCCAGGTCGGCGGCGTCGTCCTTCGAGTGCGCGGAAGAGTACTTCGAGGGCATCGAGACGCCGTAGACGTTGTCGCCGCCCAGCGCGTCCGCGGCCAGCGCCGCGCAGACCGCCGAGTCGATGCCGCCGGAGAACCCGAAGGTGACCGACGAGAAGCCGTTCTTGTGCACGTAGTCCCGCAGCCCGACGACGAGCGCGTGCCACACCTCGGCCTCGTCCGACAGCGGCTCGCTGATCACCGGCTCGGCCGTCGGCTCGTACGCCGGCAGCGGCTCCTCGCTGATCACGCGGCGCCGGACGTGCAGGCCTTCGAGCTCGCCGTCGGCGGCGTGGCCGCCCGCGGCGAGGTCCATGTCCAGCACGAGCAGGTGCTCGACGAACTGCGGCGCGCGGGCCAGCAGCGTGCCGTCCGCGCCGACGACGAGCGAGTCGCCGTCGAAGACGAGGTCGTCCTGCCCGCCGATCTGGTTGGTGTAGACCAGCGGTGCGCCCGCTTCGGCCGCGCGACGCGCGATGAGCGGCAGCCGCTGCTCGTCCTTCGACCGCTCGTACGGCGACGCGTTCGGCGCCACGACGAGGTCGACCCCGGCCCGGCCCAGCGCCGAGATCGGCCCGCCGTCCTGCCAGACGTCCTCGCAGATGACCATGCCGATGTCGAGCCCGTGGAACCGGACGACGTCGAGCGTCGTGCCCGGCTTGTACCAGCGGTGCTCGTCGAAGACGCCGTAGTTGGGCAGGTGGTGCTTGAACTGCCGCGCGACGACTTCGCCGCGGTAAAGCGCCGCGGCGGCGTCGCGCGGGCCGGTTTCGTCCAGGTCGAGGTAGCCGATGTAGGTGAGCACCTCACCGCAGCCGGCCTCGTCGAGGCGGCGCGCGAGCGACTCGACGCCCTGCCGCGAGGCGGCGGCGAAGGTCTTGCGCAGGGAGAGGTCCTCGATGGGGTAGCCGGTCAGGGACATCTCGGGGAAGACGACGACGTGGGCGCCGGCTTCGGCGGCCCGCCGCGTCCACTCGACGTGCAGATCGGCGTTGCCGTCGAGGTCGCCGACGGTGGGGTTGACCTGGGCGAGCGCGATGCGCAGTTGCGGCATGCCGCCATTCTGGCTCACCGCCACCCACCTGGCCGAGCGAATGTGGGCGAAACGCCACGCCCGGCGCGCACCCTCCGGGTAGGTTGCGCCTGACCGGACGAGGGGGACGAATGAACTACCCGCAGCAGCCAGGACAGCCCTACCCACCGCGGCAGCCGTACGGGCAGTACCCGCAGCAGCAGTACCCGGGTTATCCGCCGCCCGGCTACCCGCAGCCGCCGAAGAAGGGCAATGGCCTGCTCATCGGCCTGCTCGCCGGCGGCGGTGCCCTGCTGCTCGTGGTGGTCTTCGTGATCACCGGGTTCGTCGCGCCGGGTTTCCTGGTCTCCGACAGCAAGCCGAAGGTGGCGAGCGGGCCGCCGCTCGACCTGAACTCCGGCAGCGTCGTCGCCGGGAAGTTCATCCTCGCCGTCATGGGCGACGACCCGGACGAGGCGGAGCAGGCCGCCTGCGCCTCGGCGAAGAGCCAGGTCCGCGAGGCGGCGACGAAGCTCGGCTCGGCCAACGCGCAGATCACCGCGGGCGAGCCGACCCAGGGCCTGGACAACCAGATCATGGTGAAGCTGACCGGCACGATGAGCCGTGGCCGGACGCTGACCGGCCTGATGACCGTCCAGCGCGAGGCCAACGGCACCTACTGCATCCGCGAGATCACGACGTCGGCCTGAGCCGGAACCGGGGGCCTCCGCGAACGGAGGCCCCCGGCCCGTCACTTGCGCTTGATCATGCTCCGGACCTTCTTGATGGTCTGCTCGAAGTCCGAGTCGAACGGGTTGTCGTGCACCAGGTAGGTCCACGTCGTGTTCGCCCGCCGGACGCCGGCGTCGCCGAGGTCGATGCCCTCGTCGGTCAGCTCGGCCTCTTCGAGGGTCTTCGCCGCCCGTGAGTCGGCCTCGCCGATGATCTTGTGGAACTCCGGGATCGCCGCGCGGTGGAACTCGTCCAGCGGCGTCTCCCTGGCCAGCGCGCGCAGGTGGATGCTCTCGCGGACGTCGGTCAGGTACGCCAGGTGGTCGGACCACAGCTGGTCGATGTGGAACAGCAGCACCTCGCGGCACATCTGCTCCAGCTTGTCCTGGTCGTCGAGCTTTTCCTTCAGCTCGCCGAACTTCTCCGGGTGCGCCTTCTCGAGCACCTCCGCCGCGTACGCGGTGCGAAGCACCTTGTCGCGGTGCACCAGCAGGTCACGCCGCTGCCGCTCGATCAGCCGCGTGTAGCGCCAGGTGTTGCGGTGGATCTCCAGGTCGACGCCCTCGGCGACGCGCTGGGCGTGGTTGAGCTGCCGCAACGCCGCCGGGTCCTTGATCTCGCCGGTCTCCTCGTCGTCGACGATGCCCTCGGGCACGTCCGGCGCGTTCGACAGCACGAGCTCGTCGTTCAGGCTCGCGAAGAAGATCGCGCTGCCGGGGTCGCCCTGGCGGCCGGAGCGGCCGCGCAGCTGGCCGTCGAGCCGGCTCGACGGGTACCGCGCGGTGCCGATGACGTGCAGCCCGCCCAGCTCGACGACCTCTTCGCGGGTCGCGCCGTCGGTGCCGCCCAGCCGGATGTCGGTACCGCGGCCGGCCATCTGGGTGGACACGGTGACCGCGCCCTTCTTGCCGGCCTCGGCGATGATCGCGGCCTCTTCGGCGTCGTTGCGCGCGTTGAGCACGACGCACTCGAGGTCGACCTTCGCCAGCTTCTCGGCCAGCTCTTCGGACTCGGCGACGTCCTGGGTGCCGACGAGGATCGGCCGCCCGGTCTCGTGCACCGTGCGGATTTCCTCCTCGATCGCCCGCAGCTTCTGCGACGGCGAAGCGAAGATCCGGTCTTCGAGGTCCTCGCGGATGTTCGGGGTGTTCGGCGGGATGACCGCGACCTCGAGTTCGTAGAACTCCCGCAGCTGCTCGGCGACGGCGACCGCGGTCCCGGTCATGCCCGCGACCTCGGGGTAGCGCGCGAGCAGCGCCTGGACGGTGATCGAGTCCAGGATCTCGCCGCGGTCGGTCGCGGTGACCTGCTCCTTCGCCTCGACGGCGGCCTGGAGACCGTCCGGCCAGCGCTGCAGCTCGGCGACGCGGCCGCGGGCGGCGTTGATGAGCTGCACCTTGCCGTCGCGGACCAGGTAGTCGACGTCGCGGGTGAGCAGCGCGTGGGCGTGCAGCGCGACGTTGACGGCGGCCAGCCGGTCCGACGCCTGCTCGTTGAACAGGTCGTCGACCTCGATGCCGAGCGACTTCGCGACGACGGACGAGCCGGCGTCGGTCAGCCAGGCGTTGCGGCCCTCGCTGTCGGTCTCGTAGTGCAGGTTGAGCCGCAGCCGCCGGACGATCTTCGCGACCTCTTCGTCGGCGTCGCTGCGGTCGATCGAGCCGGCCATCACCAGCGGGACGCGGGCCTCGTCGACCAGCACCGAGTCCGCCTCGTCGACGATCGCGACCTCGGGGGCGGGCTGGACGAGGTCGTCGACCTTCGTCACCAGGCGGTCGCGCAGCACGTCGAAGCCGATCTCGGCGACGGCGCCGTACGTGACGTCCTTGGCGTACGCCTCGCGACGCTCCTCGCGCGAGTGCGCCGGCTCGACCCAGCCGACCGACACGCCGAGCAGCGCGTACACCGGGCCCATCCACTCGGCGTCGCGGCGGGCCAGGTAGTCGTTGACCGTGACGACGTGAACGCGCTTTCCGCGCAGGGCGTACCCGGCCGCGGCCAGCGCACCCGCGAGGGTCTTGCCCTCACCGGTCTCCATCTGGACGACGTGCTTGGTGAGGATGCCCATCATGCCCAGCACCTGGACGTCGAACGCGCGCTCGCCCAGCGCCCGCTTGGCCGCCTCGCGGCCCAGGGCGCCCACCTCGATCAGGTGGTCGTCGCCGAACGCGGTGTCCTTCAGCGTCTCGCGAAGCTTGCCCGCCCGCTCGGTCAGCTCCTGGTCGGAGAGCTTTTCGAGCTCGGGTTCGAGCTTCTCGACCGCGGGCAGCAGTGCTTCGTAGCGGGTCAGCTCGACGCTGCCCGGCCGCTGGATGATCCGGCGGAGCTTCTTGCCCACCCGGCTGATCAGTGCTGCCACCCCTGGTCTCCCGTTCTCTCTCGCTCGACCGGCCTCCACCACCCAACGCGACGGTGGTGCGTTCGAGTTCCGCGGCCGGATGGGACGATCCAACCGTGTTCCCTCATCCCAGCGCCAGGTCCCATCGTCGCCGGATCACCGCGATCGCGACGTCCGTGCTGCTCGCGGCCTCGCTGGCCGCGTGCACGTCATCCGGCAAGACCGAGCCGCCCGCGCCGACGACCGAGTCGCACCCGCCGTCCGGGCCGGTGCCCGCCGGGCTGGAGCGGTTCTACGGCCAGAGCCTGAGCTGGGCCGATTGCGCACCTTACGCGACGTCGGAAGACGCGCGGTCGGCCTTCCAGGCGAAAGACATCCAGTGCGCGCGCCTGACCGTGCCGCTGGACTACGCGAAACCGGCGGGGGACACGATCACCCTCGGCCTGCTCCGCCACAAGGCGACCGGCGAGCGGATCGGGTCGCTCGTGGTCAACCCGGGCGGCCCGGGCGCGTCGGGCATGGTCGCGGCCGCCGGGCTGATCAAGCCGGTGACCAGCACCGGCCTGGGCAAACGCTTCGACCTGGTCGGGTTCGACCCGCGGGGGATCGGTGCGAGCCAGCCGGCCATCCACTGCCTGACCGATCAGGAGCGCGACGCCGACCGCGCCGACGACAGTGAGACCGACGGCTCGCCGGCCGGGGTGCTCAAGCAGGAAGCGCAGGAAAAGGACTTCGCCGCCAAGTGCGCCCAGCGCACCGAGGACGGCACCGCGATGCTGGCCAACGTCGGCACCCGCGACGTCGCGAAGGACCTGGACGTCCTCCGCTCGGTCCTCGGCGACGAAAAACTCACCTATTTGGGCTACTCCTACGGCACCCGGATCGGCTCGGCGTACGCCGAGGCGTTCCCGAGGAACGTCCGCGCGATGGTCCTCGACGGCGCGGTCGACCCGGAGCAGGACGCGGTCGAGTCGCTCGTCGCGCAGGGCCAGGGCTTCGGGACGGCGTTCACGCAGTTCGCGAAGTGGTGCACGGCCCAGCAGGACTGCGCGCTCGGCGGGGACGCCGGCGGCGCGGTCAAGGCGTTCCAGGACCTCACCCGGCCGCTGATCGACTTCCCGGTGCCGGTCGGCGACGGCCGCAAGCTCTCCTACGAGGACGCGACCACCGGCGTCATCCAGGCGCTCTACCAGGAAAGCCTCTGGGACACCCTGAACACCGGCCTCAACGAGCTGAAGCAGCAGCGCGGCGCGACGCTGGAGAAGCTCGCGGACATCTACAACGAACGCGACTCCACCGGCAAGTACGGCACCACGCAGGACGCGTTCACCGCGATCCGCTGCGTCGACGACCCGCGCGTCACGGACCCGGCCGTCATCCTGAAGGCGCAGGAGGAGTACGTGAAGGTGGCGCCGTTCCTCGACGACGGCCGCCCGGCTTCGGCGGCGCGGGACGCCTGCGCGTTCTGGCCGGTGCCGAACACGTCCGAGCCGCACGTGCCGAACGTCGAAGGCCTGGCGAAGACGCTGGTCATCTCGACGACCAACGACCCGGCGACGCCGTACCAGGCCGGCGTCAACCTCGCGAAGGGCCTGAAGGGCGCTTTGCTCACCTACGAAGGCACCCAGCACACGGTGTTCCTGCAGGGCGTGAAGTGCGTCGACGAGGCGGGCACGGACTACCTGCTCGACGGCACGGTGCCGCCGGACGGGAAGCGGTGCTCGGGGCAGTAGTGGTTACGGCTGCTGCTTGGTCAGCGACAGCTCGATCATCACCGGGCTGAGGTGGTCGCCGGCCGGCGGGATCTGCACCCACAGCCGCACGAAGCGGCGTGGCCCGCCGTCGTCGGCGACCCAGACCTTGACGGTCAGATCGGCGTCGACCGGCGCGAGCACGCTGTGGGCGACGGTGGCCGGCACCCGGCCGCCGACCCGCAGGGCGGGCGCGCCGTCGACGTTCTCGCGGCCTTCGGTCTTGGCGTCGGCGACCCCGTCGAGCAGCCGCTTCAACCCGCCCCGCGGGCCGAGGAAGGCGCTGACCGGGTACGGCGGGTGCCGGCCGTCGCGCACGTCGAACGGGAACTTGGTGTGCCCGTCGCCGTCCTGGACGTCCACTGTTCCGGTCGCGTGGCCGCCGTCGTCGAGGGTCGCGTCACCCTCGATCTGCCGGAGCGGGAAGCCCTGCAGCACGCCGTTGACGCCCGCGGCGAAGTGCACGCTCCGCACCGAGGCGAACGACGTCGCGGCTTCGCGGACCAGGTCGGCGCCCGCCGGGAACGGCCCGCGCGTGTCGGGCGACCCGGTGCAGCCGGCCGTCAGCATGACCACGAGCAGGAGGGCGAGGCGGCGCATCCCCGAAGCCTACTGTTGGCCTGATCCTTGCGGATGATGTCCTTCCGGCCACTTCCGCCGTCACGCGCGCGCGATGAGACTGCCGGGGTGACTGTTGAGACCCGTCCCGCCCCGAAGCTGCACCGCGCGTGGCTGATCGCCGGCGCCGCCTTCGTCGCGCTGCTCGCCTCCGCCGGCTTCCGCGCCGCTCCCGGCGTCCTGATCGACCCGCTGCACCAGGAGTTCGGCTGGTCCCGCACCACCATCAGCTCCGCCGTCTCGGTCAATCTCGTGCTCTTCGGCCTCTTCGCGCCCTTCGCGGCCGCGTTGATGGAGCGCTTCGGCATCCGGCGCGTCTCGGCGACGGCGTTGACCGTCATCGCCCTCGGCGCGGGCGGCACGGTGTTCATGACCGCGAGCTGGCAGCTCGTGCTGTGCTGGGGCGTCCTGGTCGGGCTGGGCACGGGCTCGATGGCCATGGGCTTCGCCACGATGATCGCGACGCGGTGGTTCGTGCGCAGCCGCGGCGTCGTCACCGGCGTCCTGACCGCCGCGGGGGCCACCGGCCAGCTGATCTTCCTCCCGCTGATCGCGAACCTGGCGGTGGACTCGGGCTGGCGCACGGCGTCCCTGGTGATCGCGATCGCGGCGCTCGCCGTCGTCCCGGTGGTCCTGCTGGTGATCCGCGACCACCCCGCCGACATCGGCACCACGGCCTACGGCGCGCCGGCCGACGCCGAGGTCTCGCGCCCGGCACCGGCGACCGGTTCGGTCCGCCGCGCCCTTTCCGTGCTGGGCCAGGCCGCCCGGACCCGGACGTTCTGGCTGCTCGCCGTCGGCTTCGCGATCTGCGGCGCGACGACCAACGGCCTGGTCGGCACCCACTTCGTCCCGGCCGCGCACGACCACGGCATGCCGCAGACGACCGCGGCGAGCCTGCTGGCCCTGGTCGGCGTCTTCGACGTCGTCGGCACGATCTTCTCCGGCTGGCTCACCGACCGGGTCGACCCGCGGATCCTGCTCGGCGTCTACTACGCCCTGCGCGGGCTCTCGCTGGCGCTGCTGCCGCAGCTGTTCGGTGACTCGGTGCAGCCGAGCATGTGGGCGTTCATCCTGTTCTACGGCCTCGACTGGGTGGCCACGGTCCCGCCGACCGTCGCGCTCTGCGTCCGCGCGTTCGGCGACGCCGGCCCGATCGTGTTCGGCTGGGTCTTCGCCTGCCACCAGCTCGGGGCCGCGTTCGCCGCGTCGGCGGCCGGCCTGGTCCGCGACCAGCTCGGGAACTACACGCTGGCCTGGTATTCCGCCGCCGTGCTGGCCGTGCTCGCGTCGGTCGCTTCGCTGGCCATCACGCGGGCGAAGAAGCCCGTTGCGGTACTCGCGACGTGACTTCGGCGGCGTCGGCGCGTCGCGAAACATGGCGTTAACACGCTGTGGTTAGGGTGCGGCCATGGATCGCCAGCAGGAATTCGTGCTCCGCACGCTCGAGGAGCGCGACATCCGTTTCGTCCGACTCTGGTTCACCGATGTGCTGGGGTTCCTCAAGTCCGTCGCGGTCGCGCCGGCTGAGCTCGAGGGCGCGTTCAACGACGGGATCGGCTTCGACGGCTCGGCCATCGAGGGCTTCGCGCGCGTCTACGAATCGGACATGGTCGCCAAGCCCGACCCGTCGACGTTCCAGGTGCTGCCCTGGGAAACCCCCGAAGGCGGCCCGTACTCGGCGCGCATGTTCTGCGACATCGCGATGCCCGACGGCTCACCGTCGTGGGCGGACCCGCGGCACGTGCTGCGCCGCCAGCTGTCGAAGGCGGCCGAAGCGGGCTTCACCTGCTACGTCCACCCCGAGATCGAGTTCTTCCTGCTCTCGACCATGCCCGACGACGGCAGCGAGCCGGAGCCGGCGGACAACGGCGGCTACTTCGACCAGGCCAGCCACGCCACGGCGACGCACTTCCGGCGCCACGCCATCGAGACCCTCGAAGCGATGGGCATCTCGGTCGAGTTCAGCCACCACGAAGGTGCCCCCGGCCAGCAGGAGATCGACCTCCGCTACGCCGACGCGCTGACGATGGCCGACAACGTGATGACGTTCCGCTACGTCATCAAGGAGGTCGCGCTGACCCAGGGCGTGCGCGCGACGTTCATGCCGAAGCCGTTCACCGACCAGCCCGGCTCGGGGATGCACACGCACGTCAGCCTGTTCGAAGGCGACCGCAACGCGTTCTACGACGCCGAGGACCCGCACGAGCTGTCGGACACCGGCAAGGCCTTCGTCGCCGGGGTGCTCCACCACGCGAAGGAGATCTCGGCGGTCACCAACCAGTGGGTGAACTCCTACAAGCGCCTGATCAGCGGCAGCGAGGCCCCGACGACGGTCTCGTGGGGCCGCGCGAACCGCTCGGCGCTCGTCCGCGTCCCGATGTATTCAGTCGGAAAGGCGTCATCCCGCCGGGTGGAAATCCGCACGTTGGACTCGGCGTGCAACCCGTACCTGGCGTACTCGGTCATCCTGGCGGCCGGCCTCAAGGGGATCGAGAAGGGCTACGAGCTGCCGCCACCGGCCGAGGACAACATCTGGCAGCTGAGCGACGCCGAGCGGCGTGCCGCCGGGTACGCGCAGCTGCCGCAGAACCTGGGGGAGGCGCTGGCCGAGATGGAGAAGTCGGAGCTCCTGCCGGAAGCGCTCGGCGAGCACGTCTACGACTTCTTCCTCCGGAACAAGCGCGTGGAGTGGGACAACTACCGCAGCGCGGTCACCCCGTACGAACTCCGAACCCTGTTGCCGGTGCTCTGACGGGCGGCGGCCGGTGTCCCTCGCGATCCCGGCCGCCGCACCCGCTGTCGCCTCCCCGAAGCTCGACACATCCCGGTGCTGATCAAGGGCAACGTCGACACCCGAGACCACCCCACCGAACGGGCGAACTTCCGAGCCGCGCAGACTCGGTCTCGCCGACCTCCGCCGGCGGGCGCTTTCGCCGCCGCGCACTCCCCGGCTGCCCAGGCCCGCCGGTCGTCCACCCTCGGCCCGGCCGACCCGCTCGTCGGCCCGATTTCCGCCGCCCGCCACGCCGCGGCCGCCTTTCGTGCCGGATCTGGCTCCGCCGAGCTCGCCCGCGCCGCCCAGCCGGCCGGCACCTCACGCTCCTGGCCGCCCCACCCTCCGGCCTCACTCGGCGACTCCCGCACCACCGGCGCCCTCCAACGGCTGCCCCCGCTCTCAATCGCCTCCCCTTCGCCGTCCCCACTCGCCCGCCGCCCCGCTCGCCGGACGGTTTCGCCGCGGTTCGGGCCGGCCCGCCGCCCACCGCGCACCGCCCCCGCTCCCGGCCGCGCCGCCGCATCCGGCCGTCGTAGCCGTCCGTGAGCACCCTGACCTGCGGCGATGCCGTTAAGTGACCCCCCTGTTTTGGGGCGGTTCGGGGGCATGTAATCTTCTCTTCGTCGCCAGGAACACCGGGTCACACCGGGGCCGCAAGCCCCGGAGACCAGGCCGGGACGAGCGGGTTGACACCGCGGATCGGACCGGGTAATGTTCAGCGTCGGCCCACGAGCGGCCGCCGACCCCCTACGACTAAACCCGTAGGATAAGGCATGCTCGACCAAAAGCTTGTGAATATCGCTTGGAACAACTGCCGAGGATATAGCCGCTGATAAGGCGGCGAGTCCAGAGTGTGTTGCTTGAGAACTCAACAGTGTGCTAGTGAACTAAGCCAGTAGAGCTTATATTTGAAACCCCCTCGTCGGGGTTTCCTTTGAGAGCAGTAAAATGCCTCGATTGAATTCGAAGACATTGTTGGAGAGTTTGATCCTGGCTCAGGACGAACGCTGGCGGCGTGCTTAACACATGCAAGTCGAACGCTGAACCCATTTCGGTGGGGGATGAGTGGCGAACGGGTGAGTAACACGTGGGTAATCTGCCCTGCACTCTGGGATAAGCCTTGGAAACGAGGTCTAATACCGGATATCACCACATCAGGCATCTGAAGTGGTTGAAAGTTCTGGCGGTGCAGGATGAACCCGCGGCCTATCAGCTTGTTGGTGGGGTAGTGGCCTACCAAGGCGACGACGGGTAGCCGGCCTGAG
>NZ_JADWPD010000047.1 GCF_017308975.1 Amycolatopsis sp. MtRt-6 | reverse complement strand
CCGTCCGGCCGCCGGCTCGCCCGGCGGCCGGACGCCTCCCTTCTGAACCGATCCGACGTGCGGGAAAGTTTCTTCGCGGGGACCGGTGTGCGGCGGCGGCCGACCTCGTACGATGCGGTCGGGACCACCCTGTGCCAAGGAGGAGTAACGATGCCCATCGCCACCCCCGAGGTCTACGCGGAGATGCTCGACCGGGCCAAGGCGAACGAGTTCGCCTACCCGGCCATCAACGTGACCTCGTCCGAGACCGTGAACGCCGCCATCCGCGGCTTCGCCGAGGCGGAGAGCGACGGCATCATCCAGTTCTCCACCGGCGGTGCGGAGTTCGCGTCCGGCCAGAAGGTCAAGGACATGGTCACCGGCGCGACCGCGCTGGCCGAGTTCGCCCAGGTCGTGGCGGCTCGCTACGACGTGAACGTCGCGCTCCACACCGACCACTGCCCGAAGGACAAGCTGGACGGCTTCGTCCGCCCGCTGATCGAGATCTCGGCCGAGCGCGTCAAGAACGGCCAGAACCCGCTGTTCCAGTCCCACATGTGGGACGGCTCGGCGATCGACCTCGACGAGAACCTGGAGATCGCCCAGGAGCTGCTGGCCAAGACGGCGGCGGCGAAGATCATCCTCGAGGTCGAGATCGGCGTCGTCGGCGGCGAGGAAGACGGCGTCGAGGCGGAGATCAACGAGAAGCTGTACACCGCCGAAGGCGACTTCCTGAAGACGATCGACGCCCTCGGCGCGGGCGAACGCGGCCGTTACCTGCTGGCGGCGACGTTCGGCAACGTCCACGGCGTGTACAAGCCGGGCAACGTGAAGCTGCGCCCGGACGTGCTGAAGGGCGGCCAGGAAGCGGCGGCGAAGAAGCTCGGCCTGGACGCGGGCTCGAAGCCGTTCGAGCTGGTCTTCCACGGCGGCTCGGGCTCGCTCCCGGAGGAGATCCGCGAGGCGGTGTCGTACGGCGTGGTGAAGATGAACGTGGACACGGACACGCAGTACGCGTTCACCCGCCCGATCGTGGACCACTTCTTCAAGAACTACGACGGAGTCCTGAAGATCGACGGCGAGGTCGGCAACAAGAAGGTGTACGACCCGCGTTCGTACCTGAAGGCCGCGGAGGCCGGCATGGCGGCTCGGGTTGTCGAGGCCTGCCAGGCGTTGGGCTCGGCCGGCACGAAGCTCAAGTAGTCACCCGCGAAGGGGCGGCACTTTCCCGGGAAAGTGCCGCCCCTTCGTCGTGTTCAGACCGATTCGGCGACCGAGCGCCGCGCTGCCCACTTCCGGGTCAGGGGTTCCGCGCCGGCCCACAAGGCGAACAGCCCGCCCAGCACCACCAAAGCCGTCCAGTACGCCGCCGGGGGTGCCGACTCCGTGTGTGCCTCACCGAGCACCCACGGCCGGAACTGCGACTGCAGCCAGAACGCCCCGTACCCGAACGCAGTCACCAGCAAGGCCCCCGCGGCCGCACGCACCACGCCGCTGCTCATCGCGAACGCCAGGTCGACCGCCAACCCCACGAACACCAGGTAGAACGGCACCGTCGACACCGGAAAGCCCATCCCGAGCAGCAGCGGCCACATCACCGACCGATAAGCCACGTACGCGAGCGCCACCGAAGTCGCCGCCCAGCGGAAGCCCAGTGTGTGCCGGGCCAGGACCAGGATCAGCGCCATCACGCCGATGCCCCACAGCGGGTACACCCACTCCGGGATCGGCATCGTGAAGTGCAGCACCGCCGTCCGGTCGACCGGGTGGCCGATCTGGTTGGCCGCGAAGTCCAGCAGCGACTGCTCCGCCTCCGGCTCGCCGCGCTCCCACGCGCGCAGGCCGAGGATGCCGTACTCCTGCTGGCCGTTCGGGAAGAACGTGTTCTCCAGGAAGAACGCCCACAGCCCGAGCAGCACGCCCGTGCGGAAGCGGCCCGGGGGCGAAAACCGCAGCCAGCCCAGCAGCACGCCCGCCTGCATGATGCCCGTGCCCAGGTACAGCATCATGTGGGACGGGCTCCACGCCGTCAGGTCGAGGCCGTTGACGCGGTGGTTGATGACGTCCAGCGGCGCCGCGATCAGGAACGTCAGCAGGCCGATCTGCATCAGGCGCAGCGACCGCTTGTCACACCCCAGGCCCGTGTAGCTGTGGATCGCCACCAGCACCACGATGATCACCGTGCCGACGGTGTTGATCAGGTGCGGCGGGGCCAGGTCGTCGCGCAGCCACATGAAGTGCCACGACATGTCCCACGACGAGCCGACCAGCTTGAACGCGAACGCCGCCAGCCACATCCCGTAGCAGAACCGGAGCACCCAGTCCGGGGTCGGCTGCCCGGGGGCGCCGCGGTGCCAGTGCCGCGTGAAGAACAGCCGTGTCTTGGCGACGGGGCTGCGCGGGATCACGTCCACCGGGACGTCGACTGCCTTGGCCATGCCGGACATCATGGCCGGTCATGGTCACGAGTGGGCCAAGACCGTGGCAAACGACGCGAAAATCCGGATTCACCCTTAGGGGTGGACGACTTGCTTTCGGCGGCTCCGGCTTGGCAGGGTGTCGCGCCATGATGCCGAAACGAGTCGTCGCGGGCGTGCTGGTCGCCGCCCTGGTGCTGGCCGGAGCCGGGGTGCTCGGAACCCTCTTCCTCTGAGGGCACAATGGGCGGCATGACGCACAACCTGCTCGGCCCCGAGCCGACGCTGCTGCCCGAGCACACCGCCGCCCAGGCCGCGCTCGACGCCGGGACCGACCCGGCCACCGTCGCCGCCGAACACCCCGACTACAGCGAGGCGTGGGCTTCGCTGGCCGAGAAGGCCCTGGACGCGGGCGAGACCGTCGCCGCGTACGCGTACGCCCGCACCGGCTACCACCGCGGGCTCGACCAGCTGCGCCGCGCGGGCTGGAAGGGCTTCGGCCCGGTGCCGTGGTCGCACCGCCCCAACCAGGGGTTCCTCCGCGCCCTCGCCGTCCTGGGCAAGGCCGCCGGGAAGATCGGCGAGACCGAGGAACACGAGCGCTGCCGGACCTTCCTCGCCGACTCCGACCCCGCCGCCGCGGAAGCCACCGGCCTGAAGTGACCCGCCCGGTCGTGAGTGAGAAACAGTGTTCTAACGCTGTTTCCCACTCACGACCTGCTGCGGGAGACCTCAGAACCAGCCGCAGTTGACCGGTGCCGGCAGCCCGGCGAAACGGCCCTCCAGCCAGGCGAACGCCTCCGGGTACGCCCGCACCGCGCCGAGCACGTGCGTCGGCACCAGCGACGTGCTGAACTGCACCTGCACACCCTTGCGGCACCACGTCCGGCCCAGGTCGCGGTCCTGCGCGTAGGGCACGATGTCGTCGAGGGCGCTGTGGACGATCAGCACCGGGGCCGTCGGCTTCAGCGAGCCGATCTTCTGCTCGGCCACGCGCGACCGGTACGGCTCCTCGTCGAGGTACGCGACGAGCGAGCGGCCGTCGTTGGTCAGCGTCGACGACCGCGTGAACGCGTGCGCGGCGATCGCCTCCACCGTGCACTCGGTCCGGACCTGCTCGAACAGCTGCTTCCCGCGCGCGTTGAGCAGCGCCGGGATGTTCAGCTCCGGGTACGCGTAGTTCATGCTCACCAGCGCGAACCCGAGGAAGCCGACCGCGTAGTGGCCGTCGAGGTTCTTCGCGACCTCGGCGAGGTCCGCCGGCACCGCGCCCGCGTACGCGCCCTTCAGCTTCAGCTCCGGCGCGTAGCTCGGCTGCAGCTCCGCCGCCGCGGCCGACGCGCCGCCGCCCTGGGAGTAGCCCGCGATCGCCACCGGGCCGTCGTCCGGCAGGCCCGCCTCCGGCAGCCGCTGCGCCGCGCGGATCGCGTCGAGCACCGCGTGGGCCTCCGCCTCGCGGTTGACGTACGTGTGGTCGCCCGGCGTGCCGAGCCCTTCGTAGTCGGTGACGACGACGCCGTAGCCCCGCGCCAGCAGCCCGGCGATGAACGGGCCTTCGTACTCGAAGCCCGCGGCAAGCGCTTTCGACGGCGCGCAGTCGTCGCCCTCGCCCTGGGTGCCGACGGCGTAGGAGACGATCGGGCGCACCCCGCTGCCGTGCCACGCCGACCGCGGCGTCAGCACCGTGCCGGTGACGGCGATCGGCGAGCCGTGCGTGTCGGTGCTGCGGTACATGATCCGCTGCACGCTCGCGTCGGCCTTGATCAGCTGGATCGGGTCGATGTAGAACGTCGACGTCTCGTGCCGGATGACGTCGCCGTTGCTGCCCGCCGGCAGGGGTGACGGCGGGTCGTAGAACGACGTGGCGGACGCGGCAGGCGGGCTGAGCGCGGCCAAGGCCAGAATGGAAACTCCTGCGACGGCCGCGGACAGGGCGCGGCGGGGGAAGATACGCATGCGTGCTCCTCGTTGAGCAGGGCGGGTGCGCGGGGGTAACACCTTTTTTGACAGAGGTGTCGGAAAAAGAATCACGTGAGGTGGACCACCATGTCAAGCCCGGCCCCACGCGGGCGGCCGCGCAAGCTCCCGGTTTCCGAGCAGCGCGCCCGTGTGCTGCAGGCGACCGCGCGGGTCGTCGCGCAGCACGGGATGCAGGGCGCGACGATCGAGCAGATCGCCCGCGAAGCCGGCGTCTCGCGCCAAGCCGTCTACGAGCAGTTCGGCGACCGGGCGACGCTGTTCGCCGAGGTCGTGGCCGAAACCGAGGAGCGCGCGTTCACCGCCATCGCGGGCCCGTCGGTAGCCGACGAGCAGCCAGGCCTGCGGGCCTGGGCGAGGGCCAACTACGCCAACATGGTCACCTTCGTCGCCGACCACCCCGAGGGCTACGGCGTGCTCCGCGCGGCCGAGCGGGCGGGCGACCCCGCTCTCACCCGGTTGAGGGAGAGACTGGCCGTCGTCTACGCCGAAGCCAGCCGCAAGCGGTGGGCCGCGCACGGCATCGACTCCGGCCGTGCGGACCGCGCGCTCGTGACGCTCTTCTTCGCGATGACCGAGTCGCTGGTCCAGGCCACCTGGGACGGCGAGCCGCCGGACCAGGACGCGCTGATCGACCTGCTCACCGAATTCACCGTGGGCGGCGTCGCCCGCCTGCAGACCAAGGCGAGCGACGTCATCGACCGGTTGCGGTAGGGCGCTAAGCCGCGGCCAAGGCCGCCGCGGCCGACCCCACCACCCGATTTCGCCCGCCGTGTTTGGCCGCGTACACGGCCGCGTCGGCGGACGCCATCACCTCCTCGATGGACGAACCGTCCAGCGGGTAGGCGGCGACGCCGATGGACGCCGTCTGCCGTTCGATGTCGACGGCGGCGCCCTCGTTGGTCGTGGTGCTGATGACCAGCTCGCTGACCCGTTGCCGGATCCGTTCCGCCGTGACGATCGCGTCCTCCTTGGACGTCGACGGCAGCAGCGCGACGAACTCCTCGCCGCCGAACCGGCCGACCAGGTCGTGCGCCCTGGTCTCCTGCTTGACGACGGCGGCGACCGCCTTGAGCACGTCGTCGCCCGCGAGGTGCCCGTAGGTGTCGTTGATCCGCTTGAAGTGGTCGAGGTCGATCATCATGGCGCCGAAGCTGCCGTTCTCCCGCTCCGCGCGCGAGATCTCGCGCTGCGCGCCGTCCTGCCAGGTCGTGGCGTTGAGCAGCTGCGTCTTCTGGTCCGTCGTGGCCAGCTCTTCCAGCCGCTTGATCAGCACGGACCGCTGCAGCACGTACAGCGGCAAGATGACGAGGACCGACAGCAGCGGCTCTTCGTTGAGCACCATCACCAGCAGCGCACCGACGCACAAAGTGGACAGTTCGAGCAGGTTGTCGTCCATGTTGCCCAAGCAGGACACCGGGGTCGCGTTCTTCGGGTCGGCCAGGTAGAGGCCGAGGCCGGTCAGTGCGGTGTTGACCGTGAAGAAGGCCAGCGCGGCCAGCGTCACCGTCGCCACGCCGCTGCCGATCGTCATGTGACCGACGACACCCGCGGAGAAGGCCGAGAGGATCATCGTGGTCGCGTTCGCGGCCACGCGGTGAAATTCACCCGGACGGGTGCCGGACCAGCTGCGGAACGCCAGGTAGACGTACAGCACGACACCGAGCGCGGCGATCAGCTGGGCCGGCAGCAGCAGGCCGGCGGGCAGCAGCCACACCGAAGTCATCGAGATGTAGGGCCCGTTGCTGAGGATGCGGCGCTGCCGCTCCAGTCGCCTGCTGACCTCCGTCTGCGCCACGGCCAGGGCTGTGAGCAGCGCAAACGTGCCCAGCTGGGCGACGGTGACCGGCACGGTCAGCAGCGAAACGGCCGTCCAGCTCAGCATGACCGTGATGGCGGTCAGCGTCGCGATGATCCAGTCGCGGGGGCGGGTCCACAGTGCCCAGCCCCGCGCCCAAGAAATCAAGTCTTGGCCGCGCTGTTCCCCCGATGTGACCATTTTTCCCCCAGACCCTTGCGTGGTTGTACGGTGACAAAGTACTCACGGACAGTTTCAGACCGTTCGCCCGCTGTCCACAAGGGCTTTCGGTGTGTACTTTTTCTTTGACACCGGAACGAGAGGTGGCCAGCGATGCGCGGCAAAGAACAGTGACCGCACAGCGCACCGCAAGGTCGCGCAGGTCGAGCCCACGCGCGGGGCATGTCATGCATGTTCGGCGCGTGCGGCTTCTTTGTCGATCCATCGGTCCGGCTCGCCCGACAGCGCCCGGGCCCACAGCACCGCCAGCGGCAGCGTGAGCACGATCCCCACGATGCCGAAGATGCCGACCGTCGCGTGCGGCGTCAGCTGATCCGCGAGCACGCCGCCGATCAGCGGGCTGATGCCCATCATCGTGGTCAGCCCCGTGTTGGACAGGCCCATCACCTGCGCGCGCTGCTCGTCGGGCACGGCCAGGGTCAGTGACGCGGTCGCCTGCAGGAGGCAGACGGTGCCCAGGCCGCCGGAGATGATGAACAGGACGATCGACGAGACCGGTCCGGGGTTCAGGAAGCAGAGCACCAGCGGCACGGCGCACAGCGCCGACAGCGGGCCGATCAGCTTCGGCCGCAGCCGCGCGGGCACCCAGCGCGTGTAGACGAAGGTCGCGATCACGCTGCCGATCGGGTCGGCCGCGAGCAGCAGGCCGATCGCTTCGGGGCCACCGCCCGCCGCCGAGACGTACGGCGCCGCGATGCCCTCGTAGACCGGCAGGAGTCCCATCAGCCAGGTGAACAGCACCAGTGTCCGCAGCGGCGAGCTCGCGAACGCCGTCCGGCCACCGCCGCCGAGCGTCGCGAAGAAGGACTTCCGCCGCTCGCCGGTCGCCGCGGCCGGCCGGGCCCGGAGGCCGAAGCGGATGAACAGCGCGGACAGCACGAACGTGGCGGCGTCGATGATCAGCGCCACGTGCGGGTCGAGGGCGATCAGCAGCGCGCCGCCGCCGGCGAAGCCGAGCAGCTGGGCGCTCTGCACGGTCATGCTCCGGATGCCCATCCCGACCACGAACCGGTCGCCTTCGAGCACCTGTGGCAGCAGCGCCAGCTGGGACGCCTTGAACGGCGGGTTGACCAGGGAGACGCCGCCGACCAGCACGCACATCAGCCAGAACGGCATCCCGGGCACGGCGACCAGCAGGATCAGGCCGGCCCGCAGCAGGTCGACGAGCACCATCACGCTGCGGCGCGGGAAGCGGTCGGCGAAGCCGGTCAGGAAGATGCCGCCCAGCAGCGACGGCGCGTAGGTCAGCGCGTAGGTCAGGCCGGTGAGCGTCGCGGAGTTCGTCCCGGTGAACACGAGGATCGACAGCGCGACCCTGGCCAGCTGGTCACCGGCGATCGAGAGCAGCTCGCCGAACCACAGTGCCCGGAACTCGGCGACCCCGAACACCTCGCGGAACGTGACGCGATCCGGCGGTGCTGCCATGCGTTTTCTCCCGACCTCTTGTGCAGACCGCGTCCGTCGCATGACCAATGGTGACGAGACGGACCAGTCGGTCATGAGGCAGTCACGGTACGTGAGTTACCCCAGCCAGTGTCCCGTGACTGTTGGTAAATCTCTAGGTTCTTTCGCCGGTATCCAAGGTGTCACGGAGCTTTCCCGAACGGGTCAGACGATAGCCCGCAGTGTCTGACCGGTGGCTCAGGAGTCACCAATGGATCATTCCGTACCGGCTGGTCGGTCGCCAGAGGCAAAAGTAGCCACCTCACGTTCGCGAGGTGGCTACCGGGGCAGGGCGGCTCAACTGCGGCCGCGCGACCGCTCGATGACCTCGATCGACGCGCGGACCTGCTCGAAGGTGGGCGGGACCGCCCGGTTGAACACGACGGTCAAGGACCGGCGCGGGATGACCACGAACTCGACGTCGACCCCGGCCGCCTCCGCGGCGGCCTCGACGACGTCCCGCCAGTGCTCGGGGTCGATCCCGTCCGGATCGGCCCATTCGTGGGCGAAGATCGCCCAGTTCCCCCGGAGGAGGGTGCCGACCACGTCCTGCGCGGTGTGGACGCGGTGCGGCGAACCGATCTCATCGGCCAAGTATTCGCTGGTGGCGGTATGCGGCAGAGGCCCGGGCGCCTCGGTGGACGAAGGTCAACATCGCTCCTTTCGCCGGTGTACCCCAGGACTTCGGAGCCGACGGCGTCGTGGATGGGTTCCGCTCCGTGAGAAGGCGTTCCGGCACCGGAAGTCCGGCGTAGCTTCGGGGTCGTGGCCGATCTCGCGCCGTTCACCCTGGCTGTCGTGGGCGCCGGACCTCGCGGGGTCGGCGTCCTCGAACGGCTCGGCGCGAACGCCGCGGAACTCCTCGGCGGACGGCGGCTCGAGGTGCACCTGATCGACCCGTTCCCGCCGGGGCCCGGCCGCGTGTGGCGCTACGACCAGTCACCGCTGCTGCGGATGAACTCCATGCCCGAGGACGTCACGATGTTCACCGACGAGTCGGTGCGGATGGCCGGTCCGGTCCGGCGGGGGCCGTCGCTGCTGGAGTGGGCGCGGCAGGTGCGCGCCGGCGGGCTCGAGGCCGACGTGCCACCCGACGTCGTCGCCGAGCTGACCGCGCTCGACCCCTTCGACTTCCCCACCCGGCGCCTGCAGAGCGCCTATCTGAGCTGGGTGTACCGGAAGGTCGTCGACGACCTGCCCGGCGGCGTCGACGTCGTCGAGCACGCGGCCCGCGCGACCGGCGTCGACGGGGACACCGTCCGGCTGTCCGACGGAACGGCGATCGCGGCGGACGCCGTCGTCTTCACCGTCGGGCACCTCGACGCGGAACCCGACGATCGGGAGCGCGAGCTGGTGGCGTTCGCCGCGCGGCACGGGCTGGCCTACTACCCGGCCGGCTACACCGCCGACGTCGACTACGCGGGTG
Organism: Amycolatopsis sp. MtRt-6; assembly: GCF_017308975.1. Lineage (GTDB taxonomy): Bacteria > Actinomycetota > Actinomycetes > Mycobacteriales > Pseudonocardiaceae > Amycolatopsis. Next base: position 69,315 of record NZ_JADWPD010000047.1, on the reverse strand, counting down.
TCGAACCGGGCGAAACCGTGCTGGTGCGCGGGTTCGGGCTGGCGTTCGTCGACCTGATGCTGCTGCTGACCGAGGGCCGCGGCGGCCGGTTCGAGGACCTCCCGTGCGGCGGCCTCCGCTACCACCCGAGCGGCGCCGAGCCGGTGCTGCACGTCGGCTCGCGGCGCGGGGTGCCGTACCACGCGAAGATCGGCTACCGGCTGCGTGGGAAACCTTTGCGGCTGCCCAGGTTCTTCGACGCCTACGCCATCGACGCGCTGGCCGGCGACGTGCTCGACTTCCGCCGGGACGTCTGGCCGCTGGTCGCGAAGGAGCTGGCCTGGGGTTACTACAGCGAGCTGTTCACCGGGCACCCGGACCGCGTGCGCATGGACTTCGCCGTGTTCGCCGACGCCTTCGCCGACCTGGACTGGGCTTCCCCCGCCATGCGCGACCTCGTGGCGCGCGCGGTGCCCGCCGAGGCCGACCGGCTCGACCTCGACCGCCTGGACCGCCCGATGGCGGGTCGCGCCTTCGGTACGGCGGAGGAGTTCGGCAAGGAACTGCGCAAGTACGTCGAGGCCGACCTGGCGCGCCGGGCGGACCAGGAGTTCAGTGCGGACCTGGGTGCCTTCACGGCGCTGCTGTCGGTGTACGGCCAGGTGCCCACTCTGGTCCAAAAAGGACGGCTGAGTGCCGGATCGCAAGTGTCCGATGTGGACGGCTGGTTCCACGGCTTCTTCTCCTACTACGCCAGCGGTCCGCCGCCGCGCCGCCTGGAGGAGCTGCTCGCCCTCCAGGAAGCCGGGCTCGTTTCCTTCGCGGGCGCGGAAATGCGGGTGACGGCGGAGCGCGGCGTCTTCGTGGCGTCGTCGACGAGCCACCCGGAGACGGTCGAGGCACGCACGCTGATCGAGGCCCGGCTGCCGGGCCCGAGCGTGACCCGCGCGGCCGACGGCCTGCTCCGGCAGCTGCGCGACGCGGGCGAGCTGGCCGAGGAGACGGTGGCGGACCCGGGGACGGGTGTCGCGCTGCCGTCGGGCCGCATCCACACGCGGGTCGCGGACTCCCGGCTGCTCGACGGAACGGGACGTCCCCACCTGAACCGGTTCGCGGTCGGACCGCACACGAGCGCCCGCTCGGCGGCGGCCTTCACCCGGCCGCGGACGAACGCGCTGTCGTTCCGCCAGAACGACGCTGTGGCACGGGAGATCCTGGAGCTGGTCAGCCAGCCCAGCTGACCAGCTCGCCCAGTACTTCCTCCGGCGCGGGCATCCCGGCGATCTCGGCCGCGATGCCCCGAGCGACCTCCCGCGCCACCGAGCCGTCCAGCAGCTCCCGGGCCGCCGCCTCGATCGCGTCGATCCGCACGGCGTCCCCCACCAGCGCCTTCGCCGCGCCGAGCGCCGACAGCGTCTCCGCGTTGGCGAACTGGTCGGCGCCCTGCGGCAGGACCAGCTGTGGCAGACCCGCGGCGAGCGAGCCGAGCACCGTCCCCGTGCCGCCGTGGTGCACCACCAGGCCCGCGTGCTCCAGCACCTCGGCCTGCGGCACGAACCCGGCGACCCGCACGTTCCCCGGCACCGGGCCCAGCGCCGCGGGGTCGCCGGGGCCGGTCGCCACCAGCACGTCCACCGGCAGCCGCGACAACGCCGCGATCGCCCCGCGCAGCACCTGCGTCGCGCCGAAGACCACCGTGCCCAGCGTCAGGTACACGAAGCCGTCCGCCGGGAGCGGTGGCAGCGGAACGTCCGCGTCGTACGGCGTCGGCCGCATCCGGAACACCTTCGGCACCGCCGCCGGGCCCGGGTCGCGGACGCTGTCGGGCCAGATGTCGACGCAGGCGTCGCCGAACATGGCGTCCGCCGGCGACGTGCCCCAGAGCGGCGCCAGCCGTTCGGCCGCGACCGCGCGCACCTCCGGCGGCATCGACCGGCCGATCACGTGCGAGACAGCCGGGATGCCCGCCTGCCGCGCCACGGCGCCGGCCCCGACGTCGCTCTGCTCGTAGACCACCAGATCCGGCCGCAGCCCGGGCAGCAGCGGCCGCAGGTCGGCCATCGTGGCCCGCGGCAGCAGCTCGGCGAACATCGTGATGCCGAGTTCGCGGAAGCCGGCGTCCGCCCCGTGCCGTCGCTTGGCCTCGGCCTCCGCGTCACCGATGGCGATGCCCACGCGGTGGGTCTCGAAGCCGAGCTCACGCACCTTCGGCACGAACGCCTCGCCGGTGCCGAAGACGACCTCGTGCCCGGCCGCGCGCGCCGCGTCCGCCAGCGGGAGCAGGGGAAAGAGGTGGCCGTACGCCGGGCGGCACGAGAAGAAGATCCGCACCGCCCGAGCGTACCGGCGTCAGCAGCGGTTGAGCATGTCCGTCAGGGCGGTCTTCTCGGCGGAGTTGATGGTCAGCTTGAACTTGTACTTCACCGCGACCCACATCTTCGCGTAGGTGCACCAGTAGCCGACCAGCGGCGGCTTCCACTGGTCGGGCGATTTGTCGCCCTTCTCCTGGTTGACGTTGTCCGTCACGGCGATCAGCTGCGGGTCGGTGAGGTCGTTGGCGAACGCCTGGCGCTGCGCGGTCGTCCACGAGGACGCGCCGGTGCGCCACGCGTCGGCCAGCGGCACGACGTGGTCGATGTCCACATCGGACGCCTGAGTCCAGGTCGCGCCGTCGTAGGGGCTGACCCACTTGCCGGAGGTCGCGGCGCAGCTGGAGTCGGTCACCACGTTCGTGCCGTCGCGCTTGAGCACCACTTCGCGGGTGTTGCAGCTGCTGCCCTGGTCGATCCAGTGCGGGAACTTGTCCCGGCTGTAGCCGGTCTGCGAGCCGTCGGCCTTGACGGTGAGCGCGGCGAGGTTGGACTTCGCCGTGGTGGCCGAGGGGATGCCCGGCGGGGTCGCGTTGGCGACGCCGGCCAGGGTGCTGGAGAGGACCGCGGTGACGGCCAGCACAGTGAACGAATGACGAACAGCACGCCTGGTTGGCATCTTGCTGCCTCCGTGTCAGAAGTGGGGACAGCTAACCCTGAAGCACGGGAGTGGCGTGTACAACACGTATAGGTGACATGTTGCTGTCCGTCAAACGGCGCCCCGGACCAGCCGCAGGTCCTCGGTGTGCCGGTACCAGGTCCACTTGTTCACCGCGCGCTCGAAGACGACGTCGTCGCGCACCGGCCGGGTCGGGATGCAGCCGATCTGGAACGCCCGCGAGTACAGCGTGGACGGCCGCTTGAAGATCGTGCCCTTCACGACGCGGACGGCCAGGCCGGGGCCGCCCGGGTCCGGCAGCACCTCGATCGACGCGGCCGGCCCGCGCAGCGCCACCTGCTCGTCGGCGTAGGCCACCCCGCGGACCAGCCGCAGCTGCCCGCGCCCGACGAGCACGCCGCCGACGTCGTCGCGGATCAGCGGCACCGGGTCGACCTCGCCGCGCAACGCCAGCGCGAGCGCCCGCAGCGGCGTCTTCGGCAGGTCCCAGAGCGCGCCGACGACCGAGTCCGGCGACGACGGGACGAACCCGACCGACACGCCGGAGAGCGCGTCCTTCCGGAGCAGGCGCAGCACGACCGCGGCGAGGTCGGCGTCCGTGCCCGAGACGACCAGATGATCGTGTTCGCCCAGCAAGGGGTCGATTTCCGCCTTGCCGGGACGGCTCGGCACCCGGACCGACTCGACGTCGTCGACGTCCTCGAAGCCGGCCGCGTCGTCGCCACAGGCCACCACGATTCCGCGCACCCGCAGGTCCTCCGTTACAGTCATGCACCGGCATTTAGCAGCGCCACCGGTGTCCGTCCGGGACACTAAACCTCAGTCGTCGAACACCTGGAGTGTCACATGCCGGCCATCGTGCTCATCGGTGCCCAATGGGGAGACGAAGGCAAGGGCAAGGCCACCGACCTGATGGGTGACCGCGTCCAGTGGGTCGTCCGGTACCAGGGTGGCAACAACGCCGGTCACACGGTCGTCCTGCCGAACGGCGAGAACTTCGCCCTGCACCTCATCCCGTCCGGCATCCTGACCCCGGGTGTGACGAACGTCATCGGCAACGGCGTGGTGGTCGACCCCGGCGTGCTGCTCGACGAGCTTTCCGGCCTCGAAGCGCGGGACGTGGACACGTCCAAGCTGCTGATTTCGGCCGACGCGCACCTGATCATGCCGTACCACGTGGCCATCGACAAAGTCACCGAGCGGTACCTCGGCAGCCGCAAGATCGGCACCACCGGCCGCGGCATCGGGCCGTGCTACCAGGACAAGATCGCCCGCGTCGGCGTCCGCGTGCAGGACCTGCTCGACGAGAAGATCTTCCGCCAGAAGGTCGAAGCCGCGCTGGAGTTCAAGAACCAGGTGCTGGTGAAGGTCTACAACCGCAAGGCGCTCGACGCCGACCAGGTCGCCGACGAGGTGCTGGCGGCGGGCGAGAAGTTCGCGCACCGCATCGCCGACACGCGCCTGCAGCTCAACCAGGCCCTGGAGCGCGGCGAAACCGTGCTGCTGGAGGGGTCCCAGGGCACGCTGCTCGACGTCGACCACGGCACCTACCCGTTCGTGACGTCGTCGAACCCGACGTCCGGCGGCGCGAGCGCGGGCTCGGGCATCGGCCCGGGCCGCATCACGACGGTGCTCGGCATCCTCAAGGCCTACACCACCCGCGTCGGCTCCGGCCCGTTCCCGACCGAGCTGCACGACGAGTCCGGCGAGTACCTGCGCAAGCAGGGCGGCGAGTTCGGCGTGACGACGGGCCGCTCGCGGCGCACCGGCTGGTTCGACGCGGTGATCGCCCGGTACGCGGTGCGCGTCAACGGCATCACCGACTACTTCCTCACGAAGCTGGACGTGTTGTCCGGCCTGGAGAAGGTTCCGGTGTGCGTCGGCTACGAAGTCGACGGATTCCGCACCCAGGACATGCCGATGACGCAGACCGACGTGCACCACGCGATCCCGATCTACGAAGAGCACCCGGGCTGGTTCGAGGACATCTCCGCGTGCCGCACGTTCGAGGAGCTCCCGGCGAACGCTCGCGCGTACGTCGAGCGCCTGGAAGAGCTGTCGGGCGCCCGGATTTCCGCGATCGGCGTCGGCCCGGGCCGCGAGCAGACGATCGTCCGGCACCAGTTCGTTTAAGTCAGCTTCGTGCTGACGGGCGTTTCGTTCCGGAACAGGTCGAGCACCGGGCAGTGCTCGTCGACCTCGCGCTTGAGGTCTTCGTAGCGCTCCCGGCTCGCCGGGCCTTCGAGCTCGACGGACACGCGGACGTCCCCGAAGCCGGGCCGCGTGTTGAAGGAGAAGCCGAAGAAGCCGTGCAGGTCGAGGTCCCCGTCCACGGTGACCTTGACGGAGTCGAGCGGAATCCCGCGCTTCGCCGCCCAGAACTGGTAGGTGATCACCTGGCAGGAGCCGAGGGCGGCGAGCGCGTACTCGACGGGGTTGGCGGCCTGGTCGGTGCCGCCGAGCGCGGCCGGCTCGTCGACGGTGAAGCTGTGGTCCCGCACCTTGACCTCGACTTCGGTCCGGGTCCCGGGCTTGAGGGCGTTGCCGACGCTGAAGGAGACGGCGGCGTTGTGCGGATCGGCGTCGACGGCCCTGCGGGTGCCTTCGATGACTTCGGTCAGCGACATGGGCTCTCCTGAAGATCGTGATTTCGCTTCAGGGTGGGGGATTTCACTCCCGGGCGCTCGGGTTCTCATGCGTTGGGAGCCGGGGTGTCCGGCATGCGGAAGCGCTTGCTAGCCCAGGCGGTTCGGGATAGTCGCCGACACCGCCAGCTCCTCCAGGTCCAGTTCCCGCAACACCTTCCGCAGCACGTCGTCGTCGAGGCGGCCCGCGCGGTTCTCCTCGATCATCGCCTTGCGCTGGGTGATCAGCAGCTCGCGCCGGGCCTTCGCGAACTGGGCCTGCGGACTCCCCGAATGTTCTTCGCCGGACAGCGTGATCGCCGCCTTGGCGAACCGGTAGCGCATGTCGATCAACCGCTGGAGCCGGTCCTTGAGCCGGTCCACCTTCTCCGGGGGCAGGTCCAGCGAAGCCAGCCGCTCGCGGCTGAGCTCGCGCAGCCGTTCCTGCGCTGCCTTCTTCGCCACTTCGCGCGCGGCGAGTTCTTCGGCCTCGTCACGGGCGGCCTCGGACGGGTCCTCGACCTTCAGTGCCCGGATCAGCGGCGGCAGCGTCAGCCCCTGGAGCAGCACCGTCCCGATGGCCACGGTGAACGCGAACAGCTGGATCTCCTCGCGGCCCGGTGTCCCGGCCGGCACCCCGGCCGCCGCCGCCAACGTGACCACCCCGCGCATGCCCGTCCACGAGACCACCGCCAGTACCCGCCACGACGGCGCCGCGCGGCCGCGGCCGAACAGCCGCATCGCCCGTGGCAGGTACGCGGAGACGAACACCGCGGGAATCCGCACCAGCATCGTCACCGCCAGGACGGCCACCGCGACCAGCGCGAGCGTGCCGTTGTCTCGGGCCGCGTGCTGGGCGCCGTCCAGCACGAACGGCAGCTGCAGCCCCATCAGCGCGAACACCAGCGCCTCCAGCAGGACGTCGATCGACGCCCACACCGATCTGTCCTGCATGCGGGTCGCCGGTGACGCGTACAGCGAGCGGTGCCCCAGGTAGAGGCCGGCCGCGACGACGGCGAGCACGCCTGACCCGCTGAAGTCGTCGCCGAAGGGGTGCAGGTGCTCGGCGGTGACGTACGCGGCGAACGGCACGATGATCCCGAACGCCGACTCCATCAGCGGGTCGTCGAGCAGCCGCCGGATCAGCACCACGACGACGCCGATCGCCAGGCCCACCGCGATGCCGAGCGCGGTCGCCACCCCGAACACCGCGAACCCGTGCCCGGCCGAGCCCGCGGTGCCCGCGACCGCGGCGAGCGCGACCTTGTACAGCGTCAGCGCGGCGGCGTCGTTCACCAGGCTTTCCCCGGTCAGCACGGCCATCACCCGCCGGGGCAGGCCGAGCTTGCGTCCGATCGCCACCGCCGTCACCGCGTCCGGCGGCGCCACGACCGCGCCGAGGACCAGCGCGGACGCGAACGGCACGTCCGGCAGCAGCAGGTGCACCACGACGGCGACGACCACCGCGGTCACCGCCACCAGCACCACGCCCAGCGCGATGATCGGCCGCAGGTTGGTCTTGAAGTGCGTCAGCGAGCTCTCGAGCGACGTCGAATAGAGCAGCGGCGGCAGCACGACGGTGAGGATCAGCTCGGGCTCCAGCTCCAGCCGCGGCACGCCGGGGATCAGCCCGACGCCGAGCGCGACGACCACCACCAGCAACGGCGCGGACAGGTTCCAGCGCCGTGCGATCGCCGTCAGCGCGAGCGAACCGGCGAGCACGCCCATCAACGTCAAGATCTCCACAGCCCGATCTTTCCGCAGGTCGCACGGCCTTGCTCGGCTTCCGGTGAGCGGAAAGGCGCTGGAAAGTGTCGGACCCCACATGCATGCTGTTCGCAATACGCACACCTGTGCGGAACACGCGCACCTCCGGAGGTTCCGATGTCCCCTGGTACCCGCGGCTGGGTCGTGCCCCTGGCCTGGACAGCCGTCCTGCTCGACGGGTTCGACCTGGTCGTGCTCGGCACCGTGCTGCCCGTGCTCCTCCGCGGCCACGTCTGGGGCCTGACGCCCGCCACGGCGTCGGTCGTGTCGACCGTGGGGCTCGCCGGGATGATGCTGGGCGGGCTGGCGATCGGCACGGTCACCGACGTCATCGGCCGCCGGAAGTCGCTGATCATCTCCGTCACGCTGTTCTCGCTGTGCACGCTGCTGTGCGCGTTCGCGCCGTCGACGTTCGTCTTCGGGTTGCTGCGGTTCGTGGCCGGGCTCGGCCTCGGCGGCTGCCTGCCGACGGCGATCACGCTCGTCACGGAGTACGCGCGCCACGGCAGGTCCGGCAGCGCGACGACCACGGTGATGACCGGCTACCACGTCGGCGCGGTGCTGACCGCGCTGCTGGGCATCGTGCTGATCGCGCCACTGGGCTGGCGCGCGATGTTCGTCGCGGGCGCGCTGCCCGCCGTGGTGCTGGTCCCGCTGATGGTGAAGTACCTGCCGGAGTCCGAGACGTTCGAGCGGGTCCGCGAGAGCGAGCGGTCGGCCGGGCACGCCGTCGCCGGGCTGTTCCGCGGCGGCCTGCTGCGCGCGACGATCGCTTTCTGGGTCACCTCGTTCATGGGCCTGCTGCTGGTCTACGGGCTGAACACGTGGCTGCCGGAGATCATGCGCCAGGCCGGCTACCCACTGGGCGCGGCGCTGAGCCTGCTGCTGACGCTGAACGTCGGGGGCATCGTGGGCCTGCTGGTCGCGGGCCGGGTCGCCGACCGCGTCGGCATCCGCCCGTCGGCGATCGCCTGGTTCTGCGCGGGCGCGGTGTTCCTCGCGCTGCTGAGCGTGAAGCTGCCGGCGGTGGGGCTGTACGCGGCGGTGTTCCTGACGGGCTGTTTCGTGTTCAGCGCCCAGGTGCTGGTGTACGCGTACGTCGGCCGCATCTACCCGGACGCGATCCGCGCGACGGGCCTCGGCTGGTCGGCGGGCATCGGCCGGATCGGCGCCATCTCGGGCCCCCTCCTCGGCGGCGCGTTGCTGACGGCGGGAATCGCGTACCCGTGGGGCTTCTACGCGTTCGCGGCCGTGGGCGCCCTGGGCGCGGCAGCCGTGACGGTGGTCCGCCCCGGCCGCCGCTCCCCAGCTCAGGACAGCACCTCGGCAGCTACGGAGTCCCGACCTGCGACGACGTGAAAGCTACGGTCCCGGCCAGCCGTGACGGGCTGTCCGGGACCGGCTGTCAGGCGACCTGCTTCTCGCTCACACTGCCGGTTTCCGCCAACGCGCCGACGGGCTGGACCGCGGCCTTGCGCAGCGCAGCCCGGCGCGGGCTGAGCCAGCGTGACCCGGCGAACCGGATGACCCGCCACCGCAGCCGCGCGGCGATGGACAGCATGTGTTCCTGGTTGTCGCGCTTGGCGACCAGGTAGGCGAGCGTGTGCTCGCCCGGCTCCGGGATGAGCAACGGCCGTGGCCGCACCTTGATCTCGCCGAGCTCGAGGCCTTCCAGCTTCCCGGGGTTGTTGGTGAGCAGCGTGACTTCCTTGAGTCCCAGCTGCTTCAGCAGCGCTACCGCGTCGCCGTACGACCGCGAATCGGCCTTGCACTCCATCGCCGCGTACGCGGCGAACGTGTCGATGCCGGTTTCCTGGCAAAGCCGGTATCCCCGCGCCTTCGTCAGGAGACCGGCACCACGGCCTTCCTGATCCAGGTAGATGAGGACCCCGGAGTTCTGCTTGATCTCCTCGAGCGACTTGTCGAGCTGGTAAAGGCAGTCGCAGTTGGTGGATCCGAATATCTCGCCGTAGAGGCATCGGGACTGGATTCGCACGAGGCAGCCGTCCCGCGGTTCGCCGAACACCGCCGCGCACGCCGGATTGGGCTGCTCGGTACCGGCGAGGACGACGACCCGGAAATCGCCGTCCGAATCCTGCAATCTGTGCTCCACGACCTCGGTCACGGGTTCTCCACGTCGGATTTTCTCCACAGCCGGTCGACGTCTTCGGTACCGGGCATGGAGTCGGTGATCTCCTCGATCGTGAGGTTGGCGGTCATGGCCCGGATCGCCCATTCGAGGGCATCCCAGGTCAGGTCTCGGCCGTCCTTGAGGAGTTGGAAGGTCAGGGCCGCGGAAAACGCTTCGCGGGCCCCGGGAGTGTCTTCGAGCGGAACGTTCGGGCCCTCGATGTCCCTGGACCGGGTCCGGGACCGGATCTTGGCGCCGAAGTTCTCCACCACGCAGACTGTCTCCACGCCTAGGGTGAGCAGTTCCTCAGCCAGCGCGTCGACCGTGCCGGGGCGGTCCGGGTAGGACAGGAGCCCGCGCAGTTCGCCTTCACGGCCGACGAGGTAATCGACGCCGTGAAGATGCCGGTAAAGCTGTTGCGGCGTTGCCGTGGGTGGCGAAGCCTGCAAAAGAACCAGCGGTTTCGGTGATTGCCGGGCGGCCGCGTCGAGCGCCCATTGCACCGTTTCCACCGGTGGTTCCAAGGTGACCATGACCGCATCGGCGTCGGCGATTGCTTGTTTCGTGCGCGGTTGTTCGAATTCCGTGGTGGACAGCGAGACCTTACCCGTGTTCATCCAGCCCAAATAACGGGTTTCACCCCTTTGTGTCACGAGCATCAGGGCCCGCGGGTTCGCCTCTCCCGGCGTCGTCCGGATCAGCTCGGTCGAGAGGCCTTCTTGCTGCATGTAGCGCGTGAGCTCGCGTGCGGCCTCGTCGCCCCCGATGGCGGCGCAGAGCCGCGCGCGGAGGCCGAACCGCCGGGCGGCGACCGCCAGGTTGAGCCCCTTGCCGCCCGGGTGCTCCTCGAATGAGCTCGCCTGCACCGCAGCCCCGATTTCGGGTAGCTCGTCGGAGACCACGACCACGTCCGTCACCGCGCCCCCGACCACGACGATCGAGTTGCTGGGTTCACGGGCATCGGCGGCCGGCTCCAGCAGTGCTTCCGGACCGTGCACGCAGCGCTCGGCGAGCTGGAGCAGCGCGCGTGCCTCGACGGGACCACGCAGGGTGCGCACCGTCGGCGCCGGGGGAATCTCGGTCACGTCGAGCAGGCGGTGGTAGGTCTCCCAGTGCCGGGCGAGCGCATTGCGCCGCTCGCCGAGGTCGTCGGCGTACAGCCCACGCAGCTTCGGCCGGTCGGAGAGCACGTCGTCGAGCACGCGGAGGGCGAGCACCGCGTCGACGATCAGCCGGTCGGTCGGCTCGAGATCGCCGGCGACCCGGGTGACGACGTCGACGATGGCCTGGTCGGTGGACACGGCGTGCTCACGCGCGTACCGGCGCACGACGGGCAGGTCGGCGAGCAGCGCGACGTCGACCTCCGTCGCGCTGAGCCGCTCGACGGTGAGGCCGCTGCGGGTGCGCAACTTGAGGAAGACGTTTCGGACGCCCTCGACGGCGGCGTCGGGCTTCGCCATCAGCCCAGCCTACCCTTCCCCTGTCATTTGACCTCTTCAAGATGACACTTGTTGGACAAACTTCGGGCGACTCCATGGCAGGTCCACGAGTGTGCGTCACGATCGGTTCACCTGCCGCAGGCGAGAGTACCTCCTCCGCTAGTCCGTTCAGGTGTGACTCCCCGGTTTTGACCGGCGCTCGACTCCTCAGCGAGAGGGCGCCGAGGTGGTGGCCGTAAATGACCTGTCCGGTCTATCGCGGTGTCAATTGACATCGTTACTCGGCAAATGTCACCCTTGGGTTGCCTCATCGGCCCCAAGGAGGTCGCCATGAAGCCCTGCACCTTCGGTTCAGGCCACGAAACCCGTCTCGCCGACACGGCGTCCGCGCTGCGGATTCCGCAGGAAGACGCGCTGATCCGCGCCGGAACGCGACGGAGTCCGGCAATTGCCGTGCTGGGATTGCTGGTGCTGTCAGTCGCCGGGTGCGCCGTCCCTTCGAAGCCGGTCAGCTCCTCCGGCGGAGACCGCGTCGTCATCGTCGCGAGCGCCACCGCGAACGAGCCCCGCCCCGCCGTAACCGATATGGCCCGCAAGCTCCTCGTCGACGCCGCGAACAGCGGAAACGTCTCGTCGCAGGGCTCCGGCAACAGCAGCGTGGCGCTCGTTTCGGCCGCCGACGGTGCCGGCTCGCGCGAGGTCGTCCTCACGCCGAGGCGAGCGGACGGATCGCTGGAGCACGGGTTGCAACGACCGTCGCTCATCGAGCGCAACGTTCAGGCCGTCGCCGACACGGTCGCGGCCACCGCTGCCGCGCGGTCCGGGCTCGACCTGCTCGGGGGGATCGACGCCGCCGTCCGCGGGGCCGCTCCCGGGCGGCTGATCGTGGTGAGCAGCGGGCTGAGCACGGCCGGGGCCTTCGACCTGCGGCAGGTCGGGTGGGACGCCGATCCGGAGACGGTGGCGAGCCAGCTGGCCGCCAAGAACGCGTTGCCGCACCTCGAAAACTGGCACGTGCTGTTCACCGGGCTCGGCAGTGTCGCCGGCGCGCAGCCGCCTCTGCCCGGCCCCACGCACGACAAACTCCTCCAGTACTGGCAAGCGATCTGTGCACGAGCTCAAGCCGCCGGCTGCGACTTCGACGACAAGCGCGTCGCCGCCCACCTGCCACACGCCACCGTGGCCACGCCGGTCGTGCCCGTGCCAGGGGTGACATCGGTGGTCGGGCCCGCGGGCCAGGTCAGCACCACCGTGTCCGACAGCGCACTCGGGTTCTCGGGCGATTCCGCGGTGCTGTCCCCAGGCGCCCTCGACCTGCTGCGCACGCTCGCCGGGAGCATCACCGGGCGGCTGGCGGACCGGCCCGGCGCGGTGGTGACCGTTCGGGGCTACGCCGCCGATCCGCCGGGATCGACCGCGGCCGGCCGCCAGGCACTGGCCGACCAGCGTGCCCGCGCGGTGGCCGACGCGCTCGGCCAGGCCGGGGTGCGCCAGCGGGTCGACATGGCTGGGGTCGGCACCCAGCCCGGCCGGACGGCGATGGTGGGCGGCCGGTTCGACGAAGCCGCGGCAGCCGCGATGCGGCGGGTGGAGATCAATTACTAGCAGACGAGGAGGTACCGCCATGACCAGCAGCGACGAAACACGCAACCTGCCACTCCCGCAGCCGCGACGCCAACGGGAGGGGCAGCACACCGGGGGCTCCTCGGCGGCCGGTGACCGGCTGCTCGCCCGGATCCGGGAGCTGCGCTACCTGCGCGACCGGGTGATGGACGACCACGTCGTCGGCCCGCACGGGCAGAACCTGACGGTCGCCGAAGCCCACGCCAGGGCCGGGCTCCTCGACGGGCTGATCGAGCTGGAACAGGTGCGCGGCAGCCTGCGCCACCGCCGCGTCAACCGGCTCACCCGGGTGCTGACCCTCCTCATCGTCACCGTGGTCGACCTGCCGATCATGCTGTGGCTGGCCAGCTCGGTCTTCAACGTCGACTGGGCGGCCCCGCTCGGCTTGCCGCTGCTCATCAGCGTGGTGATCTCGGTGCTGGCCACCGTCGGCGCCGCGACCGCGTTGCACCACCTGGGTCACAACCAGCGCCAGCACAAGAACCACCGCCGCCAGTTGGAGTGGAGCAGGCTGTCCACCGGCGCGAAGCTGAGCTTGCTCACCGTCGGGCTGCTGGTGGGCCTGATGGGCGTGGTGATGTTCGTCCGGGTCTCCACCGAGGGGCTGCTGTCGGGGATGAACGGCCTCGCGCTGCTGATGGCGGTGCTCGTCGCGCTCGTCATGGTCGTGTCGGCGACGCTGGTGTTCTGGACGGCCTTCCGCGACGGCTCCCTGGAGCAGGATGACCTGCGCCACTACAGCGAGTGCGTCCGGCCACACCTGGCCGCCAAGCGCGAGTACGAGGACCAGGCCTACGAGCTGGGGTGCCAGCACGACCTGCTGCGCCGCCGCGCCGAGCGGGAGGACGCCATCGGCGCGCCCGCCGAGTGAGCGCGTCGTGGGTGGTGAGGCGGGGTTCGAACCCCGCCTCACCACCCACGACAACTCAGCCCAGTTCCTTGAGTTCCTGTTCCACCGCGGCCAGTTCCGCCTCCGACCCCTGCACCTTCGGCCCCTTGAACCACTTCCGGGCCGAAACCGCCCACCACAGGGCGGCCCCGCCCAGCACCACGAGGAAGGCGATCGGCGTGTAGTTGAACGAATCGGCGGTCACCGGCGAAACCTGCGGCAGCATGAAGAGCACGAAGATCAGCGCGACCCACACCGTCGCGACGATGCCGACCGGCTTGCCCCACTTGCCGAGCGTCCACGGCCCCGGCTCGAACGAGTCGCCACGGCGGACGCGCAGGAACACCGGGATCACGTACGCCACATACAGTCCCACCACGGCGATCGACGTCACCGCCGCGTAGGCCGTCGCGCTCCACAGGTACGGCAGGGCCAGCACCAGCGCGCCGCCCGCGGCGAGCCACACCGCGTTGGTCGGCGTCTGCGTGCGCTTGTTGATCCGGTGCCAGAAGCCCGATCCCGGGATCGCGCCGTCGCGAGCGAACGCGTAGATCATCCGCGAGTTCGCCGTCACCGACGCCATGCCGCAGAACAGCTGGGCGCCGATGCAGATCAGCAACAGGAACTTGCCGGTGACGGCGCCGGTGGCGTCGATGAAGATCTGCGCGGGCGGCACGCCGGTGGCCGAGCCGACAGCGCCGTCGTAGTCCTGGATCGCGAACGTCAGGCCGATCAGCAGGATCCAGCCGGCGACGAGCGAGACGACGATCGACATGACGATGCCGCGCGGCCCGGCCGTTGCCGCGCTCTTCGTCTCCTCGGTCATGTGCGCGGACGCGTCATAACCGGTCAGCGTGTACTGCGCCACCAACAGACCCAGCGCGAAGACGTAGAACGCCGAGCCCCAGCCCGTCTGGTTGACGAAGCTGCCGAAGACGAACGACGCGTCCTGGTGCTTGGCCGGCACGAAGATCAGCACGCCGACGATCACCAGCACGCCGATGAGGTGCCACCACACGCTGACGTTGTTGAGGATCGCCACGATCCGCACGCCGAAGGTGTTCAGCAGGCCGTGCACCACGAGGATGATCGCCAGCAGCAGGATCGTGTGCCCCGGTGTCGCCTCGAAGCCGAACTGCAGGTCGAGGAACGCGTTGAGGAACAGCGCCGCTCCGAAGTCGATGCCCGCGGTGACCGCGATCTGGCCGATGAGGTTGAACCAGCCGGTGAACCACGACCACGCGGGTCCGGACTTGCCGGGCGCGAGCTTCGCGGCCCAGTAGTACAGCCCGCCGGCGGTCGGGTAGCTGGAGCAGACCTCGGCCATGCCGAGCCCGACCAGGATGACGAACAGCCCGACCAGTGGCCAGCCCCAGATCATCGCGGCCGGGCCGCCGGTCTTCATGCCGAAGCCGTAGAGCGTGAGGCAGCCGGAGAGGATCGAGATGATCGTGAACGAGACGGCGAAGTTCGAGAACGCCGACATCGTCCGTTTCAGCTCTTGCGCGTAGCCCAGCTGGTGCAGCCGGGCCGCGTCGTCGTCGGGGGTGGTCTGCTGGTCGGAAACATCCATCGGGCACCTCTTGAAAGGTATGCGGCCAGACCATTGAATTCGCCGAAGGTAGCCCCGGTCCCGGAGGGTGTCAAGCCTTCGTCAAGAACTCGTCCAGCCGCCGCAGCAGGGGCCCGCCACCTCGGTGGTCGTTCGAGATGAGGGTCGCGGTGAGCCCGGACGCCGGCTCGTGCGTGCTCCGGAACGTGACGCCGTGGTCGCCGCCCTCCAGCCGGACCACGCCGGGCCGGGGCAGCCAGAAGCCGAGGCCGTAGCCGTCGGCGTGCGGCCGCAGCATCCGCGTCACCCATTCGCTCGGCACGAGCCTGCCGTCGAGGAGCGCGGGCCAGAACTTCCGGAAGTCCGGTGCCGAGCTGTAGATCCCGCCGTCGCCGTGGCCCACGACCGGCAGGCTGAACACGTTGGTGCGGCCGTCTTCGAGGTAGCCGGTCGCCGTCCGGGCCGGCAGCGCGTCCGAGCGGAGGAACGCCGTGTCCGTCATCCCGGCCGGCTCGGTCACCCGGGTCCGCACGAGGTCGGCGAAAGGTATGCCCGCGATCCGTTCGGCGATCACCGCGAGGACGACGAACGCGCCGTTGTTGTAGCGGAACTCCCGGCCCGGTGGCGTGCGCTGCGGGAAGCCGTCGAGCGCGGCGAGGTAGTCGGCGGACGTGGCGAGCAGCGGATTCGGCGGCGGCTCGGCCTCTTCGTCGCAGTAGTCGCCGATCCCGGATGTGTGCGTCAGCAGGTGCTCGACGGTCACCGCGGCATCGATCAGCGGCAGGTCGGCGCCGAGGACCTCGCGCGCGGTGGTCTCCAGCTTCAGCAGGCCCTCGGCGACGAGGCCGACGACGACCAGCGCGGTGAACCCCTTGGTGCCGCTGGCGATCGCGAACCGCGTGCCGACGGTGTTTTCGATGCGGTGGGCGACGTGCGCGTACCCGGACGCTTCGGCGAGCAGCGTCTCGTCGCCGCGGCTGACCAGTACGACGCCGGAAAAGGGGGCTTCCATGGACACAGCGTCCACGGAAGCCCCCTTCGCGGCCAATCACTTAAGGGCAGAGTTACCGCCCGAGGAACGCGTGCAGCGCCTCCAGCGCGGTGTCCGGCTGGTCGGCGAAGAAGCCGTCGACGCCGGCCCGGAAGAACGCCGCTTCCTCGGTGAAGACGTCACCGTAGGCGTCCGGCTCGGCCGACGAGCGCAGGTTCGCGGGCAGGAACGGGTTCTCGTTCCGGAAGGTGTACGGCTGCACCTGCAGGCCGGCCTGGTGCGCGTCGGCGACGAGCGCGGTCGGCCGGGTCAGGTTCCCGGCCGCGTCCAGGGGAATGATCTGCGCCTTCTCCGGCCCGAGGTACTTCGCGTACTTCGCGATGTCACGCAGGCCCTGCGGCGTCACGAGGTCCTTGTACGTCCGCGGGTCGCCCTTCGCGACGAAGTCGGCCGGGGCGCCGGTCGCCGACGTCAGCTGCAGCAGCGGCGTCCGGACCTGCTTGTGCAGCGCGATCAGGTTCGACACCTCGAACGACTGGATGATCGCGGGCGCGTCCGGCCGGTCGAGGCCGTTGCGCTTGAGGATCGCCACCAGCTTCGGCTCGGTCGGGTTGCCGATGGTCTGGAAGAACGTCGAGTGCTTGACCTCGGGGTAGGTGCCGAGCGTCCGGCGCAGCTCCTTGCCGAGCCGCTTGGTCAGGTCGAGCACCTCCTGGTAGGAGGCGATCTGGTAGCGGCCGTTGTACAGCGTGTTGTGCGGCCGGTTCTGCGGGATCCGTTCGACGGCGCGCAGCGTCTTCAGCTCGGCGAGCGTGAAGTCCTGCGTGAACCACCCGGTGGTGGTGACGCCGTCGAGCACGACGGTCTTCTTCCGGTTCGCGAACTCAGGGTGCTTCGCGACGTCGGTGGTGCCGCCGATCTCGGGCTCGTGCCGGGCGACGAGCTGGCCGTCCTTGGTGGGCACGAGGTCGACGTCGACCCAGTCGACGCCCATCCGGTAGGCGAGCTCGTAGGAGGCGAGGGTGTGCTCCGGCCGGTACCCGGGCGCGCCGCGGTGTCCGATGATCACGGGGTCATGGTGGCCCCGCCCGTGCGCGGCCGCATCGGCGGACCCGCTCTCGGCGGCATTCGCCGACCCGATCGCGAACCCGGTGACGCTGAGCAACGCCAGCCCGGCCAGTGCCAGGACGCCGACACGTTTGCGCTTCATCTCGTGACCTCTTTTCACACAGGGTGTGCCCTGGATGTACTCGCGCCACCCTCGATGTCGCAAGCGTCCGAAGTACGTACCTGGCCGGTCGAACCGGTAAACGGCGCGTGGACTCCTGTTCGCGGGCGAGCCGCCCACCCTGTCGCGGAGCCACCGCGCCGGGCTCCCGGCGACGGCGCGATGTCCCCCGCGAACCCGGCCGGATACGCTGTGCGGCGTGCGCGTACTGGTAATCGGCTCCGGCGCCCGGGAGCATGCACTCGTCCTCGCGGCGTCCGGCGACCCCGCGGTCACGGCCCTGGCCTGCGCGCCCGGCAACGCCGGGACCGCCGCCGTCGCCGAGCAGCTCGGCGTCGACGCCGCCGACCCGGCCGCGGTCGCGGCGCTCGCGAAGAGCTGGCACGCCGACCTGGTCGTGGTCGGTCCCGAGGTGCCGCTCGTCGCCGGGGTCGCCGACGCCGTCCGCAAGGCCGGCATCGCCTGCTTCGGCCCCTCCGCCGCCGCCGCCCGGATCGAAGGCTCGAAGGCCTTCGCCAAGGACGTCATGGCTGCCGCGAACGTGCCGACCGCGCGGTGCGAGGTCGTCGACAACCCGGCCCGGCTCGATGCCGCGCTCGCGCGCTTCGGCCCGACCTGGGTGGTCAAGGACGACGGGCTGGCCGCCGGCAAGGGCGTCGTCGTCACGCGGGACATCGACGTCGCGCGCAAGCACGCCATCATGCTGCTCGACGGCGGGCACCCGGTCCTCCTGGAGTCCTTTTTGGACGGACCGGAGGCCTCGCTGTTCTGCTTCGTCGACGGCAACACCGTCGTCCCGCTGCTGCCCGCGCAGGACTTCAAGCGCGTCGGCGACGGCGACGCCGGCCCGAACACCGGCGGCATGGGTGCCTACGCGCCGCTGCCGTGGGCGCCGGAAAACCTGGTCGACGAGCTGGTCAGGACGGTCGTCCAGCCGGTCGCCGACGAGCTGGTGAACCGCGGTGCCCCCTTTTCCGGCCTCCTCTACGCCGGCCTCGCGCTGACCTCCGACGGTCCGCAGGTCATCGAGTTCAACTGCCGCTTCGGCGACCCGGAGACGCAGGTCGTGCTGGCCCTGCTGCGCACCCCGATCGCCGGGCTGATGCACGCCACCGCCACCGGCAAGCTCGCCGAGCACCCGCCGCTGGAGTGGGCGGGCGGCGCCGCCGTCACCGTCGTCGTCGCGGCCGACGGCTACCCGGGCAAGCCGCGCACCGGCGACATCATCACCGGAGCCGAGCTGGAAGGCGTCCTGCACGCCGGCACCCGCCGCCGCGACGACGGCGCCGTCGTCTCCGCCGGCGGCCGCGTGCTCTCGGTCGTCGGCACCGGCAAGACGCTCAAGTCGGCGCGCAAGCACGCCTACGAGATCGTCGAGAAGGTCCACCTCGCGGGCTCGCACCACCGCACGGACATCGCGTTGAAGGCGGCGAACGGCGAGGTCGGCGCCCCGGCGGCGAAACAGCGCGCCTGATTTCCACGGATCGGGGGAACCGGCCGGGCACACTCTTCGTCCAAACTCAGGCTGCCGCCACACCCGCGTTGGTAGCCTCGACGGGAGCCGGCCGGTCACTGTCCGTATGACGTCAGGGGAGAGCATGTCAGGACCCTCGTACGACCTCAGCTCGGCCGTCCCGGTGGCGCCGGCGGCCGCGGACGTCCTGGTCCACCCGGACAAGCTCCTCGACGTCGCCCGGATCGTCGAAGAGCAGGCCAACGCGCTCGAAGACCAGCTGCTGACCAAGCTCGGCCAGCTGCGGATCGACTCCCCGTCCGCGGACGTGATCAGCACCCAGTCGGTCCAGGCCTGGAACACCCTCATCGCCGACGGCGACCGCTCCTACGCGGGCCAGGTCCGCGAGTACGTCGCCGGCCTCAAGCGCCTGGTCGAGCAGCTGCGCGAAGCCGCGAAGGACTACAAGATCAGCGAAGAGGAGAAGGCGGCGGTGTTCGGTGACCGCGGCAAGCACGGTGCGTAACCGGATCGCCGGAGGCGTGCTCGCGACGGCGGCGCTCGCCGGCTGCTCCGCGGGCACCGAAGGCACGCCGTACCCGGTCGAGACGGCCGCCACGGCCGCGTCGCAGAGCGCCAAGGCGGCCCAGTTGCCGCAGCGCCCGGCCGACCTGTCGCTGCAGGGCGTCGAACTGTGCGAGATCTTCCCCCAGGTGCAGCTCGACGCGCTGAAGATCACCAGCGTGCCGCGGCAGGCGCCGGAGCAGGACGGCCCGACCTGCGTGTTCGACGCCGACGGCGCCGAGCCCGTGCACGCCTACCACGTCCGCGCGGTGCCGGCGGACCTCGAACAGTGGATCACCGGCACCCGCAAGAAGAACAGCATGACCACCGAACCGAAGACCATCGGTGGCTACCCGGCGCTGACGAACTACCGCGCGGCCGGCGACCCGGCCGACTGCGAGACGCTCGTCGGCGTCGCGAAGGGACAGACGCTCGCCGTCCAGACCTTCGCCATCACCCGCGGCAAGCTCACCCAGCCGCAGCTGTGCGACATGTCGGCCCACGCCGCCGACCTGGCGTTGCAGACCCTGAAAGCACGCAACTAGGGAGGGCGCGTGGAATTCTCCGAGCTCGCGGCCGGGATCCAGAACCACCGGTTCGACGGCTGGACCAACACCGCGATCGCCGACCAGATCACCCGGATGATCAACGGCGACGGCACCGGCAGCATCGGCACCGCCGTCGACGCGCTGAAGGCCGTCGCGACCGCGCTCGCCCACACCGACCAGACGCTGCGCGCGCAGCTGCTGGAGCTCGGCGTCGAGTGGCAGAGCCAGGCCGGCGGCGCGGCGAGCCAGGTGTTCACCGAGCAGGCCGGCTTCTCCCAGGACGCCACCACGAAGGTCGCGCACGCCGCGGAAATGGTGTTCGAGCAGGGCGAGGCCTTCAACCGCACCAAGTACAAGCTGCCGGACGCCGAGACGGTCCGGAAGGGCGCGGGCGGCTTCACCCTCACCGACGGCCTGCTGATGAGCCTGATCGGCTTCGAGACCGACCACGCTCGCCAGGTCGAGGCCGCGAACGACGCCAAGGCCCAGGCACAGCAGGCGCTGAACGAGTACGCGCAGCAGAGCGGCACGAACCTGCTCGCGACGCAGGCGCTGTCCGACCCGGAGTCGCTGAAGCTGGCCGCTCCCGGCATCACGCCGGGAGTGCTGGACGTCGCCGGCGCCGCGGTCGAGGTGACGCCGGACGGCGGCGTGAAGCCGGCTTCGGACAACGTCCGGTCGGTGCGCGTCGAACCGCCGGCGGTGCAGCCGGTCTCCCACACCGTCCACGCCGATCCGCCGACCCCGGCGTACGGCGTCGCGGCGCAGCAGCCGTCCGGGCCCGTGCGGCAGTCGCGGCAGACCGGCTCGGTGGGCGCCGCGCCCGCCGCCCAGCACACGACGCCGAGTTCGACGACACCGTCGAGCGCGAAGCCGCCGACGGTGTCGCCCGGCCCCGGCTGGGTCCCGGCCCCGGGCCGCGGCACGTCCGGCGATCCGTCCGGCCGCTTCACCCCCGGTCCGGCGGGTGGTGGCCACGGCGAGCCGTTCGTCCCGCCGGGCGCGCCCGGCGCGCTGCCGCCCGGCTCGGCCCCCGCGACGGCGCCGATCAAGTCGCTCGGCGGCGGTGGCGGCAGCGCCCCCGGCGGTGCGACCGGCATCGACAGCTCGGCCGGCCGCGGCCCGGACGGGTTGCTGGCCAAGGGCCGCACGGTCGGCGCGATGCCGCAGGCCCCGCTCCAGCCCGGCCAGTTCACCGGCGAACGCGGCTTCGTGGTGAAGCCCGGCGCGACCCCCGGCGACATCGGCGCGGGCGCGGCGGCGATCGGGGCCGGCGTGGCCGGCGGCGCGCTGAGCGGCGACAAGGAACGTCAGCGGCGCGAGAAGGGCCAGCCGAAGGGCCCGGTCCGGCCGTTGCCGGTGGGCGAGCTGCCCGAGGAGGAGGCCGTCGCGCTGCGGAAGTCGGAGCAGATCAGCCCGAAGCAGAAGCCCGGCGAGGCGAAGTTCCTGTCCGAGGCGGCACCGCGGGAGGAGGACGCCGAACACGTCCGCCGCTACGGCGTCGACGACCAGGACCTCTTCGCCGACCAGCGGATGGTTTCCCCCGACGTGCTCGGCGAACACGGCCGGGACGGTCGCTGACCGTGTCGCTCGTCTTGTCGGCCCTCGAGTTCGACGTGCTCTGGGAGTCCTTCGACCTGCCCCGCCGGCACGTCGCGCTGGACGTGCCGAGCGAAGGAACCACCCGCACCGAGCGGCTCGAGCTCGTCGAGTCGGCCTGGACGTCGCTGACCGAGCGGCGCCTGGCCCGTAACAAGCGGGTGTCCGGTGAACTGGCCGACCTGCTGCACCTGCTGGCGCGCCCGCAGTCCGCGATCGACGTGTGGGTGTGGGCCGAACGCGAGATCCGCGGCCGCGCGGTCAGCTTGCGCGGCCAGGCGGTGCTCGCGGTGGTGGACAATGGCGAGGTCTGGCTGATCCCGGCCACGGAGGACGGCCTCGCGGAGGCGGCGGTCTCGGTGGCGGGCGACCTGGGCCCCGGCATCGGCCAGACAGTCAGCCTCCCCTACGACGTGGTGAAATCCGCCGACGCGGCGGCGAAGGGCGACGCGAAGGGACTGGTCACGGCCCTGGAAGACCGCGGCGTGCCGTTGTTCCAGGCCCAGGAACTGTCGGGCATGCTGCTGGGCCAGGAGGCCCGCGGCCAGTTCGGCGCGGAACGCACGTCACGCGACGGAGTGGTCCACCGCGCGGACCGGGTGGTGGCGTTCTTCGACACGGACGCGGGCCGCTACCTGTTCCAGGTCGGCCCCGACCGCGACGGCCGCGAGTGGGCCACTGTGACCCCGGCGGACAACGCCCTGCTGGCGACGCGGATTCGTGAACTGGTGGCGGAGGCCTGATCCCCGCCGGGTGGAAGTTGGCCGGGAACCGTACGCGCGCCCCTCGGAAAGTCATAAAGTAAGCGCGGGAACCGTCCTGGTCATGACGACGTCCGAGCAGGCGGAGACAAGTTTCCGAAGGGGATGACGAACCGTGCCTGTCTACGACACCGAATCGATGGCCATTGCGGCCGGCCAGGTGGAGAAGCTCAAGGACGAGTTCGAGAAGTCCAAGCAGAAGGTCACCGGCCTGGACCACGAGAAGGAAAGCCCCTTCGGCGGGATGGATGAGACGGGCGACGCGCACGGCGCCGTCGGCAAGTTCAAGGACGGCGTGCACAACCAGTTCGACGCCGCCGGCAAGCACATGGAGGCGCTGGGGTTCGCCATGCGCAAGGCCGCGGGCCTGATCGCCGAGACCGACCAGGTCGGCGCGAGCGACCTCAAGCTGCACGTCGACAAGTGAAGTAGCAGGGGGCACCAGAGTGGGTTTGAACGGGGGCGGCGCCGGAACGCCGGACAACTGGGAAGCCTTCATGAAGAAGGTCGACCAGGTCGAAAAGGTCGATTTGGGAAAAATCACCGCGGCGGCCGCGCAGTTCCGCGAGGCCGGAAAGAACGCCGGTGACCACAACGCCTCTTTGAAGAGCTCCACCGACGCGCTGGACGCGAAGGTGTGGGCCGGGCCCGCGGCCGACGAGTTCTTCAGGTACGTCCGCCAGGTCCGCGACGCCGGCACCAAGGTGCAGACCCACCTCGAGGACGTCGCCAAGGACCTCGACGACCTCGCGAGGACCCTCGACCAGATCAAGAAGAACGTCGGGGACAAGCAGCTCGCCGCGGAAAAGGCCGTCAACGACCGCAACGCCAAGGCCGAAACCGACATCAACAACGCCCTGGCCGCGGCGAAGAAGGCGCACGACGAAGGCAAGCCGGGCCCCAGCCCCAGCGCCGACCAGATCCTGGCCACCGCGAAGACGGACATCCACAACATCACCGCCGGCTTCGAGAGCGACGTGACGGGCCTGCAAACCCAGGCCGACACGGCGATCAAGGCCTCCCAGAAGCTGATGTCCCAGCAGATCGAGGGCGGCTACGACCAGGTCCCGCTCCCGAACAGCTCCGCCTCGGCCCCCAAGAGCACGGGCGGCATCCACAGCAACGGCTCCTCCCACGGGGGCGGAGGCGGTGGTGGTGGCGGCGGAGGTGGCGGCGGTGGCCTCGGGCCGAGCGGTGGCCCGCCGTCCTCGCCGCCCCCGGGCAACGTCCAGCAGTGGATCCAGGAGGCGATGAAGGCTCTCCAGGCCGCGGGGATTCCGGTCACGGACGCGGACATCCCGAAGATCTGGGCGATCATCCAGCACGAGTCCGGCGGAAATCCCAACGCCATCAACAACTGGGACTGCGTACCGCTGGACACGCTGATCGTGACCAGGCGCGGGCTTTTGAAGCACGACGCGGTCGAGGTCGGCGACGAGACGATCGGCTTCAACCCGGCCACCGGGCGGAGCGAGTGGACACGGATCACCCGGGTCGTCCACCACGAAGACGCCGAACTGGTCCGGATGAGCAACACGCGCTGGCAGGCGACCACGACGCCGAACCACCGCTGGCTCAACCTGCCTCGGGTCAGCATCGGACGCACCGATCTGCCGGTGGTCTGCCCGGAGTGCGGCTGGGAGCCGCGGGCGGTGCGGCAGCCGGCGAACGGCGTCGCGGTGCACCGGCGCAAGAAGCACGGCTTCGTTTCGCCGAAGCAGGATCACCGCTACGCGAGGGAAGCCGGCTTCGTCACCACCGAGGACGTCCGGTCACGCGACCGGATCCTCCTGTCGGCACCGGCCGCGACCGAATCTTCCCTCGACATCAGCGTCTCCGAAGCCGCCATCCTCGGGTGGATCGCCGGCGACGGCCACATCGAGTCCCGCCGGCACCGGCCGACGATGTCGATCGCGCAGTCGAAGCCCGAAATGGTGGCGAAGCTCCGCAAGCTCCTCGACGGTGTGCCGCACGCGCTGTACGTCGACGATCGCGGCGGGTGCGGGCCACGGCACCAGTTCCGGCTGGACCACGACTACGCCCAGGACCTGCTGGTGCGCGCCGGGCATCCCCGGTCCGACGCGGTCGCTCAGGTGCTGGCGATGTCAACCACGCAGCGCGAGGCGTGGCTCGAAGCGATCACCGACGCCGAGGGAACCCGGTACGCGCGGCCCGGTTACTCGCAACCTCAGGTCGTCGTCTACCAGGCGCCCGGTGCGGTCCTCGACGCGATCGCGCTGGCTGGTTACCTGTCCGGCGCCCGGCCCCGGGTGCTGCCCGTGGAGCGGAAGAACCAGCCGGAGACATGGCGCCCCGAGTTCTCCGTGCACCTCAACAACCCGATCATCACCGGCGCTTTCCTGCGCAAGGAAGCCGCCGCGCGGGGTGACGTCTGGTGCGTGACCACGGAACTGGGCACGTGGACTGCTCAGGAAGGTGACCACATCTTCCTGACCGGCAATTCGAACGCCGCCGCGGGGCACCCGTCCAAGGGGCTCATGCAGTGCATCGACTCCACCTTCAACGCCCACAAGCTCCCCGGGCACGACAACATCTACAACCCGGTCGACAACATCATCGCGGGTGTCCGCTACTCCTTCGACCGGTACGGGAGCCTGGACAACGTGCCCGGCATCAAGGCCATGGCGCACGGTGGTGCCTACCGCGGCTACTAGCCTGACCCCATGGCCGACCTCGGAGCTTTCGCCGGGCCCGCGCTGCGGGCCGGCGTGCCGCCCTTCCACGTCATGGACGTCCTCTCCGCGGCCGGGTCCCGGCAGCGCAGTCACGGCGATCTCGTGTCGCTCGCCGCCGGGCAGCCGTCCGCGGCCGCGCCGAAGCCCGTGCTCGAAGCCGCGCGGAAAGCCCTGGAAGACAGCACCCTCGGCTACACCGAACAGCTCGGTATCCCGGAGCTGCGCGAAGCCGTCGCCGGGCACTACCGGAAGCGGTACGACGTCGACGTCCAGGCGCACGACGTCGTCCTGACCACCGGGTCGTCCGGGGGTTTCCTGCTCGCCTTCCTCAGCGCCTTCGACCCCGGCGCCAAGGTCGCCATGGCGCGGCCCGGCTACCCCGCCTACCGCAACCTGCTCTCCGTCCTCGGCTGCGAGGTCGTCGAGTTCGCCACCTCCGCGGAAACCAACTTCCAGCCGACGACAGATCTCCTCGACGAGCTCGGCCCGATCGACGGCCTGATCGTCGCCAGCCCGAGCAACCCGACCGGGACCGTGCTGCCGCCCGGCGAACTGGCCGCCATCACCGGGTGGTGCGCGTCGCACGGCGTTCAGCTGATCAGCGACGAGATCTACCACGGCATCTCCTACGGCGCCGAGCTCGACTGCGCGTGGCAGTACGGCCGGGAGCCGATCGTGCTCGGCAGCTTCTCGAAGTACTTCGCGATGACCGGGTGGCGGCTCGGCTGGATGCTCGCCCCGCAGCGGCTGCACCGCGCGATCGACGTCCTGACCGGCAACTTCACGATCTGCCCGCCCGCGGTTTCGCAGTACGCGGCCCTCGCCGCCTTCACACCGGAGGCCTACGCGGAAGCCGACGCCCACGTCGAGCGGTACCGCGCCAACCGCGACCGGCTCTTCGCCGGCCTGCGGCGCATCGGTCTCGACAAGCTCGCCCCGGCCGACGGCGCCTTCTACGCGTACGCCGACGTCAGCGCCTACACCGAAGACAGCCTGAGCTGGTGCCAGCGGCTGCTCGCCGACACCGGGCTCGCCATCACCCCCGGCGTCGACTTCGACCCGGTCGACGGCGGCAAGTACGTCCGGTTCTCCTTCGCCGGCAGCGCCGAGGACATCGACGAAGGCGTCCGCAGGCTCGGGGCGTGGCTGGCCAGGGGGAACCCTGAATAAACCCCGAACGTTGCCGTTCCGAGGGGAGTTTCACCGCGGCAGGTGGCAGTGTGGAGTCATCGGGCCGGCGGGGCCACGGGGAAGCATCGGAGGAGCCATGTTCTGGAAGATCGTCGGCGGCCTGATCGTCGCCTGGGTGGCGTTCATGGTGCTGGGCGCCGTGATCGGCTTCGTGTTCAAGGCCGTCCTGTGGATCGCGATCATCGGCGGCATCGCCTTCCTCGGCGCGGCCGGCTACAAGGCGATCAGCGGCAAGAAGGACTACAAGCGCATCAACCGTTACTGAGTCTCAGGGGATCCGCGCC
This sequence comes from Amycolatopsis sp. MtRt-6, assembly GCF_017308975.1. GTDB lineage: Bacteria > Actinomycetota > Actinomycetes > Mycobacteriales > Pseudonocardiaceae > Amycolatopsis. The sequence continues at coordinate 43,008 of NZ_JADWPD010000047.1, read as the reverse complement.
ACACCGCCCAGCGCCGTCCAGTTGACCGGCGTCAGCGGCGCCAGGCGCGGCCCGTCCGGCCACCACAGGTGCGGCGCGGTCAACCCGGGCTCGAGCAGGTCGAGGCCGTCGAAGAACGACGTGATCTCGGCCCGGGAGCGGTAGAGCGTGTCGAGCCCGGTGCGGCCGAACCTGTCCTGCAGGGACGTCGCGACGGCGGCCGCGTCGGAACCGTCGTCCGGGTTGTGCTGGTGCAGCAGGAGCAGGTACGAACCCGGTGCCAGCGCGCCGACGTAGGACTTGACCACCTGCTGCGCCTGCTGCAGGTCGGCGATGTGGTCGACGACGCCGCACAGCACCAGCCCGGCGGGCCGTTCGAAGTCGATGAACCGCTCGACCCCGGCGAGCGTCTCGCCGGGGTTCAACGGGTCGGTGCCGCAGATGTGCGTGAAGTCGTTGTCGACGAGGAGGGCCCGGCCGTGCGCCCCCACCACCGGGTCGTCGTCGACGTACACGACGTGCGCTTCCGGGTTGTACTTCTGCGCCACCTGGTGGGTGTTCTCCGCCGTCGGGAAGCCGGAACCGAGGTCGAGGAACTGGTCGACGTCGAGCCGCTCGGTCAGGTAGCGGACGGCGCGGACCAGCCACTGCCGCACTTCCCGTGCCATGGCCGGGGCTTCGGGGGCGATGGCCGTCAGCTGCCGCAGCACGGCGCGGTCGGGCTCGTAGTGGTTCTGCCCGCCCAGCAGCGCGTCGGAGACGCGCGCGTAGCTCGGCCGTTCGAAGTCGACGTGGGCCGACGGTCGTTCGCTCGCCATGCGCACCTACCGGGGGAGTGTGGGGACACTCAGCCTAGGACATGGAGATCACGGCGGGTAGGCGGCCGTGCGGTGCGGGTGAGCCCTCAGTCCAGCCAGGCGCGGGCCGCGTCGGCACCGTTCCAGACGTGGGCGCGGAGCCCGACCGCCCGTGCGCCGTCCACATTGGACTCGCGGTCGTCGAAGAACAGGCAGTCGGCCGGCTCGGCGCCGAGCTCGTCGAGCAGGAGGCGGAAGATCTTCGCGTCCGGCTTGACGCACCGGACGTCGCCGGAGAACAGCGTCACGCGGAAGTGCCGGGCCCAGTCCTGCGCGCGGACCCACGCGCCGAACGCCACCGGCGCGTTCGAGAGCAGCGCCAGGTTCGCGCCGGCCTCGGAGAGCGCTTCGAGCAGCGCCTTCGACGACGGCTCCAGGTGTCCCCAGCCTTCGACGTCGATGCGGGTCAGCTCGTTCGACAGTGCCTCGTCGACGGACGCGCCCACGGCGTTGCCGACCGCCTGCCAGTACTCGAGCGGAGTGCTGCCGGCGTCGTACGGGAGGCGGTACTCCCAGTACGCCGCCAGGAACTCCGGCAGCGGCGCGCGCATCGCCGCCGCGAGGTCGGGCAGGGCGGCGCTCGGCTTGCTGAGCACGTCGCCGTAGTCGAACACGATCCAGTTCACGGTTCCCCCAGGGTTTCTCAGACGCCGGATTTCATCCGGCGCAAGGCTTCTTCGACGTCGGCCGCGCTCAGGTCCCGGTGGGTGACGAACCGGACCTTGCCCGCCATCGGCACCGCGCGGATGCCGAGCGAGTCGAGCCAGGTCAGCGCGGTCGGGATGTCGGGCACCTCGGCGAGCACGATGTTGGTGTCGGGTTCGTTGGTCGGCCAGCCGTGCTCGCGCAGACCCTCGGCGAGCCGCTGCGCGTTCTCGTGCGACTCGGCGAGGTCGGGGATGCGGTCGAGGGCGATCAGGCAGGCCGCGGCCAGGACGCCGCCCTGCCGGACGCCGCCGCCGAGCATCTGCCGCATCCGGCGGGCCCGCTCGACGAACGCCGTGCTGCCCGCGACGACCGAGCCCACCGGCGCGCCGAGGCCCTTGCTGAAGCAGGCCGACACGGTGTCGACGCCGACGGTCAGCGCGGCCGGCGGCACTTCGAGCGCGACCGCGGCCTGCCAGAGCCGGGCGCCGTCGAGGTGGACGGTCAGGCCCGCTTCCTTGGCGACGGACAGCAGCTGGGCGTGCTCGTCGGGCGGCGTCACCGCGCCACCGGCCGCGTTGTGGGTGTTCTCGAGGCAGAGCAGCGATGTCCGTAATGTGAAGTATGGCCCGGGTTGTCCGATCGCGGCCGCGAGGGCGTCGGGCGATGGGCGGCCCGGGCCGCCGTCGTGCTCGAGGATGTCCGGCATCCCGCCGGCCAGCCACGCCGCCGAGCCCAGCTCGTTGACCAGCACGTGCGCGCCGCGGGTGGCGAGGAACCGGTCGCCGCGCTGCAGGTGCAGGCTCAGCGCGATCAGGTTGGCCATGGTCCCGCTCGGCACCCAGAGCGCCGCCGCCATGCCCAGGACGTGGGCCGCCCGCTCCTCCAGCGCCGCGACCGTGGGGTCGCGCTCGAGGACGTTGTCCCCGACCTCGGCGGAGGCCATTGCCGCCCGCATCGTGTCATCCGGCCGGGTGACAGTGTCGGAGCGGAAGTCCAGTACGGGCGGGGCGAAGGTCACGTTGCGATCACATCACACCCACGGCGTGGGGATCAATGAGGCCCGGAGTGGTGTGACCTGCTCGGTCCGTGCAACCGTGGACGCCCCTGATTCCGTCCTCGCGGGCGAACGACAAACAGAGCGGAGCACGACTGCGCGTGGACCAGCGCGACGAGCAGGAGTTCGCGGAGTACTTCGCCGCCAGGCGGGACGCCGTGCGCCGGACCGCGTACATGCTCTGCGGCGACTGGCACCGGGCGGACGACCTCGCGCAGACGGCGTTCGTGGCACTGCACCGGAGGTGGAAGAAGATCAGGGATCGCGCGGCGACCGACGCGTACGTCCGCAAGACGCTCGTCCGGGCGTCGATCGACGAATCGCGGCGTCCGTGGCGGCGCGAGTGGCAGACCGAGACGCTGCCGGAGCGCACCGACGACACGCCCGGCCTCGACGACCTCGTCGCGACCAGGGAAGACCTGCTCGCGGCGCTGAAGGAAGTGCCGCCCAAGCAGCGGGCGGTGCTGGTCATGCGGTTCTTCGAAGGACTCGACGTGACCGGCGCGGCGAAGGCTCTGGGCTGCAGCGAAGGCAACGTCAAGAGCCAGACCGCCCGCGGGCTGGCGAACCTGAGGCAGGTCCTCGAACGGGAGGTGGAGACCAATGGATGAGCAGGAGCTGCGCTCGTTGTTCTCCGCCGCGCCCCCGGACGCGCCGTCGCCGACGTTCACCCGGGACGACGTCGTCCGCGAATCCCGGCGCCAGACCGTGCGCCGCCGCAACCGGATCTCCGCGGGGGTGAGCGCCGCCGCGCTGGTCGTCGTCGGGTTCGGCGCGTACGGGATGCTCTCCGGGGGTACTCCCAAGTCGATGACCGCGTCGACGGACAGCGGCGTGCCCGCGCATTCCGGACCGGGGGCCATGCAACCCGGGGACGGGTCGATGCGTCCTGAAGTCGGTGGGGAGTCACCGAACTTCCCGGCCCAGCCACCTCAGCAGGGGGGTGCCGGGGACGGGAAGACCGGCCAGCTGGCCGAAGGCGCCTCCGGGTGCGAACAGGTGGACGGGGAGCTCGCCATTGCCCTCGCTGGCGAGCTCCCCGGCCACGTCTCCGCCGCGCAGGCCGTCCCGGGCGGCGCCTGTTCGACGGCGTCGCGGTCCGCCGGGTTCCCGGTGCCGGGCGGCGAAGTCGCCGCGGCGGTGTATCCGAGGGGCATCCCGGTGGTCTTCAAGTCCCAGCCCGCCGGCACGGTCACCGCGCAGCTGGGCACCGCGTCCGGTGGGGTGTTGGTGCTGGTCAGCGTGCCTGCTGCGGGAGCGACGGCGCCGTACGCGGGTCAGGTGGAGCAGTTCGCGCACGATCTCGCGCCCCGCTTCTGAGCCCGGGCCCGCCCGGTTGGCAGAATGACCGGCCATGACCGCTGCGACCACCCCGAAGGGGGAGAGACGGCGCGCCGCGCTCGTCGAGGCCGCCGCGAAACTGCTCGTCGAGGGCGGGTTCGACGCCGTGCGGCACCGGGCGGTCGCCGAGCGGGCCGGCCTGCCGCTCGCGTCGACGACGTACTACTTCGACTCGCTGGAAGACCTGGTCACCGCGGCCGTCGAGCACCACTCGAACGCCGAGCTGGCGACCGGCCGCCGCCGGCTGGAGGAGCTCGCGACCCGCAACCGCGGCGTGCAGGCCACCGTCGACCTGGTGCTGGACATGCTGCTCGGCCCGGAGAGCGGCGACCCGGCGGCCGACGCCGAAGCCGTCCTCCTGCGGTACGAGCGGCTGGTGGCGACCGGCCGCCGCCCGTACCTGCGGCCGCTGATGCGGACGCTGTCGGCGCAGCTCAACGAGCTGCTGACGGAGATCTTCGCCCGCTCGGGCACTCCGGTCACCGCCATCGAGCTGGAGCGGCTGGTCGCGCTGGTCGACGGCGCCGTCGTCAACGCCCTGATCGCGGTCGACCCGGAGCCCCGCGCGGCGGCGGCCCGGATGCTCCAGGCGGCGCTGGAGCCCGCCGCTCACGACCGGGCGCGCTGAGCTTTCTCCAGGTCTTCGCGGGCCTTCGTGACCAGGGTCAGCATCGCCTGTTCGGCCGCGGCCGGGTCGCCCGCGACGATCGCGTCGAACACCTTCCGGTGGCTTGGCACCGGGTCTTCCGCGGTCGAGGCGCCGTGCACCACCTTGTCGCGCTCGGCCAGCCCGATCGCGATGATCCGTTCCATCCGCATCAGGAAGTTGTTGTGCGTGGCGGCCATCAGCCGCCGGTGGAAGGCGAGGTCGGCCTGGACGCTCGCTTCCGGGTCGTCGCCTGCCGCGGCCATGTCCGCGAGCGCGTCCCGCAGCGCCTCGACGTCTTCCTCGGTCGCCCGCCCGGCGGCGATCCGGGCGGCGGCGGGCTCGACGACCGCCCGGACCTCGGTCAGCTCGTCGAGCAACCCGGGATCGTCGGCGGCCGCGGTCTGCCAGCGCATGACGTCGGCGTCGAGCATGTTCCACTTCTCGCGCGGCTGGACGAAGGTGCCGCGCTTCTGCCGGGCGTCGATCATGCCCTTGGCCGCCAGCACCTTCAGCGCTTCGCGCAGCGCGGTCAGGCTGATGTCGAGCTCTTCGCGCAGCGCGGGCAGGTCCAGGACGGTGCCCTCACCCCACTCGTCGGAGAGGATCCGGCTGGCCAGTGCCTCCACGGTCTGGCCGTGCAGCCCGCGTGGCCGGTGTTCGGTCAATGGAGGGCCCTCTCAGCAGGCAGGTGGTGACCGCATTATGGATGCAGGGTCAAGGCAGCGAAACCGGCAGCACGAACGTCGGCGACCCCGTCGGGTAGTACCGCAGCTCCGCCTCGCCGGACGCGGTCAGCGTGAACGCCGTGATGGCGTCCTCCGACTGCGCGGCCACGTAACAGGTCCCGTCCACCAACGCGAAGTGCCGCGGGTTCGCGCCGCAGGGCTGGTCGGCCACCGCGGCCGCGTCGTCCAGCGCGAACTCCGTCACGCAGTCCGGACCGCGGTTCGACACGTACAGGCGCGAGTCGGCCAGTTCCAGGTGGGCCACCAGGTTGGGCTTCACGGAGGACAGCGTCGACGGCGTCGACGCGACCAGCTCGAAGGCGCCCGGCGCCTTCTCCCGGACCGTGATCAGCGTGCCGGCCAGCTCGCCGACGACGTACGCCAGGTCCGTGCCCGGCCGGCGCACCAGCTGCCGCGGTCCCGTGCCCGGCGGCAGCGAGGACACCGCCAGCGGTTCGAGTTCGCCTGAGGACGTCAGCGTGTAGCTGCGGATTTCGTCCGTGCCCAGGTCGACCGCGCTCACGAGGGAACCGTCCGGCGACGGGACCGCCATGTGGACGTGCGCCGCTTCCTGGCGGTCGGCCACCGGGCCGCTGCCGCTGTGCTGGACCAGCGCGGTCCGGGCGGCCGGCTCGCCCGAGCCGGTCAGTGAGAACACCGCCACGCTGCCACCGGTGTAGTTGGCGCACAACAGGAACCGGCCGTCCGGCGTCACCGCCAGGTGGCACGGGTGCGCGCCGCCCGTTTCGGCCGTGCCGATGACCGACAACTCGCCCGACGGCGAGATGGCCAACGCCGTCACGCCGCCGTCTGCGGTCTCGTTGGCCGCGTACAGCACCGGCAGCGACGGGTGGCGCACCAGCCACGACGGCGATTCCAGCGGCAGCGAAGCCACTTCGCGCAGCGAGCCGGACGGCGACCGCGAGAGCGTCGTGATCCCGGTGCCGTTCCCCGCGTCGCCGGTGTAGCACCCGACGAAGACCAGCTCAGCCATGCGCGCTCCTCAACAGCGTCTCGACCCGGGCGGTGATCTCCGCGGCGGTGCCGCGGGTCAGCGCCGAGCCGATCCCGCAGGCGACCGCGCCCGCCGAGAGCCAGCCTGGCACGTCTTCGGGGCCGATGCCGCCGGTGGGCACCAGCGGGGCCTGCGGCAGCGCCGCCCGTACGTCCGACACCCACGACGGCCCGAGCGCCGACGCCGGGAACACCTTCACCGCGTCGGCGCCTTCCTCCAGCGCGCACGATTTCGGTCACCGAGCCGGCACCGGGGAGGGCCGCCGCGCCGTAGCGGTGCGCGGTCCGGATCACCGCGCTGTCCACCGACGGTGACACGAGGAACCGCGCCCCGGCGCGGATCGCCAGTACCGCGGACGTCTCGTCGAGCACCGTGCCGGCCCCGATCGTGGCGTCCGGGTAGGCGGCCGTGAGCTCGGCGATGGCGTCGAGCGCGCCCGGGTTCGTCAGCGGCAGCTCGACCGAGCGCAGCCCGGCCTCGAGGACTGCGCGGGCCGCCGCCACCGCAGACTCCGTGTCGCGCGTGCGCACGATTCCGACGACGCCCTGGCGCAGCGCGTCGGTCATGATTTCCCACCGGTGGTTGATGGCACAGTCTACGTTGTGAAATCTTAAATTAGGATTTATTCTGGTGCTCCGAGGACGGGAGAGGCGATGCCCACAGCGGTGGTGACCGGAGCGGCGTCCGGGATCGGGGCGGCGACCGCGCGGAAACTCGTGGAAGACGGCTACCGCGTGCTAGGCGTCGACATCGCCGAGCTCCCCGACGGCGTCACGCCGGTCCGGGGTTCGGTGAGCGACGAGGCGACCTGGGCGGCCATCGGCGAAGTGGACGCCCTGGTCAGCAACGCCTACACGCCCAGCACCGGGCCGCTGCACGAGATCGGCCGGGCCGAGTGGCAACGCCAGCTCGACGTCAACCTGACCGGTACCTACCTCGCCGTGAAGGCGTGCCTGCCGTCGCTGCGGGCCCGGCGCGGCGCGATCGTGCTGGTCTCGTCGGTGCACGCGCACTTCGGCCTGCCGGGCCACCCGGCGTATGCCGCGAGCAAGGGCGCGCTCGTCGCGCTCGCCCGGCAGCTGGCCGTCGAGTACGCACCCGGGGTGCGGGTCAACTCGGTGCTGCCGGGGCCGGTGCTCACCGAGGCCTGGAACCGCATCTCGCCCGAGGACCGCGAACGCAGCGCGCGGGCGACGCCGGCGGGCCGGCTCGGCGACCCGGCCGAAGTCGCGAACGTGATCGCGTTCCTGCTGTCGGCCGCCGCGTCGTTCGTCACCGGGGCCGAGCTGACCGTCGACGGCGGCTGGTCCGCCGCCAAGGATTCCGCGTAGAAAGTGGGGGACCCGGGTGAAGATCACCGCGATCGAAACGTTCCTGGTCGCGCCGCGCTGGCTGTTCCTCAAGGTCAGCACGGACGAGGGGATCAGCGGCTGGGGCGAGCCGGTGGTCGAGGGCCGCGCCGCGACCGTGCGCGCGGCCGTGCACGAGCTGTCCGAGCTGCTCGTCGGCCAGGACCCGCTGCGCATCGAGGACCACTGGCAGGTGCTGCGCCGCGGCGGGTTCTACCGCGGCGGTCCGGTGCTCTCCAGCGCCCTCGCCGGGTTCGACCACGCGCTGTGGGACATCGCCGGCAAGGCCCGCAACGCGCCGGTGCACGAGCTGCTCGGCGGCCCGGTCCGCGACCGCGTCCGGGTCTACAGCTGGGTCGGCGGCGACCGCCCGGCCGGCATCCGCGAAGCCGTGACGGCTCAGGTCGAGGCCGGGTTCACCGCGGTGAAGATGAACGTCGCCGGCCCACTGACGGCGATCGCCTCCCCGGCCGAGGCCGAAGCCGCGGTGGCACGCGCGTGGGAAGCGCGCGAGGTGCTCGGCCCGCACCGCGACCTCGCCATCGACTTCCACGGTCGCGTCTCGCCCGCGATGGCGCGCCGGCTGGTGCGCATGCTGGAGGACGTCCAGCCGATGTTCGTCGAGGAGCCAGTGCTCCCGGAGACCCAAGGCGACGCACTGCGCGCGGTCGTCGAGGCGTCGACGGTGCCGATCGCGGTCGGCGAACGGCTGTATTCGCGCTGGGAGTTCAAACCGGTGCTCGACGCCGGCGTCGCGGTCGTGCAGCCCGACCCGTCGCACGCCGGCGGCATCTCCGAGCTGCGGCGGATCGGTGCGCTGGCCGAGATGTACGGCGCTTCGCTGGCCCCGCACTGCCCCCTTGGCCCCATTTCGCTGGCGGCGTCGCTGCAGGTCGCCTTCGCGACGCCGAACTTCCTGATCCAGGAACAAAGTGTGGGCATGCACTACCACGAGGGCCGGGAACCCACGTACCTCGCCGATCCGTCGATCTTCGCCTTTCAGGACGGTTACGCGGCCCGGCCGCCCAAGCCCGGCCTCGGAATCGAAGTGGACGAAGAAGCCGTCCGCCGGGCTGACGAAACCGGGCACAGCTGGCGGTCGCCGGTGTGGCGCCACGACGACGGTGGCTTCGCCGAGTGGTGAAACCCCGGGCCGCTACCGCGCTGACCTGCGCAGGTATCGTGAGGGCGTGACGGACAAGCCCCGCATTCCGAACGTGCTCGCCGCCCGCTACGCCTCGGCGGAGCTGGTCTCGCTCTGGTCGCCGGAGCAGAAGGTCGTCCTGGAACGACAGCTCTGGCTGGCCGTCCTCAAGGCCCAGCGCGACCTCGGCGTCGAGGTGCCGGACGGCGTCGTCGAGGCCTACGAGCGGGTGCTCGAGCACGTCGACCTCGAGTCGATCGCCGCCCGCGAGCGCGTCACCCGCCACGACGTCAAGGCGCGCATCGAGGAGTTCAGCGAGCTCGCCGGGCAGGAGCACGTCCACAAGGGCATGACCTCGCGCGACCTCACCGAGAACGTCGAGCAGCTGCAGCTGCTCCGGTCCCTCGAGCTCGTGCGCACCCGCGTCGCCGCCGTGCTGGCGCGGCTGGCCGCTCTCGCCGTCGAGCACGCCGACACCGTCATGGCCGGGCGCTCCCACAACGTCGCCGCCCAGGCCACCACCCTCGGCAAGCGGTTCGCCGCGGCGGCCGACGAGCTGCTGGTCGCCTTCGAGCGGCTCGACAACCTCATCGAGCGCTACCCGCTGCGCGGCATCAAGGGCCCGGTCGGCACCGCGCAGGACATGCTCGACCTGCTCGGCGACGAGTCCACTTTGGACCAGCTCGAAGACCGCGTCATGCAGCACCTCGGCTTCGGCCGCCGGTTCGTCAGCGTGGGCCAGGTGTACCCGCGCTCGCTCGACTTCGACGTGCTGTCCACTGTGGTCCAGCTCGCCGCCGCGCCGTCCAGCCTGGCCAAGACCATCCGGCTGATGGCGGGCCACGAGCTGGTCACCGAAGGCTTCAAGCCCGGCCAGGTCGGCTCGTCCGCCATGCCGCACAAGATGAACACCCGCTCGTGCGAGCGCGTCAACGGCCTCGCCGTCGTGCTGCGCGGCTACCTGTCGATGATCGGCGAGCTGGCCGGCGACCAGTGGAACGAGGGCGACGTCTCCGACTCGGTCGTCCGCCGGGTCGCGCTGCCGGACGCGTTCTTCGCGCTCGACGGCCTGCTGGAGACGTTCCTCACGGTGCTCGCCGAGTTCGGCGCCTTCCCGGCGGTGATCGAGCGTGAGCTCGATCGCTATCTGCCGTTCCTCACCACCACGAAAGTGCTCATGGCGTCGGTCCGCGCCGGCGTCGGGCGTGAGACGGCCCACGAAGCGATCAAGGAGCACGCGGTCGCCGTCGCGCTCGAGATGCGCGAAGGCCGCGCGGAGAACGACCTGCTCGACCGCTTCGCGGCCGACGAGCGCCTCCCGCTCGACCGCGGTGAGCTGGACAAACTGCTCGCCGACCGGATCTCGTTCACCGGCACGGCCGGGCGTCAGGTCGCCCAGGTGGCCGAGCGCGTCGCGCAGATCCTCGAGCGGTTCCCCGAGGCCGCGGGCTACGCGCCGCAGCCGATCCTGTGAGCTGACACACGAGTCCACGGACTGGAACGAATCCACTCGAACGGGCGAAATCCCTAATCTCGATCGCTGACCACGGAGCGCTGCCGGGCGCTTGTCCTCACCATGGAAGAAGCGATGAGATCCACGCTGTCCAAGATCGCCGCCGTCCTGACCGCGGGCGCGCTGACGTTGACCCTCGCCGCCTGCGGTGGCTCCGACCCGGGGTCGACCACCCTGCGCGTCGGGACGCTGAGCGACGCCCCGCCGTCGATCTACCTGGAGAACGGCCGGTTCACCGGCTACGACAACGAGCTGCTGCGCGACATCGCCAAGCGTGAAGGCTTCGAGGTCGAGTTCGTCGGCACCGAGTTCGCCAGCCTGCTCGCCGGCGTCGCGGGCGGCAAGTTCGACATCGGCAGTTCGACGATCTCGAGCACCGAGGCGCGCAAGAAGACGGTTGCCTTCTCCAACGGCTACAACACCGGCTTCACCACGATCGTCACGGCGAAGGGCGCGAACCTCAAGGACGTCGCCGCGCTGGGCGGGAAGCGCCTCGGCGTGGTCCAGGGTTCGGTGCAGGACGAGTTCGCGGGCAAGGTCGCCGGTGCCCAGGTCGTCCGCTTCCCCGACTACAACGCGGGCTTCGCGCAGCTGAAGAACGGCACCCTCGACGGCTGGGTCGTGCCGCAGGACATCGGGCAGAAGTACCTGGACCAGAACCCGAACGTCCCGCTGGAGCTCGGGTACACCGTCGAGGACAAGGACACCCCGTCGGCGTTCGCCGTGGCCAAGAAGAACACGGACCTGCTGAACAAGCTCAACGACGGCCTGGCGAAGGCGATCGCGGACGGCACGGTCGCCCGCATCTACGGGCAGTTCTACAAGAACACGCCGCTGTCGAAGGAACTCCAGCAGGGCGGGCCCGGCCTGCCCGTGAAGAACCTGGGTGCGTGACATGAAGAAGCTGATCGTCACCGCACTGGCCGCCGCCCTCACGCTCACCGCCTGCGGTGGGTCGGACAGCGCTTCCGCGACCCTGCGCGTGGGTACGCTGAGCGACGCGCCGCCGAACATCTACCTCAAGGACGGCAACTACACCGGCTTCGACAACGAGCTGCTCAAGGCCATCGCGGTCAAGCAGAACCTGAAGCTGGAATTCGCCGCCACCGACTTCTCCGCGCTGCTCGGGCAGGTCGCGTCGGGCCGCTACGACATCGCCAGCTCGGCGATCGCGCAGACCGACGAGCGCAAGAAGACGGTCGACTTCTCCGCGGCCTACGACTTCGAAACGATGAGCATCCAGGCCAAGCAGGGCACGCCGATCACCGACGAGAAGGGCCTGGCAGGCAAGCGCGTCGCCGTCATCCAGGCGACCGTCGGCGATCACTGGCTGACCGGCACGGTGCCCGACGCCCAGGCCGTGCGCTTCCCCGACTACGCCGCCGCGCTGACCGCGTTGAAGAGCGGCGCGGTCGACGCGTACATCCTGGACCAGTCCATTGCCGAGAAGAACGTCACCGACAACCCGGACGCCAAGCTGGTCGTCGTGAAGAGCTTCGTCACGGACGTGCCGCACGGTTTCGCGGTGAAGAAGGGCAACACCGAGCTGCTGGGCAAGATCAACGACGGGCTCAAGCAGGTGATCTCCGACGGGACCTGGCTTAAGCTGCACCAGCAGTTCCTGCCGACCGCTCCGGTGCCGGCCGGGTTCCAGGGTTAGGAGAAGCATGAAGAAAACACTGGTCACGGCGCTCACCGCGACCCTGCTGGCCGCCCTCACCGCGTGCGGCGGCTCGGACAGCGGCGACGGGAAGACCCTGCGCGTCGGCACGCTCAGCGACTCGAAGCCGAACGCCTACCAGGAGAACGGCAACTACACCGGCTTCGACAACGAACTCCTGAAGGCCATCGCGGCCAAGGAAGGCTTGAAGCTCGAGTTCGCCGCGACGGAGTTTTCCGCGCTGCTCGGCCAGGTCGCGAACGGCACGTTCGACATCGGCAGCTCCGCGATCTCGCAGACCGACGCCCGCAAGAAGACCGTCGACTTCTCGGCGCCGTACAACTACCAGGCCCTCGGCATCGAAGCCAAGGAGACCGCCGGCATCACCGACGAGAACTCGTTGGCGGGCAAGCGGATCGGCGTCGTCCAGGGCACGGTCTCCGACAGCTGGCTCGGCTCGAACGCGCCGACCGCGCAAGCCGTCCGGTTCCCCAACGACGCCGCCGCCCTCAACGCCCTCAAGACCGGCGCGATCGACGGCGCGGTGTTCGACCAGGCCACCGCCGAGGACTACGCCAAGAACAACCCGGACGCGAAGCTCAAGGTGACCAAGGCGATCACCACGACCATCCCGCACGGATTCGCCTTCCGGAAGGGCAACACCGAACTGATCGGCAAGATCAACGACGGCCTCAAGAAGGTCATCGCGGACGGCACCTGGGTCAAGGTGCACGACCAGTTCGAGCCCACCGCGCCCGTGCCCGCCGAGTTCAAGCCGGGGCAGTAGTCCACAATGGACGACTTCGTCAACACGTTCCTCGACTGGGACTACATCTCCCAGGTCCTGCCGGACCTGCTGAAGACCGGTCTCCTGAACACGCTGATCCTGTCCGTGTCCTCGGCGCTGATCGGCACCGTGGTCGGCATGGTGCTCGCGGTGATGGGCCTGTCCACCAAGTGGTGGCTGCGCTGGCCCGCGCGGGTCTACACCGACATCTTCCGCGGCCTGCCCGCCATCCTGACGATCCTGCTGATCGGCCAGGGGCTCGGCACGCTCGCCCGGGACGTCGTCGGCACGAACCCGTACCCGATGGGCATCCTCGCGCTGTCCCTGATCGCCGCCGCCTACATCGGCGAGATCTTCCGGGCCGGCATCCAGAGCGTGGACAAGGGCCAGCTGGAAGCCAGCCGCGCGCTCGGGATGAGCTACACCAAGTCGATGCTGCTGGTGATCATCCCGCAAGGCGTCCGGCGGGTGCTGCCGGCGCTGGTGAACCAGTTCATCGCGCTGGTCAAGGACTCCAGCCTCGTCTACGTGCTGGGGCTGCTGTCCGGGCAGCGCGAACTGTTCCGGATCGGCCAGGACCTCGCGGCCAACACGGGCAACCTGTCGCCACTGGTCGCCGCGGGCGTGTTCTTCCTCGTGATCACCGTGCCGCTGACGCACCTGGTCAACTACATCGACAAGAAGCTCCGGACCGGCCGCAAGGTGCGCGCCGACGAGCCGGGCGACGGAGACGAGCTGGACCTGGTCGCCAGCGGGAAGGTCAGCTCGTGACGACGGCGGTGCGTTCGTCCAGCGTGGAGCTACGGGACATCCACGTCAGCTTCGGCACGCTCGAAGTCCTGCGCGGGGTCGACCTCCACGTGGAGAGCGGCAAGACGACGTGCGTCATCGGCCCGTCCGGCTCCGGCAAGTCGACGCTCCTGCGCTGCGTGAACCGGCTTCAGGAGCCCGACTCCGGCGACCTGCTGCTCGACGGCGAATCGGTGATCAGGTCCGACCCCGACGCCCTGCGCCAGCGCGTCGGCATGGTGTTCCAGCACTTCAACCTCTTCGGCCACCGAAGCGTGCTGGACAACATCGTGCTGCCCCTGCGCAGCGTGAAGAAGCTGAGCAAGGAGGAGGCGTCGGCGATCGCCCGCGCCCGCCTGGCGGAGGTCGGTCTCGCGGACAAGGCACCGTACCGGCCGAGCGCGTTGTCCGGTGGACAGCAGCAGCGCGTCGCGATCGCGCGGGCGCTGGCGATGGACCCCGAGGTGATGCTCTTCGACGAGGCCACCAGCGCCCTTGACCCCGAGCTGGTCAAGGGCGTGCTGAAGCTGATGGCGGGCCTGGCGTCGCGGGGGCTCACCCTGATCGTGGTGACGCACGAGATGGGCTTCGCCCGCAGCGTCGCCGACGAGGTGGCGTTCATGGACGCGGGCCGCATCGTCGAGCAGGGACCGCCGGCGCAGCTCTTCGACGAGCCCCAGAGCCCGCGCCTGCAGCGGTTCCTTTCGCAGGTGCTCTGAGCGTTCGGTGATTGCGCGGGACGCCGCCGGCTGACACGGTGACCCGATGCTGAACGAGGTGGCCGACGGCGTTTGGGTCCGGCAGAGCGAGTGGGTCTGGAGCAACACCACGGTGGTGCGCGGGGAAGCCGGGCTCGTCCTGGTCGACCCCGGCATCGAGGGTGCCGAGCTGGCCGGGCTCGCCGACGACCTGGACCGGCTCGGCATCCCGGTGGTCGCCGGGTTCTCCACCCATCCGCACTGGGACCACCTGCTCTGGCACCCCCGCTTCGGCGACGTCCCGCGGTACGCCACCGCCGCCGGTGCCCAGGCGGCCGGCGAAGCCCGCGAGCGGGCGCAGGCGATGGCGGCGGAGAGCGCGTCAGGCATCCCGCTCGACCTGATCGGCCGCCTCACCCCGCTGCCCGCGGACGGCGGAGGGGTGCCGGGCGAGATCATCGAACACGACGCGCACGCCGTCGGCCACGCCGCCGTCCTGCTCGCCGACCGCGGAGTCCTGCTCGCCGGCGACATGCTTTCCGACGTCCTGATTCCGCTCCTCGACCCCCGCCGCCCCGGTCAGGAAAGCGTCTACCCGGCGGCACTCGACCGGCTCGAGGAGGCTGCCCGGCACGTCGACGTCGTGATCCCCGGCCACGGCGCCGTGGCCACGGGACCCGAGGTGGCGGCCCGCTTCGCCGCTGACCGGGCCTACCTCGACGCGGTGCGGCGCGGCGAGGAGCCGGCCGACGAGCGCTGGGGCCGGCGCGCGTAGCGGCGCCCCGAAAAGAAGACGCTTCGGCGGCCGCGGCCCGAGTAGCCTGCGGAGATGGCGAGAATCGCTCGGCTGACCTACTACCCGGTCAAGTCCTGCGCGGGCACCGACGTGCCGTCCGCCCAGGTGACCGAAACCGGGCTCGCGCACGACCGCGTCTTCCAGGTCATCACGCCGGACGGCGACATCCTCACCCAGCGGCCGCACCCGGTCATGGCGACCGTCCGGCCGCAGGTGATCGGCGACAGGCTCGCGCTGTCCGCCCCCGGCCGTGAAGACGTCGTCTTCGCCATCCGGCGTGACGGCCCGCGGCGCCCGGTGTCGATGCTCACCTGGCACGGCGAAGGCGTCCGGCAGGATCCCCGGGCCGACGAGTGGTTCTCGGACCTGCTCGGGCGGCCTGCCGAACTGATCGGCGTCACGCCCGACCACGACCGTGTCAGCGGTGGTGAGTTCCCGGGCCGGGCCGCGTTCGGCGACGCACACGCCGTACTGCTCGCCTCGGAGTCCTCTTTGGACACTTTGAACGAGCGGATCGCGGCCGCCCAGGGCGAACCCGTTCCGATGGACCGCTTCCGCCCCAACATCGTCATCGCCGGCTGGGCCGAACCCCACCGGGAGGACGAAGCCCGGGAGCTGGAAGCGGGCACCGCGATGTTCGGTTACGCCGAGAAGTGCGTCCGCTGCACGGTCCCGATGATCGACCAGGAGACCGGCGCGAAGGCCGGCCCCGAGCCGATCCGCACCCTCGCGACCTACCGGCGTGGCCCGACCGGCGGTGTCGTCTTCGGCATGAAGGCCGCGGTGCTGCGGCCGGGTCAGGTCGCCGTCGGCGACGAGGTGATCGTGCACTCCTGGGCCGGCCCGAGCCCGAGCACGGCCGCCGCCGAGCCGCCGTTCACGGCGACGGCGAGGCGTCCGGCCGAATCGGTGTAGAGCACCGGCGAACCGGCGGGCACGTCGGCGAAGGTGCGCCCGAGCACCGTGGTCACCGCCACGCGCTCGCTGTGCACGGAAACCGCACCGGAGAGGCCGGAGAGCTCGAGGTCCGCCGGGGTCGCCGCCAGCTGGACGTTCCCGAAGTGGTCGACCGTCAGCACCTCCGACACGAGCTTGCCGGGGAAGGCGGCGACGAACGGCTCCGGCATCGCGACCAGGCCGTCCACCGGGTCGCCGAAGTCCGACGGCGCAACCCCCAGCGCCAGGTGCGCGGCCGCGGGCGCGAAGACGTCCCGCCCGTGGAACGTCGCCGACGTGGCCGGCAGCCGCAGCGACGGCTCCGCCAGCTCGTAGGCCGCCCGGACCCCGCCCAGCGCCTGAGCGGCGGGCAGCAGGAGGCCGTTGTCCGGCCCGACCAGCAGCCCGTCCTCCGCGACGACGACCACGCCGAGCCGGGCCGTGCCGACCCCCGGGTCGACCACGGCGACGTGCACCGATTCCGGCAGGTAGGGAACCGTCTGGGCCAGTGCCATCGCCCCGTGCCGGATGTCCTGGGCGGGCACTTCGTGGGTCACGTCGATCACCCGCACCGCGGGCGCCAGCCGCGCGATCACGCCGTGGCAAGCCGCCACGAAGCCGTCGCGCAGGCCGTAGTCGGTGGTCACCGAGATCCAGTCGTACGCCATGCGAGCATCATCCATGGTGGCGGAGGGTGCCCGTTAGGGTTCAGCGCGTGACACCCCTCCCCATCCCCGAGCGGCTCGCCACCGGCAAGGTCCGCGACCTGTTCGCCGTGGGCGACGACCACCTGCTGGTCGTCGCCTCCGATCGCATCTCCGCCTTCGAGCGCGTCTTCCCCACCTCGGTCCCCGGCAAGGGCCGCGTGCTCACCGCGATGAGCGTGTTCTGGTTCCGCGAGCTCGCCGACGTCCTCCCGAACCACCTCGTCGCCTGCGACGGGCCGCTGATCCCGGAGTCCGTCCGTGGCCGGGCGCTGCTGGTCGAACGGCTCGACATGCTGCCGGTGGAGGCGGTCGTCCGCGGCTACCTCACCGGCCGCGGGTACTCGGACTACCGCCGGTCCGGAGAGGTGTGCGGGCTGCCGCTGCCGGGCGGGCTGGCCGAGTCGGCGCGGCTGCCCGAGCCGATCTTCACGCCGTCCACCAAAGCGCGACCGGGCGAGAAGGACGAGAACATCGACTTCGACACGTGCGTCTCGGTGCTCGGCCGCGCGCTCGCCGAGGAGGTCCGGGAGGCGTCACTGGAGCTCTACCGCCGGGGCGCCGCGCGCGCCGCGGAGCAGGGCCTGCTGCTGGCCGACACGAAGTTCGAGTTCGGCATCGGGGCCGGCGGCGGGCTCGTGCTGGCGGACGAGCTGCTCACCCCGGACTCGGCCCGCTACTGGCTCGCCGACGGTCACCGGCCCGGCATCCCGCAGCCGTCGTTCGACAAGCAGCACGTGCGTGACTGGCTCGTCGGCCCGGCGTCCGGGTGGGACTGCGTGTCGCCGCTCCCGCCGCTGCCACCCGAAGTGGTGACGGCCACGCGCGACCGGTACATCGAGGCGTACCACCGCATCACCGGGCTTTCGCTGGCAGACTGGCCTCGTGATCCTGCTGATCTGCGGCAGCCTGCGAGCCGGCTCGGGCAATGCGGCGGTGTTGGGGACCGTCGCGACCCTCACCGTGAGCAAGACGTACACCGGCCTCGGCGACCTGCCGCACTTCAACCCCGATGACGACCGCGACCCGCTGCACCCCGAGGTCGCTTCCCTGCGTGCCGCGATCAAGGAAGCCGACGCGGTCCTGATCTGCACGCCGGAGTACGCGGGCGGGCTGCCGGGCTCGTTCAAGAACCTCCTCGACTGGACGGTCGGCGGTGGCGAGCTGTACGGCAAGCCGGTGGCGTGGATCAACGCCTCCTCGATCGCGGCGCCGACCGGCGGCCGGGACGCGCACGACTCCTTGCGCAAGGTCCTGACCTACGCGGGCGCGAAGATCGTGGAAGAGGCGTGCGCGCGGATCCCGGTCTCGCGCGCGGACGTCGCCGACGGCCAGGTGGCCGACCCCGACCTGCGCGGCCGGATCGCGGTGGCGGTCATGCACCTGCGGGCCGCCGGCTGAGCTTTACGGCAACGGTCGCCCGCCCGTTCTGCGCAGTTCACGGGAGTGTCAGCCGCGTGCGTCCCAATGGAGGCCGTGGACGCTCGCTTGCTGGTTTCGCTGTCGGGAATCACCCCGCGCACGCTGCACCGGTGCGCCGACCTCGCGGCCGAGCTCGACCGCCGCAAGGTGCCGCTCTCGGTGCTGTACGCCGCCCGCACCGGCGACGGCCCGGTGACGGAGTGGGTGCGTACCCGCGCCCGCCGCGGTGATTCCGTGCTGCTGCACGGCTACGACCACACCGTGACGCCCACGCACCGCACGGTGTACCTGGGCAAGCGGGCGGAGTTCGCGACCCTGCCGGCGCACGAGGCACGCCTGCGGTTGATCGCGGCGAAGGCCGCGCTGGACAACGCGGGGTTGTCGGCCGACGGCTTCGCGCCGCCGCGCTGGATCGCCTCCCAGGGCACACTGCAAGCACTGGCGGAGCACGGTTTCCGGCTATGCGCGGACCTCGGCGCGGTGCGGGACCTCGTCACCGGCGAGGTCCGCCGCGCGCGGGTCCAGGAGTTCACGAGCCAGTCGCACCGCACCGAGACGGTGCGCTGCTTCGCGCTGGTGCTGGCGGCCGCGCGGTCGGCTCGCCGGGGCGGGCTGGTCCGGCTGGGGGTGGATGCCACGGACCTGACCCGCCCCGGCCTCCGCCAGGCCCTGCTCGACGCGGTGGACGTCGCCCTGGAGAACCGCGCGTTCGGCGCGACGTACGGTTCGCTGCGCGCGATCGCGGCCTGAACGGCCGCGGGGCCACGCTTCACTCTGGAGTTGTCAAACACCGCCCCTGCCGGGGTTGGCGCTCGTTCGTGACCGAGTGCGCCGGGCTCGGGTCGAGGAGCACGTCGAGCCGGCCGAAGGCCACGTCGACCGCCGGAACGAGCGCGGCCGCGTCGGTGCCGGCGAGCCGGCTGCCCGCCTGGTAGCAGGCCACGGCGAGCTGCGCCGCCAGCACCGCGACCTCCCTGGGCGTGCCGCGCTCCAGCAGTAGCGCTTCGCCCAGCTCGGCGAACCGCTGCAGCTTCCGCGCGCTGCGGTCCTTGAGCTCCGGGTTCTGCTCCACCAGCCGCTGGTGCATCTCGTAGTGCGCGTCTTCGGCCGCTTCCGCGCACACCTCGAGCACCAAGGCGCGAACCTGCCCCAGAGCCGCCGGAAGACTCTGTGGTGCCTCGTCGGGCAACGCCCGCTGCCGCTCCGCCAGCTGGTTCAGCAACTGCTGCTCATCCGCAAACACCACCTCCTGCTTGTCGCCGAAATACCGGAAGAACGTCGTCCGCCCCACCTCTGCGCGCTCCGCGATGTCTGTGACCGTGACCTCGGTGAAGCCGCGCTCCGCGAACAACTCGAAGGCGGCCTCGACGATCTGCTCACGAGCCTGTTTCTGCTTGCGCTCCCGCAGTGAGGGGCGTTTTTCCATGTCTCCAAGGTAGCGGATCCGGTATCGAGTGCGCTACGGTACTGAGTACCAATTCGAATCGAGTACCCGATCGAGTGACGAGGGATGGGACCATGACCGAACCGGCGAAGACGCTGCTCATGACGGGCGCGAGCCGCGGGCTGGGCCGGGCGGCGGCCGAGCGGCTGCTGCGCGACCGGCCGGACCAGCTGTTGCTCGTCTTCGTGCGCGGGGAGGAGGCTGGTCACCGGCTCGCCCGGGACCTGGCCGCGCGCACGGGGAACGCGAACGTCCGGGCGGTTCCGTGCGACCTCGGCTCGCTGGCGGAAGTGCGCGCGGCCGCGGAAACCGTGCGGAAGCTGCTCGACGAGCGGGAGATTCCCCCGCTGGCGGGTGTCCTGGCCAACGCGGGGGTGCAAACGGCGTCGGCCACGAAGGCGACGGCGGACGGGTTCGAGGCGACGTTCGGCATCAACGTCCTGGCGAACTACCTGCTGCTCCGCCTGCTCGCGGACAGGCTGGAGCCGGGCGCGCGCGTCGTGATCACGGGCAGCGAGTCGCACTTCGGCGACTTCCGGCACAACATGGGTCTCGTGCCGGCGCCACGGTGGGCCGATCCGCGAAGCCTCGCCAAGCCGGGCACCGGCCCCGAGGCCGAGGCCGAGACCGTGACCGCGGGGCGGCGGGCCTATTCGACGAGCAAGCTCGGCGTGCAGTACCTGGTGCACGCGCTCGCGAGGCGGCTTCCGGGCATCGACGTCTACGCCTACACCCCCGGGCTGGTGCCCGGCACGGGCCTCGTCCGCGACGCCGGCGCGATCCAGCGCTTCGGCTTCCGGTGGCTGCTCCCGCTGCTGTGGGCGACGCCCATCGCGTCCAGCCCGAAGGCCGCGGGCGCCGGGCTGGTCGCGGCCATGACCGTGTCCCGGCCCGCCGAGTCGGGGGCGTACCTCGACCGCGGCCGGGTCGTGCCGTCGTCGGCGGAGTCGTACGACAAGGAGCGGGAGGAGGAGCTGTGGCAGCGCGCGGCCGAGTTGTGCGGCGTGCCGGTCGGTTCGTGACCGGCACGCCCGGTGGCCTAGAACTTCGCGGGTTCGCCCCGGTCGAGCACCTTGACCTCGGTGCCTTCGGGCGCGAGGTTCCCGAACAGGCCGTAGTGCATGGCCGGGCTGGCGAGCACGGCCTCGTGGATGGGAACGGCCACCCGCGGCGCGACCGCTCGCAGGTAGTCGACGGCTTCGCCGGCCTTCAGCCACGGCGCGCCGGTCGGCAGGCCCAGCACGTCGATCTTCTGGTCCGGCACGAAGAACGAGTCGCCGGGGTGGAAGAAGGCGCCGTCGTCGAAGACGTACCCGATGTTCGGGATCACGGGGATGTCGGCGTGGATGACGGCGTGTTCCCCGCCGACGGCCTTGATCGAGGTGTCCCCGACGGCGAAGGCGTCCCCGACGTTGGCGACGTCGAATTCGAGGCCCAGCTTCTCGACCTCGGGCGCGGACCCGGGATCGACGATCAGCTTGGCGCCCGGGTTGGCTTCGAGGACCCCGGGCAGCCGTTCGACGTCGAGGTGGTCGAAGTGCTGGTGCGTGATGAGCACGGCGGACAGCTCCCGCTCACCGTCGAAGCCGGTGGAGAACTTGCCCGGGTCGATCAGGATCCGCTCGGAGCCGGTCTCCAGCAGTACGCAGGCGTGTCCGAAATGGACGATACGCATCGATGGTTCTCCTTTGCGAGTGAACAACTCCAGCCTAGTCCCGCTCAGAGCTTCCCGGTGAGCAACGCGTCGCCCAGCTCCGTCCGCCGGTACAGCACCCGGTGTCCACGTCGCTCCGAGGCCAGCAACCCCGCTCCGCGCAACGCTGTCAGGTGCGCCGAAACCGTGGCCGGCGCCAGGTCGTGCCGGCGGGCCAGTTCGGTCGTGGCCGCCGGGCGGTCGAGGGTCGTCAGCAGCAACGCCCGAGTCCGGCCGAGGATTTCGGCCAGCGGTTCCGGCGGGGCCGCGGACGAAGTCCACAGCGCGGCCACGCCGCGAGCCGGGTACAGCAGCGAAACCTGCCACGGCGGCACCGTCACCACGCCCACGTTCGGCCAGGCGAACACCGCCGGAATCAGCAGCAGGCCCCGCGAGTCGATCGAAAGCCGTTCCCGGGCCCGGACGTCGACCAGCACCGACGTCCCCGACAATCGGACGCGCGGGTGGAGCTCTGCCAGCATGCCTGCGAGCCCGCCCGAGCCGAGCTGCCGCGTCCGGAACGCGATGTCCGCCGCCAGCAGCTCGCGCAGGCGGGGCCACTCGGGGGCGAGCAGGGCGTTCCACACCGTCTCGAGCTGGCCGGCGAGCAGGTCGCGCGCGGCCGCCGGGTCGGCGGGCAGGTGGGAGAGGTCCGCGTCGACCATGCCCAGTTCCAGCGCCACCTGCGCCGGCGGCGTCGCGCGGACCACCTCGAGCTGCGCTTCGGCGGTCGTCTCCGGACCATCGGGCGGCGGGCTCAGGAACTCGGTGATGTAGTGCCGGGCGCTCAGGACCGCGGCCAGCTCGGGAACGTCGGGCACGCCGGACAGCCACGGCAGGTGCGTCGGGTGCGCGCGGACGCCGAGCAACGTCTGGATCGCGCCGAGGACCTCCTCCAGCGGCGAGATCGCGAAGCGGACGCGTTGCGCACCGGCCGCCGTCAGGACCAGCTCGATCATGACTGATTCGCTCTCACCCGAATCAGTGTGCCGCAAGGCCGAGGCGCGCGAGCGTGTGCGCATGTCGTTGTTCACCCACCGCGCGTACTGGCGCTGGTCCGCGGGCGTCCAGTTCGCCCGGCTGCCGGCGACCATGGCGCCGCTCGCGTTCACCCTGCTGACCACCGCCACGACCGGGTCCTACCGGCTGGGCGGCGTGCTGATGTCGGTCTTCGTCGTCGCCGAGATGGCCGGCGCCGTGCCGGTCGGGCGGCTGCTGGACCGCGTCGGCCCGGCCCGCGGCCTCCCCGCGTTGCTGCTGGTCACGGCCGTCGGGTTCGTCGTACTGGCCGTGGCGGCCGCGAACCGCGCGCCGAACGCCGTGCTGCTCGCGCTCGTCCTCCTGCCCGGCGTCTTCGCGGGCGCGTTGTCCGGCGGCTTCCGGACGCTGCTGGCCGACACGGTCGACGACGCGCTGCTGCCTCGCGCGATCTCCGTCGACGCGATGATTCTCGAGGGCGTGCTGATCGGCGGCCCGGCGCTGGTCGCGCTGCTCGACCTGGCCGGCACGTTCGTCCCGGTCGCCGCCATGGCCGTCGCCTGTGTGGCGGCTGCCGTGCTCGTCCCGCGCCGCGCGGCTGAGCCCGATCGGGCGGAATCCGGCGACGACGTCCCGGCGGCACGGCTCATCACCTACCTGCCGTGGCTGGCCTGCGCGTTCACCGTCGGGCTCCTGCTGTCGACGATCGAGGTGGCGCCGCTGCCCCTGGTCCAGCGCCTGGGTGCGCCGGCGACCGCGGCGCCCGTGGTGATCGCCGTGCTGAGCGGGGCGAGCATCGCAGGCAGCGCGCTCTACGCGTGGCGGGGGAAGACCGGCGACCCGCGGCTGTTCCTCGGCGGGTTCGTGGCCGGGGGCCTCGTGCTCGCCGCCGACCTCGGCTGGCCCGGGTTGCTCGCGTCGGTGGCCGTCATCGGGGGGTGCACCGGGCCGCTGGTGGCGGCGACGTCGGTGAACCTGCAGCGTCTGCTGCCGAAAAACCGCAGGTCAGCGGGGTTCTCGCTGAGTTTCACCGTGCAGGCGTGCGGTTTCGGGCTCGGCTCGCTGGCGGTCGGCGTGCTGCCGTTGTGGCTCGCCCCGGTGTTCGGTGCCTTTGCCGCGGCGATCGCCGGTGGAATGCTGGTGGTGAAGCCCGCACGAGCTATTGGCACAGTGTCAGTAACGTCGTAACCTGGGCCTGACCCCTCGACCTACGGGAGACGCCGATGACTGCCGTCCAGCCGAAGCCGACGACGGTCGGCGAGACCTTCGACTCGCTCAGCCCGGCGACCGACGAGGTGGTCGGAACCTACCCGATCCACACCGCGGAGGACGTCAAGGCGGCTGTCGAACGGGCGCGCGTCGCGGCGGAGTGGTGGGCCGGCCTGGGCTTCGCCGGGCGCGCCGAGCGGCTCAAGAGCTGGAAGGGCGTGCTGACGCGGCGGCTGCCGCAGCTGTGCCAGGTGGTCCGCGACGAGACCGGCAAGCCGATCGCCGACGCGCAGCTGGAGAGCGTCCTGGCCATCGAGCACATCGCGTGGGCGGGCAAGCACGCGAAGAAGATCCTCGGCAAGCAGAAGCGCTCGGCGGGCCTGCTGATGTCGAACCAGGCGGCGACGGTGGAGTACCAGCCGCTGGGCGTCGTCGGCGTGATCGGCCCGTGGAACTACCCGGTGTTCACGCCGCTGGGCTCGATCGCGTACGCGCTCGCGGCGGGCAACGCGGTGGTGTTCAAGCCGAGCGAGTACACGCCGGGCGTCGGCAAGTGGCTGGTCGACGCGTTCGCCGAGATCGTGCCGGAGCACCCGGTGCTGCAGCTGATCACCGGCTTCGGTGAGACGGGCGCGGCGCTGGTCGCCGCGGGTGTCGACAAGATCGCGTTCACCGGCTCGACGGCAACGGGCAAGCGCATCATGGCGGCGGCGGCCGAGACGTTGACCCCGGTGGTCATCGAGGCGGGCGGCAAGGACCCGGTGCTGGTCGACGCGGACGCCGACCTCGACGCGGCGGCGGACGCCACGGTGTGGGGCGCGTTCTCCAACTCGGGCCAGACGTGCATCGGCGTCGAGCGCGTGTACGTCCACGAGAAGGTCCACGACGAGTTCGTGGCGAAGGTGGTCGAGAAGTCGAAGGACGTCCGCGCGGGCTCGGACGAGGCGGCCCAGTACGGCCCGGTGACGATGCCGTCCCAGCTGGGCGTGATCAAGCGCCACATCCAGGACGCCCTGTCCCGCGGCGGCAAGGCGGTGATCGGCGGCGAGGACGCGGTGGGCGACCGGTACGCGCAGCCGACGGTGCTGGTCGACGTCCCGGAGGACTCCGAGGCGGTGAAGGAGGAGACCTTCGGCCCGACGGTGACGATCGCGAAGGTCCGTGACATGGACGAAGCGGTGGAGCGCGCGAACAGCACGAAGTACGGCCTGGGGTCGACGGTGTTCTCGAAGTCGCGAGGCGTGGAGCTGGCGGAGAAGCTGCGCACGGGCATGACGGCGATCAACGCACCGCTGTCGTTCGCCGGGATCGCGTCGCTGCCGTTCGGTGGCGTGGGTGACTCGGGCTTCGGCCGGATCCACGGCCCGGAAGGGCTGCGCGAGTTCGCCCGCACCAAGGCGATCGCCCGTCAGCGCTTCACGGCGCCGCTGACGCTGACATCGTTCAGCCGCAAGGAATCGACGGACGCGCTGGTCGCCAAGCTGGTGACCATCCTCCACGGAAAGCGCTGATCGACCGACACCGAAGGCCGCCTCGGGTTTACCCCCGATGGCGGCCTTCGTCGATTCGCGGAAACGAATGCGCGAATTGCGTTTCAACGATATCTGGTCCGCGATTTTCCCGGATTTCCGCGCGAAGCGCTGAAGAACTACGTATGCCGCTGACCTGCGGAAACAAAAGTGTAAGACTCTCGGCGGGGTAACTCGAAAGGTGCCTTTTCCCGCCGAAGGAGCACACTGTGAACTCGTCCCGCATCCGCCGATGACGATTTCGGCTCCCGCTCGCCCCAGCCCTGCGGTGGCCGCGCCCATCGTCGTCATCGCGGTATTCGGAATCACGCTCGGTATCACCTACCCGCTGCTGGCGCTGCTGCTCGAACAGCGTGGCCTGCCGAGGGGCGTCGTCGGGGCGAACGGCGCGATGACCCCGCTGGGCATGGTCCTGACGGCACCGCTGATCCCCCGCCTGCTGCGGGTCGTCTCGCCGTGGCGGGCGATGGTGACCGCCTCGGTCGCCATCGCGGTCCTGCTCGCCGTCCTCGCGACCTCCGACGACCTCGCGCTGTGGTTCGTGGTGCGGTTCGCCGTCGGCTCCTGCTCGGTCACGATGTTCGTCCTCGGCGAGACGTGGATCTGCGAGGCCACTGCCGGGCCGCGACGGGGACAGCTGGTCGCCGCCTACACCTCGGTGATGGCGCTGGGATTCGCGGTCGGGCCCGCCGTCATGGCGGTGGCCGGCACCGATCCGCTGGTCCCGCTCGCGGTCGCCGTCGCCTGCCCGCTGCTCGCGGTGGTGCCGCTGTGGGCGGCGCGGGCCCGGGTACCGCGGATGGTGTCGAGCGGCGCGATTCCGGTCCGGAGCCTGCTGGCCAGGCTGTCGGTGCTGCTGGTGGCGGTGGTGTCGGTGTCGGTGTTCGACGGCGTCACGCTGCAGTTCCTGCCCGGTTACTTGCTCGGTGAAGGGCTTTCCCCGCGGTCGGCCGCGCTGTCGCTGACGGTCCTGCTCGTCGGGCAGGTCCTGTTCCAGTACCCGCTTGGCCGGCTGGCGGACCGGATCGGCCCTCGAAGGGTGCTGGTCCTTTCGCTGTCCGCCGGCGCGGCCGGGGCGCTGGCGCTGCCCTGGGCGGTGGGGGTGCCCTGGGTGTTCTGGCCGCTGGTCGCGGTGTGGGGCGGGCTGGCCTTCGCCGGGTACCCGCTGGCGCTCACCATGCTGGGTGCGGGGCTGGAAGGTGCCGGCCTGCTGCTGGGCAACACGGCGTTCGCCATCGTCTGGGGGCTCGGCGGGATCGCCGGCCCCCCGTACTCCGGCGTCGCGATCGATTGGCTCGGTCACGTGGGCATGCCGCTGTCGCTGGCGACGCTCTGGCTGCTGGCCTTGGCGGTCCTCGCCGTGGCCGGGCTCCGCACCCGCGGAACTGTCGGTACCCGCCGCTAAACTGGATACCGGGGGCCGCGGCCCGCCCTCATCGCCCCCGAATCAGGTCCGCCGCCTTCTCCGCCACCATGATCGTCGGCGCGTTGGTGTTCCCCCGCGGCACCACCGGCATCACGGACGCGTCGGCCACCCGCAGTCCCTCCACCCCCTGCACCCGCAGCTGCGGATCGACCACCGACCCGATCGAGCAGGTCCCGACCGGGTGATAGAGCGTCTGCGTCTTCTCCCGGATGTGCTCCGCCAGCTCGGAATCACTCAAGTCGTGCCGCAACGGCAGGAACGGCTTGTCCAGGAACCGCCGCAACGGCCCCACCTGCCCGATTTCGATCAACGCCCGCAAGCCCGCGATCATCGTCTCCATGTCGCGCGGCTCGGCGTAGTAGGCCGGGTCGATTTCCGGCTTCCACAACGGATTCGCGGACTTCAGCCGCAGCCGGCCGCGGCTGGCGACGTCCACCAGCGTCGCCGCGGACGTGAACCCGGGAACCGTCGGCTCGCGCAAACCGTTGTCGTAGAACAACGTCGGCGCCACGTGGATCTGCATGTCCGGCGCCGGCAGCCCGTCCGTGGTCGGGTAGAACGCGCCCGCCTCGCCGATGTTCGACGTCAACGGGCCGCGTCGCGTAAGCTGGTAGCGCGCCAACCCGAAAAGCGAGGCCGCGTCGACCAGGTCGGTCGTGTCGCGGGTCGACCAGATGATCCCGCACGCCGGGTGGTCGTGCAGGTTCTCGCCGACGCCCGGCAGCGCGGCGACGACGTCGATGCCGAGTTCGCGCAGGTGCTCGGCGGGGCCGACGCCCGACACCATCAGCAACTGCGGCGAGTTGACGGCACCACCCGAAAGAATGACCTCGGCCGACGCGTGCACTGTCTGCTCCACGCCGTTGTCCAAATAGGACACGCCAACCGCGCGGGTGCCCTCGAAGACGACGCGGGTGGCGGGCGAGCACGTTTTCACGGTCAGGTTCGGCCGCGAAAGCGCCGGGCGCAGGTAGGCGTCCGCGGTGGACCAGCGGCGGCCCTTCTTGCACGTCACCTGGTAGACGCCGGCGCCTTCCTGGCTCTCGCCGTTGAAGTCGTCGGTGCGCTTGAGTCCCCACGCGACGGCCGAATCGACCCAGGCGTGCGAAAGTTCGTGGGTGAACCGGCGGTCCTCGACGTGCAGCGGCCCGTCCGTTCCGTGCAGCGGCCCGCCGAGCCGCTGGTTGCCCTCGGCGCGCTTGAAGTACGGGAGGACATCGTCCCAGCCCCAGCCCTCGGCGCCGTGTGAATCGCGCCAGCCGTCGTAGTCGGCGCGGTTGCCGCGGATGTAGATCATCGCGTTGATCGACGAACAGCCGCCCAGCATCTTCCCGCGCGGCCAGTACGACGTCTTGCCCGTGTGCTTCTGCTCGACCGTCTCGTAGTTCCAGTCCCACTTGGTCTTGAACAGCGACGCGAACGCGGCCGGGATGTGGATCTCGTCCGCGGTGTCCGCCGCGCCCGCTTCGAGGAGCAGGACCTGGGCCGCCGGGTCTTCGGTCAACCGGTTCGCCAGCACGCAGCCCGCGCTGCCGGCGCCGACGATGACGTAGTCGTAGGAGTCTTGGACGGCCACGGTGCCTCCTGTTGGCGAGGTGTCAACGACTCATCATGGCGCAGCGCCGCGCCCCGGGCCAGTCTAGGTTTCCCGGTGGGCCCCGCCAGGGGGTCGAGAGGGTGAACTATGCTCGCGGGGTACCCACGACCTGCGTGAATAAGGAGCAGCCTGCCGTGGCCCGAGTCGTCGTCGACGTCATGCCGAAGCCCGAAATCCTCGACCCGCAGGGACAGGCCGCGCTCGGCGCCGCCGGCCGCCTGGGGTTCACCGGGATCACCGAGATCCGCCAGGGCAAGCACTTCGAGATCGAGGTCGACGACACGGTCGACGACGCGACGCTGGAGAAGATCGCCGAAGGCTTCCTCGCGAACCCGGTCATCGAGCAGTGGACGATCACGCGGGTGGACGCGTGAGCGCGCGCATCGGCGTCATCACCTTCCCCGGCACGCTGGACGACGGCGACGCGGCCCGCGCGGTCCGCTACGCCGGCGGCGAGGCCGTGCCGCTGTGGCACGCGGACGAGGACCTGCGTGACGTCGACGCGGTGGTCGTCCCCGGGGGCTTCTCCTATGGTGACTACCTGCGCGCGGGCGTGATCGCCCGGTTCGCGCCGGTCATGACGCCGGTGATCGAGGCGGCGCGCGCGGGCATGCCGGTGCTCGGCATCTGCAACGGGTTCCAGATCCTGTGCGAGGCCGGTCTGCTGCCGGGCGCGATGATCCGCAACCAGGGCCTGCACTTCATCTGCCGCGACCAGTGGCTGCGGGTGGAGAACACCGAAACGGCGTGGACCACGCGCTACGACACCGGCGCCGAGATCCTCATCCCGATGAAGAACATCGACGGCTGCTACATGGCCGAGCAGTCCACTTTGGACGAGCTCGAGGGCGAGGGCCGCGTGGTGTTCCGGTACGTCGGCGGCAACCCGAACGGGTCGCGCAACGACATCGCCGGGATCCGCAGCGAGAACGGCCGGGTCGTCGGGCTGATGCCGCACCCGGAGCACGCGATCGACGCGCTGACCGGGCCGTCGGACGACGGGCTCGGCATGTTCTTCAGCGCGGTGGACGCGCTCGTGAAGGCTTGAGGTCGGGCCGCGCCCCCCGGTAGTCATGCTACCGGCGCGCACCGACAGTTCCGGGGCTGTGGACTTCAGTTGTCCACAGCCCCGGTTCTTGTCAGCTCTTGCTCTGGTCGTTCGACAGCCACTTCTCCGGGCGCATCCGGACCAGCACCGACTTCTCGCCCAGCGCCGAGTCGACGTACGCCGTCGCCTGGTCGGAAGGCCAGTAGCGCTTCGCGATGCGTAGTGCCTGCTCGCGCGTCGGGGGCTCGTCGTTCGCCACCACCGGGCCCTCGGCCGTCACGTACTTGTACGGCGGGTTCTCGTCCTGGGCCACCAAACTGAACCGGCCTGCCGCGCGGATCGACCGGTCCTTGACCGTGTCGCGGTCCATCCAGATCAGCAGCTCGCCGCCGGGTTCGTAGTCGTACCAGACCGGCACGGCCAGCGGGGCCCGGCCGGACCGCTCCACCGCGAGCACTCCCACGTGCGCGCCACTCAGGAACTCTTCGCGTTCCGCCGCGGTCATCACGAACGACGACATGTCACTCCCCAGGTAGAAGGTCGCCTACCCGGGGAGCAACACGTCGCGCACTTCGGACATTCCGGACTACGAAGCCGCCGCCACGAGCCGGGCGTACGAGCCGCCCGCCGACAGCAGCTCTTCGTGCGGGCCCAGCTCCGTGATGCGGCCGCCCTCGACCACCGCGACCCGGTCGGCCGCCGCGGCCGTGTGCAGGCGGTGGGCGATCGCGATCACCGTCCGCCCTTCCAGCACGCTGTTCAGCGACCGCTCCAGGTCCCGGGCCGAGCCCGTGTCCAGCAGCGACGTCGCCTCGTCGAGCACCAGCGTGTGCGGGTCCGCCAGCACCACGCGGGCCAGCGCCAGCTGCTGCGCGATCGCCGCCGGCACCGGGTGCTCGCCCGAGCCCAGCTTCGTGTCCAGCCCGGCAGGGAGCGAGGCGACCCAGTCCGACGCGCCCGCCGACGCCAGCGCCGCCGTCAGCTCGTCGTCCGTCCAGTCACCACCCGCCCGGCGGGCCGGCAGGGCCAGGTTCTGCCGCAGTGTCCCGGAGAACACGTGGTGCTCCTGGGTCAGCAGCAGCACCTCGCCGCGCAGCACGTCGTCGGCCAGGGCCGAGACGTCCTGCCCGCCGATGCGCACCGAGCCCGCGGACGGCGCCGCGATGCCGGCCAGCAGCCGGCCGAGCGTCGACTTGCCCGCGCCCGACGGCCCGACGATCGCCAGCCGCTCGCCGCGCGGCACCCGCAGGTCGATGCCGTGCAGCACCTCGCGGTCGGCGGTGTAGCTGAACCGGACGTCGTGGACGTCGATGTCCCGCCCGCGCGGCACCTCGTCGACCTTCGGCGCGTCCTCGACCGCGACCGACCGGACGCCGAGGATCCGGCGGGCCGCGGCCGCCGCGACCTGCAGGTCCTCGAGCCAGAACAGCGCCTCGTTCAGCGGCGCCGCCATGCCCTGCACGTACAGCAGCATCGTGGTGATCACGCCGAGCCCGGCCCAGCCCTGTGCGTATGCGAGCAGGCCGAGCAGCAGCATCACCGCGAGCGGCAGCACGTAGCTGATCTCCAGCGACGGTAGCCACCGCAGCTGCAGCGCCCGCATCCGGCGTTCGCCGTAGATGCTCTGGTCCAGCGCGTCGTACGCGGCGTCGATCCGCCGCTCGGTCAGCCCGAGCGCCTCGGTCGTGCGCGCGCCCTCCGCGGTCTCGTGGACGCTGGTGGTCAGGTCGGCCCAGCGGTCGAGCATCCACTGCATGGCCGCCGGGATCCGCCGCTGGTACCAGACGTTCACGGGCACCAGCAGCGGCAGCGCGACCAGCAGGCCCAGCGACAGCAGCGGCGACGTCACGATCATCGCGACGATCGTGAACACCACGGTCACCGCCGCGACCAGGATCTGCGGCACGGCGAACCGTGCCGCGTGGTCGATCCGGCCGAGGTCGGTGGTGGCCCGGCTGAGCAGGTCGCCGGTGCCCGCCGCCTCGACCGTGCCGAGCGGCAGCTGCAACGCCGTGCCGACGAACTCCTCGCGGGTCTCGGCCAGCACCAGCTCGCCGAACACCGCGCCGCGCATCCGCGCGATCTTCCGCGCCACCGCCTGCAGCAGCAGGATGCCGACGAACACCGCCGCCAGCACGTCGACGTGCCCGGTCGTGGTGCCGGCCGCGACGTCGTCGACCAGCGCGCCGAGCAGCTGGGGCCCGGCCAGCCCGATCAGCGTGGCCACGGCCAGCGAGCCGAGCAGCAGGCCGAACTCGCGTTTGTGGGCCTTCGCCGTCTGCCAGGCCCAGCGGCGGACGTCCCGCCGGGCCGCCGTGGGCAGCCGCTTCATACTGTCACCGCCTTCGCCGTGAAGACCTCGTCCGCTACATGTGTCCACAAAGGACTCTGGCTGAACACCACCGTGGTCCGGCCGCGCCGCAGCTCGGCGACGCGTTCGGTGATGCGGGCCTCCGTGTGCGCGTCCACCGCCGACGTCGGCTCGTCGAGCACCAGCACGTCGGCGTCGGTCGCCAGCGCGCGGGCCAGGTTCAGCCGTTGCCGCTGGCCGCCCGACACCTCGCGGCCGCGCTCGCCGATCACCTCGTCGACGCCGTTGGGCAGCGCGTCGACGATGTCGTCGGCGTCGGCCGCATACAGCGCTTCGGTGATGCTGACGCCGCCCGGCCGCGCCGGCGCCAGCTGTTCGCGCAGCACGCCCGAGAACCAGATGTCCTGGTTGTGCGCGTAGACGATCCGCCGCCGCAGCTCCGCGAGCGCGACGTGGTCCGCCCGGACCCCGCCGACCAGCACTTCTTCGCCCTCGGCCGGATCGGCGAACCGCGCCAGCCGGTCGGCCACCGCTTCGCCGCCGGCCCCGAAGTCGACGACCGTCAGCCGGCCCGGCGCGACCCGGACCCCGGACTCGGTGTCCACCAGTTCCAGCGGGCCCTCGGGCAGCGGCACCGGCGTCTCCGGGTCCGCGAGCTTCGGGCGGATCGCCAGCAGCGTCACCACCTTCCGCGACGCGACCAGTCCGGAGGTGATCGAGCCGACGGCCTCCGTCGCGGCGTTGACCGGCCAGATGAGGAAGGCCGAAACGCCGTAGAAGGCCACCAGCTGCCCGATGCCGATCGAGCCGGCCACGGCCAGCCGCGCGCCGAGCCAGGTGATCACCACGGTGACCAGGCCGGGCAGCGCGACCTCCGCCGCGGCCAGCCACGCCTCGGCCTTGCCGACCTCGACGCCGGCCTGCCGCACCCGCTGGCTCGTCTCGCGGAAGCGGGCGAAGAACCGCCGCTCGCCGCCGATGCCGCGCAGGATCCGCAGGCCGGACACGATGTCGGCGCCGAGCGCGTTGACGTCCCCGCGCTTCTCGCGCTGCTTCGCCTTGCGTTTCTGCAGCGGTGCGAGCAGCGGTCCGATGCCGAGCACGGCGACCGGCACGCCGACCAGCGCGACCACGCCGAGCAGCGGCGACGTCGAGACCAGCCACACCGCGACCACGACGAACGCCAGCAGCGAGCCGACCGCGCGGCCGGTCATCTCGACGGTGTTGCCGATGTGGTTGACGTCCGTCGTGGAGACGGCGACGAGGTTCCCGGTGGTGGTCTGCTCGCGCAGCCCGGCGCCGACGCGCGTGGTGTGGGCGGACACGGTCCGCTGGGTGGTTCCGGCGCCGTGCAGCCACAGGCCGTAGTTGAGGAAGTGCAGCCAGGTCCCGAAGACCGTCTGGACGAGTCCTAGCACGGCCGCAGCCAGCGCCCAGCGCCAGACGGCCGCGCCGTCGTGCGCGCCGATGGCGCCGATGCCCTGGCCGACGACCAGCGGCAGCAGCGCACCGGGCAGCGCCCAGACGACACCGATCGCGGCCGCGCCGAGCACCGAGCCGAGCCGGGCTCGGAACACGGCGAGCAGGAAGCGGCTCGCGGTCGGCCGCGCGGGCAGCCGCAGCGGCGGAAAGGGGTACGTGGCGGAAAGCACGATTCTCGACGGTAAGCCGACCCCGGGAGGAAGGCGACCGATTTTCGGGCGCCTCGCCGGGCACCGCCGGGTGCCCCGCCCTCTTGGGGGACCCCCGGTTTCAACGTTACTCGCGCCCACCGACAATTCCGGCCCGCGCGCCCCGAGCGCACCCCGGGTTGTCCACAAGCTCGCCACCCAAGCGCCCCAAGGTCACCTTGGGTGCGTTGAGCGCACCGAAGGCCACCCTTGGGTGCGTTGAGCGCACCGAAGGCCACCTTGGGTGCGTTGAGCGCACCGAAGGCCACATTGGGGCGCTCCGGCCGGGCCTCGAATGTCGGCTCGGTCACAGCGGCCGCGGGGTGTCCGGCTTCGGTGGCCCAGTGTCCGGGGTGGCCGGGCCCGGCACGTATCCTGACGGCCGTGGCGAACCCTGACACGGACACCGTGACCAGCACCGTTGACACCACCGAGCGCGCCGGGGCGACCCCGG
This sequence comes from Amycolatopsis sp. MtRt-6, assembly GCF_017308975.1. Classification (GTDB taxonomy): domain Bacteria; phylum Actinomycetota; class Actinomycetes; order Mycobacteriales; family Pseudonocardiaceae; genus Amycolatopsis. The sequence goes on along the minus strand of NZ_JADWPD010000047.1, from coordinate 9,583 downwards.
AGCACACCCAGCCATATCGCGAACTGGGCCTCGCGGATGACGAGTACGCCCGCATCCGGGAAATCCTCGGCCGCCGGCCCACCGACGCCGAGCTGGCCATGTACTCGGTCATGTGGAGCGAGCACTGCTCGTACAAGTCCTCCAAGAAGCACCTGCGCTACTTCGGGGAGACCGCCACCGACGAGATGAAGGCCAAGATGCTGGCCGGCATCGGGGAGAACGCCGGCGTCGTCGACATCGGCGAGGGCTGGGCCGTCACCTTCAAGGTGGAGAGCCACAACCACCCGTCCTATGTGGAGCCCTACCAGGGCGCCGCGACCGGGGTCGGCGGCATCGTCCGCGACATCATGGCCATGGGCGCGCGGCCCCTCGCGGTCGCCGACGCGCTGCGGTTCGGCCCGGCCGACGCCCCCGACACCAAGCGCGTGCTGCCCGGCGTGGTCGCCGGCGTCGGCGGCTACGGCAACTGCCTCGGCCTGCCGAACATCGGCGGCGAGCTCGTCTTCGACCCCTCCTACTCCGGCAACCCGCTGGTGAACGCCCTGTGCGTCGGCGCGATGCGCGTCGAAGACCTGCACCTCGCCTTCGCGTCCGGCACCGGCAACAAGATCATCCTGTTCGGCGCGCGCACCGGCCTCGACGGCATCGGTGGCGTTTCCGTCCTGGCGAGTGACACCTTTTCGGGTGACGAGTCGGCGTCGGGCCGCAAGAAGCTGCCGAGCGTCCAGGTCGGCGACCCGTTCACCGAGAAGGTGCTCATCGAGTGCTGCCTCGAGCTGTTCGCGCAGAAGCTCGTCGTCGGCATCCAGGACCTCGGCGGCGCCGGGCTGTCCTGCGCGACGTCGGAGCTGGCCGCGGCCGGCGACGGCGGCATGCACATCTACCTCGACCGCGTTCCGCTGCGCGCCAAGGGGATGACGCCCGCCGAGGTGCTCTCCAGTGAGTCGCAGGAACGCATGTGCGCGGTCGTCGCGCCGGAGAACGTCGAGGCGTTCATGGCCGTCTGCCGCAAGTGGGACGTCATCGCCACCGACATCGGCGAGGTCACCGACGGCGAGCACCTGGTCATCACCTGGCACGACGAGGTCGTCGTCGACGTCCCGGCGCACACGGTGGCCCACCAGGGCCCGGTGTACGACCGGCCGATCGAGCGTCCGTCCACTCAGGACGCACTGATCGCCGACACCTCCGCGAAGCTGCCGCGTCCGTCCACTCCGGACGAGCTGCGCGCGGACGTCCTCAAGCTGATCTCGTCGCCGAACCAGGCGTCGAAGGAATGGGTGACGTCGCAGTACGACCGGTACGTGCGCGGCAACTCCGTGCTGGCCCAGCCGTCGGACTCGGGCATGATCCGGATCGACGAGTCCACCGGCCGCGGTGTCTCGGTGGCGACAGACTGCAACAGCAAGTTCGTCTACCTCGACCCGTACCGCGGCGCGCAGCTGGCGCTGGCGGAGGCCTACCGCAACGTGGCCACGGGCGGCGCGACGCCGGTGGCGGTGTCGGACTGCCTGAACTTCGGCGCCCCGACCGACCCGGGCGTGATGTGGCAGTTCGAGCAGGCCGTGCACGGCCTCGCCGACGGCTGCGTCGAGCTGGGCATCCCGGTCACCGGCGGCAACGTCAGCTTCTTCAACCAGACGGGTGACACGGCGATCCTGCCGACGCCGGTGATCGGTGTCCTCGGCGTGATCGACGACGTCACCCGGCGCATCCCGACCGGCATCGGCGCGGAAGCCGGCGAAACCCTGCTGCTGCTGGGGGAAACGCACGACGAGCTGGACGGTTCGGCGTGGGCCCGCGAGCTGCACGGCCACCTCGGCGGCGTTCCGCCAAGGGTCGATCTGGCCCGCGAGAAGCTGCTGGGCGAGGTCCTGGTCGCGGGTTCCCGCGACGGCATGATCTCGGCGGCCCACGACCTGTCGGACGGCGGCCTGATCCAGACGCTGGTCGAGACCGTCCTCATCGGACAGTGCGGCGCCCGGGTGTTCCTGGACGACGGTCAGGACCCGTTCGTCCAGCTGTTCTCCGAGTCCGCCGGCCGCGTGCTGGTGGCGGTCCCGCGCACGGAAGAACTCCGCTTCACCGAGATGTGCACCGCGCGCGGCCTCCCGTGGCGCAAGACCGGCGTGGTCGACCCGGAGTCGGGCACGCTGGAGCTGCAGGGCATCACGGAGTTCACGCTCGACGAGCTGCGCGAGGCCTGGGAGCGCACGCTCCCGGCCCTGTTCGACTGAGCCGGGGGGGGGGGGGGGGCCGCCCGGCGGGGCCCCCCCCCCCCACCCCGGTCAAGCGAGCACCGGAAACTGTCGGTGCCCTCCGGTAGCGTGGAAAACGGGGGCTGCTCAGCCCGCTTCGGCGACGATCCGGGCAGCCCCGTCGCGTAGTTCTTCGAGCCTCCACGCTTCCGGCAACCGCACGTCCTTCTCGGCCCGCACCAGCGTGTTGTACAGCGAAACCGACTCGGGCAGCGAGGCGAACCGCAGATCGGTCTGGCCTTCGAACGAAGTCCGCCGCAGGTCCAGCGAGTCCGAAGCGGCAACGCCGGAGAAGACCGCGTCGCCGGCGAACTTCGCGTCCTTGAACGTCGTCCGCCCGGCGAACGTCGTGTCGGTGAACTCCGCGGTCTCCGCGAACTCCGTGCCACTGAACCACGCGTGGCTCTCGAAAACCGCACCGCGGCAACGGAAGTAACCCACCAGCCGGCCGTCGCCGGTGCCGGCCGCGGTGAGGTAGACGCGGCCCGTGAAGCGGCAGCCGCTGAAGTTGGTGGTGCTGCGCAGCGACGCGTGCCGCAGCAGCAGGCCGCCGACGAGCCTGCCCGACAGGTCCAGGTACTCCAGCACCGCGCCGGTCAGGTCCAGGTCGTAGGCCGGGCCCGGGTCGTCGCGGCCGGGCAGCAGCTCGGTGATCAGCCGCTGGGCCGTGAGGCGGACCGTGAGTTCGCGTTCCTCTTCGGGACTGCCGTCCTTCAGCGGATCGCTGTAGCGAGCGTGCTCGAACGGCCGCCGCAGGTACGAGCACAGCACGTCCAGCACCGTCTGCGTGTAGTCCGGCCGGCTCCGCGCCAACCCCGCGAGCGCGTGCAGCGCTCCCACGCGCACCTGGTCGGCCGTGTGGCCGAGCAGCTCGACCGCCTTCGCGAACCGCTCGTCCGCCACCCGCTCGCGGTCCTGCTCCGCCCGCTGCGCTTCGAGTTCGTGGCGCTGCCGCTCGATGTCCTGCCGCCGCTCCTCGACCCGGCGGCGGCGGTCGTTCAGCCACAGCGCGTACAGCGCCACGATCGCGCCGCCGGCCAGGCCGCCGGTCTTGAGCGCGTCACTGCGGCTGGTGGCGGGGTCGGCCAGCAGCCAGCCGCCGACCCCCAGCAGCAGCACCACCGACGCGAGGAACGTCCACGCCAGCGGCGATCGCCACAGCTTCACCGGCTCAGGACACCAGCATGGTGCTGACGCAGAAGCCCTTTTTGTCGAAGTTCGTCGCGCTCAGCGTGCCCTTGACCGGCTTGCCGGCGGACGTCCCGGTGACCTCGCCCTCGACCAGGTACTTGTCGGCGGGCACGTCGCCGAGCTGCAGCTGCAGCGGCGGCTTGAGGAACGTCTCGAGCCACGAGGTGAGCAGCTCCTTCGAGTCCGCGCAGCCCAGCGCGACGGCGCCGTTGTTGTCGCCCGCGTTCAGCTTGTCGATGAAGCCCTGCAGCACGGCCTTGGCGTCCGAGCTGCCGCCGTCACTGCCGGACGGCGGCTTCGTGGCCGAGGTCGTCGGCTTCTTCGACGTCGGCTTCGACGGGGACGGCTTGGCCGACGTGCTCGACGACGGGGGCGCGGCCGTGTTGGTGTCGTCCTTCGAGAGGAAGAAGCCCGGCGCGACGAAACCCGTGATGCCCACCAGGGCGAGCACGACGACCACGGCGGCGCCGATGGCGATCCACATCCCGGTCTTGCTCTTCTTCGGCGGCGCGGGCGGCCCGCCGAAGCCCTGCGAGTAGCCGCCGGTCGCCGGGTCCCAGCCGGACACCTGGCCTGCCGCGTTCGGGTCCCAGGCCTGCTGGCCGTACTGCTGCGCGTTCGGGTCCGCCCACGCCGACTGCTGCTGCTGCTGCGCGTACGGGTCGCCCCACGTCGGCTGCGGGTTCGCGGGGTACCCCTGCTGCTGGTTCGGGTCCCAGCCCTGCGGGTACTGCTGCGTCGGGTACGGCTGTTGCTGCTGGTTGGGGTCCCACCCGCCCTGCTGGGGGTACGGCTGCTGCGGGACGCCGCCGGACTGCGGCTGGCCGTACGGGTCGGGCTGGCCGGGCTGGCCCGGCTGAGGCGGGTAGGTCATCGGTCCATGCCTTCCGGGCGCTGGGGGTTCGTGCGCTTCCGACGTCCGGTGGACGCGTGCGGTTCCCCAGGACGTGACTGCAGCATTCTGCAAGCTCGGACGGTACGGCATGAAACCGGCTCCCGGTCGTGGCGGCGCGAAACCGTCACGACCGGGAGCCGGTCGGGGGATGGATCAGCCGTTGGCCAGTGCCTGGAGCCGGTCGTAGGCACCGTTGAAGGTGTCCTGGTCGAGCGGGCTCGAGGTGTACTGCCAGACGGTGTAGAAGCCCCAGTTGTAAGGCAGCGTGCCGACCGACGACGCGTACCGCGCGACCCACAGCGGGGCCGTGCTGGAGAAGTCACCGCTCACGCACTGGCTCCACCAGCTCGTCGACGTGTAGATGACCGGCCAGCGCCCGGTCAGGGACTTGTACGTGTCGTGGAAGTCGAGGATCCACGACGTCATCCCCGCCTTGCTCAGCCCGTAGCAGGTCGAGCCGTACGGGTTGTACTCCATGTCGAGCGCACCCGGCAGCGTCTTGCCGTCCTTCGACCAGCCGCCGCCGTGGGCGACGAAGTACCTGGCCTGCGCCGCGCCGCTCGAGGTGTTCGGCGTGGCGAAGTGGTAGGCGCCGCGGATGAAGCCCTGGTTGTAGGAGCCGTTGTACTGCTGGGCGAAGTACGGGTTCGTGTAGCTGGTGCTCTCCGTGGCCTTGGTCCAGACGAACCGCTTGCCCTGGTTCCACCAGTACGCCCAGTCGACGTTGCCCTGGTAGCTGGCGACGTCCATGCCGGCCACCGTGGCCAGCACCTGGCCGGGGATGGCCTGGCCGGGCTGCGGCTGCTGCGCCGCCTTCTGCGTGTCCGGTGTCGACTTGTCGCCTTCGACGCGCCGGATCTGCGACCCCAGATCGTGGTTGTGCTGTGCGATGTCCGCGTTGATCGCGGCCACGGGGTCGACTTCGGGGGACAAGGTCGCCGCCTGGGCTGAGCTGCCGAGCAGGAGCAGCGTGGCCGGGACGACCAGGGCAGCGAACAGCCGCCCTCTTCGGGATGTGGACATCGTTGGATCCCTTCACAGATACCCTCGCGATGAGCGGCTTACTGCAGGTAGCCGCTCGAGCACGATTGTTGAGGACGAAGTGGCGTTTGTCACTCAGTTCCGTGAAATTGGGTATACGTGTGGGTGATTTTCCCGGGAAGAAGATCGTTAATTGGTGACAGGTTAACACCTATTATTGGAAATGCTGGGCCGTTCAGCCCAGTGCGAGGGCGCGCAGCCGGTCCGCCGAGCCGTTGAACCAGTTCTGGTCGCCGGGCAGGGTGCCGCGGTCGGCGAACTGCCAGATCGTGTGCACGCCCCAGCCGGCGGGCAGCTCGCCGACGAAGCTGTTGTAGCGCGCGATCCAGAGCGGGTTGGCGCCGAAGCCGCCGTTGTTCGCGGTGCACCGCTTCCACCAGCTCGTCGACGTGTAGATCGTCGGGGGACGGCCGGTCGCCGCGCGGTAGGTGTCGGAGAAGGCGCGGAGCCAGGCGACCATGCCCGCCGCGTCCTTGCCGTAGCAGGTCTCGCCGTACGGGTTGTACTCCGCGTCGAGCGCGCCGGGCAGGGTCTTGCCGTCGGCCGACCAGCCGCCGCCGTGGGCCAGGAAGTACCGCGCCTGCGCCGCGCCGTCGGAGATGTCCGGCCGGGCGAAGTGGTACGCGCCGCGGATCAGGCCGACGTTGTAGGAGCCGTTGTACTGCTGCGCGAACTGCGGGTTGACGAAGCCGGTGCCCTCGGTCGCCTTGACGTAGACGAACTTGGCCCCCGAGCCGGCCGCGCCCCGCCAGTCGACCGGACCCTGGTGCCCGCTGACGTCGTGCCCGAGCTGCTGGTCGTCACCGCCGTACAGCACGCCGGGGGCTTCGCCGACGCCCTCGACCTTGGCGATCTGAGAACCCGCGAAGTGCTCCTGGGCCCCGGCGTAGATGTCGTCGGCCTTCGCCGGCGCCTGCCCGGTCACGAGGAGGACGGACGCGAGGACGGCGGCGAAGGGCAGCGAACGTCTTTTCACCCTCATGCTCCCCACCGATCTCGTGAGACTTCTTCAGCCTCACGATGCACCGGCGCCGCCGGATCGGCGAGTCGATGATCACTCGATGGAGTGGGACCCGCAGGTCAGCGCCGTTCGTCGGCGATGGCCTTCATCAGGTGCTCGGCCGGCACGACGGCCGTGATGAGGTCGTGCGGGTTGATCGCGACCGGGTGCCCGCCGAGCAGGTCGACGATGTCGCGCCCGAGCACGGCCCGCGCGTGCGGCCACTCGCGCGGCACCAGCGCCTTGCGCGTGTAGGCGGGCACCATGACCCGGCCGTCGGTGTTGTGGAAGCCGATGACGGTCCGCTGCACCGGCGACATCGCGTAGACGAACAGCGTCGCGTCGAGCACCACCTTCGGCAGGTCCGACGGCGGGCGGTGCTCGGTGCGGACGAGCTGCAGCAGGTGCTCGAGGTCGTTCGCCGGTTCCGGGAAGCCGAGCGCCTTGGGCGAGGGCCGGTAGCGGTCGTTGGGGTGGAAGTCGGCGACGACGTCGCCGGCGTCGTTCACCGGGTAGGCGCCGACGACCGCCCACGACGGCACCGGGCCGTTCGGGTCGAAGGCCTCGTCGATGACGTAGAGCCAGCTGTTCGGGTTGGCGCGGGCGTTCGCGCGCATTTCCTCGGTGATCTCGGGCGTCGTTCCCTGCTTGCCGGAGCGCCGCGCCTGCCGGCCGTCGCGACGCGCGGCGCGGTTGTGCTTGCCGTGCCTGCCGCCGGGGCGATCGGCTCCGCTTCCGGTGGGCTGCTGCGAAACCATCCGATCCGCCTCGTCCCGCTGCGCCATCGTCATCCCCACGTTCTCGGGTGTACCTGCCAAGTCTTGGTGCGCCACTCTACTGTTTGCCCATGGCCTCTTCGCGTTCGGTCGACCCCGGACAGTTACGTGCGGCGGTGCTGGCGGTTTCCCCGTGGTTGCAGGGCGATGCGCCCGATCCGGCGCGCCCGGAACTGGCCGCGGCGGTCCGGTTGTCGCTGCGCGCGCTCGCGGCGGACGCGCCGGGCCGGACGGTCGAGGTGCGCGTGCCGCCCTTCGCCGCGGTGCAGTGCGTCGAGGGGCCGCGGCACACCCGGGGCACCCCGCCGAACGTGATCGAGACCGACCCGCGCACGTGGCTCGAACTGGCCACCGGGCAACTGGACTGGACCACGGCCGTGGCGGCCGGCCGGGTGTCCGCGTCGGGCACCCGGGCCGACCTGTCCCACTGGCTCCCCCTCGTCCGGCTCTGACGGACGGGGCCGGGACAGGAGCTACGGCTTGCGGCCTATCCCGCCCGCGATGGTCCGCTGGGCCACGTTGAGCTCCTTGAGCCGCGGGCCGTCCGGCCACCAGTCGGCGCAGCGCACGACGCCCGGGGGCACCATCTCGAGCCCGGGGAACAGGTCCTCGATCTCCTTCTGCGTCCGGAAGGTGCCCGAGCCCATCGGGCTGTGCAGGAAGAAGTCCTCCATCTTGCGGGCGGTCGCGGAGTCCTCGTCCTCGGGGTCGAAGAAGTGCGAGATCGCCACGAACGAGCCCGACGGCAGCGCGTCGACGTACTCCTTCATGATCTCCGCCGGCCGCTCGTGCGGGCCGTTGTAGTGGTGCAGCGTGCCCAGCTGGAGGAACGCGACCGGCTGCGAGAAGTCGATGTGCTGCCGGACGACCTCGTTCTCGAGGATCTGCTGCGGCTCGAAGATGTCCTCGGCGACGAAGTGGGTGTTCTCGTTCTCCTCGAGCAGCGCGCGGCCGTGGGCGAGCACCACCGGGTCGTTGTCGATGTAGACGACCTTGATCTCCGGGTTGATCCGCTGGACGACCTGGTGGGTGTTCTCGGCGGTCGGCAGGCCGGAGCCGCAGTCGAGGAACTGGGTGATCCCCGTCTGGCTGGCGAGGAAGCGGCAGGCGCGGATCAGGAACCCGCGGTTTTCGAACGCGAGGTCCTGCGCCTCCGGGGCGGCCTTCTGCACCTTGTGCAGGACCTCCCGGTCGATCTCGTAGTTGTCCTTCCCGAGCAGGAAGGCGTCGTACACGCGCGCGATGCTCGCTCGGGTCGGGTCGACCCCCACAGGAACTCGTTCGGTCCGGGTCGCGGCGTCGGGCATCTTGAACCTCGCAAGTTCTGTGTCGAAAGTCTCGTACTCTACGTAGAGTAGGACTCCACACGCATGCGGTAAACCGGGTCACCTCTTTGCGCAGGACGGCCCAACGTGTACTTTCGGTAGTCGGGCTAGAACCCCCTGGTGACGTGAGCGCGGAAGGGCCGGGAATGAACGCGGTGAACGCGTCCGCAGGTGAACAGAACATCGGCCCCACGGCGCGCCGCATGATCCTCGGCTCGCAGCTGCGCCGGCTCCGCGAAGAAGCCGGCATCACCCGTCAGCAGGCCGGATACAACATCCGCGGGTCCGAGTCCAAGATCAGCAGGCTGGAGCTGGGCCGGGTCGGGTTCAAGGAACGCGACGTCACCGACCTGCTGACGATGTACGGCGTCGACGACCCGGCCGAGCGCCGGGCGTTCCTCGACATGGTCAAGCAGTCGAACGAGCCGGGCTGGTGGCGGCGCTTCGGCGACACCATGCCGAACTGGTTCACCGACCTCGTCGGCCTCGAAGAAGCCGCGGCGCGAATCCAGATCTGGGAGCCGATCTACGTGTCGGGCCTGCTGCAGGTCGAGCCGTACGCGCGGGCGATCTTCAGCCACGGTCGGCCGGACATGGCCGACGAGCGCGTCGACCAGCTGGTCGCGCTGCGGATGCGACGGCAGAAGATGTTCAGCAGGCCGGACGCGCCCCGCGTGTGGATGGTGCTCGACGAGTCGGTCCTGCACCGGCCGATCGGGGGCGCGAAGGTCCTCAAGCAGCAGATCGAGTTCCTGCTCGAGATGAGCGCGCTGCCGCACGTGTCGGTCCAGGTGCTGCCGTACGAGAGCAGCGGCCTTTCCGCGGAGCACGCCTTTTCACTGCTGCGGTTCGGCGAGCCGGAACTGCCGAACATCGCCTACGTCGAGTACCTGACGGGCGCGCACTACATCGAGAAGCGCGAAGAGATCGAAAAGTACAGCCGCGCGCTCGACATGCTGGCCGTCGACGCGGAGACTCCGGAGCGGAGCCGGGCGATGCTCGCGAAGCGCCGCCAGGAGATCTAGAAACCCTTGCCTGTACCCGGTTCGGCGGTGCCGGCGACTGCCCGCCGACCGGTAACTTGGCGTAGCGGTTAA
>NZ_JADWPD010000046.1 GCF_017308975.1 Amycolatopsis sp. MtRt-6 | reverse complement strand
AACCACCACCGGATCGACGACTACCCGGACTGGCGGTTCCACGTGCTCAAGGGTGAGCGGGGCAATCGCCTCGACCAGTACGTGATGATGATGGAAATCGCGAGCCTGGACGCGCTGGACGTGTTCTATCCCGAGCCCGACATCGCCACCGGGGAGGCTGCGGAGTTCGCGGCTGCCCACCGCGACACCAAGCAGATGTACGAGGAGTGGAAGCGGCTGGCCTCGTTCTCCGGCTCGCCGCAGATCTACACGGACTACCTCGCCGTCGCGGAGAACCCGGCGTAGTCCCGCACGACCGGGCCGGGCCCGGGATGTCGCTCGACACGCATGGCGGTGGTGACGCTGACCAACTACGGCACCGACACCGCTGCACCCTCGACCAGCTCGGCCGCCGGCTCGCGGCGTCGCCCGGCCAACCGGCCGACCGAAGTGTCCCGAAGACGACGTCGAGGCGGAGGTGAACCCGCTTCTGATCGGCGCGCGCGGGCAGGGCGTGACAGCGCTGGACGCGCTGGTCCGGCGCCGGTGAACCTGCGGGCCGGCCGCCGCCGATGTTAAGCAGCACCGGGGAAAGTTGTCACGCGGCGGTGGTCTGGTAACCCGCAGGTGTTCCGGATGAAACTGTTCGGAAATGGTTCGCCGGTGCACTGATCGGCATGAACTTCCAGCTCGACGGCCTGCACCGGCCGGTGATCGTGGTCGGCGGCGGCCAGGCGGGACTGTCGATGTCCCACTGCCTGACCACTGCCGGGGTCGGGCACGTGGTGCTCGAACGCGAGCGCGCGGGGCACGAATGGCGGACCCGCCGCTGGGACAGTTTCTGCCTGGTCACGCCGAACTGGCAATGCCGGCTGCCCGGATTCCCCTACGCGGGCGACGATCCGGACGGGTTCATGGTCCGGGACGAGATCGTTGCCTACCTCGAGGCGTATGTGAAAGAGTTCGACGTCCCGCTGCACGAGGGCGTCGAAGCGACTCGGCTGCGGCAGCTGCCCGGCGGCGGGTTCCGGCTCACGACGTCGGACGGCGAGCTGACCGCCGACCACGTGGTGCTGGCGACCGGCCCATACCAGGTGCCGCTCAAGCCGCGGCTGGCCGAGCGGCTGCCCGAGCACGTCGTCCAGCTGCATTCTGCCGAGTACCGCAACCCGGCGCAGCTGCCGGATGGCGAGGTCCTGGTGGTCGGCACCGGGCAGTCCGGCTGCCAGATCGCCGAGGACCTGCACCTGGCCGGACGCCGGGTGCACCTCGCCGTCGGGTCGGCGCCGCGGGTGGCCCGGCGCTACCGCGGCCGGGACGTCGTCGCCTGGCTCGACGACATGGGGTACTACGCCCGGGGGATCGACGAGTTCGCCGACGCGGACGCGGTGCGGTTCCGGGCGAACCACTACGTCACCGGCCGCGACGGCGGGCACGACATCGACCTGCGCGCGTTCGCCGCGGACGGCATGCAGCTCTACGGCAGGCTGACCGGTGTCCGAAGTGGACAACTGAGCTTCGCGGACGACCTGCGGCGCAACCTCGACGCGGCCGACGCGGTCTCCGAGGGCATCAAGGACTCGATCGACGCCTTCGTCGCGCAACGCGGGACAGCTGTGCCGCGGGAAGAGCGCTACCAGCCGGTGTGGGAACCGCCGGAGGGGCCTCGGACGCTCGACGCGGAAGCGATTTCGGCGGTCGTCTGGAGCACCGGGTTCGGCCGTGACCACCGCTGGATCGACGTCCCGGTGTTCGACGGCAAGGGCTACCCGACGCACCACCGCGGCGTCACCAGCTGTCCCGGGCTGTACTTCCTCGGTCTGCCTTGGCAGCACACCTGGGGGTCCGGCCGGTTCTGCGGCGTCGCCGCGGACGCGGAGTACCTGACCCGGCGGATCACCGCGGGCGGGCGCGGCGCCGACGTCCGGTGGCTCTCCGGCACGCCGGTGAGCACCTACCCGGCCGACGACGACTGGGTCGCGCCCCGGACGGTGGCCTGATGAAGTGGACGAACGACGCCCACCGGCACCTGGGCGTGCTGCCCGCTTATCCGTTCTACGGGGGACCACCGGTCGCCCCGGCGATCGGCGCCCGCGGCACGATCGGGGAGCTGCTGTCCGATTTGGACAGCGAGGGCACCGAGCGGGCATTGGTGATCCCGAACTACGGCGTGCCGGACCCGGCGATCGCGTTCTCCTTCAACGAACTCTGCGTCGAAGCGGCGAGCAACGACGACCGGATCAGCGCCGCGCTGTGGGTGTCCCCACGTGCCGAAGACGCCGACCGGATCGAAGAAGCACTGAAACTGGCCGGCGAAGAAGGCGTGCGGGCGCTCAAGCTCAGCTTCCTGCTCGGCGGCCGAGCGTCCGACCCCGCGTGCCGGCCGCAGCTGGACCGGATCTTCGCCACGGCGAGGGAGCACGACTTGGTCGTGCACGTCCACACCTCGCCGGGCGCGGCGTCGGACATCGACGAGGTCGGCAAGCTCGTCGATGACTACGCCGGCGACGTCAAGCTGCACCTCGTCCACTTCGGCGGCGGGATGAGCGGGCACATCAAGCTCGTCGGCGGCCGCTTCTTCGACTGGATCGCCGCCGGCAAGCAAGTCTACACGGACCTGTCCTGGGCGATCGGCTTCACGCCGCGCTGGCTCGTCGAGGAGATCTCCCGCCGTGGCCTCGGCCACGACCGCGTGCTGTTCGCCTCCGACCAGCCGTGGGGCGATCACGAGGGCGAACTCGCGAAGCTGGCCGCCGCCGCCGGCGACGGCGAACTCGCCGACCTGGTTTTCCGCGGCACGTTCGACGTGCTGTACGGACCGAAGAAAGGGAAATAGACCGATGGCAGAGCTGACCGAGACCGAGAAGACCAGCCTCGACGAGATCCCGCACCCGTCGCTGCCGCAGGGATCGAGCCTGTACGGCGGGACCAAGGTCTTCCCGGACTACCAGGCCGAACCCGGCCAGAGCTATTTCACGCTCGTGCACGGCATCGCGCACGAGTCGTCGGTGAGCTTCGTGGCGATCCTGCAGGCGACCCGCGCGCTGCGAAAGGGCTTCGAGGCCGCGATCTACTTCTACGGCCCGGGTTCGCTGAACTGCCTGGCCACCCGCGGCTTCCCGACCACCGGCAACGCCGCGTTCCCGGGCGAGCTGAACATCAACGACCAGCTCAAGACGTTCATCAGCGAAGGCGGCAAGGCCTACTGCTGCCGGTTCGGCCTGTCGCTGCACGGTGCCCGCGAGGAGGACCTCATCGAAGGCGTCATCCCGACCCACCCCCTGGATGTGCAGGACGCGCTGATCCACTACGCGCGCAAGGGCGCCATCATCAACTCCACCTACATGTTCTAGGAGCGGTCCGTGCGCGTTGGCATCGAAGAAGACCTGGACACCCGCGCCGACATCGCCGTCCGCGGGGTGCGAGTGGACGCACCCGTACAACGCAGCAAGGGCGCCGGGCCGAGCGACGACGGCCACCTGGTCGTCGACGGTGCCAACGCGACGCTGCCGCTGAACCCCGAAAGCCCGTACGAGGTCCGCGACGGCCGGATCCACCGGGGGACGGTCGACCTCGGCCTGAGCGTGACCCCGGTGGCGCGGCCGCGGTTCTACGATCTGTCCACTTCGGATGGCGTGCCGTACCGGAAGATCGCACTGCTGCACGGCAAGGACGTCCTCGCGACGACCGTCGTGCAGACGTGCATCCGGTACGCCGAGGACCAGCGCTGCCGGTTCTGCACCATCGAAGAGTCACTGCGGGCAGGATCCACCGTGGCCGCGAAGACGCCGCAGCAGCTGGCGGAGGTCGCCGAGGCGGCCGTGCGGCTCGACGGCGTCCGGCAGATGGTGATGACGATCGGGACCACGGCCGGGCCCGACCGCGGCGCCCGGCACCTCCTCCGGTGCGTCCGGGCGGTGCTCGACGCCGTGCCGGGCCTGCCGATCCAGGTGCAGATCGAGCCGCCGGGCGACCTCGGCGTGCTCACCGAACTCCGCGAAGCCGGGGCGACGTCGATCGGCATCCACGTCGAGTCGCTCGACGACGCCGTCCGGCGGCGGTGGATGCCGGGCAAGTCGACCGTGCCGCTGGCCGAGTACGAGGCCGCGTGGGCGGAGGCCGTTCGGGTCTTCGGCCGCAACCGCGTCTCGACGTACCTGCTGATCGGGCTCGGCGAGAACCCGGACGACCTCGTCGAGGGCGCCGGGCGGCTGATCGGCCTGGGTGTCTACCCGTTCGTCGTCCCGATGCGGCCCATGCTCGGCACCCTGGCCCGCCGCGACGGCGCCACCGCGCCTCCGCCGTCGCTGGTCGCCGAGGTCACCAGCCGGGTCGCGGCGCTGCTGCGGGCCGCCGGGATGACCGGGGCCGACCAGGGCGCGGGCTGCGCCGCGTGCGGTGCCTGCGGCCTGCTGAGCGCGGCGGGAGCCTGACGTGGACCACGACATCCTCGCGCTGCTCGGCGACGTCCGCAGCGTCGCCGCCCGCCCCGCGTTCCACATCTCCGAAGCCGGCCACACTGGACTGACGGCGTACCGCGCGTTGCGCCACGAGGCGTTCGTGGCGCGGCAGGGCCTGTTCGCCGGGCACGACCTCGACGACCACGACACCGACCCGCGCACGATCGTCCTGGTCGCGCGGGACACCGCCGGAGCCGTGCTCGGCGGCGTCCGGCTCGGCCCGGCCACCGGCGGTCCCGACCTCGGCTGGTGGCGCGGCGGCCGCCTGGTCGTCGCCCCCGGCTCGCCGCCCGGCATCGGCTCGGCGCTGGTCCGCGCGGCCTGCGCACGGGCCGAGGCCGAAGGCGCGCTGCGGTTCGAGGCCACCGTCCAGACCCGCACCGAGAAGCTGTTCACCCGGCTCGGCTGGCAGCGTCTGTGGCCGGTGACCGTCGCCGGTCGCGAGCACCTGCTGATGCGCTGGCCGATCGGCCGGATCGCCGAGCTGGCCCGCGCGACCAAGGCCGCACTCGGGCCGCTGCTGCGCGGGCTGACCGGCGTGCCCGGCTTCGTCGGCGACGACGGCGTGCCGCTGCCCGGCACCGATGTCGTTGCCGCCTGCGACGCGATCATCCCGGCCATGGTCGAGCGCGACCCGGAGTGGGCGGGCTGGTGCTCGGTGCTGGTCAACCTCAACGACCTGGCCGCGATGGGCGCCACGCCGACCGGGTTGCTGGACGCGCTCGGTGCCCGGGACGCGTCCTTCGCCGCCCGTGTCCTCAGTGGACTGCGGAAGGCGAGCGAGGCGTACGGCGTTCCGGTGCTCGGCGGGCACACGCAGTTCGGCGTCCCGGCTTCGCTTTCGGTCACCGCGCTGGGCCGGACCACCGATCCGGTGCCCGGCGGGGGCGGGAAACCGGGGCAGCGCGTCTGGCTCACCGCCGACCTCGGCGGGGGCTGGCGGCCCGGCCACACGGGACGGCAGTGGGATTCGACGAGCTTCCGCCGCACGCCTGAGCTGCGGGAACTGCTCGGTTCGGTGGCCAGGGCGAGACCGGCTGCCGCGAAGGACGTCTCGATGGCCGGGATTGCCGGCACGCTCGGCATGCTCGCCGAGGCGTCCGGTTGCGGCGCGGTCTTGGACGTCGAAAAGGTCCCACGGCCACCTGGAGCGTCCACCGGGGACTGGCTGACCTGCTTCCCGGGCTTCGCCATGCTCACCGCCGGTGCTCCGGCGCCCGCCGGGCCCGCGGTCACCGCGGCCTGCGGCGAGCTGGTGGCGGGCACCGGCGTCGCGCTGCGCTGGCCGGACGGCGAACTGACGCGCGCCATCGACGGCGGCGTCACCGGATTGGGGAACTCATGACGACACTGAGGATGGCCGCGGTCGCCGCGCCGTTCGACCGCGACCTCGAAGCCGACTTCGCGCGCATCGAGAAGCTGATCGGCGAGGCGAAGGCCGAAGGCGTCCGGCTGCTGGCCCTGCCCGAAGCCGCGCTCGGCGGCTACCTCGCCAACCTCGACGGCGGCGCCGAAGGGCCGCCCGCGCTGGCCGCCGACGGCCCGGAGCTGAAACGGCTGGCCTCGCTGGCCGGCGACCTGGTGGTGACCGCCGGGTACTGCGAACTCGATGCCGGCCGCCGGTACAACTCCGCGGTGTGCGTCAGCGGCGACGGCCTCCTTGGCCACCACCGCAAGGTCCACCAGCCCCTCTCCGAGAACGCCAGCTACGGCGCGGGTGGGGAGTTCGCCGCGTTCGACACGCCGGTCGGGCGGCTGGGCATGCTCATCTGCTACGACAAGGCGTTCCCCGAATCCGCGCGGGCGCTGGCGCTCGACGGCGCCGAGATCGTCGTCTGCATGTCGGCCTGGCCCGGCAGCCGGACCAACCCGGCCGCCGACCTCGCCGAAGACCGCTGGAAGCGCCGGTTCGACCTGTTCGACCGGGCCCGCGCGCTGGAGAACCAGATCGTCTGGCTCTCGGCCAACCAGTCCGGCACCTTCGGTGACCTGCGGTTCGTCGCGAGCGCCAAGGTCGTCGACCCGGGTGGCGAGATCCTGGCCGACACCGGCGTCGTCGAGGGCATGGCCGTCGCCGAACTCGACGTCGGGGCGGCGCTGGCCACGGCCCGGCGGTCGATGGCACACCTGGCCGACCGCCGGCCCGAGGCGTACGCGTTAGTGTCACGTGGATGGGGCAGATCCGCATAGGGGCCGTGGCCGCGCACTTCGGCCGCGACCTCGACTTCGACCTCCAGCGCATCGCGACGCTGATCGACCACGCGCGCACGTCGGGCGCCGCGCTGCTGGTGCTGCCGGACGCGGCCCTCGGCGGTTACCTCGCCGACTTGCGCCACCCCGACCCGGACGCCCTGCCCCCGGCCCTCGACCCGGACTGCGCCGAGCTGAAGACCATCGCTTCGCTGGCCGCGGAGATGGTCGTCTGCGTGGGCTACTGCGAGGCCGACGGGCCGCAGCGCTACAACTCGGCGGTCTGCGTGACCGGTGACGGGGTGCTCGGCCGGCACCGCAAGGTCCACCAGCCGCCGGGGGAGAGCGTCGCCTACCAGCCGGGTGACCGGTTCGCCGCGTTCGACACCCCGGTCGGGCGGCTGGGCATGCTGATCGACTACGACAAGACCTTCCCCGAGTCGGCCCGGTCCCTCGCCCTCGACGGCGCCGACATCGTCGCCTGCCTGAGCGCGTGGCCGACCAGTATCACCAACCGGGCACCCCGGATGGCCCAGGACCGCCAATCCCGCCTGTTCGACCTCTACGACCAGGCGCGGGCCGCGGAGAACCAGGTCGTGCTCGTCTCGTCCAACCAGACCGGTGCGATGGGCGGGATGCGGTTCCTCGGCCAGGCCAAGGTCGTCGGACCCGGCGGGGAAATCCTCGCCCGCACGTGGTCGAAGGCCGGGATCGCGGTGGCCGAGCTCGACGTCGGGCAGGAACTCGCCAACGCCCGGCGCGTGCTGCACCACCTGGGCGAGCGGAAACCGTCGGTGTACCGGGAGGCCTGATGCGCATCGCCCTGCTGAGCTACTCGACCAAACCCCGCGGTGGGGTCGTGCACACCCTTTCCCTGGCCGAGGCGCTGGCGGAACTCGGCGAGGACGTCACCGTGTGGACCCTTGGACGCGGCGGCGACGCGGGGTTCTTCCGGCCGGTCGACCCGCGCGTGCGGCTGGCGATCGTCCCGTTCCCCGACCTCGCGGACGAGTCCGTGGGGGAGCGGATCCTGCGGTCGATCGCGGTGCTGCGTGCCGCGTTCACCCCGGCCGCCTACGACGTCGTGCACGCGCAGGACTGCATCAGCGCGAACGCCGTCGACCGGTGCGTCCGGACGGTCCACCACCTCGACACTTTCACGACGCCGGAGCTGGCGGCGTGCCACGAGCGCGCGATCGTCCGGCCGTACGCGCACGTCTGCGTCTCGGCCTCGGTCGCCGCGGAGGTCCGCGACGGCTGGGGCATCGAGGCGGCGGTGATCCCCAACGGCGTCGACTACGACCGCTTCGCGACGGCCCCACGGACCTCGGAGCGGGGGCGCTACGTGCTCGCCGTCGGCGGGATCGAGCCGCGGAAGGGCTCACTGGACCTGCTGGAAGCGTTCGCACTGCTGGCCGAACCGGGCCTCCGCCTGCTCATCGCCGGCGGCGAGACCCTCTTCGACTACCGCGACTACCGCACCCGCTGGGAGAAACGCGCCGCCGAGCTGGGCGTCGAGCCAGTGGTGCTGGGCCCGGTCCGGCACGACGAACTGCCGTCGCTGGTCGCTTCGGCGGCGGTGTTCGCGTTCCCGTCCACCAAGGAGGGCTTCGGGCTGGCCGCGATGGAGGCACTCGCCGCCGGAGTGCCGGTGGTGACCCGCGACCTGCCCGTGCTGCGTGAGGTCTTCGGTGCCGCCGCGAGGTTTGCCGCCGACCCGCCCGGCTTCGCCCGCGAGCTGCGCGCGGCGCTCGACGGCGCCGACCCGGCACCCGGGCGGGCATTGGCCCGGCGCTACAGGTGGGCCGCGGCCGCCGAAGCCCATCGGACCTTCTACCGGAGCTTGTCCGACTCTCCAGCAACATCCTTTGGGGCCGCAGCCAGTCCGGACCGCTCGGCGCGCGGAGTCTGGCGGTGATTCGCCGACGCGGCCGGCATCGCCCGCTGTCGGCGGTCCGACCTGGCCGGGTCATCGCGTGAACACGATCGGCCGCGGTGCGACCCAGGCTGCTCAAGGTAATCTCATTGCTCGCTGTCGGCGGCGGGCGTCCGCGCGGAGCGCTGATCGTGGCCGTTCGCGGAATTCGGCAGGACAGGAGTGGCGAGATGCGGCTGTCGGACCAGGTGCCCCGGGTGGTCATCGTCGGAGCGGGTCTGGGCGGCACTGCCACCGCGGTCCGGCTGCTCCAGTTCGCGCGAGAGCCCGTGCAGGTGGTGCTGATCGAGCGGCACCCCGGGTATCGCAGCGCGGGCGTGGCCTACCACCGGGCCGGAAACCACTGGCAGCACGTCTTCAACATCCAGGCGGGCCGGATGTCGATGTTCCGTGAGGACGTCGACGATTTCGTGGACTGGGCGAACAGCGAGGCCGACCGGGCCGGCTGGCCCCCGGAGTGGAGCGGCTTCACGTTCACCGAGTCCGGGCCCGCGCCGCGCCGGATCTACGCCGACTACCTGGCCGGCCGCCTGGCTCGGGCCGCGCGGGAGGCGGCGGACGACGTGAGCCTGGTCGAAGCCGACGGCGAGGTGGTCGACGTGGCAACCGCTGCCGGCGGGTGCCACGTCGTCGTCGACCGGTTCTGCCTGCCCGGCGACGATGCCGAGCCCGGGCGCGTGACTCTCCGCGCCGACCACGTCGTCATCGCGACGGGCTTGGAGGAAAGGGACCTCCCCTTCGCGGCCGAGGTGGTGAACCACCCGGCCTTCGTGCGGCGCCCGTACTCCGAAGCGGGGATCGCGCGCATCCTCGGCACCGGGCCGGACGCGACGGTCGTCATCATCGGCACGTTGCTCACCGCCTACGACGTGGCCGCGTTGCTGTTGCGGCGCGGGCACCGGGGAAAGATCGCCATGATCTCCCGCTCCGGCCGGATGCTGCGGACCTACCCGCCGGACCACCGGCATCGCGTTCTCGATCTGCCGGCACCCCGGCTGCACCGCGAAAGCTACGAAGGCCGCCAGAACCTGCTGATGCGCGTCGTGGCCGAATGGGAGCGGGCGTGTGCGATCGTCGCTCGCGAGCACCCCGACGTTCCGCCTGCTGTCGTGTCGGAACGGGTCTCGAAGTCGTGGGAGCCCCACCTGCCCGGGGTACTGGCCCGGATCCCGTCCGCCGACCTGCGCGGGCTCCTCGACCAGTACGGGACGCTGCTGGCCACCCTGCGGGTCGGCGCTGTCGCGTACACCACCGAGGTCGTCGACGCGGCGATCGACGGCGGTGGGCCGGTCACCCTCGTCACGGGAAAGGTGGGCCGGATCGACGGCACCGAGGCAGGCACGCTGCTGGTGTCGGTGGCCGGAGCGTCGTCGTCGCAAACCCTCGAAGCGGACCTGGTGATCTCGAACTTCGGACGGGAGCCGGACTACGGGCGAACCGGGTCGGCGCTCTGGGCGGCGCTCCTGCGGAAGAAGATCGCCGTGCAGCACCGGCGTACCGGGCGCGGGGTGGAGGTCGACGGGTCCGGTGCCCTGCTCGGGCCGTCCGGGCTGCCGTCCGGTCCGGTCTCGGTGATCGGCGGTCCTCGGGAGGGCGACGAGATCGTCCGGAACGGCCGGGTCGGCGCGTTCGCGTTCAACCTCGCCGCGATCAAGAACCATTCGGTCGGTGTCGCCGCGGCTGTACTGCGCCGGCTCGAATCCTGTTACGACGACCGCGCCGGGAACCTGGCCGCGATCTTGACCGAGGATCCCGGCGCACGGGAGGCGTTCGCAGCTTTGGTCATGCTCGAGGTACGCCGGATGACCGCCCGGCGTGGGCGCGATCGGGAAGCCCTGGTGGACCGACTCGAGGTGGGCTTGAAGTCGGTACGTGACGCCGCTTCCGGCAGCGAGCTCCCCGGGACCGATCGCGCTCTGCGAGCCGCCGTGAACACGGCCGCCACGAGGAAGCTCAACGACCTTTCCGTGACGCCGCGCGAACTGCGGGGCCTGCTCCTCCTCGACGAGCCACCGGAAACGTTCACATCGGACTGATGAGGCCGCAACGCGGAGGACGCGCCGACGGCGGGCGGACGGCCAGCCTTGGGGCATGCCTCGACCGGATGCGGATCACCCGGAGACCGGCGGGAAGCCGGGCCTGCGGGAAATCCCGGGGTCCCTGCTCGTCGGCTCGCCGCGGGCGACCGTTCGCGGTATCTGCCACCGCACCAGGGAACCGGTCCAGGGTGCCGTTCTGGTGGTCGAGACCCTCGGCCCCGACTTCTACGACGCCATCGTCGCTTCGGCCGCCGTGATCTGCGCGAGAGGCGGCCGGACCGGCCACATGCAGTCGCTCTGCCGCTCGCGCGGGATCCCCGTCCTGCGCGTCGATTCGTTCGAGCCGGACGCGTTCGTCGGCGAAGTCACCATCCGGGTCGATCGCGAGTCGGTCGTCCTCGGCGGCATCGATGGCGAGCCGCAGCAGGCGCAGCCCCCGGGTATCAGCCTCGACGGCCTCGAGTCGATCTGCGTGGTCATCGCCGACGCTGCCGACATCCGGTCCACGAACGACCTCGTGCCGCGCGTCGAACAAGCGAACTGTTACTTCGTCCGTGAAGAGTTCCTCTGCTTCGGCGCCGGCCTGAGCCCGGTCGATGCCCTCCGGGCCGGGGATCGCGAGGCCGAGCGCTACGGGGAAGCCATCGCCTCGGAGCTGTGCTCGATGGTGAAGGAACTCCTTCCCGGGCAACGCCTGGTCATGAGATTGCTCGACCTCCGTTCGGACGACGCCGCCCGGATCACGACCGGGGCAGCAGTGGCGGACGAACCCAACCCGGAGCTCGGGCTCCACGGCACCCGGTGGCTCCTGGCGGAGCCTCGCTATCCGCGCGCGTTCCGGGCCCTGCGCGCACGCCTGCAGGATCGCCTCGGCTGGGACGCGGAGCGGGTCGGTTTCGCCGCGCCGTTCCTCAACGACCAGGAGGAGTTCCGGCGGCTGCGGCAGCACCTCGGCCTGACCGGCGCCCTGCCGCTCGGCGCCTTCCTCGAAACACCGGCCGCGGTGCACTCGACAGCCGGGTTCCGGACCGCGGGAGCCGGCGAACTGTTCATCGGCACCAAGGACCTGATCCAGTTCTACCTCGCCGCGGACCGCGGCAACCACCTGGTCGCCTCCTCGTACCAAACCCGGCACCCGGCTGTACTGGCCGCACTTCGCCAGGCCATCGAGTCGTGCCAGGAGACCGGGCCGCCGCTGCACGTGTTCGTGCTGGGTGCCGATGTGGACCACTACCTCCGGCACCTCCCGGCACGCGGGCTCATGATGTGTACCGCCGAGCTGGCACAACTCGCCCGGAGAGCCGCTCGCGGCACCCCTGACACATGCTGAACCGGTCTGGTTCGCGCTCACGGTCTTCAGCACGCTCGCCCAAGTCGAAAGCTTGGTGTTCTGCCCGGGTCTCCGGCCGGTCACTGCGGATCCAGGCAGCGCGGAGCGCTCAGCGTGGACGATCGGCCGTGGCGGCGCGGTGTCGGCCTGCACGGTCATTTCAGGCCCGACCGCCAAGGCGTCCCGGCGCTGCCGGACCGCTTCACGGTTCCGCACTTCGAAACCAAGGGGGCCGGGGGAGGGCATCGCGACGGTCCAAGATCGCGTGGAGGCGGCCGCGCCGCTGTGGCCGGGAGGGGCCCTGAGCGTCCGCCGCTTCGCGGTGCGGCCCGCCGGGCGCCTGACGTCCGTGAGCTCGTCGATGTCGGCCTTGTGGCCGTCGCTGCTCGCGGGTAAGGCCGGTCGCTCGTCCCCGCAGAGACCAACATGGACGGTGTAGGTGCAGGTCCAGGCATCGAGGGTGTGCGGAACGCCCAGGACAGCGCCCGGACCGCCGTGGCGGAGTGGACGCGGGGCGCCACGTCCGTCACCCCGGTCGCCGCGTTCAACGATCTGCTCGCACTCGCCGTCCTGGCCAGTTGCCGGACCCGGCACATCGCCGTCCCGGACGAGCTGGCGCTCCTCGCGGGGCCAGTCGCGTTCCAAGCGTGCCTGGCGAAGCTCGTCACCCAGGACCCTGCGGTTGGCGTGACGGGAAAATGATCTGCTGTAGGTCCGTGATCAACCGGGTTCGACGTTTTACCTTGCCGAGGTTCGGAAAATCCGGGCAGTCGGTGAATACTGCTCGACCGGAACGCATGGGAATGCGTGTGGTGCGTCAGCGGCGACGGGAGAGTTGCTGCGAATTTCGTGCGCGCCGTGCGGAAGTCAAGTCAGCTCGCACCCGTAGGGCCCATCGCGGGCGAAGCGGGCGCGGTGTAGCAACTCTACAAACAGCGTCCTCGTGATTGGCGGAACGCGACAATCGCTCGAGTGGATTTCCCATCATCATGGAGGTGTCAGCACAACTGCGATGTGGAGGTCGGAAAATGTTCGGGGCCAACGGGAGCGACGTCGCCCGCGTCGAGGATGTTCGGGGCGACCGTGGGCCGCGATCGGCGATCGTAGTGGGTGCCGGGGTCGTCGGGCTGTCGGCAGCGTGGTTCTTGCAGCAGCGTGGGGTCGAGGTGACCGTGCTCGATCACAACGGAGTGGCAGCCGGTGCCTCGCGGGGCAACGCCGGGTGGACTGCGCCGAGCCTGCTGGCGCTGCACGAACCGGCCGTGCTGCGGTACGGGCTGCGCTCACCGACGCGCCCGGCCGGCCCGCGGCGAGACCCGGCTGTCCCGGACCGGGAATGGTGGAGCTTCCTCGCGCAGATTTCCGCGAACCGCCGCTGGTCGTCGTGGACTCGGGCGGTCCGCCGGAATCGGGCGCTCGACGACGAGTGCCTCGACGCCTTCGACATGCTTGCTGCGAACGGGGTCGACGCGCAGACCGTCGAAGCCCCGGTCATCGCGGTATTTTCGAACCATGCAGCGAATTCACCCACGCGCTCGCCCGGTCGGTGTTCGCCCGGGGCGGGGACATCCGGACCGAGGAGGTGGTGGACGTCCGCGCTCGCCGTGGTGGTGTCCGGGTCTGCACCGGTGCCGGCCTGGCACTGCAGGCCGATGTGGCGGTGATCGCCACCGGCGCATCGTTGGCGCACTTGGCCCGTCGCTGCGGCGTGCCGGTGCCGGCTCCGGTCAGCCGCGGGTATTCCTTCACCGTCGCGGTGGACCGTCCCGTGCCCGGACCGATCTACCTGCCCGAAGCACGCGCGATGTGTACCCCTCATCGCGACGGGATGCGCGTGGCCGGAATGGCGCAGTTGCTCGACCCGGACCGAGAGGACATCCGGGACAACGTGAGGTCGCTCATCGCGTCCGCGCGTCCACTGCTCGAGGGCGTGCGCTGGAACGAGCGGGGGGACGTCCGGGTCGGCGAAGGCCCGGTGACCTCGGACGGCCGGCCGCTGATCGGCGCGACGCCCGTGGCCGGTGTCCATCTCGCCGGCGGACACGACCGGTGGGGGTTCACGCACGGCCCGGTGACCGGTCGCCTGCCCGCCGAGCAGATCACCACCGGCACGCGACCGGAGGCGCTGCGCGCGTTCGACCCGCTTCGCGTTGCCGTGAAATGGCGCGTCGACACGGGCCGTCCGCCGGTCGCCTCACAAGTGCTTTCCGCGGCAGGTTCGCCCTCGTGAATCCGATGGAGTAGCACAGGCTCGGCAACCGCTGACAAGACCTTCGATCGGACTCGACGAGCACCGCTCCCGGTCATGGCAGTGGAAACAACCAACATCGGAGAAAAGCATGGTTGCGGCATATTTTGCCCTTGCGATCACCGCCGTCGCGTTCATGCTGATCGCGTCCAGTGTTCGGGTGATCAACCAATACGAACGCGGTGTCGTCTATCGGTTCGGGCGGGTGCGTCCGGCCATCCGCGGGCCAGGCCTCGCCGTGATCGCGCCCGTGATCGACCGACTGCAGAAGGTCGACATGCAGATCCTCACGATGCCGGTGCCCCCTAGGATGGCATCACCCGCGACAACGTCTCGGTGAAAGTGGACGCCGTCGTCTACTTCAAGGTCGGTGACCCGGTACGCGCGGCCGTCGACGTCCAGGACTACAGAAGCGCACGCCGTCGAAAGGTGCCGTGCGGGACGCCGGACTGCTCGCTGAGATCGAGTGTGTGTTCCGCGAGAATTCCGGTGTTTACGGAGCGCGGAAAGTGCATGCGCAACTCAACCGTGAGGGAATCCGCGTGGCTCGCTGCACGGTCGAGCGGCTGATGCGCCAGAAGGGGCCTGCAGGGACTACGGCGAGGCAGGCGGCCCAGGACCACCATCGCTGCCGCCTCGCCTTCGCCGGCGGACCTGGTCGACCGCCGCTTCACTGCCGACCAGCCGAACCAGCTCTGGGTAGCGGACATCACCTATATCCGGACGTTCTCGGGATGGGTGTATGCCGCGTTCGTCATCGATGTGTTCTCGAGAATGGTCGTGGGCTGGCAGGTGTCGACCTCGTTGCACACGAATTTCGCCCTCGACGCGCTGGAGATGGGGATCTGGGCCCGGCAACGAGCCGGACAAGACGTGACCGGACTTGTCCATCATTCCGACCGCGGAGTTCAATATCGAGCCATTCGTTATACCGAGCGTCGCCGAATACGTCGACTGGTCAACCATCGCCGCGTCCACGGCGAGGTCGGACAGCGCACTCCAGCCCAGGTCGAAGCCGACCACCAAGCGTCACGTCACGATCAACCCTTCGAGCCTGCACGGGCTCGGTGACAGACAACGAGACCTGCACCAGACCCGGGGCGCATCAGGCTTGTGGTGCCAGCGTGGCCTGGAAGTAGTTGAATCTTTCGTATCTGGAAGGGGTATGGAGCTGACCTTTTTTGTCACCTACGCGACACTTGGATCCTTTGGTGGATTCTTGCGTGCCTGCACTTGGCCTCGTCGTGCGGCGATGCCATCGAAGTCGATCCTCCTGATGCTGGTTCTTGAGTCGGACGCCGTCAGCTTGGCCGAGGCTGGGGTGTACAAAGTGGAGGAACCCAGCTCAGCCTGAACCTGTCGAGCGAGGCGATATGGTGACTCTCGCACTGCCGTCGTCGTCGCAGCGAATCCCGAGCCGAAGCCGACGTGGCCTGCGTTCCTCTGCTTCCCTGAGCGCGGGCAAGCAGCGATCACGGCGCCACGCATCACGTCCGATGTAAGCTGCCTGAGTTGGGGACGCTCTGTAGAAGTGGTCCCAAGCTTGCTGCTCAGTGAGATTGGATTCGGCTGCGGCGATCGTGGTGGCCGGCGCCCAGAACCATCGTCGCCATGCCTTCTCGCCGATCTCGCGGGCTTTGGTGCCGGTGAGGTTGGCAAAGGCCCAAGCGTGCGCGGTGGTGTGGCCGGCGCGAGCAAGCGCGAGGGCGTGACCGTACTCGGCCGAGTTCCGGTTCCGGCACGTTGTTGGCCGAATCGGCGCGGATGGCGACCGGCTCACCGTCGGTGACCACCCGCCACGCGGCCGACTTGAAGAACAACTCCGGCCGCTTTGCGCGGTACACCCGCGCGTAGACGTCCTCATCGGCGCTCTCCTCGCGTCGCGCCTCCTCGGACCGCAGATAGGTCACCCCGGCGGCCCACACCTCCATCCGCCCGTCCAGCGGCGGTAGCAGCCGCGTTCCGGCCGTGGACACGGGCTCGCCGGCGGCCTCGGCCAGCTCGCGGATCTCGGCTACGGGGCGCCGCAGCAGGTCACTCATCGACGCCACCGCGAGCGGTCGGAGCTGCTCACCGGTGAGCAGGCCGACGCGGACCGCGCCGGTTCCGTCGGCGAACCGCACCGGATGGCTCATCCGGACCTCCTTCGTTCAGGGACGAACCTGCGGAGTGCCGAGCGTGGCGGTCAACGAGTGCCGAACCGCCGGGAGCCGGGGCAGGCGGACGCGCCCGCCTGCCCCGCGTGCCCACCCGTCAGGGAACGATCTCCATCTCCGCCATCATGCCGATGTTCGAGTGGTCGAGGAAGTGACAGTGGTACACGTACCGGCCGACGTAGTCGGTGAAGGTGGTCTGCAGCCGGACCCACTCACCCGGACCGAGGAAGACCGTGTCCTTGCGGCCCGCGTCGTCCGGTCCCGGCGGGCCGCCGTTGCGGTCGAGCACGCGGAATTGCTCGAGGTGCAGGTGGAACGAGTGGGGCGCACCGAAGACGGTGTCGGTGTTGCGGACGGTCCAGATCTCGGTCGCGCCGCGCTTGACCTTGATGTCCACCCGGTTGGGGTCGTAGACCTGCTCGTTCATCAGGCCGGTGAAGTTCGTCTCGTCGAACCGCATGGTGATTTCCCGCTGAACGGTCGCCGTCCCCGGCGCGGGCAACGGCCGCAACGTGGCGGGCACGCGGCTGCTGTCGAGCGCGAGGCGCGTCACGTCGAACCGGAGCAGCGGTCCCGAGATGTCCTTGAGCACCAGGTGCGAACCCAGGGGCACCTTCGAGAAGTCGACCACGATGTCGACCCGCTCCGCGGATCCGAGCAGGATTTCCGACCGCGGCACCGGCGCCGGCAGCAGCCCGCCGTCGGAGGCGATCTGCGTCATCTGGACGCCGCCCAGGGTGAGGCGGAACTGCCGCTCGTTGGAGGTGTTGAGCAGCCGGAACCGGTACTTGCGGGCCGCGACCTGGAAGTACGGGTTCACCACACCGTTGACGAGGATGGTGTTGCGGTCCGGGGGGAAGTTCGGGTAGACCATGGCCCCATTGGCGTCGAGCTGGATGTCGCGGAGCATGATCGGCACGTCGTACTGCCCCGAAGGCAGGTTCAGGCCGCGCTCCGCCTCGTCGTCGAGGATGTAGAAGCCGTGGAGTCCCCGGTAGACGTTCTCGGCCTCGAGGTGGTGGGCGTGGTCGTGGTACCAGAGGGTCGCGCCCTGCTGGCGGTTCGGGTAGTGGTAGGTCCGGCTCTGCCCCGGGGCGAGCAGGTCCATCGGGTGGCCGTCGTCGGCCTGGGCGTTGTGCCCGCCGTGCAGGTGCACGTTGGACGGGACGTCCAGCTGGTTGGTGAACGTCACCTCCACCGGCGTGCCGGTCTTGGCTCGGATCGTGGGCCCGACGAACTGGCCGCCGAACGAGCGCACCGGCGACGGCTTGCCGGGCAGGAAGGCGTGCTGCGCCGCCTTGATCGGGATCTTGTACACGTCGACGCCGTCGCCGCGCCGCATCGGCGTCAGCTGCTGCGGTATCGGCAGCCGCTGGGAGAACAAAACCCCCAGCCCCGCCGCCGGACGGCCCCCGCCCGCCGCGGAGCCCGCGGCCGGGGCATGCCCGGTGTGTTCCGCGGCGCTCGGTTCCCGGGTCAGGGCCGAAGGCAGCAGCGCCGCCCCACCGACCACGCCTCCGGCCGTCGCCCACCCCAGTAGTTTTCTTCGGTTCAACATCACCGCTCCTCGGAGCTCATTGTTTGTTTTCGGCACCGGATTCCGGCGCTTCTCCCTGCAGCGATACTCTGTCGTGAGGAGCGAGCGGGCATCTCCGTAGGTGCGAAATCTTCACCGCAAGGGTGAGAGCCCAAAGAGGGAATAGATCGGCTCGCCGACCGGGCGCGATGTTTCGGTCACTGCGCCGAACGGCCGATCCACCTTTTGGTCGCGGGTAATTTTCCCACCGGCGCGACCCGCTTGCGAACTCGATCATTCAGTCAAAAGGGGACAACCACTGAATGTCGCGAAATGGGGAAGTGTTCGAGGAGGTGATTCGGGATCAAGAGGCGATGCGGAAAGTAGCCAGGGGATCGCCTTGTGCGAGCGGAACGGGTCAAGGCAACACAAAGGGCCCGTGAGCGGCGGTGTGCTGGTCACGGGCCCTGCAAGTGTGTCCGTCGGGCTGACAGGATTTGAACCTGCGACCCCTTGACCTGCCGCCGAGACCGGGTCGGCAGGCACGAGCGCCGGTGAGGGGACGGGCAAGCGTCCCGGCCATGGGCGGTCTTCGAGCACGGGGCGTCGGGGTTCGCCCCATGGAATGAGCCGGACGCGCTCGCCGGGGCCGCGGCCGCCGTCCAGCAGCGGGGTGGACACCGCGTCGGGGCCGAGCAGGCCCTGGATCCGTACCAGTGCCCGGCCGGCGCGCTCGGCGGCGTCGGCGTCCTGGCCGATCGCGCCGAGCTGCAGCTGCAGCGCCTGCCCGCCGACGACCTCCTCGGGATCGAGGGTCAGCCGCACGATCCCGGCGCTGGGGCGGTCGCCGTCGCGGACGGTGAGCCAGCCTTCGCTTTGCCAGCGCACCCGATCCGCAGGAGCGCGGGCGGTCAGTGGCTCGGCGCACCGCCACACTCGCACCCGCCGCTCACCGGCCTCGGTGAGCGCGGTGATCGTCAGCCGGGTGCAGGCGAGCCGTGCCGCGGCCCCCGGTTCGGCACAGGTGAAGAAGCCTGCCGGCCATGGTGACCGCTACGGTGGCGCAAGCCTGACAGGGAGGTGGGGGCGTGGACGTTACGATCACCGGAGAGCAGTGGGCGGCGGCCCGTGCCGCGCTCGCCGACGCGGGACAGCGGTTCGCCGACCTGGTCGAATCCGCCACGGTCCCCGGCGCCCTGGCCACCGAAGCATGGTCGATCGCCGAGACCGCGGCCCACGTCGTCGGGATCGCGTCCTCCTACACGGTGATGGTCGACCCGCACTCCCCGCCCTCCGCCGGGTACGAGTTCCTGGACCTGGCGCCGGGGACGACCATCCATTCGGTGGCCGAGCTCAACCGGACGGCGCTGGACGCCTTCGCCGAGCGGGACGTGGTCGTGCTCGCGCGGGGGATGCGGACCGCGGTGGCCGAGATCCTCGCGCGCAGCGAGGGGATGGACCCCGCCACGCCCATCGACTGGCTCGGGGGCTCGCGGGTGCCGGTCGCGGGAATCCTTGCCCACCTCGTCAACGAGCTGCTGATCCACGGCGGGGACATCGCGCGCGCAGAGGGGCGCGCGTGGGCGATCCCGTCGTGGCAGGCGGCATTGTTCCTCGAGCTGTTCCTCGTGGGGATGGTCCGCACGGACCCGGGCGAGATCCTCGACGCGCGGAATCCGCCGGCGCGGCGGATCGCGGTCGAGTTCCGCTCCCGCCACACGACCACCGTGACGCTGGTGCTCCGCGGCGGCCGGCTCACGGCCGAAGGCCCGGGCAGCGATCCGGACGCGATCGTGTCGTTCGAGCCGGCGGCGTTGAACCTGATGCTGTTCCACCGGCTCGGCAGGCTGTCAGCGATGTGCCGGGGAAAGGTACGGGTGCACGGCAGGCGGCCGTGGCTGCTGGTGCCGTTCATGCGCGTCCTCCGCATGCCCTGACGTGCGGTGGTGGGCCGAGCCGATCCCACCTGGTGCGTGTACGGCGCACCCGGCCGCCCGGCCCGGGGGTGACCCGGACCGGCGCGCACCGGCGTGCGCCGGTCTGCGAACGAGCCGCAGTTCGTCCGCACCACACGCAGTCAGGTCTTCTTCAAGGCCCTGGCGAACATGCGTACGTCCTCGACGAACAGGTCCGGCTCTTCCATCGCGGGGTAGTGGCCGCCGCGGTCGTACTCGGTCCAGCGGATGATCGTCGGGAAGTCGCGTTCGGCGAAACGGCGGATGGCCACGAACGCGGCGTGCGGGAACACCGCCACCCCGAGCGGGACCGGCAGCGGTGGGAACCGGCCGATCCGCGCGTTGATCGGGAGCTGCTCGGCACTCTCGTAGTACGCCTGACAGCTTGTCTCATGTGGTGAGTTTGCGGAGCTTCTTGTGGCAGGTGAGGGCTGCGCCGAGGATGAGGAAGGCGAGGAAGTGCGCTGCTTTGCGTTCGTAGCGCAGGGTGAGGCGGCGGTATCCGGTGAGCCAGGCCATGGTGCGTTCGATGACCCAGCGGTGCTTGCCGAGTTTCTTGCTGGTCTCGATGCCTTTGCGGGCAATGCGGACCTTGATGCCGCGGTCGCGGACCCAGCGCCGCAGGCCGGGTTGGTCGTAGGCCTTATCGGCGTGCAGTTTGGCGGCCTTGCGCCGGCGTGGGCCGTGCCGGGACTTGATCGCCGGGATTGCCATGACCAGGGGTTTGAGGGCATGGATGTCGTGGGTGTTGGCTGCTGAGATGGCCACGACCAGCGGTAGCCCGGCGCGGTGGGACAGGGCGTGGATTTCGAGCCGGGCTTGCCTCGATCGACGGGGCTCCGACCGGTCAGAGATCCCCTTTTTTGGCCCGCACGCAGGCACCGTCCACGATCGCGCGGCTCCAGTCGATGAGGCCTTGACTGTCCGTGGTTGACGTGCGGTACTGACGTCGGCGGCGCCCGAGAGTGAGGTGTGAGGTCAGTGACGCAATGTCGCTGTGCGCGCGACGTGATGAAGCGGGGCAACCGTGTCACTGTCTCGTCAGCTCGCCTGCATTGTGGCGCTGAATCAAGATTGCTCGGCCAGCGATAGTGTTGTGGTTAGCGAGCACGATCGTCCTCGGACCCAGTATTACCCCACGGATCGCGAAACGCGATCTTGAAGCTGGAGCGATCGTAGATCAGCTCGAATCGGTCTCCTCGAGCCGCAATTCGGCGCCGTCGTAGACAATGATCTTTCCTGACTCGCGCAGCGCCGCTGCCACACGTCCGTGCCGTAGCCGATCAAACTCCGATGTGGCGCGGCCGTCGTTGCCTTCATCTCCGAGTCGGATGCTGATCTCGTCGACGAGGTGGTCTTCGCGGATGTAGAGCGTCTTCGGTCGTTCGAGGCCGTGCGTTGGGTGCTGGTGTCGCCGTGGCGGCACCAGTAGGTCGGCCGTCGGTGGTTGGTCGCGAACTCGACGCTGCCGAGGTAGTGAGCGTCCCGGTGGA
Source organism: Amycolatopsis sp. MtRt-6 (assembly GCF_017308975.1). GTDB lineage: Bacteria > Actinomycetota > Actinomycetes > Mycobacteriales > Pseudonocardiaceae > Amycolatopsis. Next base: position 60,120 of record NZ_JADWPD010000046.1, on the reverse strand, counting down.
GATCAAGGGCTCATGGCATACGGCGGTTTCCACGGCTCAACGCGACCAGCTCGCGAATCGGTACTTGCCGGCCGAGACGACGGATGCGGGCGTGTACGTCGTCGGCTGGTATCCCATCGACCTGTGGAGCTCGTCGGCCCTGTGCCCCTTTTTGGAAAGCCTGCGCAGTCAGGCGGGCAAGATCTTCGAGGAGCTCGGACGACGCACCCTGCCGTACGTCTTGACGATCACGAGGGCGGCCTCAAGCCAGTGCACTGTCATGAACGCTGCCCGTCGTGTCATCAACCCGGCCGATGTTCACCAAGAGAGCACCGGTTCGCGAAGGGTTGTCCGGTAAGGCCGTTCTCACCCTGACCTGGAGCAACGTGGACGTTGACGCCCGACATTGCATCGGCGGCCTACGTGTGAAGTGCGGCTTGGAGCAGGGCCGGGATCGGGCTGAGCGGATGGGCTTGCCGCCGGAGGGCAGCCCTTCATCGCCGGTGAGCAGGGGAGAAGGGTGTGCTCATCGGAGACAGGGTGTAGACCCGCCAGCGCGCTGCTCTGGCGATGACGTCGTGCTCTCCGCCGCCGCGGAGGCCGGCGTCCTGCAGCAGCAGAGCGAGACGACCGGCTCGGGCCACCTCATCGACGGGCGGCGCGACCAGGACCGCCTGACAGTCGTTGCAGGGTGGCACCGCCGGCCGTGGTGACAGCGGAAACCCGCCGTCGCCCCGGCCGGCGTCACGAATCGCCTTGCCGGGCTCGGTCAGCAGTTGAGGTTGTAGAACCAGGTCGGGTTGTACAGCCGGATCCACTCACCGGGGTCGTAGGTTTCGCCACGGAAGTAGACCTTGCACGTCTTCGACCGGACGCAGTCGGTGTCCTTCCAGTAGTCGGTCGAGTCACCGCCGTCCTTGAGCGTCTTCCGGTGGTCGCTGTCCACCTTGCAGCTCCAGTGGGACGAGGAGTCCCGGTCGATCTCCAGGCTCTTCCCGGTGCGGTTGTGCGCCTCCCCGCAGGCCGGCCAGGTACAGCTGGTGCCCATCGTCTGCACCGGCGCGTCCGCGCCCGCGGGCACCACTTCCTCGACCACGATCATGCCCGGCTCCGGCGCGGCCGGAGCCGCTTGTGCCGTTCCGGTGAACCCCAGCAGCACGGCGGCCGCGGCCGTGGCCACCACCGGCCCCATCCGTTTCGTCAACGCCTGAAGTCGCATTGTGCTCCCCTCATCATCGCGACGCCCTGATCGGCCGCCGCCCGGAAGTACTGTCCCCGGGACAGCCGGCCGATATCAAGATCTTCGCGTCCCGTCCGGGGGGCGGGACGCCGCGGCAGGCTCTGACCTGCGCGTTCACCTCGCCGATGAGACGGCCTGGGCCATGCTTCGGCCGCGGGGCTGTGGCGGGGGCCGGCGTTTCGTTAGCATTCGGCCGGGGGAGGGGGAGCACGTGGACGAGATCGCCAAGCTGCTGTCGGAGCTGAAGCAACGCAGCGGCCTCAGCTACGCCGAGCTCGGCAAGCGAACATATGTCAGCAGTTCGAGCCTGCACCGGTACTGCACCGGACGGAGTGCGCCACCGAACTACCAGTTGCTCGTCGGCATCGCCCAGGAGTGCGGCGCGACCGACGAAGAGCTGAGTGAACTGCTGCTCAGGTGGCGCCGTCGCGAGGGCGGCGCCCGGCCGGCCGAGGACCCACCGGCGGCCCCCACGGTCCGCGCGCGGAAAGCCGGTCACCCACGAACGCGGCTGGTGGCGGTCGCGGTCGCGATGCTCATGGTTTTCGTCGTGACCTCCGGCACCCCGGCCGGAACGGATGTCCCGCAGATCACCGCGCCGGCCTGGCAGGCGCAGCCAGTTCCGGTGGCACCGGAGCTGTTCGGCGTGACCATGAACAGCGCCACCGGCACCATGCCGGCGTTCCGGGTGGGCAGTGTGCGCTTCTGGGACAGCCAGACCCGCTGGGCGAACCTGCAGCCGGCTCGCGACCGGTTCGACTGGGCCACCTTGGACCGGCTGGTGGACGGCGCGGAGAAAGCGGGACTGCCCACGCTGTTCGTCCTGGGTGGCACACCGGGGTGGGCGGCACCGGGCTCGCCGAAGGGCGCCTACACCGACGGTTCACGCACCGGTGCGCCCGAGAACCTCGCCGATTGGGATCGCTTCGTCCAAGCCCTCGCGTCCCGGTACCGGGGCCGGCTCCACGCCTACGAGCTGTGGGTGCAGGCCACGCATCACATGTACTACTCGGGGTCGGTCGAGAGGCTGGTGGAGATGACCGCGCGAGCGGCGAAGATCGTGCGGTCGAACGATCCGGACGCCACGCTCGTCTGTCCCTCGATGGGACAGCTCTGGCAACCACAAGCACGGGAAATCCTGCGGCGGTTCGCCGAACTCGGCGGTTACCAGCACTGCGACGCCGCAGGCGTGAAGCTGTACCAGCGGGACGCGGCCGACCCGCCGGAAACGCTGGTGCCGCTGCTGCGCGAACTCGACGCGACGATGCACGCGGCCGGCGTTCACCCGCCGCTGTGGAACACGGGCACGGTCTACGACATCCCGCTGAGGGAGCCGTTGCCCCCGGCGCGCTCCACCGACTACGCGATGCGGTTCTACCTCGCCGGCCTCTACGGCAGGGAGTTCAACCTGCGGCGGATGTACTTCTACAACTGGGGTTCCAGCAAGCTTCCCCTGGTGCTGCAGGCCGAAGGAAGCCCGCCGACCGGCGCCGCCCTCGCTGTCGAGACACTTCAACGCTGGCTGACCGGTTCCCGGTTGCGAGGCTGCGGGCAGGGGCTCGCCGCGGGACTGCCCGCTACCGTCTGGCAGTGCGCCTTCCTCGACGAGTCCGACCGGCTGAGGGTGATCCGCTGGACCCACGCGGGAACCGCGTTCACGGCAACGGGCCCGGGCGCCGAGTCCCACTCGCGGATCAACGGCACGACCACGGCAGTGCGTCCGGGCGAACTCGTCCAGGTCACGGAAACCCCTTCCTTGATCACCCACGCCCCCCACGTCTGGCCCGGTTGACGCACAGCGCCACTGCGGCCCTTTCCCGGCTGCCTCGTTCTCCGAGCTGATCTTCGCCATGCCGGGATCGACTGCGTGGCACCCGCACGCCGGGAAAGCGCCCTCGCCGGACGCCGTTACTCTTTGCTCCGAGGGGGAGTTTGCTACTTCCTCCGGGTGTACACCGCCGGGTCATCGGGACGTCGCACCGTAGTCATCCCTCGAACTTAGCGTGTGCAGGCCGCAACGGTCTTTTCGGAAGAGGTGACACATGGCTGGTCCATTCGACGCCGCCGCGGGTCCGGCGCCGTCCCGCCGTCAGGTCCTGCTGGCCGGTAGCGCCGTGCTCGGCGCCGCCGCGCTGTCCGGCATCCCGGCCGCGGCGGCCGAGGGCGCGGGGCGCGCGCCGGTGCGGGCGCCCTTCACGCTGGGGGTCGCGTCGGGCGACCCGCTGCCCGGCGGCGTGGTGCTGTGGACGCGGCTGGCGCCCGAACCCCTGGCTGCCGACGGTGGCATGCCGGCCCGGCCGGTGCCCGTGAGCTGGCAGGTCGCCGAGGACGAGCGGTTCCACCGCGTGGTGGCGGCCGGTGCCGAGCCGGCCCGCCCGGATCAGGCGCACGCGGTGCACGTCGAGGTGTCCGGGCTGCGGCCGGGAGCCGAGTACTTCTACCGCTTCCGGACCGGCCGCGAGCTGAGCCCGGTGGGCCGGACGAAGACCGCGCCGCGGCCGGGCGCGCGGACCGACCGGTTCGCGTTCGCCTTCGCCAGCTGCCAGAACTACCCGGAGGGCTTCTACACGGCCTACCGGCACCTGGCCGAGGAGGACCTCGACCTCGTCGCGTTCCTCGGCGACTACATCTACGAAGGGGGCGCGCAGGGCACGATCGGCCGTGCGCACGCGCCGGCGGCCGAGATCTGGACGCTCGCCGACTACCGCACCCGGCTCGCCCAGTACAAGAGCGACCCTGATCTGCAGGCGGCCCACGCGGCCTTCCCGTGGGCGGTCGTGTTCGACGACCACGAGGTCGAGAACAACTGGGCGGGCGACATTTCCCAGCCCGACACCGAACCCGACCAGGACCCGGCGGTGTTCCGGCAGCGCCGCGCGGCCGCGTTCCAGGCGTACTACGAGCACATGCCGTTGCGGCGCGCCCAGCGTCCGTCCGGCCCGGACATCCGGATCCACCGGCGGCTGACCTTCGGCGACCTGGCCGACGTGCACCTGCTCGACACCCGCCAGTTCCGCGACGACCAGGAGGTGACGCCGCAGGAGCGGCTCGACCCGGCCCGCACGATCCTCGGCTCCGCGCAGCGGGAATGGCTGCTGCGGAACCTCGCCGGCCGCACCGCGCGCTGGAACATCCTGGCCCAGCAGGTGTTCTTCTCCGCCCGAGACTTCACCGCGGGCCCGGAGACGAGCTTCAGCGACGACGCGTGGGACAGCTACCCGGTCGAGCGCGACCTCGTCCGCGACCACCTGGCCAAGGCGGGCAACCCGGTGGTGATCACCGGCGACGTGCACGCGAGCTACGTCGCCGACATCAAGGCCGACTTCACGAACCCGGCTTCGGCGACCGTGGGCACGGAACTGGTGGGCACCTCGATCACCTCCGGCGGCGACGGCGTCGACCAGAACGCCGGCGATGCCGTGCAGCTGCGGGAGAACCCGCACATCAAGTTCGTCAACCGCAAGCGTGGTTACGTCCGCAACGTCGTGACCCGGACCGAGTGGACGGCCGATTACCGCGTCGTCGACTACGTTTCCCGGCCCGGGGCCCCGGTGACCACGCGCGCGAGCTTCGTCATCGCCGATGGCGAAGCCGGCGCCACCCCGAGGTAGGCGACCGGACAACGCCTCCGCACACCCTGGGGCGGTGCCCCGCGCTCACGCCACGGGAACGGCGACGTACTGGTGGTGCGCGGCCGCCCGGAACGTGATCGTCCGGCCGTCGAGCCGGTGCGGGACCACTGTGCCGCTGATGGCGTCCACCAGGCGGAACCGGCGGGTGAACAGGTCGCTGCCGACTTTCAGTTCGCCGGAGTGACCTGGCCGCAAGGTGATCCGGGTCGGGACGCCGCCTGCCCACTGGGTGTCGACGGTGACGTCACCGCGGGCCTTGAGCCCGTTCACCGCGCCGTCGGCCCAGGCCGCCGGCAGGGCGGGGAGCACGTCGATGACGTCGTTCTGGCTCTGCAGCAGCATTTCGGCCACGCCGGAGGTGGCGCCGAAGTTGCCGTCGATCTGGAACGGCGGGTGGGTGTCCCACAGGTTCGGCAGGGTGCTGTTCTTGAGCTGTTCTTCGAGCATCAGGTGGGAGTGGTCGCCGTCGAGCAGCCTGGCCCAGAAGTTGATCTTCCAGGCCTTGCTCCAGCCGGTGCCGCCGTCGCCGCGGGCGGTCAGCGAGACCTTGGCCGCGGTGGCCAGTTCCGGGTTGGTGCGCGCGGAGATCTGGTGCCCGGGGTGCAGGGCGAACAGGTGCGAGACGTGCCGGTGGGTGTTGTCCGGGTCGTCCCAGTCGGACTTCCACTCCTGCAGCTGGCCCCAGCTGCCGATCCGCAGGCCCGGGTCGAGCTTGGCCAGGACGTCGCCGGTGGAGCGGACCGCGGCGGTGTCGCCGAGGGTGCGGGCGGCCGCCCGGGTGTTGGTGAACAGGTCCCACACGATCTGCTGGGAGATCGACGCCCCGGCGGAGAACGGGCCCTGTTCGGGGGAGAAGCTCGGGGTCACGACGAGCTTGCCGTCGCGCGGGTCGGGCACGAGCTCGTCGGCCCAGAACTCGGTGAGCGACTTCATGATCGGGTACGCGCGCTCGCGCAGGAACTTCTCGTCCTTGGTGAACAGGTAGTGGTCGTAGTGGTGCTGAGCCAGCCAGGCGCCGGCTTCGGGCATCCAGAACGCGGTGGGCCAGTCGTGCAGCCCGGTGAAGCCGAAGGGGTTGGTCTCGTTGTTGACCACCCAGCCGCGGTTGCCGTACATCTGCCGCGCGGTCACCTTGCCGGGGGCGACCAGCGAATCGACGTAGTCGAACAGGGGCGTGGTCGTCTCGGTGAGGTTGGTGATCTCGGCGGGCCAGTAGTTCATCTGCAGGTTGATGTTCACGTGGTAGTCGGCACTCCACGGCGGGGACGTGGAGTTGTTCCACACGCCCTGCAGGTTGGCGGGCAGCGAGCCGGCGCGCGATGAGCTGATCAGCAGGTAGCGGCCGTATTGGAAGTACAGGACTTCCAGCGCCTTGCGCCCGGCCGGAGCGAGGGTTCCGGTGCGGTACGCCGAAAGCACGTCGTCGGTCGGCAGATCCGGCATCTGCTGGCCGATGCTCAGCGAGACGCGGTCGAACAGCTTCGTGTAGTCGGCGATGTGCCGGGCACGCAGGGCGTGGTACGGCTTGGCGGCGGCGCTGCCGACCCGCTGGGTGACCGCGGCGTGCGGGTCCGTGCCGCGGTAGGCGGGGTACGCCGGGGCGTAGTCCGTGCCCGCGGAGAGGACCAGGACCACCTCGTCTGCGCCGGCCACGGTGACCGTGCCGTCGGCGTTGTCGGTGCGGGTGCCGCCGACGGTGCGGACCTGCACCTGCGACTCGAACCGAAGCTTGTTGTCGGTCAGGCTGCCGGACAAGGTGATCCGGCCGTTCTCGGCGGTGGACGTGTACGACCGGTTGTCCGGCGCGGTCACGGACACGGTGAAGCCGAGCTGCTTGCGCTTGCTTGCGGTGAACCGGCCGACGATGGCTTTGTCGGCTGCGGAGGCGAAGTATTCCCTCGTGAACGTCGTGCCGCTCGAGGTGTAGGCGACGCTCGCGGTCGCCTTCGCGATGTCGAGGCCGCGTCGGTAGCCGGTGACGCCGGCCGGGGCGCTCGGCTGCGAGATGCGCAGCTCGCCGAAGTTCTGGTAGGCCCCGAACCCGGTCTTGGGCTGGCCGAGGACCGAGGCGGCCCACTCGGGATCGGCCCGGCCGTCGGCGGCGATCTTGTCCTGCACCTGCTTGATCGCGTCCGGCCGGGGCGAGGTCCAGTTGCCGGAGTTGTAACCGGCGACGCCCGGGCCACCGGTCCACAGCGTCTTTTCGTTGAACTGCAGCTGTTCGTGCTGCACGCCGCCGAACACCGAGGCTCCCAGCGCGCCGCTGCCGATGGGCAGCGACCGGCTCTCCCAGTCGGTCGCCGGTTCGTCGTACCACAGGGTCGACGCCTTGTCCGCCGCAGCGAGGCCGGGCCCGGCGCCTCGGCCGCTGTGGTCAGCGTCGGCCCCCGCGGCGCTGACCAGGGCGAACGCCATCGCGGCCGTCACGGCTACGGCGGTCCGCCGTGGTGCTTCCCCTCGAACGCGCATGTCCGCCCCACCCGTGTTCTTCGCTGGACGACAGGAAGATTCAGGTTAGAGATCCTATGTATTTACCGTCAAGGGTGACCAACTGGTCTGTTCGGGGAGAGAAGTAAGCGCATACATCATATCAATTGCGGCAACGCTTGACTCGCTGGGTGACGGTCGGAGCTGCCGTTCGACGGCGGGTTCGAGGTCGTACGTTCACTGACGTAGCCGGGGAGAGGTCGTACATTCGTCGGCGTAGTCGAGGATACGAGCGTCGGCCGATGCCCGGCGGCGGGCACCCCGGGATCGTGGGCATGACCACCCGGCACCCCGACCGGGGTGATCCGATCACGGCCGGCGAGCGGCAGTCAATCCCCGCGGCCGTCCGGTGAACACCGCCGTCAATGGAGGAGTCCCGATGAAACGTCGTCTGGTGATCGTGCTCGCCCTGGTGCTCACCACGCTCACGCCCGTGGTCACGGCCGCGGCTGATCCACTCGACCACGATCCCACGTTCGTGCGTACCGACGGGGGCTATGTCCGCGGCGACACAGGCGACGGCGTCGTCCGCTTCTCGGGCATCCCGTACGCCACCCCGCCGGTCGGTGACCAACGCTGGCGGGCCCCCACACCGCCGCGGCCGTGGACCGGGGTTCGCGACGCCACCACCCCGACCGGCAAGTGCCCGCAGGTCGGTCGTGACGCGGAGTTCAACCCGATCCTCGTGGGCAGCGAGAACTGCCTCTACCTCGACGTCGTCGCGCCGGCCCGCCACAGCCGCCCCGGTCGCCGGCCGGTGGTCGTCTGGCTCCACGGCGGAAACCTCGCCTCCGGCGCGGCCTCCGAGTACGACGGCGCCCGCCTGGCCACCGGCGGCGACGTCGTCGTGGTCACCGTCAACTACCGCCTCGGCGCACTGGGCTTCCTCTCCTCGAACGCTCTCGACGCCGAGGGCACGGTCTCGGGCAACTACGGCCTGCTCGACCAGGCCGAGGCGCTGCGCTGGGTCCGCCGCAACGCCGCCGCGTTCGGCGGGCACCCGAACCTGGTGGTCCTGGCCGGTCAGTCCGCGGGCGCGCGCAGCGTCTGCACCCACCTGGCCTCACCCGGGTCGCGCGGGCTGTTCCAGCGGGCGATCGTGCAGAGCGGTGCGTGCGCCAACCCGGTGATGACCAAGGCGGTCGCCGATCGCAAGGGCGCCCAGGCCGTCGGCACGCTCGGTTGCGCCGACGCCCCGGGCGGCACCGCCGCCTGCCTGCGCAGCGTCCCGGTCGCGGATCTGCTGCTGAAGCTGGCCGATCCCGACAGGCCGGTCACCGGCGAGCGCCGGGATGACCCGTGGGGACCGGTCGCCGGCACGCCGTACCTGCCGTGGCAGCCGATCGACGCCATCCGGCACGGATCCGCCGCCGGCGTTCCGCTGCTGATGGGCAGCACCCACGACGAGATGCGGGCGTTCGTGCTCGGCCGGTACGCCGATCTGACCGCTGACGGCTACGCCGCCATGATTCGCACCGCGTTCGGCGCCGACGCCGAAGCAGTGCTCGGGAAATATCCCGCCGAGGCCTTCGCCCACCCCGCACTCGCGCTGGCCACGGTGCTCACCGACTGGGGCGGCGGGATCGGCAGTTGCCCGGCGCTCGCGACCGCCCGGACGGCCGCCCGGCACGCACCGGTCTACGCCTACGAGCTCACCGAGAGCTCCGGGCGGTTCCTGGGGAATCTTCCCTACGGCGCCTACCACGGCTGGGATCTCCCGTTCCTGTTGGACACCTCGATCCCGCGCAGCCAATACCCCGGCCTGCACGACATGACGCCACCGCAACGTCGGCTGAGCCAAGCCATGACCGCCTACTGGACCACGTTCGCCCACCGCGGCGACCCGAACACCCCGGACCTGCCCCCGTGGGCGCCCACCCACGCCATGTCGACGTCCGTGCTCGGCCTGGCCGCGGACTCGATCGCGCCGACGCCGTTCGCCACCGACCACCACTGCACGTTCTGGAACCGGATCTGACCCGCCACGACGAGATCGACCCGCGGGCTGCCGCCAGGGTGCCTCGCGTGATGGAAGCCGTAACTCGCGTGATTGAAGCCGGATCTCGCGAGTTACGGCTCCAATCACGTGAGTTTCGTTCCTGATCACGCGAGCCACGGGGAAAGCGCTTACCCGAGCCGGTGGACGCGCCGACCGGCGGCGGATCCGCTCTTGCGCGGGCAAGCAATGGTCTGTTAGCAAGCACATTGCTCAGTGGCGCCCGTCACGCCGGCAGACATCGCTCCTCCGGCGCCAGCCGCTGCCGCACAACAGCCTGGCCGCACCACGCCGGTGCTTCGCCCGGCGATCGTCTCGTCCCAGGCCGGCGACGCCATTCGCGCATCTTCCGGAAAGGAACCCGATGTTCGTGCCGGAGAAGGCAAATCGGCGTGGCGGCTGCTCACCCTTGCCGTCGTCTGGGCAGACCCGTCGGCGGTTCGAGTGTCGACTCCTTCCAGGTCTGCTACGGACCGCTCGACAACGAGGTCTGCTCGCCGTGGAAACGCGGCTACTGAGCCGCCCGCCGGCGCCATGACAATGCCTGGGCCGTTCACGACGAGTACTGGCGGTGTCGTCTCATAGAGTCCGGTCCTCGCCCCTCTTCGACCGATGAGAGAGGGTTAGCTTGAGGAAGAACCACTGGACGTCGGCCGAGCAGGTCGGTGAAATCCGGCGAGACGACGACACCACCAAGCTCGCCTTGGCCACGACCAAGGCTGCAGCTTCCCACGCACCTCAACTGCTGTTGCAGTGCTAGTTCTGGCGGAGGTTGCCGATCACGGCTTCGGCCATTTTGGCGGCCCCGCCGCAGCGGTCGTTGGCCCAGTAGTTGCGGGGCAGGTCCTTCCCGATGATCTCGAAGGTCAGCATCTGCTGGTCGGTGACCTGGACGGCGACCGTGCAGGCGTCGGTGCTGCCGCGTTGGTGGTAGATGATGGCGGGCAGGCCGTCGATCGAGGTTTCGGTCCACGGTTCGAACATGTCGCGTTTCCGTGCCGGTGACTCCGCCAGCTCGGTGAGGGTTTGCGGGCGCTCGGCCGGTTTCGAGGCGGTGGCGTTTGCCCCGAGGGGGGCGACCCAGGAACAGCCGTATCTGGGCGCGGTGGCTGTCCTGAACGGCTTGACGTCAGAGGGTGGATCGGCCACGACGGCAGCTACCTGGTCTTTCGTCAGGAGGCTGCACGGGTCGGTGTCGAACTTGGCGAGGTCAAGGGGCTTGTCGACCTGGTCCAGTGGCAGCGGCGCGCCGGTCTGCGCGGGGGCTGGTGGCTGGGCCAGTACGCGTTCGGGTGTCGAAGGGCCGCACCCGGTGAGCAGGCTCGCCGCCACGAGTGCGGCACAGCCGAGGGCTGGTGTCCTCATGCCGGGGCGGCTGACGGGTCGATGCGCCATTGCTTCTCGTTGTCCATTCCGGAGTTGGTGGGCATCGGGGGCAGGTCGGGGAAGTCGGTGTCGCCCTGCACGAGGGCGGTGGCTTGCGCCTGGAAGTTGCCCAGCGTGTACAGGGCTTGGCTGAACAGCCCGTTGATGGCGGTGATGAGGTTGGCGAACGCGTCGACGACGGCGTCGATGACTTCCTTGGAGGTGAAGACGTCGACGATGGGAATCGCGGCGGTCGCGATCGCGACGATCGTCTTGTAGCCGAGCTTGCCGAGCTCGACGGCGCAGGTGCCGATGAACTCGATGGCTTTGCCGTAGGTCTCGATCACGCAGGTGGCGATCCCGGAGAGGATGCCGGACATGCTGCCGACGACGTTCTGCTGGTCACCGAGCGCTTTCCCGACGGTGCCGGCGTAGGTGTTGAACTGGGCGGCGGCGCGTCCGCTCCAGGTGCCGGCCACCGCCTGGACCGCGTTGTCGATGTCGTCGCCGGCGTCGGCGAGGGTGTGGTTCTTCGCGAACGCCATGGCCATGTCCTGGACCTGGAAGGCGTTGCCCAGCAGCTTGTTGCGGACGTCGTTGAGCAGCTGGATGATGTCGCCGCGGCCGAGCAGCTCGGCGATCCTGCGGATCTTCCCGTCGGCTTCGTCGGGATAGGGCTGCGGCGCCGCTGGCGTCGGCGGGGCGGTCGGTGCGCTCACAGGTCAGCCCATGCCTTTCTCCAGGTCGCGCAGACGCTTGAAGTCCGCTTCGTCCTGGGTGTCGTAGTAGTCGGCTGCCTTGTCCAGTGCTTCGGCGAACTGCCCCAGCTGCATGGCGCCTTTGGCGGTTTTGTCGCGGATGTGGGCGATGGTGCTGTTGAACATCTCGACGACACCGGCTTGGGCGCCCAGGATGCCCACGTCGTCGTCGCGCAGGACCACCTGCGCGAGGTCCTCCTGGCCGAACTTGATCACCTTGTCGCGTGCGGCGAACACGTCGTCGGTGGCCGCGCGCAGGGCCTGGGGGTAGACCTCGAAGCCGGAGCCGGCCGCGGCGGTGCCGAACGGGTTGAAGTTGCCGTCGCTCATCGGACCTCCCGGGCGGCGTCGTCGATCATGGTCTTGCGCCGGGTGGCGGCGGCCGATTCGGCGCCGGCGATCGCGCGCAGGACATGCCCGGCGAGGCTGGCCCCGGTGTGCCTGGCGACCGCGTCGCGAGCGAGGTCCACCGACACCAGGCCGCCCAGGCCGTCCACGGTCACGGTGCCGAGGCCGGCGCCGATGTCGAGCACCAGCGGCAGGGCCTCACCGGTCCGGGCTGCCTGCTCCACCGCGGCCACCCGCGCGTCGATTTCCTTCGCGAGGTGGTACAGCTGTTCTTCGCTTTTCACCAGCGTCGGCCTCCTGGCTCCGGCTCGTCGGTCAGGAAGTCCAGCTCCTCGAAGTTCTCCTCGTCCGCCGGCGCGGCCTCGCGCCGGGCAGGTGCCGCAGCGGCCGGCGGGTGCGGAAGCGCGGCCGGAGTGACCGGCGGCGGCGGTTGCTTGCCGAACAGCGCGTTCAGCTGCGGAAGCGCCGAGGCGTTGGCCGCGGAGCGGGCGGCGCGGACGGCCTCGACGATGCTCAGCCCGAGCTTCTGCCCGTGCGCGCCGTGCAGCGCCCCGTCGTCGATCCGCAGGTCGAGCAGCTTTCCCTGGCCCGTGACGACGGCCGTGACCAGCTGGTCGCCGGACCGGGCTGTGTGCCGAGCGGCGGCAAGCCGTGCGTCCACCTCACCGGCCTGCTGCTGCATCAGCCGCACATCCCGCCTGGGTGTAGTCATGACCGCATCACGAAGTCACGCATCCCATCCCCCTGCTCCAGGTCCCGCCGACGTGACGGAACGTGTCCCATCCGGCACCCTACTGCGTCCCGCAGACGACGAAACCACAGCCCGCACCGAGGCTGCGCAAGCAGCGGGTCGCGCATCCCCGACGCGAAACGGCAAGGGCCTGGCGACTGGAGCTCGACGCTGCTCATCGTGCGCCACGCGCGGCCACCGGCGTCGGCGCCCATCGCGCCCGGCCTCGAGATCGGGCGCCACGTCCGGCCTGGATCGGTGACGCCGTATTGCGCGACGTCGCCGCACACGCCCTGGGCCTGACAATGCGCGGGCCAGGCGAAGTCTCCCGACTGAGCTCGCAGACGGGTTTCCGGCACATCGCCAGGTACTGGTTGGGCACGGCACCTGGACGATTGGGGTCCCATCACGGCGTTCGAAGGCGTCCTGGATGCCGTCGGCGAGATCGCGGGTGACGCCGTCGCGGTCGAGTAGCGGCGTGGCACGGACGCGAGAGGTCGCCACCTGCCACGACGTGAATGCTCGTTCCTCGTCGTTCACCGGGTCACTTGGTGTTGCGGCGCACCGGAGATAATCGGATGCCGGCTGACCATGGGTCTGTACCAGGGGGTTGCACAGAGCGTGGGTCTGGCTTTTTGGACTGCAAGAGAGGCGCCACCTCTCGCTAGCCTGCGAGGCCCTTGAGCTGGTGAAACAAGTCGATGACCCGCTCAGCCAGCGCCAAACCGAGGACGATGTGCGCAAGGACTGCCGCGACCCGCAGCCTCGTCGTCTTCGTGGCCTTCTTCCGGTTGTCTCTCCGTTGCGCCATGGACTTCTCCGTGGTTCAAGCCCGCTCACGCGGGCCGCTGACCCCGGGTTTCCCCGGAGCTCACGGGCGTGATGCCCGAGAGTTGACGGGGAGAAGCCCAGCCGCACCGCCAGATTACCGGTTTCCCCCTGTCGGATGCCGTCCTGACTACCCGGCCATCCGGGTGATCTCTGGCCGCGAACGCCTGCTCGTGCGAGAGTGCAGAACCTGCAGACCGGTAATCGATAGAACACTCGCCGAACTGATGTAGTGATTCACAAATGCGGTCGCAACTCCCGGCATTGATCGTGCACTTGATCGGAAAGTGCGGTGACAACCAACCCGACGAAGCCTCAGTCAGCACCTTGCTCTGGCCTGGTTCGCCAAGCCTGCCGGAACGATGCAACGAACTCGACCGACACCTGGGCCGCGACGGCAAGGAGCGGGCCGAGCGGTGCGCAGCTCTCTGCTGGTTGGCTGAGGAGGCGGCGTGGTTGACGCCTCGACGGTATGGTGCTAATAATACTAGCACTATGAGATGGGTAGTCGATCATACTTCCAGGGAGGCCCTCCCGCTCCAGATCGTGGCGTGTGTCCGCCGGGGCGTGGCTTCGGGTGAGCTTGCCGTCGGAGAACAGCTGCCGCCGGCGGCAGAGTTGGCGAAGGCGCTGTCGGTCGACCGCAACACGGTGCTGGCCGCCTACCGGCGGTTACGCGGTGAGGGTGTGCTGGAGTTCCGCCGGGGCCGTGGGGCGCGGGTCGCGTCCGCCGGCACGGAGCCGGCCCCTGTCACCGAGGCGGCGCTGACACTCGTGAGTGTCGCCCGTCAGCACGGACTGGAGCGCGATGACCTGCTTCGTCTCATCGAGAAGTTGACGTGACAAAGCGAGGGGATGGTGCTCGATGACGGCATCCGCACTGCCCGGCCCAGGCCGGTACTCGATCTACACCGGCCGGGTGACGAACTGGCCGCTGGTGGTGGCTTTCGGCGCCCTGATGGTGCCGCTGGTGGCCCTCGGAAGCCTGTCGCACGGCGGCTGGCTCGACTCGGGCGGCCCCGCGATCACGCTGGTGGTGGCCACCATGGCCGTGCTCTTCACCGCCCTGACCGGAGTGAGCGTCCGGACGACGGCAGGACCCAACGGGGTGTCGGTCCACTGTGGAGCGTTCGGCTGGCCGCGCCGCACCTACCGGCTGGTCGAGATCGACCGCGCCGGGGTGATCGACCTGTCGCCGCTGTGGTCCCTGTTTCTCGGCCACTGGTGGACCCCCGGTCACACCTACTTCACGGCCCGGAGCGGGCCTGCTCTGCGGCTGGTCCTGCACACCGGTCGGAGCGTGACGATCACCGTACCCGATCCGCACGCCGCGGTCGCGGCCATCCAGGAGGCCAAGTCCGGCTGACGGGAGCGGAGGAATGACGACGCAGACGAAGGCATCTTGCAGGGCGGGGCCGAAGCTCGGCGCTGCAGCCTCGAGCCGACGGTCGCTGCTCGCCCGGCACCCGCGGCGCCGGCCGCGCCGCTGCCTTGTGCATCGCTGCCAGGACGCGGTGGCGAGTGCGGAGTACTTCACGCTGCGATTGGGTGGCCAGCAGCGCCCTGTGGTCGCGGTCGGCGAGATCGACCGGGCTGCCTGTCTCGGGTAGCCACAGCTGGACGCCGTGCCGAGTGCGCCAGACGTAGCAGGGTGCGTTGGCGGGGCGCGGAGACGTGACGACCACTCGAGATCACTTCAACCGATCCGGCCCGGGAGCCGTGTCCCTGGTGTGACGACACTTCTCGCGGAGGACACCCGGCGGCCCGCAGCCCGGAAGTGGTCTGTGCGGTACGCCCTCGCGCTCATCGCCCTCGTGCAGGCCGGGCTCGGGTTCGGCACGCTGTTCCTGGCCGCCGGCGCGCATGCCGACATGGCGGGCATGCCCGGGATGACGTACCCCGTCCAGCCGGGCTTCGCCGGTGTTTCCTGGAATCTCGCGCTGGGCGCCGGGTTGCTGTGCGTGGCGCTGTACCCACGGCTGGCGGGCATCTGGCTGCCGTTCTACTGCGGCTTGACCGTCGTGCTCGGCGTCGCCTCGGCGAGCGACCTCTTTCGCGGCCTGCCGATCACCGGGCGGATCTCGACCCACGCCCTGAGCGTCACGGGCCTGGTCCTGCTGCTGGTCGTCTACCGGCGCCGGAACGCGGAGGTTGCGACCGGGAGCGCCGACGCCCACCACCATCTGCGCATGGGTGATGGCCTGTGGTAGCCGGCGCCGCAGTCAGGGAGGATTTGTCAAGGAAACCGGCAAGCTGGGCGACGCGGCGTTCCAGCGGCGCTCCGGTGTGCGGGGTGCCCGGGCAGGCGGGCCGGCTCGCGAGAGGCAGCCACGGCGCGCTCCGCTCTTGTGCTTGGTAGAGGGCACTTAGTCCGCCCATGGAGTGTCCGATGAGGACGATGTCGGTGCCGGGGCACCGGCCATGAAGCGGCGAGTCGGGTCAGCGGGGGTGACGAGGTCGCCGCCGTTGCCGGAGACGTGCCGGCCGGAGTTGTAGCGCACGTACACGGAGCTGATGCCCAGGTCGTCGGCGAGGGATCGGTGATCGAGGCCGAAGACGGGCCACTCGCCGGCCGCCCCGGCGTTCGCCGAGGTCGCGCGCCGGGTGGCCCGACTGGACGTACATCGCGGCCTCGGCGGCGGTCCCCGCCTCGGTCGGCTTGCGCCCGGCACCGACCCAGAACGCGCCTTGCTCGCTGATCGTCAACGGCGAAGCGGCACGGGCCGGCTCGGCGGTTCCTGGTGCTGGGGAGCTGGTCATCGGCGAACCTCCGTCACGGCGTCTGCGCCCATGCCCAGCACTATCGGTGACCGGCTCCGGGGCGGTCCAATGCCGGTTGGGGACGCCGTGATGCATGGCGCTCATCAGCCTCCCGAGGGCGGCTCGATCGGGGAAGGCGCGCGTGGCGGCGAGGGTGACCAGTGCGTCGGTGTGGAGCGCGGCCTCCGGCTGCTCGACGACGGCCGGGTTCGAGCCACCGGACGACCTGTTGGTGTGCACCAAGTTCCCGGCCTGCGTCGCCGGTCCACAGGAGACCGTCGAGCTGCCGGGCGACCGCGTCGACCGCGTCGACCGGGAGGTCGACCCCGATGCCGCGGTCACGTGCCTGCTCGATGACGAGGTGGTCCGGATGGCGTCGCTCGCGGACATGATCTTCGACGTTCCGGATCTGGTCGCCGGGTTGTCGGCGGTGTGCCCGCTCCCGCCCGGCCGGCTTGGCGGTGGGGGTGGGGGGCCGGGCCCCGGGGGGGGGCGGGGGGGGCGCCCCCCCGCAGGGGCGCCCCGCCCCCCCCGGGGGGGTTGGGGGGGGGGGTGGCGGCCCCGCCCGGGGGGCGCGTCCGGGACGGCAACGCCGCTCATGCACGGCACTCGTAGAGGGTTTGTGCTCCCATCGGTTCCACTTGCTGCTGACCCTGCTGCTGGGCTTGCCCGCCATAGGCAGCCGGGTCGACCTCGGTGCAGTGCTGCGTGATCCACTGCTGCCGCCGCTGGCCGGCCCCACTGTTCATGCTGGGCAGTCCGCCGCCGCGTCCGCCGGACCCGGTGCCGAGCACGAACTTCAGCTTGCCTTCGGCGGTCCACTGCTGGAGCTGATCGACCGAGGGCGAGTCGTCCATGCCCGAGAAGCCGCCCATGCCGATGACTGTCTCGTCGGAGCCGATGATGAAGCCCGCGGCCATCATCGCCGAGGCATCGACGGCCAGGGTGATCTCCGCGTTCCCCTTGTGCTGCCGGGCGTAGTCGAGGACGCGGCGTTGCTCGTCGGTGAGCTTGCCGTCCATACCGCCGAAACCGCCGCCCGAGCCGCCCGGCATTTCCGGGAGGGCGCCGCCGGGGAAGCCGCCGGTGCCGCCGGGCAGCTGCGACATGCCGCCCGGGAACCCGCCGGTGCCGCCGGGGAACTGCGGCAGGTCTCCCGAACCGCCGGGGAACCCGCCCGGGCGCATACCGCCGAACCCGCCGCCGCTCGGTCCCGCGGCCGGCATCGTGCCGAGGTTCTCGCCGGTCGCCGCGGTGGCGGTGGACCACACCGCGGGCACGAGCAGTACCGTCACCAGCCCGAACACCAACGCCACCCGGGAAACCACCAGCCGGCGCGTCTCGACGAGCCGCGCCCCGAGCAACACGGCCAGCGTGACCACGCCCGCGACGAGGACCGCCCAGCGGGTCCAGCCGTGCCACGACGGATCGCGGCCCGCCAGCACGAACGCCCACACCGTGGTGAGAGCGACGGCGCCGGGCAGCAGCAGCCACGAGGCCGCCCCGTCCCCGCGGTACGCGCGCCAGAACCGCGCGAGCCCGGCCGCGGAGATCGCCGCGATCGCCGGGGCGAGCATCGTCGTGTAGTACGGGTGCCAGATGCCCTGGGCGTAGCTGAACACGATCCCCGTCACGAGAAGCCAGCCGCCCCAGGCGAACCAGCCGGCCCGCGAAGCCGGGTCACCCGATCCTTTCGCCCGCACGCCCTGGATGGCGACGACCACCAGTACGAACAGCGAGAGCGGCAGCAGCCACGAAATCTGCCCGCCCACCGACGAGCTGAACATCCGGCCGAGCCCGGTGTCGCCGCCGAACATGCCGCCGCCCATCCCGGACGGCAGGCTCATCCCTTCGGGAAGATCCGGCCGCGCGCCGCCGCCACCACCACCGGGTCCGAGGTTGCCGTCGCCGCCGAAGACCCGGCCGAAGCCGTTGTAGCCGAAGATGAGGTTCCACGCGGTGCCGTCAGTGCTGCCGCCCATGTAGGGCTTCGATCCCGGCCACCAGTCGTGCAGCGCCGCCCACCAGAACGACGACGCGAACAGCACGACACCCGCCCCGAGCAGGTCGACGATCCGCCGCTTGACCGGCGCGCGCGTGCCGGCCAGGTACGCCAGCGCGAACCCGGGGACGACGATCCACGCCTGCATCATCTTCGTGACGAACCCGCAGCCGATGAAGAACGCGCACCACAGCAGCCAGCGTGTCCGCGCGCGGCTCGTGTCCGCCTTCACCGAGCGCGTGAACGCGTATGCCGCGGCGACGAGCAGCAGCACGAGCAGCGTGTCCGGGTTGTTGTCCCGGTTGATCGCCACGGTGATCGGGGTGAGCGTCAGGATCAGCGCGGCCAGCAGGGCGACGTTCTCGCCCGCCCAGTGCCGGACCGTGCGGTGCAGCAGGAACACCGCCGCGACGCCCTCGATCACCTGCGGCAGCAGCAGCGACCAGCCGTGGAATCCGAACGCCAGCACCGAAAGCGCTTGCGGCCACAGCGACATCGGCGGTTTGTCCACGGTGAACACGCCGTACGGGTCGAACGAGCCGAACAGGAAGTTCGTGAAACTGCTCGTCATGGACTTCACGGCGGCCGAGTAGTATGTGTTGCCCAGCTGGCCCGCGCCGATCCGCCACGCGTAGAGCACGGCGGCGGCGACGCAGATCCCGGCGAGTGCCCAGACCCGCCACCGCGTGCGGGAGGGGGTGGTGACGGAACCGGCCGGTGCCGCTTGTTCGGCGGCGACTGTCATTCTTCGTCCTTTCCCGGGGAACTGCGGAAAACCCAGCTGCGCAGCAGCACGAACCGGCCCGCGGTGCCGAGCACCGAGGCGGCGAACAGCACCGTCAGCTCCAGCGCGCGGCCCGGTTCGGGGTCGAACCCGTGCAGGGCCAGCAGCGCGGCGGAGGTGAAGGCGTAGTACAGCCCGAAGACGACGAGCCCCTGCAGGTGCGCCTTGCCCCGTGACGTGCTCGCGCCGGCGAAGGTGAAGCGGCGGTTGGCTTCGGTGTTGAAGAGCGTGGTGAGCACGAGCGCGACGAGGTTGGCCACCAGCACCGGCCACCACAACCGGAACACCGCGTACAGCACCAGGTTCGCGATCGTGGAGACGACCCCGACCACGGCGAAGGACAGGATTTCCCAGAGCCGGCCGCCGCTCGGCGTGCCCAGGACGGCGTCCGGGTGGGCGGCGCGCGGGGCGGGACGGCGGGGGAGGTCCGGCACGCGCGCCGTCCCGGCCGCCTTCGCGCGGGCGACGCGGATCAGCCCGCGGATGTCGTCGAGGGCGGTCTTGGTGACGTCGACGCGGCTGTCGGTGTCCTCGACCCAGTCGACCGGGACCTCGTGCACGCGTAGCCCGTTGTGCTCGGCCAGGAGCAGCAGTTCGGTGTCGAAGAACCAGGCGTCGTCCTCGACGTGGTCCAGCAGCGGCCGGACGACGTCGGTGCGCGCGGCCTTGAAGCCGCACTGCGCGTCGGAGAACCGGGCGCCGTGGCTGAGCCGGATCAGCCCGTTGTAGCAGCGGGAGACGAACTCGCGTTTCGGTCCGCGGACCGTGCGCGCCCCCGGGGCCAGCCGCGAGCCGATGGCGACATCGGAGTGGCCGTTGACCAGCGGGGCGACCAGCGGCAGCAGCGCGTCGAGCCCGGTGGAGAGGTCGACGTCCATGTACACGACGACGTCGGCGGTGCTGGCCCGCCAGGTTTCACGCAGGGCCAGGCCGCGGCCCTTGCGGTCGAGGTGGTGCACGCGGACGGACTCGTCGTCGCGGGCCAGGGCCTCCGCGACTTCGAGGGTCCGATCGGTACTGGCGTTGTCCGCGACCACGATGGTCCAGTCGAAGGGGAACTGGTCGCGGAGGAACTCGCGCAGCACGTGGATGCACCCCGGCAGCGCGCGCTCCTCGTTGTACACCGGGACGACGATGTCCACCGTGGTTGTCACAGCACGCTGTTCGGGGGAGGTCGTGAGGCCTCCGGTCGCGCCGACCGACATGCTTCCTCCGTTCTGGGTCTCTTGCGGTCGAGCACGACGCTGTGTGACCGGTTACGTAGCTCTCACGGTGGGCTACCGGTCGTGAGAATGGCCTGGAATTAACCTGAGAGAATCATGAGAGGTGGATCTTTCACCGGACCCGGTGAGATCAACAGCTCGCACACAGAATCACCGCGTAACCTCTGGCCGGTGCGACTGCTGGTGGTGGACGACGACCCCGACGTGCGGGAAAGTTTGCAGCGCAGCCTGGAGTTCGAGGGCTACGACGTGGGCACGGCGACCTGCGGGACGACGGCGCTGGCGGCCGTCGCCGGCGAGGCGAAGCCTGACCTGGTGATCCTCGACGTGATGATGCCCGAGATCGACGGCCTGGAGACGTGCCGCCGGATCCGGGCGGCAGGGGAGCGGCTGCCGGTGCTGATGCTCACCGCGCGTGACGCGCTCGGTGACCGCGTCACCGGCCTCGACTCCGGCGCCGACGACTACCTCGTCAAGCCCTTCGCACTGGAGGAGCTGCTCGCCCGCGTCCGCGCGCTGCTCAAGCAGAACCGCCACCGCCGGGGTGTCCCCGAGATCCGCCGCTTCGGTGACCTGGCGCTCGACCCGAGCACCCGCGAGGTCACCCGCGGCGGGCGGCGCCTCGACCTCACCCCGACCGAGTTCGACCTGCTGACCGCGTTCCTCGACGCGCCGGACAAGGTGCTGACCAAACACCAGCTGAGGCAGGCCGTGTGGGGGCGGGAACCGAGCCGCACCAACAACCTCGACGTCTACGTCGGGTACCTGCGGCGCAAGACGGAGGCGGGCGGGGCGAGCCGCCTGCTGCACACCGTCCGCGGTGTCGGGTTCGTGTTGCGGGCACCGTGAGGCCGCGGATGCTGCGCAGCCGCGTCGCGCTGATCACGGCGGCCATCGTCGCGTTCGCGATCGCGTCGATCAGCACCGTCACTTACGTCTCCACCCAGCACAACCTGCGTGCGCAGCTGGACGAGACACTGCTCGGCGGCTGGCCGCCACCCGGCGCGCAGGATCCCGCGGCACCGAAACCCGACTGGGCCGACCTGTGCCGCGCGGTGAACCGGGGCCGTCCGTTGCAGCGGTTCCTCGAAGGCGTGCAGCTGCTCAAGCCCGACGGGACGACCTGCGCGCCCGCGGGCGTGGACTCGGTCACGCTGGCGGCATCGGACCGGACGACGCGCGCGGTGACGCTGCGAGACGGCTACACGCAGTCCGGCACGCCGGTGCGGGTCCTGCTGGGTCCGGTCGGCGACGGGAACGTGCTGGTCATCTCGCGCAGTCTGGCCGACGTCGAGAGCACGCTCAACGGGCTGGCCAACGTCCTGATCATCGTGTCGCTCGTCGGGGCGGCA
This sequence comes from Amycolatopsis sp. MtRt-6, assembly GCF_017308975.1. GTDB lineage: Bacteria > Actinomycetota > Actinomycetes > Mycobacteriales > Pseudonocardiaceae > Amycolatopsis. Next base: position 38,636 of record NZ_JADWPD010000046.1, on the reverse strand, counting down.
CTCGCGGCCGCCGCCGGGCTGCTGCTGACCCGCCGGACCCTGGAACCGATGGCGCGGCTGACCGGGGCGGCCGAGGAGATCGCCCGGACCCAGAACCTCGATCTCCCGGTGGCGGTGTCCGGCCGAGACGAGGTGGGCAGGCTGGGGCGGGCGTTCGCGGCGATGACCGGCGCGCTCGCCGAGTCGCGGCGGCGTCAGCAGGCGCTGGTGGCGGACGCGGCCCACGAGCTGCGCACCCCGTTGACCAGCCTCCGGACGAACATCGAGCTGCTGGCCCGCAGCGAGCACACCGGCCGCCCGCTCGGGGACGGGCAGCGCGCCCGGACGCTGGACCGGCTGCAGGTGCAGGCGGAGGAGCTCGGCGACCTCGTGACCGAGCTGGTGGTGCTCGCCCGCGACGAGCGCGAACTGGAGCACGCCGATGTCGCGATGCCGGTCGTGGTCCGGCAGGCCGTCCGGCGGGCTTCGAGCCGTGCCCAGGACCACGAGTTCGAAGTCGAAAGCGCCGAGTGGCGGGTGCGAGGCGACGCGGCCGCGCTCGAGCGGATGGTGCTCAACCTGCTCGACAACGCGATCAAGTTCTCGCCGGCGGGGTCGGTGATCACGGTCCGTTCGGCACCCGGCCGGATCTCCGTCGCCGACCAGGGCCCCGGTATTCCGCCGGATCACCGCGAGGCCGCGTTCGAGCGGTTCTGGCGGGCTCCCGAGGCTCGGTCGCTGCCGGGTTCGGGACTCGGCCTGGCGATCGTCGCGGACATCGCGGCCGCACACGGCGGGCGTGCCCGGTTCGACGATCCGGGGGATGGGCGAGGTGCGCTGGTCGTGGTTGAGCTGCCGGGTTGACCGCATCTTTGGTTACTGCGGGTTTGCCAGGGCTCCAGCAGAGTGGCCAGCGCGTCGGCCACCGAGCGCGGGGCCGAGACGGCCGCCGTCTCGGCCGTCGAACGCGTGCCGAGCACCGTGGGCTCGGGCACGCCGCCGGGCCGGCAGCGCTCCGTGAAAGACCGTGCGCGGGATGTCCGCCAGGATCTGGCGCATCGGTGCGGAGAACGCGAACAGGTACGGCCGCTCGGTCTCGTCGAGCACCAGGTTCCCGGCCTCGACCGGGAACACGCCGTCGCCGGAGAAGAACACCGCGGTGCCGCCGAGGACCAGGCTGGCGAACACGGAGTCCTTCGGCAGCGTGCGGCAGGTCTTCCGGGACCGTTCGACGGCTCAAGGAATGGGAGGACTACAACTACCCGCCCGCACGGCGGCCTGGGCGGCCAGACCCCGTATGAGAAGCTGCTCCAGAAGATCCAACCCCCAATCCCAAGGGTGTCAACGACCAGAAGCAGCAGCACAGCTAGTCGTGGTCGGGGATGTCGTGCAAGTGGTGATCGGCGGCGTTCAGCACCTCCACCAGCAGCCGCCGGACGTGCCCGCCGCGCGCCTTGTAGAGCACCCGCCGCCCGTCGCGGCGCTGGCTGACCAGCCCGGTCAGCCGCAGCTTCGCCAGGTGCTGCGAAACCGCGGGCCGCGCGATACCGACCGCCTCGGCCAGCGAGGCGACGTCGTACTCGTCGCCGCTGAGCAGCCACAGCATCCGCATCCGGCCGGGGTCGGCCAGCATGCGCAGTGAATTCGTGGCCGCCTCCACCTGCGCGGCGGGCGGCAACTGGGACCACTGGTCACCAGACTCGTCGTGTGCGTACATGTGCACCTATCATGGAGGCGAACCGTCGTCACCCAGGAGTCTTCCGTCATGCCCTCGCTGTTCGCACACCGGGACTACCGGCACCTGTTCACCGCCCAGCTGGTGGCGCTGTTCGGGACCGGCCTGACGACCGTCGCGCTCGGGCTGCTGGCCTACGAGCTGGCCGGCGCCGAGGCCGGCGCCGTGCTGGGAACGGCGCTGGCGATCAAGATGATCACCTACGTCACCGTCGCGCCGATCGCGGGCGCCTACGCCGACCGCGTCCCACGGCGGGCCTTCCTGGTCTGCCTGGACGTCGTGCGCGCGCTGGTGGTGCTCGCGCTGCCGTTCGTGACGCAGGTGTGGCAGATCTACGTGCTGATCGTGGTGCTGCAGTCCGCCTCGGCCGCCTTCACCCCGACGTTCCAGGCCGTGCTGCCGGACATCCTGCCCGGCGAACGCGACTACACGCGGGCGCTGTCGGCGTCCCAGCTGGCCTCGACCACGGAAAGCCTGCTGAGCCCGATGCTCGCCGCGGCCGTACTCACCGTTGTGAGCTTCCACTGGCTGTTCACCGGCACCTCGGTGGGCTTCGTCGTGTCGGCGGTCCTGGTGGTGACCACTCGGATTCCCGACGCCGTCCGCAGCCATCGCGGCGGCGTCTGGGACCGCACGCTGGCCGGGGTCCGGATCTACACCGCGACCCCGCGGCTGCGCGGCGTGCTCGGGGTCAACCTGGTGGTCGCGGCGGTCGGGTCGGTCGTCATGGTCAACACGGTCAACTACGTCCAGGGCGAGCTGGGCCGCTCGCAGGCCGACGTCGCGTTGCTGCTGGCGGGCAACGGCGTCGGGACGATGGTCGTCGCCCTGCTGCTGCCGCCGGTGCTCGGCCGCGTCCCCGAACGCCGGGTGCTGCTGACCGGCGCAGTGGTGCTGCTCGCCGGGATCGCCGGTGCGATCGCGCTGTCCACGGCGTCATCGGGGGATTGGCGCTGGGCCGCGGTCCTGGTGCTGTGGGCGGTCATCGGGACGGGGACCGGTCTCGTGCTGACGCCGGTCGGGCGGGTGCTGCGCCGTTCCAGCACCGCGAGCGACCGGCCCGCGGTCTTCGCCGCCCAGTTCTCGTTGTCGCACGCGTGCTGGCTGCTGGCCTACCCGATCGCGGGTTGGGTCGCCACCGCGGCCGGGTTCACCGCGGCCTGGTCGGTGCTGGCTGCTCTCGCGGCCACCGGGCTGGTCACCGCCGCGCTCGCCTGGCCGCGGCGCGATCCCGCGTACATCGAGCACACCCACGACGACCTCGCCGAGCACGACCACCTCGAAGATGCCACCGAAGTCGGCGACGGCGTATACCGGCACAGCCACGAGTTCGTCATCGACCGCCACCACCGTCGCTGGCCCGTCTCCCGGTGATCATCCCTGCCACGGGGAATCGTGCTGGTCGCCTCAGCTGCCGCGCCCAGCGGCAGAGCGACTCCGGTGGCGGGTTCCCGGCCTGGGGCTGGGTCCTCGCCGTGATCGTGGTCCTCGCCGTGATCGGCGGCGTGCTCGTCGCCCGCGAAGCCTTCCCGGCCACGGTCACGGGCCCGGACGGCCGGCGCGTGGCCGGCGGCGTCATGCCGCAGCAGGGGGAAAGATCAAGGCGATCAACGCGCGCACGACGCTGACGTGCGACCGGCTCGACGTCGCCGCGCCGAAGGAGTTCAAGAGCCGCTGGCTCGCCGACCCGCAGTCGCGTCCGGCCGGCTGAACCGGGTGATCGACGGCTCGATGCCGTGTGACCCATCAGCACCGGCGCCGGACCGGTGTGGCACCCGATGCCGCACAACAGAGGAGTGAGACCAAATTCTGGTCTCACCCGTCCGGTGGTTCCGGCTGGTCAGCCTTCGTCGCCCCCGTCGTCGTCGCCGTCAAGCATCTCGCCCAGCAGCATGCCGCCCACGACACCGCCGGCGACTCCGGCCACCACACCACCCATGCCGGGCCCGCGCCGTTCCCGGTGGCCGTACCCGTGTTGCCCATAACCCGGCTGGCCGTAGCCCGAGTGCATCATCTGGGCCTGCCGGGCCTCGACGACCTGGGCGAGCCAGTCGTGGATGCGGGCGGCCCACTCCTGCTCCGCCGATTCCTCGTGCGTGGCCTGGAACCGCCCCTGGCCACCGGCGCCGAACGCGCCCATGTGCCGGTCGGCGTCCAGCAGCACCGTGACGTCGGCGGGGGTGGTGACCAGCGTCAGGGTGACCACCTGGACCCGGCCGCCGAACTGGCCCGAAGGAGAGAAGTCGAGCTGCTGGAAGAACGGCAGTTCCTGCCGGACCCCGTAGGCGTGCCCCTGCTGCACCGTGGCGGACTTGAAGGTGAAACCGAGCTGTCCGAAGCCCTCCAGCACGGCATCCTGCGAGGGCAGCGGTTCCACGATCACCGGGTCCAGGTCGCCCTTGTCCACCGCTTTGGCGATCGACACCTCGGTGCGCAACCCCAGTTCCATACCGGGCAGCCGCCGGCCGGACACCTCGGTCACCGGAGCTTCCCACGGCAGCGGAACGGTGAAGGGGATGGTGCGCTGCTCTTTGGCGGCCAGCCGGGTGACGCCCGCGACGACGACCCGGTGGAACTCCGCCTGCGACCGGCCGCCCCGGTCGTTGTGGACCTGAGTGGCCAGCGAAAGTGCGATGTGCTCGATCTCGGCGTCGGCCTCACCGCCGGTCAGCCGTACCTCGCCCGTCAGCGGGGCACCCGGCCGGCAGCGCGGGTCGCTCAGCACCGTGTCGACCGAAACGCCGCCGACGCCGATCTTCTGCAACATCTTCTTGAACACCATCCGGGAGTCTTCTCCTTCGACAGGTCGTGATCGATAACCTCCCAACGCCGTTGCGGAGTCCATGGTTCCGGATAAAGCGCCCAAAATTCTCGCGGCGCGGAAGCGGCCGGTTCACTGCCGTGTGGCGCCGGTGAACCGTTCTTCGTATCGTGATCACGTTCGCTCGATCGATCACAAGGGGAAGCGATGTTCTGGACCATCCTGGGCTGGATCCTGTTCGGCCTGATCGCCGGTTTCATCGCGCGAGCCCTGGTGCCGGGCAAGGACGACATCGGCCTGCTGCGAACGATCGTGCTGGGCATCGTCGGCTCGGTCGTGGGCGGTTTCCTGTTCGGCCTGCTTACCGTGGGCATCCGTGGCTTCCAGCCGGCCGGGTGGATCGGATCGGTCATCGGCGCGGTCATCGTCCTGGTCATCTACAACAAGGTGACCGGCCGCAAGGCCCGTCCGCGCGCCTGACCCTTCGAGGTCTCCGGGCGACGGCGGCGCAGCGGAGCGCCTGTTCGTCTGATTCGCTGGTCATACTGCGAAAGTCGCTATTGGTCGTTCGGCCGGTGAAAGAGCACTGACGGCCAAGCAGCCTGAACACGCTGGGAATCGAGACAGGGAGCTTCGAAGGCGCGCGGACGTGAACCGGCCCGGCCGTGGGGGGGGGGGCGCCCCCCCCACACCCCCCCCCCCCCCCCCCCCCCCCCGGCGCGCCCCCCCCGCCCGGGCGGGGGGGGTCCCCCCGCCCCCGCACCCCCCCCCACGCCGCGCTCAGCCCGTGTGCCGGCCCCGCGCGTAGGCGTACGACTCCAGCAACACCCGCCACACCAGCTCGATCTCGTCGCGGTCACGCGGGCCGTACACGAGCTGCGTGTTCTGGATCGGGTGCGGGACACCCCAGCCGGCCTCTGTCACGACCTTCTTCACCAGTGGTGGCAGCGTCATGTGGAGGCTGCCGTCCTGCGGGGGGTGCAGGTGCGCGAACTCGCGGCTGTTCTTGATGAACGCGTCGTCCGGGCCGGTGCCGAACTCCGGTGCCAGGTGGATCGCCCTGGCCTCGGGGTACGGCACGTGCGTGGGCGCCAGGTAGACGCCGGCCAGGGAACGCATCCGCTGCCACAGCTCCTCCTGCAGCGTGGTCGGCGCGATCTGGTTGAGCTGGCCGTGCGGGACCGGGCCGCGGGTGCGCGGCTCGGGGCCGGGGCGTTCAGGCAACTCGAACATGGTTCACCTCCGGAACAGGGGCCGGACGCGCTGGTAGCGCCGGCCGTGGTAGACGAGGGGGTCGCCGGGGCGGGTGCGGACCGCGCACACCTCGCCCAGCAGCAGGCCGTGGTCGCCGGCGTCGACCGTGTCGCGGCGCCGGCATTCGACGCTCGCCAGTGCGTCCGGGTGCAGCAGCGTGCCGTGTTCACCGGTTTCGAAGCCGGTGCCGCCGAACCGGTCGGCGCCGGGGGTGGCGAACAGCGCGGCCAGCTCGGCCTGCTCCGCCGTCAGCACGTTGACGCCGAAGTGCGTGCAACGCGAGAACAGCTCGTAGGAGCTCGACGTCTTCGCCTGGCAGACGAGCAGCAGCGGCGGGCGCATCGACACCGACGTCACCGACGTCGCTGCGTACCCGCGGGGGGTGCCGTCGGCGTCGAGTGCGGTCACCACGCACACCCCGCCGGCCAGCGCCGCCATCGCGTCCTTGAACTCGTCGAGCAGCGCCGCGGTCATCGGACGGCCTCCACCGCGGCGGGGGTCAGCCATTCGCCGTCGGCCGCGCCGAAGTCCACGCCGGCATCCGCGGACCGGGAGAACACCGTGCGGCCCCGGCGGATCGTGCGCTCGACGCGGCCGGTGAACAGCCAGCCCGCGTACGCCGTCCAGCCGCACTTCGCCTGGACGTCGCCGTGCTCGAACGACCAGTTCCGCGCCGGGTCGAACAGCACCAGGTCGGCGTCGAAGCCGGGGGCGATGGCGCCCTTGCGGCCGGCGAGCCCGAACAGCCGCGCCGGCTCGGCGGCCATGAGCCGGGTGACGATCGGCAGGAGCTCGTCCGGCGTGGCGTCCGGTACCCGGCGGCGCAGGCCGGTGTAGAGCGCCGGGAACAGCTCCTGCACCCCCGGCAGCCCGGGTGGCGCGTCCGGGGCGTCGAGCACCTTGTCCGCGAATGCGTGCGGTGCGTGGTCACTGCCCACAGTGGACACTTCGCCGCGCAGCACCGCGTCCCACAGGCGGTCCTGGTCGCTTTGCCCGCGGATGGCGGGGCTGAGCCGGATCCGGGAGCCGTAGCGGGCGGTGTCGGCCGCGGTGAACGACAGGTGGTGCCCGGTGACCTCCCAGGTGACCGGCAGCCCGGTCGCCCCGGCGGCGGTGAGCAGGTCGGCTTCCTCGCGGCTGGACACGTGCAGCACGTGCGCCGCGGTGCCGTGCCGCCGGGCCAGCTCGATCAGCTTGGCCACCGCGACGATCCCGCCCGAGCGCGGCCGGAACCGCTCGTAGTCGCCGTACGCCGCGGGTTTGCCCTGCCACTGGTCCAGCAGCTTGAAGACGTCGTCGTCCTCGGCGTGGAAGAGCAGCCGCAGGCCCTTGCGCGCGGCGAGGGCGAACAGCTCGTCGAGCCGTCCCGGGTCGCGCAGCACGTGCGGCGCGGTGTGGTGCCCGGTCAGGAACGCCTTCGCGGTCATCGCTTCGGCCGGTTCGAACGCCTCGAGCGAAGAGACGTCGTCCGGGTTGACGCCCGCGTGGAAGCGGTAGTCGACCAGGCTGCTGCCCCGGATCTCGGCGTCCTTGGCCCGGGCGTCGTCCGGGGTGAACGTGGCCGGGCGCGTGTTCGGCATGTCGAACACCGTGGTGACGCCGCCGGCCACCGCGGCGCGCGACGCGTGCGCCCAATCTTCCTTGTGCGTCAGGCCCGGCGTGCGGAAGTGCACGTGGGAGTCGATCAGGCCGGGCAGCACGTGCCGGCCGCCGGCGTCGATCTCCTCGGTGCCGGTGACCCCGCTCCCGGCGGGGAGCACGTCGGCGATCTTCCCGTCGCTGACGGCGACGTCGGCGACGCGGACGCCGTCGGGTCCGGTCACCCGGCCGCCCCGCACGACGAGGTCGTGGTCTTTCACGCGGCCCATGGCAAGCTCACCAGCTCTCGGCTCAGGTCGTTGGTCGGGCCCATCAGCGCGACGGCGCGGGCGTCGCGGGCCATCCGGTTGATCGGGTTGGTCACCACGTACCCGGTGCTGCCGAGCAGCCGCGCGACGCTCGCGACGACCTCCTCGGCCACCTGGGAGGCGTGGATCTTGCTGTGCAGCGTGACTTCGCCGGGGTCGGTGCCGTCGCGGCGGCCGGCCCGTTCGACGAGGGCGCGGGCGGACTCCACCTGCCCACGCAGGTCCACCAGCCGGTGCCGGACCGCCTGCAGTTCGAGCAGTGACTTCCGTTGGGCCGCTTGGAAACCGAGGTCCCAGGCGGCTTCGGCGATGCCGGTCGACACCGCACCGAGCGTCGCCCCGGACTGCCGGACGCCGGCGATGATCGTGCTCGCGGCGTCCCGCGGCCCGAGCAGCGCCTCCGGCCCGAGCCGGCAGTCCTTGAGCTCGACGAACCCGGTCGCCGACGCCCGCATGCCGACCAGGTCGAGGCTGAGGTCCGGCTCGATGCCCGGGTTCGTCGCGGGCACCAGGAAGAAGCTCTGCCCGCCGGAGCCGTACGCGGAGTCGTCGTCGGTCACCGGCGTGCTCTGCGCGAGCACGAGGTAGATGTCGGTGATCCCGGCGCCGGTCGTGAACGCCTTGCCGCCGCTGACCGTCCAGCCGCCGCCGGGCAGCTCGTCGGCGATGGTGGACAGGTTCTTCTTCGCCGCGCCTGCCCCGGATTCGCTCCACGCCGAGGCGGCCAGCCACTCGCCGGAGGCCAGCTTCGGCAGCAGTTCGGCACGCTGCTCGTCGCTGCCCCACTCGGCGATCCGGCTGCACACGGCCATGTGCTGGAAGGCGATGATCGCGGTCGACGGGTCGTGCCGGGCGATCCGCGCGATCATCCGGTTGGACTCCAGCGCGTCCGCGCCGGCGCCGCCGTAGGACTTCGGGACGACCAGGCCGGGCAGCGGCGAGTCCCGCAGCGCGGCCAGCACCTCCGGCGCGGGCCGGCCGGCCTCGTCGGCCGCGACGGCATGCTGCTCCAGCACGTCGACCAGCTCGTCGACACCCAGCCTCGCGGGGGCGGTCAGATCGACAGCAGGCACGAGTCCTCCTTCAGGACGTGGGGTTCGAACGAGTCGATGGACACGGCGCCGGTGAACGACACCGTCTTCTCCGGGACGCTGACCCAGGACAGCTCGCTGTCGTGGTCGTGCCCGGTCACCGCCGCGGCGGAGGTGGTGCAGCCGCCCGCGGTGCGGATCCGCAGCGGCGCGGTGCGCCGGGTCTCGCCGCCGGCGAGGTGGAACGGGATGGTGCCGCGGATCCGGCGGGCCGCGCCGAGGCAGACGGCGCCGGTCAGCGCGATCGTCGGGTGCCACGACGGCACGGACACCGCGCGCACCGCGAGGCCGTCCTCGCCGTCCGGCAGGACCGCGGCCACCTTCGGGAAGGCGCCGCCGACGGGGTAGCCGTACTGGTGCGCGGCTGCGCGACGGATCGCGCTCATCGTGCGGAACAGGGGCTCACCGGCGGCGAACAGCTCCTCCGGGGTGTCCACGCCGAGGTCGTGGCCGGACAGGAACAGGTACGGGTTCCCGGCCGAGACCGCGCTGACCCGGATCATCCCGTCCTCGTACGGCAGGTCCGTGGTGGTCTCCCCGAACGGCAGCAGCTCGTGCAGCGGCACCGCGGGGTGGTTGAGGAAGTGCGCGGTGAACGTCGTCCGGTCGCGGACGCACTCGTCGACCTCGCACACCACGTGGTCCTCGGTGTTGAGCACGCGCACCCGGGCGCGGTGGCCGGGCGCGAGCCGGGGGAGCCAGCCGAGCCTGCTGGCCACGACGACCGACGAGAGCACCGAGTGCCCGCAGCTCCCGCGGAAGTCGAACCGCACCGGATCGCCGGGGATGACCTGCACGAACCGGTAGTCGAGATCGAACAGCGGGTGCTCGGAGACCGACACCAGCGCGATCTTCGTGACCTTGGCCAAGCCGTGCTCGGCGAGCCAGGCGACGCCGTCGGAGAGCGCTTGCGCAAGCGCTTCCTCGGACGTCGGCAACTGTTCGGCCGGCAGCACCAGCGTGGAGCTCGGGCTGCCGTGGGCGTGTGCGATGTGGGCGAGCATCAGGCCGCCCTCCTTTCCCCGGCGCCGCCGCGGGCCAGCTGCTCGGTCCAGATCCGGTGGATGAGCAGCGACCAGATGGCGAGCGCCGACTCGTCGTTGGGCCGGGCGGCCTGGGCATCGAACAGCCCGGCGACGGCCTTCGGGTCCAGCTGCCCGCCGAGGGCGAGCGACGGACCGGACAGCAGGTCGCGGGCGTAGCCGTGCAACGGCTGCCCCGGCACGAGCATGGCGGTGATCGGCAGCGTGAACGGCTGTTTCGGCCGGTCGAGCACGGAGTCCGGGACCAGGCCGCGGGCGCCCGCGTAGAGCGCGCGCTTGACCTCCCGGCCGCGCACGCGGTGCTCGGCAGGCAGCCGGCGGGCCAGGCGCGTCACCGACCGCTGGCAGAACGGCAGCCGCACCTCGACCGAGTGGGCCATGCTCAGGTGGTCGACGCGGCGCAGGTGGTAGGCGGGCAGCCGTTCGTCCACTTCGAACCCGGTGATCGCGGCCAGCCGGTCGCCGCCGTCGGCGCGCAGCCGCCGCTCGATGCGTTCGGCTTCGGTTCCCTTTTGCCGCAACAGTTCCCGGTAGTCGTCGGTGTAGAGCCGCTGCCGCAGCGCGGACGGCACCGCGGCGAGCGCCTCGACGTACCCGTTCGGCCAGTCCTCGGTGCCGAGCAGCGCGTCGCGGATGCGGCCGTAGCCGCCGAAGATCTCGTCCGCCGCGTCGCCCGAGAGCGTCACCTTGAACCCGGCGTCGTGCACGCCCTGGAACAGCAGGTACGTGCTGAGCGTGATCGGGTCGGCGTTCGGCTGGCCCAGGTGCCACACGACCTCGTCGAGCAGGCCAGGGAACGTCGCCGGGTCCGCCTCGATCTGGTGGTAGGTGGCGCCGCTGCGCGCCGCGACTTCGCGGGCGTAGCGCTTCTCGTCGAACGGCCAGTCGCCGGTGTAGGCGATGTTGAACGCGTGCACGTGCGGGACCTTCTCCGCCAGCAGGGCCGTCACCAGGCTGGAATCCAGGCCCCCGCTGGTGATCGTCGAGATCGGCACGTCGGCCAGCGCGAGCCGGTGGGTCTCGGCGCGCAGCATCTCGCGCACCCGGGCACCGGCCGCGGCGAGGTCGCCGCCGTCCTCGGCCGGGAACGCGCTTTCGGCGCGCTTCGAGATCTTGAGCCCGCCCGAGCGCGTGTAGACGGCGGTGGCCGCGCGCGGCAGCACGCGGACGCCGTCGAACATCGTCCGCTCGCCGAACGGCGTCTTGGTGGTGAGGTAGCTGTCGAGACCTTCCTCCCACAGATCCCACGGCACGCCGGGCACGCTCAGCAGCGCCGGCAGCTCCGACGAGAAGTACAGCTCGTGACCGTTTTCGTGGTAGTACAGCGGTTTCATGCCCGCGTCGTCGGTCGCGAGCACCAGCTTCGGCTCGGCCCGCAGGTCGAGCACCGCGATGGCGTACATCCCGTCGAGGTGGTCGACGAAGTCCAGGCCGTACCGGTGGTAGAGGGCCGGGATCACGTTGCCGTCGCAGTGGTCGTGGAAGACGTAGCCGGCGGCGTGCAGCTCGCGGCGCAGCTCGGTGTGGTTGTAGATCTCGCCGTTGAAGACGACCTTGATGTCGCGGCCGAGCCGGTAGGGCTGCTCGCCGCCGTCGAGGTCGATGATGGCCAGCCGGTTGTTGCCCAGCGCCCAGCCGTCCCCGGCCGCGCTGAACCGGGCATCCGGGCCGCCGTGCCGCTGCAGCGCCGAAACCGCGCGCAGGTGGTGGTGCGCGAGGTCACCGCCCAGGTGTCCATAGATCCGGCACATGACTACTACTTCACCTCCGCGGAGACGCCCGCACGGGCGTAGAGGACGGGGTCGAACGGCGTGGGACCGCCGCAGGTGGCGAACCGCTTCGCGGCGGTGTCCGGATTGCGCGTGCCGTGCGGCACGCCGGGCGCGGCGAACAGCACGTCGCCGGGGGAGACGTCGTGCCAGCGGTCGATCAGGAACATCTGGCCGTCGCCTTCGAAAGCGATGAAGGCCTCTTCGCTGTCCGGGTGCTGGTGGACGTTGAAGGTCTGCCCCGGCTCCTGGATCCCGCAGTGCAGGCACAGCCGCGCGCTGCCGGTGCCGGGCCAGAACAGGAAGTTCATGACGGCGGTGTTCTCGTCGGCGGTCACCTCGCCGGTGCCGCTGAAGCCGTGCAGCTGCGTTTCGGTGTTCCACAGGTCGTTCCGCAGCCGGGGCGCGGTGCCGGTGGGCTCGCCGCCCTCCAGCCGGGTGCGCCAGACGTACGCGGTCAGGCCGTCGTCGCCGGCTTCGAGCTCGAGCGTCCGCCCGGTCGGCGAGTGCAGGGCGGAGCCGCGCTCGACCTCGGTGCGGTGGCCGGTGACGTCGCCGTGGCCGGAGCCGGCGAAGACGACCGCGACGTTCTCCTCTTCGAGGGCCCAGCCGAGGCGCCAGGTCTTGCCCGGTGCGACCTCCACGACGAGCAGGGTCACCTTGCGTGCCCCCATGGCCGGGCCGACCGGCTCGGCGACGCGCCCCCAGTCGAACGGTGCGAAGACGAAGTCCGCGGCGCGGACGATCGTCCCCTGAATCTGGTCGGTGAGCATCCCAGGTCCAATCAGTTGCTGACGATTTGCCAATGGATGGGAAGCGGATTGATCAATTAACCATGATCAGATCATTGATTCGGCTTCCGGTGACGACCGTACATAGCCCGGCGGAATGTTGCAAATTTGTGAACAGCCGCCGGTAATCGCCTCGAATGGAGTAGGAGATATTGACTGAATCGATTCAGTAAAAATCGGTGTCCGCCGAACGAGGGAACGGGGATGTCCGCCGGTTTGCCCAAAACCACGGGGAAACCCCGAGTCGGGCGCCTGCTGTGAAGGATGTCACATACGTCGTGCGGTTACTTCCCGCAAGTCCGGGTTTTACGGATGGTTCCGCTGATGTCGGCTGGTTGAAACCGAATGGCCTGCCACGCATGATCGACTTTTCCTGGACAAGAAAAAAGGCGGCCACCTCGCGGTGGCCGCCAGTCGGGTGTGGAAACGGTGCTTATTGCGGAATGGCGAGCAAAGCGGTGTCGACGACCTGTTCCAGCAGTGGCTTGTCGCGGCAGACCGCGCTCATCACCCGCAGTCCCTGGATCATCGTCACCAGGAAGTTCGACACCGCGGGGATGTCGGTGTCCGGCGGCAGCTCGCCCATGCCGCGGGCCAGGTGCAGGGTGCCGTGGAAGGAGTCCTGCAACGCGGCGATCGCATCGCACACGATCCGGTTGGCGACGTCGTCGTGCGGTACCCGTTCGGTGATCGCCATGACGAGCAGGCAGCCGGGCCGGCCGGGTTCCTTCAGCGCGTCGTCGATCCGGCCCAGCAGCAGGTCGCGCATCACCTGCCGGATCGGCACCCGCCGCATCAGCGATTCGCGCGTGGCGTCGGTGGTCTGCCGCACGTACCGCTGCAGCGCGTGCTCGTAGAGGCCGTGCTTGCTCCCGAACGCGGCGTAGAGGGAGCCGCGCCCGAGCCCGGTCGCCTCGGCGAGGTCCTGGATCGAGGTGGCCTCGTACCCCTGGCGCCAGAAGACCTCCATGGCCTTCTGGACCACCTCGTCGGTGTCGAACTCGCGGACGCGTGGCATGGGTCCAGTCTAAAGATGGTGGAACGATCGGTCAACAACAGGAGTCGTTATCTGGACTGATTGATCAACAATGGCTGGCCGCTGAGGTAAATTTTTCGGCGTTTTCCCAGGAAGTTGCTGATTCAGGGCACGTCATCAACCCCCCTGTTGTTTACCGATCAATCCAGATTTGTTACGGTCGAACGGAGCCCACAGACAGCGCCAACCCGAGAAGGAGTTCAGTCATGCCTCACGTGCAGCGCCGGTCGTCCGTCAGCGACGAGCTGGCCTGGCAGATCGTCCGCGCGGCCGACGAGGCCGCGAAGGGGACCGACAAGCGGTTCGCCGTCGCGGTGGTGGACGAAGGCGGCCACCTGAAGGCGTTCCTGCGGCAGGACGGGGCGAAGCTCAACGCCGTCCAGGTCGCGCAGGACAAGGCCTACACGGCCGCGTCGTCGGGGATGCCGACCCAGAAGTGGTCGGAGGTGCTCGACGCCGACCCGGTGCTGCGGACGGCCGCGCCCACCGCGATCGACCGCCTGGTCGGCATGGGCGGCGGCCTGCCCATCGTGGTCGACGGCGAGCTCGTCGGGGCGATCGGCGTCTCCGGTGCCCACTGGACCGACGACGTCAAGATCGCCGAAGCCGGCCTGTCGGCCCTCGACGCGAAGCCCTGACCGCGCACCGAACCCCTTCGGGAGTCACGATGCCCATCGCCCTGTTCGTGCTCGGGCTGACTGTGTTCAGCCTGGGGACGACCGAGTTCATGATCGCCGGCCTGCTGCCGGAACTGTCCGGCGCCTTCGGTGTTTCCCTGCCCCAGGCCGGGCTGCTCATCTCGCTGTTCGCGCTCGGCGTCGTCGTCGGCGCGCCGCTGATCACCGCGGCGACCACCAAGGTGCCGCGGAAGGCGGCGCTCGTCGCACTGCTGGTGGTGTTCGTCGTCGGCGAGGTGGTCGCCGCGCTCGCGCCGTCGTTCGGCGTGCTGATGGCCGCCCGCGTGGTCACCGCCGTCGCGCACGGCTCGTTCTTCGGTATCGGCGCGGTGGTCGCGGCCGGGCTGGTCGAACCGGCCAAACGCGCCCGCGCCATCGCGATCATGTTCGGCGGCCTGACCATCGCCACCATCGCCGGTGTCCCGCTCGGCACGTTCATCGGCCAGCACTTCGGCTGGCGCGCGACGTTCCTGGCGATCGCCGTCCTCGGCGTGATCGACCTCATCGGCGTCGTCGCGCTGGTCCCGCACCAGCCGCGCGCCGGCCACCTGGGCGTGCGCCACGAGCTGGCCGCGTTCCGCAAGCCGAAGGTGTGGCTGGCGCTGGGCACGACCATGCTCAGCCAGGCCGCGCTCTACACCGCGTACACCTACATCGCGCCGCTGCTGACCGACGTCACCGGCTTCTCGTCCGGTTCGGTGCCACCGCTGCTGGCCCTGTTCGGGGTCGGCACCTTCCTCGGCAGCGTGCTCGGCGGCCGGTTCGCCGACCGCTCGCTGATGGGCACGCTGTGCGCGGGCCTGCTCGTGCTGGCCGTGATGCTCGGCGCGTTCTCGCTCGCCGCGCACAGCAAGCCGGCGATGATCGCGACGCTGTTCCTGTTCGGGATCGGCAGCTTCCTGATCAACCCGGCGCTGCAGACGCGGGTGATGAACGAGACCGAAGGCGCGCCGACCCTGGCGAGCACCAGCAACATCTCGGCGTTCAACGTCGGCAACGCGCTCGGCCCGTGGCTCGGTGGCCTCGGCATCAGCGCCGGTGCGGGGCTGCTTTCGCCGAGCTGGATCGGCGCCGGGCTGGCGGTGGCTTCGCTGGCCGTCGCCCTGGCCGCGGTGGGACTCGACCGCCGTGGCGACACGAAAACCGGAGAGGAGGTGGACCGCCATGCCGGTCGTGCAGGTCAGCTGGTGGAAGGGGGCCGGTGAGCCCGAACGCCGTCAGCTCGTCGAAGAGGTGACAGGCACCGTTTCCCGGCTCGCGAAGTGCCCGGAAGCGGCGGTGACGGTGATCGTCACCGACGTCGAAAAGGACCACTGGGGCCTCGGCGGGAAGCTCGCCGAAGACCTCTGAGCGAAGGCCGGGACGCTGCCGTCCCGGCCTTCCCCCAGGAGGAGCCATGACCGGATGCGCCATCGGGCCGGAAGACCCGCGCTACGCGGACTTCACGGCCGGGATCAACCAGCGCTACACCGCGAAACCGGCGTCCGTGCACCTGCCGCGCACCACGGCGGAGGTCGCTTCGGCGGTCGCCGGCGCCACCGGGCGGCTCTCGATCCGCAGCGGTGGCCACTGCTTCGAGGACTTCGTCCACCACGAAGACGTCGACGAGCTCGTCGACCTCGGCGCGATGTCCGAAGTGGACTTCTCGGACGGCGTCTTTTCCGTCGGGGCCGGGGCGAAGCTGCAGGACGTCTACGAGAAGCTGTACCGCGGCTGGGGCGTGACGATCCCCGGCGGGATCTGCTATTCGGTCGGCGCGGGCGGCCACATCACCGGCGGCGGCTACGGCCTGCTGTCCCGGCGCGACGGCCTGACCGTCGACCACCTCCACGGCGTCGAGGTCGTGCTCGCCGACGGCCGGACCGTCGTCGCCACCCGCGATTCCACCGGCCCCGAGGCGGATCTGTTCTGGGCGCACACCGGCGGCGGGGGCGGCTCGTTCGGCGTGGTGACGCGGTTCCTGTTCGAGGCGCCGCTGGTCACGCCGCCGTCCGAGGTGCTGGTGGCCGCGTTGTCGGTGCCGTGGGCGGACCTCGACGAGCGGCGGTTCGCCCGCCTGCTCGGCGGCTACGCGCGCTGGCACCACGAGCACCGCGCGCCGGACTCGCCGGGCGCGGCGCTGTCGAGCCTGCTCATGCTGAACCACCGCTGCAACGGCACGGTCGGCCTGGTGGCGCAGATCGACGCGGCCGCGCCGGCCGCGGCCCGCGTGCTCGACGAGCACCTGTCCGCGGTCCTCGGCGACCTGGCGACGACCGGGTTCGCCCGGGCGGGCGAATTCGGCCCGATGCCTGGCCTGGCCCGGCCGCGGCGGCTGCCGTGGCTGCGGGCGACGCGGTTCCTCGGCACGAACACGCCGGTGCTGAACGACCCGACGCTGCGCGCCGAGCACAAGTCGGCGTACGTCCGGAACCCCCTGCCGGACGACCAGCTGCGGACCGCGTACGCGTTCCTGACCCGGCCGGGCGTCACGAACCCGAACACGATGCTGGTCGCGTTCTCCTACGGCGGCGCGATCTCGGCGGCCGATCCGGCCGCGACCGCGGTGGCCCAGCGGGACAGCACGTTCAAGCTGCTGTACCAGTCGTTCTGGTCCACAGTGGACGCCGACGCGGCGAACATCGCCTGGGTGCGGGAGTTCTACCGTTCGATGTACGCCGGAACGGGCGGTGTCCCGGTGCCGGGCGAGGTGGTCGACGGCTGCTACGTCAACTACCCGGACGCCGACCTGTCGGACCCGGACTGGAACACCTCCGGGGTGCCGTGGCACGACCTGTACTTCAAGGACAACTACGCGCGCTTGCGGCGGGCGAAGGCGCACTGGGACCCGGACGACGTGTTCCGGCACCGCCAGTCGATTCGCCCGGCGTGAGGCACCGCACGGGAGGGACCATGCCCCGCGTGATCGTCGCCGGCGGCGGGCCGGTCGGCATGCTGCTGGCCGCCGAGCTCGGCCGCCGCGGCGTGGCGGCCACCGTCGTCGAAAAACTGACCACCACCCACGACGAACCGCGCGCGGGCACCCTGCACGCGCGCACCACGCAGTCCTTGCTGCGCTGCGGGTACCTGCCCGTGCCGGACCCGCCGTCCGAGCCGGACGCCGTCGTCGAAGTCCCGTTCCACTTCGGCGGCCGCCCGGTGCTGACGCTGGAGTCGCCCGCCCTCGAAGGGCCGCCGATGATCGGCCAGTCCCAGTCCGCCATCGAGCGGTTCTTCGAGGCGCGGGCACGCTCGTCCGGCGTGGAGGTCCTGCGCGGGCACCAGGTCACCGGCGTCCGCGACGACGGCGACCGCGTCACCGTCACCACCGACCGCGGCGAACTGACCGGCGACTACGTCGTGGGCTGCGACGGCGCCCGCAGCACCGTCCGCGAGGCGGCCGGGATCACCGGGACGACCCACCCGGCGACCTTCGCCGGCCTCCTCGGCCTGGCCCGCCTGGGTGACCCGGCGCGGGTGCCCGGCGGCTGGACGCACGGGCCGTCCGGCTGGACGCTGATCAACCCGAACCCGGCCGGGCACAGCCGGATCCTGACCCACGAGTTCACCGAGCCGCTGCCCGAGCGCGGCGCCCCGGTCACGCTCGAGGAACTGCGCGCGGCCGCGTCCCGCATCCTCGGTCACGACGTGCCGATGAGCGACGCGACGTTCCTCGGCCGGTTCAGCGACTTCACCCGGCTGGCCGACCGCTACCGCCACGGCAGGCTGCTGCTCGCCGGCGACACGGCCCACGTGCACGCGCCGCTCGGCGGCCAGGGCCTCAACCTCGGGCTGCAGGACGCGATCAACCTCGGCTGGAAACTCGCGATGGTCGTCGCCGGCACCGCCCCGGACACGCTCCTCGACACCTACCACGCGGAGCGGCACCCGGTCGCCGAAGCCGTCATCGCCAACACCCGCGCGCAGGCCGCGCTGATGCGGCCGGGGCCGGAGTTCGAGCCGCTGCGCGAACTCCTCGGCGACCTGCTGGCGGTCCCGGAGGCCAACCGGCTGCTCAGCGACCGGATCACCGGGCAGGGCGTCCGCTACGGCCCGGACGGCGAGTTCCTGCCGAACTTCCGGCTCGGCGAGCGGACGGTCGCCGAGCTGCTGCACCCGGGCCGCCCGGTGCTCCTGGTCGCCCCGGCCGCGGCGGCGCTGGCCGACGCGGCGGCGGACTGGAAGGACGGCGTCGACGTCGTCACGCACGACCTCGGCACACCGGCGGTCCTGCTGCGCCCGGACGGGTATGTCGCCTGGACGGGCCGGGACGCGGAGCGCCTGACACAGGCTCTCACGGCCTGGTTCGGGCCCCGGGGCGCCGGGTCGGGTGGGCCGTGACGCCGCCGTCGACGACCGGGGCGTGGCCGCTGGGAGTGAGCCGGCGGCGGAGCGCTTTGCGGAGTTCTTCGAAGCCGAGCACGGTGGCGGCCAGTGCGGTGGCGACGGCCCAGTCGGTGGCGGTGAGGGCGGTCGTGCCGACCAGTGCCTGTGCTGCCGGAATGTGGACCGCGGCGATCTGCAGGGCGAGCACGGCGGCGGTGGCGGTCCAGAGGCGCCAGTTGCGGAGCAGCAGTGGGCCGAAGACGGTGGCGTTTTCGTCGCGGACGTTGAAGAGGTTGAACAGCTGGTAGAGCACGAAGGTGGTGAAGGCGAGGGTTTGGGCGGTGGCGGTGCCGTGGTCGAGGCCGAGCTGGTAGGCGTAGAGGGTGCCGGCGGTCATGAGCAGGCCGGTGCCGGCGATGCGGGCGAGGCGGCGTCCGGTGAGGATGTGCGCGCCCGGGGGCCGGGGTGGTTCGTGCATGACGGCGCGGCGGGCGGGTTCGAGGCCGAGCGCCAGCGCGGGCGGTCCGTCGGCGATGACGTTGACCCACAACAGCATCAGCGGGGTGAGGACGGCGGGTTCGGACCGGAAGAGCACGGATCCGGCGACCATGGTGAGGATGGCGGCGAGGTTGGTGTTGATCTGGAAGCGGACGAACTTGACGATGTTGTCGTAGATGGTGCGGCCTTGGCGGACGGCGCCGACGATGGTGGCGAAGTTGTCGTCGGTGAGGACCATCGAGGCGGCCTCTTTGGACACGTCGGAGCCGGTGATGCCCATGGCCACGCCGATGTCGGCGCCTTTGAGCGCGGGAGCGTCGTTGACGCCGTCGCCGGTCATGGCGACGGTCTCGTGGCGGCGTCGCAGCGTCTGCACGATGCGGATCTTGTGTTCCGGGGCGACGCGGGCGAACACCCCGATCGCGGGAGCCTGCTGTTCGAGGGCGTCGTCGTCGAGGCGGTCGATGTCCTGGCCGGTGATGCCGCGGCCGGTGATGCCGAGGGTGTGGGCGATCGAGGTGGCGGTGGCGAGGTGGTCGCCGGTGATCATCTTGACGTCGATGCCGGCGGTGTGGCACTCGGCGACCGCGTCGGCGACTTCCGGGCGGGGCGGGTCGAGGATGCCGACGAGGCCGATGAGGATGAGGCGCTCCGGTAGGGACGGAGCCGTCGTGTTGAGGCCGGGCTGGTCGAGGTCGGCGACGGCGATGGCCAGCACGCGTTCGCCGCGGCCGGCGAGTTCCTCGAGCACCGCGGAGATCTCGCGGTACCGCTGCTCGTCCAGCGGGCGGTCGCTGTCGGCGCGGCGGACGTGGGTGGCGTGGCGGAGCAGGACGTCCGGGGCGCCCTTGACGCACACCCGGACGCCGGATCCGTGGCGGTGGAAGGTGGCCATGTACTTGCGGCCGGAGTCGAACGGGATTTCGGCGACGCGCGGGGCGGCCCGGCGCAGTGCGGTGACGTCGATTCCGGCTTTGCCGGCGAGGGTGACGAGGGCACCCTCGGTGGGGTCGCCGACGAGGGTGCCGTCGTGGACGACGGAGTCGTTGCACAGGGCGGCGGAGACCAGCACGTCGCGCAGGTCGGGAACCGGGCCGTCGTCTTCGGCCGTGATCGTCCCTTCGGGCCGGTAGCCCTCGCCGCTGACGCGGTAGCGGCGGCCGGCGTGCCACAGCGAGCGGGCGGTCATCTGGTTGAGGGTGAGCGTGCCGGTCTTGTCGGTGCAGATCACCGTGGTGGAGCCGAGGGTCTCGACCGCGGTGAGGCGTTTGACGATGGCGCGCCGTCGGGCCATGCGGCGCATGCCCAGGGCGAGGGTGACCGTGACGACCGCGGGCAGGCCTTCCGGGATGGCCGCCACCCCCAGTGCGACGGCGAGGGTGATCACTTCGCCGAGGCCGCTGCCGGTGGCGAACTGGATCACCGCGACCAGGATGACCGCGATCCCGGCGAGGGAGGCCAGCCGCACCCCGAGCCGGTCGAGCTGCCGCTGCAGTGGGGTGCGGACGGCTTCGGTGCGTTGCAGCAGGCCGGCGACCTTGCCGATCTCGGTGGCCATGCCGGTGGCGGTGACCAGCAGTTCGCCGCGGCCGCGGGTGACGATGCCGGTCATGTGGGCCATGCAGGCGCGGTCGGGCAGGCCGGCATCGGCGGGCAGGGTTTCGCTGGTCTTGGCCACGGGGACCGATTCGCCGGTCAGGCCGGATTCGTCGGCCTCCAGGGTGACTTGGTCGAGGACGCGTCCGTCGGCGGGGATCCGGTCTCCGGCCTCGACCAGCACGATGTCGCCGGGCACCAGATCGGCGGCCGGCACATCGACGACCTGCCCGCCACGCCGGACCCGCGCGGACGGGCTCAGTATTTCCCGCAGGGCCGCCACGGCGCGGTCGGCGCGGCGTTCTTGGAAGAACCCCAGCACGCCGTTGAGGCCCACGACCACCCCGATGACCAGCGCTTCCCGGTACGACCGTTCGACTACGCCGGCCAGCGCGGCGGCGAGCACCAGCACCACGTTCAGCGGATTGGCGATCTGGGCGGCCAGCGCCTGCCACCACGGCCGGGCCGCCGCTTCGGCCAGCCGGTTCGGTCCCGCGTCCGCGAGCCGGTGCGCCGCCGCCGCTTCGTCCAGGCCACGGGCGGGGTCCACGCCGAGCCGGGCGGCGACGTCGGTGGTGTCCAGCCGCCACGGCTGCGACGCTGCAGGTTCCTGGCCGGTCCGTGTCCCGGTCACGGCCGGGGTGGTGGGACGACGGCCACCGGGCAGGCGGCGTGGTAGATGAGGGCGTGGCTGGTGGAACCCAGGAGCAGGCCGCGGAAGCCACCCCGGCCGCGGGAGCCGACCACGACCAGTTGGGCGTTCTCGGCCTGTTCGAGCAGGGTGTGCGCGGGCCGGTGCCGGGCGACGACGACCTCCACCGGCACGTCCGGGTGCTCGGCCCGGGCCGGGGCGAGCCACTCGCCGACCAGCGCGCGGTGCTCGCGCTCGATCGCGTTCCAGGCCTCGTCCACGCCGATCTCGCCCAGTGGCAGGTCCAGCCAGGTGTGCACCGCGACCAGCGGCACCCCGCGCGAGGCGGCGGCGCGGAAGGCGAACGGGATCGCCGCCGCGCTGGTGGGTGACCCGTCCACGCCGACGACCACCGGCCCGTCGTGGCGCGGTTCGGTCCGGGCGTCGGCGCCGCGGACCACCACGATCGGGCAATGGCCGTAGGTGGCCACCGCCACCGCGATCGACCCCACCACCAAGCCGGTGAACCCGCCCAGGCCCCGTGACCCCAGCACGACGAGCTCCGCCGACGCCGAGCGGGCGATCAGCTGCTCGGCCGCCCAGCCGCGGACCAGGTCCGTGCTCACCCGCACGTCCGGCGCGGCCTTCTGCGCCACCGCTTCCGCCGCATCGAGCCATTCGCGGCCGTATTCCAGCTGCGCGCGGTGGTAGGCGGGCACCAGCCCCTCCGCGTACGGCACGGCCACCGGCACCAGCACGCACGCGTGGACGATCACCAGCGGCAGATCCCGCCGGACCGCCTCCTGGGCGGCCCAGCTCACCGCGTGGGTCGCGGCGGTCGAACCGTCCACCCCCACCACGATCGGCCGCGCTCCCTGTTCCGTCATCGTCATTCCTTCCCCGTAGCTCTGTTCGGATGTTCGCCTGCCGGAAACCCGTCCGGCCGCCTGGTGATCAGGCGCTGAGCCGGTCCGGCTCGATCAGGACGTCGGCCAGCGACCGGCGCGGTGTCCATGCCACCGGCTTGCCCAGGCCCAGGCGCAGGACGATCTGCGGCCAGAGTCCGCCGCCGAGCAGGTCGCGCAGCTCGGCACGGACGGAGCCGACTTCGACCGGCTGGGAGATGAACGACGCGTCGAGCCCGGTGGCGGTCGCGGTCAGCAGCACTCGCTGCATGGCTTGGCCGGCGCGGAGCTGGTCGAGGCGGGTGTCGTCGAAGGAGCCGATGACCACGACCAGTGGGTCGGATTCGTCGATCCGGCCGCGCCGGGCCGAGGGTTCGGCCCCGAAGTCGCGCAAGATCCAGCCACCGTCGTCGGCGGGCATCGCTCCGGCGGCGCAGCCGGGGACGCCGTCGCGCCTGCCCCGGTCGCGGCCGGTCCAGTACCGCCATTCGGCGACGAAGGCGGGGTTGGCGAGCTGGGCGTGGTGGCTCTTGTTGACCAGTTCCCGCAGCCGGTCCAGCTGGACGGCGTCCAGCCGGGGCAGCCAGGCCTGCTCGATCTCGGCGGCGTGGCGCAGCTTGGTGACCACGGAGGGGGGGATGGCGGCCTTCTCGAACGGCGTGCGGTTGGTGTGCCGGCGGGGGATCGCGCCGGCCAGCTCGACCAGCCGCGGGTCGGGTTTGCGGGCGGCGAAGGGCCGGACGACGGCCAGCAGGTTCGGCTCGTCACGCCGGGGGAGCAGCGTCGTGGCCGGGTGGGCGCCGAGGGCGTGGATGGCGGTGCGCAGGTTGAACAAGGCGGCCCCGCAGGAGAGCAGCAGTTCCCGCTGGTCGGCGTCGACGACCGGAAGCGCGCGCTCGGTGTCCGCGTGCAGTTCGAGGCCCACGGGGGTGCAGCGGAACCGCCAGGGCTGCGTGTTGTGCGTGGACGGGGCCAGCACCGCGGCGCCGATCACGGATTTCACTTGATCGGAGTCCAGCAGGCCGACCGGCGTGATGGCTGAAGTCATGTCTCCCCCCATGCCGCGGCGCGGCACGCTGTGGATCGGAAGGCTCGGCTCGAGGATCTCCCGGGTGGACCGGGCTCCGAAAGAGCACAAGGTCACCAGCAGTGAACCGGGTCCGAGCCGCCGGGCCCGGTGGTCGCCGGGACGGCACAGTCCACTTCGGACACCGAGCGGGGGAGGACGATGCGCGGGTACGGGTACGGCTTCAGCGCAGCCTGGGCCGGCTTTCCGGACCGACGGCCGTGGCATCGGGTGTCCGAGCGCGCCGCACGTGCGAGCGGGCGTGGGCGGCCGCGTCGTCGAGGTCGGTGAACAGGTGGTTCTCGTGCCGGAGCTTGCCGAGGGCGCCGGTGGCGGTCAGCAGGTGGCGGTGGTGCGTCCGGATTCCCTTCACCAGCACGGTGATGCCGCGGGCTTCCAGTTCTTCGATCGCTTCGCCGAGTGCTTTGGCGCCGGTGGCGTCGAGGAGGTGCAGGCGGGACAGCCGCAGGATGACGACGAGGACGTCGTCGGCGGTGCCGCCGATTTCGGTGACGATGCGCTCCGAGGCGCCCCAGAACAGGGCGCCTTCGAAGCCGAACACCGCGATGTGCTCGTCGCCGGGGGCGGCGGGGCCGGGCAGCGGGTCGCGGCGGGCGTGGGCGGCGCCGGCGAGGTGGCGCAGGGCGAAGAACGCGGCGACCAGCAGGCCGACCTCGACGGCGAGGATGAGGTCCGCCGCGACGGTCACGAGCGCGGTCACGGCGAAGGTGACCGCGCTGGAGCGGCTCGCGTGGACGACTTCGCGGATCGTGCCGAACGGCACCATCCGCAGGCTGGTGACCATGAGGACGCCGGCCAGCGCGGCCAGCGGGATCCGGGACACGAGCCCCGTGGCGGCGTAGATCACCGCGAGGATCACCAGGGCGTGCGTGATGGCCGCCAGCCGGGTCCGGGCGCCGGAGCGGACGTTGACGGCGGTGCGGGCGATCGCGCCGGTGGCGGGCATACCGCCGAAGAGCCCGCTGGCGATCGAGGCCAGTCCCTGGCCGACCAGTTCGCGGTTCGGGCGGGTCGGCCCCACCGGTGGCCCGCCGCGGGTCATCGTCACGGCGACGCGAGCGGAAAGCAGGGACTCGATCGCCGCCAGCGCGGCGACCGCGACGACCGCTCCGGTGAGGTCGCCGACGGCACCGAGGCTGAAGGACGGCAGTGCCGGAGCCAGGGTGCTCGGCAAGCCACCGATCCGCGGCAGGGGCGCGTGGACGACCTCGGCGGCGACGGTCGCCGCGGCGACCGCGAGCAGGGACGCCGGTATGCCGCGGTGCAGCTTGGGCAGCACCACCATGAGCACGGCGACCAGCACCACGGCCGCGATCGTCCAGACGGCCGGGCCGCCGCCGGTCACGGCACGGGCGACGGATCCGGCCGCGGCCAGGAGCGGGTTCTTCCCCGGCGGCGCGCTGGTGCCGACGGCCGCGGGGACCTGCTGCAGGAAGATGATGCAGGCGATGCCGAGTGTGAAGCCCTCGACGACCGGCCACGGGAGGTAGCCGACCAGCCGGCCCAGCCGCGCGGCTCCCGCGACGAGCACGACCAGACCGCCGAGGATCGAGACCAAAGCGACCGAGGACGCGCCGTGGGCCGCGACGATCGGGGCCAGGACGACGGCCATCGCACCGGTCGGCCCGGACACCTGGACCGGGGAGCCGCCGAACACCGCGGCCACGATCCCCGCCACGACGGCCGTGACCAGCCCCGCCGCCGGTCCCGCGCCGGAGCTGACCCCGAAGGCCAGTGCCAGCGGCAACGCGACGACACCGACCGTGACCCCGGCGAGCAGGTCCGCGCGCAGCACCGGCGGCCGCAGGTCGTAGTCGTCGCGGCCCGGCAGCAGGTCGCGGGCGGTCACACCCGTGCCGCGATCGCGTCGAGCACGGCTTGGGGACTCGCGCCGGGCAGCGACGGCAGCTCGCGCGCCGCGCGCAGCTGCTCGGAACCGGGGTGCAGCCCGGCCAGCAGGAAAGCGCGCGCGACCACGAGCAGCTCGGCCACGAGCGGTTCGGCAAGCCAGTAGTCGACGGCGTTGCCGGTCCGCGACGAGGTGACGACCCGGGTACGGCGCAACACCGCGAGGTGCTGGGACAGCTGGGAGGCTTCACAGCCGGTCACTTCGAGCAGCCGCGTCACCGGGGCACCCTCGTCGCCGGCCGCGGCCAGCACCTCCAGCACCTGGATCCGGGTCGGATGCGCGAGGCACTTGAACAGGTCGGCTTTGATCCGGTAGAGCGGCTCGGTCGTGCGGGACCTGGCGGGCATGAGTACCTCCTGGATTGATGATTCTATCAATCCATCAATTCGTGATGGACGCAGGCCGCCGTCTCGCCTGAAGCAGAGCGGCCAAAGGTCCTCGCGTGCGGGGACGAA
Organism: Amycolatopsis sp. MtRt-6; assembly: GCF_017308975.1. Taxonomy (GTDB): domain Bacteria; phylum Actinomycetota; class Actinomycetes; order Mycobacteriales; family Pseudonocardiaceae; genus Amycolatopsis. Next base: position 13,207 of record NZ_JADWPD010000046.1, on the reverse strand, counting down.
CGGCCGCAGCGTCCGCCCGCCGGCGAGCCCTACCTTCGAGCCGGATGCGTGGTCCGCGCACCGGAACCCGGAGGAAACAGGTCATGAGCACAACCGGAAACCCGCCGGTCGTCGTCGCCGTCGACGGTTCGGAAACGGCCGCGGCGGCCGCGTTGTGGGCGGCCGGGGAAGCCGCTCGCCGGCACGCGGCGCTGCTCGTCTTCACCGCGTACGGCTACGAGGACGCCGCGTTCGGCGGAAAGATGTACCCGCCGTCGGACTGGCTCGCGGTCAAGGGGGCCGAAGCCGGCGAGCTGCTGCGCACGACGCGGGCGACCCTCGAAGCCGCCGTTCCCGGAGCGGCCGTCTCCACCGAGGCCAGTGATCGCGGGCCGATCCCCGTCCTGCTGGAGGTCTCGGCACGGGCGCGGGTCCTGGTCACCGGAGAGCCCGTCGGCGCGATCGCGGGCCTGTTCAGCGGCTCGCCCGACGTCGACCTCGCCGCCAAGGCGCACTGCCCGGTCGTGGTCGTGCGCGGGAACGAGTCCGTGGACGGCCCGGTGGTCGTCGGCGTCGACGGCAGCCCCCTGAGCGAGGCCGCGATCGCCTGGGCGTTCGAGGAGGCCTCGCTCCGCGGTGCTCCGCTCGTCGCGCTGTACGCCTGGCACGACGGGGACACCGCCGGCCTGTTCAGCGACGGCAACGTCGCCTTCCAGGGCGAAGCCGTTCAGGACTCCGGCCGGCGGCTGCTGGCCGAGCGGCTCGCCGGCTGGCAGGAAAAGTACCCGGACGTCCAGGTCGAGCGCCGGGTCGAGCACGACAGGCCCCGGGCCCGGTTGCTGTCGGCGAGCCGCGGCGCGCAGCTGGTCGTGGTCGGCAGCCGCGGCCGGGGTGGTTTCACCGGGCTGGTGCTGGGTTCGACGAGTCAGGCTCTGCTGCATCACGCGTCGTGCCCGGTGATGGTGGTCCGTACCGAGAAGGAGAACCGGACATGAACGCCGGAATGGTGTCCGCGGTGATGACCGCCGACCCGATCACTGTTTCCCCGCAGACGCCGTTCAAGGACATCGCCGAGTTGCTGACCGCCAACGGGATCGGCGCGGTCGGTGTCCTCGACAAGACGGGCGCGCTCGTTGGTGTCGTCTCCGAGGCCGACTTGCTGCCGCACCTGTGGGAGGACCGCAAGCCCCGGTGGCGTGACCGCCGGCTGGCCCGCAAGGCGACGGCGTGCACGGCGAAGGACCTGATGACGAGCCCGGCCGTCACGATCGACGCCGAGGCGACGCTCGCCGCCGCCGCGGCGGAGTTCGCGCGCACCGGCGTTCGCCGGCTGTTCGTGCTGCGGGGCGGGAAGGTGGCGGGGGTGCTGTCCCGCCGCGATCTGGTGGCGGTCTTCACCCGCGGCGACGCCGACCTCGAGCGTGAGATCACCGACCGCGTGCGTGACCGGCTCGACCTCGGGCCCGACCGGGTTCGCGTGCAGGTCCGGGCCGGGGTCGTGATGGTCGTGGGGCGCGTGGAGCGGCGCAGCGACATCGACCCGGTGACGCGGCTGATCCAGGAGCTGTCCGGGGTGGTGGAGGTCCGCAACCGCCTGGACTACGTCTGGAACGACGTCGCCTGAGCGGCGCAGCTGTGCCGGCTCCGAGACCCGCAGGAGGAACTCCTTCGCCGCGCCGCTGAGATCGCCCGTGACCAGGCGCCGGGCGTGCGGGTCGAGACGTCGGTCCGGCTCGGGCTCGCCGTCGATCTGCTGCTCGCCGAGTCCGGCGGCGCGGCGCTCGTCGTCCTCGGTTCGCACGGTCTCGGTGGGCTGCGCGGCGCGGTGATCGGTTCGGTGGCCTTGCGGGTGGCGGCCGGGGCGTTCTGCCCGGTCGTGGTCGTGCCCGCGCACCGGCCCGAGCGGACCGGCCCGATCGTCGTCGGCGTCGACCCGTCGGGCTCCGGCGAGCACGCTCTGCGGTTCGCCATCGAGGAAGCCGCCGCGGTGCGGGCGCCGGTGCACGTCGTGCACGCCTGGCACGACGGCCCGCTGGTGCCCGAGGCGGAGCTCGCGGACATCGGGGTCACCGAGCAGCGCGAGCTGGACGCCCACCTCGCGGGCTGGGCCCGCAAGTACCCGGCGCTGGACATCACCGCACAGGCGGTCCGGGACCGCGTCGCGTCCAGCGCTCTGCTGACCGCGGCCGGCGACGCGCGGCTGATCGTCGTCGGCACCCGCGGCCGCGGCCCGGTCGCCGGCGGCGTCCTGGGGTCGACCGGCAACGCCCTGCTCGCGCACGCGGCTTGCCCGGTCGTGGTCGTGCACTGAACTCCGGGAGAGGAACCGCCGTACGTCGTCCGCCGGCGACCACGTGCCGACGGTCGCCGAAGAACAGCCCCGCGTCCGTCACCACGGCCGCCCGGGAGTGGAGCGCCGTCACCGCCTTGGTCCGGGAGTCGCGGCACGCCGAACTGCTGGTGCTGGGCTCGCGGGGACTGGGCGGCTTCACCGGGCTGCTGGTCGGTTCGACCGCGGTCGCCGTGGCCGCCCACACGCACTGCCCGATCGTGGTCGTCCGCGGCCGGAAGCCGCACGATCCGCCCCCGGTCACCGGGCCGGTCGTCGTCGGCGTCGACGGTTCGCCCGACAGCGAGGCCGCGATCGCGTTCGCCTGCGAGGAGGCGCGGTTGCGCGGCATCGGGCTCGTCGCGGTGCACACCTGGAGCGACGTCGTCGCTGACGGCATGCTGCGGCCGCACCCGTTGGCGGAGAACCCGGCCGAGATCGCGGCGGCGGAGCGCGTCAAGCTCGCCGAGCAGGTTGTGGGCTGGCAGCGCAAGTACCCGGAGCTGGCGATCGAGCTGGAGGTCACGCGCGGCCGGCCGGTGCGGACGCTGCTGGAGCGCGGCGAGCACGCGCAGCTGGTCGTGGTCGGCTGCCGTGGCCGGGGCGGGTTCACCGGCATGCTGCTCGGCTCGACCAGCCAGGCCCTGATCGCGCACTCGCCCTGCCCGGTGGCGGTGGTGCGGCCCCCGCGGACGTGATCGCGAGAAGGGACGTAAGTCCTCGCGACCGGTGACCGACGCCAGCGGTCACCACGTTCCCGGCTTTCTAGCTTGGAAGTGACCAGAAAGGACCTTCCGATGCGCGCACGCGACCTGATGACCTCGCCGGTGATCACCGTGCAGCCGTGGACTTCGGCCAAGGAGGCGGCCGAGCGGCTGTCCATGCACGGCTTCACCGCTCTGCCCGTGGTCGACGACGACGGCGGCCTGGTCGGCATCGTCGCCGAGGCCGACCTGATCCGCGGCCGCATCCCGGCCGATCCGCGCTATGTCCGCGAACCCCGCGAGAGCACCGCCGGCAAGACCGTCGGCGACGTCATGACCACTCCCGTCACCGCGATGGGCACCGGCACCGACGTCGCCGAGCTGTGCCAGGCCCTGGTGGACGCCCGGATCCGGGCGGTGCCGATCGTCGACGGCTCGGCCGTCGTCGGGATCGTCACCCGCGGCGACGTCGTCCGCATGCTCGCGCGGGAAGACACCGAGATCGCCCGGACGTCGGGCACCGACATCACCGACCAGTACGACGACGACACCGACCGGCACGTCGCCCAGTTGCTGGCGCTGGCTGTGCCCGGGGTCGTCGCCGCCGACACCGCGTACGCGGGTGAGGAGCAGACACGATGACCACCACCGACCCGAGGATCACCGTCGGCGTCGACGGCTCGGCGGGGTCGACCGCCGCCGTCGCGTGGGCGGCGAAGCTCGCTTCCCGGCGGCACCTTCAGCTGAAGATCGTGCACGGGCTGCAGGTCGCCGGTCTCTACTACGGCGGCGGGATGACCGGCGTCGGCGCGGCGACGCTGTTCGAGGCGGTCCAAGCCGACGGCGAACGCGCCGTCGCCGAGGCCCGCGCTCTGGCCTTGTCGGTCGACCAGGACCTCGTCGTCACGACCGAGCTGCCCAACGACCCGCCGGTGCCGATGCTGATCGAGGAGTCCCGGCACGCCCGGCTGCTCGTCGTCGGCCGGACCGGCACGGGCGGGTTCGCCGACATGCTCCTCGGCGGCACGGCGGCGTCGGTCGCCGCCCACGCGCACTGCGCGGTCGCTGTCGTCCGCGGGCACCACGACTCCGCGACCGGCCCCGTCGTGGTCGGCGTCGACGGCAGCCCGACCAGCGAGCAGGCCATCGCCGTCGCGTTCGAAGAGGCCTCGCTGCGCGGCGTCCCGCTGGTCGCGGTGCACGCCTGGAACGACGTGACCTACGAGGACGCCTTCGGCAGCGCGCGCATCCTGACCCAGCCGGAATCCCTCGAAGAGGGGGAGGAGCGGCTGCTGGGTCAGCGGCTCGCGGGCTGGCCGGAGAAGTACCCCGACGTCGAGGTCCGCCGGAAGCTGGTTCGCGATCGGCCGCGGCACGCCCTGCTCGAGGAGAGCGAGACGGCCCAGCTGGTCGTCGTCGGCAGCCGCGGCCGCGGCGGGTTCACGGGCATGCTCCTGGGCTCGACGAGCCAGGCGCTGGTCCAGCACGCCGGCTGCCCGGTGCTCGTGGTCCGCCCGGAGCGGAAGGCATGACCGCCGTCGACGTCCGGCCCGCGGTGCTCGGCAGCACCGCGCTGGCTCAGGTGGATGCCCTCTGGCGGGCCGCGAACTACCTCTCGGCCGGCCAGATCTACCTGATGGCGAACCCGCTGCTGCGCGATCCGCTCCGGCCGGAGCACGTCAAGCCGAGACTGCTCGGGCACTGGGGAACCTCGCCCGGCCTCAACTTCGTCTACGCCCACCTCAACCGGGCAATCCTCACCCACGACCTGAACGCCATGCTCGTCACCGGACCCGGTCACGGAGGTCCGGCGCTGCTGGCGAACACGTGGCTCGAAGGCAGCTACACCGAAGCCTGGCCGGAGGTCACGCGCGACGCGGTGGGGATGCGGGAGCTGTTCAAGCAGTTCTCCTTCCCGGGCGGTGTCCCCAGCCACGTGGCGCCGCAGGTGCCCGGGTCGATCCACGAGGGCGGCGAGCTGGGTTACTCCCTGGCCCACGCCTTCGGGGCCGCGTTCGACAACCCCGGCCTGCTCGTCGCCTGCGTCGTCGGGGACGGTGAGGCCGAGACCGGTCCGCTGGCGACGTCGTGGCACGCCAACAAGTTCCTCGACCCGGTCCGCGACGGCACGGTGCTGCCGATCCTGCACCTCAACGGCTACAAGATCGCCAACCCGACGCTGCTCTCGCGCATCCCGCACGCCGAACTGGACGCCCTGTTGCGCGGCTACGGCTACGCGCCGATCCACGTCGAAGGCAGCGATCCGGAGACGATGCACCAGGCCATGGCCGCCGCGCTCGACTCGGCGGTCGCCGACCTCGGGGCCCGTCCGATGATCGTGCTGCGCAGCCCCAAGGGCTGGACCGGACCGTCCGTTGTGGACGGAAAACCGGTCGAAGGGACCTGGCGCTCCCATCAGGTGCCGCTGGCCGAGGTCCGGCACAACCCCGGCCACCTGAAGCAGCTGGAGGACTGGCTGCACTCCTACCGTCCGGAGGAGTTGTTCGACGAGCGCGGCCGCCCGGTCGCCGACGTCACGGCGATGATCCCGGCAGGGGACCGGCGGATGGGTGCCAACCCGAACGCCAACGGCGGCATCCTCCTGCGCCCGCTCGCCCTGCCGGACACCGCGGCCCACGCCGTCGCCGTGCCCTCGCCGGGGGCGACGGTGGCCGAGCCGACCCGGGTCCTGGGCCGGTTCCTGCGCGACGTCTTCGCGCTCAACGCCGGCCGGGCGAACTTCCGCCTGTTCGGCCCCGACGAGACGGCCTCCAACCGGCTCGACGCGGTCTACGACGTCACCGGCAAGCAATGGCAGGCGACGGTCGAACCGGTCGACGAGCACCTGGCCCGCGACGGCCGGGTGCTGGAGGTGCTCTCGGAGCACCTGTGCCAGGGCTGGCTGGAGGGCTACCTGCTCTCGGGCCGGCACGGGCTGTTCTCCTGCTACGAGGCGTTCGTGCACATCGTCGACTCGATGGTCAACCAGCACATCAAGTGGCTGCGGGTGCACCGGCAGATCCCGTGGCGGCGCCCGGTGGCGTCGCTGAACTACCTGCTCACCTCGCACGTGTGGCGGCAGGACCACAACGGGTTTTCCCACCAGGACCCGGGGTTCGTCGACCACGTGGCGAACAAGAGTTCCGAGGTGGTGCGGGTGTACTTCCCGCCGGACACCAACACGCTGCTGGAGGTCGCGGCACACTGCCTGCGCAGCCGTGACTACGTGAACGTGGTGGTGGCGGGGAAGAACGACACTCCGAACTGGCTGGACGCCGAGCAGGCCGCGTTGCACTGCGCGCGCGGGGTGAGCATCTGGGAGTGGGCGAGCACCCACACCGACCGGGAACCGGACGTCGTTCTCGCCTGCGCGGGTGACGCCCCGACTCTGGAGGTCCTGGCCGCCGCGAAGATCCTGCGGCAGGAGCTGCCGGACCTCGCGGTGCGGGTGGTGAACGTCGTCGACCTGATGCGCTTGCAGCCGGAGGCGGAGCACCCGCATGGGCTCTCGGATCGTGAGTTCGACGCGTTGTTCACCCCGGACCGGCCGGTGATCTTCGCCTACCACGGCTATCCGTGGCTGATTCACCGGCTGGCCTACCGCCGCACCAACCACGCGGGGATGCACGTGCGCGGCTACACCGAGCACGGTACGACGACGACGCCGTTCGACATGCTGGTGCTCAACCACATGGACCGGTTCCAGCTGGTGATCGATGTGATCGACCGGGTGCCGGGCCTCGTCGCGACGGCGGGTGTGCTGCGGCAGAAGATGACCGAGGCCCAGGGCCGGCACAGCCGCTGGATCCGCACCCACGGCGAGGATCTGCCGGAGATCCGCGACTGGGCCTGGGAAGGCTGAGAACCCGATCGCCGCGGCCGGACCGGCCGCGGCGATCGCTTACCCTTCCGTCGGTCCTGCGCTAACCACGCCGCCACAGCTGGACGGCGAAGCCGTTGCAGGTGTAGAGCGAGAGCCGGGCACCGTTCACGGCCTTCCATTCGTAGTTGTCCAGGCACATGTTGCCGGCGACGTTGCGCAGCGAGAACCAGCCGTTGCCCTGGTCGATGATCTGCCACTGCTGGGCCGTCGAGGTGGTGCAGGCGACCAGGCCGACGTCGGCGTTCAGCGCCGTGCTGGCGTTGATGTCGGTCAGGCAGGTACCGGTGTTGCGGTTGCGGATCTCGTACCCGCCGGCGCCCTTGTAGTTGAATTCCCACTCCTGCGCGGCGTTGCCGTTGCAGCTGTACAGCCGCACGAGCGCGCCGGGTGTGGTGTCGAAGTCGTAGTTGTCGACGCAGCGGTCGCTGTACTGGCCCCGGATGCCGGGCGCGGTCATTCCGTTCGGCAGCGGCTGGCCGAAGAACGGGGCGCCGTTGTCGCTGAAGTAGAGCTGCTGGAAGCGGGTGTGCCGGTTCGGGTCGGTGAGCGCGTCCGGCGTCGGGTTGGCGTAGTCACGGGCGTGGTAGACCAACACGTCCGTGCGGTTGTCCTCGGCCACGGTGAAGCTGCCGTGGCCCGGGCCGTAGACCCCGTTCGCGGTCTGGAACACCGGGTTCGGGCTCTTGCGCCAGGAGGCGGGGTCCAGCAGGTCCGCGGTGTCGTCGGCCGTTAGCAGGCCCAGCTTGTACCGGGAGTCGGTCGCCGAGGCCGAGTAGGCGATGAACACGCGGCCGTTCTTGACCAGTGGCGACGGCCCTTCCACCACGCCGGCGACGCCTTCCATCTCCCAGGCGTGCGTCGGGCGCGCGATCTCGGTGACCGTGCCGGTGATGCCGGTGGGCCCGTTCATCCGGGCGATGTACATGTGGCTGTTGAAGTTGGTGGCCGGGCTGTCCTGGGCCCAGGTGAAGTAGCGCACCCCGCGATTGACGAACGAGGCCGCGTCGAGCTGGAAGGACTCCCACCCGGTGTTGAAGCGCTGGGGTGCGCTCCACGCGCAGGTCATCGGATTGGCGCAGGTGTTGCGGATCCAGTAGAGCCGCTGGTCGAATCGCGCGGTGCCGGGCGAGGCCGAGAAGTACATGTACCAGGCGCCGTCGATGAACTGGATGTCCGGCGCCCAGATCCACCCGCTCAGCGCGCCGCTCGACGGCGCGGTGAACGCGTTGACCGTCGCGGCGCCGCCGAGGCCCTGCAGTGTCGTGGCGCGTCGCAGTTCGACCCGCTTGTAGTCGGGGACCGAGGCCGTCATGTAGTAGTAGCCGTCGGTGTGCTTGTAGATCGCGGTGTCGGCGCGCTGCTGGATGACCGGGTTGTTGACCGTGATGAACTGGGCGCCGGCCGGCGGGGTGAACACGGTCAGCAGCACGATGAGCACGCCGAGTGCGACCGCCCATCGCTGACGGACACGGGTGAACGTTGCCATAGGTGGGCTCCTCGGGGGCCGGCGCACGAGCAGGTGCGATGTGAGCGCTAACAGAGTCTCCGGCGATTACGGGGATGTCAACAGCAGGGTTCGCGCCGCGGGTACGAAACCCTAGGTCGCGCTCACGGCGCGGCCGGCGGAGACCGCCACCACCGGAAGTGTCGCGAACTCCGCCGGCCGGTGTGTCACGACCAGCGCCGATCGACCTTCGGTCACCTTCAGCACGTCGGCCGCCAACGCCGCCGCCGTGGGTGCGTCCAGGTGCGCCGTCGGTTCGTCGAGCAGGAGGATCGGCCGGTCCGACAGCAGGGCCCTGGCCACGCCGATGCGCCGGCGCTCGCCGCCCGAGACCGGGGTTCCGTGGGCGCCCAGCGTCGTGTCGAGGCCGTCCGGCAGCCGGGCGAGCCACGGTCCCAGCTGGGCCAGGTCCAGTGCCGCCCGCAGGTCGGAGTCGCCGGCGGAGGGCCGGGCCAGGCGGAGGTTCTCGCGCACCGTGCTGTCGAACAGGTGGGTCTCCGGCCCGCACCAGGCGATCCGCTTCCGCACCGAGTCGCCCTCGCACGTCAACGTGTCGGTGTCGGCCAGCAGGACCCGGCCCGCCGAGGGGTCCAGGTAACGCATCAGCGCCGCGATCACCGTGCTCTTGCCCGCGCCCGACCGGCCGGTCAACGCGAGCCGGCACCCCTGGCCGAGGTGGAGGTCCACGTCCTGGACCGCGTCGGCCGTGGCCTGGGGCCAGCGCACCGACAGGCGTTCGGCGGTCAGCTCCACGGCGGCCGGGGCAGGACGGGTGGAGACGGTGTGGGGCGCGGGGAGGACGTCCAGTTCGGCGAGGCGACGTGCGGAGCCGGCGGCTCCGAGCAGCCGCTGCGCCGCCTCCGGCAGCCCCGCCACCAGCTCGGCCGTCGCCAGTGGCGTCAGCGCCAGCACCGCCAGCGCGGGGCCGGGAACCGCCGCCAGGACGCCCAGCGCCAGGCATGTCACCGACGTCAGCCCGACGGCCAGCGTGGCCATCCCGCCACCCAGGCCCCGCCACACCGCCGACCGGCGCTGAAGGGCTGTCAGGACGAAGTCGAGTTCGCGCAGCCGCGAGTGCCGCCGGGTCGCCGCGTCGTGGGTGATCAGGTCCGCCGACGCCTGCAGCAGTTCGACCGTTCCCGCGGTCAGGTCCGCGCGCAGGCGCGCTGTCTCGCGTTGTGCGCGGCGTGCCGCCAGGGCTGCCACGGCCGGGGCCAGCGCACCGGCGACGGCCAGGCCGAGGGCCGCCGCCAGACCCGCGCCGGGCAGGACGATCCCGAGGGTGACCGCGGTCGCCGACAACACCAGGAACGTCGACACGCCCGGGACCAGGCCGCGGACCAGGACGTCCTGCTGGCTGTCCACATCGGACACGAGCCGATGCAGGAGGTCGCCCCGGCGGAGACGGGCGGTGCCCGCCGGGCCGATCCGGACCAGCTGGGCCCACACCCGCACCCGCAGCTCGGCCAGGGCGCGCAGGGCGACGTCGTGGGACAGCAGCCGCTCGAGGTAGCGGAAGATCCCTTTGGCGAGGCCGAACGTCCGCACCGCGACGATCGCGACCATCAGGCTCAGCACCGGCGGGTGCAGGGCCGCGCTCGCGATCAGCCACGACGACGTCGCCGTGAGGGCGACTCCGGAGCCCAGGGCGGCCGTGGCGGCCAGGCAGGCCAGGGCGAGCCGCAGCCGGTGGGGCCGGATCGCCTCGCGCAGCGGCCGCCAGCGCGCCACGTCCACAGTGGACGAGGCAACGACCGGAGTGGTGGCCGGGCGCGTGACCGGCCGCGGTGGGACGGTGTCCGGGACAGCGGGAACGACGACCGGTTCGCCGAGCGAGACCACCCGGTCGCAGCGGGCCAGCACCGCCGGGTGGTGGCTGACGATCACCGCGGTCCGCCCGGACAGGACCTTGGGCAGCCGCTCCAGGATGGCAGCCTCGGTCTCCGCGTCGACGCCCTCGGTCGGTTCGTCCAGCAGGATCAGTGGCCGGTCGAGCAGCACCGCGCGGGCCAGTGCGACGCGGCGGCGTTGCCCGGTCGAGAGCCCGGCGCCCAGCTCGCCGATCACCGTGGACAGCGGGACGTCGAGTGCCGCGGTGTCGGCGGCGGCGAGCACGGCGTCGCCGGTCGCGTCGGGGGAGCCCAGGCGGATGTTCTCCGCCACCGTCCCGGCGACCAGGTGCGGTTGCTGCGGTACCCAGGCGAGGTGCCGGTGCCACGTGGCCCGCCCGATGTCGGCCAGGTCGACGTCGCCTGCCACGATCCGGCCGCCGTCGGGACGTCGCCAGCCGAGGAGCAGGTCGAGCAACGTGGACTTGCCTGCTCCGCTCGGGCCGGTGATGCCGACGACCTCGCCGGCCGGGACCTGGAGGCTGAACCGGTCGAGGATCGGCCCGGACCGCCCTTCGACCGTGACGTCTTCGCAGCGCAGAGCGACGCGGGTGAGGTCGGGAACGGTGCGGGTGCCGGTGTCGCCGGTGGGGGTGTCGGCGAGGGCGATGATCTCTTCGGCGGCGGCGAGGCCTTCGGCGCTGTCGTGGAACCGGGCGCCGGCCGCCCGCAGCGGCAGGTAGACCTCGGGGGCGAGGATCAGCACGACGAGCGCCGTCTGGAGGTCGAGTTCGCCGGCCAGCAGCCGCAGGCCGATCGACACGGCGACGACCGCCACCGACAGCGTCGCCAGCAGCTCGAGGGCCAGCGCGGAGAGGAACGCGACCCGCAGCGTCCGCATGGTGTGCGTGCGGTACTTCCCGGTGATCTCGCGCAGCGAGCGGATCTGCGCGCGGGCGCGGCCGAACGCGGTCAGCTCGGCGAGCCCGGCGACCAGGTCGAGGAAGTGGTTGCCCAGCACGGACAGCGTCTGCCACTGGCGCCGGACGTCGCGCTGGGTGTAGAGGCCGATGAGGATCATGAAGATCGGGATCAGCGGCACCGTGAACCCCACGATGACCGCGGCGACCCAGTCGGCGAGCAGGATCCGCACCCCCACCACCAGTGGGACGACCGAGGTGATCAGCAGCTGCGGCAGGTAGCGGGCGAAGTAGCCCTCCAGGCGGTCGACGCCGTGCGTGGCCAGGGCGGCGACCTCGGCGGGGGAGCGGCCGGCCGGCCGGGGCCCGAGCCGCAGCGCGGCCGCGATCACCGTTTCGTGCAGCTGGGAGAGGGCCCGGGCGGCGGCGCGGTGCGCGGTCGTCTCGGCCAGCCAGGTGATCCCGGCTCTGGCCAGGACGACCAGGGCCAGCAGGCCGAGCGGCAGCAGCAGGCTGGGGAGACCGAAGCCGTCGAGGAACGCCCACGTGATCGTCTTCGCCAGCAGTTCCGCCTGGGCGAGGACCAGCAGCGCGGTGAGCGCGCCCAGCGCGGCGCAGGCAAGGACGAACGGCCGGACCGCGCTCGCGTGGCGCAGCAGGCGGGGGTCGAGGGGCTTCACCGGCGGACCACGGGCAGGCCGCCGCCGGCCGGGATCGAGGCGCGGCTGATCCGCTTGCGGAACACCCAGTACGTCCAGGTCTGGTAGGCGAGCACGATCGGGGTGAACGCGACCGCGACCCAGGTCATGATCTGCAGGGTGTACGGCGTCGAGGCGGCGTTGGTGGTGGTGAGGCTGAACGCCGGGTCGGTGGTCGAGGGCAGGACGTTCGGGTAGAGCGACCAGAACAGCGTGAAGGTGACGGCGATGATCGCGCCGGCGGTGCAGGCGAAGGCGTACCCGTCCCGCTCACCGGTGGCGAACAGCACCGCCGCGACGAGCAGCGCGGCGGCGAGGGCCGAGGTGAGCCAGGCCCAGCCGCCGTGTTCGATAGCGGTGGAGGTGAGGAAGACGCCGCCGAACACGATCGCCGTGCCGCCGAGCGCGCGGCCCAGGGTGCGGGCCCGGTCGCGCAGGGCGTCGGTGGTCTTGAGGGTGAGGAAGACCGCGCCGTGGAAGGTGAAGAGGCTGAGCGTGGCCAGGCCGCCGAGCAGGGCGTAGGGGTTGAGCAGGGTGAAGAAGGTGCCGGTGAAGTGGTGCTGGGCGTCGAGCGGGACGCCGTGGACGATGTTGCCGAAGGCGACGCCCCACAGCAGCGCGGGGGCGGCGGAGCCGAAGACGATGATCCAGTCCCAGGTGGTGCGCCAGCGGGGGCTGTCGAGCTTGCCGCGGAACTCGAACGCGACTCCGCGCAGGATCAGGGCGACGAGCACGAGCAGCAGCGCGAGGTAGAAGCCGGAGAAGAGGCTGGAGTACCAGAGCGGGAAGGCGGCGAAGGTGGCGCCGCCGGCGACGAGGAGCCAGACCTCGTTGCCGTCCCAGACCGGGCCGATCGTGTTGATCAGGACGCGGCGGTCGGTGTCGTCGTGGCCGAGGACGCGCAGGAGCGTGCCGACGCCGAAGTCGAAGCCTTCGAGGACGAAGTAGCCGGTCCAGAGGACCGCGATGAGCAGGAACCAGATGTCGGTGAGGGCCATGGCGGTGCTCCGGCGCTTAGTAGGCGAAGGCCGCGGGGCGCGGCTCGTCGGACTCGGGTTCTTGCGGTGCTTCCGGTGGCGGTCCGGCCTTGGCGTAGCGGACCATCAGGACGCCGTCGACGACCGCGAGCACGCCGTAGAGCAGGGTGAACACGATCAGCGAGGTCAGCACGCTGCTCGCGGGGACGGTCGGCGACACCGAGTCGGCGGTTTTGAGCACACCGAAGACCGACCAGGGCTGGCGGCCCATTTCGGTGAAGATCCAGCCGACGCTGTTGGCCAGGAACGGCAGCGCGATCCCGGCGGTCGCGACGGGGAAGAACCAGCGGGCGCGCGGCGTGCGGCCGCGGCGGAACAACCACA